>CAXSAY010000001.1:0-1749680 GCA_964235665.1 uncultured Acidobacteriaceae bacterium
GCTTGCCGAAGCCGTTTTCGGAGACGGTGAGGATGAGGCAGGGGGTGAGGCCGAGTTGGGCGTCGAGTTTCTCGAGCTTGGCGAGCTTTTCAGGGTCGATGACGAGGTCCGAGCCGAGGGTTTCCTGGCCGTCGGGGGCGCCGGGGGAGTTGGTGAAGGCGGCTGCAGGGGAACCCACCTTAGCCTCAGCCGTGCTGCCGCCCGGCTGCGCCGAAGATGGGGCACCCGGTGTGGTGGTGGTGTCGGGGAGGGTGAAGCCGGCTTCGTCGATGGCGGCTTCGACGACGGAGGTGAGTCCCTTGTCGCGGGCGCGCTCGAGTCGCTGGCGGTTGCGGGCTTCGTTGGAGGGGGTGACGGCGGCGCCGACGACGTAGTCGCCCTTGCGGAGGGAGATGCCGCGGTTGCCGGTGGCGGGCCGGCCCATGGCGCGGAGGTCGGTCTCGTTAAAGCGGATGGCGAGGCCATCGCGGGTGGCGAGGAAGATGACCTGCTGGCCGTCGGTGATCTTGGCGGTGATGAGCTCGTCATCCTTGTCGATGTTGATGGAGATGATGCCGCGGGCCATGACGTTTGAGAAGTCTTTGAGGGGAGTCTTCTTGACAGTGCCATTGCGGGTGGCGAAGAGGACGAAGTGATTGTCGTTTGAGAGGTCGCGGACGGGGAGGATGGTGACGACTTTTTCGCCGGGCTGGAGGGCGACGAGCGAGGCCATGGCCTTGCCTTTGCCGGCGGCGGAGATGTCGGGGATCTCGTAGACCTTGAGCCAGTAGACGCGGCCGGTGTTGGTGAAGCAGAGCAGATAGGCGTGGGTGGAATCGATGATGAGCTGGGAAACGAAGTCTTCGTCGCGGGTCTTCATGCCGATGCGGCCGGTGCCGCCGCGGCGCTGCTGGCGGTAGGTGGAGATGGGGGTGCGCTTGAGGTAGCCGGTGTGGGAGACGGTGACGGCGACCTGCTCGTCGGCGATGAGGTCTTCGAGGGTGAGCTCGGTGGTCTCGTCGAGGATGAGGGTGCGGCGTTCGTCGCCGTACTTGTCGCGGATCTCTTCGAGTTCTTTGGTGATGACGCGGCGGAGCTTCTTCTCGGACGCGAGGATCGATTCGAACTCGGCGATGTTGTCGCGGACGGTGCCCAGTTCTTTGAAGAGCTCGTCCATGGAGAGCTGGGTGAGGCGGTAGAGCTGCAGTTCGAGGATGGCGTCGATCTGCTTGTAGGAGAGGATCAGGGTTGCGGCGGTGGCGCCAGTTGTGCCTGAAGAGAGCTGGGCGGAGACGCTGCCACCGGCGAGGTCGATTGCGTACTTGGCGGGATCGAGGGTGATGCCGGCGATCTCGGTACCGCGGAGGGAGATGCGGCGGTTCGAGAAGAAGGCGAAGAGGTTCTCGCGGGCGTCGGCGCGGGAGTTGGACTGGCGGATGATCTGGATGACGCGGTCGAGGTGGTCGAGGGCGATCTGGTAGCCGAGCAGGATGTGCTCGCGATCGCGGGCTTTGGCGAGGAGGAAGGCGGTGCGGCGGCGGACGACCTCGATGCGGTGATCGAGGAAGGCGTGGATGGCCTGGTCGAGGGGGAGCTCCTTGGGCTGGCCGTTGTGGACGGCCAGGAAGATCATGGAGAAGCTTTCCTGCATGGCGGTGTGTTTGTAGAGTTGGTTGAGGACGATCTGGTGCTCGGCGCCGCGCTTGAGCTCGATAACGATGCGCATGCCGTCGCGGTCGGACTCATCGCGGACGTCGGAGATGTCGTCGACGATCTTTTCGGTGACGAGCTCGGCGATGCGCTTGATGAGGGTGGACTTGTTGACCTGGTAGGGGATCTCGGTGGTGATGATGGCCTGGCGCCCGCCGGAGATGTTCTCGATGGAGCACTTGGCGCGCATCATGAAGCGGCCGCGGCCGGTGCGGTAGGACTGGGCGATGTTCGAGCGGCCGTAGAGGTAGCCGCCGGTGGGGAAGTCGGGGCCTTTGACGTGCTCGAGGACGAGCTCGAGGTCGGAGCGGGATTCGTCCTTGGCGCGGGTGAGGATGGCGATGCAGGCGCCGATGACCTCGGTGAGGTTGTGGGGCGGGATGTTGGTGGCCATGCCGACGGCGATGCCGGTGCCGCCGTTGATGATGAGGTTAGGCAGGCGGGCGGGAAGGACGGTGGGTTCCTGGGTGGACTCGTCGTAGTTGGGGGCGAAGTCGACGGTGTCGGAGTCGATGTCGGCGAGCATTTCGCCGGCGACGCGGGTGAGGCGGGACTCGGTGTAGCGCATGGCGGCGGGTGGATCGCCGTCGACGGAGCCGAAGTTGCCCTGGCCGTCGACCATGGGGTAGCGCTGGGAGAAGTCCTGCGCGAGGCGGACCATGGTGTCGTAGATGGCGGAGTCGCCGTGGGGATGGTAGTTGCCCATGACGTGGCCGACGACCTTGGCCGACTTGGTGTATTTCTTATTGAACTGCAGGCCCATCTCCTGCATGCCGAAGAGGATACGGCGATGGACGGGCTTGAGGCCGTCGCGGACATCGGGCAGGGCGCGGCCGATGATGACCGACATGGAGTAGTCGAGGTAGGAGCGGCGCATCTCGTCCTCGATGTTGATCGGGATGAGATTGAGGGCGCCGGGGCCGGTCATGGTGGAGCCGGGGCCGTCACCGCCGGGCGGGGTGCCTGCGGGCGGGGGAACGTTTCCTGAGGCGTCTTGCGGGGAGGGCGGGTCTTGCGGGGTCAGCGGGAGGTCGTTTTGATCGTCTGCCATGGGTATCTCTATTATAGGTGGCGAAAATCGAGACGGATAGGGCGGGGCGGTAGGTTCGGGGGCGATGCCGTGGGTTGCACGATGTGCCGGGCAGGAGATCCTGACTGGGCGAGAAAGCCTGATCCACTAGGATGAGTCCAGCGGTGTGGGAGGCGAGAGCAGGTGGGAGCTACGGCCAGCCGGGCAGACGCGACGACGGGGGTTCGTGGCGCTCGGCGCTCGGGCTATCTGCCGAGTTTTGATGGCTGGCGGGCGCTGGCGATCGTGGCGGTATTGATGGCTCATGATGAGCCATGGAGCTTCCGCGGGCACAGCAACGCGGCGTGGCATGAGTATGGGGGCCTGGGTGTGTTCCTGTTCTTCGCGATCAGCGGGCTTTTGGTTTGCACGCGCATTCTCGAGGACGAGGCGCTACTAGGGCAGTTTCGGGTTCGCGACTTCTACATACGCCGGTTATGCCGGATACAGCCTGCAGCTCTGGTGTACGTGGCCACGATCGCACTGCTGAGCTGGCTGGGGATTGCGCGGGAGCGGGTGCCGGCGTTGCTGGGCGCTTTGTTTCTCTACCAGAACTACCTATACCACGTCGCCGACACGACCGGGCGATGGTTTCTGACTGGACATTTCTGGACGCTCTCGGTGGAGGAGCATTTTTATCTCCTGCTCTCCGCGCTGATGTTCTGGTTTCGGCGAGGGCGCGTGCTGGTGTTTGCGGCCTGCGTTGCCGGGCTCTGGGTATGGACGCGAGCGGCGACGTCCTTTACGACCATCTATGACCTGCAGAATTGCGGGAGATATACGGAGTTCCTGCTTCGCTACCTGATGGTGCCGGCGATGTTTGCGCTGCTGCTGCAGCGCAAGCCGGTGCGAGAGGGTGTGGTTCGTACGCTTTTGCCGTGGGTTGCGATCCTGGGAACGGTCGTGGTGAAGGAGGCGGCCTATCTGATCGATTCCGTGACCCTGGGCAGGCAGCCTTCGTTTCTGAACTGGATGCTGAACCGGCCACCGTTGCTGTTCTTTGGCTTTGGTTTCTGGGTAGTGGCGACGATGCTGCACCCGCAAAGCCTTACGACGCGCCTGCTCGAATGGGCGCCGCTGCGTTTCGTGGGCCGGCTCTCGTACAGCCTGTATCTGTGGCATCCGCTCTTCTTCATCGGGGGGCTGGCCTCGGTTGGACTGCACGCGCCCAGGTGGATGTTTCTGACGGAGCGGCCGTGGCGCTATGTGGCGACGTTTGGCATGGCACTTCTCAGTTTTTACCTGGTAGAGAAACCTATGATCCGACTTGGCCATCGCCTGGCTCCGCCGGCGACTCCGGGCCATCGCGATCTTACGGAGCCTGGAGACGCTCGCGGAGGGTAAGCAGAGAGCACCTACTCGTACAGGAATGCCACCACCCGCGCCGGAGCTGCCGATGCCCCTTTGATCCGCAAGGGCAGGACCGAGACGTAGAAGCCATGGCTGGGCAGATCGCCGAGACCGCGTAGCTGCTCCATGTGCCAGTACGGCCGCCGCCGCCCGACCAGGTGCGCTTCCCAGAACAGCTCCCGATTGCCGGTTTGTTTGCTTTCCGCGATCTGTGTGTGGAACGGGCGGTCCCAGCCCCACTGATCGATGCCCATCACGAGCACGCCGCGCTCCAGCAGAAACTCTGTTGCGTCCGCGCTCATGCCGGTGCCGCGCTTCCAATACTCCGCTGTTCCCAGGTACTGGTCGCGCCCTGTCCGGATCAGGGCGATTGTTCCCGGGCCCAGGCCGGCGCCTGTCCGCTCGAGCTCTGCCTCCATGTCTGCGCGGGTGATGGCTTCGCCCTCCGCCTTGTGCCGGAGGTCAAAGACGACGCCCGGACCGAAGCCCAGCTCGAGCGGCATCTCGTCGATGGTTGGAAGACGCCGTCCTTGCCTGTCGGCCGGACCGTAGTGCCAGGGCGCGTCGATATGGGTTGTGGCATGCACGCCCATGCGCGTGATGGTGTCATCCGCCCAGCCCGCGAAGAGCGTTGGAAAGAGCCGGAATGGCAGCCCGAGCGCCCGCACGAGCCACCGCGCCCGCCCGTGCGCGTGGTGCTTGACACGGACCCGCATGAACAACGGATCCTGCCTTGAGTACCCAATCTCCTTTGAGAGATCGACGATGCGGCTGGGCCGCAGATTTCCCGGCAACATAGACCAGTATAGAAACGACAAATAGGTGCCGCGCTGCACCGCACGATCGCCAAGCGCTATTTCAGCAATTTTCAAGGGAAGGCGATGGTCGAAGGTGCGGAGTCGGGGTACGCTCAGGCATGCACTACTCCATCCGGCACCTTACCAAATTCCTGTATTCGAACGCGGTCAGCGAATCCATGATGGAGACGCGCATGCATCCGCGGTCAGACGCATTGCAGCGCTGCCTGACCTTTCACCTGTCGGTCTCGCCGCGGTGCCGGGTGTTTTCGTATCGGGACCACCTGGCGAACCATGTGCATCACTTCGACATTCCGGCGCCGCACGGACAGCTTGTGATCGTGGCGGAGTCGCTGGTGGAGATGCAGCCGGTGCCGATCGTTCCGGCGTTTCTGGCACCGGAGGCGTGGGAGGATCTGGACCAGCTGGTGCATGAAGGCGACTACTGGGAGATGCTGTTTCCGTCGGAGTTTGCCGCGCCGACGTCGGCGCTTGAGGAGCTGGCGCGGACATTTGATGTGCGCCGCCGGGACGATCCGCTGATGGTGCTGCACCATCTGTCGCAGCAGATCTATGAGTACTTCGACTATGTTCCGAAGTCGACCAAGGTGGATTCGCCGATTGATCTGGCACTGACGAACCGGAAGGGGGTGTGCCAGGACTTTGCGCACATCATGATCACGCTGGTGCGGACGAAGCTGCGCATTCCGTGCCGGTATGTGTCGGGGTATCTCTACCATGGCGAGTCTGCGCCGGGGTCGAGTGCGCCGGATCGCTCGGTGGCGTCGGCGACGCATGCGTGGGTGGAGGCGTTGATTCCGCAGCTGGGATGGGTTGGGTTTGATCCGACGAACTGGCTGGTGGCGAGTGAGCGGCATATTCGCACGGCGGTGGGGCGGGACTATGCGGATGTTCCGCCGACGCATGGGATCTTTCGCGGGCGGGCGGACTCCGAGCTGACGGTGGCGGTGCGGGTGACGCCGAGTGAGGGCTCGTTCTCGCTTGACCAGGAGCTGCCGGTGCCGGAGGACTGGTCGATGCTGGTGGAGAAGGCGACGGCGCTGCCGGACCAGCCGCCACCGCTGACGCGGCAGCAGATGATGGCGCAGCAGCAACAGCAGAGTTTTGAGGACGAAGAGGCGATGTAGTGCCGGCAGGTAGAAGCTGCCGCTGCTTCTAGTTAGAGATTCAGCTTCTTGAAGACGCGCTCCGGGATGTGCCGGATGACGAACATGATGGGCTGCCACTGGAAGGGGACGTAGAGCGTGTCCTTCTTGGCGGCGACGGCTTTGACGATGGTGGCTGCGACCTGGTTCACGTCCGCGAACTTGTGGTTGTTGGGCATGTTGATGGTCATAGCGGTCCTGGTCGGGCCGGGCTTGATGTTGAGGACGGTGACACCTTCGCGATCGATGCGATTGCGCAGGCCGCCGAGGAAGGCGCTGAGGCCGGCCTTCGAGGTGCCGTAGAGGTAGTTGGATTTGCGGCCGCGATCGCCGGCGACGGAGCTGATGACGGCGAGGACGCCGGAGCGTCGCTGGGCACAGAAGTTGCCGAGCCAGGTGAGCAGCGAGATGGCGGAGATCAGGTTGGTGTGCAGGATCTGCTCGGCGACGGCGAAGTCCTGCTCGGCGGCGGCCTGATCGCCGAGGACGCCGTGGGTAAGATAGGCGACGTCGAGGCCGGTGAGGGTGTTGACGGCGTGGGCGAGCAGTTCGGGGTGCCGGGCGGTGTCGTCGAGATCGACGACGGCGGTGTAGACCTCGGCGGCACCGCGGACCCGCAGATCGGCGGCGACGACCTCGAGACGGGCGGCATTGCGACCGACGAGGAAGAGGCTGGCGCCCTCTCGCGCCCAGATGCGGCAGGTGGCCTCAGCGATGCCGGAGGTGGCGCCGAGGACGAGAATCTTCTTGGGGACGCCGCGCCCGCGATGAGCGAGCTCCTGCGGCGATGTTCCTGCGGTGGCGACCGTGCCGCCACTCGTTTCCGCGTCCGTCATGCTGTCTCCCCTGAAACGCGCTCCCAGAAGCTGGAGGTCAGCCTGGGATCACGATATTGCGCGAACTGCTGCCATTGCGGATAGAAGGCCTGGAACTGTGCGGCGGTCATCGCTGCATCCTTGGCCGGGTAGAGCCGGCCGCCGAACTCGCGGGTCATGTCGGCGAGCCGCTCGAAGAGAGGGAAGCTGCGGTCTGCCTTGATGGGAAAGTCGAGCGCGAGGGTGATGCCGGGCTTGGGAAAGCTCATGAGGCCGGGGCTGGGGACGTCGCCGAAGGCTTTGAGAACGGCGAGGAAGCTGGCGAGACCGCTCTTGGCGACCTCATGCAGGATGGCGATGGTTCCCTCGCGGGCGTGGTCCCACGGGATGACGTACTGGAACTGCAGCAGACCGCTTTTGCCGTAGAGCTTGTTCCAATCGAGAACTTTGTCGAGCGGATAGAAGAAGGGCTCGTAGTCCTGCAGGGCGACGACGCGCTTGTGGATCTGTTTGTGGAAGAAGGCGGTGTTGAAGAGGCTGACGGAGAGCTTGTTGAGGGCGAAGCCGGGCGCCTCGATGGGGAAGACGAGCTTTGGCTCGGGCGAGGGCTTGAGGTCGCTGGGCACAGGGGAGTGGTCGCCTTGCATGAAGATGCCGCGGGCGAAGTTCTTGCCGGTTGAGGTGCAATCGATCCAGCTGACGGTGTACTCGATGTGCTCGCTGTGCTTGGTGAGGTCGAGGAACTCGTCGACACCGTGGAACTGGATGCCCTCGTAGTCGATCTTGCGGGAGACGATGGGACGGAGCTTGAGCTGGGCCCAGGTGATGACGCCGGTGAGACCCATGCCGCCGATGGTGGCGGCGTACATCTGGGGATTGTCGGCGCGGCTGCAAAGGATGCGGGTGCCATCGGAGCGGACGAGCTCAAAGGCGGGGACATGCGAGCCGAAGGTGCCGGCGATGTGGTGATTTTTGCCGTGGATGTCGTTGGCGATGGCGCCGCCGAGTGTGACGTACTTGGTGCCGGGGGTGACGGGAAGGAAGAAGCCGCGCGGCACGGCGAAGTCGAGGATCTGAGCCAGGGTGATGCCGGCTTCGGCGGTAAGGACGCCGGTTTCGGGGTCAAAGGCCAGCAGACGGTTCATGCCTGTGGTGACGAGGAGGTTGCCGCCGTTGAGCAGGCAGACGTCGCCATAGCTGCGGCCCATACCGACGGGCAGGCTGCTGTCGTGCACACCCTCCATGACGGCGGGGTAGTCTCCCTGCCATTGCAGCGGGATCAGGTGCGCGTCGTATTTCGGGTATCGACCCCAGGACTCGAAGGCGGATTCGGTCCCGTTACTCTTTTCCAGAACAGCAGATGGCTCGGACATAACACTTCTTAAGATACCTGTTCCGGGCGGATACGCGCGTACGACTATCGCGTGGCTACTGCAGGGTACACAAGCCCCAGCCGCTCTGCGAGGTGCGTAAATTCCGCGTTCCGGTGCAGGGGGAGAAACGCGGGCTCGAGCACCAGACCCATGAGTTGCGCATCGCGGTCTTCGGTCAGGCAGGACAGCATGCGGAGCGAGGCATCCTCATGGCCGAGCATGGCCTCTGCCTGGGCCATGAGATAGGTGGGGTGAGCGGCATCGGGATGGGTGGCGCGTTCGCCATCAAGGATGGCCTGCCACATCGCCGTTTCGCCCTGGGCCCCATAGGTCCTGGTGGCCTCGGCAAGGAGAGGCAAGGCGCCGGTGTCGTGGCGAAGACTGGCGAAGCGCTCCATCTCGGCCAGGAAGCGGCCGGTGTCGCGCGGTGCGACCAGATGGAGCAGGGCGAGGTTGCGATGGACCATGGCCGCATCCCGGCCTCCGCTGTCGATGGACTCGAGCAGCTGGATGGCGGCGTCTTTCTCCCCGCTGAAGCCGAGCGCCAGGGCCTTGCTGGCGAGGACGGCGGTTGAGGTCGGGTTCAGCCGCTGTGCAAGATCGAAGTGCGCGAGTGCCTCAGCGGAGCGGCCCTGATGCATGAGCATGGAGCCGTACCACTGATGCGCGAGGGCGTTGTGTTCATCGATGCGGGTGGCGAGGGCGAACTCATGCTCGGCCTCGGGCGCCTTCCACAGCCAGAAAAAGTCGATGAAGCCCATGGCTGCGTGCGCCTCGGCCTGATTGGGATCGAGCTGCAGGGCGTGCTCGGCGGCGTCTCGGGCGCGGCTGTAGGCCTCGGCGTGGGGCATGGTGGTGTATTCGCGCAAGAGCAGGTAGGTCTTGGCCAGACCGCCGTAGCTTGGGGCGTCGTCGGGATTTTGGGCGATGGCCTCTTCGAAGAGAGCGCGGGCCTGCTCGAGGGAGGCGGGAGAGCGTTGGTCGCACAGGAAGACGGCGCGCAGATATCCGTTGTCGTGCGAGGTGTTGCCGGCGGGCGCGGCGAGGCCAGAGGGCCCCGACTCCGAGGCGAACATGATGGCTTCAAGCGGGCCCACGTGGAAGAAACGGACCGCGGTGGCCGCGAGCAAGACCAACAGGCCGAAGGCGCTTACGAGAAGGGAGATGTGCTCAGATAACTGGAAGCGGGCCAGACCTCCGGGCGCGGGGTCGACCTGGACAGCATCGTTCGGGAGGGCGGAGCCGGGCGCGGCGGCGTGCGTGACTGCGGCTTCGGTGGAGAGAGCGGACGGGTCGCTGGCAGGAAGGGGTGTGTCGGACGACCAGCTTTCCCGGGAGAACCCGTGGAAAGCTCCCATGGCGCCGGAGGCTGGGATGGGGTCTGGAATGTGATCCGGGATGTGAGTTAGGACGTCGTCCAGGATCTCTGGTGCCGGGGAGGTGTTGGCAGCTGAGCCGGTCTGCAGGCCGGTTCGGCCTTGCAGCCAGGCTTCGACCTCGCTGCGCAGCACGTAGACGTTGGCGCGGCCTTCGCCAGGCACACGTCGAACGGGGAGACCCCGATGCTTCTCCCAACGCTTGGCAGTCCGCTCGTCGCGGAGCAGATAGGCGGCTATTGCGCGCCAGCCATCGATCCGATCGTTCTCCACCATACGCTCCAGAGACCTGCCGATCTGCATCAGTTCTGGGGGATGTTGACGATTTTAGACCGGACGCCCGTGCAAATTCCATTCTTTTCGACGGGATCGGGCGGCTCGGGGCGGATTGTCCGCTGTGCGGGGGATTGTGCAGGTGCGGATGCTTCCGTTGCGGAAGGGGGCAAAACGGGCAAGGGCGCGAATCGCTTCGCGCCCTTGCTCACACTCGATGATGCTCGCGATCCGCCTAGGCGGCTGCCTGAGTGGACTTCGATGCGGCCAGAGCGGACTTTGCCTGTTCGACCAGGGCGGTGAAGCCGGCGGCGTCGTTGGCGGCGATGTCGGCGAGGATCTTGCGATCGAGGCCGTTGCCGGCTTTCTTGAGGCCGTCGATGAAGGTTGAGTAGCTCATGCCGTTCAGCTTTGCGGCGGCGCCGATGCGGACGATCCAGAGCGAGCGGAACTGCCGCTTCTTCTGTTTACGACCGGTGTAGGCGAACATGAGACCGCGCTCGACGGCTTCCTGCGCTGCCTGATAGAGCTTGGATTTCGTGAGGAAGTAGCCGCTTGCGCGCTTGAGGATCTTCTTGCGGCGATCGCTACGTTTGGTACTCCGTTTGACACGGGGCATGGCACAGACTCCTTTTGCGACCTTCGTTTAAGCGGCTGGAGGTAAGGGTGGCCTCTTCACTCGCTGTACAACCTTATGTCTCGGTGGATTCGGTGAGGAGATCCAGGGGCCTGGTACGCAGTTGCGGCCCGATGCATCGGCTTTCAGGAGAAAGACTTACGGTGCGGCTCGACATAAGACATGTTGCTGACCCGGTTTGCCTGGAGGTCAGGCGTACGGGATCATGCGGGCGACCTTGTGCGAATCCGCCTCAGAGACGAGGGCTGACCCGCCGAGCTTGCGCTTGGTTTTGGTCGCCTTCGAGGTGAGGATGTGGCGCATTTTGGACTGGCCGCGCTTGAACTTGCCGGAGCCGGTCTTATGGAAGCGCTTCGCGGCTCCCGAGTGCGTCTTGAGTTTTGGCATAGGTGCTGCTCTCTTGCTGCGTTTTTATACAACCAACTGAGTATACCCGATGGGGGATAAGGCACCGATCGCGACGGGGTGGTGGCGGCTTGGTTGGTGGTCAGGTGGTTCCGGGAGAGCCGGGGCGGGCCGCTGCGCGGTGGTAGGCGAAGAAGCGCTTCAGACGGAGGAATGGGCGCTCGAAGAGGTGGTAGCTGAGGACGGCTGCGAGCACGGCCAAGGCAAAGGAGAGCACGCCGGCTCCGACGACGGAGACCCCCTTGCTGGGGGTGCTGTGCGCGATGAGACGACGGAAGAAGCCGAGCAGGAAGGGCAGCGGGATGAGGTGGAGTACGTAAAGGCCGTAGCTGTAGCGGCCGAAGAAGCGCAGGGAAGGGTGAACGAAGAGGCGCTCAAAGAAGGAGCCGGGACGCAGGCAGAGCGCCAGAAGGGCGGTGAAGAAGACGGCCGAGACGGTGTAGCGGAGGGCCAGGGCGAAGGCTTCGAGGGGAAAGCGCCAGGCCGGCAGGGCTCGCAAGAGGACAGTCTCCACACCAAAGCCCAGGATGGAGAGGAGGAGGGCGGATACGGCGATCCAGGATGCCTGTCGCAGAACGCGGTCATGCCAGCCTGGGGTGCGCAGAAGAATGGCGAGCAGGGCTCCCAGCAGAAGGGCGTCCGCGCGGCAGAGGGTGTCGCGGTTGATGATGTTGAAGTCCGTCGCGCGGAGGGCGAGCACCAGGCGCAGGCAGAGCGAGCCGAGCGACAGAAGGAGACAGACGGCTACGAGGGGTCGGCGACGGCGGAGGAGATACACGAGAAATGGCCAGACGAGGTAGAACTGCTCTTCAACGGCGAGTGACCAGAAGTGATCGAGGCTGAGGGTGGCTGAGGGGTGGAAGCGATAGAGCGGCATGACCCAGCCGGTGTTCTGGAGATAGAGCAGGAGGGGCCACTGCATGCCCTGCCAGTGGATGTGGAGTGGCCGGGTGAGAATGAGGAGCAGAAAGAGGACGCCGTAGTAGAGGGGAAAGATGCGCAGGACGCGGCGGGCGTAGAAGATGCGGAAGAAGTGCTGCTCGTGAAGGGAATCGTAGAGGATGCCGGTAATGAGGAAGCCGGAGAGAACGAAGAAGAGATCGACGCCGATGCCGCCGTGGCTGAGGGCGATGCCGATTGAGCGTAGAAGGCGGCCACCCTGGTCGGTGTTGCCGGGGAAGAGGTGCGACGCCATGACGAGCAGGATGGCGAGCCCGCGAAGGCCATCGAGCGAGGGTAGATGACGGGCGTAGGGGCCTGGCTCAGGAGGCTGGCGGGAGGCGGGAGCGGACATGATCTCAGACGGAGTATAGCGAGTGCGGGCAGGGCGGGGAGATGTAGGGATCGCCGAGGACGAGCGAGGATGCGGCGCGCGGCGATCGAGCGGGGTGCCGGCGCCGAAGGGGAGCGTACCGTGGCGTTCTCTCACCAACCCGGCATGCTATACTACGTACATCGCTAAAGCAACATAAGCCGTTCGTTTTGTTTATGTTGGGCGCTGGTAGGGCAGTTGTTTCCGCACCGGCAGCTCGCATCTTTGATCCAGTCTGGAGCTTTATGGCATCGATCTCCCTGCAGCCCGAAGAAGCCCTGGCCGAACAGCCAGGAACCCACGCACCGGGTACCGGCTACTCTGCTGAAAACATCACGGTTTTAGAGGGTCTGGCGGCGGTTCGCAAGCGTCCTGCCATGTATATCGGCTCGACCGGCGAGCAAGGGTTACACCATCTGGTGTATGAGGTTGTAGACAACTCGGTCGACGAAGCGCTGGCGGGCCATGCTACGCGTATTGACGTGACGATCCACGTCGATAACTCGATCACGGTGGTTGATGATGGCCGCGGCATTCCAGTTGACGACAAGGTGATCAACGGCGTGACCATGCCGGCGGTACAGGTGGTTCTGACGATCCTTCATGCCGGCGGCAAGTTCGACGCTTCGAACTACAAGGTCTCGGGCGGGCTGCATGGGGTGGGTGTTTCCTGCGTGAACGCGCTGTCTGAGGAGTTTGACGTCGAGATCTGGCGGGACGGCTTTGCGTGGGAGCAGGACTATAGCAAAGGCGATCCGATCTCCAAGCTGCGCAAGATGGGTGCCTCGACACGCAAGGGCACGAAGGTGCACTTTCTGCCGGACAAGAGCATCTTTTCAGTGTCCGAATACAACTACGACACGCTGGCGAACCGGCTGCGGCAGCTGGCGTTCCTGAATAAGGGTATTGAGATCACGCTTACGGATGAGCGGACGTCGGATGCGAAGACGGGCGACTCGAAGGCACAGTCGTTCAAGTACAGCGGCGGCATCGCGGAGTTTATCAAGCTGCTGAACAAGGGCAAGCAGGTGCTGCACGAGAAGCCGATCTATATGGAGGCCGAGCGGGACAATGTGGCAATCGAGATTGCGCTGCAGTGGAACGACGCGTACTCGATTACGGAGTTTTCGTTCGCGAACAACATCAATACCGTCGATGGGGGCACACATCTTTCGGGATTTCGTACGTCGCTGACCCGCACGATCAACTGGGCCGGGCAGCAGATGGGACTGTTCAAGGATGTAAAGGAGAACCTTTCGGGCGACGATGTGCGCGAAGGCATGGTGGCCGTAGTGTCGGTGAAGCTTTCGCAGCCGCAGTTTGAAGGGCAAACGAAGGGCAAGCTGAACTCGGATATTGCTGGCACGGTGCAGGCGTTTGTAAATGAAAGGCTCGGTGCGTTTCTCGAGCAGAACCCGCAGGTCGCGAAGAAGATTATCAACAAGGCGATCGATGCGGCGCGGGCACGCGAGGCGGCGCGGAAGGCTCGCGACCTGACCCGGCGGAAGGGGGCGCTCGATGGAGGCGGGCTGCCAGGCAAGCTGGCGGACTGCTCCGAGCGGCAGCCGGATCGCTGCGAGCTCTACCTGGTCGAGGGTGAATCGGCCGGCGGGACGGCGAAGCAAGGACGTGACCGCAAGTTCCAGGCGATTCTGCCGCTCAAGGGAAAGATCCTCAATGTCGAGAAGGCACGCTATGACAAGATGCTGGGCCATGAAGAGATCCGCGCCATGATTACGGCGCTTGGCACGGGCATCGGCAAGGATGACTTCGACGTGGCGAAGCTGCGGTACGGCAAGCTGATCCTGATGACGGATGCCGACGTCGATGGATCGCACATTCGTACGCTGCTGCTGACGTTTTTCTTCCGCCACATGACAGAGCTGATCAAGCGCGGGCACGTGTACATTGCGCAGCCGCCGCTCTATCGCATCAAGAAGGGCAAGTTTGAGCAGTACATCAAGGACGACCGTGAGTATGTCTCCGTTATGGTCAAGCGGGCGTCGGATGGCATGGTGATCCGCTACGGTGCGGGCGGTGGCGTGCTTGAGGGCAAGGAGCTGACCAAGTACATGGCCTCGCTGAATGACTACCTAGGCTTTTTTGGGAAGGTAGTAAAGCGGCTGCGCAATGACGAGGTGGTGACGGCGTTTGCCGATCTGTTCGCCAACGAAGGGAAGGATCCTGCGCGGCGGGCGGACTTCGAGACGCCAGAGAAGCTCGAGGAGATGCGCACGCGGCTGAAGGCGATCGAGCGGAACTTCCAGTTCAAGGGCATCACCGAGGTGGAGTTCGACGAAGAACACCGGACCTACTCGGTTACGTATACCGACGCGCAGGGAGTGCCGCGGCACATTGATTGGGCGCTGGCGACGACGGCTGAGTCGCGCCAGCTGCTGGCGAAGCATGCGCTCCTGCGGGAGCAGCTGGTGGGGCCGTTCCACATCGAGTATGCGGCGAAGCAGGCACCCGCGCCCAACTCGCAGGCGGCGCTCGATGAGGCGGACGAGGTGGAGCAGGAAGAAGGTGTGAACGATGTGATCGCGGCGGCGCCGGGTACGGCTGCCGAGGCGAAGCCGGGGAAGCGGGCCGGCAAGGCGGCGCAGGATCCGGTCGAGAAACGGACGCCGCGCGAGGTGTTCGAGTATGTGATCGAGCAGGGGCGCAAGGAGTACCAGGTGCAGCGGTACAAGGGTCTGGGCGAGATGACGGCGCCGCAGCTGTGGGAGACGACCATGGACCCGGAGCGGCGGACGCTGTTGCAGGTGAAGCTCGAGGATATCGCCAGCTGCGAGGAGATCTTTACCACGCTGATGGGTGAGGATGTGGAGAGCCGGCGCAAGTTTATCGAGGAGAATGCGCTGGACGTGAAGAACCTGGATATCTAAGTGGCAAGGCTCGGGGAGCCCCTATCCGTCCCCGAGCCTTGTCTAAAAGCTTAAAAGTAGGGCGCTTGGGTCTGGATCTCGCTTGGACCAAAGCCTGCTATCTTGGCATTTCTACACTTATGCACAAAGTAATTAGGTCGCTTCTAAGCTTATGGAAGCTTTCACCCACAGTGGAAGTCACCATTTATCTAGGAATCCGGGATATGCTTTCCAGTAGGTGCTCACCGTCATCTTCCTTAAACTAACTTCTTCTTTCTACGAATGGCTTCCGGGCACCCTGCCCATTCCGGCTCAGACCACGCTATCACCGGACACTTGTAATTCTTTAAGGCTTTGAACCTTCCTGGTATCAAGCTTTACTTTGGTCTTTTAACCGGATGAGAGGATAAGAAAACATCGACCTCGTTGTCTGGGGTGTGCTCATCAATGATTCCCGGAGCTTGGACTCCAGTAGCCTCTCGTATTGCTACTAACGCGCTTGTCGCTCCTGAAGTTTTGGCGAGGTCTGCGGTTCTCACGGCCACAAGAATAGGCACCAGTTGCATGCTGTGCGATCCCACTCCCACGTTGAAGTCGGTATCCCACCCTGCCGCCTTGGCCGCGGCGAGTAGGTCATCACCCAAAATCGCAGCCTCTCGATCTTCACTGCTCCATTTAGCAACGATTTTGAACTTACTACTTGCTAATGCCGCCGTGATGCCGTCTATCTTCTTTTGACTCAGGATTGGCAGTTCGGACGTATCCGTGTACGTCACTTGATTTCCACTTCCAGCGATATTAGGACTGTTTGGGCCCGTGCTGCTTTGATAAATCGCCGTGGGTTTGGCCGCCGTCTTTAGAAGTTCATCTAATTTTTCGTTCACAGCAGTAGAGTCCCGATTCAGCAGAACCTGCTTTAGTAAGGAGACGATTTTATTACCTTGTTCTCGGCCAATGCCGCAGTTGGTTATTGTAATCGTGTCCCCGTTTCCGCTATGAGATACCGAGCATTGTCCTAAGGCCGTAGCCTTTCCATTTTTGGTTTGCGCAAAACAGAAAGTGCTTATCGCTGTTAGTAGTAATCCTAACCACTTTTTCATTCCTCTCCCTTCAGGGGCGTTTCGGCGTTTGCGCTGGTGGGGTGATCGTATACGTATCTCCACTACCGGAATGTGCGATTCCGTTTGGGCCCCGCTGTGTTGCGGGGCCAGTTCTGGTCGGGGGACACGGAATTTGTTTTTCTACTTTCATCGTGTTAATTCTCTCGACAATTACAGGTCGGAGCGGCTTGTCAAAAAACATCCAGAAGCCAAAACCTATAAACATCCCGAAAGAGAACAGACACAGAATTGCGAGCATTATTGAGTTGGGCTTGTGAGAAGGCTTTCGACCCTTCGAAGCATCCTTCACCCTCGCTAGATCACGTACAGCTACAATCCCCGGTGGCAAAGCCAAAAGCATACTGCAAGCAGCTATTGCGTTGGAAATCTCCATGGATGCCATCCTCCACCTCTCGCGTCTGTGCAGCACAGTACATTGACAATCCTTATTAGCGCTAGACGCCTCGTTTCAGAGCGGAAGCTGAGATCTCGTGCTGTATATGCTGAGGAGAGCAGATTCGGCTCAATCAGGATAGCGACTGTAGTGCGAGCGTTGCGCCACGGAGTTGATGAGTTCGGTAAGGGCGGATTAGTGATGGGGTTGCGGCGGCGGGTCCACGGGTCTTGTGGGTTAGCCGGCTTGACCTGCCGCCTGGTTTGCGGTTGGGTGGTGGGAGTTAGGCTTTGTTTTTGTGGCGGCGGATGAGTTCGAAGAAGGTGTCGCCGCGGACGATTTCGAACTGTGGGCCGAGGGTGTCGGTGATCTGGGTGACGCCGGTGGGGGTGAGCTCGGCGGTGTAGGACTCGATGCCGGCGGCTACGAAGAGGGGCGATTTGCCGTCCCAGCTGGCGGCGATCTGGGCGAGTTGCGACTGGCCGCCTGCGATGTCGTTGATGCCGAGCAGGGTGACGACGGGCAGGCCGTTGACGAGGCTGACGACGCTGGTGGGGTCGTAGTTGAGGACGATGCCGAGGAGGCCGGGGATGTTGCGCTGGTAGGGAGCGACGAGCTCGGGTGTGAGCGGCAGGTTGGTGGTGTCGGTGCGGTTGTAGACGAAGAGGGTGTTCATGCCGGTGCGCTGCATGTACTGGCCGGTGTGGCGGGTGAAGACTTCGAACGCGTGGGCGGGCCACTCCGCGGGGTAGGTGTAGCCGGCGCCGGACGGGCCGGCGAGCAGGAGATCGTTTTCGGTGCGGGTGGTCTGGTAGTAATGCAGGAAGGCGGGTGCGATGTCGAGCAGAAGGACGCTGATGCTCCAGTTGAGCAGGACGGTGCCGCGGCCGGGGTCGTCCCAGAGGTCGCGTAGACGATGCTGGCAGTACTGGACGTTGTCGCCTTCGACCATGGTGAGGGTGAGATAGATCTTGTTTTCGAGCTTGGGCACGGGCGGCGGTGTGGGGACCTTGGCGCTGACCTTTTCACGCACGCCGGCGAAGACGGAGCCGTTGAAGAGGTTGTCGGCGGCGACGACGGGGGAGGCGTAGCGGCTGAGCAGGGTGACGCCGGGCATCTCGTGGCCGAGCGGGAACCAGCCGAGATAGGGGGTGTTGGGTTTGGCCTGCTTCACGATGGTTTCGAAGAGGGCGGCCTGGTCGGCGATCTCGGGATCGAGCCAGAAGACGGGCGAGCGGGTGGCGACGATGTAGTCGCGGAAGACGGCGTTGCCCTGTTGCACGCTGGGGGCGGTAGCGGTGCCGGAGACGACGAACTCGTTCCAGATCTCGGTGGTGAGGACCAGTTTCTTGGTGCCTGCGGGAGGGACGAACTTGTAGATGAAGGAGTTGGTGCCGTCTGCGAAGCGCCAGCCGCCGGTGGCGATCTGCGAGCCGTTGTCTTCGAACAGGAAGGGCGTTTCGGCGGCGGTGCCTGGCGTGAAGGAGGCAAGGGTGGCGTTATCGGCGGTGACTGTGACCTGTGAGACGGACGGGCCCCAACCATCGGTGGGGACGGCGTCGGTGAAGCGGATGTAGACGGCGTCTCCGCCAAGGAGCGACGTGAGATCGGCGGTGTAAGTCGCTTTGTTCGAGGAGTCCATGATGGGGCGGGTCTCCTGGAGGAGGGTGGTCCAGGTGACGCCGGCGACCTGGACGGTGATGGTGGGAGAGATGGCGGTCAGGAGGCGGTCCGAGAGGCGGGGCCAGACGTGCGCGAGGGCGTACTCGTAGGCGGAGACGGTGCTGGTGAAGCGGCCGGTGAGGTCTTCGAGCACCTCCAGCTGATGGGCCTTGGCGAGTGCGGCTGTGGCGACGACGCCGCCGCGAAGGATGGCGATGGCGGTGGCGACGTTGACCGAGTCAGGAAGGTTGAGGTCGTAGATGATGGCGCCGCGGATCTCGGACCGGTAGCGCTCGAGGAGCTCCCAGGGATCGGCGAGCAGGCGGTGGGGGGTGCGGATGGTGGCGAGCCATTTGGCGTTAGTCTGATCGGTGCCCCAGTAGAGATAGATTCGCGGCTCGGTGCGGTTGACCTGGCCGGCGAGGGTGGCGAGCAGGGTCTGCTCATCGCCGGTCAGGGCGCTGAGGTCGGCGGCTTCGAGGAAGACGGCGTCGGGCAGGCGGGGGAGTAAGCCGTTCTCGCGGCGGTCCTGGGGGAGGGCGAAGGCGGGGAGAGAGTGAAGGCTGGCGACGGCACTGCTCTGGGCGAGAAAGCTTCTACGGGACAGGGGCATGACGGTCTCCTGGGGAGGGATTACGGGTCGGAGTGGGGGATCGTTTCACGACGGGGAGGGTTACTGGAGCGACAGCGTGGGAACGTTACCAGTGAGGGTTGCTGGCTGTCAACCGGCAGTTGGCGCTAGAGCGGCCTTGTCGCTTCACACTTTGAACTGAAGGCTTCTTCTCTCTGCTTCTCAACCCCGGCACTCTTGCGCGGATCCAGCAAGGGGGTGTCCGCTCCGCTGTTTCTGGAACAAAAAAGAGGCCACCGTTAGGTGGCCCCTCAGACTACTTGGTTAGTACAGGCGCTTAGTCGCCGGCGACTGGCTCTTCGGCGTTGATGTGGTTGACGACTTCGACGTTGGAGGTAGGCGCGGGCGCCGCGGGCTTGATGCCGCCCATCGAGCCGAGGCCGCCGATTTCGCCGATGGCGACGAAGCCACCGGGGAGCTCGGGCTCTTGCAGGATTTCTTTGCGGTAGAGCTTGGCCATCTTGGCGTTCTCCGCATCCTGCTTGATCTTGGCATCGCGTGCCCGGATCTTTTCTTCACGAGCGTTCTTCGCGACGCCTGACTTGTCGTGTGTGTCGTTGGCGGCGGCGTTGACGTGCTCGTCGTTGAGAACGAGGTCGTACTTCGCTTCCTTCTCGAGACCGACCTTCTTGCCGCCGGCGAAGATCTCATGACGACCGTGCTCCTCGTACCACTTGGTGAGGCTGGAGGTCATGTGCATCTTCTCGATGATATTGCGCCAGCCGACGCCGGTGTTATAGGCGCAGAAGGAGATCTCGCCCTCCTGCGTGGCGTATGGGATGATGCACTGCTCAGTGCGGCGGAAGTCGTAGTTGAAGAGATCCTGGAACCACATGCCGGCGATGAAGAGGAAGTTCCAGCGATCGGCGCGGCGCTTCTCGATATCAGCCTGGGTGCGGTCGGCGGTGACCTTGCCGTAGTTGCGGCCGGTCGCGCCGAAGCACTTGTCGAACTTGGTCAGCAGATCCATGATGCGAAAGTGCGTGGGGGCCTTGGTGGGATCGTAGTTACGCAAGAGCGCGAGACCGGCACCAATCATCGTGAGGTACTTGCCACGGGCGGCATCGTTGACGCGGGCGATGTCTTTGGCGAGGCGATCGGCGTTTAGGAAGGCGGTGACGGGAACGGCTTCCTTGGTTTCCTTGTCGATCATGAGCGCCATGCCGATGCCGCAGTTTGGATGGCAGCCGCAGGAGAGCTGGCCCCAGTCGCGGTTCGGGCCATGAACCAGATCGGCCCAGTCGGAGAAGGTAGACATGAAGGAGATGGGGAACCAATCACGAACGGGCTCGCCGAGGCCGGTCTGGTTCTTGACGTCGTGCGCGAGATGCGAGAGGGTGTAACGCTGCGCCTTGCGACGCTCATCCGAGACCTCTTCGTCGCGGCCGGTGAAGCTGACGGGCTGGAAGGAGAGGAAGTTGATCTTCTTAGGATTGTCGAGGGCGAACTCGATGATGCGGCCAACCTGCTCGTTGTTGATGCCATTGATGATGCAGGTGACGGGAACGATGTCGACGCCGGCCTCATGCAGGTTGTGGATGGCCTGGAGCTTGACGTCGAAGGAGTTGCCGACCTTACGGTGCGAGTTGGCGGCGTTGCCAATGCCATCGAACTGCAGATAGGCATAGCGCAGACCGGCTTCCGCAGCGGCCTTCGAGAACTCCTTGGACTTGGCAAACTCGATACCGTTGGTCGCGGCCTGGACGGAGGTGTAACCGACCTTGCGGGCGTAGGCGACAGCGTCGAGGAAGTAGGGGCTGAGCGTGGGCTCGCCGCCGGAGAACTGGACCGACATCTGACGACGGGGCTTGATGGTCACCGCGTTGTCGAGCATGGTCTTGATCTCGTCCCAGGTGAGCTCGTGCACGAAACCGACCTGATTAGCGTCCATGAAGCAGGGATCGCACATCATGTTGCAACGATTGGTGAGATCGATGGTGAGGACGGAGCCGCGGCCGTGAGTGACGGTGGAGGTACCGTGGTTGTGCAGCTTCTCGTCATTGTGGGCGCGGATGTCGCGGCCGGGGAAGACCTCTTCGAGGTGCTTGAAGAAGGCGGTGTCGATCGACATGACATCTTCAAAGTGGCCGTGGATGGGGCAGTCCTTGACCATCAGGATCTCGCCATCGCGCTCGATGATCTGAGCCTTGATCTCACCGACCTTCTCATTGAGCAGGATCTCGTGAGGCAGCTTGCCATCGACGATCTGCTGACGGATCTCAGGCACGCAGCGGGGGCATAAGGAGTCTGTAGTGCGTGGCCAGCCGAGGGGCGGCTTCTCTTTCTGATAGCTCTTCAGCAGCGGCTTGTCCGACCACTTAGGGGTGAAGGACTTGTTGGGGCTGATGGAGTTCAGCTTGTTGTAGACTGCCCAGCCGCCCTTGGCTGCGTAGGTGAGAGCTTTTTCGGCGAGCTTGGATGCCTTGGCCATATGCGTTTGGATCTCCTGGAGAGCGTCTTAGTCTTGATGCGGATGCGAGACGAAGGGTTCGCTGTAAATCGTACTAAAGGATAGGGGTTGCGGGGAGTTGCGCCGCTGGTTCCCGACCTTTTCCGAGCTCGTTCAGGGTAGCGTTTGAGAGGGTCAGTTCAGAAGAAAATGGGAGTAAACTGCGAGATCCTGCATTGAATGGGGACGATTGGATGTTGACGCCGCTGCAACTTCTGGGTGAGATTCGTGGCAGTTTCGCCGCGTTTTCGCCGAGGTGAAGGGGTGTTTCGCCGAGGTTAAAGGTGAAGTGAATCTTCGACGCTGGCGAAGGACTGGGCGCAGGAGGGGTCGGTGGCGGTCTCGATGAGGGTGATGACGGTCGGGCCGCGGTCGACGAGGATATAGGTCTGGGACATGGGACCACCCTGGGAGTCGGTATAGGCACCGGTGAAGGCGAGACCGTTTTTGCCGGCGACCGTGCGCGGGGCGACGATGGGGGCGGCCTCGGGATGGCGGCGCTTGAGGTCTCTGGCTTCAGCGTCGGCGAAGGCGGGGACGGAGAGGTTGGTGCGCTGCTCGAGCAGGCCGAAGGAGCAGCCATCGCCGCGAAGCATGATCTGGGCGGAGGCGGTGGTGTAGCGGGACCAGGTGGCCGGCGCGACGAAGGCGATGTGTTCCGCGGTGTTGCTGAAGTAGAGGCCGGAGGGGGTGGTGGTGAGGATGCCGCCGGTGATGGTGGTCTGGCCGGTGTCGTGGGTGAGATAGCGGTAGACAAAGAAGGCGGCGGCGGAGAGCACGATGCCGGCGAGGACGAGGAGGCCGACGACAAGGGGCAGGCGGCGGGGTGGTGGGGCGAGGGCGGGGGCCGGGGCGACCGGGGCGGAATCGTTGTGGTCGTCCAAGGGAACCTCTCTGTCTTAGAGTTCGATGCTCGATGCGTGGAGTTCAGGAGCGAGGGAGCCTGGCGTGCGACGGCCGGCGGCGCGGAGGATGTGCGTGGTGAGATAGGCGAGGAGGGCGGCAAGGAGGAGGTCGTCGCCGAGGAGGATGGGGAGGTTGACGATGCCGCTTTCGGTGGAGGAGCGGTTGAGCAGAAAGGCGAGAAACCAGAAGACGAGGACGGCGCTGACGACGGGGAAGCGCAGGCGACGGCCGGCGGCGGAGAGGGCGAAGCAGAAGGGGACGAGGAGAAAGACGTAGTCGTAGACAAGGTGTTTGAAGAGGAAGAGGCTGACGACGGCCAGGAGGGTGAACTCCGCGGCGGACGAGAGGCGAAAGCGGCTGAGCAGCAGAGCGTAGGCGGCGCTCGCGGCGAGCGCGACGGCATAGGTGATGTGCTGGGCGGAGGCGCGGGGAAGGAATGGATGGAGGGCCGACTCGACGAGAGTCATGAGGTCGGCAAGGCCGGGCATGACGGCTCGGCCGGCGAGGATGAGGGGCTCGGGGGCGAGGCGGGCGAGGGGAGTTGGGAGCATGAGGCTGACGGCGAAGAGGCCAAGCAAAGGGACGGCGAGGGCGAAGAGGAGAAGGCGGAGGCGGCCGCGGACAAGGAAGAAGAGCGCGGTGGGCGGGGAGAAGCTGTACTTGGCAAAGCTGAGGCCGAAGGCGAGGCCGCGAGCGGCGAGGGGCAGGGCGGAGAAGGTGACGGTGAAGCAGAAGAGCTCGACCATGGTCATCTGGCCGGCGGCGAGGAGAACCCGGAAGGGCGAGCTCATCCAGAGCAGGAGGAGAAGGAGGGCGGTGCTGAAGCGGGTGAGCGAGAAGATGCGCTGCAGCAGGAGAATGGTGGCGACGGAGAGGAGGAGATTGAGCAGGCACCAGAGCGCGGCGGCGACGGGGAAGGAGAGACCCGCGAGAGGGAGCAGAAGGATATAGAGGTGGTGGAGGTAGTTGGGCGGGCTGAAGTTGGCGAGGTGATGGGGATAGCCGCCGATGGCCTCGGCCCAGGGATCGATGTGATGGGCGAGCAGCCAGACGCCGCCCCATTGCAGGTCCTGACTTTCCGCAAGGGCGCGGTGGATGCCGAGGGAGACGGAGCCGAGGGCGGCGATGCTGAGCAGGACGAGGAGGACGGCTTGCAGGCGCGGGGTGAGGAGGATGGACGCCGGCGGCGGGGGCGTGACGGCCGGATCGGCCGTGCCGGGAGTGTCGTAGTTCGCCCTCATGTGCGGATCTCCAAGGGTGTGCGGGGGTGCGCCGAAGCGACGCCGGGAGACGTCCTCAGGAGACGATAGCGCAGATTGGCTCGATCGCCGATGGAACCTTTGTGGAGTGCGGCGCGGGCTGCTGCTTCTGACCCGGCGAGGAGTTTCCTGCGGTGCGGGGGTGGAAAGAGCGGCGGCACGCCTATACGCTGCACAGAGGCTGGCTACGAAGACCGCCGCGGATCATGCTTCCGCGACGTGTACGCATGAGAGGGATGGGGCGATGAAGAGAGTGGGACTGATACTGTGGCTTTGTTGCCTGCCGCTCCCGGCGCAGATGGCGGGAGTGAGCCAAGCGGATCCGTGGAAGGCCCTGGCCTTTCTTGAAGGAACCTGGGAGGCGAGGACGCAGGGCGCGGGTGGCCCGACGGTGAGTGGGCGTTACACGTTCCAGCGCGAACTGAGCGGCCACGTCTTGGCTCGGCACAGCACCAGCGACCCAGGGTGCAAGGGGCCGGCCAGGTTTGATTGCGCCCATGGCGATCTGCTGTATGTGTTTGCCGAGGCTCCGGGGCGGCCGCTTACGGCCATCTACTTCGATAACGAAGGCCACGTCATTCACTATGACGTTTTCGCGACAAGCCCGACGATGGTGACATTCCTCTCGCAGGCGGGGCCTGGACCACAGTTCCGGCTGACCTATGAGTTGAAGGGAGGGGAGCTGAACGGCAGGTTCCAGATGCAGATGCCGGGGCAGACGGAGTGGCGCTCTTACCTGGAGTGGAGCGGTGGCAGGAGCTAAGACGAGGCGACCCGGGTTAGGAGGAGTGACGGCGGGGCGACCTGCGAATCGGGCACGCAGGCGATCTGGCTAGGGATGCTCGACGTGCTTGAGATGGAGGAACTGGAGGACGTCCGGGAGGAACTCAGAGACTTCGTCGCCGATGGCGGCTCCACCGATGCCGGTGCCCCAGGTTTGCAGCACGTCGCCGAGACCCTGATCGCGGCTGGGGTAGTAGGTTTGAGCGAGAGCAGCGGCACCGAGATAGCCGCCGATGACGGCGAGGTTCGGCGTGGTGCGGCCGGCGTCGGTACGGCCGATGACGGGACGAGTTCCGGCGTAGACGACGCGCTTGAAGAAGTTTTGCTTGGACCCGAGCTGGTAGTAGCGTGCATCCTCGTGGAGGGCTGCGGCCAGGACACCTTCCGAGAAGAGCTTCTGGCTGGTGCCGCGGGCGACGGAGGCGCCGACGCGCTGGCCAAAGGCGCCGAAGTCTCGACCGTAGTGGGGGCTGCTGTCGATGCCCTGGGAGTAGCCGGCGGAGATGATCTCACCGGCGAGGCTGAAGGGCGAGATGGAGTCGCGGAAGCTGGAGAGGAGCTTGTCGCCGACAGTCTGGTGGGGGCCGACCTGGCCGGGAGCGATGGTGATGTCAGTGGAAGTAGGAACGGTGGGGCGGGCGAGCCGCTGGAGGGGATTGAGGCTGGGCTGGCTTCCCTCTTTCTGGTTGGCGATCTGGCCGGGGTCTGCAGCGGAGGAGCTGGAGACGCCAGGGGCCTCTGGAAGGGCGGCGGGCTCGAGGCTGGCGCGGTCTGAGGACACGGCCTCCGGGGCGGCAGACAACAATGGTGCGACGTCTGGTGCGTGGACGGCGGGACTCTGCTGACCGAACGCGGACGAGACGGCGATGAGACAGGCGATGGCGGAGAGGCTGCGGCGAAGCTGGGTGGGTCGGGGAGTGAAAGCGGATCTCTGATGCAAAGAAAAGCCTCGATCTGGAGCTGGGTGTCAGGTACTGAAGCTGCAGCAAACTGCACAGTATCAGGATAGCGTTCGGAAGCGCTTGTGGGCGGACTTATTGATTGGACGATCGTGTTAGGGCTAGGTGATCCGTTGGACGGCCCTGGACGAGGGATGTAGGGGTGTCAACCACGGTACGGTGGCGCGGATGGAGGGGCTGGCGGGAGTTGACCGGGGTTTTGCCGGGTTTTGATACTAGAAGGCGAGGTGTGTGCGATGGAACAGACGAAGGCGGGATGGGAGCGGGTGCTTGGGGACTCAGCCGCGAAGGCGGAGGCCGAGGTACGACGGGTGATTGCGCAGCTGAATGATGAGGTGGTGCCCGAGGTGCGGCGGGATGGCTCGCGGGCGCTGCGGACGGCGGCGGCGGAGCTGCTGAAGCTGGCGGAGCGGATCGAGCGACGGACTGCGCCGGTGGATGCCGAACGCCGGTGAGCCGGGGCGACGGGAGGCGGACGGCCGCGGTGAAGTTGCGGCGATGGGCAGGGCTGGGGTGTGTGCTGGCGCTGCTGGCGCTTGGGGGCTGCCACAAGCGACCGCGATCGTCAGCGGGTGGATCGCCGCCGCCACTGACGACGCGGGGGACGGGCGATGAGGTGGACGGCCGGGTGGTGGGGGATCGTGGGCCGGCACCGGTCGTACGGGTGCCACCGGGGAGCGGAAAGGCTGCGGGGTCAGGGGTGGCTGCTGGCTCAGGGCTGCCGTCGATGGCGATCCATGGGCTGCCATTTTTGACGGAGACGGGCGTGGCGAGCTGGTATGGGCCGCCGTATGCGGGGCGCAAGGGCGCGGATGGGACGGTGTATGACCAGAATGCGATGACGGCGGCGCATCTGACGCTGGCGCTGGGAACGGTGGTGCGGGTGACGAATCTGACGAACGGGCAGAGCGCGGTGGTACGGATTACGGATCGCGGGCCGTTTGTGCGAGGGCGGATCATCGATCTGAGTTTGCGGGCGGCGAAGGAGATCGGGGTGTATCGGGAGGGGACGGCACGGGTGCGGGTGGACGCGTTCAATGCGCCGCCGTTGAAGCCGAATGTGCTGCCGGGAGGCCGGTGGTGCGTGCAGATTGGGGCGTTTCCGACCGAGGAGGATGCACTGCAGGAGAAGGCGGACCTGGTGGCGCGGTATCCCGGAGCGAAGGTGATGGAGTTTGCCGGGCCGACGGGGCACTGGGTGCGGATCAATCCGAAGGTGGCGGACAGGGAGCATGCGACGGCGATCGCGGATGGAATTCACCTGCCGGATGCGGCGCAGCCGTACATGGTGCGGACGGACTGACGGCCGCAACCCGAGGGGGATCGGGCTTAGGCGCCAAGTTTCTTGCCGGAGAGGCGGGCGAGGTCGGCGCGGAAGGCGGCGGAGGCGGCGTGGTTGAAGGTGTGGGTGATGGCGGTACGGTTGGCGCCGAGGACGCGGGTGACGGAGCCGGAGGACGAGGCAGAGATGCCGATGATGTCAACGTAGGGGATGAGCTTGGAGGCGCGTAGCCAGAAGCGCTGGGTGACGGCAGTGGGCGTGAGGACGATGGTGCCGGGCAGCTGGAAGAGGGCGAAGAGGGTGACGACAAAGATCAGAAGCAGAAGCCAGACGGGAATGGACTGACGCGAGATCCAGAGCGGATAGGCGAAGAGCAGGAAGTAGAGCGGCAGGGCGATGGCGCGGGACAAGATGACCAGGGGCTTGAGCGGGAACGCGATGCCGCCAGAGGTTTGGCGGGCGGTGCCTTTGGTGGCGCGCGCCACATAGATGAGCGCGAAGACCACGACCATGGCGATGATTTGTAACGTACGCAGATCGAGGTGCATTGCGGTGTAAATTCCTGCTGTCAGGCGATGTTCCCCATCAGGACGCTGGTGGGAGCGAGGGTCTTCATAAGAAGGCGGCTCGCTGGGATAACGACGCTCGTCCGGATGACGATGCTCACTGAGTGAGATGCACGTCGGGGGCGGAGGAACGAGAGGGCCGAAGTGCGGATGGTGTGTGACGGCGTCAGACGTCGCCTCTCTGGCCAGGAGTGGGCGCGCGCGCGAGGCGGGCTAGTCTCGCAGGCGGTTGGCGGGGTCGGAGCCGCTCGCGACGCGTCCCTGCGAGGCACCGGCCTCGATGACGGGGCCGGTGGTGGCGTTGGCGAAGCCGGCGGGGATGTAGACGGTCTGGCAGCGGTTGCAATAGAAGCTGGACGACCAACGGGAGAAGAGGAGGGGAAGTTCTCCGCTGTTCCAAAGGCTGTTCTTGTAGCCGGTGAAGATCAGAAAGCCGCCGCCCGCCATGACGAGCAGGCAAAGCAGAAACGAAGCGCTGAAGAGATAAAAGCTGACGACGATCAGAACGGCGCCGATGGCATAGAGGCGCTTGGCCGGCTTGCGGACGGGGGCGGCGAGCTTGTTGGCGAGTGCGGATTTAGTGGTGCTGTTGTGAACGGAGCGGTTGATGCCGCCAAAGCCGCCGACGCCACCACCGGCGATGCCGCCGAAGCTGCCGACCGAGGTGCCGCGAGTGTGAGAGGTTCCGCTATCCACGATGGCGGAGAGACGCTGCGTCTGTTCGCTGGCGCAGGCGGGGCAGTTGAGGGTGCTCATGGGACCATCCGGGAGGTTGGGAGTGCCACCGTTATAAACGGGTGTGTGGATGGCTTGCAAGCGGAAAGCGGATGCGACGGCGCTGTGGGCCTATTGCTCGGTGGAGGATGGCGGCGGGTAGTAGGGGAGCTTTTGCTGCTCGTCGTTGGCGCGCTTGACGCCGATGTCGTCGAAGAGGAGCGCGGGGGCGATGGTGGTCTGGGGGATGGGACCGAGGGTGTTGCTGATGTAGGGCGTGCCGCCAGCGGCGACGATGGAGGAGCGGAGGCTGCGGTTGTCGAGCTCGTCAAAGACGGCGCCGCGGACGAGCTGGCGGGAGCCATCGGGATGGGTGAGGAAGAGCAGGCGCGGGGCGAGGTCGGCGAGGGTTTCGACGGAGTAGACGTCGCGCTTCTGCTCGCGCGCGAGTGCCAGCAGATGGGCGTTCATGTCGGCGTCAGAGAGCGGCTTGCCGTCGGGGCTGGCGATGGGTTTGAAGATCATGATGCCGGAGTGGGAGTGCGCGGGCTGGCCGGCGGCGGCGCGGCCGTGGCCGTTTGAGGTGGTGAAGTCGCGGATGGGCTCGCGGCCAATCAGGAAGTTCTGGAGCTTGCCGGCGAGGGCGACGTCGGTGGGAACGGCGGGAACGCCTTCGTCGTCGACCTGGTAGGCGCCGACGAGGTGTTTGCCGGCGAAGGTGGTGGTGAGGGGATCGTCGGTGGCGGAGAGGAGGGCGGGGAGGACGCGGGCGTGGAGTGATGAGGTGTAGGCGCCCTGGGTGCGGGCGGCGGTGCCGAGATCGGGACGGTCGCCTTCAACGTTGGGAACGAAGAGGCGGTTGAGGACGTCGGCGCTGGCGTCGCCGGAGAAGAGGACCGGGCCGTGGTAGTCCTCGGCGGAGACGAGCGGGGCGGCGCGGAGATCGTGAAAGCTCTTGAGGTCGTCGATGACGCGCTGATGGAAGGCGGCGGCGGATTCAAGATCGGCCGCGGTGGCGCCGACGGAGCCGTTGTCGCGGCCGAGGCGCAT
This sequence comes from uncultured Acidobacteriaceae bacterium, assembly GCA_964235665.1. Lineage (GTDB taxonomy): Bacteria > Acidobacteriota > Terriglobia > Terriglobales > Acidobacteriaceae > Edaphobacter. Next base: position 28,885 of record CAXSAY010000001.1, read on the forward strand.
GCCGTCATCGGCCTGACCGCCGATGGAGACGTTGGCGGCGTAGCCGGTCGAGCCTGTGAGGAGGTGAGTGCCTTCGGAGTTGACGAGGTAGCGGTTGAGGGCGACGGCGCGGAGGTTGGCGGTGGAGTACTGGACGGTGCTGGCGAAGCTGCTGACGGCGGGATCGGTGCGGTACGCGCCGCTTGCTTCGACGATGCGGCGTTTCCATTCCTCGCGATCGATGGAGATGGTGCGGATGGGCTCGACGTGCGTGACGGGCTTGCTGTCGGCGAAGTCGTGAACGGGGCTTTGCCCCTCGAAGCGCTTGAGGGCGGCTTCTTTGGCGGAGAGCTCGCGGAGGGCGTTTTTGTAGGCCTCGTCGGTGGCGATCCAAAGGGCATAACGCAAGGCCTGCGGATTGTCGTCAGTGGGGGCGAGGCCGAGTGAGCCATCGCCGCGTGCGGAGGAGTTATCGGCGGCGTAGGAGCCGATACGCACGGTGACGCGGACGATGCGCTGGCGGGTGTTTTCTTCGCGGGTGAGGGCGCCGAAGTTGGCGAGAGCCTCATAGCTGGCGATGTCGTCGAGGCGGTACTCGATGAAGTAGGGCTTCTGCATGCCGGGCAGTTGCAGGCCAGCCTGCTCGCGGGTGAGCTCGGCCTGCATTGCGGCCAGAGTGGGGTCAGAGGGCTTAGCCTGGCCGCAGACCAGAGTCGGCAATGCAAGAACAAGAGCAGCAAGCGTGAATCTACCGCTAGGTGAAGATTTCAAGACAGTACCTCTTCAGCGTTCTGCAGGAAGTAATCATTCGGCGTCCACCCTTCGATCTGGAAAGCAAGACCGAGATTGCCACAGCGTTTGACAAAGGACGGGTCTAGGTTTAACCGAAATACGATGCCATCGTCGTCAGCTACTCCGCCGCGAATCACACAGAGTAGCTCAGCGTCACTCTTTATAAGAGTTTCAACAAAACCTGCCCTGTCCTCGAGTACCTCGAGAAAACGGTTCAAAGCCTCAGCGAACTCTTCGTCACTTGAACCAACCCGTACTCTCCCAGACCAAACGCTTCGCTTCTGAATGATTGATCCCAGTTGAGTTCCTCTTGCGATGGCTAAAGTCGGTTCTATCCCAAACCTCTCGGTGATTTCTCCGACATCGCACGTGAACCCGCGCACGATAAGGTCGACGCGGAAACCGAACGTGCCAGTGCTCACTTGCCTACTCCAGCGTCCGGTGGTGGTGGGAGGATGGGTGGGCGGTTGTTGCCCTGGGCGAGGCGCTGGGTTTCGATCTCCGAGACGAGCATGGCGGGGGCGACGGCGGAGACGGGGATCTGGCCAGATTCAGCGCCGCAGATGCCGTTGAAGATGTCCTGGTGATCGTCGGTGGCGAGAATGCGGTTGAGCGCGGCCTGCGGGGTGCCGACGATGGAGACGCCGCGGACAAGCTCATCCGGACGGCCGTCTACGAAGACGCGGTAGACGACGAGTGGCATGACGGAGAAAGCCTGCGGGCTGCGGCGATTGGTGACGGCAAAGCCGGAGGAGATGTCTTCAAAGAAGAGGCCGTAGGGCTTGCTTTGTTTCTTGGCTTCGTCAATGAGTAACTGCCGCAGTTGCTTATCCGAAACGGTCTTGGTGCTGGTGACGATGAGGTTGCCCTGACGGCCGGTGGGCATGTGGCCGGATTCGGCGCGGCCGTGGCCGTTCGAGCTCGAGAAGGAGGCGATGGGCTCTCGCGACATGAGGAAGGTTTCGAGGACGCCGTTCTTGATGAGATCGACGCGGTGTGCGGGCTGGCCTTCGTCGTCGAAGCTGTAGTGGCCGCTGAGGGGATGGCCCTCAAAGGTGGAGAGCGTTGGATCGTCGGCGACGGAGAGAAAGGTTGGCAGGATGGGCTTGCCGAGGAGCTTGGTGAAGGTCTGGCCTTCTTCATCACCGCGCTGACGCTGGCCTTCGAGGCGGTGACCGAGGACCTCATGGAAGAAGACGGCGGAGGCGCGACCGGAGAGGATGGCGGGGCCGTTGAAGGGCTCAGTGATGGGGGCGGTGCGAAGGGCTTCGAGGTTCTTCGCCATGGCTACGGTCTTGTCGAGGACGGACTTTTGATCGGGCAGATGGGCGAGGGTGTCGGCTTCGAAGGTCTCGGCGCGGAAGAGGTCCATGCCGTCCGCGGCGCGGGTGCGGGCGACGACGACGAGGCGCGCCACGTGCGAGGGTGTGGCAACGCGCGAGCCCTCGGAGGAGACGAAGTAGTCGGTCTCGGTGGAGGCCTCGAGAGCGACGTTGGAGAACAGGACGTCTGGATATTGCTTGAAGGTGCCGGAGAGCTCGCGGAGGCGGTCGGCCCAGGCGGCGCGAACCTTGTCGGTGACATCGAGCGGCGGGCTGGGCGGGAGGACGGTGGTGGCGGGAGTTTCTTTCGAGAAGTCGGCGGAGACATCTTCTTCGCGGGCGCGGACCTGCTGCTCGGTTTTGACCTTGAGGAAGGCATCGAGGGCGCGCGCGTAGCCGCGGTTGGTGGCGAACCAGAGCGAGCGGGCGATGGCGGCGCGATCGTCGGTGAGCGGCATGGGGATGGTAGACAGGGCGGAGTTGCGGTGGTCGCCGTGGGTGTTGTCTTCGGCGGGGGAACCGAGGCGGACTTCAACGTCGGCGTTGCGGACGCGGCCGGAGCGACCACCGGTGATGGCGCCGAAGGAGGCGTTAAGCGAGAACTGGTCGGCGTCGGCGACGGAGAAGGAGACGAAGTAGGGCTTGGGCGTGGGCTGCGGGAGGGAGCCGGGGGCGCTGTCGAGCGGGCCGGCGGGCATGCCCGTGATGGGTGGCGTCGCGCCTGCGGATGCGGCGGCGGGCTGGGCGGTGGTGCCGAGTGAGGACATGGCGCGGGTGAGCTCGACCTGCATGGTGTCGAGCAGGATCGAATCGGGTTTGGTGGGGGACTTGGCGGGAGCCGCGGCGAGTGCAGGAAGAGTGGCAGAGACGAGCAAGAGGGCCGGAAGGTGTAGCTTCATGCGGGCGGACGACCTTTATGAGCCCGCTCTCCGAGCGGGCTTGAGTGCGAGTGTACTGGATAGGACCCCGCAGGAGAGTTAGACGAACGGGGTGGCGCTATGTCGTCGATGCGGCAAGACGGGCGTGTGGAGCGGGCGCAGGTCGTGACGGGGCACGGCGGTATCCAGCACGAGATTCGTGGCGATCGAGCGGCCGACGAGGCAGCTGAAACGATGGTGAGGCGGGTTGCGGCGGAGCGGCTGCGGGTGCGCCTGCAGGCGATCCCTACAGGCCGTATTGCTCGATTTCGGCGAGGAGGGCGAGCTTTCGAGTGGGTGGGAGGAAGCTGGCTTCGATGGAGTTGGCGGCGAGCTCGCGCATGTGGTCGAGGGAGAGCTCAAAGTGCTGATGGACGAGGACGTACTCGTCGAGCAGGGTGGAGCCGAACATGGGCGGATCATCGGAGTTGAGGGTGATCATGAGGCCTCGCTCGAAGTACATGTGTACGGGATGGGTGTCGATCGAGGAGCAGCAGCCGGTGCGGAGGTTGGAGGTGATGTTGAGCTCGAGGGGGATCTGGCGCTCGACGAGGAGGTCGAGGAGCTCGGGGTCGAGCTGGGCGGAGAGTGCGTGGCCGATGCGTTCGGCGCCGATATTGATGGCGGCCCAGATGGAGGGTGGGCCGGTTGACTCGCCGGCGTGGGCGGTGAGATGGAGGCCGGCGGCTTTGGCTTCAGCGTAGAGCTCACGGAAGCTATCGGCGGGGCCGCGGGCTTCATCGCCGCCGATGCCGATGCCGGCGACGGAGAGATGCTCGCGATGGAGTTCGGCGGCCTTGCGGAAGGTGCGCGCGGCTTCCTCGACGCCGAAGTGGCGAACGGCGTCGATGAGCCAAAGGACGGTGGTGCCAAAGTCGACCTCGGCGCGGGTGCGGCCGCGTTCGATGGCGGCGAAGACTTCGTCGACGTCGAGCCGGTTGAAGTGGTAGAGGATGCCGAAGGAGATGTAGACCTCCGCGTGGCGGACGCCCTGCGCGGCGAGATCGCGGACCATGGCGTAGGTGATGAGCTCGTAGTCGGCGGCGGTATGCAAGCGCTCGGTGATGCTCTTGAAGCTCATCAGGAAGCTGGCGAAGTCAGTGTAGTGGTAGAGCTCACGGGCGGTCTCGGGGGTGATTGGCGCGGGGTCGTTGCGGCGGCTGAGCTCGATGAGGGTTTCGGGGGTAATGGAGCCTTCGAGGTGCAGATGGAGCTCGGCCTTGGGGAGATCGCGGAGCCAGGTGCGGGGGTCGATCTTGAGTTGCTTTAGGGGTTGGCTACTGGAGGACTTGGGCTTGCGAGGCATGGAACTAGTTTAGCGAGCGGAGGGTTGAGGGTGGCGCCGCTCCGATAGAGTGCAGAGACAGAGAGGTTCCGGGATGAGGTGTGCTTCGCGTCGGTCGTGGTTGCGTTTGCTGATGAGGTTGGCGCTGGTGGGTGGCGTGGGAGCGTCGAGCTTTACACAAGCGGAGTTGCTTGCGCAGAGCAAGCGGCCGGAGGCGCCGACGCGGATGCCGCCGACGTGGGGAACGAGGCTGACGGATGGCACGAATGCGCCGGCGGAGACGGATGGGAACTTCGTGCTGGGACCAACGCATGCGGCTGCCCCGGAGATGACGGCGCACCCTGGCGTGCCGCAGGGGCGCGTGATTGCGTTCACGATGCGATCGGAGGAGAGCAAGCTGTACCCGGGGATTGGGCGCGATGCGGGGACGTTTGGCACGGTGGATCCGCACGACCCGACAACGCTGATCGTGACGACCAGCCATCCGGCGCCGTACACGCGGCGGGTGGAGGTGTATGTGCCGCAGGGGTATGTGGCGGGGACGGCGGCACCGTTTCTGGTGGGTGCGGATGGGCCGGATCGCGGGTTGTTCACGGCGCTCGATAACCTGATTGCGGCGAAGCAGGTGCCGGCGATGGTTGCGATCTCGATTGGCAATGGCGGCGGCGATGCGCAAGGGAGCGAGCGCGGGCTCGAGTACGACACGATGTCCGGGCGGTATGCGGAGTTTGTGGAGACGGAGGTGCTGCCGCGGGTGGAGGCTGAGGCGCATGTGCGCTTGACGCATGATCCTGACGGACGGGCGACGATGGGCGGCAGCTCTGGCGGCTCCTGCGCGCTGATCATGGCGTGGTACCACCCGGAGCTTTACCATCGCGTGCTGACGTACTCTGGCACGTACGTGAACCAGCAGTGGCCGCACAGCACGGAGACGCCGCATGGAGCGTACGGGTTTCACGAGCACCTGATCCCGGAGAGCGCGCCCAAGCCGCTGCGGCTGTGGATGGAGGTGGGCGATCGCGACCTGCTGAACCCGAACGTGATGCGCGACGGCCTGCACGACTGGGTGGATGTGAATGAGCGCATGGCGAAGGTGCTGGCAGCGAAGGGCTATCACTACCAGTTTGTGTTTGCCGAGAATGCCGGGCACGTGGATCACGCGGTGAAGGAGCAGACGCTGCCCGAGGCGCTGCGGTATGTGTGGCAGGGCTACCCGATTGCGGGGAAGCCCTTGCCATAGGGTTTCCGAGGCGCGGCTAGAAGGTGCTGGTGGCGGCGTCGCTGGCGAGCGTGACCGCTGCGTGGAGCGGGGTGGATTCGACGTTGCTACCGACGTGGATGGTGAACCTGCCGGGGTCGATGGTCCACTTCTTGGCGGCGACGTTGTACCAGGCGAAGGCGCGGGCGTTGAGGGTGATCGAGACCGGTTTGCTTTCACCGGGTGCGAGCTCGACGCGCTCGAAGCCCTTAAGCTGACGCTCAGCGTGCGGGACTTTGAGGTGGTCATCCGAGACGTAAACCTGAGCGACCTCGGCGCCTTTGCGCGAGCCGGTGTTCTTGACGTTGAAGGTGACGGTGACCTGCGGGTTGGCGCCGGCGGACTCGGGCGAGACCTTCAGGCCGGAGAAGGCGAAGGTGGTGTAGGAGAGGCCATAGCCGAAGGGGAAGAGCGGCTTGGTGTGGGTGTGCTCATAGCCGCGATAGCCGACGAAGAGGCCTTCCTTATAGTGGACCTCTTTGGTGCCGGGGTCGGGGTAGTAGTTGTTGAAGGTGGGGTTATCTTCGGCGCGGCGCTCGAAGGTGACGGGAAGATGGCCGCCAGGGTTGATGTCGCCGAAGAGGATCTCGGCGAGGGCGGTGCCGGAGGACTGGCCGGCGTACCAGGTTTCAAGCAGGGCAGGCACCTTGCTGAGCCAAGCTGCGGAGTCGACGTTGCCGCCGGAGGTGATGGTGACGATGGTCTTCTTGTTGGCCGCAGCCATGGCTTCGATGAGTTGATCCTGGCCAAAGGGCAGCGCAAAGGTGCGGTCGCCGCCTTCGCTTTCGCTCGCGTGATCGAAGCCTGCGGCGACGACCACGGCATCCGCCCGGGCGGCCATCTGCCTGGCGCGCGGGTTGACCAGAGTGCCGGCGGGAGCGATGCCGAACCGCAGATGGCCGCCGAAGAGGCCGCCCTGTTTTGCTTCAACGACGATCGTGTGGGAACCGGCGGAGAGAGAGAGCGTCTGCGCCGGCTGAAACGCACGGACCAGATCCCAATTGTCGAAGATCGGCTTGCCGTCAAGCGTCACGCGATTGCCGGAGCCCTCGCCCGAGCCCTCGATGGCGATGACGTACTGCCCTGCGGCCGCGGCGGTGTAGGTGCCGGTGAAGCGTTCGGAGAGCTTTTTCGGCTTCGCATCGAAGATGGCGGCCAGAGCGGTGGGATCGCCAATGATGGTGTCGATGGTGATGCCGGCCTCGCTGATGTGCGGAACGATGCTGCTGACCGGAGCGCCGGAGAGTGTGTCGTCCGGGAAGACTTCGAGCTGCATGCCGGGCTTTCCATCTGGCGTGGTGAAGTTGGTTGCAGCCGCGAACTGCGCCATGCTGGGCAGGCCGCGGTCATAGAGGACAGTGACTCCAGAGCCGGCGAGATACGTGGTGAGACCATCAACCGCGCTGACGAGATGGAACGGTGAGACGCCGGCGGAGCCACCTCCTACCGCAACGCCCGGGTAAGCGTCCGGACCGACGAGGAGAACGGTCTTTATTTGTGACTTGTTCAGTGGCAGAACGGCATGATCGTTTTTGAGAAGCACGGCTGACTCTCGCGCGGAGGCAAGAGCGGCGGCATTATTTCCGGCATCATCGACGGAGATGGAGGGGTCGGTCTGCGAGTTGAACTTGGGATCGGGTTGCGTCATGGTCTCAAGATCGGTCATAGGGGCGGCCGGAGTAGCCGCGCCGGGACGATCAAGCCAGTTGAACTCCATGGCGGTGGTGAGGATGTGGCGGATCTTGTCGTCGATGTTTGCCTGAGAGACGGTGCCGGCCTTGATCGCTGGCGCGAGCGTGGCCTTGTTCATGAACTTGCCGCTCGGCATCTCGATGTCCAGGCCGCTGTTGGCTGCGGCGACGCCGTCGTAGGTTGCGTCCCAGTCGGACATCAGGGTGCCGGTGAACTTCCACTCATGCCGAAGGAGGTCCGTGTTGAGTGCGGTGTTTTCTGTTGCGTGGTGTCCGTTGATGAGGTTGTAGGAGTCCATGACGGCGCCGACGTGGGCCCCCTTGACGCCGGCCTCAAACGAGGGCAGGTAGATCTCGCGCATGGAGCGCTCATCGACGATGGAGTCGGAGTCGTGGCGAAGGTACTCAGAGTTATTTGCGGCGAAGTGCTTGATGGTGGCGCTGACGCCCTGACCCTGCATGCCGGTGATGTAGCCGACGGCGATCTGTGAGGTGAGGAAGGGGTCTTCGCCGAAGTACTCGAAGTTGCGGCCGTTGCGCGGCGAGCGGTAGATATTGACGCCGGGGCCGAGCATGAAGTGCACGCCACGGGCGCGGGCGTCGCGGCCGATGCCGGCGCCGACCCGCGCCGCGAGATCGCGATCCCAGCTGGCGGCGAGACCGATGCCGGCGGCGTAGGTGGTCGACGGAAAACCGGCGTTTGACCGAGTCCCAAAGGGGCCGTCGGACATCTCCAGCGCGGGCAGGTGGGCGGAGGGTACGGCGCGTGTCGCGAAGCCGGTGCCGCCGATGTAGTCGAGCTTTTCCTCGAGCGTCATGCCGCGCACGATGGATTCGATCTTTTGTTTGTCGTCCTCGGTGAGGGGATGCGGCGCCTGAGCGAAGGTGAAGCTGCTGCTGGTGAGAGAAAGCGCGATTGCGAGCGTGAACGCGGACCTGTGACGTGAAACCATCATGATTCCTTGAACGGCGAGAGCGATGCTGAAAAGGGAGGAACAGCAGAAGAGCGACAGGAAGAAGCGACGCTCTGAAGTGTGAGTGATGGTACTGGTGCGAGGACACATTTGGGAAGCGACCTTCGACTTCGGTTTATGGCGCGATGGTCGCATCAAATTCAGGTATGCAGCATCGGAGTGGACGCGTGACGGAACGAACGGCGTTGGTGGTGGGATCGACCGGGGTGGTGGGGCAGAACCTGGCGCGGAGGCTGGTAGAGGGAGGCTGGACGGTGCTGGGGCTTGCACGCAGTGCGCAGGTGGTGGATGGGGTGCGCGGTGTGCGGGCTGACCTGGAGGATGTGGCGGCGGTGCAGCAGGCGCTTGAGGGCCTAAGGCCGACGCATGTGTTCTTCGGAGCGTGGATCCGGCAGGCGACGGAGACGGAGAATGTGCGGGTGAATGGGGCACTGGTGGAGACCGTGATGACGGCCCTGCAGAATGTGCCGCTTGAACACGCGGCGCTGGTGACCGGCACGAAGCACTACCTGGGGCCATTTGAACGCTACGGGCAGGTGGCGGCCGAGACGCCGTTCCGCGAAGATACGCCGCGGCTGCCAGGGGAGAACTTCTACTACACGCAGGAGGATGTGCTGTTTGCTGCGGCGGCGCGGGGTGGATTTGGATGGAGTGTGCATCGGCCACACACGATTGTGGGCTACGCGGTGGGAAACGCGATGAACATGGGATCGTCGCTGGCGGTGTATGCGACGCTGTGCCGCGAGCGTGGGGAGCGCTTTGTGTTTCCTGGGTCTGCGGCGCAATGGGGGTTTCTGACGGACGTGACGGACGCGCGGCTGTTGGCGGCCCATCTCCAATGGGCGGCGGTGACGCCGGCGGCGCGAGACCAGGCCTTCAACGTGGTGAATGGCGACGTGTTTCGCTGGCGCTGGCTGTGGCCGCAGCTGGCGGCGTACTTCGGGGTGGAGTGGGAGGGGCCACCTGAGGAAGGTACGGCGCCGCTCGAGGCGCGGATGGGCTTCGCCGCGCAGGCATGGGCAGAGGTTGCGATGAAGTATGGGTTGCGGGAGAGCGAGATTGGCCGGCTGGCTTCCTGGTGGCATACGGATGGCGATCTGGGACGGACGATTGAGTGCGTCAACGACATGTCAAAGAGCCGGCGGCTGGGGTTTGTGGGACACCAGGACACGCCGCAGTCGTTCTTTGATCTGTTCGATCGCATGAAGGCAGAGGGTTTGATTCCGGCGTGAGACGCAGAGGCCGCAGCAGTGGCCCTGCACCGCTCAGCCCTTGAAGAACTCGCTGCGTTTGCGGCTGTAGGAGAAGTAGACGACCAGGCCGATGATGAGCCAGACGAAGAAGCGCAGCCAGGTTTTGGCGGGCAGGCCGGCCATCAAGAGGCCGCAGCAAAGGACAGACAGGATCGGGATGATGGGGCCAAACGGGACGCGAAAGCCGCGGCGGCGATCGGGCTCTCTGTAGCGGAGAACGATGACACCAACCGAGACGAGGACAAAGGCGAAGAGGGTGCCGATGTTGGACATTTCGGCGAAGGTGCCGACGTCGAACATGCCGGCGGGGATGGCGACGAGTACGCCGGCGAACCAAGTGGCGAAGACGGGTGTGCGGAACTTTGGGTGGATGCGGGAGAAGGCGTCGGGAAGGAGGCGATCGCGCGACATGGCGAACCAGACGCGGGCCTGGCCGAGCTGGAAGACCAGGATGGAGGAGACCATGCCGAGGATGGCGCCAATGAGGACGGCGAGGCGAACCCAGTGCAGCGAGTGGCCGCCGGGTGTGAGCGAGACGCGTTTAAGGGCGTTGACGACAGGAGCGCTATCGCCGGCGACGGTCTGCCAGGGGATGAGGCCGGTAAGGACGGCGGCGACGCCCATGTAGAGGACCGTGCAGACGATGAGGGTGGCGAGGATGCCGATAGGGACATCGCGCTGTGGGTTGCGACACTCTTCGCTGGCAGTCGAGACGGAGTCAAAGCCGATGTACGTGAAGAAGATGATGGAGCCGCCGGCGAGCACGCCAGAGAAGCCATTGGGCGAGAAGGGATGGTAGTTGCCGGGGTGGATGAAGGACAGGCCGGCGAAGCAGAAGACGAGGATGGCGGCAATCTTGATGAGCACCATGATGTTGTTAGTGCGAGCGGACTCGCGGATGCCACGTACGAGAACGATCGTGAGCAGAAGAACGACGAGGAAGGCGGGAATATTGAAGCCGGAGTGCCAGCCGGGCGCGTAGATATCGTGGCCGGCGAGATCCTGCAGGCCGAGCGGCAGGTACGACGGCGAGAGCCATTTGGGGCTGAGATGGAGGCCGAGCCAGTCTAGAAGATCGACCAGATGCGCGGCGAAGCCGACTGAGACGCTCATGTTCGAGAAGGCGTATTCGAGGATGAGATCCCAGCCGATGACCCAGGCGATGAGCTCGCCAAGGGTGGCGTAAGTGTAGGTGTAGGCGGAGCCGGCGATGGGGATCATGCTGGCGAGCTCGGCGTAGCAGAGGCCGGTGAGGGCGCAGACGACGGCGACGAGGACGAGCGATAGAACAAGGGCGGGGCCGGCGCCGGGACGGCCGGCGACGGCGCCTGAGGTGCCATGGATCCAGCCGAGGATGAGGTCGAGAACGGGGGAGTCAGACCAGGTGGCGAGGGCGGCGGGGTTGCCGCCAATGGCTGTGCCAATGACGGTGAAGATGCCGGAGCCGATGACGGCGCCGATGCCGAGGGCGGTGAGCGAGACCGGACCGAGGGTCTTTTTGAGCGCGTGTTCGGGACGCTCTGACTCGGAGATCAGCTTGTCGATGGACTTGGTAGCGAAGATCTGACGGGGCAGCGGGTTGGCTCCTCGGCGAGGCAGTCTGAATGGTTAGACCTTACAACAAGGGCACCGGAGGAACACCGCGCAGCTGCGGAGACGACGCGGGCCACTCAGGTGCCGCGGAAAGAGCGGCTGAAGAGTGGCCCGCGCTGATGGCGTTATCGCTTGGACGCGCCGCGTGCTGCTTTCTTGACCTTCTGCTTGTTTTCGCCGCGAGCGCCGGTGCGCGGTGCCTTGGGAGCCGCTTTTTTGCGGGCTGCGCGCTTGATCTTCTTGCGCTCTTCGGTGTCGGTGATGCTCTTGGTATTTGCCATGGAGGTGTGTCGCTTCTTTCGTGACGCTCAATTCGAATGTGACGGCTAGGGAGACGCTAGAGGCGCTCCAGCTGGGCGAACTTTTCCACCAGCTTTTTTACGCCGTGTAGGTGAAATTGTACTGTAATCTTTGCGTCTTCCCCGTCGCCTTCGCGCTGAACGATCGATCCTTCGCCATATTTTGGGTGGCGGACGCGGGTTCCTTTGCCAAGACCGGTTTTGCCGGCGGGCGTGTGGACTTCAAGTTTGGGACGACCGAACTTCGCGCCGAGGGCAGGCTTGTTGCGAGATGCGAAGAAGTTGGCGACGTTATCGAGCTTGCCCGAGCCGGCTGGGCTGAAGCCGCGAGAGCCACCGGCGCCCCCGCGTGAGGTGTCGTTGCCACCGCTCTGGGCTGCTTGATCTTCATCCTCGTAGCTGTAATGGCGGTCGCCGGCGTCCGTCCCGGCACTGCGGCCACCGGCCTTCGGGTAGGGCGTGCTGTAGGCGCGGCCGGCCATGCGGGTGCCGTACTCGTCGGTGTCGGAGTAGCTGTTCTGGGGACGCGCGGGGCTGAGGTCTTCGACGAGGCGGCTTGGAACCTCTTCGAGGAAGCGCGAGGCGATGGAGGCCTCGGGCATGTCGTTGCCGTAGCGGCGGCGATAGCGGGCGCGGGTGAGCAGGAGGGTATCCATGGCACGCGTCATGCCGACGTAGCAGAGACGGCGCTCCTCCTCGAGGCCGGTGGGATCAGTGAGGGTGCGGGAGTGGGGGAAGAGGCCCTCTTCCATGCCGGCGAGAAAGACGAGTGGGAACTCAAGGCCCTTGGCGGCGTGGAGCGTCATGAGGGTGACGCGGGCTTCGGCGGAGTACTGATCTGCGTCTGAGACGAGTGCTGCATGGTCGAGGAAGTCGGCGAGGGTCTCTCCGCGCGAGGTGGCGTCCTGCGCCGCGTTGGCAAGTTCTTTGAGGTTTTCGATGCGGGAGAAGCTTTCGGGCGTGGCCTCGTCTTCGAGGGCGCGGATATAGCCAGAGCGCTCGTTGAGGAAGCGGATGAGCTCGGGCAGGGTGGCTGGATCGCCGGGTTTGCGAAAGGGTTCCACGGGGCTGGTGTTCGAGGTGGAGGAGGAGGCAGTTGAGGCGGTTGCGTCCGAGGCTCGGGAGCCGGTGGTGGCGGCGATCTTTGCCCGTTCGCGTTTGGAGAGAGCGGAGGCTTTGAGCGGCACGGGCGCGAACGGATTGAAGCTCGCAGCGTCGATTCCGTGCGCGTCATCAGTGTCCTGAGCGTTCTCAGGGGCGAGGGTGGAGATCTCTTCGGACGGACCGAAGTCAAAGCCGAAGTTGAAGCTGGTATCAAAGCTCGTGTTGGCGCCGGTGTCTTCTTCGGGCTCGATTTGGGTATTTGTAGCAACGTCAGTTGCAAACGCGTCTGGATCGAAGCCGGTGTCCTCTTCCGGGACGACGCTTGAGAGTTCAGTCGAGTTCTCGCCGGGGATGACGCCGACATCGCCCGAAAGCTTGTCGGCGAAGCCGGGGCCCAGCATGGCGCGCGCGTCTTCGATGAGGCGACGGAAGCCTTCAAGCGCGGACAGGGCGCGGGCGGGAAGCAGGCGATCGCGGATGGCGGCGGCGATGGCGTCCCAGGTGGAGGTGCCGGTGGAGAGGGCCATGCGCTCGAGCGTTTCCATGGTGGTCTTGCCGATGCCGCGCGCGGGCGAGTTGACGACGCGAGCAAGGGCTACGGAGTCGTGCGGATTGCCCACGCACTTCATGTAACTGAGGATGTCTTTTACTTCGGAGCGATCGTAGAAGGAGAAGCCGCCGACCATGTGGTACTGGATGCCGTAGCGGCGCAGAGCTTCTTCCACCAGACGCGATTGCGAGTTGGTGCGGTAGAGGACGGCACAGCGTGGCAGATCGGCGTCGTGACCGGCCTCGCGGATGTAGCGCTGGATGCGATCGGCGATGAAGAGCGCCTCGTTTTCGCCATCGGGCGCCTCGTAGTAGCCGATGAGGCTGCCGCCTTCGCGAGAGGTCCAGAGGTTCTTGCCTTTGCGCTGCAGGTTTTGCGCAACGACAGCGCTGGCGCCTTCGAGGATGACCTGGGTCGAGCGGTAGTTCTGCTCGAGGCGGATGGTCTGCGTGTCAGGAAAGTCCTTTTCAAACTCGAGGATGTTCTTGATGTCCGCGCCGCGCCAGGAGTAGATCGACTGATCCTCGTCGCCGACGACGCAGACGTTGCCGTGAGTGCCAAGGAGCTTCATCAACTCGTATTGAGGACGGTTGGTGTCCTGGTACTCGTCGATCATGAGGTATTTGTAACGACGATTGTAACGATCTCGAACAGCGGCGTCGGATTTGAGCAGACGCACGGTTTCGAGCAGGAGATCGTCGAAGTCGAGCGCATTGGCTTTGAAGAGCTCTTTGCGATAGATCTCGAAGATGTGGGCGATCTTTTCTTCCATGGGGTTCGAGCTCGCGAGGAAGTACTCCTGCGGATCGATCATGTGGTTTTTTGCCCAGGAGATGCGGCCAAGGGCAACGCGCGGTTTGAGCTGCTTGTCGTCGATGGCGAGCCGCTTCAGCGCGGATTTGACGACGGCCTGCTGGTCGGTCTCGTCGTAGATGGCGAAGCTGCGGGTGAGGCCTTTGCCGTTGGTGCGGAGGGCTTCGATGTCGCGACGGAGGACGCGCACGCAAAAGCTGTGGAAGGTGGCGAGTGTGGGTTGGGCGAGCGAGCTGTGGCCAAGAATCTTTTCGACGCGCTCAGCCATTTCTTTGGCGGCCTTGTTGGTAAAGGTGACAGCGAGGATGCTGTCAGGCGAGACGCCACGTTCCTGGATGAGATAGGCGATGCGATGGGTAATGACGCGGGTTTTGCCCGAGCCGGCGCCGGCGAGCAACAGCACGGGGCCGTCCACGGTAGTGACGCCCAGCGCCTGCTGGGGATTCATCTTGGCAACGAGGTCTGACACGGAGGCTCCAGGCATGATTTTAAGCGCGGAGCGGAATCTATGCATTTGGGTTAGGGCGAAGTGGGTGGGCCGAGATCTTCAGGCGGTGCGCCAGGGGCGAGCACGTCATCGTCTGGCCGGGCGCGGCCGCGCACGAGACGGAGGATGAAGGGGAAGAGAAGGGCGACGATGAAGTAGGCGACGGTGGTTTCTATGGCAAGGATCAGGAGGCCGGCGCCACAGGCCATGCCGACAGCGGCCGCCAACCAGATAGTTGCCGCGGTTGTTAGACCCTTGACTACGTCCGACCGGACGAAGATGACGCCGCCGCCGAGAAAGCCGATGCCGGTAACGATCTGCGCGGCGATCCGCGAAGGATCAAGCACGATGCGACCGGACGAGAGGACGTCAGTAAACCCGTACTTCGAGATGAGGAGAAAGAGCGCGGAGGCGACACCGACGAGCGTGTAGGTGCGCAGGCCGGCGCTTTTCTGGCGAACTTCCCGCTCGAGCCCGATCAGAGCAGAGAGCACAAAGGCGCTGGCCAGCTCGATCAACTGCTGAAGACCTTGGCCGCTGGGCTCTGCCGGAGTCATGCGACGATTGGATGCAGTTGGCGGTGATGCAAGACAGCGATGACGCGATGGATGGATCGATTGATGCCGCATGGACAGGAGTGTCCAACCTTGAACTTTCTTATCGATTTCCGAATTTGTAACGGAACCTTTTCCAGTGAGCCGCGTACAACGGAGTACGACTGGCTTCCTGAACCATGGCAGAGAGTTCCCGTCGCATTTTGATGTACAAGGGAGCTGTTTATGAATCGCCGTACTCTTTCCACCGCTATGCTCGTCGTGTGTTCACTGATCACTTCAGAGGCTGCGTACGCCGCGCCTGCCGCCGTGCCGCTATCGCTTCATGCCATGTTTGGCAAGACCAAGATGGTGAACTTCAATCTTCGCAATGACACCGCGATGCCGCTGAAACTGAAGGCTGGCGACACTGTGATGACGATCGATGCGGGAAAGACGCTGAGCGTAAAACTGCCCGCAGGTACCAACGTGACCACAGAGGAGGCCACTGCGGAGAAGCCCGCAGGAACCGTGGTGGCACAGGTTACAGGCGACCTGAGTGGTGTGACGATCTCCGTAAAGTAACTGCGTTGCACACAACGATGAAAGAGCGGGCGTGGCGGACGAGATCCGTTGCTCCCGCTCTTTCGTGCTGTGAATGCGATGTGGCTCTAGAGCGGAAGGGAGATGGATTTACAGAAGAGGGTTGCTATGCTTAGCCGCTATGGAGATTAAGTCGGTCGCTGTTTTCTGCGCAAGCGCGATGGGAGATGGCGCGGTGTACCGCGAGGCCGCGGAGGAGTTGGGACGGGAGCTGGCGCGGCATGGCGTTGGTCTGATCTATGGAGGCGCCAAGGTTGGACTAATGGGCGCGGTGGCGGATAGCTGCCTGCGAGGCGGCGGCAGGGTAGTCGGCGTTATTCCCGAGGTGCTGGTCGATAAAGAGGTTGCGCATGAAGGGCTGACCGAGCTGCATGTGACCTCTACCATGCACACCCGCAAGGCCTTGATGGCAGAGCGGGCAGATGCCTTTCTGATCCTGCCTGGCGGTTTTGGCACGATGGAGGAGATGTTTGAGGTGCTGGCCTGGCAGACGCTAGACCTGCATGCGAAGCCGATTGTGCTCCTGAACACGGCAGGATTCTATGATGCCCTGTTGGCGTGGCTGGACGACGCTGTGGAGGCAGGCATGCTGCGGGCGGAGAGCCGGCTGATTTTGCAGGAGGCTCGCGGTGTGGGTGAGATGTTGACGATGGCGGGGATTGTTTAGCGGGTTTGAGGGGACGTTGATCAAGGGAAGAACGTGGCCGGGCAACGTCCTGCGGGGCGAAAGCGTCTCTTACGTAAGCGAAGAAAAAGCGTAGAAGGAGTGTGGTGATGGCGGAGCGAGAGATTGTGCTGGATGAGCCAGAGATGACGGACGAACAGGCTGAAGCGCTTCGACATGCCACGGAGCGTGCCGAGCAGGCGGAGGCAGAGCTGGCGAAGTTGAAGGGCGCGAAGTCTGCGGCATCTGCAGCGACAACGTCGCACAAGGCTGCTGCGCCCCACAAGGCTGCTGCATCCCACAAGGCCACTACGCCGGGCGATGCCGGGTCAACAAAAGAGCCGCCGAGCCCAAGCTCCGCGGCTGGAGAGCCTGGGGTGGAGGGCGGTGAGGATGAGCTCCGAAAGGACTCCATGATGGCTCATCTGCTGGACTCGCTGGCCGATGGCAAGGATATCGGGCACTACGGACGGCTTGTCTTCGCGATGGTGGCACGACACTTCCTGGACCACGACGAGGTGCTGACGTGGATGACCAAGGATGCTGATTTTAGTGAAGAAGATGCGCGCGTAATGCTGAAGCAGGTGGAGGGACGGGACTACAGCCCACCGAAGCGGGAACGCATTCTGGAGTGGCAGTCGCAGCAAGAGTTTCCCATCCTGCCGAATGTGGATGATCCGGACTGCGGCAATCTGTATCGCAATCTGAGATTTCCAGAGGCGATCTACAAGCATATTGGGCACTACCAAGAACAGAAGATGGACTCTGGCGAGTAGAAGGTTAGGGAGTTCCCGGTGCGGGAACTCCCTTCGTCTGGAATCAGCCCGCAGATGGAAGTGCAGCGAGAATGCCGTCCCAGAAGGTGAGGCGGGCTTTGATCGCCTCCACGGCTGCGACTTCGGCTTGCTGCCATTTGACTGGATCCCCACCGCATAGGGCAGAGACCATACGAAGCGCCATCGGCCCGTGTTCTTCGCCATCAATTTCGATGTGGCGGTCGAGGTACCAGCGGAAGAGGGCCAGCTTGCCAGAGAGACGCTCGTCCTGATCGCGGATGAACGATTGGAAGACACCGGGGATGAGGTCTTCGCGACCGAAGGTAAAGGCTGCGGCGATCACGTGAAGATCACCTCTCGCGATGAAAGCGAAGGTGGACTGCGCAAACGTACGCGCGGCAGGTGGGATTGACGGCTGACTCAGCGCGGCGTCTACGTTCCGTGATTCCCACAGCTGGTTCAGGAAGATGTCGATAGCGGTTGTCGAGGCGCCGCACTGGTGCATCGCCCGGCGATAGAGCTCAAAGTGGCTGAGTGCCTCGCCCTGGTAGAGATCAGACTCTTCCCCGAGTACGATTTCGTTGATTAAACGACGGGCTTCCGGGAAGGGGCTTGGTTGCCACGGAACTTCAACGCAGGTCAGGCCACGCTGGAGTGTCTTGAGGAGACTCATGAAGTCCCATACGGCAAAGACGTGAGTCTCCATGAAGCAATGGAGGTCATCCAGTGACTGAATGGATCGATAGAGCGGATGTGCCGCCAGCCTGGCGTATAGGGGTTGCAGGCGTTGCTCGAGGGCGTGGAGCGATTCTTTGGCCACGTGAGCTGTGGAGGGCTCCAGCTCATTGCGATGAACGTCAACGGGCGGAACGAGAGAGGTTGGAACAGCTACTGTGGTCAACGCACACTCCTAACTAAGCTGGGCTGCGAACTTCGGCAGACACTCCTGACATTGACAGACGCGGCGCAGGTACTCCCACGAGTAGATGCCGCTCTCATGACCGTCATTCCATTTGAACCGAAGGGCATACTTCCCAACGGGGGTTACTTCCACGGGACGAGCCGGCGCCTCATAGAGAGCAAGAAGAGTCGTTGGCTTGGGCTTGGGTTCGCCCGGGAGTCGGCCATCTTTCTCGCGGGCTTCATGGCAGGTGGCGCAGGGGCAGGCGTTGCGGAGCCAGACGAAGTTCCATGCACTCTGGTGGCCGTCTTTCCAATCAACGGCGACTCCGGTCCCTTCGGTCTTCATGACGCGCACCTTGAGCGGAATGACAGCTGTGGCGGGCAGCCGCTCCGGCTCACGCGCCTGATCTCCACGAACGATGCGGATGCCTTCATGGCTCATCAGCAGATCTCCTTGCGAGCAGCCGAGACACAATCGGAACGCTCTCCTGTTTTCGACGCCTCCGCCGCCCTGAGGATTCGCACCGCGGTCGGCTATCGCGCGGAACATGGCGATCCGTCACTGTTTCCAGAACAAAACAGGTCTCAATTGTTAGGTCTGGCGAGGGAGAAGGTTTGCAGGCTGCTATGCAGGGCGGGAGGGAGTGTGAGGGGGCTGCAGGAGTGCTGCTAGTCGAGGCGGGAGGGGCCGGGATGCGATCCGATCTCGCCGGGCAGGGTTGGTGTGGCGGCCAGTAGCCGTTGCGTGTAGGCCTCGCGAGGGCGGTCGCAGACGTCCAGCACTGGCCCTTCTTCGATCAGGCGACCCCGCTCAAGGACGGCGACGCGGTCGCAGAGATAGCGGACCAGCGGCATGGAATGGGAGATGAAGAGATAGGTGAGGCCATAGGTTCGCTGAAGGGAGCGAAGGAGGTTGATGACCTGCGCGCCTACTGAGACGTCGAGTGCGCTGACGGGTTCATCAAGCACCAGCAGATCGGGTTTGAGCGCGAGGGCACGCGCGATGTTGATGCGCTGGCGCTGGCCGCCGGAGAACTCGTGGGGGTAGCGGCCCAGCGCTGCGCTGTCCAGTCCGACATCGGACAAAAGTCGTTCCAGACGCGCTGAAAGGCCTTCCGAGGGTCGTTCGTGATGGATCGTAAAGGGCTCGGCGAGGATCTGGCGGACGCGCATACGGGGGTTGAGGGCGGCGAAGGGATCTTGAAAGACGATGCTCATGCGGCGGCGAAGCCTGCGCAACGGCCGGGGGGCGAGCCGCAGAAGGTCGACACCCTCAAAGGCGACGCTGCCGGAGGTGGGCTCAATCAAGCGCAGCGCCATGCGGGCGATGGTGGATTTGCCGGAGCCAGACTCACCCACGAGACCCAGGGTCTCACCCCGGGCGAGGGTGAGCGAGACATCGTCCACGACGCGCCGTGCGGCGTACTGCTTGACGAGGTGATGCGCTACGAGGAGCGGCTCGGGCGGGCCGACTTGCGGACGAGAGGAGGTCTGCTCGACGGCAGAGATCGCAGCCATAGGCGATGGTATCGCGTCCCGCCGGCGGGAACGAGCGTGCCGAGCGGTTGCCGTGCCGTAACGCACCCGGCTTGAAATCGGCTAGGATGGCTGCGACAGAATCCTCCGTTGCTGAAAGGTCGAAACCCGATGCGTTCTCTGTGGTCGATGGTCCTTTTTGGTGCACTTAGCGTTGTCTCGGCAGGCGCGCAGACGCCGAAGCTCGCGGCTGCCCCGCCGATGGGCTGGAACAGCTGGAATCATTTTGCGGGACGAGTAACGGACAAAGACATTCGCGACTCAGCCGACATGCTGGTATCGACGGGCATGCGCGATGCGGGGTACCTCTACGTCAACATCGATGACACGTGGGAGGCGGGGCGCGACGCGCGGGGAAACATTCTGACGAATGAGAAATTTCCCGACATGAAGGCGCTGACCGCCTATGTGCACAGCAAAGGCTTGAAGATCGGCATTTACTCTTCGCCTGGGCCGAAGACGTGCGCCGGCTTTGAGGGCAGCTATCAGCATGAGGAGCAGGACGCGAAGACCTACGCCGACTGGGGCATTGATTACCTCAAGTACGATCTGTGCGGATATCGCGACATTATGGACAAGGAGGCCGGCCAGGACCAGGAGAAGGCGTACGCGATGATGCATGCGGCCTACACGAAGATGGATATGGCGCTCAAGGCGACGGGGCGGCCGATCGTGTATTCGCTGTGCCAGTATGGCTGGGATTCTGTGTGGACGTGGGGCCCGACGGTGGGCGGGAACCTGTGGCGGACGACCGGTGACATCCAGGACAACTACCGCAGTATGGCTGAGATCGGCTTTTCGCAGGCGGGCTTGTCGAAGTATGCCGCACCCGGCCACTGGAACGATCCGGACATGCTGGAGGTCGGCAATGGCAAGATGTCCACCGATGAATACACGACGCACATGACGCTATGGGCGATGCTCGCGGCACCGTTGCTGGCCGGGAACGATTTGACGAAGATGAGTGTGGCGGACAAAGCAATTCTGACCAACAAGGACGTGATCGCGATTGACCAGGATGCGCTTGGCAAGCAGGGTGATCGCGTCTCTGCGGACGGGCCGTATGAGGTGTGGTCGAAGCCGCTCAAGGATGGCTCGGTGGCGGTGGCGCTGTTCAATCGCGGTGGAGACAGCGAGCGGATGTCGTTGCCGCAGGCGTCGTCGCTGGGGCTCAAACGTGTCACGTCGACGCGGAACGTCTGGTCGCCTGGTGATACGAGTAAGGGGCCGTGGCTTGTTCCGAGCCACGGGGTGGAACTGCTGATCGTGCACTGACGCGGTTGACGTGTCACGTTGTGGAGGCCGCGGATGCGTCGAGTTCCGCGGCCTTCGTCTGTCAGGCGAGAGATGGATGCCGACGGTGGAAGCCGGTTGCCTCCTGGTAGGCTCGCGCAAACGCCAGGAGCCGTGCGTCGCTGTAGAGGCCGCCCAGGAAGGTTAGAGAGACGGGCGTTGATGGGCCGCCCGGGTTGTCGAGTTCGTCGTCCTCTTCGCTGACTGTGGCCTTCGGCGCGTCGTCACCGCGCAGGCCGTTTGGCAGGATCACGGCCGGATGACCGGAGAGGTTGGTGGCGACGAGCTGGGCGCCAAAGGTGGTGGTGACGATGATGTCGACCTCTGCGAACAGCTTCGCCATGGCATCGATCACCAGAGATCGCGCACGCTGTGCCTGGATGTAGTCAACCGCCGAGTAGAAGCGGGCGCGGCGAAAGGCGTTCGGCCAGTCATAGGGCTTCTGTCCGGTCAGCAGCTGGTCGCGCCCGGACAGGGTCAGCTCGTCGAAGGCCGCGGCGGCTTCGGCACCGAGGAGTGGGACCTGATCGCCGAAGTGCAGATCGTGCGGCAGATCAACAGGAATGAGCTGCACGCCAAGCTTCCGCAGAGCATCGAGCGCGGCACGGTCAAAGGCGGCGTCGTAGGTAAGACGGGTAAAGTTTTCTTTCTGGTGCGAGCGCCGGGTCTCGAACTCCGCGCGTTCCTTCTCGGTCATGCTCTGGCTCGGTGGCTTCAGGTCTTCGAGCTTCGGCGCATCGAAAGCTGCCCCGAAGTAGCCGACGCGCAGCTTGCGCCAGTCGAACTCAGCGTTCCAGTTGAAGGCGGCTGGCTGCACGGACCGATCGTGCCCGTCCTGACCGTAGATGGCGCTCATGACCAGCGCGCAGTCTTCGACTGATCGGGCGATTGGGCCGATCTTGTCCATGGTCCAGCTCAACGCCATCGCGCCCGTGCGCGGGACGAAGCCGAAGGTGGGTCGCAGGCCAGTGACGCCGCAGCGCGTGGAGGGAGACGAGATGGAGCCCAGGGTCTCTGTGCCGATGGCAAAGGCGACACACCCTGCGGAGACGGCACTCGCTGAGCCGGCCGAGGAGCCGCTTGAGCCCTGCCGCGGGTTCCAGGGATTGCGGGTTCGTCCGCCGAACCACAGGTCTCCCTGTGCCAGCGCGCCCATGCTCAGCTTCGCTACGAGAACCGCGCCAGCGTCATCCAGTCGCTGGACGACAGTTGCGTCGGAATCGATCTGCTGGTGCTCGAAGCCAGCCGCTCCCCAGGTGGTGGGGTAACCCTTGACGGCCAAGAGATCTTTTGCGCCCCACGGGATGCCGTGTAGCGGACCGCGTATTTTGCCCGAGGCCAACTCCCTGTCGGCCGCGGCTGCCTGCGCCAGCGCGCGCTGCTCGGTGAGGTTGATCAGGAAATGTAACTTAGGCTGATACCGAAGGAGTCGGGTGACGGCGAGCTTTGTCAGCTCGATCGATGTCACTTTCTTCGAGTGTAGAAGCTCGCTGAGTTCGCGCACAGTTGCGAAGGCGAGTGTGTCTTCGCGAGAGTCGCCGGCGAGCGCGAGCTTCGTGACCTTCGGGGCGGCTCCTAGACGTACCGGGTGCTTTTCCGTGTCAAGCACCATCCCGGCCGGCACGGGATCAAAGATAAAGGCAGGGGAGGTTGCGTTTGCGAGATGCAGCGACCGGATGACTTCGACGGAGGACCGCTGCTCGGTAAGACTATCCACAAGCGTTTCGCGCTGCGCCGGTGTGAGCGAGATGGCTGCGAGGGCCTCGGCCGCCTGGATCATGGCGAGAGTGATCCTCGGCAGCTTGTCGGCGGGTACGTTCGCTGGATGGAGGGGCTTCTCTGGCGTTTGGGCGGCGAGGAGGCCGAGTAATGTTCCTGGAAAGAGGGTGCCGCCCACCCCGGCAGCGGCACAGGCGGACAGCAGGCGTCGGCGACTTGTGGAGAGACAGGCAGGCTCTGGCATGGCCGCATTATTGCACCGGCGCGAAGGCGAGCAGCGGGCTTTGAGCCAGGGCTGCACACGACTCGCTATACTTCCACTCATTCGCGGCAGCCGATGCTGCCTGGCTACATTTCTAAGGAGACCACCGCTTGACGAAACCGTTCTCTCGCCGCAGCTTTGCACGCCTCGCCGCTTCCGCCGCCGGCATTGCCTCTCTTCCGGGGTCCACCACTCTCACGGCCGGAGCGCAGGCCGCCGCGTCCACTTCCAACAAGGCTCACTTTCCGCAGGGGTTTCTTTGGGGCTCAGCGACCGCCTCCTACCAGGTGGAGGGCGCGGTGAAGGAAGACGGCCGAGGAATCTCCATCTGGGATACCTTCTCGCACGCTGCTGGAAAGACCCATAACGGCGACACGGGCGATGTTGCCGACGATAGCTACCACCGCTACGCCGAAGACATCGCGCTTATGAAGGATCTGGGCCTGAAGACCTGCCGCTTCTCGATTGCCTGGTCACGTATCTTCCCGACGGGCACCGGAGGCCCGAATCAGAAGGGTCTCGACCATTACAAAAAGTTCGCCGATGCTTTGCTGGCCGCAGGCGTTGAGCCGTATTGCACGCTCTATCACTGGGACCTGCCGCAGGCGCTTGAGGACAAGGGCGGCTGGCAGAATCGACAGACTGCCGTTGACTTCGGCAACTACTGCGGCTACGTCGCAGGCCAGCTCTCGGACCGGATCAAGCACTTCATGACCATGAACGAGATCAGCACGTTTGTTGAGCTCGGCTACGGCAACGGAACGCATGCGCCGGGACTGAAGCTGAGCCGGAAGGATCTGGCGCAGACGCGACACCATGCTGTGCTCGGCCATGGACTTGCCGTGCAGGCTATTCGCGCCAAGGCGAAGGCCGGCACCAAGGTGGGTTCGGCCGAGAACCTGACTGCTGTCTGCCCGATCTTTGACTCGCCTGAGCAGGTTGCCGCCGCGAAGAAAGCGATCGTCGAGCTGAATGCCGGCTACCTGACGGTGATGCGTACCGGGAAGTACACGGATCACTATTTGCAGGAGCTTGGTGCGGACGCTCCGAAGTTTACGCCGGACGAGCTGAAAGCAATCGGCAGCCCGCTCGACTTCCAAGGCCTAAACATCTATCAGCCCGTTTGGGTTCGCGCGGACACGAGCGCCGCTACGGGGTTCTCGGTGGTGCCCGAGCCGGCTTCCTATCCGCATATGTTCAGCTCCTGGCTGAAGGTTGGGCCGGAGGGCATTTACTGGGCGCCCAAGCTGGCCAATGAGGCTTTTGATCTGAAAGAGATTTACATTACGGAGAACGGTGCGTCGTCGGATGATCACGTTGCGGCGGATGGCCAGATCTATGACACGGATCGCACTATGTTTCTGCGCAATTACCTGACGCAGTTACAAAAGAGCGTCAGCGAAGGCACACCGATTCGCGGGTATTTTCTGTGGAGTCTTCTCGATAATTACGAGTGGGCGGATGGGTATGAGAAGCGGTTCGGGATCACCTACGTTGACTTCGAGACGCAGAAGCGAACGCCGAAGCTTTCCAGTCATTTTTACAAGGAGACGATTCGCAGCAACTCGGTCGCGTAACGCACGCGTGCTCTTGAAGAGTGCCGCGGAGAGCGATCTCTGCGGCACACTTTTGTCTTGGTTGCTTACGGCCTGCTTGTAAGTCGACTTCGAGCTGATCGCAGGAGCTAACCAATTACCCTCAGCACGGTCTTGTAGCTATACGGGAACTCAGGAGATGTACTTCATGATGCGTGGATGGTTGTCGTTTTTACTGATGAGTGCCGTGAGCATGCCGGCGTTGCAAGCGCAAACGGCTACGGCGACCACGCCGGTCGCGGCTCACCGGGTCTCACCCGCGAAAGCTGTTGAGGACCTGGTCGACAAGTTTGAAGGCGAGATGATGCGTGCGGCCAAGGCTATGCCCGCGGACAAGTACGACTTCTCTCCGGCATCGCTGCACATTCCGGGGGCGAACTTCGAGAAGGTGCGGACGTTCTCGGAGGAGGTAAAGCACGTCGTACAGGCCAACTACGCGATCGCGGCGAATGTCACAAACGCTGAGCCGGCCGTGGACGTGAAGAGCCTCGCCGCGTTGAAGAGCAAAGACGAGATTGTGGCCGCACTCGCGGCGTCCTTCACTGCTGTGCACACGGCGATCGCCACGATTACGCCTGCTAACCAGAACGAAGCCGTTGACGATTCGGGAGTTGGGCCGAACCAGTCCAAGCAGACCGAGGCTGCATGGGTTGCGGTGCATGGATACGACCATTACGGTCAGATGGTGGAATACCTGCGCATGAATGGCATCGTGCCGGGAGCCTAGGCTCACGGTGTCGAAGTCGTCTAGCGAACTTCGGTTGCGAACGCTGCTGCCGGCAAGTTCGCGCGGTTATACAAGTTGGCGTCAGTGACATTCTGGTAGCCATACCGGATCGCTACCGGCTCGGCGACTGTGTCGCTGGTCACTACGGCGTTCTCGCCCGCTACGGTCCCTGTTGCAGGATGGAAGACGCCGTCCTTCCCGGCGAGCTCAAAGCCTTTCACAGCGCCCGCCGCGTGCAGGCCCTGTGCGTGATCGAAGCTCACGCTAACGTCGTGACTGACCCGATCGGCCGAGCGCACGATGGGTCCAGTCCACTCCACGGCTTCGCCGTAGCTGAGGGCGCGCGCGCCAAGCGCCAGGCGATGAGCAACGGTCTGCTTATCGGGCGGGTGCACGTTGTCGGGCGTGCCAACATCGTGGCTCACGGCCATGGCCGTAGTTGTAACCGAAAGAGATGCCTGCTGCGCGGCGCGCACCTGTCCCCAATCCTCAAGCGGCGAATCAAAGCTCGAGAGCTGTACCCACAGGAACGGAAGATTTCCTTCGCCCCAGCGCGCGCGCCAGTCCTTGATCAAGGCGGGCATCTCGCGCGTGTAGAGCGGGGCCCGCTCGCGATCGCTGTTGGATTCACCCTGGTACCAGAGGAAGCCACGCACGGTGTACGCTGTTGCCGGCGCGATCATGCCGTTGTACAGATAGGCTGGGTTCCAGGAAGCGTCTTCTCCGGGATGCCAGGGATGCCGTGGCTTGTGCCGGCCCTGACGCACTGCTTCGTCATCCTGGCGCTTCTCCGCGGCCAGGACTGCGGGCATCTCTGCCCGCTGCGCCACGAACTTCGCCCGGCTGGTAAATAACGGCATCAAGGCGGGGTCCTGTGCGATGGTCTCGAGGCTGATCCATGACTCGATAGGCGTGCCGCCCCAGGAGGAGTCAATGAGACCGATAGGCACGTGCTCCGTTTCGGCGAGCTCGCGGCCGAAGAAGTAGGCAAGGGCGGAGAAGTTTGCGGCCGTCTCTGGCGTGCACTCGGTCCAGGTTGCCGACACATCGTCTGTGGGGTAGGAGGATGCGGTCTTGTCGAAGCGCAGCAGACGGATGCGGGGATGCGTTGCGGCGGCGATCTCTTTTGCGCTGTCTTTAATGGGGGTGCCCGGGCCAAAGCCTTTCAGGGGCATCTCCATGTTGGACTGCCCCGACGCAAACCACACGTCACCCACAAGCACGTTCTCCACCGAAGTCCTGGCCGCGTCTCCAGATGCCACGACGGTCAGGGTGTAGGGGCCGCCAGCCGCTTCAGGTTGCAGATAGGTGGACCACATCCCAAGTGTGTTCGCGCAGGCCTGACCCTTCTGCAGGTGAAACGAAAGCTGCACGCACGCGCCCGGATCGCTCCATCCCCAAAGATGAATGGGCCGGTCTCGCTGCAGCACGGCGTTTGCGCTCAGCATCTTTGGTAGTCGTATCTCCGCCGAAGCCTGGACGGTCAGCCCTGCGATTGCAACGGCGATCCCTAACCATACAGCCCGCATGGGTCTCTTGCCTCCTGGTAGCAGCAAGTATGCAACATGGAGAGTCGGTTATACATGCGTGATGCTGGCAAAGGCTGATTTGGGCAGCTTCGTTACGGAACAAAGTCCGGGAGCGGAAGCGTTCTCGGGGCTTTCGTGGTTCGGTCGTGTTTAGCTACGCCGTCGTGCAACGTGACGTCGCGAGCTCCCTTTGTATGTGGCACGTCGGGTTCTGTAGCTTCGTCCGCCGAACTGCCATTCCCGGACGGGACCGACATCTACGTGCACAAAGCGGCTGACCGGGTAATAGCCAACACCGCCTGCTCCGATTGAGAGGGCGGCGTTGCGCAGGGCCAGCGTGCGAACGCCCGGCACCTGGATGTCAATGGCTTTGCCCAACATGTGCTGCGAGTGCTCGGCCACACCGGTGTCGGCGGAGCGGGTTCGAAGATACTCGTTCGACTCCGGAGTCCGATAGCCGCAGACGATGTCGATCACGCCGCCTGGCCGACGTAGCCTTGTCATTACGGCGTGCAGGAGGTCAAACTCCTGTGGATCGTAGTCAGCGATGTCTTGCGTGCGGTGATCGCGCAGGACGTAGTTAAGTTTTTCGATTGCCTCCGGGAGGTACGTGTCGCCCACCCGATAGACGATGTTGATCTCTTCCCCGGTATGGGTGTGGTGAAGATGCAGCATGTAGCGCTGACCCGCTGTTCCGAGGCTGGTGGAGCCCATTGCCGCTGCGGCCACCATGCCGCGAGCACCCATGACGCCTGCTGTCGGCATGCCGTTTGCCTGTGCCGACTGTGTGACACCAGCGAGCACCATGAAGCTCATGATCCCGGCAAACAGCTTTCCTACCCCGCGCAGCCCTTTGAATCTCATCTGTTGCCCCCGGCCGGTCGCCATTCATTGCTGCTCAATCGAAGTTGGCAAACCGCATTTATCTTTCCGATTCTACGCGTCCCGATTGCAAGGCATGTCTTAGCAAAGCAACCTTCCCTGTAACTTTTGTGGCATAGGTCTTGGGTTTGTCACCTCTGAAGCTGCGGCTTGTGATCTCCGCTGCTCTTCAGCCTGTGTCAGGCTAGACGCCATGCAGCTCTCCATCCACGAAGTTCGCGTACTCGGCTCGCTGATCGAAAAAGAGATCACGACTCCCGACATCTACCCGCTCTCATTGAACGCGCTACAGGCGGCGTGCAACCAGCGATCCTCGCGCGAACCCGTTCTCACTTTAACGGAGGACGATCTTCGCCAAGCTCTGCACGCGCTTGAGGATCGTAGCCTGGCGGCGCCGGCACGGGGTGGGCTTTCGGGCGCCAGCTCTCGCGTGACCAAGTATGAGCATCATGCCCGAACGATCTTCAACCTGCGTCGTGATGAGACGGCCCTGCTCTGCCTGTTGCTACTTCGCGGCCCACAGACGCCCGGTGAACTTCGTTCGCGCGCCGATCGCCTCTTTCCCTTCGACGACCTGTCCGCCGTGACCTCTGCGCTTGATCGTCTGGCCAGCCGCCCGCCAGCGGAGGACGGCGATGCAGCGGGCGGACCGGTGGTGCTGCTCTTACCGCGGCAGCCCGGCTCCCGGGAGGCACGATTTGCGCACTTGCTTTCCGGACCGGTCCTGACTACAGCGCAGGAGTTCTCTTCGCAGCCTACGAGCGACGAATCGGGCCTTTCCGCCACGGTTGCCGATCTTGAAGGACGGGTTCGCTCCCTGGAAAATCGCCTGTCTCGTTTAGAGCGCCTCACGCTCCCGTTCGCCGCTGAGACGCCACCCGCGTAGACTCGTACCAGGGATGTTCCCGTTCTTTATGCCGGAAAGTGCTCGTCAACCCCCGCAGGGCATTCTGCCGTCGGATGCTTTGCACTCCGTAGAAACTCCGCTCTTTCTCTCGGAGATCCTTGCGGCCGCCTCAGAGGCGGTGCTGTATTTGGATGCGGAGTGGCGAGTGCTTCTGGCGAATCCTCTCGCCATGCGGATCAGCCGGCTTCGTCCTGAAGACATCGGCGGCAATCACTGGGAGATCTACCCGCAGACGCTGGGCACGGAGATTGAAGCGGTCTATCGCCGGGCGATGCACGAGCGAACCCGCGAGCACTTCGAATTTTTCTACGCTCCATTTGAATGCTGGTACGACCTCAGCATTGTGCCTCTGTCAACCGGCGGCCTAGTTTTCTACTACACGGAGACGACGGAGAAGCGGGCGGCGGAGGCAGCGCGCGATCTCGCGACCCGGCAGCTACAGCAGGCAGAAGAGGACCGCGACCGGACCTTTGCAGAGCATTTAGAGGTTCTGGATGCTATCGCCGATGGGGTGGTATCGATCAATCGCAGCTGGATTATGACGTTCCTTAATCGCAGTGCGACAGAGCTGCTCTCAGCCGCTGGAGATCTGGTCGGCAAGCAACTCTGGGAGACGTTTCCTGACACGCTCTCTGAGGATTCCCCCTACGTGAAGGTGTATCACCGTGCGATGAACGAGCGCATCGAGGGCAAGTTCGAGGCTTTCTATCCGGAGCCGCTTAACCAGATCTTCGAGGTGCATGTTCGACCGTCCAACGACGGGATCGTGATCTTCTTTCGCGATGTTACGGCGCGCCGGAAGACGGAAGTTTCCGTGCAGGAACAGCAGGACCTGCTTACGTCCATCCAACAAGCTGCCGGTCTCGCGACGTGGACACTCGATCTTCGAACGGGAGTTATGAGCTTCGGTTCTGGATCGGCGCCGGTGTTTGGCCGTCCCTTCTCGGAGCTTGGTCACATTGAAGCGCTTCGCGACGCCCTCCACCCGGAGTTTCGCGAGCAGCTCTCCTTGAACCTTGCTGAGTCTTCCACGAGCGTCGGTACATCGGTTCACGAATACCGGATGTTGCCACCTGACGGTCGCGTTCTCTGGGTAGAGACGCGAGCGGAGGTCGTGCACAGCGATGGGCAGCCCGCACAGCTCCGCGGCATGGCTATTGATATCACTCGCCGAAGGCAGGAGGAAGAAGCGTCCGAGGCCAGTGAAGCCCGCTACCGCGTTCTGGTCGATCTCAATCCGCAGGCCCTCTGGAGCGCAAATCCGGCTGGTCAAATTACGTACGCCAACCAAGGTTTTCTCGACTATCTCGGCCTCTCGCAAGCAAATCCGGATGGCTGGATCGAGTCCTTCGCCCTGGAGGATCATGATCGCGTAATACGGGCATGGCAACACTCTGTCCGGTCGGGGGAGCCGTACGAGATTGAGGCCCGTCTCATTCGCAGCGCCGACCACGCCGTTCGCTGGTGGCACCTTCGCGGACTGCCGGTGCGTGATGAAGCGGGCGCCATTGTTCAGTGGCTCGGCGTTGCGAGCGACATCAACGAACAGAAGACCTTCGCAGAGACTTTGCTGCACTTACAGGGAGAGACGGAACGCGAACGCGCCGAGATCGAAGCCTTGTATAAGACGGCGCCGATCGGCCTTGCGCTCTTTGATCTTGACGACTTCCACTATCTCCGGCTCAACGATCGGCAGGCTGCCTTCTTCAATCTGAAGCCGGAAGAGGTCGTCGGCAAGACCTTGACCGCGTTGGCTCCCATCCCGGGTCTGCGAGAGATGTTTGATGACGTTGCCCGAGGTCGCCCGGTCATCAATCACCTGCTCGAAGGCGAGCTTACAAGTAACCCCGGTGAACATCGTTACTGGACGGTCAGCTATTTTCCGGTTTACGGTCCGGATGGCACGGTTCGCGCTATCTCCGCTGCGTCGCTTGAGATTACACAGCAGAAGAAGGCTGAGGCTGCCCTGGTGCAGAGCGAGAAACTTGCCGCGGTCGGTCGTCTCGCTTCTTCGATCTCGCATGAGATCAATAATCCGCTGGAGGCGATTACTAATCTGCTCTATCTCACGGCCATGAACGAGGATTTGCCTGAAGAGGTTAGAGGCTATGTCACGACGGCGCAATCCGAGCTTTCGCGCGTCTCGCAGATTGCTACCCAGACGCTCCGCTTTCACCGCCAAGCTGTTCGCCCGACTCATGTAAATGCCGCCGGGCTAGTGAACGCTGTGCTGAACCTGTACCAAGGTCGCCTTAATAACTCCGGGATCTCGGTTGACGCAAGCTTTGCGAGCACAACGCAAATTCTCTGTTTCGAAAACGATATACGCCAGGTGCTGAATAACCTCATTGCCAATGCGATTGATGCGATGCGCTCCGGGGGGCATCTTCTGGCGCGTGCGCACGACACCACTGATCCTGTAACTGGTCGTCCTACGGTTCGGATCACGATAGCTGACACAGGTCACGGCATGAGCGGGGCCACACTGAAACGCATCTTTGAGCCGTTCTACACGACAAAGGACCTGAATGGGACCGGCCTCGGACTCTGGATTTCGGCTGGCATTATTGACCGACACCACGGCCGCATGGCTGTCCGCAGTTCCGAACATCCAATCCATCACGGCACTATTTTTTCTCTCATCCTGCCCATCGATCCGCTTGGAGCCGGCGCGGGACCCACACCCTCAACTGACGCCCCTGGCCTCGTTCTGCCGGAGACACACTCCTCCGATCCAGCGTCTGCGGGACAGCCAACGTCAGAAGGTCAGCAGACTTAGCACTGCATCTCTGAGGCTCTGTGTTTCAGCCAATGCCGCAGCTTCGGCCCGTTCCACCTGTGCTTCGCCGCGCGCTGCAGTTCTTTGTCAGTCACGGCCTTGTGAGGGGTGTCAAACTGCTCCTGTCACGAGCGACGGCGCCGCTTCAAGGCCGGGCCCGGACTCCTCATCTTGCCACTCCATTCGACCTCTACCCGCGACACGCCCCACCTGCGACGCACCCCTTCGATTTGCTGTACGGCGTTGACACGAGTGGCTTTCATCATGGAGAAGACCTTGGCCCCAGTCAGACGCAGACTTGCGTGCCGGCTGCTGATGCGAGCTTGCCGCTGCGAGCCACTCTGTGGAACACCGCATACTATGGCATCGCCCCGTCCGTCTTTGACCGCGCCATGGCGCTGATCGCCCCGTCGGAGCCGCCGGACTGGAGCCGCTTTACGTTCGTTGACCTCGGATGCGGCAAGGGCCGCGCGCTTCTGCTCGCCTCCCGCTTTCCCTTCCGGCACATCCTTGGCGTTGAGCTTGATGCGACGCTGGCCGGCATTGCCGAGACCAATCTTCGCACCTTCCATGCTCCCTGGCAGCAGAGCCGTTCGCTTGAAGCCCGTCACGGTGACGCCACGACCTTCGACCTGCCGCCAACCCCGACCCTCCTCTACCTTTACCACCCGTTTCTTGCACCGATCCTGAAACGCGTTCTGCGCCGGGTGGAGCAGTCGCTCCAGCGACAGCCTCGCGAGCTGTGGCTCGTCTATATCAACCCTGAAGCCGACCACGTGCTGCGCGGCTTTCCTTTTCTGCGCGAAGTTACGCGTGTCACGCTTGCGCTTGAACCGGAAGACGCGCTCCCGGACCGCCTTGGATCCACAAAGGAAGAGGTTGCTATCTTCCACGTTAACCCAGTCGACGCGGTGTGGATGTAGACCGCTGAGTTCCACCCCAGAAGTACTATTCACCCCGGTCTTCGCCGCTGCTACCGTCCGGAGAGTTGCACTCCGGGGTTCTGATGAGCACGCTTGCCCGCCTTTGCCGTTCTGCCGTTCTGCCTGTTGTTGCAGCCAGTTTCGCCCTTGTGATGCATGCCCAGCAAACGCTCCGTGTCCCGCAGGATTTTTCTACACTTCAAGGGGCTATCAATGCCGCGAACAGTGGCGATACTGTCTCGGTTGGCCCCGGAACGTATTTCGAAAACCTGACGCTCGACACAAAGGAGATCACACTTATCTCCACGGCCGGTCCGGCGACGACCACGCTTGACGGCAGCCATCTCGGCCCGGTTCTTAAGATCACCAACACCTCCAGTATGGCGACGGTTGTTTCCGGCTTTACGATCCAGAACGGCAGTCCGCTTGGCTCCTCCGCGGGCGGTACTTCGGTGGGGCCAGCCGGTGTGCTGATGGCTAATGCCGGTGCGCAGATTACCCAGAGCAGCTTCCAGAAGAATGCCGGTGCCAATGTAGGTGTGATTAATGGCAGCCTTAAGCTCTCGGCCAGCTCGGTCTCTACAGCATTGACCGGCGGCGGCTCATGCGCGCTCTCCCCGGGGGCCACGTATAGCAATCCCGCCACGGGCGTCTACCTCTCGGGCCTAAGCACTGTGCTGACCGGCAGCGGTACGCCCGTGCCGTCCGTAATCATCGGCACCACCCTCTTTGGCGACGGGACGCGCTGCTCCGGACTCGGGGTTCAGGCCGTCAACCTTGGCCAGCCTCTAACCCTGCAGAGCAACACGATCCGCAACACTTCGCTTGGTGTGGCGGCGCAGGCTCCTCAGCTGCTGCTTATCCAAAACCTTATCTATGACAACGTTATGGGCGGCCTCTCGCTCAAAGCGGCCTCCGTTCCGCCGAACGTCGAGCCGCTCACCACGTTTCTTGTCAACAACACAGTGGTGAACAATCTCACTTCACCTGACCCATCTGCGACCAGCCCGACCGACATTTTTCTGGACGGCACTGTGGCCCGGACAGCCCTGGTCAACAACATTCTGGTTGGTACCACGCCGCATCCTGTCCTGACCTGCGCCACGTACACGCCCAGCATCAACGACGTGCCGCTTGTCTTCGATCACAACGACCTCTATAACACCACGAACGCTCCTGATAGCACGCTGTCTGGCGACTGCCTCACCGCCATCGGTGGAAGTGCTAACTCCGCCCCTGGCAATCTTTCCGTTGATCCCCGTCTCGCTGGTTCCACGGATCTTCACCCACTTGCCGGCTCTCCCGTGATCGACGCCGGCAACAACTCCGCGCCGGGGCTGCTGTTCGACGCCTTCTCTCTTGCGTCTGGCACGGTCACGACCCAATCGCCGCTGCTGACTGACTTCGCCGGCAATCCTCGTATCGCTGACGCGACCAACCTGGGGCATCAGGTGGTCGACATGGGGGCGTACGAAGCTACTGGCTCGCTTCCGCTGATTCCGACAGCCAGTGTTGTCTTCACAGGCGGTCTTACCTCGCAAAACCTGTTGTCGCTTGGTGGCTACACGATCATCAGCGGCGGCGTTCATCCAACTGGCACGATCACCGTTCTAGATGGCGGTATCGTCTACGGCCCGCTAACTCCTGGCGCCGACGGCATCGCTCATGGCGCGATTGGCACGGGCGGCTCGGGTGCGTACGCCTTTCAGGCAGTGGCCAACCTTTCTGACCCGGTGTACGCACCCTCGACCAGCATGGTCATCTACACCAATCCCGCCTACCTTCCCACGCCGGCGACCACTACCCTGGCCATTGTCGCCACGCCCGGTACCCAGACTTTGGATCAACCCGTCACCCTCACCGTCCATCTTGGCTCACTTACCACCGCGAGTGGCGCTACGCAACCTGGGCCCGTCCCGCCGGGAGTGCTGACGCTTTCAGAGGGCAACACCATTCTTAGTTCACTTCAGCCGGATGGCAACGGACTCGTCACGTACACCATCTCTCATCCCACCGTGGGCGATCACACGTATATCGTCAGCTACGCCGGCACATCGGCCTACTCCGAAGCCAGTGCCAGCACCAGTGTCACCATTACCGCTCCCGTTGCCACAACTCTGACGGCTGTAGCTACTCCTAACCTCGCACCGCTCCATGACCCCGTTGCCTGTACCGCTCATGTGGTTGCCGCGTCCGGCTCGTCTCCTACGGGAACGGTCCTCTTTACTGACGGCGCTACCTCTCTGGGACAGCTGCCACTTACGCTGAGTGAACAGGGCGTCGTTGCCGTTTCCGTCACGAGTCTCTCGCTTGGCCTGCATACCATTACTGTGCTCTTTCAACCTGATCCAGGCTTCTCTCCGAGCTCCGGCACCTGCACGGTGAATGTCGGGGGGAATGCCACCCTGACCACTCTCAGCAGCTCGAAAAATCCTGCTATTACGACGGATAGTGTCACCTATTTCGCCACAGTCACGAACAGCATGACGACCGCAACCAGCGTTGCGCCGAGTGGCTCCGTCACTCTCGCCGAAGACAACACCCTTCTCGCCACAGCACCGCTCGTCGCTGGCTCCGGAGGCAGCAGCAGCGCGGCGCTTCCTGTCATACTGAGCGCACCTGGCGTCCACATCCTTACGGCCACGTATGTTCCCGCTACGGCGGCCACCTTCACCAGCGCCGCCACAGTGACTGAGCTCGTCACCGCTGCACCCGTGATCACCACCGTTGTTTCCGCGACGCCGAATCCCGCAACCATCGGGCAGTCGATCAACCTTTCCGCTGCCGTTACTTCTCCTGCTCCCCTCCCGACTCCTGCCATGATCACGTTCCTCGACGGCGCAAGCGTACTCGGTACCGTGGCGCTTCCGGCTTCAGGAACCGCCGCTCTCGCCGTCAACACACTCAGCCTTGGCGCTCATCAGATGAGCGCTATCTTGCATACCAGCGACACGATCGCCGTGCGCAGTGTTTCGGGGTTTACCACGGTGCAGGTAAACGCCCTTTCCACCACACTTGCGCTCACCGCCTCTCCGGCAGCCGGTGCGCTCGCGACGGCTACTGTTACCCTCAGCGCTGCCCTGACGGTGCCCAACCTGCCAATTGGTACACAGATCTCCGGCAACATCACCTTCCTCGACGGCCAGACTTCGTTAGGCACAATTCTGGTTGACGCCTCCGGTCATGCGACGCTTTCAACTGCAGCTCTCGCTCCCGGCACACACAGTCTTTCTGCTGTTTACTCAGGCAGCGACCTGCTCTCGTCCGCGATCGCCTCAGCGATACCTGAAACCATCAGTGCAAACGCCACTTCCACGCAGCTGACCGCGCCCGGGCAAACCGTTGCCTTCGCCCCTGTCCCCCTCGCCGCGCACGTTGCCTCTGCTACGCCCCTCGCTCGCATCAACGCGCTCCTGTGTAGCCCTGCCTGCCTGCCCATCGTTGTGACGTTCTTTGCAGACACGCCTGCCGGCCGCTCCACGCTGGGTGTGGTCCCGGTCGACGGCGCCGGGAACGCAAACCTCACCATCACCCCAGCCGTCGGCACCTACACGATCTCCGCGGCCTTCTCCGGCTCTCCTCTGTTCGCCGCCAGCACGTCAACGGCTTCCGCCCTTATAGTCACTCCTGCTGCGACCGCCCTGACGCTTTCGGCCAATCCAAACCCCGTCTACCAGCACGGAGCAGTCACTTTGACCGCCGCCCTTACAGCCCCCGGCATCCCTGCTTCCGCGCTCTCCGGAACGATCAGCTTTCTTGAAGGCTCGACGGTGCTCGGCACAGCGACCCTCGCCGCCGCGCAGAGTTTCGCCTACACGCCTGTCGCAGTAGGCACTCACGTGTTGACAGCTGTCTTCTCCGGCGGTACTAGCCTGCTGAGTTCTTCGGCTAGCGTGACGGTCACTGTCCTGCCGAGTGACTTCGTGCTGTCCGTGAAAGATCCTACCCTGACGATTGCGACGACCCATCACGCACCGACGACCATCACCATCAGCGCGACCGGCAGCCTTGCTGACCATATTGATCTTTCCTGCGAGGGCCTTCCGCAGAATGCGCATTGCACCTTTGCCCCGGCTACTCACGATCTCACCACCACGAACAGCTCGAGCGGCACACTTACTCTTGATACGGACGCTCTGCTGAACTACGCTCGCGTTAGCCCCGTTTCGCCTGAAGTCGGCTCGAACGCCCTTACTGCCGTTCTCGCTTTTTGCGTTCCACCCAGTCTTCTAGCTGGCTTGGTTCGCTTGCGGCGCCGCGGACCGCGATCGCGATCGCGACGCTACATCTTGCCTCACCTGCTTGCGACTTTCCTGCTATCGATCGCGGCTATCACCCTTTCTGGTTGCTCTGGTGTGCTTCCGCCCCATGTTGCTAGCGGAACCTACGCGATCACGATAAGAGGCCACGCCCGCTCCAGTGGCATCGAGCACACCACTGCTATGACTCTCGTGGTCACCAAGTAGGCGTGGAGGTCTCGTCGACAATTCCCCACGAGCGTCACCGCAGTTTCGCCTATTTCGCTGGCGCCGTCGACCCAGCCGTTCTGGTTCCTGTCTTTACCACAGCGCGGTCCACCACGGCATAAAGCAGCTGATCCGGATCCTTGCGTGCGTCTTTCTTAATCAGCTCGCCCGCTTTCTTGCCTGCAACATCTGCTTCGGGTAAAGCCAAGCCACGCTTTTGTGCACTCATGGCTGCCAGTTCCTTGACCATCTCGAAAAACTGGTTCTCGTTCCGTTCACTCAACATCCACGCCTCATGCACGGTGCTTGTCAGCAGCTGATCGATTGTCCAGTTGTGTGCGGATCCGTCCGGAGCGCCCTTCAGCGTTACCGCCGCTTCATCCTTCACCGGCTGCTGCTGCGCCAGTATTGGAAAGCTGATCGTTGCTGCTAGTGCGCTGATTACCACTATCGTTCGTAGACGAGTCGCCATCGCCGTATCCTCTCGCGTTCAGAACTTCTGTTTGTCCAACGCCGTACCTGCTATCGCCGATAGTCGCGGTAGTCGTTTCGTTGATTCTGGTGCACCTTGCCTGCGATGGCTCCCACACCAGCGCCGGCGCCTCCGCCGATCAGCGCGCCTTTCAGGCCGCCACCAAAGACGGCGCCCAGAGCCGCTCCACCGGCACCACCGATCAGCGCACCCTTGCCTGGTCCGATGCCGCCCCTCGACCGGTCATAGGTGCTCCGGGTGTCGTAGCGGCGGTGGTCGTACTGGTCGTTGTAACCACCGCGATACCCTTGCCGCATTCCATTGTAGTAGCGACTGTCTCGCTGGGGCAGCGCCGGTGTTGCTGCTGATGCCAGCAAAAGGCCTGCCAAGATCATTTGTTTCTTTCGTTCCATCTTTGAATCCTTCTACGGTCTTCGCCGCGCGGTGACTTCGAGCAGGAGAGTGTTCTTCACATAGATGCATCCGGCTCCGACACAATTCTTTCTCTTTCTGGTCTTCAGCCCGCACCGCTGAACGACGCGCGCATGGTAGCCTTGCTCCGCAGCGCACCTTGTTACGAGCCCAGCATTCTGCAGGAGTTGTCATGTCGTATTGCCTCGATCGCCTCGGGTTTCTACTGTTTCTGTGCTTTGCCGCACCGGTTGCCTTTGGCCAGAGTTACACCTCTATCCTTGTGTTTGGGGATTCTCTTTCCGATACAGGCAACGTTGCTCACCTCACCCAGAGCCAGTTCGGCGTGCGCATCCCCGCTCCGCTCTCCGGCTACACCGATGGTCGCTTCACGGATGGTACGGACACAGTGCCGGCGGCCACGCTCTACAGTGGCGTGTGGATCGAGCAACTGGCCGCGACCTTCCCGGCCAAACCCGCCGTTACGGATTCGCTGGATGGCGGTACGAACTATGCTTACGGATTTGCCTTTACTGGCACTGGCACCAGCCCGCTTGATTTAACCACCGGGGTCACAGTCCAAGTTGACAATGTTGGTCAGCAGGTAACCGATTACCTGAGCGCCCATCCAGCGGTTCCTGCGGATACGCTGGTAGTGATCTGGGGCGGTGCGAATGATGTCATCAACGCAACCGCGGCAGCCGACATCACGACCGCCGTCACGGGTGAGCTTACCGCTATACAACGCCTTGTCACCGCTGGCGCCACGGACGTTCTGGTTGTGAACCTGCCGCCGCTTGGTGCAATTCCTCGTTTCAATACAACGGCGAACTCGGCTGCGGTCACAGCCGGAGCTCAGGCGTTCAATAGCGGCCTTGCAGCCGGCCTCGCCGCTCTTCCAGGAGCTAACAGCGGTAAGACCCTCAACCTGAAGCCACTCGATGTTTTTACACTGTTCAACAGTGTGATTGCGAGCCCATCTGCAAACGGCTTGATCAACGTGACGGACAAATCGCAGGCAGACCTTACCGTCAATCCTGATCGGTATTTCTTCTGGGACGATCTTCACCCGACCACCACGGTTCATCACCTGATCGCTCTCGCCGCCGCGGCACTGGTCGCGCCGCCGGCACCTTCTCCGAGCTTCAGCGTTGCACTCTCGCCCACCAGCGTTACGGTCAAAGCCGGACTTCCGGCGACGTCGACTGTCACTGTCACGCCGGCTAACGGCTTCAGCGGCACCGTCACGCTGGCATGCGGAAGTCTGCCGTCCCGCGCTGCATGTGATTTCTCTCCATCGACCCTGACGTTTACCAGCGCTTCGTCCGCAGCTCAATCGCGAACGCTCTCCATCGCCACTAACGGCAGCCCGTCCTCTGCATTTCTTCTCGTTCCACTCACGGGCCTAGGTGCGCTGTTTGCACTTCGACGGCGTCGGCTCAACCCTGGACTTATGTTGATAATCTTCACCCTGTCTACTGGCGGTTTGGTTGGACTCTCCGGGTGCGGTGCCTCCAGCAGCAACACGCCCAATGGCACGTACACGATCCCGGTCACGGCAACTCCATCTACCGGATCTCCCACTACTATTCATGTCACGTTAATCGTGCAGTAAGGACTCCTGTTACAGACGAGGTGTTGCACTCAATCGAGTCTTCAAGGCGATCCAGGAAGCGCTACTTAGGAGGTCATCTCTGATCGAGGTAAAGCGCAGGGTCGGCTCTCGCTCAGCTACATCTCTGTCCATTGCCGCAGCAGGTTGTGGTAGACACCGGTCAGCTGCAATCGGGATTCCTTCACCGCGGCTGCATCCTTTTCCGCACTGCTGGCCAGGCGTTGGATTGCTACATCGAGATCAAACAAGATGGTGCGCTGCTGATCGTCCCGCACCATGCTCTGCACCCAGAAGAAACTGGAAATGCGCGCGCCGCGGGTCACAGGCTCTACTCGATGCAGGCTGGTCGACGGGTAGAGCACCATCGCACCTGCCGCCCCTTTCACCTTGTGCTCGCCGTAACTATCCTCAACGACCAGCTCGCCGCCATCGTACTCATCGGGCTCCGTCAGGAACAGCGTTGCCGAAAGATCTGTGCGTATGCGCTGCCCGGTTCGTGCATCCTGACGAATCGCAGTGTCTACATGTGTTCCGAACGTCTGCCCGCCGGCATAGCTATTAAACATCGGTGGAAAGACCCGCAGCGGAAGCGCTGCCGACATGAACCTTGGGCTTCGCGCCAGCCCCTGCAGAACCATCTCTCCAACGGCCTTGTGTGCTGCGCTGCCCTCGGCAACCTGCAGATTGCGCTTTACCTCCTGCGCCTGGTACCCCGCCGTCACGCGTCCATCGATCCATTCAGCTGCGGCCAATAGCTTTCGCGCCTCCGCCACATGCTCCTTTGTCAACACCGCCTCGATGGTCAACAGCATATGCAACGACTCCTGTTACAAAGTTCTTTCGATCGACAGGTAAAGCAACTGCCACGCTTCGCTCGCTCGCCCCAAACCGAGACCATGATTACGCCTCGCCTATGACGAGTGCTGCCGCCTTGCTAAAAGCGGAAGTTCGCTCCAATCAATGCGCTTAGACCTGCACCCGGGATGAGGTGACTCGGATGTGGCTGGTCGATGTAGAACCTATTTGCCAGGTTGTAGACGTTCGCCTGCAACTCGATGCGCTCCGTGATTAGCTTGCTCGCCATTGCATTGAAGACCCAGTAGCTGGGCACCTGTTTGAGGCCTGTGGATAGCACCTGGTAGCAGGTCGTGGTCGTTACTGTCCCGCATGGCGCGCTGCCTGGCGTGAAGGTCTGTGCACTGCCAAATGCGAGCGGAATGAAGGGCACCGTGGAGCTTGCCAGCCGATTGCCGACATAGTTACCGCCGAACCCGCCTTTCACCCCGAACAATAATCGCCGTGTCAGGAAGGCGTTCAACGTACTCTGCGGGACGTTCGCTAACTGGTAGCCGACCGCAGTGGGAAACAGCTTCGAAGCAGTGGTTTCACTGTGAAGGTAGGCGTATCCCAAGACCAGATCGAAGCCATTGCTCAGCCGGCCGACTGCGCTGGCTTGCACGCCGCGCACCAGCTGGTTACCGCTCAGGACAATATTGTTTGAGTTGGTCGGATCCGTTTCGCGTGCATTCAGCTTTGTAGTCCGAAACCACGCTCCGTCAATCATCAGACGATCGGCAAGAAAGCTATATTTTGCACCCGCTTCATAGGTCTCGTTCTGTTCCGGCGGCAGCAGGCTGGTCGCTACGCTCAGGCTCAGACTCTCCGCTGATGGATTGAAGCTCGTCCCATAGTCGAAGTAGAC
Organism: uncultured Acidobacteriaceae bacterium; assembly: GCA_964235665.1. Taxonomy (GTDB): domain Bacteria; phylum Acidobacteriota; class Terriglobia; order Terriglobales; family Acidobacteriaceae; genus Edaphobacter. The sequence goes on from CAXSAY010000001.1 coordinate 69,499, forward strand.
GCTCCCATGCTGCGTCGGCTTGTAGACGAAGGCCGCGCGATATGTCGGCTGGTGCACTCTCTGCGAGATCGGCGAAACGGCTGCTGTCAGGACTGCGCCCTTGACGGCTGTCGGCGGCGCAAACAGGTTGAAGTCTGTATCGAAGTAATCCCATCGCACTCCTCCACTTAGTTCGAAGTACCGCGTCAGCTTCAGGGTGTCGACGAAATACAGCCCCACACTTCTCGAGGTCGTGTGAGTGACTGAGCTGACATACGGCGTTCCTGAAAAGACGTCCTTCGGCCCTGGATCCGCGAGGTTCGTTGCCGGTGCGCTGTTCAACGCCAGCGACCCTGTCTTGAGTGTGTAGCTTGTCCGAACCGGATCGGAGATCTCCTGCCCGCCCTCGACGCCGCCAGCGAAGTTGTTCCGTACTCCCAGCACCTTGAACTTCGCTGTGATCTCCGTCTGATCCCACAGGTCGCCCTCCACACTCCGAACCTGTAGCTGGTTCCGGTTCACGGCGATCTGGCTCGCCGGTGTTCCTGGCCGCACACCGCAAGGCAATCCTGTCACTGAGCTCGTCGGCAGTGCCGTCACGTACCCGCCTACCGGTACGCTCACCGAAGCATTGGAGCAGATTTGCGGCTCAGTTATCTTGGCGTTCCGTCCATAATTGGCCCACCGTGCGATCGAATGGAGCTGCACCGCTGGGGTAAGGTCGTGACTTCCTCGTAGCGTCACGGCATCGACACTCGCCCGCAGATAATCAGAGTCCGCAAATCCGAAGTACGCATGTCGGTTCGCCGGTGACACTCCGTTGAAGAGCCACGGCAGTCCGTAGTCTGGTGTGTCATTTTCTGTTAGGTGGAGGTAGCTGATGGATCCTCGCGTCGCCCCGTTCAGGCCGAACTCAAGCGATGGTGCGACCCCATAGTGACGATTTGCTGCAAATGGTCGCCCTGCCACGCCACCATCCGTTGCCACAGCATTCAACCGGAGCGCCGCCCCGTGAAATGCGTCACCAAGCGTACCCGCCAGACCATCAAGTGGTTGGTTCACGTCGATGGCGAGCCGTTTCGTGGCGTCCGTCCCGAGTTGCGTCTGGGCATTGAAGAAGGGCTGCGCCTGCGGCAGTTTGGACTCCTGGTTGATGATGCCGCCAGTCGATCCGCGGCCGAACTGCACGCCTGCCGGTCCTTCCAGCACCTCAACCTGCTCGTAGTCAAAGCTGTCCCGGTAATAGCTGCCGAAGTCCCGAATCCCATCGAGGAAGATGTCGTTGCGTGCCGTAAATCCGCGGATCGTCAGGTTGTCGCCCTGCGCGCCAAACTCCCCGGCCGCCATGCTGATGCCTGGCACGTTCCGCAGGGCGTCGCGCAGGGTGTTGGCCGATTCGTCATGCAGGACAAACTGCGGCACCGCCACGATCGACTGTGGAGTGTCGACGAGTGGCTCGGTGAATCTGGTCATCGCCACGGAGTCCGGGATCTCCGCCGTTACGGTCGCCGAATCCGCTCGCGCCAAGCCGACTCCGATAGTTCCAGTCTGTTGCACGGCGCTGGTCAGCCCCGTTCCATCCAGTAGCAGCTCGAGAGCTTCTCTCGGCTCGTAGTCGCCATGCAGCCCCATACTCTCAAAGCCAGCGAGGGCCTGCGCCGTCATTGCGATGCGGAGGCGCAGCCCGCTCTGTCGTTCAAATTCCTTCAACACCACATCGAGTGAACCGGCGGCAATCTCATACTTCTTTGCCACAGTGTCTGGAGCCTCTGTCGCGGCAGGAAGGGCCGCGGGCGAGCCGGTCGATGTGTTGATCGACGAAGCTCGGTCGCCGGACTTGTCCGTTGCATTGAGCGGCGTTGTCCGAGTAAGCGGCTCCGTTACGCCAGTGAGTTCGCTGGCTTTTCCCGGTTCCACGGCCATCGCAGGCCTTCCGCCAACGGCGGCCGCTGCCAACGCGCTCGCCGCCAGACTCTTTGCTGCGAGACCGGCCCGACGCTTTGTCACGCGTGCCTGTCGTATGTGTCCATCGCTCAATGCCATCGTGTCCTCGTTGCGTTCGTACGAAGTGCGCCCTCCTGGCACACTTCCGCTGTCGCCTAGGAATAGGTCCTTTGGCGATCACGCCGGATTAGCCCTTTCGGGTACCAGGCGCTTCCTTCAGGTGCAATCGAGGTTTAGATCAGCCTGCCCAGCCACGTGTCGGGCCGGTACAATAAACGCGGCTGGTCACTCGACCGCCATCTCAGGTCCTCGCGGTCTCTACCCAGAGATCACCCGCGGGGGCCTGTTGTTCTTTCTGTGCTCTTGCCGACAACGTTCTAAGCAGCACGTCACCGTCACTTCTGCCAATATACGACGGGATAGGTCCTAGATCAAAGGCTATGTAGGAGAAATGTCTTTGGCGCTTCCTCTGTCGCAGCATTCAGGACTTACCCTTATCGAGCGCCAAACGTAAGAAGGGCACCCTTGACAGGGCGCCCTCTTGTACATCCTGCGCCGGAACGCTGCTACTTCTCGCTGAGCGGTTTCGCCATGTTGTCATGCATCTTTGCCTGGACGGCATCGGGCACCAGACCCATCAACGCACCTTCGATCTTCGTCCCGAGACTTGCCGCATACACGTGCTCGTCACCATCCATCAGGGCTTTAAAGCCTTGCTTTGCGACATCGGAAGGTTGACTGGACTTCTTCCCCTTCGTTCCCGCGTCGGTGTCGTGCATGCCAGCGCGATCGAAGAAGTGTGTGTCCGTCGGTCCTGGCTGGAGCGCCGTGACGGTGATGCCGGTTTCCTTGAGCTCTGCCCGCAGGCTCTTTGCAAATGAGAGATCAAACGCCTTGGACGCCCCGTAGACCGCCTCGCGCGGCGCCACCATCTCGCTCGCAATCGATGCCGTAATCAGGATTTTGCCGGAACCTCTTGCGACCATATGCTTGACGGCAAGCTTTGCGACGTGGACGGTGCCTTCCACGTTGGTTCGGACCAGCCGCATCTCCTCTTCGAGAGACGTCTCCCAGAAGAGACCGCCGACGCCGATACCGGCATTGATGGCAATCGCATCTACGGGCCGACCGATTGCTTCGACCTCGCTCCAGAATCGCTCGACCTCGTCGAACTTCGATAGATCCGCCGAAACTGCCTTTACTTGGACACCTAGCGCACGGAGATCCGTCTCCGCCTTTGCCAGACCCTCGGGCTCGGAAGCAATCACAAGATCAAACCCGTTCTCCGCAAAGACCCTAGCCAGCTCATATCCAATTCCCATCGAAGCGCCCGTTACCACAGCCACTTGATTCGCCATTGCACTCTCCCTTTCCTTTCGTCGAGACGTATCTGTTCCTCCGCCCCTTCTTCTGTGTCCGATGCGGCTCCGCACGTGGATCGCACCTGCACTGTACGAGATCTTGTTGGTATCGAAGCGCGCGGTAGGCGATCAACAGCCGGAGCACATGTCGCGAGGCGCTCCGTACAGCGAACTACTCGCTGAACGGCACCCCGAAACTGAGCAAGGCGGTTCGCGGCGGCCGATGTCGTTCCCCGATCTGTTCGCCTGGCCGTCCCATCGCCCGCCAAATGGCTAGAGCTTCATGGTTCATGTAGAGCAGACGCACGGCATCGCGGGTTGATCCACGCTCCTGATAGATGCTGATCCGGCGAAACCTGTTTTCCTCACCGATGCCTACCAGGTAGGTGCCCATGCTGACTGCGGGTGCGTTGTCCGGGTCGCGCACGGCCTCCGCATCTTGCCGCAAGGTGGTGTAGTTCATCGCGCTATCGTTCATGCGCTACTCGCCCACGGCGACGCCGCCGCGGCAATAGTAGCGGCGCCAGCAGTTCACGCAGCGTACTGCCTCCATGCCCACCAACCGCATGGGGGCGTCCATAAGTCCGCCCTCTGCCTTGCGAAAGGTTCCGCCTGTGCACAGCGGACAGGTCCGCCTGGCTCCCAGCAGATGCGGCATTTCAAACGTTCGGTTTTCCTTTGTCACGTTCGGCACGTCGCTTCTCCTGGGGCGAACGCGGTGGGAAGGACCCCGACGTTCACTCACCCTCGACCATACGCCTTCTCGTCTTGCTTCATTCAGAAGGCGCCTGAGGAGCCGCAACACCCTTCGCTTAATCCTCGCGTATATGGAGGGCAGAGACAGTGCAGTTAGCTCAGGCCAAGGATTTGAAACTCTCCGTCGTAGCCTTCGAGTTCTTCTTCGGGCTGGGGAAGAGCGCGGTTGGCGCGGCGGAGGGCGAGATGGACGCCGAAGACGATGAGGGTGATCCCGAGAAGGCGGGAGGGTGCGGCCTCGATCCAGGTCTCAAGGCGGATGATGCCAATGACGAAGAGTGGAAGAATGCCGATGTAGAGGGTGAGCAGGAGAGGGAAGTTGGTGCGGCCGGGCATGCGCGGCTGGTTGAAAGGGATGCTCTGCTGCGAGGCGAAGAAGAGGTCGGTCAGGAAGAAGCTGAGCGCCAGACCGCAGACGGCCTGGATGGCGAGGGGGCGCCGGCCGAGGTGGGCGAGGCTCAGGAGGCAGAGGAGTAAGAGCGTTGTGGCGATGGCGCAGGCGAGGGTCCACCGGACAGCAGCGGCGGCGCACTCCTTGATGTTGGCGCCGGCGACGCGGAAGACCCAGCGGGCGGACAGGAAGAGCGGGAAGGCAAAGGCGGCGCGGAGGCCGGCGACGATCCAGAAGAGGAGGAGCGGAAGAAGCGCATGAAGGCCTCGCTGAGTGAGGGCCGGGGTGATCGAATCGGCGTTGACCTGAAAGTTGACGGCACAGGCGAGCGCGAGGGCGACCCCGGTGCCGAGATAGAGCGCAAGGTAGACCTGGTAGTGGCTGTTGCGCGCGAGGGTCTGGGTGACGAAGTGGAAGACGGCGCGTTCGGCTGGTCGGCGGACGACGGTGTGGATGAGACGTGCGGGCAGAGCGGCCGGGGCGGAGTGCCGGGGCGAGACGCCCTCAATGGCTGACCGGCGCATGCGTGTCCAGGCAAGGGGGTAGGTAGCGAGAGAAACCCCAGCGACGACGGTAGTGCCGCGGAGGGCGAAGTGAGACATCTGCTGTGCGAAGGGTGGAGCGCTGGCGCCGTGCAGCAGAAGTTCGTAGATGCCAAGGAACCAGAGCGGAGGAAGCCACTTTGCCTTGCCGAGCGGGGCGGTGAGGAGCGGCTGCATGGAATCGCCGTAGCGGACGTAGTGCAGCAGAAGCAGCACGAGAGCGGAGACCGCGAGCATGCGGAGAACGGGTGACACCAGACGGAAGGCGGACGGGCTGAGAAGGCAGAGCAAGAGTCCTCCGAGAGCGAGAACCAGGAGTGCGGCGAAGAGGCCGGCGAGTAGAACCGCGATGGTGTGGGCGAAGACCTGCCGGAAGAAATCAATCTTGCTGATCAAAGGGAGCATGAAGGCGCCAAGCAGGTTTGCACCGACGAGGAAGAGGGAGAAGAAGCCGAAGAGGGCGACGACCTTGCCGACGAAGAGCTGCGAGGGCCTGAGCGAGAGCGGGGAAAGGATCAGGAAGTCGAGGCGATCGGGAAAGAGCATGTCCCACTCGAAGACGGAGACTGCACCGAGGACGACAAAGGAGAAGAGAACAAAGAAGTACTGATCCTGAATCGCGCCCCAAGCTACAAGCGCGCCGGAGGCGGAGACCGATCCGGTGAGGGCGCGTGCGGGGTACTGGTTCTGCAGGAAAAAGGCGATGAGCAGGCCGGGGATAGCAGTACTGGAGACGGCGCGGACGACCGAGGTGGTGGTGTCGCCATCGGCCTGGACGGTGTCGTTGTCGAAGAAGCGACGGAAGAAGTGCTGCACGAGCAGCTGCGGAATACGGGGGGTCTCAGGCACGCGAGACCTCCATGATGCTGACAATCTCGCGAGCAACCTCTTCGGTGTCGGTCTGCTGGACGAGCTGGGTGAAGACGCTCTCAAGGGTCGGCAGATGCATGAGGCGGGTGAGCTCGCGCGGCGCGGCGTCGGCGACGACCTTGCCGCGGGTGAGCACGATGACGCGGTTGCAGACGAGCTCCACGGTTTCGAGGACGTGCGAGATGTAGAGGATGGCTTTGCCCTGTTTTGCAAGAAGAAGCAACAGATCCTTGAAGAGGCGAGCGGAGACAGCGTCAAGCCCGGAGAGCGGCTCGTCAAAGACGATGAGGCTGGGATTGTGGAGGAGTGCGGCGGCGATGAGGACGCGTTGCTTCATGCCTTTGGAGTAGTCAGACAAAGCGGAGTACTGGGCCTTTTCGAGCGAGAAGAGATGCAGCAGAGCGCGGGCCTTGCGGTCGAGGAGCGACTCGCTCATACCGCGCAGGCGGCCGACGAGCTGGAGGTACTCGAGCCCGGAGAGATGGGTGTAAACCTGCGCTTCTTCGGGGACGTAGCCGAGATGCGCGCGGAAGGCGGCGAGGTCCTGGTGGATGTCGCGCCCGGCGAAGAGGACCTTGCCGCGGCTGGGCTGGACGAGGCCGATGACCATCTTCACCGTGGTCGATTTGCCTGAACCGTTGGGTCCGAGGTAGCCGAGGATGTCGCCAGGAGCTAGGGTGAAGCTGATGTTTTCGACGGCAGGAATGCTGCGATAGGTTTTAGAGACGTCTTTAAGTTCGAGCATGTGGAGGTAACCTCAACGCGGCATGTTGATAGCATACTACATAGTAACTGGAGGCATCGAAAATGAAGAAGCAGTAGCCGGCGGGCGTAATGCGGCGCGAGCACTCGAGGAACAGATGCTCATCCTGAACCTGTGAGCATGGACGTATGTGAGCTGAGGTCGAAGGTACATGAAAGCTCTTCGGCGGGCGTGATGTGGGCGCAGTGAGACTGCCGAAGAGGGGCAGCGGGAATTGAAGAAGCGGACGCTTTCCGTCCGGGTAAGCTCTCTCAAACCCTGGTTCTGGCCGCTGTCTTCTGAGGAGCTACGCTGAGGATTGATGCACGCGAGCGCGTTTCCGAGGACCGGCGGTTCCCGGAAACGGCCACGGCGCAACGCGGATTACACCTTCCAGAAGCCGGCCAAATGCGTGAGGCGACCCTGCTGCTCATCGAATCGAGCGTAGCTGTGACCATTCACCAGAGCAACGTCGTCACGGTCGAACATGGTCCATGCTGCAAGAAGCTGGTCATGCTGCTGCCGGAGCAGCGTGCTTCGAAAGTAGCCGCCGGTAAAACGAGCCTGGAATGCCGTGATGGTCGTGATCATGCGATCGATGCCGTGCTCATCACTATCCGGGCTGGTAAATGCGACGTCCGAGGCAAGGCTAGCCCTAAGCAGCTGCTCTCTTTCCTCGGGCGAGATGTCCGCCCACGCGTCCTGGTACGTCTTCCAAAGATGTTGCAAAGCTTCGTCGGTCATGAAGATCTCCTATGTGCGGCCGGTGCTCGGTACCGTACTTCTTTACCTTAGGTTTGCGCCGCAATACGGTCGATAAGCGAGAGCCTTCTTTTCTTTACTAACCATCCAAAGCTGAATGGATCCATTTCTCCAGTTGATTCACCTTCTACGACCGAAGGCGACTCTCTGGACGAGCGTGGAGGCAAGTGGACGGTGGGGGCTCTCGTTTCGGCAACGCGATGATGTGCTGTTTTGTTGGGTACAGCGCGGCCGGTGCGAACTGGTACGACCGGACCACGAGCCTTTGCGGTTGCGGGCGGACGACTTTGTTCTGATACGTACCTCCACGCCGTTCGACATCGTTTCAGAGGTCGGTGTGGAGCCTTCGGATAGCGAAGCAATCATCAAAGGCCCGGGTTCTGCCGTAACTCTGGGTGAGGGAACATCACCCACCACGATCCTGCGGGGCGGCCGGTTTGTCTTCGACACTGCTAACGAGCAACTCCTCACGGGGCTTCTCCCAACGGTGGTTCACATCGCAGCGGCAGCAGAGGGTGCAGAGCGGTTGCGAACGTTGCTGCGTATGAATGAACGGGAATCCGTTGCACCGGGACCCGGGAGCGACTTTGTGATCACGCGACTGATGGAGTTGGTGTTGGTGGAGATCCTCCGCGGGGGTGCTTCAGCACCGGATGCGACGCAACCTGGCCTGGTGGCGGGGTTAGCCGATCCTGTACTAGCGCGAGCACTGATCGCGCTCCATCACGACGTGTCTCTGTCATGGACGACCGCAAAGCTGGCGCGCTTCTGTGGCCTGTCGCGCTCTTCGCTTGCCTCGCGCTTTGCCAAGCTGGTCGGTTTGGGACCGATTGAGTACCTCCAGCGCTGGCGTATGGCGATTGCAAAGGACGAGCTGAGACGAGGGGAACGCAATGTCGGTGAGATTGCACTGTCGGTAGGGTTTCGGTCTGCCAGCGCATTTAGTACGGCGTTCACCCGAGCGGTGGGATGTTCGCCGCGGCGCTTTGCGGATAGAACACATCACGACAAGTCGGGACGTACATAATCTCGTTGGCCGCCAACTGAGGCGGAACCTCGGCGTTTGTGGCTTTGCACTGGCTCTGCCACGGCTTTGATTCTCCGCTCCGCAGTTCTACTGAAGTCCTACTGAGTGGAAGCGCCGGGTTCCGGCTTGCGGCGATCGATGATGGTGTAACCCTCCGGAGGTTGAAAGAACTTCGGATCGGGCTCGTTGGTGTTCAAGTCTGTGACGGTAAAGACCTGATGACCTACCTGCGCGGAGTCCAGGCTGGAGAGAAGATTAAAACCTAGATCGGAGCTATAGCTGAACTCGCGAACCGTCGCCATAGGCGCATCGTTGCCGAGGACGCCGATGTTGAGAGTGGTGGTATCGCGGTAGGTGTGGACGAGCATACCGGCGACACTGGCGGCGCCGAGATCTTCGTGCAGGAATGTACCCTTGCCGTTCTTCAGCGGGCCGGACTGATTGCGGTTCGGGTCGTAGTGGGCGAGGCCAAAGACCGAGGTCTCGATTTGACAGACCTTCTGCCGCACGAAGCAGTTGTAGAACTTGTGCGCGACAGGGTCGTCGATCTGGATGGTAGTCCTTTGAGAGCGGATGTCACTGCCCTTCGGGGTGAGCAGCCAGCGCTCCTGGTAGATGCGGCCTGCACTGTCTCGCATGATGGGGCGTGCATTGACCTCAGTAAAGGTTCCTCCATTGCGCAGGGTCTGGATCCACTCGGTGCGGAGAGTGAAGGTGAAGGGCGCATGGGGGAAGTTCGGTACGTAGATGCTTTCGAGCACGCCTCCACCCCCGCCGTCGGTCGGGGTGAAGCCGCCGTCACCCTGGGCTTGGAGCGCCGGGTGGCAGAGAAGAGAGACGATGGCGACTATGAGGGCAGCAGCAGGACGTGAAAAGGGGCACTTGCGCATGGGATCCTTTGGGAATCGACAGCTGCGGGCCTTCTACGCCCGGGAGTATACGCGCCGCGGGTGCGGCCGGGCGCGGCATCAGCAGGAAAGCACCGCAACCCGCGGTTGTGCTAGCGTGCTACATCGTCTCATGATCGGACCTCGTCTTTCTCACAGTGCGGCGCTGATTCTTAAGACGTTGAGTCTGGGGTACTGTTTTGGGCTTGATGTGATGGAGGCGACGGGGCTGCCGAGTGGGACGGTGTACCCGGCGTTGCGGCGACTGGAGCGGGATGGGCTGGTGGTCTCGAGGTGGGAGCCGGAGGGGGATGCGGCGGCGAACCGGCGGCCGGCGCGGCGGTACTACGAGGTAACGGCAGCGGGCAAAGAGGCGGCAGTGGCGGCGACGGAGCGGTATCCGCTGCTGGCACGGTTGGTTCTGGAGCAGCGCTCGTGAGGTCGGCTGGCGGTATGTGGTCTACGAAGTTTGAGGCGCGGTTGCTGCCGGTTGCGGCGAGGCTGGTACCCCCGGGGGAGCGGGAGGAGTGGTCGCGGGGGTGGCAGGCTGAGTTGTGGCACATGCACGATCGCGGCCGGGGAGCGGGGCGGGGTAGGCCGGCCGAGCTGCTGGACTTCTATGTGGGGCTGGTGCTCGATGCGCTCTGGCTGCGCGGGGAGCTGTGGCGGCGCAGGCTCGAGGGGACGCCGGCGCTCTGCCTGGCTGGGCTGGTGGGGATGAATCTGGTGGCGGCGGTGCCGGCACTCTTGTTCCGGTTCTGGGTGAGAGCGGAGGGGAGCCTCTGTGCGGGGCAGACCGAGCGATCGATGCTGGCTGCGCCGCTGATCCTGTTTGTGGCATTTGCGGTGGCGCCGCGGCGGCACACGGAGGATGGCGCAGTGAGGCGAGGGAGACGATGGCTGCGGCGGCAGATCTTCTTCGGGATCAAGGCGTCGCTGGTGCTGTCATTAATGCAGCTGCTGAGCGGCGATCTGCTCGAGCCGGTGGCTGTGGCCGCGCCGAACGTGGCGGACTTTTTGCAGATCTTCTGCTTTGTGCTGTTTGCGCTGCTGGGGCTGCGGTGGGCAATTCTGGACCAGGATGCTCGATGCAAGCAGTGCCTGCACCTGCTGGCGATGCCGGCGCAGGTGGGGCGGCCCTCGCACAATCTGCTGGAGTGGAACGGAGTGGCGATGCTGTGCAAGCGCGGGCATGGACGGCTGAACGTTCCGGAGCTCGAGACGAGCTGGTATGAGTCCGGGCGGTGGGAGGATGTGGAGGTGTGTTGACGCCGGCGTTCTGGTCTGACGGTATCGGGCTCTTGGGAGGGGTACCCCCTCCCTATACTTGTGAGGCAAAATCTTCCATTGACACGACTTAGGTCTGGACCTTGGTCCCTGGTGGGCCTGGATCTTCGATGGGACGCCAGACAGAGACTGCCGAGTAAAGGCAATGCCAGGCTTGAGCTCTTTTCCAGTGTGCCGGAGTGAGATCGGCAACTACGCCACGGGAGCGGGACTCCGGCGGTGGCGGAGTGGAGCTGAGAGGCGGCGGTTCGAGGTGAAGTTGTCAGATGGAGGGGAAGGCGCTTAGAGTGGCCATGCTTTATCGCAGGCTCCAGGAGGACTCCCCGGATGCATCTCTCTCGCCAAGTTCGACGCGCGTTCGCTTTCGGTACGTTTTGGGTGGTTGTTCTGGCGCTCCTTGCCCCGGGCAAGGCGGTGTGGGCGCAGGCGAACCAGAGTGTGACGAGCGGACAGCGGCTGCCGCTGTTTCCGGAGTTTCAGAATCCTCTGACGTTGAACGATCCGGCGACGGGGCCGGGAGTGAGCTGCCCGGATCCGGCGATCATGGAGGAGACACTGAACCGGGTGGAGACGTGGTACCTCTACTGCACGGGCGACCCGCTGAACTCGAACGACAAGAATGCGCAGGGGCAGCTGCGCAACCACTACATTGCGACGTGGCGCTCGACGGACCTGATTCACTGGACGTACAACGGCGATGTGTTTCCGGCGGACCCAGCGTGGGTGGGGGTGGAGACGAACCTGTGGGCGCCGGCGGTGAAGCACTTCAACGGCAAGTACTACCTGTACTACGTCGCCCCGCAGACAGGCGGTCCGGGTGGGCCGTCAGAGATAGGCGTGGCGACGGCGCCGCATGCGGGTGGGCCGTGGACGGACCTGGGGCGGCCGGTGGTGGCGACGGAGGACGCGCCGTGCTGCACGAATTCCAACCGGGCCGTCATTGATCCGGATGTGGTTACAGATGATGCGGGGCAGCGGTACATCTCGTTCGGCAGCTTCTTTGGCGGGATCAGTATCCAGAAGCTCTCGACTGATGGGTTTACGGCGGACAAGGCGAGCGAGGTACAGATTGCGGTCGACAACCTGTATGAGGGTGGGGCGTTCTGGAAGCGGGATGGGTGGTATTACCTGTTTGTGTCGTCGACGAACTGCTGCAACGGGCCGCTGTCGGGGTACTCGGTGAATGTGGGCCGGGCGCGGACGCCGCTGGGACCGTTTCTGGACCAAAATGGCGTGGCGCTGACGGCGACGACGGGCAATGGGGCGAAGGTAATTGCGGCGAACGGGAACCGGTGGGTGGGGCCGGGCGGCAATGTGATCTTCACCGACGCGTCAGGGCAGGACTATATGCTGTACCACGCGATTGATAAGGACTCGCCGTACTTTGATCTGAACCCCGGATTTACGCGACGGCCGGCGCTGATCGACCCGGTGGACTGGGTGAATGGATGGCCGACGGTGCGGAACGGGCACTGGGCCTCCGCGGGGAAGGTGGCGGGACCGGTGGCGCAGCCATACCAGGTGAGCCTGCGATACAGCGAGCCGAAGAAGGAGGACGAGCCGGGTGAGCTGATCGCGGCGCTGTCGGACGAGTTCAATGGGCCGACGCTTGCAAAGCAGTGGCACTTTATCCATCCGGGCGCAGATAACAGCCATGTGCTGACGGGAACGAGCTACCAGGTGGAGACGCATGGGCCGGATGAGAACGGCAACCCGGACCTGGTGTCGATCCTGGGTGAGCCGGTGCCGGTAAAGGGTGACTGGCTGGCGGAGACGAAGCTGACGGTGAGCTTTCCGTTTGATGGAAGCTGCTGCTACAACTTCGCGCAGGGAGCGCTGGTGGTTTACGGCAATGATGCGAACAGCGTGAAGCTGGATGTGTTTGCGGACTTTGACACGCGGCAGACGGAGTTTGCCAAGCAGGTGGGGCCGGTGCCGGCGAACTACCCGACGTATGGCGGGGCATTTATCGGCAACCCGGCGCAGACGACGTGGCTGCGGATTGTGAAGCACGCGGGCGGGGACGAGGGCGAGCGGTACACGGCGTACACCAGCGCGGATGGGTACAACTGGACACGCGGAACGACGTGGACGCACCAGCTGGGGCCGGGGGCGCAGATCGGGGTTGCGGCACAGAATATGGCGGGGTTTGTGATGTCGTTTGATTATGTGCGGGTGTATCGGTTGAAGGAGTAGGGGAGCAGGGATTGTGCGGCTCCGTGCGGACCTCGCTCGAGGTTTGCAACGGCTGCCGCACGATCTCACTGGGGGAGGTAGAGCGCGGGTTACATCTGGTAGTTCGGTTCGGCTGCGGAGCGCTTGGCGAGCCTGCGACTGAGAAGGATGCCACCGACAAGGAAATAGATCGCTCCGAAGATGGCGTAGCCTGCGACATCCTTGATGTGGCGTTTGTCTGCGAGGCCGCCGAGAAGAAACGCGACGCCTGCAAGCGTCGACTGTGTGCCGCTCAGGATCATGGCCCACTGACCGCCCAGTTGCTCTTTTCGGCGAACGAGGCCGGCGATGAGTTGCAGGAGACCGGCGCCAAGCGCCCAGGCACCAAAGACTGCGACCGCGTAGATTGGCTGGTGAAAGACGGTGAGACCGATGCCGATCGCGGCGAGAACACCCAAGACGGCGTTGATGGTTTGTGAGACGCGTGTGCTTCCGTAGGCGCTCGCTGTGCTGAGATCGTAGGCGGTGCAGGCGACATCCCAGAGCGGGTACAGCAGGAGAAGGATGGCGGCAGCGGCAGGCTGGATGCGCACAGTGGCGACAACGCTGACGGCCCAGATGACCTGAAAGGCCGTGCGGACGAAGTAGAGGTTTCTTAAGGCAGTGGTGGAAGGGTTTACGGTGGATTTCATTGTTGCTCCTTGCTATCTACTAGTTGGTAGGTTATAAGCCGGTACGGTACCTGATGATCTTCTCCAGGGCCGGCTTACTGCTTGTCTGGAGAGATACGATTCAGCGCCGCGTGAGTGACTGCCCGGAACGCATCACAGCTGCCTGTGGCACGGGCGGAGAGCATGGCTCCATGCAACAGGGCGATGAGCAGCTGAGCCTCTGTGGCGACGGTGTTTTGCAGGTGGATCTGGCGGGTCTTTGATCCTGCTTTGAGGGTTCGTTCAAACCAGGCGGTCAGCATGGAGAAATGCAGACGGACTTCGGCCTGCACGTCTTCAGGCAAGGAGGGCATCTCCGCGCTGAGAAGCGCGCCGATGCAAAAGGACATGGACTGGTCTGCGATACAGCCGTCCCAGTATTTGAAGTAGCCTTTCAGCCGCAGGAAGGGATTGCTGAGATGCTCGTCGAGCGCTGCCATGCCGTCTGCAATTCTGGCCCGGTGCGCCTGCAGCACGGCGATTACCAGGCCGGCCTTGGTCGGGAAGTGGTGGTGGATGCTGGCTTTCCGGATCTTGACGGTCTCTGCGATGTCGGCGTAGCTGAAGGCGGAGTAGCCGCGATCGATCAGAAGGGCATTCGTTGTTTGAAGGATGTGTTGTGCGGTTTCGCCATGCATGGGTGTAAGACTACCAACTAGTAGGCATGGTTACAGACATCCTGTGTTTCTTGGGTCAGGTGGCACCTGCGCGAATGGCTGCGGGAGTCAGCCGGCGAGGGCGGACTGGATGGAGTAGTCGACGTAGAGCTCGTAGATGGTTTCGTGGATGGCGCGGCATTCAATCTTGATGTTGGCGAGGTAGGCGAGGACGTCGCCGGAGAGGATGTCGTCGATTGACGAGTAGGAGAGGGCGGCCTGGAGGCGGCCGGCGCGGCGGCGGAGGGGCTCGGCGCGGAGTTTGCCGGATTCACCCTGGATGGCGTCGAGGGCGCGCTGGAGGCTGTCAATGGCGAAGCGGAGGGAGTGGGGGAACTCGGGGTCGAGGAGGAGGAACTCGAGGATCCACTCGGGGGTGAGGTCGGCGGTGTAGACCTTGCAGTAAGCCTCAAAGGCGGTGGCGGAGCGGAGCAGGCCCATCCAGTCGAGGTACTCGTTGGGCTCGGGGAGGTCGTGGTCGGGTGAGTCGTCGTCGCGGAAGAGATCGGGGTAGAAGGCCTCGAGCAGCATGGCGGTGGCGGAGGCGCGCTCGATGAAGCGGCCGACCTGGATGAACTGCCAGCCTTCGCCGTGGCTCATGGTGGAGTCGGTGACGCCCTGGAACTGGTGGACGGCTTCCATGACCTGGCCGAGGAACTCACTGGGTTCGGCCTCGGGGAGCAGGGCTTCGGCGTGCATGTCCGAGTGCATCTCGGGGCGGGTGATCTGGAGGTAGAGCGAGTTGAGGCGGGCCCACATTTCAGACGAGATCTGCTCGCGGACGTTGCGGGAGTTTTCGCGGGCGGAGATGAGGCAGGCGAGGATGGAGGCCTTGTTGGCGGTGTCGAAGGTGAGGCAGCGGGTAAGGGCGTAGGGGTTGCCGGTCCAGGTGACGTGCTTGGGCTTGCCGAGGGCGAGGAGGACGCGCTGCCAGCGGCGATCGGCGGAGGCGGGGCCTTCGTCGAGCATGAGGTTGAGGTTGACGTCGAGGATGCGGGTGGTGTGCTCGGCCCGCTCGAGATAGCGGGACATCCAGTAGAGGCTGTCGGCGACGCGGGATAGCATGTTAGCTCCTCTTTCGACATCGTACGGGTGACGAACGTTCGGCAGCCTGCTTTGCTGCCTTGTCGCGGTATTTCTTGATCACGAGCGAGAACATGGTGAAGTACTTGCGTCGCTCCCGCTTCGTCGCGAGAGACAAATGCGGGGTTCCTCGGCTTCGCTCGGAAGGACAACCAAAAAGGCGGAATCACTCGCTGAGGACCCAGGTGTCTTTGCTGCCGCCGCCCTGGGAGCTGTTGACGACGAGGGAGCCGCGTTTGAGGGCGACGCGGGTCAGGCCGCCGGGGACGATGGTGACGCGGTCGCCGTAGAGGACGTAGGGGCGGAGATCGACGTGGCGCGGTTCGAGGGCGTCGCCGATGAGGCAGGGCGCGCGGGAGAAGGAGATGGTGGGCTGGGCGATGTAGTTGCGGGGGTCGGCCTCGATGCGGCGGGCGAAGTCCTCGCGCTGCTCGGCGGTGGACTGCGGGCCGATGAGCATGCCGTAGCCGCCGGACTCGCCGACGGCCTTGACGACGAAGTTCTCAAGGTTCGAGAGGACGTGCTGGCGCTCGGCGGGGCGCGTCATGAGGAAGGTCTCGACGTTTTTGAGGACGGGCTCTTCGGAGAGATAGTACTTGATGATATCGGGGACGTAGGCGTAGAGGGCCTTATCGTCGGCGACGCCGGTGCCGAAGGCGTTGGCGAGGGTGACGTTGCCGGCGCGGTACGCATTGAACAGACCCGACACGCCGAGGATGGAGTCGCCACGGAAGGCGAGGGGATCGATGAAGTCGTCGTCGACGCGACGGTAAATAACGTCCACGCGGCGGAGGCCGGAGGTCGTGCGCATGTAGACGACGTTGTCGTGGGTGACGAGGTCGCGGCCTTCGACGAGCTCGATGCCCATCTGGCGGGCGAGGTAGGCGTGCTCGAAGTAGGCGGAGTTGAAGACACCGGGCGAGAGAAGAACGATGTTGGGCTCGGGGCGGCCTTCGGGGGCGAGCGAGCGGAGGCTGCCGAGCAGGAGCTGGGTGTACTGCTCGATGGGGCGGACGTTGTAGGTGCGGAAGAGATGGGGGAAGATGCGCTTCATCACGCGGCGATTGGTGAGCATGTAGCTGACGCCGGAGGGGACGCGGAGATTGTCTTCGAGAACGACGAACTCGCCGGACTCGAGACGGATGAGATCGGTGCCGCAGACGGCGATGTAGACGTTGCGCGGGACCTGGAGGCCGGCCATCTGGCGGCGATAGTGCTTGCAGGAGTAGACGACCTCGCGGGGGACGATGCCGTCGTCGAGGATGCGGCCCTCGTTGTAGATGTCTTTGAGGAAGAGGTTGAGGGCGACGATGCGCTGGGTTAGGCCGCGCTCGACGGTGGCCCATTCTTCAGAGGTGATGATGCGAGGTAGGAGGTCGTAGGGAAAGATGCGCTCGGTGCCTTCGTCGCGGCCGTAGACGGTGAAGGTGATGCCCTGGTTGAGGAAGGAGAGATCAGCGGCCTGCTTGCGGCGTTGAAGCTCGTCGGGCGGAAGGGCGGCGAAGTGATCGAGCAGGGGCTGGTAGTGGCTGTGAAGCGATTCGCGCGCCTCGAACATCTCGTCGTAGGCGTGATCCAGCATGTAGTTCGCGAGGGCTGCCGGATCGAACTGGCGAGGGGGCGCGGATGGCATCGGTCGCTTGAGTATAGAGGCAAGCCACCATGGCGCAAAGAACGCATGGGATCGCGACGGGAAGCAGGGATCCGACCGCGGGGTGCGGCCGGACCTTTGTAAGAAGGGCGGTGCGCGCGACGAAACGGTAGCTACTTCGCCTTCGCGGAGGATTTCTTGGCCGGGGTTTTCTTCGCCGGAGACTTCGTGGCGGCCTTTTTCGCCGGAGCCTTGGCGGCGGCGGAGGACTTTGCGGCTTTGCCGGGGTGGTCTTCGTGGTCGGGATGGATGAGCCGGTTGAAGTTGCTTTCAGCGCCTTCCTTGGTGACCTCCTGGTAGACAAGGGCGAGATCGCTGGCGTCGAACTTCTCGAAGAACTCGTCCCAGGAGATCTCTTTGAGGGCGCTGTCGTTATGGTTTTTGGCTTTGGGGAACTCGATGCGAAGGATGCCGGTTTCGCCGTTCTTTTCGGTGGCGGCGACTTCAGCGGGTTTGGCGCCGCGGGCTTCGGCCCACTTGCGGATTTCGTCGTGATCCTGTGTGGTTTTGGAAAGAGCCATCGTGAGTGCCTCGTAGGAAGGTGTGCCGCCGTGTGCTGCGGCTGAGACAGTACGATGATGCGGAGCCTATGGGTGGCCAAGTGCCGCGGCGGGTGATTTTGACGCGGTGCAAAGGATTTCGGGAGACGCGGCAGGTCACGGAAAGGGGAGCGATAGAGGAATGCAGGCGACCGGCGAGGGCCGGGCACCTCCAGCCGCTTCCGTATCATCCATCGAGAGGTACAGAAAGAGGCGACAGCATGGCAGAGAACCTGGAGAAGGGTCCGAGCGACCCGAATGAGATCAACCCGAAGGTAGCGTCGGATGTGGCGTACTGGAGCAAGCAGTTTGGTGTGACGGGCGAGGCGCTGCATGAGGCAGTGCGAGTGCATGGAACGCATGTGAGCAAGGTGAAGGCGGCGCTTGAAGCGCATCCGCATGCCGGCGCGCACCACGACAAACGAGGCGCGTAGAGGCAGTCTGGCACCCTTTGTGACGATGGGATGAACGATCAGGCCCTTGCAGACGGATGTTTGCAGGGGTTTTCGTGCGAAGGCGGGGTGGTGCGATAGACTGAAGGGACGCGGAGTTTTGTCTTTCGCGCAAACTCCAACGCAGAAAAGAATAGGAAAAGTACCCCGAGTGAGTCAGTCAACGCCTGCCCAGACCATCCGTAACATCGCCATCATTGCGCACGTCGATCACGGCAAGACCACACTGGTCGACGCCATGCTGCGCCAATCCGGAACGTTTCGATCGAACGAAGCGGTGACCGAACGGGTGATGGACTCGAACGATCTCGAAAAAGAGCGCGGCATTACGATTCTCGCGAAGAACACGGCGATTCACTACAAGGATTCAAAGATCAACATCGTCGATACACCAGGCCACGCGGACTTTGGCGGCGAGGTGGAGCGCGCGCTGAAGATGGTGGATGGTGTGGTGCTGCTGGTGGATGCGAGTGAAGGTCCGCTGCCGCAGACGCGGTATGTACTGAGCAAGGCGCTCGAGGCGAAGCTGACGCCGATCCTGGTGATCAACAAGATTGACCGGCCGGATGCGCGGCCGCAGGAGGTGGTGAACGAGGTCTACGACCTGTTTATCGATCTCGATGCGGATGAGAGCGTGCTGGAGTTTCCGATTATCTATACGAACGGCAAGGCGGGCACGGCGACGATGGATCTGGCGACGCCGGGGACGGACCTGCAGCCGCTGTTCAAGCTGATCGAGGATACGATTGCGCCGGCGAGCGGGGATCCGGACGGGTCGCTGCAGATCCTGGTGACGAACCTCGACTACTCGGACTACCTGGGGCGGCTGGCGATTGGCCGGGTGTTCAATGGCACGCTGAAGACGGGGCAGGAGGTTGCGGTATCGAAGGTCGACAGCAGCATGCAGACCGTAAAGATTACCAAGCTGTTCTCGTTTGACGGACTGAAGCGGACGGACATTACCGAGACCACGACGGGCGACATCGTGGCGATTGCGGGGGTTCCGGGGATCACGATCGGTGAGAGTTTTACGTCGGTTGAGAACCCGCTGCCGCTGCCACTGATCAAGATCGATGAGCCGACGATTGCGATTAACTTCTCGGTGAATAACGGTCCGTTTGCGGGGCGCGAGGGTAAGTTCGTGACGTCGCGCAACATCAAAGACCGGCTCGAACGCGAGCTGCTGACGAACGTGTCGATCCGGGTCGAGGATACGGGGAGCCCGGAGACGTTCAAGGTGCTGGGGCGCGGCGAGTTGCAGCTTTCGGTGCTGATCGAGATGATGCGGCGTGAGGGCTTTGAGCTGATGGTGAGCCGGCCGACTATTGTGACGAAGCGCGTTGAGGGCGAGCTGATGGAGCCGTCGGAGCTGTTGTCGATCGATGTGCCGGAGGAGTTTGTCGGCACGGTGATCGAGCGGCTGGGGCCGAGAAAGGGCGAGATGTCGAAGATGGCGAACCATGGCTCTGGCCGCGTGCGGATGGAGTTCAAGGTGCCGTCGCGCGGGCTTATCGGGCTGCGCAACGAGATGCTGACGGAGACGCGAGGCACGATCATTATGAACTCGATTGCCGGCGAGTACATCCCGTACCAGGGTGATATTCCGCAGCGGCCGAGCGGCGCACTGATCAGCGATCGTCAGGGCGTGACGACGATGTATGCGCTTGATGGTGTGCAGGCGCGCGGCGTGCTGTTCCTCGGCGATGGAGTCGAGGTGTACGAGGGCATGCTGGTTGGCGAGCACTCGCGCGATAACGATCTAGACGTGAATGCGGTTCGTGAGAAGAAGCTGACGAATATGCGCGCTTCGGGCTCGGATGACGCGGTGCGGCTGGTGCCGTTCAAGGTACTGACGCTTGAGCAGTCGATCGAATTCATTGCGGATGATGAGCTGGTGGAGGTGACGCCGAAGAGCCTGCGGATGCGGAAGCGCGTGCTGCAGGCGAACCGGCGGCCGAAGAAGAACCAGCCGGTGGATTAGGTTCCTGTCGGAGTTACAGATACAGAAAGGCCGCCCGGGTGGGCGGCCTTTCTGTATGGTTCGCGTCGCGCTGCTCCGTGGGGGAGAAGCAAAATGCGGGCATTCCTCGCTCGGCCCGGAATGACGACCAAATGGGCAAGGACAAAGGCGCTAGACCAGACCACATGTGGTCGAGTGGTTAGCCCTGTTTGGCTTTCTCGAAGCGCTTGTTGATCTCTTCCCAGTTGACAGTGTTCCACCAGGCGGCGAGGTAGTCGGGGCGCTTGTTCTGGTACTTGAGGTAGTAGGCGTGCTCCCAGACGTCATTGCCGAGGATGGGGTAGAGGCCTTGTGAAAGGGGTGAGTCCTGGTTGGGGGTGGTGATGATTTCGAGCTTGCCGCCCTTCCAGACGAGCCAACCCCAACCGGAGCCGAACTGCTTGGCGGTGGTCTCGTTGAATTTCTTGGTGAAGTCTTGAAAGGAGCCGAAGTCGGTCGTGATCTGGTCGGCGATGTTGCCGTTGGGCTGGCCGCCGCCTTTGGGCTGCATGATCTGCCAGAACATGGTGTGGTTGACGTGGCCGCCGCCGTTGTTGCGCACGACAGCGCGTACGTCTTCGGGCACGCTGTCGAGGCTCTTCAACAGATCTTCGGGGGTCTTTTTGCCGAGATCGGGATACTTCTCGACGGCGCCATTGAGATTGGTGACGTAGGTCTGGTGATGCTTGTCGTGATGCAGCTTCATGGTTGCTTCATCGATATGCGGCTCGAGTGCGGCGTAGTCATACGGCAACGGCGGAAGTTCAAAGGCCACGGGAATCTCCTTGAGGTGTCTGGCGTGGGGCGCCTGCAGATGCGGCACGGCTCACGGGTCGACGGTTATGAGGGAGGCTGCAGGAAGGCGGCCCGCCTTCGTGGTTGCGCTACCAGCAGGATCCTCTGATGCGTGTGAGATGCGGTGCCACCGATGCGCGATGCTCTATTCGCAGATGCGACGAGATACACAGAAGCTTTACAGAACGACTCGCCGGGGTCCGCACAAGTGCGTAGCATGAAGGGCTATGACGATCCCTGCGACAACGGCGGACACTCAGCCTACATACCGGTGGCTGGACGATGATGGAGCAGCGTTTGGCGGACCGGGGCTCGAACCGCGATGGACCTCAAGCCTGAAAGATGCGGTGTCAACGGCGTACTCGGCGGCGAGCCAGGTGTGGTTTACGGTCTCGCACGGCACGTTGAATGAGATCTATTACCCGAATATCGATCGGCCGCAGACCCGTGACATGGAGCTCTTGTTTACCGATGGCGAGACGTTCTTCCACGAAGAGAAGCGCGACTTCACGTACGACTTCCGCTACATCGATCCAGAGGCGCTGGCGGTGCGGGTGGAAGCGAGTGAGCTGCAGGGCCGCTACAAGGTGACGAAGGAGTTTCTGAGTGACCCGCACTATCCCGTGGTGCTGATGCGTGTTTCGGTTGAGGGAGACGAGGCGGTGTTGCGCCGGCTGAAGTGCTACGTGCTGCTAGCTCCGCACTTAGAAGGTGGGGGCGCCAACAACAACGGGCGATCGGTGGATGTGGCGGGGCAGCGCTGCCTGGTGGCGTGGAAGGGCAATACGGCGCTGGCGATGGGCGTAAGCGGTGGCGGGTTCAGCCGATCGTCGTGCGGGTATGTGGGGACGAGTGACGGGTATCAGGATGTTTCGCGCGCGATGAAGATGGACTGGCAGTTTGGGCAGGCGCTCGACGGAAACATCGCGTTGACGGGTGAGATCGACGTGGCGAAACAACGGCAGTTTACGGTGGCGATCGGGTTCGGCAGCGGACGGCACGCGGCGCTTTCGCGCACCATGCAGACACTGGCGACGCCCTATACGCAGCATCGCGACCGCTTTATCGAGCAATGGAAGCGGGTAGGCGCGCCACCCCGGCTGGGAGATGGATCGACGGACGGGGGACGGCTGAGCCGGATCAGCCAGAACGTGGTGCTGGCGCATGAGGACAAATCGTATGCGGGCGCGTTTATTGCGTCGGCGTCGATTCCATGGGGGGCGTCGAAGGGCGACGACGACCTGGGTGGGTACCACCTAGTGTGGACGCGGGACATGGTGCAGTCCGCGACGGCGCTGATGGCGTGTGGGCGGACGGAGACGGCGGTGCGGGCGCTGGTCTACCTGACGTGCACGCAGCGGGCGGATGGAGGATTTTCGCAGAACTTCTGGATCGATGGCGAGCCGTACTGGTCGGGGATCCAGCTGGATGAGGTGGCGTTTCCGATCCTGCTGGCGTGGCGTCTGTCGAAGCTGAATGCGCTCGACAACTTTGATGTGCTTCCGTTTGTCGAGCGGGCGGCGGCGTTTATGGTGCGGTATGCGCCGGTAACACAACAGGAGCGGTGGGAGGAGAACGCGGGGTATTCGCCTTCGACGCTGGCAGTGGTGATCAGCGCACTCTTGTGCGCGGCGGACCTGGCGCGGGCACGCGAAAAAGCGGAGCTGGCGGAGTTCCTGGAGAGCTATGCGGACTGGATCGAGGCGCATCTGGATGAGTGGACGACGACTGATGACGGAGTGCTGGACCCTGAGGTGAAGCGGCACTACCTGCGGATCCGACCGCCGGCTGCGGGTGAGCCGTTCCATAATGCGGCAGTGCAGCCGGGATGGGTGCACCTGGCGAATCGTGGGCCAGGTGAGATCGCAGACTTCGACGCGCGGGAGATTGTGGACGCGGGCTTTCTGGAGCTGGTGCGGTACGGGGTACGGCGAGCGGACGATCCGCTGATTGTGGACACGTTGAAGGTGGTGGACAAGATCCTAAAGTGCGAGACGCCGTTTGGGCCGTGCTGGCGCCGCTACAACCATGACGGCTACGGGCAGCGGAAGGATGGCGGGCCGTATACAGGGTGGGGCCAGGGAAGGGCGTGGCCACTGCTGGGCGGCGAGCGGGCGCACTACGAGTTGGCGGCAGGAAACGACCCGCGGCCGCTGATCAAGGCGTATGAGATGTTCAGCTCAGTGGGCGGCATGCTGCCGGAGCAGGTGTGGGATCGGGACGACCTGCCGGCGGAGGGCTTGTACCGGGGGCGGTCGGCGGGATCGGCGCAGCCTCTGGTGTGGGCGCATGCGGAGTATCTGAAGCTGCTGCGATCGGTGGTGGATGGGGCGGTGTATGACCGGATCTCGGTGGTGGAGGACCGGTATGCGAAGCCGGTGGGACAGAGGACGTTTGCCAGCCGGATTGAGATCTTCCAGAAGACGCGAAAGATAGATGCGGTGCCGGCCGGGAACACGCTGCGCGTGCTCGACGCGGAGGCGTTCCGGCTGGTGTGGACGGCGGACGACTGGGCGACGAAGGGGGAGACGGACGCGCAGCGGGTGGGAGCTCTGGGATCCTTTGCGGATCTGCCGACGACGGCGGAGCAGACGGGCAGCCTGAAGTTCACCCTGTTCTTTCCGGAGCGGAACGAGTGGCTGGGGCAGGACCTGACGGTGACGATCACGCCGCCGAAGAGTGAAACCGCAGCCACACCGCCGCCGTCTGTGGCAGTTAAGCCATCGAACTAGAAGCGGACCACGATGCCAGATCGGGCCAAGGTAGTAGAGGCTCCGGGCTTCTCATTGAGGCTGGCCGGGGCTCCCGGGTACACTAACAAGCGAGACGAAGCACCTGCGCGGAGTAGGCGCAGCACACAGTTTGAGATGAGGACACGATGACTGACGAGCAGAAGCAGCAGGACCTAGACCAGCTTTCCATCAACACCCTTCGGCTCCTGGCTGTCGACCAGGTAGAGAAGGCGAAGTCCGGCCACCCGGGTGCGCCGCTGGGTCTCGCGCCGATCGCCTATCTGCTGTACACGAAGATCATGAAGCACGATCCGTCTGATCCGCTGTGGTCGGACCGGGACCGATTTGTGCTGTCGAACGGGCACGCGTCGGCGCTGCTCTACGGGGCGCTGCACCTTTCAGGGTACGACCTGCCGATGGATCAGCTGAAGCAGTTCCGGCAGTGGGGATCGCACACGGCGGGGCATCCGGAGTACGGCGAGACGCCGGGCGTTGAGGTCACGACGGGGCCGCTGGGTCAGGGCTTTGGTGAGGCCGTGGGGCTGGCGATCGCCGAGAAGCATCTGTCGGCGGTCTACAACCATGACAATCACACCCCGGTAAATCACTTCACGTTTGTGATGTGCGGGGACGGCGACCTGATGGAAGGCATCTCGCATGAGGCGTCGTCGCTGGCAGGGACGCTGAAGCTGGGCAAGCTGATTGTGCTCTATGACGACAACCTGATCTCGCTCGATGGACCGACGGACCTGAGCTTTACGGAAGACGTGCTGAAGCGATTCGAGGCGTACCACTGGCATACGCAGCAGATCGAGGATGGCAACGATCTCGAGGCGATTGAACGGGCCATTGCTGCGGCAAAGGCGGAGACGACGCGGCCCTCGCTGATCAAGGTGCGGACGGTAATCGGCTATGGAAGCCCGAAGGCCGGAACGAACAAGGCGCACGGTGAGGCGCTGGGCACGGAGGCGACCAAGGAGACGAAGCGGAACCTGGGCTTTCCGGAGGACCAAAGCTTCTACGTGCCGGAGGAGGCGGGCAAGCACTGGCTCGGGGCGAAGGAGCGCGGAGCGAAGCTGCATGCCGAGTGGCAGGAGAGCTACAAGGAGTACCAGAAGGCCTATCCCGAGCTGGGCGCGCAGTATGACCGATGCACGTCGATGAATCTGGCGGAGGGCTGGGATAAGAGCCTGCCGGTGTTTCCGACGGAGAAGGCTGTTGCGACGCGGACTGCGGGCCAGGTGGTGATGCAGGCGATCGAGAAGGTGGTGCCGGAGCTGTTTGGCGGCGCGGCTGATTTGACGACGTCAACCAAGACGATCTTCAAGGACTCGGAGAACTTCCACCTGGATCCAAAGGGACGCAATGTGTTCTTTGGAGTGCGCGAGTTTGGCATGATGGCGGCGGTGAACGGGATCGCGGCGCATGGTGGGTTGATTCCGTTTGGATCGACCTTCTTTACCTTCTCGGATTACTGCCGGAGCGCGTTGCGCATGGGCGCGCTGCAGTCAAGCCATTCGCTGTACATCTTTACGCATGACTCAGTGGGTCTGGGCGAGGATGGACCGACGCACCAGCCGGTCGAGCACCTGATGGCGCTGCGAGCGATTCCACAGCTGACGGACTTTCGCCCGGCGGACGCGAACGAGACGGCACAGTGCTGGCGGCTGGCGCTCGAGCGGCATTCGGCGGCGTTCATGGCGCTGAGCCGGCAGGATCTGCCGGTGCTCGATGCGGAGAAGTACAAGGTAGCCGAGGGAGTGAAGAAGGGCGCGTACGCGCTCGACAACAGCGGCAAGGACATCATCCTGATCGCGACGGGCTCCGAAGTTTCGCTGATCCTGAAGGCGGCCGAGGAGCTAAAGAAGGAAGGGATCCAGGCGAGTGTGGTCTCGATGCCGAGCTTCGCCATCTTCGAGGAGCAGGAGCAGAGCTACAAGGACGAGCTGTTTCCTGAGAACACACCGAAGCTGGCGGTTGAAGCGGGTGCGTCGATGGGCTGGTGGAAGTATGTCGGGCACAACGGCGGGATCATCGGGATCGACCGGTTCGGTGCCTCGGCGCCCGGGCCGCTGGTGCTTGAGAAGCTTGGCTTTTCCGTGGCCAACGTGGTCGAGCAGGCGAAGAAGCTGGTAAAGAAATAGCTGTAGGGACGGCGCGGCTCCGGGTATCGAGGGGCCTCGCCGTCTGCACAGATGGAGTTGTGCGGTGCGTAATCCGTGGACGGACGACGATGGAGTTGATCACGAGGAGCCGCTCCGCCAACGAGACAGTGACTCCTCTGTGCAAGCGCAGTATGAAGACAGTGTGCCGCCGGATCGTGACTGGGAGCATGAGCAGGACTCGTAATTAAGCGCGGTGCTGCACGGCGGCGGGAATGGCTGATGCTTGCGGAGCGCGATGCAGGCGGTTTGAGAGCGGTCTGTGCTGGTGGTGGCAGACGAGCTCCGCTAAAAGCTGTTGGGGACGGGAGTCTCCGCTGTGATTCGAAGCATCTCTACTGCAATGGCACAACAAACCAAAGATCTGGTCTGGTTTATCACCGGGGCATCGACGGGATTCGGGCGACTGCTGGCGGAGGAGGTTCTGCGCCGGGGGGGCAGGGTGATTGCGACGGCTCGGTCGATCGAGAAGGTGGCGGATCTCGAGCGGGCGTATCCGGAGCGGGCCAAGGCGTACGCGCTCGATGTGACGGACCCGGCGCAGGTGATCTCAATTGTTGCGCAGGCCACGGCGTGTTTCGCCCCTGTGGACGTGCTGGTCAATAACGCTGGCTATGGCGTGATGGGCGCGATTGAAGAGGTGACTGAAGACGAGTTTCTGCCGATGTTTGAGACGAATGTATTTGGGCTCTTGCGCGTCACGAAGGAGTTGCTGCCGAAGATGCGACGACGAGGCAGCGGACACATTGTGAACCTGTCCTCGATCGGCGGGCTGATTGCGATGCCGGGCTGGGGATACTACAACGCGACGAAGTTTGCGGTGGAAGGATTGACGGAGGCGCTGGCGGGTGAGTGTGAGCCGCTGGGCATCCATGTGACGGCGATCGAGCCGGGGGCTTTTCGCACAGACTTTCTGGGCCGCTCGGGTCAAGAGGCGGAGATGCAGATCGAGGACTACGCGGCGACGGCGGGCAAGGCGCGCGAGTACATCCAAACGCAGGACGGCAAGCAACAAGGGGATCCGCAGCGAGCGGTAGAGGCGATCATCGCGGTGGTGGAGGCGGAGAGACCGCCGCGCCACTTGCTGCTGGGAAGGGCGGCTCTCACGCGCTTTCGCAGGCGCCTGGAAGACTGGACCGGTGAACTGGACGCATGGGAGTCCACAACGCTTGGTGCGGATTTCCCCGAGGAGCAGGAGAGCCGGCAGATGGCGAGCTATGGAGTCGCGGAGAAGGTGGCCCGCTAAGTGACCGACGAAAGGGAACGGCAGATGCAGGGCGACCGGCCGAAGATCGAGACGATCTTCTGGGACCTCGGTGGCGTTTTGCTGACGAATGGCTGGGATCGCGATCAGCGGGCACGAGTCCTCGCCGATCTTGGCGTGGACGTACGGGCCTACGAGGCTGTGCATGACAAGGAGAACTGGTTCTGGGAACGAGGGCTGATGACGGCAGAGGAGTTTTTTACCCGCACCGTGATCGCAACGAATGCTGGGCTGGGGCTTTCTTTCGAGCAACTGTGGCCGCTGGTCTGTGGCGAAAGCAAGGTGCTCTATCCGGCGTCGTTTGACGTGCTGCGGGGGCTTCGTGAGTTGCCGGGTGTCCGGTTAGCTACACTGAACAACGAGAGCCGTGAGTTGAATGGATATCGGCTCGAGGCGTTTGGGTTGCGACAGAGCTTTGATTTCTTTGTTTGTTCCGGGTATGTCGGCGAGATGAAGCCGGATGCGGCTATTTATCGGACGGCGATTGAGATCTCAGGCAGGCCGGCGGAGACGGGACTGTTTATTGACGATAAAGAAGAGAACTGCGAGGCAGCACGCAGGATGGGCATGGAGGCGATCCACTTTGATTCTCCAGCCCAGCTTTTGCGTGAACTGACGCGGTATGGCGTAGGCGGGACAAGCAGGCAGACTGAGTAAGGAAAGGCGATCGCATGCAGTTGGGAATGGTAGGTCTTGGCAAGATGGGGTTCAACATGGCGGAGCGTCTTCGCCTGGGTGGCCACCAGATCGTGGGTTTCGATTTCAGCAAGGAAACCGTTGAGAAGCTGTCCGCAACGGGATCGAAGGGCGCCACTACGCTTGAGGATGTGGTGAAGGGGCTGGAGGCTCCACGCGCGATCTGGCTGATGGTGCCTTCGGGCGATCCGGTCGACGAGACGATCGCGAAGCTAGAGCCACTTCTCGAGAAGGGGGACATTTTCATTGATGGCGGCAACTCGAACTACAAGGACACGCAGCGGCGATATGCGGCCTGTAAAGAGAAGGGCTTCGAGTATGTCGACTGCGGGACATCGGGTGGCGTTTGGGGCTTGAAGGAGGGCTACTCCATGATGATCGGGGGCGATGAGCCGGTTGTGGATCACTTACAGCCCATCTTTGAAACGCTGGCGCCCACGCCTACGACGGGCTGGGGCCGTGTGGGACCGAGTGGTGCGGGACATTTTGTGAAGATGGTGCATAACGGCATTGAATACGGCATGATGCAGTCCTTTGCGGAGGGCTTCTCGATCATGAAGGCAAAGGAGCCGCTGCATCTGAATTTGGAGAACATTGCCGAGATCTGGCGACATGGCTCGGTGGTTCGATCGTGGCTGCTGGATCTTACGGCGGATGCGCTCAAGAAGAATCCAACGCTTGAGGGCTTGGAGGCGTATGTGACGGATTCTGGCGAGGGTCGATGGACGGTATTTGAGGCGATCGACCTGAACGTGTCTGCACCGGTGATCACGGAGTCTTTGATCCGTCGCTTGCGATCCCGTGAGGAGAATAACTTCACCGATCGCATGCTATCGATTATGCGCAACGCGTTTGGCGGGCATGCTGTGAAGAAGTCCTGATCTGTAACCGTAGCTGGTGGGGGCATGTTGCTCTCCAGCTCATCAAGTGTGTTTGCCTCGGTAAGGCATGGGCGATCCGGAGCTCAGGGTTTCCGGAATGAAGGAGTTATTTATGGCGAGTTCTATTACTGTTCCTGCAGTGGCGGCGAGCCCGGTAACTGTGAAGCCGGTAGAGCGCATTCCTGATCCGTGCGTCGTGGTGATCTTCGGAGCATCCGGGGATCTGACCAAGCGCAAGCTGCTGCCCGCGCTGTATCACCTGGAGCAGGAAGGCCTGCTGCCGAAGGACTTTTCGGTGGTGGGCGTGGCTCGACGCGACTTGAGCGCCACCTTCGCACCGGACATGCAGGATGGCATCCTGAAGGGCGGCGGTGTGGATGCGAAGGACGACAAGCTGAAGCCGTTTGTAGAGAAGATCGAGTACTTTGCAACGAACTTCGATGACGATGACGGCTATGAACGCTTGAAGAAGTTTCTGGTAGATGTCGACACGAAGCATGGCACGAAGGGCAATCGGCTGTTCTACCTCGCTGTAGCGCCGGAGTTTTTTGCGGACATCATCGGCTACCTGGGACGGCATGGAATGACGGCCTCCGACGAGGGTGGCGGTTGGGTACGCGTGATCATCGAGAAGCCTTTCGGGACGGATCTTGAGTCTGCGAAGAAGCTGAATGCAGACATCAACGCGGTGCTCAAAGAGGGACAGGTCTTCCGCATCGATCACTACCTAGGTAAAGAGACGGTGCAGAACATCCTAGTCTTCCGTTTCGGCAACGGGATCTTCGAGCCGGTGTGGAATCGAAATTACATCGACCATGTGGAGATCACCGCGGCTGAGTCTATCGGCATTGAAGGCCGCGGGCCTTTCTATGAAAAGGCAGGTGCACTGCGCGATGTGCTGCAGAACCATGTGATGGAAGTTCTGTCGTTTGTTGCCATGGAGCCACCAGACTCGTTCGACGCGCAGGCAGTGCGGACGGAGAAGCTGAAGGTGTGGCGAGCGATCGAAAAGATTCCGGTCGAGAACACTGTGCGGGGACAGTATGGCCCGGGCAAGGTGGATGGTGCGGACGTGATTGGCTATCGGCAGGAGGATCGGGTCGATCCCAACTCGGTGACGGAGACGTTTGCTTCGGTGCGGGTAGAGATTGAGAACTGGCGATGGGCCGGTGTGCCGATCTATCTGCGCGCGGGCAAGCGGCTGGAGAAGCGGGTGACGGAGGTGACGGTCGTGTTCAAGCAGCCACCACTGCACCTGTTCAAGACGAACGGGACCGATGACAAGATTGAGCCGAACATCCTGAAGATGCGCATTCAGCCGGATGAAGGCATTACACTGCGCTTTGGCGCGAAGATTCCAGGACCGACGACAAATGTGAAGCCGGTCGACATGGAGTTCAGCTACGCCGATGCGTTTGGCAAATCATCGGCGAACGGGTATGAGCGGCTTCTGCTCGATGCGATGCTGGGCGATGCGACGCTGTTTGCGGATCGTGAAGGTGTGGAAGCGACGTGGACCCTGTTTACGCCGATCCTCGAAGCGTGGGCGGCGACTCCGGCAAAGGACTTTCCCAACTACGCTGCGGGAAGTGATGGCCCGGAGTGTGCGAACGAACTTTTAGACCACGATGGCCGCGCCTGGCAGAAACTCTGAGGACATAGCATGCCACAACCTGTCACGGTTACATATTCGATATGGCCTGAGCCGAAGGCGGTCGCATTTGCGGCCGCGCAACTCTTTGCTGACGCTGTCACGCAGGCTGTGGCGACGCGCGGCGTGGCACGAGTGGCGATCTCTGGAGGAACAACACCGAAGGCGGTGTTTGCCCTGCTGGCTGATCCGGAACAAGCCTTTGCGGCTTCCCTGCCATGGGACAAGCTGCAGCTGTATTGGGTCGACGAGCGGTGTGTGCCGCCGAGCGACGATGAATCGAACTACAAGATGACCAACGAGGCGCTGCTGCAAAAGGTGCCACTGCCGGCAGAGCAGGTGCACCGCATGGAAGGGGAGCTCGATCCGGAGGAGGCGGCCAGCCGCTATGAGACGGTGCTGCGCAACTCCATGAAGCTGGAAGGAGCCGAGTCTCCTGCGTTTGATCTGCTGCTGCTGGGCATGGGTGATGACGGGCACACGGCGTCGCTGTTTCCGCATACGGCGGCGCTTGAAGAGATTACGCGGTTGGTGGTGGCGAACCACGTTCCGCAAAAAGACACGTGGCGCATTACACTGACGTTTCCGGTCATCAATCAAGCACGCCAAGTGTGTTTTCTGATTGAAGGTACAGGGAAATCGAAGGTCTTAGCGGAGGTGCTGACGGGGCCGCGAGAGCCGGAGAGGCTGCCATCCCAGCTGATTCGGCCGTCGAGCGGCAGCCTGCGCTTTCTGCTGGATGAGGCGGCGGCTGTGGCGCTTCCGGCAGCAGGGAATAGCTTGACCGCTCCGGGCGGTACGCATAAGGTTGGCACTCTGGAGCTTTAGGCGACGATGATACTTGCAGGAGATGTGGGCGGAACGAAGGTGCACCTCGCCTTGTACAACTTTGAAGGCGGGCGTCTGCGCTGGGTGCGGGACCAGAAGTATCCAGCTGCGGACTACAACTCCCTGGATTTAGTGGTGAACGAGTTTTTAGGAGCCGATCTAAGCCAGAAACAGGAGATTGTCGCCGCCTGTTTTGGCTGTCCGGGGCCGGTGCGCGATGGTCGGCTGAAGCTGACGAATCTGCCCTGGACGCTGGACGCGCGGGACTTGGCGAAAAGCCTGGCGATCGAGCACATCTTTCTCATCAACGATCTTGAAGCGAACGGCTATGGCATTCCGGAGTTGACATCCGAAAGCATCTTTACGCTGCAGGCGGCTGATACGGGAGCGATTGGGCATCGCGGCTTGATCGCCGCTGGAACCGGGCTGGGCGAGGCGCTGCTGATCTGGGACGGGAAGTCACGGCATACGCCGATTCCGTCTGAAGGCGGGCATTGCGATTTTGCCGCCAGGACGGACCAGGAGGCTGCGCTGTTGCAGTACTTGCGGCGTACGCTGAAGGGCCGCGTGAGCTTTGAGCGGGTTGTGTCCGGACTGGGTCTTCAGAACGTGTACAGCTTCCTCAAAGACGAGGTGAAGATAGAGGAGCCGGCGTGGCTGAGGGAGCGCCTGGAGACGGAGGATCGCAATGCCGTGATCGGGAGCTGCGCCGAGGACGGATCAAGCGAGTTGTGCCACCAGACCATGGAGCTGTTTGCCGCGGCATATGGGGCAGAGACGGGGAACCTTGCGCTGAAGGTGCTGGCGACTGGGGGAATGTATCTGGGAGGCGGCATTGCGCCGAAGATCCTGAAGACATTGCAAGGGGGAGCATTTCTGGATGCCTTTGCGGATAAGGGTCGTTTGCGGCCGCTGCTTGAGTCCATTCCGGTGAGGGTGATCCTGGACGATACGTGTGCGCTGCTGGGTGCGGCGGCGTTTGCAGAGGCGCGTGCGTCGGAGCTGTCGGGCCGGTCAGAGCGTGCGGCCTCGCTGCCCCTTTAGGACGGTAAGATCGGACGGGCGTCGATGCCTCGAAGGCGGGACAACCCGACCGAAAGCACCATGACGAATCCGTAATTTCGCGGCACTTTCCGTTGACATCCCGGAGGGTAGTCAGTACCTTCCAAACTGAGGACACCATGAAAAAGACTCCCTTTCTGCTTTTCAGCTTCGCCTTCTTGTTTCTGATCACGTTGCCTGTGCATGCTCAGAGTGGATGTTTGGATTCGCCTGAGAATCCTACGGCTGTTCTGGCCGTGGTGGGTTCGGCGGGTGCGTTTCTTTTCTCCCGTCTGCGGCTGCGGAAGTAGTCCTGAGCGGTTGCGCTGGTTGTAGATAGATTTGGGTACCGGTGTGGGTTTAAGTGGCGACAACTCCAGCGAGTGTAGGATCTTCGCAGACCTCTAAGTCATTGATTTCGCAAGCCCCGCCCATTGCGGCGGGGCTTGCTGCGTTTCTGGCCGTGATGGGTGTGGTGAGCATTTGGCCGACGGCGCAAGTGCTTTATAGCATGTGGGTTACGGACCCTTTGAAATCGATCGGCATGCTGGTCCCCGTCGTCAGTTTTGTCCTGATTCTGCGTAGTTGGAAGGCACTTTCGTGGAGGTTTGACGGCAGTTGGTGGGGGTTTGCGCTGCTTGTGGCGACGATGGCAGCGGTGCGCTTCCGGGAGCAGTCAGTGCTGGTGTTGATCCTGTCGCCGCGCTGGTCCATCTTCTTTCCGCCACACTCGCTGGTGGCGGTCTGCTATGTGGTGGGAGTGGTGCTGCTGTTTGGGGGATGGCGGCTCTTGCGAGCATCGCGGTTCGCGGTGCTGCTGATGTGGCTGGTGAATCCTGTGCCGCATGTGTTCAACGTGTATGTCGATCTGCCGCTGCAGCGAGTGTCGGCGCATGTGGCGCGAGCGTTTGCCCTGGCGCTGCACCAGAAGTTGACGCCCGACCAGATGCGGCTGATGTTTACGCCAGAGTTTGGGATGTTTATCGCACCCGGGTGCAACGGGATTCGAGGCGCGGTGACGATGGGGATGATTGCCTTGATTGTCGGCCATCTGTACCGCTTCCGCTGGCGGGTGCACGTGCTGTTTGTGATGGGCGCGGTGCTGCTGGGCTATGTCTTCAATTTTGTGCGGCTGTGCACGCTGGTGCTGTACTACATTGTCGCGCTGAAGATCACGTGGCTGCAGGACCGGGCGGAGATGGGCGATTACATCATCGGCGGATGTCTGTTTCTGGTGGCGGTGGGGCTGCTGTTCTATGTCGTGCACCGAGTGACGGATGATCCGGCGGAGATCGAGCAGGAGCCGACGCCACATGGGTCGCGTGCTGAGGCTGCTACGACGATGCGCGTGGAGCCGCTATGGCGGAGTGGCACGATGCGGCTGGCAGCGATGGCGATGTTTGTGGCGGTTGCGAGTGGGCGCCTGGTGCACGGGGCGGTGGCGAAGCGCAACGCGGCCCCGGCGCCGGAGACAGTTGAGGCAGCGGCGGTGTTTCCCGAGCGCCTGGGGAGCTATGTGCGATCGCGGATGTGGCCGGAGCAGGTGCTGCACGGGCCAGTGATCTATGAGTGGGCCGACTATGCTCCAACGAAGACTGCCGGGACCAGTGTGAGCTCGGGTGGGGGAGCAACGCAAGAGGCTGCGCCGCATGTGGCGGTAGGCATTTCACCGATGCTGGGGTCCCATGACACGTCGATCTGTCACTCCGCGCGAGGTGAGGATCCGGTGTGGCATGGCGAGCTGCGGACGGCGACGGCGACGGGCGAGGAGAGCTTCAGCAGCTCGTTCTTCAACAATGGGGCGACGCAGTATCTTGAGGTGACAACAGTCTGTACGACCGGCGGATGCGGGGAGTACACGACGGGGGATCGGCACTTTGGGCTGATCTACAGCAGGCCGGCACCAGCGGAGGTGTTCTCGCGTGACCCGCGACGGCCGATTCCGGTGATGCTGAAGGTGGAGACGCTGGACGCGGCGATGCCGGCAGAGCTGGCACGGCGGGAGCTGACGGACGCGATGCGCGGATTTCTGGCGGGCGTGGATCTGCCGGCTATGACGCGGGGGTACCGGCAATAGAGAGACGAGGTCTGTTCGGGTCGCTTGCTGGGTGACCCGAACTCCCCGCGCGATCGTGACGCTTTGCTGTAGGTAACCGGCGTGCATGGGCGACGTTTGGACGCCGCCCATGGCCGTACTATTTGGCGGCGGTTGGCTTCGCTTTGAAGCCTTCATCGATCTCAACCTGCGACAGATGGGCGACCGTGTTGACGAGGGTCTTGCCGCTTGCCGCAAGTGCAATGGCCACGGCGGCGCGACGATCGTAGCCGGCGGCGGTGAGCGCGCGCACGTCGCTGTCAGAGACCTGCGTTCGCTTGGAGGCGATGGCGGCTGCAAAGCGACGAACCGCTTCGAGCTTGGGGTCGGAGAACGAACCGCCGTTGCGGAGAGTTTGCACGACCTCCGCGGAGGCGCCCAGCTTCTCTGCCAAGGTTGCATGGACCGCGACGCCGTACTCGCCGGCATTGGCGCGGCTGGCTGCAGCCAAGGCCACCTGCTGCGCGACGGGGTCCAGTGAGGTCTGTTCGAGCGCCTGCAGCACCTTCATGTAGACGTCGAGGACAGCGGGCTCTGCGCCGAGCGCGTAGCCGAGGTTGGGAACAAAGCCGAAGAGGTTGCTCATGCCGGCAACGAGCTCCTTGCCTTCAGGAGGAACGGAGGCCGCGTCGAGCTTGCCGAAGAGGGCCTCTCCCTGGGCTTTATCCAGGGTGCGAGCGAGGAAGGCACGGATGATGCCAGCGACCTCATCGAGATGCGTTTCAAGCACGAAGTGACCTGCGTCGACGAAGCGGATCTCCGCGCGCGGAAGGTCACGCCCGAAGGCTTCGGCTCCTGCCGGCAGAAAGAATGGATCGTTCTTACCCCACACTGCCAGGGTGGGCGGCTGATGGGTGCGGAAGTACTCCTGAAAGCGAGGGTAAGACGCCACGTTCGATTTGTAGTCGCCGAGGAGATTGAGTTGGATCTCATCGCTGCCGGGGCGATCGAGGAAGTGCTGATCGAGGGTGTAGCTTTCCGGCGCGATGAGGGTCGGATCCGACTCACCGTGGTTGTATTGGAACTGAGTGGTTTGAGGCGCTAAGAAGGCGCGCAGATTGTTGCGGTTTTCTTCAGAGGCGTCCTGCCAGTAGGCGCGAACCGGGTTCCAGCCTTCGCTCAGACCCTCCTCGTAGGCGTTGCCGTTCTGGGAGATAAGGGCGGAGACGCGTTCGGGCCGGGATACCGCGAGGCGGAAGCCGACAGGCGCGCCGTAGTCGAAGGTGTACAAGGCGTATTGGTTGAGGCTGAGGGCATCTGTGAAGCTTTCGATAATTTCGGTCAGGTGCTCGAAGGTGTAGCCGAAGCTCTTTGCGTCGGGCGCGTCCGAGAAGCCGAAGCCCGGGAGGTCTGGAGCGATGACGCGGTACTTGTCTGAGAGCTGATCGATGAGGCCGCGGTATTGGTGGCTGGAGGTGGGGAAGCCGTGCAGCAGGAGGATCACCGGAGCATCTTTCGGACCTGCTTCGCGGTGAAAGATGTTGAGCGGCGTGCCTGTGCGGCGATCGCTGACGGAGGTGGTGTGGAAGTGTACGGGTGCTGACATAGAGGGCTCCTTGTCGGTCACGGTTGCTCATGTACCGAACAATCGGTACAATAGAGGAGGCGAAGAATGCTGTCAATGGTTTGCTGTTCTGGGTGGACGGAAGTGGTTTGTGGACGAACAATCCACAGAATGATGGAGGTTGGCGATGCCTGCTGCGTTGACGTCGAGAGACGAGATTGTTGAACGGTTATTTACGGTGTTTCGGGATCGGGGCTTTGAGGGTGCGTCGTTAGCTGATCTGTCGCGGGCCACGGGTCTAGGCCGATCGAGTTTGTACCACTACTTTCCGGAGGGAAAGGACCAGATGGCGGCGGCTGTGCTTGCCCGCGCGGAGGCTGTGGTCGATAGCCAGATCTTCCGAGTGGCGCAGGCGCCGCAGTCGCTCAAGGTGCGGGTGCGAAAGATCGTCTCCGCGTTGGAGCAGATGTATAGCGGCGGTCGGACCCCCTGCGTTCTTGGGCAGCTGGCGACGGCCAGCATCGGGCTGTCGGCTCGCGAGAGTCTGCGAACGTCGTTCGAACAATGGACGGCGGCGATCGCCAAGCTGGCGCGCGACAGCGGGATGAAGGAGGCGCGGGCGCGCGACTTTGCAGAAGACTGGGTCGCCCGGCTGCAGGGCGCGTTGATTGTGCAGGCGGCGAACGGTAGTACGAGCGCGTTTGAGCGGGTCTTGAAGGCGCTGCTTACGCTCGCAAAAGACACACGCGGTGAACGGGTTTAGAGCAAGAAACCACTTCAAGGTAGGAGATCAAGACGATGCTGAATCATGTAGCACCAGAGGCGCGAGTTCATTCGATCAACGTGAGCGGGAAGCTGCGCGATGTGCCATTCGCGGGGAAGACGGTGACGACGGGCTTCTTCAAGTCCGCGGTCGATGGAGCGGTGTTTGCCCACGCGATGGGGATGGACGGGGATGCTCAGGGGGATTTGAGCGTCCATGGTGGTCTGGACAAGGCGGTGTACTTCTATCCGCTGGAGCACTACACCATGTGGGAGGAGCTGCTCCATTCAGGGCCATTGCCTCCGGGCAGCTTTGGGGAGAATGTCACTTCGAAGGGCTGGCTGGAGACGGATCTGTTTATTGGGGATGTTTTTCAGATTGGCACGGCAACGCTGCAGGTGGTGCAGCCGCGGAGTCCCTGCTACAAGCTGCAGATCCGGTTTGCGCGTCCTGACATGACGGCACTTTTCTTTCGGCAGGGCAAACCGGGCTGGTATGCCTCTGTGCTGCAGGAAGGCGTGTTTTCGGCGGGGGACTCGATCCGCCTTGTCGAGCGGGCACAGGAAGCTGTTTCGGTCGCGGACATATGGCAGTTCAGTGCACGGAGTGATGTGGCTCCGGAGACAGTCGCGCGCGTGATGGACCTGAAGCTCCTGCCTGATTTCTGGAAGGAGCGCGTGGGACGTCGCGCCGCTTTGTAGCAGGTGGGACTGGATGCCGCCCATCCATAGGACGGCGTTCTTCAAGGACGCCTGTGCTGGGAGACCGGGAGCGATGGCTGGGGTGTGGCAGGATCCGTCGAGCTGGTGGCCAGGCGGATCGCTGCACTGTCCAATGTGGCAGGACTACCAGGGAAGTTCGCCGCCGGTTTCGAGGAACTTGCCGCTGACGGGCGAGTCCATCAGGGCGACGCGAACGATCTCGGCGGCACCTTCTTCGATGGTCTGAGGGCCGCTGTTTCGGTTGAGGTCTGTGGCGGTGTATCCAGGATTGACGGAGTTGACGGCGATGCTGCCGTCGCGGAACTCATAGGCAAGCTGGACGGTGAACATGTTGAGGGCGGCCTTCGAGGCGCAGTAGGCGAGGACCTTGACTGGAGCGTACTTCCACTCCGGGTCTGCCTGGTGACTGATGCAGCCGAGCTCGCTTGAGACATTAATGATTTGGGCCTTCCCTGCAGCCTGAAGGAGTGGAAGGAGTGCCTGCGTAACCGCAACGGTGCCGATGAAGTTGGTGTGCATGCTTTTCGCAACGGCCTTGACATCGACCGTGCTGGGCGGCCCGTCGCCTTGGCTTGCGATGGCGGCGTTGTTGATGAGGAGGTCCAGCTTGCCGAACTGATCGCGCGTGGTTTTGGCTGCAAGGACCGCGGTCTCTGGGGCGTCCAGATCGAGATGGAGGGCGTGGACGTCGAGACCTTCTGCCTGGAGCTTCGCGACGGCTTGCTGGCCCAGATCTTTGTTGCGTGCTGCGGCGATCACGGTCCAACCGGCTTTGGCGATCTGGCGGGCGACCTCGAAGCCGATGCCTTTGTTGGCTCCGGTGATGAGAGCGACTTTCTTTGCTGCTTGCATGTTTTTCTCCCTGGTCTGACTATACGAAGGAAAGCTCAGGTTCTTATTCGCATATGACCAAGACGGCCTTGCTTGAAGTAGAGCCAAGAAAGACGCCACAGCAGAGCCGGTCCATGGCGACGGTGGAAGCAATTTACGAGGCAACGGTTCAGGTTCTGCTGCGAGATGGGCCGGACCGGCTGACGACGGTGCGTGTGGCCGAGCGTGCGGGCGTCTCAGTGGGGACCCTGTATCAGTATTTTCCGAACAAGCAGGCGTTGCTGTTTGCCGTGCTGGAGCGGCATTTACTGGTGGTGGCGACGGTGGTGGAAGAGGTGTGTGCAAAGCACCACTTTGAGCCGATAGAGGTGATGATGGAGGAGTTGGTGAACCGGTATGTCGATGCGAAGCTAATGAACCGGGAGACCTCGATTGCGCTGTACCGGATTGCGACGGAAGTTGGAGCGGGGCTGATCCTGGCACGCATTCAAAAGCGCGCGCAGCTGGCGATCACGGCGATGCTGCAGACGGCGAAGCTGGCGGCGTCTGCGGATGTGCCCTTCATGGTGCACATGATTTACCTGACGATGGCGGGCACGCTGCGCGGGCATCTGGAAGGCGACGCACCCCCCAAGGTGACACGAAAGCTGAGAGCGCATCTGAGCACGCTTCTTCTGGCATACTGCAAGGCGATGTGACCGGTGGAGCAGGACCGGCAGAGACGCCGCGACGCGCCCGCGCGGCGACGATATGGTGGAGGCAGGCGGTGGGATTCTCTCGCCTTGCTGTTTCTGCAGTGTGCTAGAGTTGTGTCGTTCCGGGGGAAGCCTGAGCGAGTCTGCGCTCGGCTCTGTACGGAACGCCTGCTGGTCCGGGCCGCGATCCATCATTTTGGAATCGGAGCGATCATCCCCATGAGACACACACAGATGTATTTTGCGGCGGCACTCTTGCTATGCCTGTCGCCGCTTGCCCACGCCGATACAGTTAACTTCAGCTTTACAGGTGCAGGAGTCAGCGGAACGGTGGCTCTGACGTATGGCCCCGCCACGGACGCGCGATACCAACAGGGGTTTGAGATCACAGGTATCAGCGGTACCTTTTCTGACTCGAATGCCGGCATCGCGAACGCGTCGTTTCTTGGGCTCGAACCGATCAACCCTGCCACGCCAGATCCGACGAACCTGCTTACGCCGCATGATTTCAGCCGGTTTCCTGTAGCCTCCGGGACGGACCATGGGTCGTTGTCGTTCGATAATCTTTTCTACCCTGCGGGATCGCCACAGACAGCTACGGATTACCCGTTCTCGGGTGGCTTTCTGGATATCTACGGCGTACTGGCGGACATCGGTGGAGGCAAAGTCGTGAACCTGTGGAGCAATGGGATCGAACCGGGAAACGACTTTGTCGACTATGGTCTGGCGGTGGCGACGAGTGCGACCTCGCTTGATTACGTCGGCGGCGGTGTCGCGGTGACGCCAGAACCGGGAACGCTGTGCTTCCTGGGCACGGGATTGCTCGCAGGTGCTCTCTGGTGGCGATCAATGGATGCGATCGCGAGCTAGGCGGCGCCGCTGCGCTTCGCGAGCATCGACGCTTCGCAAGCATCGACAGTTCGCAAGCATGGACAGGTGGATGCGGACGACGCCTTGACGGGGTCGTCCGCGTGCGGGTTAGCGTACGGGCTCGAGGATGACCTCGATATCGAGATGGCGAGTGCTGCCCGGAACATCGAGAGAGCCGAGGGTGAGAGGTTTGCCGAGGGTGAGCGAGGCAGTGCCTTCAAGGACGCTCTGACGAATGACGGGGTCCTGGCCGTTGAAGGCTGGGACCTGTTCGGGAGCGACGCTGGACTGGTCGATCTTGGAGCGAAGATTGAGGCCGTCGGTGGCTTGATCGAGGGCGGCCTGAATGTTGAGGCCTACGTCGATGTAGGTGATCTGAGACTGCGTGCTCGCGGACCCTGCGGTGTAGGAGCCGGTGACGAGGGGAACGCGGCTGCCTTGGCGGAGCTCGGTTTTTGCGCCGGCGGCGATGATGAGGGAGAAGTGCTGCAGGCCGATGCGCTTGCCGCCGTCCATCTCAGAGACGGTGTAGGTGAGGCGGTAGGTCTTGTGGGGTCGGTCGAGCTCGGCAATGAGCTTGCGGGTGAGCTCAACATCCTCGGGCAGAGCGCGCATGACAATGGCGTTGCGAGAGGGAACGAGGTAGACACGATCACTTGGGCTGACCATGTTTCGGATGGCGGTAAGAATTTCATTTGCGTCATTTTGCTGGCTGGTGTTGGCGAGATAGAAGGTGGTGGTGGGTGCGGTCTCAATCTGCGCGGCTTGTTCGGACTTTAAGAGTTGTGGGGAAGCCCCAGAGGTCTGCGCGGGGAGGGCACTCGCGATGAAGATGAGGCCGAGCGATATTGGATAGATCAGACATTTCATGAGGTAGACCTTTCTACTTAGTTGGTGGACTGATCGTGCGGGACGGTGGTGGCAGCCACGAAGAAGAGCTGGAACTCTTCTGTGCGGGCGGCTTCGGCTGTGGCCTGGAGCTTGGGGTTGAGAACGGCCGACTGCTGCGGGTTTTGTGCCTCCGCGACGCGGAGGAGAAGTTTCTCCTGATCGGTTAGCGGCATCGGCGGAGCGGGATAGCTGGCGGCAGGAACGTTGACTGCGGAGGCGGTCGGCGCAGATGGCTGGCGTGGCTTTGCTCCATGGATGAGGGAGAAGTGCGCGAGTTGCGCGCTCCGCTCGGAATGACAACAAAGACCCTTGATTGCGGGGCTCGCCGGTGTTGGAGGGCTGGAGGAGTTCGCAGACCTATTGGCTGAGAGAAGGGTGGCCGGTGCAGATGGTGCAGACGGGTGGTGCGAGTGGAAGAACGCGAGGGAGAGACTAAAGACGAGAGCCGCGGCGAGCGCGAGGGCAGCTCGCGTGCGGAGAAGGCTAGGCAGGGCCAAGGCGAGCGGAAGCGAGCGGCGGCCGGGGTACGCGGGAAGAGCCGAAGGCGAGGCGAGGGTACCCCGGAGGCGGCACTCGAAGTCGGGTGAGGGCTGGGTCTCGCGCAGGCCCGTGAAGACTGTATCGATTGAGGATTGCACGGGATCTGGAAGGGAACCTGTAGGAGGTCTCATGCGGTGCTCCTTTCTGTAACCTGTGCGGTTGCTTTCTCGAGGCGAGAGCGGAGACGGGTGCGGGCGCGGAAGAGAAGAGCTCGGACGGCGGAGTCGCTTTTGCCGAGGATGGCGGCGATCTCGGCGGTGGAGAGATCGTCGATAGCTGAAAGGGTAAGGACGTGGCGCTCTCGCTTGGGAAGCCGCTCCCACTCGCGGAGGACGGCCTGGAGTTGTTGCGCCTCGGCGAGCGCCTGGTCTGCAGGGAGAGTGCGTGCGACGAGGCTTTCGGCGAAGTGATCGTCCATCTGCTGGGGGCGGATACGGCGGCGGCGATCAAGAGCAAGATTCCAGGTGATGCGCACGATCCAGACGCGCAGGTCGCGGATCTGGTCGAGGGCATGGCGATGTTCGAGGACGCGAACGAAGGTGTCCTGGACGATGTCTTCGGCTTCGGGACGACTGCGGAGAACGGAGTGGGCGACGCGAAAAAGGAGGGCTGCATAGGCCTCAACGAGGACGGCGAGGTTGATCTCGGACCGCGCGACACTCGTGATGGGTACGACCAAGCTGCAGCCCTCGATGGAGGTCATAGGTGCCTTCGCGACGCTCTCAGCCGCGATGCTGCGGAAGGAGGCTCTATCGGGACAGACGGGTGGATGGGCAGATCGCTCGAAAATGTTTCTGGGGTTCTCTTGGGAGGCAGATCGCGATGAGATAGGTGGCCCTTCGAGCGCGTGATTGCTCGTGAGCGCGAGGCACCGGCCAGAGCGAACCTTCCCCGTGAGTCGCGGCCTCGGCGGGCAATGGCAGCCGGCCTGTAGCGGAGAGGCGGTTCAGGGCTCCCCAAGAGTGGTAGATCAAGTAGGCCGTAACCGGGATAGGGTGAGGACGAGCTGGTGTTGGACGGCGTGCTTCGCCAAGCCAGTTCCGGTCAGCAGGAACCGACGATGGATGTGCTGGATTCTCTCGATCCCCGATTGCTTGCGCACGCGATGCAGGTGATACGGCTATGTGTATGGCTGGTGCTACTGGCCGCGATCTTCACGCCGCTCGAACGACTGTTTGCGTCTCATCCGAAGGAGATCTTTCGCAAGGGATTTGTCACGGATCTGGGCTACTACTTCCTAAGCAGTTTGCTGCCCAGTGTGTTGCTGTCCGTGCCGCTGGCGCTGCTGGCATGGACGGTGCGTCGTGTCGTTCCGGCGGGGTTTCTTGCGATCGTGGCGGCGTGGCCGGTGTGGGCTCGCGTTCTCGCGTCGCTGCTGGTTGGCGAGGTGGGCTTCTATTGGGGGCATCGCTGGAGCCATGAGGTTCCGCTGCTGTGGCGCTTTCATGCGATCCACCATAGTGCGGAGCATTTGGACTATCTGGTGAATACGCGGGCGCACCCGGTGGATATGGTGTTTACGCGACTATGCGGCCTGGTGCCGCTCTATGTGCTGGGGCTGGGATCACCGGCGACGAAGGAAGGAAGTCTCATTCCCGTTCTGGTCGTGTTGGTGGGCACGGTCTGGGGGTTCTTTATTCACGCCAATGTAGCATGGCGATTCGGACCGCTGGAGTGGCTGGTGGCGACGCCGGCGTTTCACCATTGGCACCATACCAACGACTCACCGCAGCTCTACAACAAGAACTATGCTGCGCTGCTGCCGTGGATGGATCAGGTATTTGGGACGCTGCATCTTCCACCGGACAAGCAGCCGGAGCGGTATGGCATTGATGCGCCGGTGTCGCCGATGCTGTTCGGGCAGCTTGCGGAGCCGTTTATGGTTTGGCGGAGACCAGGCCAGGCGGTGGACACTGTGGCTGAAGAAGCCGCTACTCGCGGTACCGAGGACGGAGCTGCTGAGGCGACGAGCCACACGCGACTTGGTTAGATAGCGGTGCAACGGAGTGACTGGCAGCGGACAGTAACAAGCGAACGGAGACGTGCTTAGGTACTTCTAGGGATGTAAGTAATCTCAGATAGGTGACTCGGTCTCGTGGTTGAAGGTGTGAGGATTTCTTAGTGGGAACAATGTTTCCTACGGTGGGTAAATGAATGGGCCTTATGGCTGGGCTGCGTTCGAAACGTGAGTGGAATGGCGAAAATCAGGCATTTTCTCGCTTGACAGCCGGATGCGCATCTTGGCGACCGAGTTGCTTTATTCGAAAGCAGACACTTTGCAGTAATGGTCAGCTTTCCTGCTCGGTATGAGGAAGCAACCAGATTCCCATTCCTTAGAAGGATTTTTCAAGCCATGATGCCTTTTCTGCCCGCAACTCTCCGCAACAAAATCGCTGTTCTGGCGGCTGTATGCCTCTCCGGAATCGCTGCTTCCGCACATGCAAACACTATTAATGTGGTCAATGGCAGCTTTGAGCAAACCCTCACGAACACGTCATCCGAGTTTGGTGGGCAGTATGCCTCCCAGCAGGTTACGGGGTGGTCGACGAACGGCTACAACTACGTGTTCCTTCCAGGAACAGCGGACACGACCGGTGCGGTCGGGCAGTACGGCAACTTCAAGTTATATGGTCCTGGGAATGGATCGAACAATGGACTTACTGGAAGTCCTAACGGCGGCAACTTCCTTGCGCTTGATGGCGCTTTCGGAGTGAGCCCGGTCTCTCAGACGCTTTCTGGCCTGACGGTAGGGGCGCAAACGACGGTGTCGTTCTATTTTGCGTCAGCGCAGCAGTATGGCGCGCCTTATGCAACAACAGAGCAGCTGCAGGTGAGTCTGGGCTCGGACAAGCTGCTGACAGATGTTTTGTCGATTCCCAACAAGGGCTTTTCGGGATGGGAGCAGGAGAACCTGACTTTCACCGCGAGCAGCACCAGCGAGGTCCTGTCGTTTCTCTCGATCGGAACTCCTGGTGGATCACCGCCGATGGCGTTGCTGGATGGTGTGTCGGTGACGGATACGGCTGTTCCGGAGCCGAGCTCGCTGGCTCTGCTGGGCACGGGCCTGGCCGGAGTAAGTGGCTTGATGCGCCGTCGCTTCAAGAAGTAAGGAGCGATCCAGGCAGAGGTACTGATCGAGGGATGGCGAGGGTCGCCGGACGGGAATCACTTCTGTCCGGCGATCGCTGCTTAGCGGTGTGTCGCGAGCGCGGTTGGTGCGGGGTAGCGGAGGCCAGTGGCTATTAGCGCCTCGATAGTGCCAAGAGACTGGATGCCGCCTCGGGCGCCAACGGAGCTGCAGTTGAGGGCGGCAGCGGCGCTGGCAAAGTCGAACTGGCGGTCCAGCGGCCAGTCCTGGAGGAGGCCGTA
This sequence comes from uncultured Acidobacteriaceae bacterium, assembly GCA_964235665.1. Lineage (GTDB taxonomy): Bacteria > Acidobacteriota > Terriglobia > Terriglobales > Acidobacteriaceae > Edaphobacter. The sequence continues at coordinate 113,642 of CAXSAY010000001.1, forward strand.
GATGAAGCCGGCGTGGAAGATATCGCCGGCTCCGGTGGTGTCGACGACGGGAACCTGAAAAGCGGCGGTATGGAGGAAACGTTGGCCGTTCCAGGCGAGAACGCCGTCTTCGCCGAGGGTTGCGGCGGTGAGGAGGCTGCCAAAGCGCTCCTGCATCCTGAAGAGAGCGCGTTCGAGGTTGTTTTCTGTCATGAGACGACAGGGAAAATCGCGACTTGCGATGAGGTAGTCGACGTTTTGAAGGAGGTCTTCAACGCCGGGGTAGAGTTCGTCGAGGTCGGCGACTACCGGGATGCCGGCGGCGCGGGCCCAGGTGGCTGCGAGGGTGGCGGCGGCCGTGTCGTAGCCGTCCACGTGCAGGACGCGGGCGGAGGTGATCCAGTCGCGATTAAGATCGGCGGGGCGGAGGATGAGCCGATCGTCGCGGCGGCCGAGAACGGTTCGTTCGCCGCCACTGTCGACGAGGATGATGGACTGGGCGCTGGAGCCGCCGGGAACGGTGAGGATCCGGGTGTCGACGCCGGCATCTGCGAAGGCCTTGCGATGGATTGCGGCGGCGTCATCTTCGCCGAGCTTGCCGACGTAGCGGGTCTTCAGACCCCAGCTCTGGCAGGCCACGACGGTGGTGGCGACCTGTCCGCCGGGAAGAACGCTGGTGTTGCGGAACTCGACTTTGGAGCCGCGGACAGGAAAGTCCGTGACGGGGATGACCGTATCTGTGGCGTTGAGGCCGACGCCGACCAGATCGACCAGGGACGATTCCGTCATGTAGTTACTGTAAACGTAATGTAAGGCAACGGCCTGACGCGGTATGGACCAGAAGCATGTATGAGCTGAAGGTGGATGTTTTCGCCAGCCGCCATTGCGCGAGACTCACCGCATCACAAAGGGCTATCTATGTTTGCGGAGTTCTCTTGATGATTGGGCCAACAACGGATCATGTGGAAGTACAGCAGTGGGCGCGAGCGCGAGGCGCTGCACCGGCACAGATGCATCCGTTGAAGTTTGACGGCGAGCCGGCGGTGTTGTGCTTTGTCTTTGGGGAGCTTGCGCAAGAAGCCGAAGAATTCAGGGGATTACGTGGGAGCAGTTCTTTGCGCTGTTTGATCTGATGGGGCTTTCCCTGGTGGCAGATCTTAGCGGCGGGTATGAATTGCTCAAGATTGAGGCGAAGGCTGTGTATCGGTTTGAGGGTAAGCCGATGTAGGTGGAGCTGGATGCGATGTTGCTGCGTTTTCATCCGTTAGTGGGGCAGGATTGCGAACGTTGCGCCGCTGTAGGTTGCGCCAGCGTGTTGCCTACTGGACAGAGCTACGCTGGTGCACGTTGGTTGGGTAAGGGTGCCTGGCTGTCGGGTGTGTCACGCAAGACGACGACGTGCAGCGTGGCTGCACGTCGTCGCTGGTAAGGCGGAGTTATTTGAAGGAGGCGGCGAGACGGGCGGCGCCGAACTGCTCGGCGGCTTTGGCTTTGTCGACAACGGCGCCCATGCCGAAGAACTCATGCGTGGTGCCGGTGTAGAGCTCGTAGACGACCTGGTTCCCGGCGGTCTGCAGCTTGGTGTAGTAGTCGACACCATCGCTGCGCAGGGGATCAATCTCCGCGGCGATGATGGTGGTCGGGGGCAGGCCCTTGAGGTTGCCGTTAATTGGGGCGACCTGCGGGTCATTGGCGAAGGAGGGGCTGGGCAGGTACTTGCTGCTGAAGTAGGTCAGCATGGGTGTATTGAGCGGGATGGCGTTTTCGTACGCGATGTCGGATGCCTGGCTGACGTTTCCGGTGGTGATTGGGTAGATGAGGAGCTCATGCGTAGGCCGACGGAGATTGTTGTCGCGGATGTACATGGCGAGTTCGGTGGCGAGATTGCCGCCGGCACTTTCACCGGCAAGGGCGATCTTGGTGTCGATCCCGTTGTAGTGACCGATGTTGTGGGTGACCCAGTCGTAGGAGGCTTCGGCATCGCGAAGGGCAGCGGGGAAGGGCGCTTCAGGGGCCTTGCGGTACTCGATCGAGACGACGATCGCGTTGGCGTAGTCCGAGAGCGCGCGGGCGCTGGCGTCGTAGGTGTCGATGGTGGCGATGACAAAGCCGCCGCCGTGGAAGTAGAGGACGACGGGGAACGGACCGGCGCCGGTGGGGGTGTAGATGCGGATGGGGATCTGGTTGCCCTCGTAGCCGGGAATCTGGATGCCATCGGTGACTTTTCCGACGGGCATGGGAGCTTCCTGAGCGCCGGAGGTGCGGGCGAGGAGCTTGGCGGCGTCCTCCGCCGAGAACTGCTGGCGGGCATCCTGCGGGGTGAGATCGATGATGGGGGTGCCGGCGATCGTCTTGAAGAGATCGATGACCTTCTTCATCTGGGGATCGAGCGCGGCCTCGAGCTGGGCGGGTGTGAGCGTGGTGGTGGGGATAGGAGCGGGCGCCGGGGTTTGCGCGGTGGCGAAAGGGAGAGAGACGAGAACAGCGGCGGCGGCAGCGAAGAGCTTGCTCTTCGGCGAGATGCGATTGGGGATGAGCATGACAGTCCTCAGAAAAGATGGAAGCCAGATCGGCTAGTGCAGGCTTTTGACCGGTGAGATGCAGGTCTGCACGGAGGACAGAGGAGGGCGTGGGGTACGAGGGTAACCTCGATGCAGCTGTGCTTCCAAGGGTTTCCGGTCTGGTGAAGTTAAGGCGCGGCGGGAACCTGAAGGGTGAGCTGGAGTCTGCCGGTACGGCCGGTGAGGGGATCGAGGATGGCGAGCAGAAGGAAGTTATCGCCCCTGTGCAGGCGAAGCTGCTGTTGCAGGGGGATGCCGTGCGTGGAGACGGCTTTAAGCTGGGCGTCGGGGAGCGTGATGGTGATGCGTTCCGCCTTGCGATCGACGACGGCGCCATCGCGATTGAAGGCGAGGGCGGCGGCGATGAAGAGGACTTGCTGATCCTTCCCGGCTGCGGAGAGGGTGAGTTCCCGGGTGGGGATGGTGTAGTGCACGGCGTAGAGGATGTCGTTCTTCTTGACGGGTGAATCGGGCATTTGGGGCGCGCCTGGGGCGGGGGTGCTGCCGGCCGGAAGGACGCGAGCCTGAAAGATGATCGGGAGAGGGCTGCTGTCGCCTTGCACGACGGGTTCTCCGCCGGCGGCGAGGCGAGTGCCGGGGATGGGGCGGCGGGCAATCGGGGCGGCGTTCACGCCATCGGCGAAGTAGCCGTGACGATAGCCAAGGGTGTAGTGGTCGCCATCGACGGAGATCTGGACTTTATGCCATTTCTTGTCTTCGCGGTAGCCGCGTGGCGAGTAGGTGAGGGTGTAGAAGTCACCGCTGGCGGTGGTGAAGTGTGTGGCGACCTGCTGAAGGCCATTGGTGTTGTAGAAGGCCTGGCCGCCGGTGGCATTGGCGACCTCGTTCATCAGGAAGTGTTGTGAGGTCTCGCGGCCGCTGGAGGAGTTGGTGAGACCACGGGCGTCTACGGGAAAGATGGCGATACGGGAGGCTTCGAGCTCGTCGTAGATGCGACGCCAGCGGTCGTAGTCACGGACCTCGGTGGCATCTTCACGGAGAAAGAGGCTGGATCCGCCGGTGAACCAAAGGATGTTTTTGCGGCCGGGCAGATCGCCAAAGCTGTCGGCGATTTGCTGAAGGGTGACGAGATCACTGAGGTAGTCGCGGCCTGGCGGAAGGAGATGCGGCAGAGCGCGGGTCACGGCGGCGAGCAGCAGGGTGCGGTTGGCGGTGAAGTTCTGGAGAAGGACGCTGTTGGGACCGCTGCGACCGAAGATAGCAAGCGATTGTCCGGCGGGTAAGGTCTCAAGAAATCGGGTGAGTTGAACGCTGAGAAACATCTGGTCCTCGACGGCGAGGTTGGTCGTGTCGAGAACGAGGATGTTGAGGACAGGGGGCGGGTGCAGGAGGAAGTCGTTGCTGTAGGTGCCGGCGGGCAACGGTGCGCTGGCGGTGACGATGGCGGGTGGTGCTTCCGTGCGGTGCTCCTCAAAGGAGGCGAGGTCCTGGGGTCTTCGGTCCTCGGTGATGTGGAAGGCGGAGGCGGGCAGGTCGTGCACGGGGCTGCCGTGGCGATCGAGGACGGTGAGATCGGTGAGGACGAGCCGGGTTCCGGTCTGGAGAGTGTAGGTGGAGGGCGGTGGAGCGGGGATGGCGGAGGTTTGGGCAGGAAGAACCGGGGCAAGGGAAAGAAGCAGCAGAGCAAATCGAAGAGGATGACGCACAGGACCTCCGAAGGCGGGTGAGGCGGGTGTCCTCACGAAAGCTGGTCTGCAGTGTATCGGACGGGAACCGCGGGTGGAGGAGCTTTCCGGTCATTGCGCGCGGCGGTGCGGATGTGGTCAGCTTTGTGGCTATGAAGGATTTCGGGATGAAGACGCGATGGGTCGGCGCGGCGGTGCTGCTATCGGTGGGGCTGGTGAGTGGATGCGGGAGCGGACTCTCGACGGCGAGTGGGAGTGGCACGGGTACAGGTGGAGGAACGGGTGGTGGCGGAACGGGTACGACCGGGACGGGAACGTTTGCGGGCGTGGCGTTTACGGGAAGGGTGACGGCGGCGGGCAAGCCGGTAGCGGGCGCGACGGTGCAGGTCTATGCCGCAGGAACGACGGGGGCAGCGGGAACGACGGGTGCGGGGGTGGGGGCGGTGGCGCTCGAGAGTGCGGCGCTGACGACGGATGCGACGGGGATGTTCCAGGTGGCGGCAGGCTTTACTTGTCCGGGGGCGGCGACGCAGGTGTATGCCGTGGCGCGGGGCGGGACGGTGGGGACGGCGGCTGGAACGAACGCGGTGCTGGCGGAGATGGCGGTGCTGGGGCCTTGCAGTGGGATTGCGAGCGGGACGGCGGTTGCGGTAAATGAGGCGACGACGGTTGCGGGGGTGTGGGCGCTCGCGCAGTTTCTGGCGGCGGACGGAACGGTGGGGACGAGTGCGACGAACGTGACGGGCCTCGGGAATGCGGCGGCGATGGCGCGGGCGCTGGTGAACCCGAGTACGGGAACGGCTCCTGGCGTGAAGTTTGTAAGTTCGGCGACGGTGCCGACGGCGAAGCTAAATACGCTCGCGAACCTGCTGAGTGTATGCACGGCGGACGGCGGGTCCGCCGGGTGTGCGGCGGTGCTGGCGGGGGCGACGAGTGCTGGCGGGTCGGCGCCGGCCGATACGCTGGCGGCGGCGCTGGCGATTGCGAAGGCGCCGGCGGCGAATGTGGGGGCGCTGTATGCGGCGGCGGCGGCGAGCACGGCGTACGGGCCGGGTCTGAGTGCAGCGCCAAAGGACTGGATGCTGACGCTGACGTACGCAGGCGGCGGGCTGAAGACGGTGAACGGGCCGACGGCGCTGGCGATCGATGCGAGTGGGAATGCGTGGGTGGCGAACTATGGCGGCGTGGTGTCGGCGTTTTCGCCGGTCGGGGTGCCGCTGTTTGCCAGCGGGATTGCGGGCGGCGGGCTGGACAGCTCGTATGGGCTGGCGATTGATGGGAGCAGTAACGTGTGGGTGACGAACGGGGCCAGCGGCAACTCGGGGTCGGTGACGGAGATCAGCTCCGCAGGCCTTTTTCTGTCGGGGACGGCGGGGTATGTGGGAGGCTTTGCGGCGCCGGTGGGGATTGCGATCGACCCGAACGGAACGGTGTGGGTCGTGAATACGGAGAACGCGACGGTGACGCAGCTGAACAGCTCCGGGCAGACGATCTCAGGGGCGGGCGGCTATGGAAGGTCGGCGCTGGCGTTTCCGGGGGTGATTGCGATCGATGGGAGCCATGATGCGTGGGTCGGCAACATGAACGCCGAGCAGGTGGTGAAGATCAGCGCGGACGGGAAGACGGTGCTGCCGGTGCGCTGCTGCGATGGGCCGCAGGGGCTGGCGATTGATGCGGGCGGCTTCGTGTGGGCGGCCAACTACTACGGAAGTTCTGTGAGCCGGATAGCGCCGGGAGGAACGGTGGCGAGTGGGAGCCCGTATGTAGGGACTACGCTGCAGACGCCGTCGGCGATTGCGATCGACGGAGCGGGACAGGTGTGGGTGGGGAACTATCGCGGCGCTCTGCTGACGGAGCTGGCGGGATCGACTGCGACGACGCCAGGGGCGGTGATCAGCCCGGCGGCGGGATGGGCGAGCGATGCGGGGCTGAACCAGCCATTTGCTTTGGCGGTAGATGCGAGCGGGGATGTGTGGGTGTCGAACTTTGCGGCGGGAACGGTGACGGAACTGGTAGGGGTGGCGGCGCCGGTGAAGACGCCGCTGCTGGGGCCGGTGCAGGTGCCTTGAGGGCGGTGGCAAAGGGTTGAAGGTTTCGCGTTGCTTCGCTCCGTCGTTAAGAACGAATGCGGGGGTTCCTCGGCTTCGCCTCGGAAGGGCAACGAAAATTGTAGCGGCAAACACTACAGGCAGACACTACAACTGCAGACACGACAACCGCAGCACTAAGGCCAGACACTACGGCTGCGGCACGGAGCCAGACGCTACAGTTGCAAGGCATGAGGCCTTGCAGGGCGTTACATGATGCGGAAGCGTTCGCGCATGAGGCGCTGGAAGCGAGGGCGCCAGATGAGGTCGTAAGCCAGCTCTTTGCCGGGGAACATGGCGAGAGCGGCCTTGCGGCTGTCGGCGATCATCTGCGAGGCATCGTCGATCGAGAGCGAACCGTCCTGGGCGATGGTTTGCATGACGAGGTTCATCATCATCTGCAGGCGGCGCAGGAGCTTCTGCTCTTCCTGGCGCTCCTGCAGTTCCTCTCGTGAGGGGCTCTGAGTGACTGCCGGAGAAGAGGCCGGGGTCTCTGCAGCGGTTTCTTCCGGCGTGGGTTGATCCAGGTCCATGAGGCCTCCGATGTCACGCCCGACGACATATCAGTCAGGGTGCGCTGTCCTCGTTAGACGCGCCAGTGACGGCGGCGATGCGGCCATCACGTGAGAGAAGGAAGGTGGTGAGGCCGAACTGGTCGGTGCGGTAGGTGAGGGTGCCCTGGCCGGCGAGGCGGACGAGGATCTCGGGGCGGGGGTGGCCGAAGTGGTTGTTGAGGCCGGTGGAGATGACGGCGGCGTGGGGGGCGGCGGCGGCGAGGAACTCGGGTGTGGTGGAGGTGAGCGAGCCGTGGTGACCGACCTTGAGCAGGGTGACGGGGGAGATGGCGTGGGCGGCGAGCATGCTGTGCTCGCTGGGGGCTTCGGCGTCGCCTTCGAGGAGGATGGAGGACTGGCCGTACTGGACACGGAGGACGAGGGAGTCGTCGTTCTTAGGTGCGGCGGCGTTGGTGTAGGCGGGGTTGGGGGAGAGGACGGCGATCTGCTCGTCACCCCAGGGGAGCTGCTGCCCGGCGTGGAGGAAGCGGACTGTAGTGCCGAGCGACTTCGCCTGATCTAACAGGGCTGTGAAGGCGTCGGCGTGGGCGGGGAGGGAGACCCAGAGCTCGCGAGGGCGGAGATCGCGGAGGATGGCGGGCATGCCGCCCATGTGGTCGGAGTGGGCGTGGGAGAGGACGAGGGTGTCCAGGCGGCGGATGCGGCGTGACCAGAGATAGGGGGCGACGACCTCTTCGCCGACGTCGAAGAGGCTGGTGGCGGAGGCGGCTTCGAGGACGGAGCCAGTGGGGCCGCCGGCGTCGATGAGCATGGTGCGGCCTTCCGCGCCGATGAGGAGGAGCGAGTCACCCTGGCCGACGTCGATGGCGGTGAGCTCGAGCTGACCTGGCGAGCGAACGGCGGGCTCCGGCCAAAGGACGGCGAGGGTGGTGAGCGGGAGAACGACGGCGGCGGCGATGGCCCAGCGGGAGGATCGGCGGGCGGCCCAGATGCAGAAGGCCCAACTGAGAAGGGCGGCGGCGATGACGAAGACGGAGGGTGGTGGAACGCGGGCGTCGGCGAGCGGGACGCGGCTGATGTGGCCGATGGCGAAGGTAATGCTGTGCAGAAGAAACGCAGTGACAGAGGACGGGATCACGGCGAGCCATGGACTGAGGAGGGTGGCGATGAAGGTGAGGATGGCGGCGGGCATGAGGACGCCGAGTAGCGGGATGCTGGCCATATTGGCGGGAAGGGCGAAGAGGGTGGCGCGATGGAAGTAGACGGCCATAGGCAGGGCCATGACGAGTTCGGCGACGACGCCGATGAGGACAAGTTCGGCGGCGTTGGCGGCGAGGCGGATGGCGGCGAGGAAGATGCGTGCGGCGAGCGGACCGGCGCCGGTGGCGAGGGCTTCCGTCCAGAGACGGAGAGAGACGCGGAGTTGGGCGAGGTGGGGCGGGAGGGACTGGTCGAGGCGGATCTCGTCCAGGCTGCGGGTGCTGTGCGCCCAGGCGAGGAGGTTGCGTTCGCCGAGCGGAACGGCGATGCCGCCGATGGCGATGATGGCAAGCATGGTCATCTGGAAGCTTGCTTCAAAGAGGGCGTGCGGCGACCAGAGCAGAGCGAAGAGGGCAGCGGCGCCGAGGGCATTGAGAACGGAGCGCTCGCGGGAGAGCAGGCGGGCGAGCAGGAAGAGGGTGGTCATAGCGAGGGCGCGCTGGACGGGCGCGCCGAAGCCGGTAAGCAGGGCAAAGGCGGTGATGGCGGGAAGGGTGAGGAGGGTCGCGGCGGAGTCAGGAAGGCGGAGACGGCGGAGAGCCCACCAGAGCAGGCCGGCGACGAGGGCGACGTGCATGCCGGAGACGACGAAGAGATGGAAGGAGCCGGTGCGTTCGAAGCCGAGTCGAAGCTGATGATTGAGGCCGGTGCGGTCGCCGAAGAGCATGGCTCCGAGCATGCCGGTGTCTTCAGACGACAGGCGGAAGACGGAGGGCAGATGGCGATTGGCGGGGCTGGCGGCAAAGTGGGTGAGGCGGCCGGAGGCCCAGGCCTGTGCGGCGAGGAGGCGGCAGGAGACGGTGGCTGGGTCGTGCGCGAGGAAGCGAAGTTTTTCGGCGCGGGCGGGCCCGTGGGCGGCAATGCCCTGCTCGAGAAGATAGTCGGTGTACTGCCAGGCGCCGGGATCGCGGTAGCGCTCCGGAAGTCGAAGTCGAATTTGCAACTCGATGCGATCGCCGCAGCTCAGGAGTGGAAGCGAGGGTGTGTCTGGCGTGGTGATGAGGGTGGCACGGATGCCGGCGGTGATGGGGACGAGGGTGGAGAGATCGGGTGTGAGGTATTCGATCTGCGAGAGTTGGAGGTCGACCTGTTCGGCTTGAGGAGCTTCCTCTTCGGGAGCCTGTGGCTCCCAGGTGTGTTCGGCGTCTGCTGTAGTCGCGGGAGTGCGAGGTGGTAGCGGGTGAACGCGGGTGACGCGGCCAACGACGGTGCGGGAGAGATTGTCTGCGAAGGGAAGAAGGGCGGATTGTGGGTCGGGCGCGGGGCGGAGGTGGGCGGCGAGGATGCCGGTGGCGATCCAAAGGGCGGCAACGGGGAGGACAGCCATGCGTTGCGCGCTCGGACGACGCGGACGGCGAGCGGCATGGCGAAGCGCGATGGAGGCGAGGAGAAGAAGGAGGGTGCTGCTGAGGAGCAGCAGTGCCGCGGGGTGCGGATGGAGCGCGGCGAGAAGCTCGCCGAGAGCGAAGCAGACGGCGGCGAAGAGAAGTGGGGCGCGACGCAGGCGCAGTCGCTCAACGTGGGTGGGGTCGTTGGGGAAGAGCGCCGGGCTGGGCACGCCGACGGGGCGTTGCACGGTCGGTGGTGGGGGACCTGCGCCGAAGCGGGTGCGTCGAGCGGGTTCAGGTGGTGCGACGGGCGTGCGGGTGGACATCGGGCGCGGGACTCGACGGTCGAGCGCACTGAGAGACGTGGCCCGGGGGAGATCAGCCTTGCGCGGAGGACGTCCGGTCGGTGTTGCGATGAAGAATCGCGACAGTTTCCTGATGGGAGGTCTGAGGAAACATGTCAACCAGATGCAGCTCGGCGAGGTTGTAGCCGGAGGATAGCATCGCGGCGAGATCGCGGGCGAGGGTGACGGGATCGCACGAAACGTAGACGATACTGGCTGGCTTGAGGCGCGCGAGGAGGGTGGCGGCTTCAAGGCCGAGGCCGGCGCGAGGCGGGTCGAGGAGGACGAGGTCGGGGCGGTCGCGATCGAGAGCGGCGACGCGGAGGAAGTCGAGCACGGTGGAGGTGAAGATGCGGGTATTGGGGAGCCTGGCGGCGGCGAGGTCGGCGGTTGAGGCGGGGGCAGTCTCGACGGCGGTGATGCGGTGGGCGTACGGGGCGAGGGCCCGGGTAAAGAGACCGACGCCGGCGAAGAGATCCCAGGCGAGATCTTGTAGAGAGCTGGATCGCTGCTGGGGGAGCGTGGCTATCGTGACAAGAGTTTCGAGCAGGTGGCGATTGATCTGGAAGAAGGAGCCGCGGCTGACCCAGAGCTTCTCGAACTGACCGTTGAGGGCTAGGGGGTAGAGGAGGCCGGGGCTGCCCCAGGTGGGTGCGGTGAAGGTAGCAGCGGCTCGGCGATTGGCACGAGGGCGAGGTGCATTCGCGTGGATGCCGCGAAGGAGATCGGCGCCGGCACCGGACAGTTGGGGAAGCTGCTGGCGAAGCGACTCGCAGAGATGGCTGAAGGTGCGGGCAATCCCGTCCGCCGGGATATCTGGCGGATGCGCGAGCAGGAGCGTGAGCTGCAGGCGAGACTCGTCGGGAGTGGTGAATAGCTCGAGCTCGGCTGTAGCGACGAGCCAGTGCGCGATCGTGGAGCTCTGCTGGGCGAGGGCGACCAAGGTTTGCGCGGCATGGAGGAGGATGGGAGCAGCGATGGGGCAGGTGTGGATGGGAAGGAAGTCGGTCGAGGCGGCTCTGCTGTAGCCGATCGAGACGACGCCGTTCGCACGCTCAAGGCGGAGGCGAATCCGGTTGCGATAGTGCCAGGGATCGGCGCTGTGGATCTCGATCGGTGATGTGATGAGGACGCCGGCTTCTCTGAGCAGGGTGCGAAGGCGATCGCGCTTGAGGGCGAGCTGGGTGGGGTAGGCGAGGTGCTGAAGCTGACATCCGCCACAGGAGCCGAAGTGGGGGCAGAGTGGGGTGACTTCTGCGATGTGCCCGACGCTCATGCGAGGCCCATATAGAAGAGGCTCAGGCGCGGCAGGCGATGCAGCTCGAGAAGGCGTTTGCCGAGGAACTGCTGCTGCACCTGGCGGATCTGGATGGCCTGCATCTTTCCACGATAGGGGGCGAGCTCGCGGTCGGCCTGCTCGCGGAGAGCGGAGAGGTCGGTTTCGGGCGTTGCGGTGAGAAGCGCGGCGAGCAGTTTTTCTTCGAGAACGGAGAGGGTGCGGTCGAGTTCTTCAAGGTTGGCAGGGGTCGTCGCGAGATCGTGGGCGAGGACTTGAAGGCGGGTCACGATCTCGATGGCGACTGTGTCTGCAGGTGGCGGAAGCGAGCTCGCTGCGACGGCCTCGGCGGATCGGCGAAGGAAGGCGGAGATGCGGTCTGGTTCGAAGCCGGTTTCGAGCGGTTCTGCTGGGCTGGAGCTGATGTCAGAGGAAGGACCGGCGAGTGAGGCCTGGGCGGCGCGCCCGGCGGACTCCATGACGGCCTGCGCGCACCAAGCGAGACCGTTGATTTTGCGAACACGACCGCGGGCGCGAGCGACTTTGGCGTCGTAGTGATCGAAGGCCTCATCGATACCACGGAGTACGACCTCGAGTGGGAGGCCGGCCTCGCGCCAGGTGTCGATGAGAGCCCAATCGAGAGTGGACAGCATGAGGAGGGAGCCGCGTCGCTGCTGAAAGCGCTCCTCGACCTCGGTGAAGTAGTTGAAGTAGTTCTGCATGGAGGGGCTTTGGCTAGTTTAGCGGCGGGAGTAGACCCACGTCTGGCTCCCACCGGTGCGGGTCGTCTGGCGCAAGACTAGAAGGGCCGGGCGCCAGCTGACTAGATTTCCGGAACGGAGATGGTGAGGTTGCGGTAGGCGATGACACCGTGATGATCACCCTGCAGATAGAACGGTCCGGGCTCGGCCTCGTTGCTGTCGAGAGCGCCCCCGGTGGGGCCGGGGATCTCGACATTGTCGTGGTACATCCTGCCGTCGCGCAGGACCGTAACGTGCCGGCCGACCAGGGTGATGTCAAAGGCCGTCCATTTACCGAGACCGTTCGAAGAGCCTTCGGGTGGGGGGTAGTAGCTGTAGATCGCGCCCATCTCGTGCGAGGGAATCTTGCCGCCTTCGGTGCCTATTTGTACTTCGTAGCGGCCACGCAAATAGATGCCGCTGTTGCCGCCTTCCGGGCAGTTCACCTCGATGTGCAGCTTGAAGTCCTGGAACTTCGCGATGGTTCGGATGTTGGCGGCACCGATGAGCTTTTCACCGCTGGGGACTTCGGGGTTGTTATTGACGAGGTCGCCGTCGCGGGCGATCCACTTGTTGTTGGCGACGTTGCCGATGGGTTGCCAGCCGTCGAGATCCTTGCCGTCGAAGAGGGGCTTGGGCTTTGACCATCTTTTCGGCACGGGCCGATCGAGCAGAGGCGCCTGGACGCCGATGAGCGACGGGCCGTTGGTCTCGCCGTGCTTCTCGATGCCGGTGAGCCTGCCTGCGGTCGGAGAGGTTAGCTCCCAGCTCACAGCTGGATCACGGCCTGCTTCCTGCACAGCCACGATCAGTTTGCCGGCGTCCAGGTGGGCGCCGAAGATCGGGTGCCAGGCACCGCCTCTGGGCTGAACACTACCTTCGAGCTTGCCGTTGTGACTGGTGAGCTCGATCCACTGCGGATACGGGTTGCCGGTGACGGGGGTCGCGGTGAAGTCCCAGCGGCCGAGGAACGCTTTGACATCTTGCGCGGCGGCGGCTGTGGACAGCGAGGCGACGAGGATGGATCCGAGCAGAAGCTTGATTTTCACCTGTTGAGTGTAATGGTTCTTGGTTCAGACAGGTCGAGTCCTTGGCCGCTTCTCGTACCCAAAGGCGATAGTTCCCACCGTGAAGCCAGAGATCAACAGACCATGGGTCAGAAGTGTTTCGCCGAGAGTTGCAAACACCACCGTTCCGCGTTGCTCGATGGGAAAAGAGCGACCTGTGCTCGGCACGGCACTTTGGGCAGCGTGTTCACGTAATGAACCCAAAGAAAAGCACCTGATCCAAACAGAAGGATTCCTCATGTCAGGGGCAGCATCGTTCGCCATCCCCCGATGATGGGGCGGTAGACAAAGCTTCCGGACCTTCCATACAGCCAGTGCCTCGACTTCCTCTTGCGTGCGTTAGAAGGGGTGGTCAGCGGCGGTTGCGTTCGTAGAGAAGGCGCAGGCCGGTGAGGGTGAGGAGGTCATCGACGTCGCGGATGTACTTGGAGCCGTCGGCGATGAGGCGGGCAAGGCCGCCGGTGGCGAGGACGGTGGTGGCGGGGTCGAGAGTGGGGAGCATGCGTTCGAGGATGCCGTCGACGAGGCCGATGTAGCCGTAGTAGAGACCGATCTGCATGTTATCGACGGTGCCGGTGCCGACGACCTTGGCGGGCTTGCGGATGTCGACGCGGGGGAGTTTGGCGGCGCGGTTGAAGAGGGCGTCGGCGGAGATGCCGAGACCGGGGGCGATGGCGCCGCCGAGGAACTCACCATTCTTCGAGAGGACGTCGAACTTGGTGGCGGTGCCGAGATCGACGATGATGCAGGGGCCGTGAACGCGATCCCAAGCGCCGACGCAGTTGAGTATGCGGTCGGCGCCGACCTCGGAGGGGTTGTCGGTGAGGATCGGGATGCCGGTCTTGATGCCGGGCTCAATGAACATGGGCCTGAGCGAAAAGAAGCGCTCGGTCATGCCGCGGAGGGCGGAGTCGAGTGGTGGGACGACGGAGGCGATGGCGACGCCGGTTACGACTGAGAAGTCGAGGTTATGCAGGCTGAAGAGACTTTTGAGGAGCAGGCCGAACTCGTCGGCGGTGTACTCATGGCGAGTGGTGGCGCGCCAGGTGGCGATGGGGGTAGCTGGGGTGGGGCTGGCGAGATCGAAGAGGGCGGCGACGATGTTGGTGTTGCCGACGTCGAGAGCGAGGAGCATGGGTTGGGTGCCTCGGATTGATTTTAGAGGGTAGGTGAGGGACAGGGCATGAGGGCGGAACGCAGCGATCGCAAGGGCCTCGATGACTCAGGGTCGCAGTTTGTAACTAGATGAGTTCGCGGACGCCGCCGTGGCGGACGATGTGGAGCGTGCCGTCAGTGGCGAGGACTTTGAGATAGCCGTCGGGGGTTAGGCCAGCGGTAGTTCCGGTGTAGCCGCGGGCTTCGGCGACATGGACGGGCTTGCCGCGGATCCAGGAGCTATAGGTGGAGGGATCGCGCGTGGGGGCGGTGGGGGTGGACCAGCTTTCGATTTCCTGGTCGAGGGCGATGAGGAGAGCGGCGAAGAGGGTCTCGCGGGAGACGGGTTCGGCGGGGTTGGGGGACTCGCGGCGGAGCGAGGTGGCGAGGTTGTCGAGTTCGGACGGAAAACTTAAGTGGTTACAATTGATGCCGATGCCGAGGATGGCGAAGCGCAGAGTGGCGCTGGTGGCGGCCGTTTCGATGAGGATGCCACCGCACTTGCGGGGGCCACGGGGGGTGTTAAGGATGAGATCGTTGGGCCAGCGGATGTCGACCTTCTCTTTGAGCAGGAAGCCGGTGGTGGTGGTGATGGCGGCCTGGGCGGCGATAGCGGTGGCGAAGGAGAAGGCGGGGGCGTTCGAGATGGGGATGGGCGTGGTGAGGAGAGCGCTGACGTAGAGGCCGTCACCGGGTGTGGAGAGCCAGGTATGGCCGCCGCGGCCGCGGCCGGCGGTCTGCTCGTCGGCGATCCAGACGCCGTGTTCGATGCCGGCGCGGGCGGCGGCCGAGGCGAGATCGCTGGTGGAGGAGGTGGAGGCGAGGTGGTGGAGGTGGGTGGCGAAGCGGGTGTGGGTGACGGCAGCTTCGACGGTAGCGAGATTGAACGATTCGAGCATAGGGTCACGTCGCTTCACTTTGTTGTGAAAAGCGAAATGCAAGGTTTCTCGGCTACGCCTCAGAATGACAACTAAAGATTGCGAAGGCAACGATGAACGAAGGAAGGTTGAACGAAAGGTGGATCAGAAGAGGGAGGTGTCGGTGGAGACGCGCATGTTGATTTCGGGGGCGTGGACGGAGTGGGTGAGGGAACCGATAGTGACGAAGTTGACGCCGGCGGCGGCGAAGTCGTGGACGTTGGTGAGGTTGATTCCGCCGGCGGCTTCGATAGGCATGTCGGGGTGGGTGGCGCGGATCTGCTTGACGGCGCGGCGGACGGCGGCGGGGGTCATATTGTCGAGCAGGATGGAATCGACGGCGGTGGCGAGGGCCTCGGGCAGTTCGTTGGTGGAGCGGATTTCGAGCTGAATGAGCTGGCCGGGTTTGCGGCCGTCGACGGCCCGGGCGATGGTGGCGGTAATGCCGCCCCCGAGGGCGAGGTGATTGCCTTTGATGAGGATGCCGTCCTGGAGGTCGTTGCGGTGGTTGAGGCCGCCGCCACAGCAGACGGCGTAGCGATCGAGGAGGCGAAGACCGGGGATAGTTTTGCGGGTGTCGAGGACTTCGGCGCCGGTGCCGGCGATGGCTTTGACGAAAGCATTGGTGAGGGTAGCGATGCCGGACATGCGGCCAAGCAGGTTGAGAATGGCGCGCTCGGTGGATAGGATAGCTGCGGCGTTGCCGCGAATCACGGCGAGGGGTTGGTCTTTGCGAACGCGGACGCCATCGAAGATCTCCGGATGACTGACAACCTCAAAGCGGCTCGGCGCAGCGCTCCCGAGTCTGGTGAAGGCTTCAAGAAAGACGGGAATGGCGCCAAGGCCGGAGACGATGCAGGGCTCCATGGCGACGACCGTGCCGGTGGCGCGGGTGCGTGGATCGACGGTGAGCGCGGTGGTGATGTCGTTGGCGGCCTTGTCCTCGAGGAGGGCGGCTTCGAGCACAGAGCGGATGCGCTTGCTTTTCCAGTCCATCGTAACGATCCTATCGGCAGCCAGGCGGAGCGTCGAATCCTCGGGTCAAATGGCAGCCAAGAGCATCTTACTGCCTGGGTGATCGGAGAGGAACGATGGGAACGGTACCGTACCTGATGTCAATGACGCTCGGTCGTCAGATGGCGTACCTCTTGCTGCTGGGATTGCCGATTGCATGCGCGACATGGACGGTGACGCATGAAGAGGTGTTTCGCGAGCCACGCGACTTCTGCAAGGACAAGAGCCAAAACTGTAAGCCACTGGTGATGCGGAAGTTCTTCTATCTGTTCACGTGTGAGTACTGTTTCAGTCATTACGTGACGGCGTTTTTCCTGCTGTTGACACAGTTTCAGATGCTCTACACAGGATGGCGGGGCTACCTGATTGCCTGGTTTGCGCTGGTGTGGGTGGCGAACTTTTATATGAGTCTCTATAACCGGTTGCGGCTTGATATCAAGCACGAGAACGTGGAGATCGCGGTAGAGCAGGCTGTCGTCGAGGAGAAGAAGGTCGCAGTCGGAGGGTAACTCGGGATGGTAGTGGGCCACTACCCTACGAGGTGGCAGTGATGGCAGAAGATGTCAAGACGCAGGAGAAGGTCCCGGAGCCGCGCGGTTTTGGAGAGCACACCAAGGGTTTAGCGGGCGAGTACGCGCATGAGCAGGGATGGGGCTTAAATGAAGCGGAACGTACCGCAGTGCCGGACGGCCGGCAATCGACGTATGGCGGTACCGAATACGACTATGGCGCGCGGGACTTTGGAGATGAGGCGACAGATATGACGGGCACTCAGGGCACGGCTGAAGGCTTAGAGAAGGATGTCGAGAAGGCTCTCGGGGGAGCGACCCAGGGCGGTGGAGCCTCGACGGACGCGAACAAGACTGCAGGCCAGGAACGCTCAACCACGGATGCTGGTACGGAGTCCACGAACAAGTTAGCGAACGACAAGGAGTAGGCGATGGCTGAGAAGCACGAGAGCAAGGCAAGTGAGCAGGCGATGCATGAGAATGACGCGCATACGCGCAAGGTAAACAGCCATGATGCGGTGCCCGGCGACGACACAGCACATTCGCACTCCCATGCGGCGCATCTAGGTGAAGGAAACAAGGCGAACCCGAATGAAGAGGGCGGAGCCAAGTTGGGAGAGCGGCGTGAACCGGTGATGGATCAGGTACGGCGACACGATGAGGGTCAGAAGCGGTAGAGGTCTGTGTGGATCATAAGAAGGGGCGCCTTCGTGGCGCCCCTTTTTCTTCCATCTATTGGCAAGAAGGCAATGGCGGGTTGAATGAAAGCTGGGCGTCCTTCTGCTCCCGTTGCGCTTTGGTAGAGATGACCGCCTGGTGTCAGGTGGAGTCGTCTCAGCGGGGGGCTAGGGATTCGACCGGTTGACGCCGGCCTGCGAGTCGGGACGCTCGCTGGTGACCTTCTCCTGACCTGCGGCTTCGTCATTGGCGGAGTGGTTACTGATGCCTTGCGTTTCGCTGTGAATGACGCGCGAGGCGAGATGGCCGGTGTGTGCCTCCGTTTCGGGAAGAGCATTGTGCTTGGGACCTTGTGACTCATTGCGAGCAAACGAGCGAGTGCCAGCGGTCTGAGCGCCGTCGGAGTTTTCGTAGGTGGCGGCATCGTCGCCACGGCCGAGGTCCTGGGCGAAGGCGTTGGGCTCGAGATCGCTCTGAGAGCGATCCTGATTGGCTTGGGACTCGGTGTGCGGGGTGGTCTGGACGGGCTCGTGCGAGGGAGTGTCGGGGATGTTTCCTGGCTTCATGTGCGTAGGTTCCTCACGACGTGGGACGACGATCGTACGGCGGGGTGTTGGCCTGCGCGTGTGGAAGCGGGCTGATCAGGTTTGGTGAGGTGAAGCGAGCATCAGGCGGGTGGAAGCGCGTCGAGGGCGGCACGGGTCTTGTCGAAGAGGGCGCGCGTCTCTCGGGACTGCTTGCGCAGGCCTTCGACGATGTGGGCTGGGGCTTTGGCCATAAAGCTCTCGTTGCCGAGCTGGCGCTCGGCGGTGGCAAGACCTTTCTCGTATTTGGCGAGGTCTTTGGTGAGGCGGTCGCGCTCGGCCTGCACGTCGATCTGGCGTTCATAGAGGACGGCGACGTCGAAGGACGCGGTGCTGCGGGCGTTGGCGCCGGAAAGGGGCGCGTCGGCAAACTCGACGGCGGCGACGCGAGCCATACGGGAGAGCATGTCGACGTTGGCGTCCGCGAGAGCGAGGACGCGGTTTTCGGCATAGATCGCGATGGAGGCGGGCTCCTTTTCGGGGACGCTGAGTTCTTTGCGGATGCCGCGAGTAGTGACGACGAGCTCCTGCAAGGTGGCGATGGCGGCTTCGGCGGCGGGGTCGGAGGGAAGATCGGCAGCCTGCGGAAAGCGAGTGAGGGCGATGGATTGGGCGGGAGGCTGGCCGGTGTAGAGCGCGTGCCAGATCTCCTCAGTGAGAAAGGGCATGAAGGGGCTGAGGAGGCGGAGGGAGGTCTCGAAGACGGTGGTGAGGGTGGCGAGAGAGGCAGCGGTGATGTCGTTGCGGATATGCGTGGAGGTTGCGGCGGAGGGATCGCCGAAGTCGAGACGGAGTTTCACGAGCTCGAGGTACCAGTCGCAGAGCTCGCCCCAGAAGAACTGGTAGATGGCATTGGCGGCTTCGTCGAAGCGGTAAGCGGCAAGGGCGCGATCCGCCTCGGCGCAGACGGCGGAGAGGCGGGAGATGATCCAGCGGGACTCGAGCGGAGTGTTGTCAGGGAGGGTGGTGGCAGAAGAAGATGCCGCGACGGGGACGTCTCCACCTCGCTCCGCTTCGGTCGAGACGACGGCGGCCGAAGCGAGTGGCGAGTGGATGCCGATCGTGTAGCCGACGGCTTCACCGCGATCGAGCTGGAGAAAAAGGAAGCGGGCGGCGTTCCAGATCTTGTTGGCGAAGGCGCGGTTGCCTTCGGTGCGGGCTTCAGAGAAGGCGATGTCGGTACCGGGCGAGGCCATGCTGGCAAGGGTGAAGCGAACGGCATCTGTGCCAAATCTAGTTACGATTTCGATCGGGTCGATGACGTTACCTTTTGTCTTGGACATCTTTTGCCGATCCGCGTCGCGAACGAGGGCGTGAATATAGACGTCGCGGAAGGGGACAGCATCGGCGAGCGTGCGCGGGGAGCCATCGGGCATGGGCACATCGAGCATGAAGTGGGTGCCGAGCATGATCATGCGGGCGACCCAAAAGAAAAGGATGTCGAAACCTGTGACAAGAAGCTGGGTGGGGTAGAAGGCCTGGAGGTCGGCGTTCTGCTGATCGATGGAGGGGTCACCGGTCCAGCCAAAGACGGAGAAGGGAAGCAGGCCGGAGGAGAACCAGGTATCGAGGACGTCGGTCTCCTGGCGGATGTCGGTGATGCCGCAGCCTGGGCATGCGGGTTGCGCGTCGCGGGTGACGATGAGCCGGTCGCAGGTGTCGCAGAACCAGGCGGGGATGCGGTGACCCCACCAGAGCTGGCGGGAGATGCACCAGTCGTGGATGTTGCCCATCCACTCGTCATAGGTGCGCTTGTAGTTGTCGGGCGTGAAGCGGATATGGCCTTCATCGACTGCCTGGATTGCCTTATCGGCGAGCGGCTGGATCTTGAGAAACCATTGCTTTGAAAGGCGCGGCTCAATGACGACACCGGAACGCTGCGAGGTGGCGATAGCGAGGGTGTGGTCTTTCACATCGACCAGAAGGCCGAGGGCGTCGAGGTCTTTGACGATCTGCTCGCGAGCGGCAAAGCGATCGAGGCCATGGTAGGGCGAGCCGGGCAGATCGATGTGAGCGGTCTCGTCCATGATGGTGAGGCGAGGGAGTCCGTGGCGCTCGCCGATGGCGAAGTCGTTGGGATCGTGGGCGGGCGTGACTTTAACGGCGCCGGTGCCGAACTCGGGTTTGGCCCAGGTGTCGGCAAGGATCGGGATCTGACGATCTGTAAGTGGAAGAGTTACAAGTTTGCCGACGAGTCTGGTGTAGCGTGTATCGGCGGGATTGACGACGACGGCGGTGTCGCCAAGGAGCGTCTCGGGACGAGTGGTGGCGATGACGATGGAGTCGGTGCCGTCCGGAAGTGGGCCATCAAGCAGGCGATACCGGATGGAGTAGAGCTTGCCGAGGCGATCCTCGTGGTTGACCTCAAGGTCGGAGACGGCGGTCTGCTGGTCGGGATCCCAGTTGACGATGCGTTCGCCGCGATAGATAAGGCCCTGCTCGTAGAGGCGGACGAAGGCTTCCTTGACGGCGATCGACAGGCGATCGTCCATGGTGAAGTACTCGCGGGACCAATCGACAGAGGCGCCGAGGCGCTTCATCTGATCGAGGATGGCGTTGCCGTAGGTGGTCTTCCACTGCCAGACGCGGGCGATGAACTCCGGGCGGCCGACTTTTTCGCGCGAGGTGCCTTCGCCGAGGAGTTGTCGCTCGACCATGAGCTGAGTGGCGATGCCGGCGTGATCGGTGCCTGGAACCCAGAGCGAACTTTCATTGCGCATGCGATGCCAGCGAGCGAGGATATCCATCTCGGTCTGGTTGAGCATGTGACCCATATGGAGACGGCCGGTGACGTTAGGTGGCGGAAGGAGTTGCGTGAACCTGGCGGGGGTAGCCTGCGTACCGGAGTGGGTACCAGACGGCGTGGGCACGTCAAAGAGCTTCTCGGCGACCCAGAACTGGGCCCATCGATCTTCTATTTCGGCAGGTTCGTAGGCTTTTGGGAGGTCTCGGCGCATGAGACTTAAGGGTAGCATTTGGAGCAACGCGCTCTGGGCCGCAGAGAAGTACGACGGTGTGCGGACAGCAGATGCGGGAGATGCTCGATGACGCAGGGTGGACTGAGGAAGAGTGTAGGAACGCTGGCGCTCCTGCTGGCGATGGCGTGCGCTGCATGGCCAACGAAGGCGTATGCGCGGCATGACGGCGAGGGTGAGGATAGGATCGGTATCTTTTCTTCGATCGTAGTGTCAGAAAGCAGGCCGGCCGAAGACGTGGCGTGTCTGTTCTGCACGGTGCAGATCGATGGAGATGTGCATGGCGATGTGGCGGTGATGTTTGGCACGGTGGTGGTGTCCGACGGGCGGACGATCTCCGGGGATGTGGCGACACTGTTTTCCACGCTGGTGCTGGGCGAGGGATCGCGCATCAATGGCGACCTGGCGACGGCGATGGGCACGGCAACGGTGGCGGACAGCGCCCATGTGGGCGGGGATCGGACAGTGCTGGCGAGCGGGTTGGGGCTTACGGTGATTCTGGCGCCGCTGCTGATCGTAGTTGGCGCGATCTGGCTGCTGGTGTGGGGACTACGCCGCATGTTGGTCTGAGATTGCGATGGAGGGAACCGTAGAGGACTGGGCCGCGTACACGGTGGGTATACCGGTTTGCGACGATACGTGATGCGCGACGGACGAGGGAGATGTGCTTGCGAGTGATGCGTCGCCAACTGCGTACAGGGGCTGTGCTGCTGCTGTTAGGTGCCGGCTGGCTACGCGGACAGACGATCGGTTCTCCGGAGACACCGGCCCCAATGCCGGCCACCGTCGATCGCGTGTACTTCAACCAGGACCTCTTTATCCCCAAGGGGCAGGTAGTTCATAACGCGACCTGTGTCTTCTGCTCCGTGCAGGTGGAAGGCGACGTGACGGGACGGGTACTGGTGCTGTTTGGCAACCTGAGCGTGAACGGCGAGATCAAGGGAACGACAACGGTAGTGGGTGGGAATGCGGTGTTTGACGGGCAGGCGCGGGCGCTGCGATCGACGATCGTGCTCTTCGGTAACCTGGTGTACGAGACCGAGGAGGTGCTTACGGGGAGCGCGTATGTGCTAGGCGGGCACTCGTCAAGCTATGCGGCGCGGCAGAAGATGAGGCGACGCTTGACGTTGAGCCCGAGGCTGGTCTCGACGCTGGCGCTGTTGGGATCTCTGCTGCTTCTGGTTGTAGCGTACGGCGTCCGGCAGCGGCGGCACCTGCCCATGCGCTGAGTCTTTATGCAAACAAGAATGCCGCCTTTCGAGGGCGGCATTCTTGAGAAGTGCTGGCGAGCGCTAGAAGGGATTGATCTTGTCGATGCCTTTCTTCTTCTTGTGCTTGCTGGAGCTTTCATCTCCCTTGTCGAAGCTGGGAGACTTCGTCTTTTTGCCGTTGTCCGCTGGTGCCTGTGCTGCGGGCTGTGCGGCGCCAGGCTGGATATCATTGACCTGCTCCGGTGCGTCGGCAGCCTTTTCCGCAGCTGGGAGTGGAGTGTTGTTGGTGGGCCCTACGGCATGAAGAACACTGGAGCCCACAGGTGCGGCCGAAGAACCATTCACCCCAGGAGTAAGGATCTCCGCACCGACCGCGGCACCGCCCGCGCCGGTTGAGGCTGGCGCCACTGTGGTGACGCTGCTATCCGACGGCGTGGCACTGTCGGCATTTGGAACATCCTGGAAGGCCAGCGGAGCCGTCGCCGCAGATGGCGTTGGAGTAGCGGCTTCCGTGGTGGCGTCGGCGGCGCCAGGTGCTTTCGGGTCCGTCGCCGTGCTGCCGGGATGCATGGCCTCATTGAAGTCTTTGACGATCTGCCGCGTGACATCAGGCGCCAGGGTGGCGCGCGCATCAACAAGCGGTGGGTCGCCAATGCGGGCGGCGGTCACGACGTCTGGCTGGTGGAAGACAAGCAGACGAGCGCGATCCTGCAATCGATACTGTCCGCGACTGTTCTCGAGCGCTTGGCTGCTTTGCGCCTGATCAATCGAGGGGTTTGGGATGGGAACATTCATGGCGGCAAGACGATCGCGCGCGTCTTCCACGTGCAGTGATGCAGAGTGATCAAGGACGACCTGGCGATAGGCATTGGCGGCCTTCTGGTCGTAGGTGGTGAGCAGCCGCGCCTTGCCGGCTTCGGGTAGATTCTGACTCCGAATGTAGGCAGACTGCGCAGTGTAGGCGTCACCGAGCCCGATTAACACATCGTCCATGTGACTGTACTGCGGGTAGGTATCGATGACGGTCTGGTAGCGGGCAATGGTGGCAGGCCAGTTCTGATGAGTAGCGTAGTAGTCGCCGATTGAAGCCTCGCGGGTGGCCAGAGCCTCCTGCACTTCACGTAGACGCTGCCGCGCCTGAGGGACGAGCTTCGAGTCGGGGTAGTCGGTGAGCATGCGGCGATATTCTTCTTCGGCGTGGATCGCCTTCGCGTGATCGCGATCCGGCTTATCCATCTGGCGGAAGTAGATGTCGCCGATACGCATCTGGGCTTCGGCGGCCTCGGGCGTATTTGGAAAGAAAACGCGGAAATCGGAGTACTCGGCTTCTGCCTGAGTAAGGGCGGCGGTCCCGCCTTCCTTGTACCAGGAGTCCGCGATGGCCAGCTTGGCGCGCATCTGGTACTGGGAGTCGGGATAGGTATTGAGGAGCGTTTGCAGATCAAGCCGGGCGACGTCAAAGTGGCCTTTCTTTGTGGCGATTAGGGCCTTGTCGTAGAGCTGACGATCCGGGAGTTTGGAGTCCTGACCGGCAAGCGGATCCAGCTTCTTTTCCTTCAGGGCAGCACGCCTGGTGTCCTTCGATTGGATGACCTTGTCAGCTTTCTTTTCGTCTTTGGTCTCCTTCACCTTGATCCGCTTGGTGTTGTTCTGCGGGCTGTTGGTTAAGCTAGGGTCAGCTTGCGGCGAGCCACTTGGCGAAGTGTCTGCGGGGGACTGGGCACCGGCAGCCTGAGTTGGTGTCGCGTTTGACGGTGCAGATGCAGGGGCGGCTTCTTGCGCGGAGACGGTTGCCGCTGGCGCGAGCAGAAGGGCCACGGCCAGGCCGGCAGAAAGCCTGGCGCGAAGACTGGGAAAGAAGGCGTGCGTCGGGACAAAGGAACGTTCGATCATCGTTTGCGGTAGACCCCAATTTGCCCACGAGAACGATCGTGGGATTGCAAATATTCTAGACCTCCGAGCGGAAGTTTGCCCGGCAACAAAGCGGATCAATACCTTAGGAAGGATTGCCGACGGTCTCTTCAGAGGCGAGCACGGCGGTGCGGGCGACGGAGAGGAACTCGCGCGCGTTGGTCTCGGCGTGAGCGTTCCCGGCAGAGAAGATGGCAGAGCCGGCAACGAGCATGTCCGCACCGGCTTGGACGACGGATGCGACTGTGTCGTGAGCGATGCCGCCGTCGACCTCGATGCGGAAGTTGAGACCCCGCTCTCGGCGAAGCTCGGCCAGGTGAGCGATCTTCTCGAGGGCAAGCGGGAGGAACTTCTGACCGCCGAAGCCGGGATTCACGCTCATGACGAGGACGTGATGCACCATGGGCAGCACCTCGACGAGGGTCTCGACGGGAGTGGCCGGATTAATGACCACTGCGGGCTGCACGCCGTGGTCTGCGATGAGCTGGAGGGTGCGGTGCAGGTGGCGGCAGGCTTCCTGGTGCACACCGATCATGTCGGCACCGGCGGCGGCGAAGTCCGGGATGAAGGCGTCAGGGTTCTCGATCATCAGGTGGCAATCGAGAGGCAGTCTGGTGATGGAACGGATGGCTTTGACGACGGGCGGACCGAAGCTGATGTTCGGGACGAAGTGACCGTCCATGACGTCGACGTGGATGATGGTACCGCCGCCGCGCTCGGCCGCGGCAATCTGGTCAGCGAGGTACGCGAAATTCGCGGCAAGAATAGAAAACGCTAGCTCAATCACGATGAGGCAAGTTTATCAGCGGGAACGGGGAGGCTTGCAGGACTGGCCACTGGCTGCTTCCGGGAGCGGCGACTACGAAAGCTGGGTTCTGATGACGTTGGCAGGGTCGCGCGCTCGACAACAGGAACAACGCGCTCTACGCCTTCGCGCCCCGCGTGGATGAGCCTGGTCTTGAGGGTTTTGGCAGCGTCGCGATCGGTTTCCTGCATGGGTTTTGGGTCACCAAGGACGGTGCGGGCGGCGCCCCGGAGAATGCGCCGAATCGGCCAGCTGCCGTCAGGGTTGGGCAGAAAAAGTTCGCCCGCGCGCTGCTTTCCCGGCCGGTAGTACCAGCGGCGAAGAAGGGCGAGATGATCGGAGAGAAGGGGGAGGTCGGGCGGGGTGGCCGGGAGCTCAAACCGCGTGGCGAGGATGCCTAGGGCGCCGGCGGCGCGGTCCTCGGGCGAGAGGGTGTTCGCGGGGGCGGGGATCGGCTCGACGAGTTGGCTTGGATCGGCGGGTTGGTCTAAGCCGGCAGAAGTCGCGGGATCGGGTGGAAGTGGAACGGCCTGCAGCATCAATGGCTGGGCGAAGAGGCTGGAGCCGACGGAGGTCTGCTCTTTAACCGCGCGGACGCCGAGAGTGGAAAGGCGCTCGGGACCGGCGAGGGCACCGCCCTCGAGCAGGAAGACGGCGGCGACGTCAGCGTGGGCGTTTGCCTCGGCAGGAAGCGTGGCGGCGGGCTGGACGATGACGGCGCGGAGGTCGGGGATGGGACGGACGAGCGGGTCGGCCAGAGCGGCAGCGGCTTTGACCTTCTCGTACTGCTTGTGGAGGGCGGCGGCGCGCTCGAAGTCCATGTCGTTGGAGGCGGCGTCGCGGTCGCGGGCGACGGTCGCGAGGAGGCTTTCGCCGTGCGTGCGGAAGAAGGCTTCGACCTCTGCGACCTCGGCGGCGTAGACCTCGGCCGTGCAGGAGGTGTTGCAGGGGGCGAGGCACTTCTTCATCTCGCCATAAGCGCAGCCGGGGTGGTCGGGGTGCACGTGGAGGTCTTCGAAGCAGCGGCGGAGCTTGAAGAGGTCGAGGGCGGCGTCGCAGAAGCGCTCGGCAGCGGCGCGGGAGGGGAAGGGGCCGTAGGTCTGAGCGAGGTTCTTGGCACTCAGGCGGTTCGAGACGTAGACGCGCGGGTGGGCGTTCTCGATGGCGAAGCGGAGGAAGAAGGGGGTGCGGAGCTTGAGGCGATGGCGGGCGGCGGGGAGGCCGAAGAGGGCGGCGGTGGCGTGATAGAGGGTGAGGAGCGACTCGAACTCGGAGCCGGTGACCGACCACTTGACGCGGGCGACACGATCGCGGAGGTTGAGGCGCTTGGACGGGAGTGGGGTGCCATCGGGTGCGAGGGCCTGCTCGCGTGCGGGCGGGGGGGTGAGCAGGCGAGCGGCGCGGCGGCGGAGGTTGGCGGTGCGGGTGAGGAACGGTTGGGCGTTCTCATCGTGGCCGAAGAGAGCGAGGATGCCGTCGGCCTCGGGAATCTGGCGGAGGAGGTCCGCCGCCTCGGCGGGGTCGAAGTCCAGCGCCTGCGCGAAGATGAAGTCTGTCGGCACTAGGGAGATTGTAGAGCGGGGCGCGGTGTGGAGCGGCATACGAGTGGAGATCGGCAGGCCGAAGCGGGAGTTGAGGCCTGGCAGCGCCGGCGGTGGAGATGGCCTCGCCCGACTCTGTTCCCGTCCGGGAAGGCTGCGTTCCGCAGCTGACGCGAAGGCGACCTACGGGCTAAGGAGAGGACCGGCCTCGTTTCCCTACGAGGCCGGGTCGAAGTACAAACCATCAGCCGACTCAGAACCGCAGGAGCGGCGGGTTGGCGTGACGGGCGAGATCCAGGGCCTGCTGGGGGAACCAGGTGCCGGCGGCAGGGTCATCGAGGCCCCACAGGGGGTCAAAGAGGGACTGCGCGGCGGGATCAGTGGGCCACCCGCGAAGGGTGAAGAGGCTGAAGTCCCAGGCGCGGGCACCACCGGCTGCATCGCAGGTGCCATCGGATTGGCCGGGCGTCTTGACCCAGAGATAGGCGTCGAGGAGGGGAACGGAGGTCTGGGCGGTGGAAGGCTGGCCGAGGCCGCGATCCGGCGGGTTGCACCAGCTGCCGTTGCTGATGGTCTGAACGGTGGCGGCTGGCTGGCTGTAGGGCGGGGCGGCGTAGATGCTGACATCGAGGGGACCCTGGCCGTTACGGCTGGTGTCGACCACGAAGTGGGTGGAGGGTGTAGCGGTGCCGAGGTTCTCCGTGTACCACTGGTCGGAATAGGTCCAGGTGGCTAGATTGTTGGGGTCAACGCTGCCGAGTGGCGAGTAGTACTGACTGGCGCAGTAGCTGTAATTGCCAAGGCGCCAGCCGCCATCGGCGGGATTGGTGGCAAAGGCGAGGCACTCGGAGACCCAGGTATCGAAGTGGGTCTCGTAGTCCGACAGGCGGAAGTTCGAGACATTCGAGAAGAAGCCCTGGGCGTGGGCGACGCCGGCGGTGGCGAGGCGGACGGCGATATCGCCGACGGCGCGCCAGAGGCTGTTGCCGGCGTCAATGTATACGAGGGCCTGGGGTTGGGTTTCGAGCGTGGTGACGGCGAAGTTGATCTGGGTGTAGCGGTCCGCTGTGAGCTGGACGGCGTTGACGGTGGCGGGGTAACCGCAGTCGCTGGGCAGGTTGGCGAGGGAGTCGGGCTCAACGAGGACGACGGCCTTCTGGTCGCCGATGGCGGTGGCGACGGCGCGGATCCAGGCCTCGTAGTCGGCGGTGTTCTCGGCGCCGCCGGCGGAGTAGCTGCCGCAGTCGCGGCCGGGGATGTTGTAGAGGACGAAGATGGGGACGGCGCGCTGTTTGCTCGCTGCCTGCATGACAGTGGTGACGGCCGAGATGGTGTCGGAGACGGTGCCACCGGTGAGCCAGACGGCCTGGGCGTTGAGCTCCATGGCCGCGAGGAGGGTGGCGTCTTTGAGGCGGTGATGGACGGCGAGCTTCTCGATCTGCTGCACGGACCCGGCGGCGGGTGGGGGGACGTAGAAGCGGGTCGCGGGTGGAAGAGTGCGGGTGGTCTGAGTCGACGGTGCGGTCTGGGCGGTGAGGGCGGTGGCGAGAAGGAGGCTGAGGGCGGGGAGGAGTGACTTTAGCGTGGGCAAGGTGGCCTCGGGTCCCGGCGTGCTTGGGCTCTCTGGTTCAGATTGTGTAATGGGAGACTTGTATGGGGCTGAGGGTATGACTGTCAAGGCACGTGGAGACGCGGTAGTGGGTCAAAACGACCCACCGCCGGAGCCGCGGGAACGAGGCCTTAGGCGCCGGCGATCATCATGCCGTCGATGCGGAGGGTGGGGGCGGCGGCGGCGGAGCGGAAGACGAGGTCGTTGCCGACGGCGGTGATGTTCTTGTACATGTCTTTGAGGTTGCCGGCGATGGTGATCTCTTCGACGGGGAAGGTGAGTTCGCCGTTTTCGATCCAGACGCCGGCGGCGCCCTGGGAGTAGTCGCCGGTGACGAGGTTGACGCCGAAGCCCATGGTTTCGGTGACGTAGAGGCCGGCGGGGACCGCGGCGAAGATCTCCTCGGGGGTGAGGGTGCCGGGCTCGAGGTAGAAGTTGTGAGCGCCGGTGCCGGGGTTGCCGGCGAGACCACGGGAGGCGGAGCCGGTGGACTTCATGCCGAGCTTGCGGGCGGTGTAGGAGTTGGCGATATAGGTCTTGAGGATGCCACGGTCAACGAGGACGGTGCGGCGGGTAGGCAGGCCCTCGCCGTCGAAGGGCGCGGTGCCGAAGCCGCCGACGCGGAGCCCGTGGTCGTTGAGGACGACGGTGCCGTCGTCGATGAGGGTGATGTTCTCGCCGGCGATCTGCTCGCCGAGCATGCCGTTGAGGAAGGAGGCATTGCGGTAGATGGCGTCGCCGTCGGCGGCGGAGAAGATGGAGCCCATGATGGAGCGGGCGATCTCGGGCGAGAAGACGACGGGGGCGGCTTGGGTTTTGACGCGGCGCGCGCCTAGGCGGGCGAGGGTGCGTTGGGCGGCGATGCGGCCGATCTCTTCGGGGTCTTCGAGGGCGCGGGTGGTGCGGGAGCTCGAGTACCAGTAGTTACGCTGCATGGAGCCACCGTCTACCTGCGCGATGGGGGAGCAGGAGAAGCCGCAGTAGGACTTGGCGTAGGAGCCGCGGAAGCCGCGTGAGTTGACCAGGACCTTGTGGGAGGTGGAGGTATCGAAGTCGCCGCCGGCGGAGTTCTGGATACGGGTATCGACGGCGAGGGCGGCGGCCTCGCAGCGACGGGCGATCTCGATGCGCTCGGCGGGCGGGAGGTGGTGGACGTCGTCGAAGTAGAGATGGAGGTCGGAGCCGTCGGCGGGCTGGTACTCGCCGAACTCGCTCTCGTCGGCGAGGCCGGCGAAGGGGTCTTCGCCGGTGATGCCTGCGAGGTCGAGCGCGGTGCCGACGAGGCGGTCGAGGGAGTCGGCGGAGAAGTCCGACGAGGAGACGCTGGCGACACGCTGGCCGCGAAAGACACGCAGGCCGAGGGCGCGGGAGCCGGACTCCTTCAGGGTTTCGACCTCGCCGAGGCGGACGAGCGCGGAGAACTCTTCGCCCTCGTAGACGACGGCTTCGGCGTCGGTGGCGCCGGCGCGGAGGGCTTTGCTGAGAATGGTCTCGGCGAGTGCGAGGCGGTCGGTGCTGAGGTCGGTTGGCATGGGTCTCTCCTGCGGTGTACCCCTCCCTAAAGGAGGTCTAAAATATTCAGTATAAAGAACTTGGGTCTGGACCTCCAAAGAACGTACGCCTCATGAAGCGACGATCCGTTTGCAGTTCCGGATCTTGCAGGGGAAGACGACACGCCGTTTCCTGCGCCGAGCAGCGTTGCGCCAATGGGCGGAAGGTGCGATGTGATCAGCTTAACGAGTTCGCAGGGAGAAGTGTGCCACGGCTTCCCGGAACATGGGTGGGAAGCCGGTGCATTCATCGCTGGCTACTTCTTTTCTTTGAGCAGTTGGATGAGAGGCGTCTTCTGGGAGTCGGTCAGGTAGTAGACAACGATGGTTGCGCTTTGGCTCGGAGACGCATTATCGAAGCGGAGGATCGTCTTTCCTGCGGGCTCAAAGAAGCTGTCGCCCACCTTGAGGGTCTTGACGGCTTCGCCCTCGGGTTCGAAGAGGAAGCTGCCCTCGGTCACAACACCCACAGTGGAGACAGGGTGCAGGTGCAAGCCTGTAGGCTGACCGGGTGCAAAGCGAATGCGCGCACCATGGATAAGTTTGATGGGCGGGTTGGCAGCCGGTACCTGCGCATCCAGGACCGGCTCACGCTGCAGTGGTGGAAACTGCTGCGCTAGAAGGGAGAACGGAGGGGTCAGCAGCAGGACGGAGCGGAACAAGAGACGACGCAACATAGTGATCCCATTCCTGCAAAGCAGGCTCGTATCGAGCATGCTACCGTCCAGCTTTCTGCCGAGCAGGTGATTATGCGACGACCCGAGGAAGTGGGCGAGACGACTGCAGGCTGTAAGAGTTGAACGGGGCTTCATCGTGCCCTTAGAGCTTAGTGGACGGGGGCGGAGGACATGCGATGTTCGCGGCCGTCGGTGGCCTTGAGAAAGTGGAGGCCGGCGGAGCAATGTTCGGAGTCCAGCTTGAGCTTGTGCTCGATGTGGAGGGCAGGGCCTTCGAGGGAGCGGCGTTTGACGACCTTGACGGCGCCGCCGCAGTTCTTGCAACGGAACTCGGTATCGTTGTCGGCGACGGCGTCGGCGATGGTCTTGACCTTCCAGAAGGGCTCGTAGCCGCCACCAACGCGGACCCGGCGGCGTTTCACTTCGCAGTCAAGAAACATTTCGCGTTCAGTCGCCATAGCGTGTTTTCTCCAAACCTCGGTTGCCGTGCGTGGGCGAGACTTTCCGGTGTGGTGCACGCGCTTGCTTGCTGCGCTCGAGCGGGGCGGTGAACTTAGTTTACAGGATGGGCGGAGGACCGACGTTCGCGACCGTCGGTGGCGCGGCGGAAGGCGAGACCGGAGGGGCAGAACTCAGCGTCGGTGGGGCGCTTATGCTCGACGTAGGCGGCGGCGCCGGTCTTGCTGGTCTTGCCAAGAACTTTGACTTCGCCGCCGCAGTCCTTGCAGCGGAACTCGGTGTCGGCATCGGCGAGGGCGTCGACGACTTTTTTGACCTTCCAGAAGGGCTCGTAGCCACCGCCTTCTTTGACACGCCGACGTTTGACTTCGCACTCATACATTTTTTCGCGTTCTGCGGTTGCCATTATCGTCCCGTTCCTCCGACCGTCATGCGGTCAAGCTTTACTGTGGGCATGCCGACGCCGACGGGGACGGACTGGCCCGCCTTGCCGCAGGTACCGATGCCTTCGTCGAGGGCGAGGTCGTTGCCGACCATGCTGACGTATTTGAGGGCCTCGGGGCCATTGCCGACGAGGGTAGCGCCCTTGACCGGGCGGGTGACGACGCCGTCTTCGATGAGGTAGGCCTCGGAGGCCGAGAAGACGAACTTGCCACTGGTGATATCGACCTGGCCGCCGCCGAAGTTGACGGCGTAGAGACCGCGCTTGACGCTCTTGATGATGTCTTCGGGCATGTCGTCGCCGTTGAGCATGTAGGTGTTGGTCATGCGCGGCATGGTGATCTGCTGATAGCTTTCGCGGCGGCCGCTGCCGGTGGATTTGGTGCCCATGAGGCGGGCGGAGAGCTTATCGGTGAGGTAGCCCTTGAGGATGCCGTTCTCGATGAGGACATTCTCCTGGGTGGGGGTGCCTTCGTCGTCGACGTTGAGCGAACCGCGACGGTTGGGCATGGTGCCGTTGTCGACGACGGTGACTTTGGAGCTGGCGACCTGCTGGCCGATGAGGCCGGCGAAGGCGGAGGTCTTTTTGCGGTTGAAGTCGGCTTCAAGGCCGTGGCCGACGGCTTCATGAAGAAGGACGCCGGGCCAGCCGGGGCCAAGGACGACCTCCATCTCGCCGGCGGGGGCGTCGACGGCGCCGAGCTGCAGCATGGCGGTGCGGGCGGCCTCGCGGGCGAAGTGCTCGGGGCTCTTATCGCCTTCAAAGAAGTCCAGGGCGATACGGCCGCCGCCGCCGGAGGTACCGCGGGCGAGCTGTGTGCCTTCCTGGGCTATGACGAAGACGTTGAGGCGGGCGAGGGGCTGGGTGTCCGACGCGAAGGTGCCGTCAGACGCGGCGACGAGGATGCGGCGGAGCTCGTCTGAGAAGCCGGCGCGGACCTGGGTGATGCGGGAGTCGTAGGCGCGGGCGGCCCGGTCGGCGCGCTGGATGAGCTTGAGTTTTTCCGAGATCTCGGCGTCGGCGGTGGCGCCGGCGACGGGATAGAGCGTTGAGCCCTCGGTGTGCATGAAGCCTTGGGCGAGCTCCTTGGCTGGGCCGGAGGCGATGAGGGCGGCGGTGCGGGCGGCTTTGAGGAGCTTCTCGGAAGAGAGGTCGTCGGTGTAGGCGAAGCCGGTACGCTCACCGGCGAGGACGCGGATGCCGCAGCCGACGCTGATGCCTTGCGAGGCAGTCTTCACGATGCCTTCATCGACGCCGAGCGAGGTGGAGGTGACGGACTCGAAGTAGAGGTCGGCGTATTCGCCGCCGGCGGAGAGGGCTTCGCCGAGGCACTGCTCCATGAGGCGCTCGGAGACGCCCAGTTTTTCGATGAAGTAGCGCTTGTGGTCGGGCTGGTGGTCTGGCTTGAGAGTTGGGGCCGAGCCGGGTGCTGTCATTCCTTGATGATAGAGGTTTGCAGGGGCGAGGGCCAGTGGGATGAGGCGCACGTTGTACCTGCGGGCGCCATCGCTAGTCCGCGCCAGCTGGATTTGTGCCGGGAGCTGAGGGTTGGCGGATGAGATCGTCGACGTCGTCGAGTTTTTCTGTGAGCAGGCTGAGCTTGCGGGAGAGCGCCTGAATCTCGGCTTCGGCGCGACGATTGACGGCGTAGTCGAGCTCTCCGCGAACGCGATCTTTCTCGTCCTGGCGGTTCTGGCTCATCATGATGACCGGTGCCTGGATGGCGGCGAGCATGGAGAGGAAAAGGTTGAGGAGGATGAAGGGATAGGGATCCCAGGCTTTGCCGCGGAGCATGACGTTGATGGCCGTGTAGACGGCGAGGACGAGTGCGAAGGAGATGATGAAGGTCCAGGAGCCGCCGAAGCGGGCGACGCCGTCGGCGATGCGCTCGCCGCGGGTCTCTTTCTCTTCGATGATCTCGTTGGCGTTGCGGCTGGCGCGAAGGCGGACGAGCTGATGGGAGGCGTGCAGCTGGCGACCGAGCACGGTGAGCATATCCATGCCGGCCATCGGCTTGCGGTTGAGCAGGACGACGATATCGTCGCGGGAGATCTCGATGCAGTCGGTCTCACGCAGGGCGAGCGCAGTGGTCTGGTGGGCGTTGCGTTCGAGCATGGAGGCGAGGCCGCAGATCTCGCCTTCGAGCGCGGTTTCGACGACGACCTCTTGAAAGTCTTCGTCGATGACCGAGACCTCGACGGCGCCGGAGCGGATGACGTAAGCGTTCTTGCCGGGGTCGCCGATCTTCCACATGCGCTGGCGGGCGGCGAAGCTGCGCAGATCGACCTGTGCGGCGAGCACGGTCAGCTCCTCCTCATCGAGCAGCGCAAAGAGTGGGACGTCGCGTAGATCCTCTCGACTGCAGGGCATGATCTTTCCTCCGCCAGGGGTGTGAGCCCTCCTGGAGCTGAGGGCTGAGGCTTTCTATCATCCCAGCAATGGGGCTGGGCGTGCATGACGACGGGACGAGAACGGGATGACGCTCTCGATTCCGGTGGAGTTTCCCGGCGGAGTTCACGAGCTTTAGCGGCCGTGCGAGGGATCGGCTGAGGAGGAGACGTTGAGATCGAGGAAGACGGCGGGAAGCTCGGGCACGGTGCAGTTGCCGGCGCTGTTGTAGGTGCGGGCGCAAGAGCGGGTGATCTCCGGCCGACGCGGGCTCTGGGCGTACTGCCAGACGAGGGCGTCCGGGGTGCCACTGCGATCGAAGGCGGGCGGAGTGAGCGTGCAGCCGGTTGACGGCCCGCAGGCATCCTGTGCGACCCAAAGCGCGACAGGATGCAGGTGCTGGGCGCGGATGCGAGCGGAGATGTCCTGAGCGGTGGTGACTGTCTGGTGAGAGCCGCCGGGGCCTGGCCCGTCGTCGACGGGTTGGCCGCTCGCGTAGACGCCGGGGCGAAAGCCGGCAGTGGCGACGGCCTCGGTCCAGGCGAGCAGGTAGGCTGCCTGCTCGGGAAGGAGGCGGCCGCCCTCCTCCTGATCGAGGAAGAGAATGGTTCTCGGAGGGAAGTGCTCGTGGGTGGCGGCTTGCACTGCGGCGGCGGCATCGGTGCGGCCGAGGGTCTCCGGAGGGGTGCCGGCCCGGGTTTGCGCTTTGATCTGAGTGTCGAGGCGGCCGTTCCAAAGGACAAGAAAGCCGAAGCCGGCCCCGAGCAGTGTGGCGCGCTGGCCGGCCCAGGAGTTGCTGCGGGCGCCGGGGGGCGAGTTGAGCCAGTAGCCGACGAAGCTGAAGTGCTGCCGGAGGACGGGCAGCGCGGCGGCGCCGGGGAAGGTGTTGCGATCGAAGCCGACGAAGGAGCCGGAAGGGGCGCCCTGCGCATTGGCTGCCGCCGAGGCGACTAGAAGCGAGGTGGGCAGAAGCGAGATGCCGAGGGCCAGGGCGCCGCTCCAGCGGAGGGGAAGAGCGAAGCTCCAGCGGGAAGAACGCGTCATGGGTGCGTTGGATGCTGCTGACCCGCGTGGCGAGAGGAGCGGTTGGCGGGGAAGGGTGCAGGGCTGTGCTACCTTCGGGCTCAAGGAGCCGCCGTGCCTATGTCGTCGAACCCCTCCAGCGAAGGTCGCACCGAGGTTGACCCCCGCTATCCTCTTGGCCGTTTTCAAAAGCCCGTGGAGATCTCCTCCGATGATCGATTGCTAGCGATTGCGACGCTGGCCGAGCTGCCGAGCGAGCTACGCAACGTAGTGCGGGGCTTTGATGCCGCACAGCTGGAGACGCCATACCGCGAGGGTGGATGGACGGTGCGGCAGGTGGTGCATCACCTGGCGGACTCACATATGAATGCCTTGCTGCGGGTCAAGCTGGCGTTGACGGAGACTTGGCCGGCGATCTCGGTGTACAACGAGGATGCCTGGGTGCGGCTCCATGATGCGACGGGGCCGGTGGAGTGGTCGCTCGAGCTGGTAGAGAGCCTGCATGCGCGATGGGTGATGCTGCTGCAATCGCTGCAGGCGGCGCAGTGGACGCGCGGGTATGTGCACCCGGAGAACGGCCGGCAGACGGTGGAGCAGGCGA
Organism: uncultured Acidobacteriaceae bacterium; assembly: GCA_964235665.1. Classification (GTDB taxonomy): domain Bacteria; phylum Acidobacteriota; class Terriglobia; order Terriglobales; family Acidobacteriaceae; genus Edaphobacter. Next base: position 148,494 of record CAXSAY010000001.1, read on the forward strand.
CGCTGCTGTATGCGTGGCACTCGCGGCATCACGTGGCGCATATTCAGCATTTGCGACGGCGGGAGGAGTGGTGAGGCAGCCGCGGGAGGCGCGGTCCGATGCGGAGATCCTCGGGTGCTTTGCGGTGATGCAGGAGCTTCGGCCGGCACTGAAGAATGAGGAGTTCGTGCAGACCATTCGCCGGCAGGAGAACGAGGGCTACCGGCTGGCGATGCTTGAAGATGAGAGCCGCGTGACGACGGTGGCGGGCTTTCGCGTGCAGCACATGCTGGTGACGGGGAAGACGATGTATGTGGATGACCTGGTGACCGCGATGACGGCGCGCTCGCTGGGGCACGGCAAGGTGATGCTGCAATGGCTGATGATGACGGCGCGGGCGGAGGGATGTGCTTCGTTCAGTCTGGATTCTGGCACGCACCGGCAGGATGCCCATGCGTTTTACCTGCGGGAGCGTCTGCGGATCACGAGCTTTCACTTCTTCTGCAAGCTATAGCCCACTGCGATGTTTTCGGCTGCGGGAACTGCGCGGAAGTGGTAGGCCGGGCGGGCTGAGGCGCTGGTAGGGTCTGGTCATGGTCAGGGAGACGATCAGGGACGCGCGGCCGGCGGAGCGGGAGACGGAGAATCCGGAGGAGATCCGGGAGAGGGTGGCTCGCTTTCTGGAGGATCATCCGCAGAGCGCGATGCTCGAAGAGGGCGAGGTGTTGTTTGATCTCAGCGCCGCGCGGCATACGGTGGAGTGCGCGCAGGGCAAGGTGGTGCTGCATGTGTGGTCGGAGCAGCGGAACCAGGTGCGACGGCTGGTTGCCGCAGCCTGGCGCGGCGACGTGCTGCGCTTGAAAGCGCAGCGCTTCGGACAGAAGGAACCGCAGTCTCTGGAGCTGGTTCCCCAGCGGGGACGGCGCGTGCCGGCAACACGGGACGGCGCACGGAGGCGCTATGAAGCGTTGCTGAAGCGGGTGCTGACGCGCGCGTTTCCTGACAGCCCGCCGACCGATCTGCGGGCCACTCTGGATCTGGAACACTCGTTTGGGCCGGGGTATGTGCGAGGGCAGCAGATCCAGGGGCAGCGGGCCTGGGCCGTCGTTGGAGTAGGCGCGACGGAGTCCCTGGCAACGACGGAAGGTGTTCTGACGATCGGCATTCTTTGGCTGCAGCTCTGCCGTGAACGAGCGGAAGGGCGAGGTGTGGTTGAGGGGCTGCGGCTGATTGTGCCGGCGGGTCTGGCGGCGAATACGCTGGCTCGCATGGCGTGGCTGGACGGGCGCGTGGCGAAGTATGAGCTGTATGAACTGGATGAGCCGGAGGAGACGTTGACCGCGCAAGACGCGCGCGATCGCGGCAACCTGAAGACACGCCTGGTGCGCGCGACCGACGAGACGGCTGCGATGGAGCCGGGCGGCCGCTTTGCCGAGGCGATCCCCCGCGTGCTGGGCCTGTTGCCCACGCGAGCGCAGACCGGTGGAGAGATCCTCCGGGCGGCGGCGCATCGGAAGGAGCGGACGGTGGCGAGTGCGGACGACGGTTTCGAGGTGCGTTTGCGATCGACCGCAGAGCTTGCCTTTCTGAGGTATGGGTTGGAGTTTGCCCGGATTCGCAGCGGCTTTCAGGGAGAGAGCTTCAATCGCGAGCTTGAGGTAACGATTGGCCCCGGGCCGCAGGAGACGGTGCTGACGGAGGAAAATACCGGCGCGATGCGAGAGATGGTTCGGGAGCTGTTTGCGCGGCGATCCGGACCGTCCGGTGACACGGATGGGGCGCTGCACGGGCCGACGGCGGGGCTTGATCCGCTGTTTCGGATGCAGCCGGAGCGATGGCTCGAGAGCCTGCTACGGGCAGACCTCCGAGCGCTTGACCCGCATCTGCAGCCCGCGCCGGTCTACGTGCAGGTGCCGGCCATTGCAGGTGCGACGGATCGCGGCATGCTGGATCTGCTTGCCGTCACCACGGAGCATCGGCTGGCGGTGATTGAGGTGAAGGTCGATGAGGACCTGCAGTTCGCCATGCAAGGGCTGGATTACTGGATTCGTGTGCGGGATCATCACCTGACGCACGTGGACACGGCAACAGGCCTTGGAGATCTGCAGCAGCACGGCTACTTTCCGGAGACGCGTCTGCTGGCCGAGGTGCCGATGCTCTATCTGGTGGCACCCGCGTTGCACATCCATCCGGCGACGGAGACCGTGCTGCGGCACATGGATGCGCGTGTGCCGTGGACGCTGATCGCGCTTGATGAGCGCTGGCGCAGCAGGATTCGACCGGTCTGGAGGAGGCGCAGCGTGCCGGCACGAGGCGTTGCTGAAGACACACCCGCCCCGGCAGATCTGCCGAGGCGGGTGAAGCAGAGCGTGACGCTCTAGAGCGAGAGAGGTGCGTTATCGGCCAAATCCACCGAAGTACGGCGTCGCATATGGACCATACGCCCGCCCACCATAGACGTGGTGCGCGCGCTCCCATTCCTGATGCCGCAGCCACTCCTGTTGGCGGATCCATGCTTCATGGCGTTGCCAGTCGTCACGGCGAAACGAATCGTCATAGCGGGGCCCGTAGGCGACAGGGTAGGGGTTTCCAATGTGCACGGCGAGACCAAAGCCCTGGGCTTCGGCCTTTGCCGGAGCGCCAAGAGCGACCACGCCTGCGAGTGTGCCAGCTGCAAGAGCCTTGATGAGATATGCCTTGAGAGAGAGCTTCATGACCAACCTCCTACCTACACCAAAGCAAACCCGCGTGTGCTTTACGGGTTGCGAGCAACTTTCCGCGCAGCAAGGGTTGTGCGGAGCCCGTCGCTCTGCCGTACGCAAAGCGGCTTCCGCTCGCTTCCTCTCGCCTGCCGCGCTGTGCGCGCGGACTCAGCTTGCCTCCGGACGATGATGCTTTCTCTCCCTAGCTCTCGCCGCGCGTTTCTGCTCAGGATGGCGGCGCTTGCGGCATGGCAGGGCACGGGCTTCCCGCGCCTGCTGGGGCAGGAGCCTCTTGGGGAGACGACGAAAGGTCCTGGTCGCCTGCAACCGATGCATTCGGGCCAGACGGCGCGGCCGCGGCGGTACCTTCCGGAGGGTGAAAGCTTTGTGATTCGGAACGGTCGTGCGCGCTTTAATCGGCCGCTGTATGGAGCTCATGAGGCGGTTGATGGCTTCCGCGTGGATGCCGGAGATCTGCCGGAGATCTCGCTTTGTCTGCCCGGGCATGGCGGCACACTGGGTCTCGGGCTTTGCCGGGGCGACTCGTCGAAGTGGATGTCTGAGATGACGGAGATCGTGACGCGGTTCCACGCGGGCCGCGTGCTCTACGAGCTGCGGGATGAGGCGCTGCTTGGTCACGGAGTGGTGCGGATGGAAGTGCAGACCGCAGGCGGGAGCTCCGGTCTGCAGGTGATGGTGCGCGCTGAGGGGACACCGAAGGAGACGCAGCTGTTCTGGGCGTTTGGCGGCGCGAGCGGCCGCGGTGACGAGCGCCATCGGCCCGCAGACCTCGAGGTGACTCCGGTGGGCGCTCCGCCCTCCTTCGATGCTGAAGAGTGTGCGAAGAATCGTTACACATTCGACAAAGCAACTGCGGCCCTCGAGAGCCCAGCCGGTCGCCTGCGACTTCGCTTCCCCGAATCGGCGTTGTTGCACACGGCCCCGGCTGCAGCCTGGGCGGCGGGATGGTCGGCTCTGGCGAAGCCAGCGGGTGCGGAGGAGCCGCTGGTTGTGCTCGCGGGCTCGCTGCCGGTGGGGGAAAGGGAGGAGCTCTTCCTGAGCGTGGACGCTCTCAATGCCACAGAGAGGAACGCCGCCGACGCGACGGAGATGAATGCGTCAGTGCCGGGCAGTGCCGCTCCAGAGAGCGCGAGCTTTCTCGCGCGTCGTACCCAGATGAAGGCCGTGGTGAGCGCGATAACGCTCGATGTGCCGGATCCGTACCTGGCTCCCGCGGTCGCGGCGCTGCTCGCGGCGACGGATGGGCTTTGGAGCACAAGCGAGCAGGTGATGATGGCAGGTGGCGTAGGGGAGCGGACTGCCTCGCCAGGATGGCGCGGGCCGTATGCGCTTGACGCCTGCGGACGACATGATCGGATGCGGGCTCATCTGCGCTTCTGGCTGCAGAAGCAGAACCAGGACGCGTTGTCGCCAGAGCTGAACGGTGATGAAGAGATGCGGGCGCCGGCAGACGCGGGCAGCCTGCTTACGCGGAAGGAGTCGCTGCTTCACACAAATGGGGACATCTCGGCGAGCCAGCAGGATCGCAATCTGGCGTTTTTTGACGGGCTGGCGCGGCATCTGCGATGGACGGGGGACGCGGCGTTTGCGCGCGAGGTGTGGCCGGCGCTGTTGCGGCACATGGACTGGCAGTACCGGCTCTTTCGCCGTGTGTTTCCGCAGCCCGCGGCGGACACGCCTCACGCTTCGGGACCGCTACCACTCTATGAGAGCTACGGCGCTGTTCCGGGTAGTGAAAACCTGCAGTACAACGGCGGCGGGGTGGCCCACGCGACGGCTCTGAACTACTTTCTGAATCGCGCGACGGCGTCGGTTGCGAGGCTGTTGAACGAGGATCCGGAGCCGTTTGACGAAGAGGCGGCGCTGATCCGCGATGCGATGCTGCGCCTGCTGTGGGTGCCGGCGCGTGGCGCGTTCGCGGAGGCACGGGACAGTGCGTTTCCGCAGACGATCTTCACCAACCCGGCGCTTTGGACGATCTCGCGAACGCTTGATGCCGAGCTGCCGACGCCGCGGCAGGCCTGGCAGATGTGTTCTGAGCGGCTGGGTGCTATGCGACGTGTTCCGGTAGAAGGCGCGGACGTTCCTGCCGGAGGGTTTCTGCTCGCATCGTCAGACTGGACGATGGCGGAGCCGGCGTTGAACCGGCTCTCGATGGCGGAAGGTGTGCACTTTGCGCTTGCGCTGTGGCAGGCAGGCCTTGCGGATGAGGCGTATGCGTTGCTGCGCGGCAACCTGCTGGACTCGATGTACCAGGGGCAGTGTCCTGGTAACTTCCACGTGACCTCGCCGCTTGATCCGCACGATGGAGAGACGCAGCGGGATGCTGCGGATCCGATGGGCATCACGGCTAGGGCCGTACTTGAAGGGCTGTTCGGCGCGCTGCCGGACATGACCCGCGGAACCCTGACGCTTCGTCCTGGCTTTCCGACGGATTGGAACCAGGCTCGCCTTTCGCATCCGGAGATCGATATCGAGTGGCGCCGGGACGGGTTGCACGAGACGTTTGCGATTACCAGCCGGCTGCCGCAGCCGGTGGCGCTGACACTGGTGCTGCCGGCGCGCGGCACGTCTGACCCGATCGTGCTGTCGAACGGCCGGGCGTATCCGTTTGCCTTTGATCCAAATGCGACGGGCACGCCGCGGCTGGTGCTCACCAACTTTCCTCCGGCTACGGCGTGGCAGATCGACGTGCGCTGGCGCGGGAAGCCGCCGATCGCGACGCCAAGCAGGGCGAGCTACAGGGTTGGGGAGAGGATCGCGCTGCCCCCGCCGCTCACGACTGAGCAGATCGACGATCCACAGGGATGTCTGAGCGACGGAGTTGCGAACCGGCTGGGGCGGCATGCGGTGTTCGTGCATGTTGTCGAAGAGAAGTGCGGGTACTGGCTGCCGATTCCGATCGAGGTTGTTTCCCCTGCGGCGACTATCGGGACCAGATTGCCGACAGCCGAGCGCTACGAACCGCTTGATCTGGCGGAGCTGCTCGACAGCAAGGTAACGGAGCTGCTGGAGCGCGCGTACACGGCACCACGTTCAGCCTTCTGCTCGCTCGCGATGCCGGAGCATCTTCTGGGCGGGTGGGTTGCGGATGATGTGCGGTTTCCGATTGATGATGCTGGGCTGCGAGGTGCCGGCGGAACGCTGAAGACCGCCTTTAATATTCCATTTGTAACTCCTCCGGATCGCAAGGTGGCGAACTGCCGCTTTCTATCGTTCTGGCAGCAGGACACACAGGTGACCACTATGTCGCTTTCCGGCAGGGCACATACGGCGTATCTGCTGATGACGGGAACGACGTTTCCGCAGGCGGCGCGAGTGGAGCATGGCGCGGTGACTGTGACGTACGCTGACGGCTCGCTTTCCCGTCTGTCGCTGACGGCACCTGAGACCTGGTGGCCGGTAGAGCAGGATTACCGGACCGACGACTTGCTGTTTCGCCTGGATCCATCGCGGCCCTTGCCGCCTCGCGTCGATCTGCGTTCGGGAAAGACGCGGCTGCTCGAGCATGCGAGCTTCATGGGGAAGGGCGGACCGGTTCCGGGCGGTGCGGCTACGGTGCTGCATCTGCCGCTCCACGCAGACCGCGAGCTTGCCTCGGTCCGGATCGAGTGCAGTCTGTACGGCATAGTTCTTGCGGTGCTTGGCGTTACGCTGGGTCGATGAGTGCAGGCCCGCTGCTTGGCAGCCAGCGCTTGTGCTCGTCGTTCCAGGTGCGGATCGGGCGTGCGGGGGCGCCGACGGCGATTGTGCGCGGCGGGATAGCGCCGGTGACGACGGCGTTGGCGCCGATGACGCTGCCGTCGCCAATCGAGGCGCCACCGAGGACGGCGACGCCATCGCCGAGCCAGACGTTGCGACCGATGTGGACGGACTTATTGTTTGAAAGCCGGCGTGTCGCAGGCCGTCCGTCGGGACTGCTCTGCGGCGAGTCTTGTGCGCCGCCATAGCAGCCGTGGCCATGGTCCGAGATGAGGACGCGGCTGCCGCAGAGCAGGCCCGCGCCGATCTCCACACGATGCGCGCAAGCGATGTGGACCTGGTCGGAGAGGTTGCAATCGTCACCGATGACCAGCAGCGGATCGAGGGCGATGCCGCCGTAGCGCGTGACGGCCTCCAGCCAGAGATCATTGCCGGCGTTGAAGTGGCGTCCGAGACGCATGTGGCGCAGACCCAGAAGCCGCGGCGCTCTGCCAAGACGCAGGCCCGGGGCGGAGAGCCGGCGGCTGAGCAGGGCGTCTCGCACGCGCCTGGGCGGAACGGTGCAGAGCTTTGAGAGCAAGAGCAGCCAGCCGTTCTCCTCGAGGAACTGCCGCCAGGAGGGATGCGACGACCTGTCAGCAGACCCGGAAGGGGCGGTCGCCGTGGTTGCGAGGGGTGAGTCGATGGATGGGCCGGGCTGCGGGATCACGCCTTTCATTATCACCAGACGGAGGCGGAGCGTACGGAATCAGGGTTGCAGGATCGTGGACCCCGCGAAGAGGTGGCGCCACAGTGCCTGCGCGACCCGGGTTGCTTTGTTCGTCGCGAGCAAGACGCTGTGGAAGAGACGCGCGAGCGGCAATGGAGGTCGTACAGCGGTCCAGACAAAGACCCAATAGCGCCAGTTGCGACGAAAGACCGGCTCGAGCATGGGTGCAAGCTCTTCTGCGTGCATGGCGCGATCTTTGCCGGAACGCAGGGCGACGAGGACATCGGGCAGCCAGTAGCGAAGAACGCCGTTCATGAGCGATCGTGCCAGCCGGGGCTCGGCGGCAAAGTAGAGCTGTGCGATGCGCTCAAGCCGGATGCCGAAGACCTCGCAGATGCCCCAGCCACCTGAGTTGAAGTGGCGATACCCGAGCAGCCGTTGCCAGACATACAAGACGCGACAGCGGTTGTGCAGCAGGGGAAAGATCCAGCCGGTCTGGATGAGGTTGGTGTTGTTGAGGTCGGTGAGAGGCGGGTGCGGCGTGGCCACGAGGCGATCGCGGTTGATGATGACGACGCTGATGAGGCCGATCAGGGCGTTGACCTTCTCAAGGAAGTACTGGCCGTCGGTGACGATCTCCGCAAAGCGGCCGAAGCGATCCTCAAGCGAGGCGGTGGGTGGCGGGGTGAAGGCTCCGGTGAAGCCGAAGGACGAGAGATAGACCAGATCGAAGTCGCCGGACGTTTTGCTTCGCGTCAGCGTGTCTCGCTCTGCTGGTGTGTCAGCCTGCAGCGGCATTTCGCCCTGCGACAGCAGAGACAGCAGGGAGGCGATGGCTCCGGGCATGACGAGATCGTCGTCGCCGAGCACCCAGACGTACTTTCCGGCCGCGAGCGAAAGGCAGCGGAGAAAGTTCGCGTCCGCACCAAGGTTGGTCTCGTTCCGGACGTAGCGCAGCGGCAGACCGCGGGCTTGAAAGCCTGCGACGAGGATGGAGGTTTCGTCGGTGGAGTGGTTGTCTGAAATGAGGAGCTCGGCGAAGGCCTGTCCGGCTGGTTGGCTGGCAAGCTGTGGATGCAGACACTCCAGCAGGGCGGCAAGGTACTGGCTGCGGTTGAAGGTGGGGATGCAGATGGAGAGAAGGGGCCGGGCGTCAGGCATGCCACTGTCGCCGGTACTTCTGAAAGGTGTAGGTACCGAAGCCGAGACCGATGACGATGGTGCCGGCCAGGTAGCCGCTGGCGATGCCGAGTGAGCCGAAGCTTCGCCCGAGCAGCCAGACCATGGGTGCGGTATAGAGCGCGCCGACGATGGAGTTCACCATGAATTTCTCCTGTTTATGCGCGCGCAGGTACATGGCTTCGGCGGAGACGACGTTGTTGCCAATCGAGCCGGCAAGCAGCATGGCAAAGGGAAGTGGCGCGAGCAGCCGCGCCGCAAGCGGTACGTGATGCGCGGCGAGGATGAGAGCGGCGAGGAAGACGAGCGTCGCGCCCAGCAGGTTGATGCCGGTGGACTGCGTGAGGGCACGGCGGAAGCTGCGGTCAAGCTCCGAAAAGTGGCGGCGGGCGATCAACTGACCGAATGGGGCGGCCTTGGTGTTCATCCAGGCGATTGCAATGGTCGAGAGGGCGCCGGCGATGTTCAGGCTCATGCCCATGCGACCCGCTTCGACCGCGCCCGCGTGTGCGAAGAGCACAGGCGTGAATAGCTGAAAGGTGAAGTAGCCGCAGACCCAGGAGATGGCCATGCGCCACTGAAAGGGCCAGATATCAGTTCGCCAGCTTACGCGCTCGTGCGGCTCCAGCCGCATGCGAAGAAGGGACTGCAGGAGCCTGCGCCGGGTGAAGACGAACGCCGTACCAGCCAGTGCCTGCCCGCCGATGATGCAGCCGGGAGCGAACAGACCATGGTGCAGCCGGAGCGCCAACCAGCCGAGCAGAGATCCAGTAACGGCCTGCGCCAAGCGCGCACGGGCGATCTGTGGCACGTAGCCGCAGCCTTCCAAAAAGGAGAAGAGGGGATCGATCTGGAAGGTGGCGGTGGTAGCGAGGGCGGCGACGATCCAAGGGCCGAGCCAATGAACGGGCTCGCCGGGCGCGACATGCCGGGAGAAGAAGACGCCTCCCGCCGGCAGCAGCACCGCCAGCAAGACCAGGGCCGCCACGGAGTACCAGCGCACCGCCTTGGCCAAGGTGGACGCCAGCCGCGCCACATGCACGCGCGGACCTGCGATGGTGCCATCGCCCGAGAGGGTCAGGTGGGCAACCTCATGGCTGGCCGTCTGGAGAATCACGACGGAGAAGCCGAGCTCGAAGATGATCTGGAGATTTACGAGCGGATAGAAGGTGTAGTAGTACCCCTGTTCAGCGGGAGAGAGGAAGTGCGCGATGAGGGCGAGCGTGACCAGGCCGGCGAGTGACGACCAGCCACGGGCCAGCACCGTGAAGATGATTGCCGCATCGAGACCAAGCACGTTGGCCACGCGCCGAAGCACACCGGGTGAAGCGTTTGATGGTGTGGACGACTCCGGATCCGTGAGGGGCGAACCGGGCAGGATCTCAGGCGGGCCGAGAACGTCAGGACCCGGGACGACGGCTGCATTCTGGAGCAGCTTGTGGTCATCGGCGAGGCGAGGCGTCGGCATTTCGGGTGGGGCGAAGGGCGGAGGCCTCTCCTACAGAGCGCCCACACCGGCCTCGCCTATGGTAGCAGGACACCCTTCGCGCGGCGGCGGCCCGAGGTGCCGAGGGAGATCGGCGGTGCCTCGCGAGTGAGTTCGAAGAAGCTAAATATGGCACGAGGTCATGCCGCGTTTTTCCAGATAGCGCTGGTGGTACTCCTCTGCTTTCCAGAAGGTCCTGCCGGACTCCACGATGGTGGCAATCGGCTTGCGAAAGGTACCGCTGGCGTTCAACTCGGCGATCTTTCTGCGGGCCTGTGCAGCCTGCTCGTCGGTTTCGGCGAAGACGACGCTGCGGTACTGTGATCCCCAATCCGGCCCTTGCCGGTTGAGCTGGGTTGGATCATGCAGGGCGAAGAAGGCATCGAGCAACGTTTCGAAGGCCAAGCGACTTGGGTCGAAGGTTATCTGGACGACCTCGGCGTGACCGGTTCGGTCAGTACACACTTCCTTGTAGGTCGGATGATCGAGCGTTCCACCCTCATAACCGACCGCGGTATCAAGAACACCGCTCATCTCTGCAAAGCGCGCTTCCACTCCCCAAAAACAACCTGCTCCAAAGACTGCCTTTTCCGTTGCCACTGTGCGTGATACTCCTTGCTGCGTGTTCCGTACGATCTGCCTCGTTGGATGCTTTCGGGGCTGGTTCGTCATCGCCGTCTGTTAAACGCGGGAGTATTTTGGCGCAGCTGTTCCAGTGCGGTCAAGCGCAGAAGCATCACCCAGGACTCTCTTGCTCTCTCGTCCGGACGCCAAGCGAATTTCTACGGTCAGTGGGCGGAACTTCGGCGTGCGGGGCTTCGGCGTGCGGATCTGGGAGGAACCGGCTTTTTCAGCTGGGCTGCCTCCGGCAAGGTCCGTTTGCGTTCGACTTTTTTGCCGCGAGCGGCTCGCCCGAGCGCAGTCACTTCACCCTCGGTCAACTCACGAAACTCGCCGGCCGGCACATCAAGCTGCAGCGCACCGTAGGCGATGCGGCGGATTTTCTCGACGTGGTGACCGATCTCTTCGAACATCTTGCGTAATTGCCGATTGCGGCCTTCGATCAGCGTGACCTGGAACCAGGGGTTGTCGCCGCCGCGCACCTGCTCGATCTCGGCCGGTTGAGTGACGACGCGATCGCGACGGCCGGCACGAACCTCGTCCAGACGGCCGCGATCGATCATGACGCCGCGCCGGAGCTGGTCGACGGCCTCGCCGGTGGGCGAACCAGACACTTTGACGAGGTAGGTTTTCTGAACGCCAGCGGCGGCTTTCGAGAGCGAGTTGGCGAGCTCGCCGTCGTTGGTCATCAGGAGCAGGCCTTCGGAGAGATAGTCCAGCCGGCCGACCGGGTAGAGGCGTGGAAGCTTGAGTTTGGCACCCTTTGGCTGGGCAAGAAGCTGGATCACCGTTGGGCGCTTCTGCGGATCAGAGAGGGTAGTGACGTAGCCGCGTGGCTTGTTGACCATGAACCAGCGGCTCTGCTCCGGACCTTGCAGCAGCTTGCCATCGACGCGGATATGATCTCTGGCGGGATCTGCTTTGGTGCCCAGCTCTGTGATGGTCTGCCCGTTGACCTGTACGCGACCTTCGAGGATGATCTCTTCGGCTTTGCGACGAGACGCGATGCCGGCCTGCGCGAGGATCTTTTGCAGGCGTTCGCCGAATGGCGCAGGTTCTGGCGGGGCGGTTCGGGCGGTCGTCATAGCTCCAGTATCGCGTACGGAACGCAAGATCGCTCGCATTTCGCCAAGGAAGTCATGGAGAAGGGCGAGCGATCGTTTTCAAGCTTGAGGCTGTTTAGTCGCGGCCGCCGCGGAAGAGGCGGGTGAGCGCGAGGAAGATATTAAGACCGTCGAGGTAGATGCTGAGGGCGAGTTCTACAGCTGTCTGGCCGTCTCCGCCGGAGCGGATGCGCATGAAGTCGACAACCACCAGAACGCTGAAGATGATCAACGTGAGAATGGAGTAGACGCCAGGCTGGATGAAGTGGAAGAACATCGACAGGATGCCAACGGCGACCAGGCCAAGCAGGGCTGCCGAGGCGATGCCACCGACGCGTCGATAGTTGAAGGTCGCGAACTGCGCCCCGATGCCAAGCATGCCCATACCGACGCCGGTTGTGAGAGCGGCGTTGAAGATGACGCCCGAGTGACCGGAGCCGATCAGCATCCGCATCCATGGGCTGATCTCGAACCCAAGGACGAAGGTGAGTGCGAGAAAGAGGCTAAGGGAGAGAACGGCGTTGGCACGGGTGGCGCGCACACCGAAGATGAGAGCGAAACTCGCGATGACGCAGACCCAGAACATAGGGCCGCTGAAGAACGGTGGGGCGAAGTAGACGCCCACTGCGGTGACGAGAAAACCGAGCGACGCGATGGCGAGCACACGGCTGAGAAGGGTTGACGTTGCCTGGGCGACTACCTGGCCGCGGGCGTTGATGATGGTCGGGCTGTTCATAGTGCTTCCTGCTTTTCTGGTGGCGAGAGCGGCGCATGAGATCTGCACACGCGACTCAACCATCGCTTTCTATTAGACGTTTGTGCGACTAGTTCGATTCGAGGCGGGAGGCCGTAACGGAGAGCGAGACTTCCTGGGCTAAACCTTGTTGGTGTCGATGGCCGGAGTTCGTTGCAGACCTTCGGGCGCGGGCTTTAGCGGCTGATCCGGGGCGTACTCGTTGTCGCCTTCGGGCGTAGCCACCGTCTCTGGTTGTTCGGTCTGGGAGGAGTCGGGGCTGTCCCGTGGGTCTTGCGGATTCGGCGTTAGATCCTTGTCGGCCATGGTTACTCCTTGCCTTCGCGACGTGTTGCCGCTTCGTCATCCTGGATGGCTGCTTCCCCGGCAGAGCTGTCCACGGAGTCAGTCTCGCTAGAGGCGGGAGAGAGACCGGAGAGCCGGCCATCGACAGAGACCTGGTCGATTGGTGTGCTGTCGCCGTCGGCCTGGGGTTCGGTTGCTTCCTCTTGTTCGCGGAGGTTCGCGTCTGTGACAGCTTCTTCGGACTGGTTGCCTGGATCAGGCATGGGGATCTCCTCCTGCGCGGCGTCGTTGTCTGCCAGTTCGCCGGCCATCTTCTCAAACTCTTCGATGCTTGGCAGCTCGCCGACATCTTTCAGGCCGAAGCGTAAAAGGAAGTCCTTTGTCGTCCTGTAAAGAATGGGCCGTCCGATTACCTGCTTTCGTCCTGCAGGTGTGACGAGCTTGCGTGCCATCAGACTACCGAGCACGCCACCCGAGTCAACGCCGCGGATCTCGGAGACCTCTGGTGCGGTAATGGGCTGCTTGTAGGCGACGACGGCGAGGGTTTCCAGAGCCTGCAGGGTGAGCTTGAGGGGTGGTTTGAGACTCTTTGCGAAGCCGCGTACGGCGTCGTGGTACTCCGGCTTGGTGGCGAGACGAAAGCCGCTCGCAACTTCGCGGATCTCGAGTCCGCGATCGCCGGTGCTGTAGTCGCGCGTCAACTCATCGAGCAGACGACGGAAGTACTCGCGCACGGCGCGCTCACGCTCTCTTGCTTCGCGGGCCAGCTGCTTTTCGTGCTTCGGAGCAGGCCCGGGGTCTGCAAGGTGTGCATCAGGCTCTTCCGCCGCTTCCAGAGGTGGTTCGGCGAGAACGTCTGGTCGGACAGTGGCCGGTTCATCCTCCGCCACGGCGATCTCTTCGGCTGCCACGGGTGGCGCCTCGTCGTCTGGGTCGAGCAGCTCCTCGATGGCCAGAACCTCTTCGTTCATGAGCTCGGGCTCGCTCGGCAGCGGGATATCTTCGGCCTCGGCGGAGTGGCCCAGAGGCAACGACCGCTGCGCGGCTGCCAGGTGGTCCAGCTCTCGTTGAGCCTCGTCTCCGAGAAGGCTGACCAGCTGCTGAAGCGTGACTGGCTCCTCGGCGGCGTAGATGACAGCTTCGATCTTGGCTTTCAGGCTCATCGCGACTTGTGGCGGTGACAAGGCCGCGCGAGAAGCGCGGCTCGACCCGCCTCAGACTCCTCAGGGGACGTGCTCGTTCAGGTTCAGCCACTCTCTCTCGAGAGTTCGGGGGATTTCCCGCGGACCCATCCTGTGAGAGCGTTTGGATAAGCATAGCAACGGGAGGGTTGAGGACGTGACGAAGAGGAACGTGCAGGGCAGGGTGGACGGCAGCCGGCGCAGGATCGTGAGGCAAGGTCTGCTCGTCGGTGCCGGCGTGGCGCTCGGCTCAAGCCCTGCTCTCCACGGCTTTGATCTGCCCAGCCCGGCGAAGCTCCGCGACGCTGATAACGGCATCGAGACTGGCGGGCGCGGCTCGCTGCGGGCCCATGCCGAGGCACGCGGGCTGCTGATCGGGTGCGCCGTGAACATGGGTCTGCTCGCCCAGCAACCGAGCTATGGGCGGGTAATTGCCGAGCAGTTCAACGCGGTGGTCGGGGAGAACTGCATGAAGTGGGCGGCGCTGCGGCCGACGGCCACGACCTTTGACTTCAAGCAGGCGGACGCGCTGATGGCCTTTGCCGAGGAACACACGCTGAAGGTGCGTGGACACAATCTGTGCTGGCACGAGAACCTGCCGGAGTGGTTTGCCGGAACGGTGACGAAAGAGAACGCGCGTGCGGTACTGACGGACCATATCCGCACGGTGGCTGGGCGGTACAAGGGACGCATCCACAGCTGGGATGTGGTGAATGAGGCGATCTGGATCAAGGACGGGCGGCCGGACGGGATGCGGGTGTCGCCGTGGTTTCAGCTGATCGGGCCGGAGTATGTTGACGTGGCATTCCGTGCGGCGCGCGAGGCGGATCCGGGGGCGATCCTGACGTACAACGACTACGGGATCGAGTACGACACGCCGGAGGAGATGAGCAAGCGGGCGGCCGTGCTGGCTTTGGTAGAGCGGCTCCAGACGGCGGGAGCTCCGATCCAGGCAGTCGGGATTCAGTCGCATCTTCGAACGGGCGACATCGCGTTTCTGGGAGAGGGCGTTCACGAGTTCCTGAAGAAGCTGCACAAGCGCAAGCTCGACACCTTTATCACGGAGCTCGACGTCAATGACGATGGCCTTTCGGACGAAGATGTCGCACAGCAGGATCGTGATGTAGCCACGGTGTGCAAGCATTACCTGGAGGCGGTGCTGAAGGAGCAAACCGTGAAGGCGGTGCTGGCGTGGGGGCTGGCCGATCAGCAGAGCTGGCTCCAGACGGAAAAAGAGCGGACGAAGCATCCGGATCGCGCCCAACGGCCGCTGCTGCTGGGTGTGAGTGACGACGTTTACAGTCCGAAGCCGGCGTTCTATGCGACGCGGCAGGCGATTGATGGAGCGAAGCGCAGGCAGGGTTGATCGGGAGAGAAAAGGGCCGAGAGATCGCTTGATCTCTCGGCCCACTTTGCTGATGTGATCTGAACTTACTTGCTGATCATGTTGAAGACCCAGAACAGACAGCCGGAGAGCAGGGCTGCTGCCGGCAGCGTGAAGACCCAGGCGGCGGCGATGTTGCGGATGGTTTCAAGCTGCAGACCGCTGTGGTTGGCCGCCATAGTACCGGCGACGCCAGAGCTGAGAACGTGCGTGGTGGAGACGGGCAGACCGTAGCCATCGGCGGCGAGGATGGTGCACATGGCGGTGAGCTCGGCGGAGGCGCCTTGCGCGTAGGTCAGGTGGGTCTTGCCGATCTTCTCGCCGACGGTAACGACGATGCGCTTCCAGCCGACCATGGTGCCGAGACCAAGGGCGAGGGCGACCGCGACCTTGACCCAGGACGGGATGAACTTGGTGGATTTATCGAGGAAGCCCTTGTAGTTGGAGATGACCTTGATGTCGTCGGGGTTCATCTTCGGACCGAGCTTGGGCATGAGGCGAAGCGACTCGCTGGTGAGGTACATCTGGTTGCGAACGTTGGCCTGCATATCCTGCGGGACATTGCCGAGCGAGCCGTAGCTGACGGCTTCGTTGCGGATGTCGGTGACCATCTGCTGCAGGGCAAGCATGACGCCGGGCTCGAACTTCTTGTCGGCGACGAACTTTTCAAGCTCGGGGCCGGCATCCTGCACGGTGGTGCCGGGCTCGACGTAGTTGCCGATGGCCCCTGCGACCTGTGTGGAGACAGCGGCGAAGGTGGTGACGGAGCCGCGGTCGACGGTGTGGTTGAGGGCGTAGGCGGTGGGGACGGTGCCGACGAGGATGAGCATGATGAGGCCCATGCCCTTTTGTCCGTCGTTTGAGCCGTGGGCGAAGGAGACGCCGGTGCAGGTGAGGACCAGGAGGGCGCGGATGTAGAACGGCGGCGGCGCGGTGCCTTCCGGAGCCTTGTAGAGGCGCGGATCCTTGGCGACAGCTTTGAAGAGGAAGAAGACGAGGCCGGCGCAGACGAAGCCGACGACGGGCGAGATGAGAAGAGCTTTGAAGACCTTGACGACCTGTTCCCAATCGACGCCCGAGAGGCCGGAGCGGCCCTGCATGAGCTGGTTGGCAACACCGACGCCGAGGATGGAGCCGATCATGGTGTGCGAGCTCGAGGCGGGCAGGCCTTTATACCAGGTGGCGAGGTTCCACAGGATGGCGGCGACCAGGAGGGCGAAGACCATGGAGAAGCCGGAGCCCTGCGAGACCTTGAGAATCAGCTCGACGGGAAGGAGCGAGACGATGGCAAAGGCGACGGCGCCGGAGCTGGTGAGGACGCCGATGAAGTTCCACATGCCGGACCAGACCACGGCGATGTGTGGCTCAAGCGAATGCGTGTAGATGACGGTGGCGACGGCATTGGCGGTATCGTGGAAGCCGTTGACGAACTCGAAGCCGAGAGCGATCAGGAGGGCTAAGCCAAGGAGGAAGTAGGGGAAGAGGGAGGATTGATGGACTGAGGAGAGGTCATGCGAGACCTTGGTGACGATATAAAGGAGGCCACCGACGAGCATGACGCCGAAGGCAGCTGCACCGATCTTGCCGGGGCTTGATTTCTTGAGTTTCTCTTCGAGGATCGAGGGTGAAACAGGTGCTGTCGTTGCCACAAAGGCCGCCTTGTCGCTGATCTATCTACCAACTGGGAGTAAGAAAACGCTACCGGTTGATTGCGACACACGTGTGAACAGACGATGAATCTCTTGCCATCCCCTCGAGACTTCCTTCGTTTAGTGAGAGTGGAGTTGATCTCGTAGCGCAAGTGTGGTGGCGCGGGCGATGGCTGGCCAAACCATGCTGGCATCTCCATTAAAGGTCTGTACCCACAACAACTTACCTGGCGTGCCGGAGGACAGTCCGGGAAGAAAGACGCGGAGCCGGGCGAGATCGACGGTGTTCGGGCCGACCTCAACCCCGGCTTCCTGCAGGGGCTCAAGGATGAAGGTGAGGTCAGAGGGGGTGTCGCCGGTGGCAGGCGCTTTGCCGAGGTCTTTGATCAGGGCTGTGAGAGCGGCGTCCGACGCGTGGTTAGCCGGCTGCGAGATGTAGGTGATTGTTTTGCTGAGACTTAGAGCGCGCTGAAGATCGGCTTTCGAACAGGTGTAGGTGTGTCCCTGGAGGGTGCAGCCGGCCATTTGGGAGAGCGCGGGATTGCTGGGCTGCTGGGTATGGAGGTGTGAGGCGGTGAGAAGAAGGCCGAGGCCGAAGATGCTCAATCGCATGGACATCCTTCCTTTGGAGGGAGGTTAGTTCCAGTCATCACGGGCGGTGGCCTGGTCTTCGAAGATTCCGTCGAAGTTGTCGGTTTTCTTGATCAGGATGTCGCCGAGGACGATGGGCTGGTGGAGGAGAACGGCCTGGAGGCGAACTAACTCCAGCATGGCGAGGAACATACAGATGACGGCGCGCTCGGTGTGGGAGTTGCCGAGGAGGCGGCGCAGGCTGATGGGTTTGTCCTCCAGAAGAAGCCTGCGCTTCACGAAGTCAATCATTTGCGCGACGGTGACGGACTCTTCATCGACGTTGAGGACGGGGCGGGCGCGGAGGCGGGCGAGGACGTCTCCGAAGACGCGGACGAGATCGACGGTGTCGGCTGCGATCTCCTGGTCGATGTTGCCGTTCGTGTTTGGGTCAGGAGTGGCGGCCTGGAGATCCTTGAGGAAGGCGGGCATGCCGGGGTGGGACCAGGTGGCTTCCTCGATCTGCTGCTTTTGCAGCAACATCTGGGCGGCGGATTTGAAGCGCTCGTGCTCGAGCAGGCGCTCGACGAGCTCGCGACGCGGATCTTCGGGGTCAGTGGTGAGGAGGTCAGACGGATCGCGTGGCAGTAACGTCTTTGATTTGATGTGGATAAGAAGCGAGGCCATGTAGATGAACTCGCCGGCGGCGTCGACGTCCTGACCCTTGAGCTGGTGGGTGTAGTCGAGGAACTGGGCGGTGATGCGGGCGATGGGGATGTCGTAGATGTCTATATTTTGCTTGCGGATCAGGTCGAGCAGGAGGTCCAAAGGGCCGTCGTAGACAAGGCCGACGGTGACGGAGAAGGGGGATTGCGAGGCTTCTTCGGGGGACGGCTTCCCGATGGGTCTTCGGGGCTCGCTGGACGGGGGGATGGCGGGAGATTCGAGCGTAAAGGGAGCATTTTCCGCTGAGGTCTGACGGGGTTTCGCGGAGGTTAAGGGAGATTTTGCGGCGATTTGGTCGAGGTTGGTTTCGGGGGCTGCGGTTGCGCCAGGTTCGGGGCCGGTTTCGGGATTAAGTTGAGGGTCGACTTCGGGCATGGCGGTCTATCAGTCCGAGATGATCTTATAGGCGGCTTCGGTACCGGTGAGGTCGATGGAAGGCGCATTGGGAAGGTTGAGGAAGTATTTGGCTCCGTCGTAGGTCACGGTGAAGACCATGTCGTGTTTGCCGGCGGCTTTTTTTGCAGCGGTCCATGGCGCGACGAAGAGCTTTTGCGGCAGCACGAAGTCGAGAAGATGGAAGTCAGTTCCCCAGCAAAGAAGAACGACGACCTCGTAGGACTTGGGCTTGATCGAAAAAGTCCACGAAGCGAGAGACCGATCTTCGATGGCTGCCGCGACGAAGACGCGTTGGTTGATGCGAGTAGTCCAGACGCCGTCGCCTGCCGGTTTGACCTCGACGGTTACGGGGCGAATACTTTTGGCCCATAGCTCGCGCAGGTTGCGATTGAGGATGAGCGGGTTGAGCGGCCACCAGTCCGAGAATTGCGTCAGGTCGCGAACCTGCTCGGGATCGGATTTGTAACTGCGATAGGAGCGGACGCCGGAGCGATCGCGGGAGAGGCCTGTGACGGCTCGGAGGCCGTTCAGAGTGACCTCCGCGGTGGCCGACGCGCGACGAGCGCCGGCTTCGAGGATGTTCCAAACGAGGTCCGGATTCCCTTCGAGCTCTTCCCGGCGGGTCTGAATGGGGCCGACGTGCTCGATGATAGAGAGACCTGCGAGTTGTTTGCACTCGTCGCAACGGATGGTTGCGGTACGGCAGCCGGTTCGGATGTGCTCGTCGACATACGGCTTCGAGAAGACACGATGAAGATCGCCAACCGGACAGATCTCGGGATCACCGGGATCATGCTGGGTTGGACGCTGACCGCCGTTGGTCATCCCGTGCATCTTCTCGAGGATAAGTACGCGCGAGTCGGTTAGCAGGATACTGTTGCCGTAGCTCTTGGACATCTTGCGGCCGTCGGTGCCGGGGAGCTTGGGGGATGGAGTGAGGAGAGCCTGTGGCTCAGGGAGCAACTCTGATGGGGGCTGCTCGCCGTCTTCTAACGCCTGCTTAGCAAAGCTGCCGTCGCTTCTGTGAACAAGAGACTCATCAGCAAGTTCGACATTGAGGTTAAGGATCGCGGTGCTCTGCTCCCGTCTGCTGACCGGATGCGCTTTCGAGCCGGTGTAGAGAAAGTTGAAGCGGCGGGCGACTTCGCGGGTGATCTCGACGTGGGCGACCTGGTCGGCGCCGACGGGGACGAAGTGGGGGCGGTAGAGGAGGATGTCGGCGGACTGAAGGAGGGGGTAGCCGAGGAAGCCGTAGGTGGCGAGGTCCTTCTCTTTGAGCTGCTCCTGCTGATCCTTGTAGGTAGGGACTCGTTCGAGCCAGGAGACGGGGGTGATCATGCTGAGGAGCAGGTGGAGCTCGGCATGCTGGGGGACGTGGGACTGGATGAAGATGGTCGAGCGTTCGGGATCGAGTCCGGCGGCGAGGAAGTCGAGAGCAATCTCGAAGACGTTTTGTTTGAGCTGGCTGGGGTCGGCGTAGTCGGTGGTGAGGGCGTGCCAGTCGGCGATGAAGAAGAAGCAGTCGTATTTTGGCTGGCCGGGATCGGGGTCGGCAGGCCCTTGAAGCTCGTTTTGCAGGGCGACCCAGTTGTAGAGGGCTCCCATGTAGTTGCCGAGGTGGAGGCGGCCGGTGGGGCGCATGCCGGAGAGGACACGGGGACGCTGTTGCTGGGGGGATGGGTCGGGCATTGCTGTCGTGATGGTAAATGAGGAGATTGGTGGCGGGATGGCGCGAGCCCGCTGACGCGCTCAGGGCAGGCGTCTTTGCATCGGTCGAGCTAATGATGACAGGGAGATCTGCGGCGGGCGGGTAACGGCGCTGGGCGGACGGGATTTGGTGACGTGAAAAGGAGTCTCGGGCAAAAAAAGAAGCAGGAAGTTTGCAGGTTCGGAGGAATGCATCCCATAGAAAGGAAATTTAGGAGTGTCGTGATGCGTATTTCGATGGGATGTATGTTGATGCTAGGCGCGGTACTGGCGACAGGAACGATGCAGGCGCAGAACGGGACCGGGGCGCCGAACCAGGGCAGCGGCGGTTCGGGAACTGGTGTGACTCCTTCGACGGCGGCGGGTGCGACCAGCAGCACAGCGGGTGATACAGGTGTGGGCGTTCCGGTGCTAAGTGATAAAGCTTTCGTGAGCAAGGCGATCTCAGGAAACTATAACGAGATCGATGCGTCGAAGATGGCGCTGCAAAAGAGCCAGAACGATCAGGTCAAGCAATACGCGCAGAAGATGATCGACGATCACCAGAAAATGCTCGACGACCTGCATGCGCTGGCCGGGCAGGAGAACGTCAAGTTCAAGGATGAACCGACGGCTGATGGCAAGAAGATGGCGAAGAAGCTGGACGGCCTGAATGGGTCGGAGTTCGACAAAGCCTATGTGAACGGCATGGTGAAGGACCACAAGGAAGATGTGCGGGACTTTACGGCTGAGATCAACACCGGCAAGGACCAGCCAACGAAGGATGCGGCGCAGAAGAGCCTGCCGATTATCCAGGATCATCTGCAGATGATTCAGGGTATCCAGAAGTCGATGAAGTCGTAAGAGAAGAAAGACCAAGGATGTGAGACGCCCGAGGCGATGGTCTCGGGCGTTGTTGTCTGCGCTGAGCTCGCGAGATGTTTGAGAGATCTGAAGGGCAGGGTATGAGGATGACTAGGGAGAGCGGAATGTGGATGCGGATGGGATGGGCGGCGGTGCTAGGCGGCGTGATGGCAACGACGGGAGCCATGGGACAGGTGCCGAAGGCATCTTCAGGCGAGCAGAACCATGCGCTCAGCAAGGTGAACCAGGCGGAGGGGACGCCGGACCAGACGTTTCTGAAGGCGGCGATCGAGGGGAGTCATGGGATGATCGACGCGGCGAAGATGGCGCTGAAGAAGAGCGGGAACGAGCAGGTGAAACAGTTCGCGCAGAAGATGGTGGACGACCACACGACCATGTTGGCGAAGCTGCACGGGGTGGAGCAGGGACAGTCGCTGAAGTATGCGGACACCTCAAGCGAGAAGGCAAAGCGGATGGCGGTGCGGCTGCGGACGCTGAAGGGGGCGGCGTTCGATAAGGCGTATGTCAACGGGATGGTGAAGGATCACGAGCAGGATGTGCAGGACTTCAGCAAGGAAGTGGAGACGGGCACCAACGCGGCGATCAAAGGGGTGGCGGAGACGTCGCTGCCGATGATCAAGGAGCATCTGCAGATGGTGCAGGGGCTGCAGAAGACCTTGGGGTAGGTTTGGTTGCGGATGAGGAGAGCGCCTGGGCTTTTTGCCTGGGCGTTTTATTGTCTACGTCGCTTCGCTCCGTGGGTGGAGGCGAAGTGCAATGATTCCTCGGCTGCGCCTCGGATGAGAACTAAGAACTGCGCCTGGTGGTTGCTGCGCTATGGGCGTCAGTCGAGTTGGAAGGCCATGCCCATGGATTCAGGGGCGACGGGTTTGAAGCCGAACTGGGCGTAGAGGCGATGGGCTTCGCCGTCGGCGATGAGGGTGACGTGGGCGGTGGCGGGGGCAGTGCGGTGGAGATGGTCGGTGAGGGCGCCGACGATGGCTTTACCAAGGCCGCGTTTTTGATGGGCGGGGTCGACGGCGATGTCGACGATCTCGAAGAAGAGGCCGTTATCGCCGATGACGCGGCCCATGCCGACGAGGGTGCCGTCGTGATGGATGGAGGCGGCGAAGAGGGTGTTGGGAAGGCCGCGGGCGGCGGCTTCGGCGGATTTGGCGCTGAGGCCGGCGAGGACGCGAAGGCGGCGGTAGTCGTCGGGCGTGGGAGTGATTGGGGTGAGGGCGTAGCCGGGTGGCAGCATGGGCATATCAGGCCTTGAGGGAGCTGCGTTCGAAGTGGGCTTCGATCTCTTCGAGGGTCTTGCCTTTGGTTTCGGGGAAGAAGAGGGTGGTGACGATGAAGTAGAGGAGGGTGAAGGCGGCGAAGAGGAAGAACATGCGCGAGTAGCCATGTTTGGCGACGAAGGGAAGAAAGATACCGGCGAGGAGGGTGGAGACGGCCTGGTTGAGGACGAGGGCGACGGACATGCCGTTCGACCGGATGCGGGTGGGCATGAGCTCGGAGAGGGCGAGCCAGACGCAGACGCCGGGGCCGACGGCGTAGGAGGCCATGAAGAGGTAGAGGAAGAGGGCAACGAGGTAGCCGTGGGCAGGAGAGGGGATAGCGGCGATGGTGGCCCGCTGGATGCGGAGGGGTGCGGCACGGGAGCGATCGAGGTTGGCAAAGGGGTTAGCGAGGCGGGCCTCGGTGGCGTTTGAGGGCAGGCAGGCGGTGCGGGAGAGGGTGATGATGGGGGCGGCGGCGGGGTCGTCCGGGCGGGCGAAGTCAGAGCGGACGGGGGTGGTGGAGGTGGTGAAGTCGCCGCAGGTGTAGATGACGGAGAGCGAGGCATGGGCGGGGTCGATGCGGCGGGGCGCGGCGGGGGCGTCCATGAGGAGATGGGCGGCGACGGCGGGGGAGAACTTGAGGGTGGTGGGATCGGCGGGGTTGAGGGCAGTGTCGACGAAGTCCTGTATGGGGCCGCGGGCGTCCGTAGTGGCGCGCTCGGCACTGACGAAGAGGAGGCCGGTGACGAGGAGAGAGGCGAGGATGCCGGAGGTGCCGAGAATGAAGAGGAAGCGGCGACCTTTTTTATCGACGAGCGAGAGGCCGAGCAGGGTGAAGAGGAAGTTGACGGTGGTGAAGAGGACGTAGCCCCAGTGGGCGGTGAGATCGGAGAGGCCGGACTGCAGGAGGATGGAGGTGTTATAGCCGATGATGGAGTTGATGCCGGTGGCGGTGTTGCAGGCGAGGATGACGCAGGCGAGCAGGAAAGGGATGACGTACTTGCGGCGGAGGAGGGAGTCGCGGGTGGCGGGCAGGGCGATGGCGGTGTGGCCGTTTGACGCGACCCGTTTCTCGTCTTCGATGCTTTGCATCTCGGCGAGCTCACCATCGGCTTCGGCAGGAGAGCGGGAGCGGAGCAGGGCGGCGCGGGCGGCGTCGACGCGGCCTTTGCGGAAGAGCCAGCGAGGACTCTCTGAGACGAGGAAGCCACCGAGGACGAAGAGGATGCCAGGGGGAAGCGAGACCCAGAAGATGCGGCGCCAGGCCTGATCTTTGAAGGCGAAGATGGCCGCGGCGGTGCCGGTGTGCTCGACGGCGGTGACGCGGTAGGAGTAGTAGATGCCGATGAGGGCGGCGGCGACGATGCCGAGGGTCAAGAGCCACTGGAAGACGCCGGTGCCTCGGCCGCGGTTAGCAGCGGCGAGGCACTCCGCGAGGTAGAGCGGAACGACGACGCCGATGAGGCCGCCGGAGACGCCCTGCAGAAGGCGGCCGAAGAGCAGCGGGCCGTAGCCGTGCGAGAGCGAGATGAGCGGGATGGAGAGGACGAAGGTGACGCCCGAGAGGATCATGAGGGGCTTGCGGCCCATCCAGTCCGCAAGGATACCGGCGAAGAGGGTGGAGAAGACGCTGCCGAGCAGGACGGCGGCGACGATGGCGGAGAGCTGGCCGGCGGAGAGGCCGGAGGTCGCTTCGAGGTAGGGAAGCGCACCGCCGATGATGCCGACGTCGACGCCATAGAGCAGACCGCCGAGACCGGCGACGAGGAGGAGGAAGCGCTTATAGGACTGGTTGGCGCTGGTGGTCGTGAGGTCTCGTGCGGCGGGGATCGATGCCATGGGGGTTTTGGGGCTCACCTTGCAGAGTGATTGTTGGTGGGTCTGAGGGTATCGCATTTGCGGGGAGTGGGGTGGATGAGCTTGCGGATGGGTGCGAGTCTTACGTCGCTTTGCTCCACGGTGAAAGACGCGGTGCGGAGAATCTTCCGAGTCTGGCACGCATCAGGAGCGCTGAGGAACCAACTGGATGGAATCGATTGAGGCGGCACGCAGCAGGACCGCGCCCGGCACGACCACGCCCGGTACGACAGCTACAGATGGAGGGACACCAGTGCGGCGGGGGCTGGTGCTGGGGATCTGCTGCCTGAGCCTGCTGCTGGTGGGCATGGATGTGACGATCGTGAACGTGGCGTTGCCGGCGATCCAGCACGATCTTCATGCGACGTTGTCGGAGCTGCAGTGGATTGTGGATGCGTACACGCTGGTGGTGGCGACGCTCCTGATGCTGTCGGGCTCGATGTCGGACCGGTTTGGGCGACGACGGGTGTTTCAGATCGGGCTGGTGCTGTTTTCGGCGGGGTCGCTGCTATGTAGTCTGGCGCACACGATCGGACAGCTGGTGTTTTACCGGGCGCTGCAGGGGCTGGGCGCTTCGATGCTGAACCCGGTGGCGCTGTCGATTATTGCGACGGTGTTTCCGGTGCCGAAGGACCGGGCGCGAGCGGTGGGGATCTGGGGCGCGGTAGCGGGGGTGTCGCTGGCTCTGGGGCCGTTGCTGGGCGGGGCGTTAACACAGACGGTGGGGTGGCGCTCGATCTTCTGGATCAATCTGCCGGTCGGTGTGGCGGCGATTGCGCTGGCGGCGAAGTTTGTGCCGGAGTCCAAGGCGGCGCGGGCACGGCGGTTTGATCCGGTGGGCCAGGCGCTGGTGTTTCTGAGTGTGACGACGGTGACCTATGCCGTGATCGAGGGACCGCGGGCGGGCTGGATGTCGGGGCTGATTCTGGGCCTGTTTGGGACGGCAGCGGCGGCCGTGGTGGGGCTGCTCGTGTACGAGCCGCGGCGGCGGGATCCGCTGGTGGATCTGCGCTTCTTTCAGAGTGTGCCGTTTACGAGCGCGGCACTGCTGGCGCTGTGTGCGTTTGCTTCGTTTGCCGGATTTTTATTTCTCAATGTGCTGTATCTGCAGCAGGCGCGCGGGCTTTCGGCGCTGCACACGGGGCTGTGCACGCTGCCGCTGGCAGGGGTGATGATGGTGTCGGCGCCGCTCTCGGGCAGGCTGGTGGGCAGTTATGGCACGCGGCCGTCGCTGCAGATTGCGGGGGTGGGCTTTCTGTTGAGTACGTTGATGCTGACGCAGCTGAGTGTAACGACGCCGCTAAGCCTGTTGCTGGTCGCCTATGCGCTGTTTGGCCTGGGCCTGGGGATGGTGAACCCGGCGATTACGAACAGTGCGGTGGCGGGGATGCCGCTGGCGCAGGCGGGCGTGGCGGCGGCGATTGCCTCGACGGGGAGGCAGGTGGGCGCGGCGCTGGGGGTGGCGCTTGCGGGCACAGTGGTGAGCACGAGCCGAAAGGGCGGCGGGGATTTTACGCAGGCGACGCACCCGATCTGGTGGGGGATGATGTCCTGCGGGATGCTGGTGCTGGCCTTGGCGTGGGTCTCGAACTCGGGGTGGTCGCGGGCGAGTACGGATCGGGTCAAGGCGTTGCTAAGTGGGGCGGCGGTGTAGGTGCTGGTGGGAAGGGGAGTCGTTCCTCCCGTGGCGAGGTTGTGAACGTAGGGCAAGACAAGAGTTGGCGGCGGAGAAGCAGGTCCCTGCGGGACGACAACAAAAGGCACCGCTCCCGGCGGAGATCTTTCACTTCGCTCGCGAACGATCCGGGAAGCGGTGCCCTTGCGGTTACTTGGTGGGAAGCAGGCCGAAGACGGCGACGCTGTTGGGGGTGCCGACGAAGACCTGGCCGTTGACGATCATGGGGGTTATGAATTTGTTGCCGTTGCCGAAGGCGTCGCGATGGCTGGCGGCCTGGTTGCTGTTGTAGAGCTCGTGGGCGAGGTTGGAGGCGTCGTAGGCGTGGAGGACGGCAGGCGCGGCGGTGGAGGATTCAAGCGCCCAGACGATGCCGTTCGTGGTGCCGTTGGCGGAGACGGCGGGTGTGGCGCCGGGGTAGGGGAAGGGGGTGGCGGACTGGCTGGTGGGGGCGGTGGAGAGCTTTGCGCCGGTGATGGTGTAGGCGCGGAGAACGTCGTTCTGGCCGCCGTAGAAGACAGTGTTATTGAAGTAGGCCGGGCCGGACCAGGCGCCATTGGGAAGGGCGTTGCTGAGCTCCTGGTAGAGGTTGGTGTTGCCAGCGGCGTTGAACTTGCCGAGGTTGTCGCGGTCGGCGACGTAGATGTTGCGGTCCTTGCCGGCGCCGACGAGCAGATGGCGGACGGTGCCGGAGCTATCGGTGAGATCGGGCAGGAGCATGGCGCCGCCGGAGCCGAGATCGACGTCGGCGTCAGACTCGGCGTTGGTGTTGAAGGGCTCCCAGAAGTCGGTGACGGCGAGGCCGGAGGTGGTGGAGAGCTTGAGGATGGCGTTGCCGAAGTCGTTCCTCATGGGGAAGCCAGTGGCGGTGAAGCCGGGGTCGAGGGAGCCGTTGGCATCGAGCAGATAGAGAGCGCCGGCGGGATCGGCGGCTAGGCCGTAGCCGCTCATCCACACAGC
The DNA here is from genome assembly GCA_964235665.1 of uncultured Acidobacteriaceae bacterium. Lineage (GTDB taxonomy): Bacteria > Acidobacteriota > Terriglobia > Terriglobales > Acidobacteriaceae > Edaphobacter. The sequence goes on from CAXSAY010000001.1 coordinate 175,269, forward strand.
GCCTTCGCTGCCGTTAGGGGTGAGATTGAGCACAGTGGACTCTGCGAGGGTCTTTTCGTTGAAGCCGATGACCCAGCCGGTGTAGGGCTGGATGTCGCAATGGCTGGTCCAGGCGGTATACACCGTGCCGTTCACGAGGGTGAGGCCGACGCGCTCGGCGTACTGCGCGGGATTGAAGACGACGTTGCCGCCCGAGCTGTTTTCGCCGCTACCGGGATAGGTGGCGGTGATCTCGGTGGGGCTGCCGGGGAGCTCGGCGCCGGAGAGGAGATCAAGCGCGTGGAGGCGCTGATGATAGGCGCCAGCGGCATCTTTGCTCATGCCGACGACGAAGATGGCGCCGTGGGTGCCGGCGGCGCGATCGATCACAGGGGTGGCGGTGATGCCGATCTCGGGGGTGATCTGGTTGCAGCTGCGGGGGTCGGACGTGGTCTCGCCGGCGGGGAGGATGGAGGACTTCCAGAGCTGGGCGCCGGTGCTGCTGTTCAGGGCGAAGACGGTGTCGTGCTCGGTTGCGACGAAGAGCGCGTTGACGGCGCCGGACGCGAGGGGCAGGCTGGCGACGAAGAGAGGCTGCGCGTCGACTTTGCCGTCGACGGTGAAGTTGCCGAGCAGGCCGAAGCTGGTGCTGTTGACGTTGCTGAGGGTGAGGGTGGTCTCCTGCGCGTTGAGGCCCTGGCGGGTGTTGTCGTAGTGGAAGGTGGTGACGTCGGGGATGGTGGCGGTGGGGGCTGGTGTTGGCGTCGGGGTGGGTGTGGGGACGACGGGGGACGGGGTGCTGACAGGAGCTGTGGAGGTGGACGACGAGCAGCTGGAAAGAAAGATGGCGGCCGAGACGAGGAGGGCCGGAAGGTATGTGATTCGGGGCATGGGGGAGGGCTCCTGAGGGAGGAGTATATGAGGGAGAGCCAAGAATGTTCTACCGGAGGGGCGCACGGAAGTACTCGAGGCCGAAAGGGGCGCCTAGAGGGTCGGTTGTGGGCCAGGTAGGGGCTGGTAGTAGCGGCTGGCGGGGTCAGCGCAGCCGCGACAGAGGGCGTTGGCGGTGTCGGTGCCGCCGTCAGGCGTCAGGGTGAAGCGGTCGAAGTTGATGCCTTCGCCACAGACCGAGCAGGTGACGCGGGCGCCGCGGAAGCCGGGGAACTCGGAGGGCGGGAGGTGGACGGAGACCCAGCGGGCGGCGAAGAGGTCGGCGTCGGGGAGGTCGCGGTAGGCGCGCATCTGTTGCTGGTTTTTATCGGAAAAGGGGGTGCCGTCGGCGTTGGCGGGGAAGAGCTCGCGGGCGCGGTCTTTCGAGGACTCAAGGGCGACGAGGCGGAGGGCGCGGAAGAGGTCTGGCTGGCCATCCATTTCGGCGGGCGGAATGGGGCGGGCGAGGTCGAGAAAGGTGGCGGCCATCTTGCCCCAATCGCGGAGCTTGAGGGCTCGCTTACCGACACGGCAACCGGTGACGACGGCGATGGCATCCGTGGCGCAGCGATCGATCTCGACGAAGGTGACGAGTCGTTTGCGGTCGGGGCTTTGACGCGAACGCGGGTCGTGAACGTCGAGCAGGCGGCAGGCGAGGACGGCCATGCGGACGCCGAGGATCTGGCCGGCGCAGAGATGGCCGTGGGCGAGCTCGGCGTCGTGGAGGAGGGTGTCGAGCTCGGCGGTGGGCATGGAGTGATGGTACGCCGACGGGTCTGGCGTGGCGGACGGTGCTTGCGTCGGCTAAACGTGCCGGGTGGGGCTAGCTGGTGCGGGTGACGATGCGGCGGATCTTCCGGTCAGTATCGTACTGGCCGACGGCGTAGACGGCCCAGATGGTGGCGGGGATCCAGCCGAGGAGGGTGAGCTGGAGGACGAGGCAGATGACACCGGCGATGGGGCGGCCGATGGTGAAGAAGGTAAGCCACGGCAGAAGAAAGGCGACAAGCAGGCGCATGGGATCTACTCTCCTGCAGCTTTGACGAGGTTGAGGTCAGATGGGTCGCAGGATTCTGTGACGAGGCAGCGGGATTTCGCGATGAGGGCTCGGGTGGTGCCACAGGCGGGGCAGGCGCGGCCTCTGCGATGGAGGATCTTCGAGACAACGAAGATCTTCCCGCAGGCGTAACAAGGGATGGCGGCGGTGTCGCCGTACCAGTCTTCGTTGAGGGCAAGGTTGGTTTTGTCCAGTTCGCGCACGGCAGGGCTCCGAGGTGAGTTTAGCGGAGCTTACTCGTCGTCGTTGTCGCCTTCTTCGATGAGGGAGGTGGCGCCGACGACGTCGAAGGTGACGGGGTCGCCGGCGATGGGCTGGAGCGTGGCGCGCATGGGCAGGCGCTGCCATTTGGCGGTGGCGCAGACGGGGCCGGCGTGCTCGGGTTGGGGCCACTTGCCGACCGGGCGCTGGGCGACGGCTTTGCGGCTGCCGACCTCCGCGACGACGGCGACGAGTGAGCCGACGCCCTCGGACTTGCTCGAGCGGCTGGTGGCGGCGGCGGTGCCGCAGTAGGCGGCGTAGTCGCGGAACCAGACGGCGTCGGAGACGGCGGCGTCGAAGTCAGGCAGGTGAAGCGCGGTGATGTGGCCGGTGGTTCGGTCGACAACGATCCAGGAGGCGGGCTGCCAGACCCAGCGGTCGCCGGGGTCGTTCGGGAGGGCGTCGTTGATGTGGAGCGCGCGGCGGATGGTGAAAGATCGATCGGAGATATTGTGGAGCTCGCCGACGGTCCACTCCTTCTGTTTACTGTCGACGAAGAGCGGCCGGATCTTGAGGGTGGAGCTGTCCTCGTCTTTCGAGTCGGGCGTGCTGAAGGCAGGGGTGTAGGGGACTTTGTGGACGGGGCCGAAGGTGACGGTGTGGACCTTGGGCGGCTTGGGTGCGGCGGCAAGAGCGGGAACGGCGAGAGGGGCGAGAAGAAGGTGGTGCAGGCGCATGGCGGCCTCTGGGCGCGGAGTTGTGGCACGTCCAGAGTAGATCCGGAGTGGGTGGGCGGTGATGCGACTTTGGTGGGGTTTGTGAGCGGTTCGGGAGCACGCTCCGTAAATCTTTCGTTGCTCCGGGTGGAAGTTTCCGGGCGGCGTGAATGATTTGCGAGGGGGTGGGAGCCTGCCTCGATTCCTCTCCAGATAGTTCTTGACGGAAGTGGCGCAATCCCCCACCGGTAGTATGGTGGAAGGAATGAGTGCGGCCCGTGGACGATCCGCGACAGGGCCGCGACGAGAGCGGAAAACATTTTTGCAAGAGACAGGAAAGGACACTAAGAGCTATGTGGAAACCGAATCAGCCCGGCAGCGGAACTCCGACGACCCCTACGACACCGGAGCCAGTGCGCCCCGCGGCGTCGCCGAGCACATTTGAAGCAAATGCAGCACGACCGGTCACGCCAGCGCCAACGGGCCCCACGACGGCAGGCGCAGGTGCCCCGGCCGCGACCGGCGAGCAGGCAACGATCGGCAAGAGCCTGATCGTGAAGGGCGAGCTGACTGGATCCGAGTCACTTTACATTGACGGCAAGGTGGAAGGTGCGATCAACCTGCCTGGAAATCGCGTGACCGTGGGCCGCAATGGCCAGGTCGCGGCGAACATTGTGGCGCGCGAGGTCGTGGTGCTCGGCAAGGTGCGCGGCAACTGCCAGGCGAGTGATCGTGTGGACATTCGCAGCGAAGGCTCGCTGACCGGCGATGTGATCGCGGCACGCATCTCGATTGAGGATGGCGCGTTCTTCAAAGGCGGCATTGACATTCGCAAGCCGGGCTCGATGGATAACAAGGGTGGCGATGCGGTAAAGACCAACTCTTCGGTGAGCACGCCGGAGCCGGTGGCGACGACTGTGTAACTGTAACTAAGATTGCTACACAACGAAGCCCCGGCCTATGTGTCGGGGCTTCGTTGTGTCTGGGTGAGGCTAGCGCGGCAGATTGCGAGCGATGGTGAAGAGGGCGGAGGCCGCGAAGAGGCTGTAGCGTACGGGAGCCGGTATGGGTGGAAAGGCGTCCGTGCGACCGCGCCAGAGACGAAACAGGGCAACGGCGCCACGGAGCGCTAGAAGCGGTGACAGGAGCAGCAGAAAGGCGTTGTGCTGCCAGGCCTCTCTCAGGTTGCCGTGCAGCAGGGCGATGCAGGCGCGGGTGCCGCCGCAGCCTGGGCAGAGCAGATGCAGATAGCGGTGGACAGGGCAGGGCGGCAGCAGGAACGGAACGCCCGAGGGTGCGACGGCGAGAAGGGCGATGGTGCCTGCCACAACGGCGATCGCGAAACGCGCCGCGGCATCAGGCGCGGACGGCGATGCGGCTGCACGACGCGGAGAAGCAATGCGCGCCCTGAGGAGCGGCGGAGCTAGCGTGGCGGCACCCCGGCGGCGTAGCGCATGCCCTGCTTGATCGCGTTAATGCGGTTGAAGTGGTACTGGAAGTAGAGGCCGCCGAAGAAGAAGGTCATAACTCCGCTGAGATTGAGTCCGACCGGCTCCGGACCGTTGTAGTGCTGCTCAAGCTCTCCACGAAAGGTGAAGCGGGCAACCAGGATCATGACGAAACCGGCGATGCCGGCAAGTGAGCCGAGCAGGTTATGCGGTAGTCGGCCGTGGTGCAGGCCGTTAAGGTTTGCGCCGGTGCTGAGCCCGTTGACGAAGTGGAAGGCGTAGGCGATGACGTAGAGAAGAACGACCTTGGTGGTGGGCAGGATGCGCTTCCACCAGAAAGCCTGGATGAGGTCGTAGATGACGGTGAAGACGCCGCAGGTAAGCAGGCCGAAGAGCAAGAGCAGCCCCCAGCTAAGGTTAGGTGGGTCAGGGAAGCCGATCGCGCTGGCGTAGCCGGTGGGTGCGGCGGAGAAGTCGGACGCAGCGCCGGAGGCGGTTGCGCCAGTGACGGATTCATACGGTGCGGCGCCTGGAGCATGGCCGAGCAGCTGGGCGACTGGCACCCAATCGGCCGAGTCGTCCGTCCTGGCGGAGTCAGTGAGCAGAACATTGCCTGAGGCAACATAACGCTGAAGATCTTCAAGGGTGTAGGGGCCGTAGACCTGTCCGTTCCGTGCCACATGGTATTGCATGCCAAACTCCTTCGAGGCTCCCGGTTCGCTCGTCTGCGACAAGCTACGCAGATCGGCGCCGGTGTGTTCCGAGAATGAAAACACGGCGCACGATGGGAGACAACGAAAGATTCTCGGAGGTGACTAGAGTGTCTGTCGATCGGCGCTAGCGAGGACGGTGTCTTTGGCGGCGCGGCTGAGCAGGACGCGAAGATCGGTGACGGTGTGGAGGGCAATGGCGGGCGCAGACGGCGCGGTGAGGGCGAGGATGTCAAGGCGGTCGACGTTGCTGAGGACGAGCGCGGGACGAGGATCGGGCGCGGCGGCGGCGATCTCGACGTGGCTGAGACTGACGCGGCGGGCGTGGCGCAGAAAGAGGCCCTGCGAGGGCGTTGGGCCGAACATGTTGGGCTCGGGGTAGGCGGCCTCGCGCTCGGCGAGTTCGTTGGTTGCTGAGGCTGTCGCGCCGCCGGAGTGGTGGAGATAAAGATTGGCGAGGTGGAGGTCTTCGATGACGGTGCCGGGGATGCCGCTGATGATCGACGAGATAGGCGCGCCAGCGTTCGATGAGGTGAGATTGGTGACGGAGATGCGGCGCAGGGTGCCGGGGTGGGTGGAGTCTTTCGGGCCGCGCAGGCGGGCGCCGAGCCGGAAGAAGAGCGGGGCGGAGACGATGTCGCGCATGGTGATGTTGGCGATGGCGATGTCTTCGATGAGGGCGCCGTCGACGGACTCGAGCGCGAGGCCCTGACAGCCCTCGAAGATGCAGTTGGTGACCGTGATGTTGCGGAAGCCGCCGTTGGACTCGGTGCCGCACTTGATGCGGCCCGTGCGCCAGGCGCCGGGGGCGTCTGCGGGGAACTTGCGGAAGGTGCCATCGAGCACGCTGCCGAGCTCGTAGGTGCCGGTGACGAAGCAGTTGGTAATGGTGAGGTTGTCGGTTGCGCGGGCGAAGCCGAGGGCGAAAGAGGACTTGGGGCAGATGCCGTCGTCCCAGGGCGAGTTGACGGTGCAGTTGGAGACGCGGGCGTTGCGGCAGCAGTCGAGGTCCATGCCATCGCGATCGGTGTCGATGAGGAGGTTGTCGACCGTGAGATTGTCGACGCCAGTGAGAAGCAGGCCGAAGTGGCCGCCCTTCAGGATGCGGAGGTCGCGAAAGAGGACGTTGCGGCAGTTTTTGAGGGCGATGGCTTTGTTGGCGACACCGGGCTGTTCGGCGCGGAAGGGATTGTTGAGGGGGTCGTGATCGCCGCGACCGTTGCTGAGGCCGCGCCCGTCGATGAGGCCGGGACCGGTGATGGAGAGGTCGGCGAGGTTCTCGCCCCAGAGGAGCGAGTTATGCCAGTGGTTGTGGCCGAAGTCCTGGAAGGCCTCCCATGGTGCGTTGGACTCAGCGGCGTCGTAGGTGCCGCCGTTGTGGCCGGTGGTCTCGCCGGGTTTGGGGGAGTCGGCGGCGAGGATGGTGGCGCCCTGTGAGAGCACGAGATGAACGCGGCTGCGGAGATGGATCGAAAAGCAGAGATAGGTGCCGGCGGGAAAGAGGACAGTGCCGCCGCCAGCAGCCACTGCGGCTTCGATGGCGGCGCTGATGGCGGGGGTGTCGAGGGACTTGCCATTGCCGGTAGCGCCGAAGGTGCGGACGTCGAAGACGGCGGGGGAGGCTGCAATGGTGTGCTGCGGCGCGGCGGCAAAGGCGAGAGAGGTGGCGCCGACGAGGCTGGCGGCGGAGCCTAGCTTGAGGAGGTCACGACGACCGCGCAGAGAGAGATCATCCATGGGTGGTCATGCTAGCAGAGCGTGTGAGTTCAAGGCCGATAGCTTACCAAGGCACGGCCACTCGGCGGAGCAAGACGGAATACGAGCATCACTTCAAGCGGTGTGCTGCGCTTTGATCGAAGTGCGGTTCGCGGCTTAGTGCGAGCGGCAGCTGCATGGATATCGCATGTGGCAGTTAGCTCTTTGGCAGCTGGGTCACGTCCCAGCCGCCGCCGAGGGCGCGGATGAGCTGGACGCTTGAGTCCATACGGCGGCGGAGGATATCGATCTCGTTGCGTTCGTTGTTGAGGGCGAGGGTTTGGGCGGTGATGACCTGGAGGTAGGTGTCGACGCCGCCGGCGTAGCGGTTGTTGAAGATGCGCTCTGACTCCTGGGCGGCGAGGACGGCCTGGTGCTGCTGCTCGGCTTCCTCGGCGAGGATGCGCAAGGAGGCGAGGTTGTCTTCAACCTGCTGGTAGGCGGTGAGCGAAACCTGACGGTAGTTGGCGGTCGCGCCGTTGAAGTCTGCAAAGGCCTGCTCGGTAGCGCCACGGCGCCGGCCGTTTTCGTAGATGGTCTGTGAGAGGGTGGGGCCGACGGCGTAGATGAAGCTGTCTGCGGCGAAGAGGGTGGAGGCGGCAATGCTCTCGTAGCCGATCGAGCCGGCGAGATTGAGGGTGGGGAAGAAGGCGGCGCGGGCGATGCCGAGGCGCTGGTTGGCTTCTGCCGTGCGGCGCTCGGCGGCAGCGATGTCGGGCCGGCGCTCTAGCAGCTCAGAGGGAAGGCCGGGCGGGATGACGGGCGGCGCGGTGCTGAGCGGGACGGTGGGAAGCGAGAACTCGGCGGGCGCCTTGCCGATGAGCACGGCGATGGCATGCTCGAACTGCGCGCGGGCGACGTCGATGTCAGAGGCGAGAACTTTGGCGGCCTGCAGCTGCGTCTGTGCCTGCGTGAGGTCGGACTTGGCAGAGACGCCGCCGACGAAACGATTGTTGGTGACGCGGACGGCGTCCTGGTACTGGTTGACGGTGTCGACGAGCAGCTTGCGTTGCGCGTCGGCGGCACGGAGCTCGAAGTAGTCAGTGGCGAGCTCGGCCTGCAGCGAGAGCTGGGTGTTGGCAAGGTCGGCGGCGGAGGCCTGGGTCTCTTCGCGGGCAATGTTGACGGTGCGGCGAATGCGGCCGAAGAGATCGATCTCCCAATTTAGCTGGCCGGGAATCTGATAGTCCGAGGTGCCATTGTCGGCAGGGATGGTGTTGGCGTACGGACGGTTTCCGGAGAGGCGCTCGCCGCCGGCAAAGGGCGCGGCGCCGACGGTGGGGTAGAGGGCGGCGCGGTTGATGCGGATCTGCGCGCGGGCGGACTGGAGGTTGGCGTCAGCCTGGCGAAGGGTCTGGTTGGCGGAGGCGATCTGCGGCTCAAGCTGGTTGAGGACGACGTCGTGGAAGGTGAGCCACCAATCGCCTTTACTGAACTCATCGGCTGGCTGGGCGGTGTGCCACGGACCGTCTTCCTTGTAGACGGGCAGCGGCTCTTTGAAGGCAGGCGGCGCCTGCACGGTGGGTGGCTTGTACTTCGGGCCGACCATGCAGCCGGCGAGGAGAAGGACAGGAAGCGATGTGGCGTGTGCGAGGGCACGGCGAGTAAGGCTCACTGGGCTCCTGCCTTGCTCTTCTCGGTGATGTGCACCTCCTGGCCTTCGGCGAGCGAGTCGGAGGGATCGAGGATGACGCGATCGGAGGGGCTGAGACCGGAGCGGATTTCGACGGTGGCGCCGGCGTCATGCGCGATAGTGACGGGCAGCAGATGCACATGGCCATTGCGAACGACGCCGACCTGCATGCCCTGGGCACGGAAGAGGAGAGTGTTGGCGGGGATGGAGACGGTGTCGGCGTGGATCGGCGTGGTGAAGTGCACAAAGACGTAGGCGCCGGGAAGGACGAGGCCCTGCGCGTTGGGCACGTCGACTTCGACGTTAAGGGTGCGCGAGAGGGGATCGATGGCGGAGGAGTTGCGGGTGATGGTGCCTTCAAAGCGCTTGTTCGGGAATTCGTCGAGGGTGAGGTAGGCTTTGCCGCCGTCGGCGATGTCGGGCGCGTAGGCCTCGGGCACAGGGACGAAGACACGGATGAGGCCGGTGGAGGCGAGGCGGAAGAGATCGCGGGGCTGGGCGGAGCCGGAGCCGGCATCGATGAGGGCACCGATATCTGTATTGCGCGCGGTTACAATTCCATCGAAGGGTGCGTAGATGCGCTCGAAGGATTGGAGCTGCTCCAGACGGCGAACGGCGGCCTCTGACGCTTCGAAGGCAGCGGTCTTTGCGGCCTCGTCGCTGACGGCCTGATCGGTCTCCTGCCGGGAGACGGAGTCGAGCTTCAGCAGGTTGACGTAGCGGGTGGAGGTGGTCTTGGCGAGGTTGAGGTTGGCCTGCGCGCTTTTGAGATCGGCCTCCGCGACCTGCAGCTGCTGATCGACCTCGGGCGTTTCAATGGTGGCCATGAGCTGGCCTTTTTTCACGTGCGCGCCGATGTCGAAGTACCACTTGCGCAGATAGCCGTTGGTGCGGGCGTAGATGGGCGTGTCGACGTAGGCCTGCGTGTTGCCGGGCAGAGCGATCTCGGGCGCTGTACTGGTGACGAGAGGATGGATGACGGCGACGTCCAGGATGGCGGCTGCTTCGGTCTTCTGCTTGAGCGAGTGCTCGGCCGCGGTGCGGCTGAGAATACCGAGAACGATCACGACGAGCAGCACGACGGCGAGGAGGCCGACGATGATCCAGACCGCGCGAGGAACGCCACGCCTGACCGTGACGGCGGTCTGTTCCCGCTCGACAGCAGGGGAGGTCATGGTGGCGGTGCGTTGGTTTGACATAAATCTCCTAAGGCGAAAGTGGATCAGGCTCTGGTAGCGATGGGCTTGGCCGCCTGATCGACGGCGGTCGCGGTGGCTTGCCGACGGGCGTGGAAGAGGCCGAAGACAACCGGGACGAAGAGCAGGGTAGCGATCGTGGCGAGCATGAGGCCGCCGATGACGGCGCGGCCGAGCGGCGCATTCTGTTCGCCGCCATCGCCGACGCCGAGAGCCATGGGAATCATGCCGATGATCATGGCGAGGGCGGTCATCGAGACAGGACGAAAGCGGGTAGCGCCAGCCTCCAGGGCGGAGGCAAGCGCATCGCCGGTGGCTTCGAGGCGTTCCTTGGCGAAGGAGACGACGAGGATGGAGTTGGCGGTAGCGACGCCCATGCACATGATGGCGCCCATAAGTGCCGGGACACTGAGCGTGGTGTGCGAGATGAAGAGGAAGAGCACGATGCCGGCGAGCGCGGCGGGAAGCGCGGTGATGATGATGAAGGGATCGAGCCAGGACTGGAAGTTGACGACGATGAGCAGATAGACGAGCACGATGGCGAAGGCAAGGCCACCGAGCAGGCCGGTGTAGGAGCTTTCCATGGTCTGGATCTGGCCGCGGACGTGGGCGAAGCTGCCGCGCGGCAGTTGCTTTTCCGAGTCTTTGACGATCGCGTTGATCTGCTTTTCGACGGCGCCGAGATCACGATCCTGCACGTTGCCGTAGATGTCGAGCGTTGTGCGGATGTTGTAGTGGCTGACGACCTGCACCTCGTGGTTGCGGCTGATGCTGGCGACGTCGGCGAGGATCTCTGGCCGCTGCGCTGTGGGCGAGGTAATGGGGATGTTGTTCAGATCGTTCAGCGACTGGATCTGGTATTGAGGGGTCTGCGCGACGATGTTGTAGGTCGTGCCGTTCTTCGGGTTGAGATAGAACTGCGGATTGAGCTGGGTCGAGCCGCTAAGAATGTTGAGCATGCTCGAGCCGACGTCGCGCTCGGTGTAGCCGCCCTGCGAGGAGCGGGTGCGATCGACGGTGACATCAAGAACGGGATAGTCGTTGGGCTGCTGTATGCGGAGATCGACGAGGCCGGGAACCTGTTTGAGCTTAGTCAACATGGCGTTGACGACTTTGCGATTGCCTTCGACGTCGGTGCCTTCCACCTGCACGTCAATGGGGGCGGGCAGACCGAAGTTGAGGATCTGGGTGACGATATCGGACGGCAGCATGTAGAAGGTGACGCCGGGAAACTCTTTGACGAGCTTCGTTCGGATCTCGCGGACGTAGTTTGCCGTGGGGTGATGGTCTTCCTTGAGGGAGACGAGGATGTCGGCGTCGCCTGAGCCGATAAGGCCGGAGGTGGCGTGCTGCAGGTTGAGGGTGGAGTAGGGCAGGCCGATGTTGTCGAGGATGTTGTCCATCTCGGCGGCAGGAACGGTGCGGCGGATGGACTGCTCGACGAGGTCACAGAGGCGCGCAGTCTCCTCAATCCGGGTGCCGCTCTTAGCGCGCAGATGCAGGGTGAAGCTGCCGTTGTCGGTTGAGGGGAAGAAGTTGCGACCGAGAAAGGGAATCAAGGCGAAGGTGGTAAGGCAAAGCACGATGAAGATGGGAACGAAGACCATGCGGGCGGCCAGGAGACGGCCGAGGAGGTTTCCGTAGCCAAGGCGCACGCGCTCAAAGCCGCGATTGAAGGCGCGTTGAAAGCGCGAGAAGGGATCGTTGGACGGAGCGCCGTGGCCGCTGTGGTCCTTCAGCAGATACATCGCAAGGGTCGGCACGAGGGTTCGCGAAAGGATGTAGGACGCGAGCATAGCGAAGACGACGGCTTCAGCAAGCGGCACGAAGAGATAGCGCGAGACACCGGTGAGAAAGAACATCGGCAGGAAGACGATGCAGATGCAAAGGGTGGAGACAAGGGCGGGGACGGCGATCTGTGCGGCGCCTTCGAGGATGCCTTCGTTGAGCTCGTGGCCCTCTTCGAGATAGCGTTCGATATTTTCGATAGTGACGGTGGCGTCATCGACGAGGATGCCAACAGCGAGCGCGAGGCCGCCGAGGGTCTGAATGTTGATGGTGTTGCCGAGCAGGCCGAGGAGGATCACCGAGGTCAGAATGGACAGCGGAATCGAGATGGCGATGATGATCGTCGACCGCCAACTGCCGAGGAAGAGCAGGATCATGAGGCCGGTGAGAACGGCGGCGATGATGGCCTCGCGGATCACGCCCTGGACCGAGCCGCGCACAAAGACGGATTGGTCGGCGATGGGGGTGACTTTGAGGCCTGGCGGTGTGGTGAGCAGGATGCGTGGGATGAGACCGCGGATGCCGCCGACGACATCGAGGGTCGAGGCGGAGCCGCTTTTGAGCACGCTGACGAGCACGCCACGCTTGCCATCCTGGCGGACGATATTCGTCTGAGGGATCGCACCGTCAGTGACGGAGGCAACGTCTTTGACGTAGATGGTAGCGTTGCCGATCTGGCGGACGGGCAGGTTGCCGAGACCTTCGATCGAGATCGGCGCGGAGTTGATGTGAATGTCGTACTCATCCATGCCGATCTTGGCGGTGCCGCCGGGCTGCACGACATTCTGTTGGCCAAGTGCGTTGAGTACGTCGGCAGGTGAGAGGCCCTTGGCCTGGAGCAGCTTGGGATCGAGGTTGACCATGATCGATCGCTGCTTGCCGCCGTAGGGGTTCGGGATGACGGCGCCGGGAACGGTGATGAGCTGCGGTCGAACGAGGTTGAGGCCGATATCGTTGAGTTGCTGCTCAGAGAGGCCGGAGCCCGAGAGACCGAGCTGCAGGATGGGCACGCTTGAGGCGGAGAAGTTGATGATCTGCGGGGGAAGGATGCCGGGCGGCAGCTGGCGCAGCTGGTACTCGGAGGCGGCGCTGACCTGTGCGTTCGCGGTGTCCAGGCTCGCGCCGGGCTGCAGGAACACGCGGATGATCACCTGGCCGGCGACAGTGTAGGACTCCAGGTGCTGGACGTTGTCGACGAGGACGGTGAGAGCTTTTTCGTAGGGCGTGGTGAGACGGCCGGTGAGCTCTTCTGCGTTCAGGCCGGTGTACTGCCAGGCGACCGAGACGACGGGAATGTCAATGCTGGGGAAGATGTCGACGGGCGTTTGATGGATGACGACGGGCGCCGCGATCAGGATCAGGATCGCGAGCACGATAAAAGTATAGGGTCTCGTGAGCGCGATCTTGACGATCCACATGGCGGGCGGCCTCGGTTGAGCGTATGTGTGGCCAAAGCCACTTGCTTCTATCTGACACTAATAATAAGCCGAAGGTTTCACAGTTATTTCCGAGCGACTCGGACGGTTTTACCGATAGCTGCCGTAGTCTGTTGCCATGGAACTTCGTCATCTTCGTTACTTCTGCGCGATCGCCGATACAGGTAGCTTCAGCGAGGCGAGCCGGCAGCTGCATGTGTCGCAATCGACGATCAGCGAGCAGATGACGGATCTGGAGGATGAGGTTGGGGGCGCGCTGCTGGACCGAAAGGGACGGGGTCTGCGGTTGACGCCGCAGGGCGGGATCTTTCTGGTGGAGGCCCGCAAGACGCTGCTCGCGGCGGAGCGGGCGGTGGACGTAACGCAGAGGTCGCTCGAGGGCAAGCTGGGAACGCTGTCGATCGGCTTCTTTCTGTGGGGCGCGGGCGCTTTCTTTCCGCGCATCATTCGGGAGTATCGGCGCTCGCATCCGCAGGTGCGGGTGTCGCTTTATGAGATGGATGCGCTCTCGCAGCCGGAGGCGCTGATGGCGGGGAAGATCGACCTGGGCTTTTCGCGGCCGCTGCTGCCGCCATACGACCGGGTGCTCGAGGCGGAGCTGCTGTATGAGGATCCGATCATGGTCGTGCTGCCGACGGATCATCGGCTGGCGCGCGGACCGATCTCGCTCGAGCAGCTCGCGGCTGAGCCGTTTGTGCTGTGTGAGCGGCGGGTGACGCCGTCGCTGTTCGATAACATTCTGGGTATGTGCACGAGTGCGGGGTTTTCTCCCGAGATTGTGAACTCGTCGGCGACGTGGGCCGGCGTGCTGACGCTCGTGGAGTCCGGCGAAGGGGTGGCGCTGGTGCCGGCGGGCGTGCGGTATCTGCGGACGCGCGGCGTGGTGTTTCGGCGTCTGGAGCCGGAGACGGCGCGGGTCGGTGTATCGCTGGTGTGGAATCCGGAGACGCTGGGGATCCTGCAGCAGGACTTTCTGGCGCTGGTGCGGGCGAACAAGGAGCGGATCCGCCGGTCGGATGGGGACTAGACAGGCCATCTGCGTTAAAGCACTTCGAGCAGAACCCCTTCGCCGGCCTCGAGGGTGAAGGGGCCAGTAGAGACGGCGCCGTCGCCATCAAGGAGCGTGGTGAGGAGAACGCGTGAGGGTGGGACCTGCGTAGTTTGAAGATCGTCCGTGAGGTTGGCGAGGACGAGCAAGCGGGCGGGGACTGAGGCGATGGGGCTGTGGCGTTCGTAGCGGAGGATGCCGCGTTCGGCGCGAATCTCAGTGATGGTGCCGGCGTGCAAGGCGGGATGGTGGCGGCGGAGGGCGATGAGCCGTCGATAGAGGGCGAGGATGGAGCGTGGCTGCGCGGTCTGGGCGGCGACGCTGCGCTGCTCCGGGGTGCCGGGGGTGATGGGGAGCCAGGGTGTGCCGGTAGTGAAGCCGGCGTTTGTGGTGGCGTCCCACAGCATGGGGGTGCGTTCTGGGTCGCGGCCCTGGCCGATGCCGGGCTGGTTCTTCTCGGCGGGGTCCTGCACCTGATCGGGCGCGATGTGGCCGTCGAGCATGCCAAGCTCGTCGCCGTAGTAGAGCGTGGGGGTGCCGCGCAGCGTGAGCAGGATCAAAGCGGCGACGCGGGCCTGCCCTTCGCCAAGGCGTGAGGCGAGGCGCTTCTGGTCGTGGTTGCCGAGGACCCAGTTTGGCCAGGCGCCAGGTGGCAGCAGCGACTCGTACTGGCGGATGAGATCGGCGAGGACGTCCGCGCGCCAGGGCGAGAGGATCAGGTGGAAGTTGAACGGCATGTCCGCGCCGCGCGGGCTATGTGTTGCAGGATCGGTTACATTCCCGTCGATGACGATGGGCTGCGCGCCGTAGTAGGTCACGAGCTCTTCGAGCGGGAGATAGATCTCGCCGATGAGCAGGCGATCGGGGTAGGCGTCGAGGACCTCGCGCATCTCGGCGACGATGGCGTGGGTCTCAGGGCGATTGGCGGTGTAGAGCGGAAGAACGCTCGCGAAGCTGTTCTTGCCCGGCTGCCAGTCGGGGTTGGGTGGGTTGGGGCGGAACTGGTCGTCCTTGATGAGCATCCAGATGACATCCATGCGGAAGCCGTCGACACCGCGATCGAGCCAGAAGCGCATGGCGTCATAGATGGCGGCTTTGACCTCAGGATTACGCCAGTTAAGGTCGGGCTGCTCCGTGAGGAAGGAGTGATAGAAGAACTGGCCGGTGGTCTGGTCGAAGGTCCAGGCGGGGCCTCCGAAGTTGCTCATCCAGTTGTTGGGCGGGCCACCGTCGATAGCGGGATCGCGCCAGAGATACCAGTCGCGCTTCGGGTTGGTGCGGCTGGAGCGGCTCTCGAGAAACCAGGGGTGCTGGTCGGAGCTGTGATTGGGAACGAAATCGAGGATGAGCTTGAGGCCACGATCGTGCGCCGCCGCGATCAGATGTTCGATGTCGGCGAGGGTGCCGAAGAGGGGATCGACGCCAGTGTAGTTGGCGACGTCGTAGCCAAAGTCGGCCATGGGCGAGGGATAGATGGGCGAGAGCCAGATGGCGTCGATGCCGAGCTCGACAAGGTAGTCCAGGCGCGCAAGAATGCCGTTAAGATCGCCGACACCGTCGCCGCTGGCGTCCTGAAACGACCGCGGATAGATCTGATAGATGAGGCCGTCCTGCCACCAGAGACGCGCGGGGGTCAAAGTCATACGGTCTTCAGATGCAGACGGCGCGCCTCGGTTCTCGAGGGCGCACCGCCTGTGATCTCGCTGGAGAGACGAGCTACTTTTGCGGGGTCGTGGTGCTCTGCGGCGTGGTGGAGGATGGCGAGCCGAGCGAGGGCGCCGTGCGTGGCTGCGACGGTGCAGAGCCGCCGGCCGGTGCGGCGCCTGCGGGCTGGCTGTTCTTGGCGAAGTTCTGCACGAGTTCGCGCAGCTGCGGCTGCACGGCGGACATGTGGGTCTGGACGATCTGGCTGGACTTCTGGCCGATCTCGGGTCCCTTGTTCAAGAGGGCCTGGCCGGCGGGCGACTTGTAGAACGAAAGAATTCCGTCGATCTCGGGTTCGGTGTACGCGGTGTTGTAGGCGGCGACAAACTCCGGCTGCAAGGTCTTCCAATCGACGGCGGGCCCGATGAGGGTGACGACCTGCTGATGCAGATCCGCGACCTTCTTCTGCTGATCTGGCGTTTCGGTAGCACCGAACTCGCGATGACCAAGCGCGTCGGTCTGCTGGTTGGCGCCATCGACGATCTGCTTGCCGACCTGATCGACCTTCAGCACGGTGAGCAGCTCCATGATCTTGGTGCGCTTGGACGCGTCGTCGGCATGCGCGGGGATCGTGAGCGGAAGCAGAAGGGCGAGCGGGAGAAACGATCTCTTCATAAACGTACGGCTCCTTGATGCAGTGGGACGATCCGCCCTGCGGCTCGGGGCCACAGCCGGGGATCGCTACGGCATCCGGATATGGTATCAGCGCGAACAGGGATTCGACATCATAGCGGCCCCTTCTACAAGGGGTTTGCGACGCGAATGGCGTTCACTCAACAGTGCGAGTGTCCGTCATGACGCGACGCGAACGTCGATGGCGCGCATGCCGGCTGCTTGGGCGGCGCGGAGACCTTCGTCGGAGTCCTCGAGCACGACGCACGCTGCGGGCGGAACGTGCATCTGGCGGGCGGCCTCGAGGAAGACGTCGGGCGCGGGCTTGCCGTGGGCGACGTCGTCCGCGCTGACGATGCGATCGAACAGGGGCAGCAGGCCGGTGGCGCGCAGGCTGGCCTGCACGTTGGCGAGGCGGCCGTTCGAGGCGACCGCCATCGGAACGCGGCCGTGCCACTCGCGGGCAAGGGCGGCGACGGCCTCAACCTCGCGCAGCAAAGGCAGGCCGGCGCGGAAATATTCGTTATACGTGGCGAAGACGGTGGAGCGATCAAGCGGGAGGATCTTGCCCATGGCGGCGACGGCTGCCTCCTGGGCGTCGAGCAGGGCGTCGGGGGTGAGGCCGGCGCGCGCCATGTACCAGGCACGGTCCATGCTGTGGCCCTGGGCCTTCAGGGCCTCGGTGATGGCGTAGTAATGGGCCGGCGCGGTATCGACCAGGGTGCCGTCGCAGTCGAAGATGAGGGCTGAGAAAGGGGATGGAAGCGTAAGGGCCATGGCTGGTGCCAGTGTCTCAGACGGCGACGCTGCATACCGCGACGACCTAGCACTGGAGAGGTGCGGAAAAGCCTGTCGTCTCTCGTATGCTGAGCGGTAGATTTCTTTCGACACAGGCGTAGGCTGATGCGGGTGGCGAAGAAAGCAAACATGGTCCGGAACGTGGTTCGAGTCTTCCCCGGGTTGGCGGCCTGCCTGCTCCTGTTAACCACGCAACACGGCTGGGCGGAGGCACCCAGCGCGTGGACGACGCCGATCGCGCCTTTCCGCATCGCCGACAACCTGTATTACGTCGGGAGCCAGGGCCTGGCGGCGTACCTGGTCGTCACGCCTGCGGGGGACATCCTGATCAACTCCAACCTCGAGCGCTCCGTGCCGCAAATCCAGCACAGTGTCGAGCAGCTTGGGTTTCGCATGACGGATGTCAGAATTCTGCTGATCAGCCATGCGCATTTCGATCATGCTGCCGGGAGTGCGGCGATCAAGAAGCTCACTGGCGCGCAGTACATGGTGATGGATGGGGATGTGCCGGTCGTTGAGAGCGGCGGCCGGCGTGACTTTGCCTTCGCGAATGGAACCCACTACCCGCCGGCGAAGGTAGACCGCGTGCTCCATGATGGAGACGAGGTGCGGCTGGGTGGAGCGGTGCTGGTGGCGCACAAAACGGCTGGTCATACGCGCGGCTGCACCACATGGACGATGCGGGTGCGGGATCACGGGCGCACGCTACAGGCCGTGATTGTGGGGAGCTGGAATCTTCTCTCTGAGTATCGGCTGGTGGATACCCCGAAGCAGAAGGCATCCTACCCGGGCATTGCAGAGGACTTCGCGCATGGGTTTGAGGTGCTGCGGGCGTTGCCCTGCGACATCTTTCTAGGGGCGCATGGCGAGTACTTCGATCTGCGGGAGAAGCTTGCGCGACGACGGAGTACAGGGAGCAATGAGACGGCGGTCTGGGTAGATCCGGAAGGCTACCGGAGAGCGGTGGCCGAGCATGAAGCCACTTTCAGGGCCGAACTGGAGCGGCAACGAAGACATGCAGCCGAATAGCCGACGCATCGAAACGATGCGTCTAGCGCAACGCGCGGGAGCTAGCGACGGCTCCAGAGCGTGGCGTTGAGCAGATCAGCAGGATGTGCGGCGCGGTGGAGCTCTGATCGCATCTCGGACGGTTGAAGCGTTCCGCGCACAGACTGGGGGTGCTCATGGAAGACACCGGCTGCTGTGACACACAAGACCATGAGGGCTGCCTGCCAAGGCAGGAGATCGGGGGTGGCGGCGTGCTTGGGACGGGGTTGGACCATCGGGACCTCAGGGCCTGCAGATCAGGCGCACAACGGAGAGAGCACGTCGGATGCCATTACATCGAGGCGACTGAACGCAGAAAATAGCCGCAATTCAGAGAATCGAATCGGGAAAGAGAAGACAAGTTCCATCTCCGACGGCATTGTTTTGCTTCGTCACAGGCTAGAGGAAGGGTAGGTTCAGCTATCCAGCGGCTTGCGCGCGAAGAAGTAGAGGGAGTACGCCAGAGCGGCGAAGGCGAGAACGCTGACCCAGTCATGGTGGAGCGGGTTGGTCTCGTGGAAGCGGGGGAAGTTGCGATCGAAGAAGTTCTCGTAGAGCTTCACAAGGACCCCGATCAGGCCGACGATGCCGCCGGCGGCGATGAGCCCGGAGGCGTAGAGGGAGCCGGGCGAGATCTCGCTTTCGGCATCGAGGGCGGGGGTGACCTCGGTCGGGATAGGCAGGCCGGTAGCGGGATCGAGGTGGTCGGGGTTGGTGGGGTCGAAGCCGGGAAAGGGAACCAGTTCGGGATGAGCGGCGAGAAAGGCGGTGTGCTGCTGCGGGGCCGGGATGGAGGATCCCGAGCCGGCGAGCCAGGCGGACCGGGTTGTCGACCAGCGGTCGGCGAATGCCTGGTGCGTGGCCGCGCGCTGTTTGGCCGCATGCTGAAGCATCGCGCGATCGACCATCCAGCGGGCGAAGCCGCCAACGAAGATGGCGAGGGTGGTGGCGATCGAGAGATAGGCGCCGACGGCGAAGGTGAGCGAGCGGACGCCGAGCAGCTCGACCGCCAGGACCAGAGCGACCCCGAGAAGCACCAGGGACCAGGGAAGGCGGCGCGAGAGGATGCCGTTGATGACGGTGGCCATGAGCCGGCCCTGCGGCGCTGCGGCCTTCTCGGAGCCGATGCCTTGGATCCACTGCACCTCGATCGCGTTGGTGGTGGGGTTGTAGAGATACTTGCCGTCCTCAAGGGTGCTCGCGCCGATGGCGTTGAGCAGGAGATAGCTGCTGGCGGAGGGCAGCTCTTCCTTGTGGCTGGCGCCCTGGCTGCCGGCCTCGGTGCGGCTGGTCAGCAGGACGTGGTCGCGAGGAAAGCTGCCCTTGTTTTCGACACCAGTCGGCAGCGCGCTGAGCGAGAGGGGAATGGGGCGGGGCAGTCGCTCAAAGATCTCGAGGCCGGTATTCATGGCGTTGAGGGTCGCGCCGATCGAGAAGACGGAGACGATGACGCCGATCATGATGGCGAGCTGCTGCTTCCAGGGCGTGGCGCCGATGAGATAGCCGGTTTTGAGGTCCTGCGCGGTATCGCCGGCGTTTGAGGCGGCGATGCAGACGATGCCGCCGATCGTGATGGCGAGCGCGCCAAAGGCGGGGGCGGTCCAGCCCTTGACCAGGAAGATGGCGGCGGTGGCCATGAGGGTGGCGATGGTCATGCCGGAGACGGGGCTGGCGCTCGACCCGACGATGCCGACGATGCGGGCGCTGACGGTGACGAAGAGGAAGCCGAAGACCACGACGAGCAGGCTGGCGGCGAGGTTGGCAAGGGCGCCGACCTGAGCGCCGGGGACGGGGTGAAACTCAAGGAAGACCCAAAGCAGCACGATCAAGAGAGCTGATCCCCCGAGCACGATGGCGGGCGGAAGATCGTGCTCGGTGCGTTTGGGTGCGCTGAACGCAGCGCCTGCGGGGAGACTGCCGCGGCGCCGAGCGACGGCGGTGCGAATGCCGGTGGTTACGGCGCCGAAGATGGTGGGCAGGGTACGGCAGAGGGTGATGAGGCCGGCCGCGGCGACAGCGCCCGCGCCCATGGGACGGACGTAGGTCTTCCAAAGGTCGGACGGGCTCATGCCGGAGATAGGGCTGGTGCCGGGGTAGAGCGGGCCAGGCAGATGCGAGCCAAAGAAGTAGATGGCCGGCATGAGTACCAACCAGGAGAAGGCGCCGCCGGCCAAGAGAATGGCTGCGACACGGATGCCGATGATGTAGCCCACGCCAAGGTACTCCGGCGTGACATCCGCGCGGATGGCGGCACCTTTGAGCAGGTGCTGGGTGCCGAAGTCGGGCTGGTAGTCGGGGGTCGAGGGGAAGAGGCCGAAGAGGTTCTCGTTCTGCAGGAGGGTGTAGAGGCTGCCGAAGCCCAGGCCGAAGAAGACGCGCGAGGCAAAGGAGCCACCGCGTTCGCCGGCCTCGAGAACGTCCGCGCAGGCGGTGCCTTCGGGGTAGAGCAGGGTTTCGTGCTCGTCGACGATGAGCTGCCTGCGCAGGGGAATCATGAAGAGAACGCCAAGCCAGCCGCCAAAGAGCGCAAGTGCGAAGATGCGGGTGGACTCCAGGTCAAAGCCAAGAAAGACGAGGGCAGGCAAGGTAAAGATGACGCCCGAGGCGATGGACTGGCCGGCGTTGCCGGTGGTCTGGACGATGTTGTTCTCGAGGATGGAGGCTTTGCCGAAGGCGCGCAGGATGGAGATCGAGAGCACCGAGATGGGGATGGAGGCGGCGACCGTGAGACCGGCGCGCAGGCCGACATAGACAGTGACTGCACCGAAGAGCACGCCAAAGACGGCTCCCAGCAGCAGCGCGCGGACCGAGAGCTCAGGCCGTGTCTCGGTGGCGGCGACAAAGGGCTTGAAGCTGTGCTTCACGCGTGCACTGCCGGGCGAGGCTGTTGCCATGGGGGGTCTGCTCCTGTCGCGCCGGCTCCGGGGATGCCGGCTAGCGGTGTTGCTTGTGGGCTGCAGGCGAGTGTACCAGCGGGATCGGCGACTGAAGTGCAGGCATCTCTGCACACCGGCTTGCACTCCGGCTTCCCAGCGCTTAGACTTCGGGCAATGACGCGGCCATAGGCCTGGAGCGTCATGCGAGTGGGGTGAGTCTTCAGCGAAAGCTCGAATGACAGATCGCTCGGAAGGTGCGCGGAGGCTCTGCCTGGCGGACTGACTGGAACGGACGGACAGGGCGCTTCCCAGCGCTCGACGAAGCACGAGCTGAGATCAGGCGAAACGGTACAGTTTTTAGAGGAGATGCGCGGCCCGCAAGGAGTGCGTCGCGTGGCACGTGGCGTCTTCGATGATCTGCTCGCAACTCTTTTTCCCGGAGATTGCCGTATTTGCGCGTCGCCGCTCTTGCGGTCGGCGACACTTCCTGTGTGTGAACCCTGCCGTGCCGCCTTGAAGCCGCAGACGGAGACGCACCCGGGGGCGTTGTGCCGCATCTGCGGAGAGGCGCTCGGGTTTGAGAGTGAACGCTTTGTTGCCGCCCGTGGCCTGGCCGAGCAGGTCTGTACGCCATGTCGCCTGGCGCCGCCGGGGTTCGCGCGGGCGGTTGCCTTCGGCGTGTATGCGGGTGAGCTGCGTGAGCTGATCGGTCTGCTGAAGTTCGATGGCCTGCGCGCGGCCGCAAAGCCGCTTGGCGTGTTGCTGGCGCAGGCGATCGCGGAGCTGGCGCCCGAGCTGGACGCGACAGCTGAGACCCTGGTCATGGCTGTGCCGCTCTTCCGCCACAAGGCTCGGGAGCGTGGCTTCAATCAGGCTGAGCTGTTGGCCAGCCATGCTCTGGACCAGCTCTCGCAAACACATTCGGCGCTGCGTCTACGCATGATCGGCGGCGTGTTGACGCGCATGCGGCAGACCGAGAGCCAGTTTGGCTTGAATCCGCGCCAGCGTCGTGAGAATGTGCGGGGGGCCTTCGCGGTGGTAGATCCGGCTCGCGTGGTGGATCGGGATGTGGTGATCGTCGACGATATCTACACGACGGGCGCGACTGCCCGGGCCTGCGCTTCCGTCTTGCGCCGCGCCGGTGCACGACACATCTTTATCGCAACGCTTTCCCGAGCCCAGACCGAGACGGTCGCGCTTTGGGAGGCGCCGCCGCGGACCAGTGCAGCCGGCACGGCCGACAGCTTCTTAACAGCTTCACACCGGAGGGCATGACGCATGCAGGCGGGTAAACCTCGTAAGGCACGATCGGGTAGCAGGGTAGCTTCAGGCGGCAGACATGCGGGCCATGGAAAGGGTGCGGGCGCACCAGTCGTTACAGAACTTGAGGTGCGGGCCGGGGTGTTTCGCCAGCCCGCCATGCAGACGCCTGTGCTGGTGCTGAACGCGAGCTATGAGCCGATCAACATCTGCGGCGCGCGACGGGCGCTGGTGCTGGTTCTCAAGGGAGTCGCGCGTACGGAGGAAGAGCAAGGGGCGACGATGCACGCGCAGACCCTGCGCATCGCCATGCCGAGCGTGATTCGTCTGCTGGAGTACCGCCGCATTCCGCACCAGACGCGAGCCCTCTCCCGCAAGAACATCCTTCTGCGCGACCGCAACATGTGCCAGTACTGCCAGGTGGTGCTTACCGCCGGAGAGCTGACGCTCGACCACGTGCTGCCCCGGTCACGTGGTGGACTTTCCACGTGGGAAAACCTGGTGGCCTGCTGCCATGACTGCAATCGTCGTAAGGGCAACCAGCTGCTGCATGAGTTGAGCGATATGAAGCTGCTGCGGGAGCCGCGGCCCTTCAGCCTGCATACGTCGCGACACATTATGCGGATGATTGGCTCGGCTGACGCCGCATGGCGGAAGTACCTCTATTTTGAGGCGGAGCCGGCTGCGTAGCCAGGCATCGACGGGCGACGGGCGGTTCGCTACTCGATGGCGAAGATGGCGCGGACGGTAACGGAGCGCTCGATGCGGCGGGGACTGATGGCGAGCGGCTCGTTTTCGTTGGCGGCCTTGTGCATCGCCATCATGGGAACAGGGCGGACGGTCGAGGACTCGCTCTCGTTTGACGCATAGAGGAGGGCGCCGACCTTGCCGCCGAAGCCGGAGACCATCTGGATGGCGACGCGGTGGGCGTGCTGGATGGCGCGTGAGGCAGCGGCAGCCGTGGAGGCGGATTCATCTTTGAGTGACCAGTCGATCTGTCCGGACTGGTTGGCTCCGGCGAGAACGGCGGTGTCGAGGAGCTTGGCGGCGTTTGTGGCGGCAGAGCGGACGAGCCAGGACTGCTGGACCTGGTACTTGCGATTGGCGGCCTCGGCGGGTGAGAGGCGCTCCACCTGAAAGTTCTGCGTGGGCTCAATAGACTGGTTGTCGCTCTCGATAGAGTCTGCGGGGACACCGGAGGAGGTGAGGGCCTGGATGATGCCGTTTGAGAGCTTGGTTGCGTTTGAGTAGGTGGTGTCGCGATCACGGCCGTAGGTGATGTAGCCGATGTGGACGGTAGCGACATCAGCCGTGACGGTGACGTGCTCGGTGGCCGTAACGGTGACGGTGCGATTGTCTTTGTTGACGTCGATATTCTGCGCGGGAAGGCAGACAGAGGCAGTGATGAGGGCCAGGGCGGCGAGAGCGAGGCGAGACGAGCGAAGTGTGGCGATCACCGTGGATCTCCTTCTTGGACATCGGGAGTGAGAAGCTGCGCGAGGGTTGCTTTGGAGCGGGTGGTAGCGCGCTTCTTCTTGGGGTCCGGCAGGATACGTTCCGGTGGCGGCATGCCGACGCTGGCCCGGGCTGTAGCTTTGACGGCCTGGACCTTTGAAAAGAGCTTCTTCTTTGATTTTGTCATAGCTCATGCTGGCGGTTGAGCAGCGCGCCGGAGCCATGGTAACTCGACTGCAGATGCACTAGTCTTGCAGATGCAGGCGAGGCGCTGACGTTTGTGGCGTGAGAGGAGGATGGATCATGGAAGAACGAGACTTTTTCGAGGAACGGCCGGAGCAGCGGAAGCACATGATGACCTGTCCGCACTGCCGGGAACAGAACGAGTATGAGGTAGGGTGGCTGGTTCGGCGAAAACGGACGCAGCTGCCACGCGGCGCAGACGAGCGCGACCGGGCACGGTTTGCCAAGGCGCAGAGCTATATGGTGCGACGGGACGATGTCGTGGGTTGCAAAAACATCAGGTGCCGTAAACGCTTTGACGTGGCAGGGATTCAGTCTGTGGCCTTTTTGTAAGGATCGTCGACGCGGCCTGAAAGGGCGTTCCGTCGATCCTTAGAGCCCTGTTCGCTGGCGAGAACCGTTGTGGTGTAATACATAGAAGCGTTGCAATATGGGGCGCATTGAACGGGATATCTGGGGTAAACGCATGGCAAACACATTGCTTCCGATTGAAGAACGCACGCTAACACCGGACCAAGTGGAGATTCTGGATCGGCGTCGCCGGCGTGGGCAGTTAATGCTGGTAATTTGCTTTCAGTTCCTGATTATTTCGACGCTGCTGACTTTATGGACAGGGCAGGATCTGACGTACTCGCCAGGTTGGGCGCACCCGGTCGCGTATCTTAATGCGTTTACGTTCGCGGTTGCCGCGGTAACCGGGTTGTTGGGAATTCGGCTGAAGCGCGGATCAAACGAGTTCCTCAGCTACTAGCCGGTAGCCCGCTGCGAGTGTCGCTCGCAGCAGTATGGTGATGTGCTACTGAAGCCGCGGATTGTAACGTCCGCGGCTTTGCTGCATCTTATAGAAAGACAGGATGTTCTAGGCGTATTGGGAACGGTTCTGGCTGATCCGATGTTGCAGGAAGAGGACGCATGGCGTCAGTCACCCTAGAGCTTCCGAAGTTGGTTTCAATTGCTGGCTTAGGGCAGGCGCGCGCCATCGAGTCAACCGCTCTCTCAGGCCGGCTTCGAGACAGTCATGGCCGGGCGATCACGGATCTGCGGGTGTCGGTCACGGATC
Organism: uncultured Acidobacteriaceae bacterium; assembly: GCA_964235665.1. GTDB lineage: Bacteria > Acidobacteriota > Terriglobia > Terriglobales > Acidobacteriaceae > Edaphobacter. Next base: position 200,221 of record CAXSAY010000001.1, read on the forward strand.
GATGCAACTACCGGTGTGTGTACTGCCGAACCGGCAATGAGGGCGCGCAGTTCACCGAACTGCCGATCGCCGCGTATGTACGGATGATTGAACGTTTTGTAGCCCTGGGAATCGAGAAGGTGCGGCTGACGGGTGGGGAGCCTCTGCTCCGATCCGGGTTGGTAGAGATGGTGGCTGAGCTGAGCCGGATGCGGACAGCCTGGACCCCGGCAGGTGATGCGCTGGACGAGGGCCAGGGAAAGCCGCTTGACCTGGCTATGACGACGAATGGACATCTGCTGAGCGGCCTAGCCGAGCCGCTGGCGCTGGCTGGCCTGACGCGGGTAACGGTCAGCATGGACGCGGTCGAGCCGGAGACGTTTGCGGCGATCACGCGGGTGCCACGCAGCTATGAGAAGGTTTTGGCCGGTGTGCGAGCGGCGCAGGCAGCCGGTCTGGGACCGGTAAAGATCAACTGTGTGCTGCTGCGAGGCTTCAACGACGGCCAGATTGAGGCATTTGCGGAGTTCTCACGGCGTGAGGGCGTCATCGTCCGGTTCATCGAATGGATGCCGCTTGAGGAGGATCGCAGCTGGTCCCGTGAAAAGGTTGTGACCATGGATGAGATCCTGGCACGGCTGAGCGCGGTGCGGGGGCTGGTCGAGTTGCCGGCAAACGCAGCGAGTGAGACGGCGCGACGCTTCACCTTTGAGGATGGTTTAGGCGAAATCGGCGTAATCGCGCCGGTGAGCCGTCCGTTCTGCGGCCACTGCAGCCGGGTCCGACTGACATCGGACGGAAAAATACGAACCTGTTTGTTTTCGCAGAGCGACCATGATTTGTACGGACTTCTCGCGCGAGGTGGAACCGTGGACGATCTAGACTCGTATATACGACAGGTGATCTCGCGAAAAGAGGCACGACACCATATTGGCGAACTTGGTTTTGAGAAGCCGTCGCGGAGTATGGTGCATATCGGCGGATAAATGAGGAAGTGGCTCTAGGCACCACGCCGCGTTTGTCCATGGTGAGTTTTGCTCGAGGAGAGCACTCGTGAAGGAACGGCGCCAGTACGAAGTCATCGACAGCCGGCAGATGGATCATCTGCGGGTGTTTCACGATGTGGCGCGAGCGGTAACCGCATCGCTCGAGCTTGAAGAGATCCTGGGCGCCATCATGAATAAGATGGCAGGGTTTTTCGGGCCGGAGCGGTGGTCTATGCTGCTGGTAAGCGATGACGAAGCGGAACTGTACTACGCGATTGCCGTCGGCGAAAACCAGGAGACGTTGAAGGGTCTGAAGGTACCGATGGGCGAGGGGGTCGCCGGTTGGGTGGCGGCGACTGGCAATCCGCTAATTGTGCCGGATGTAGCGCTTGATCCAAAGTGGTCGGCCTTTACAAGGGCGCATCCGGAGCTAAACATCCAGTCGATTGCGTGCGTTCCGGTGCGCTCGGCCGGGAAGACGCTTGGAGTGATCCAGCTCTTGAACAGCAAGCTGGATCTGTTAAGCGAGTACTCGATCTCATTCCTGCGGATCCTGTGTGACTATGCCGCAATCGCGATCAAGAACAACCGGTCGGTGATGCTGATCCAGGAGTTGACCATCACGGATGACTGTACGGGGCTGTTTAACGCGCGGCATCTCTACACGATGCTCGATGAGCTGGTGGCGCAACGGCAGGTGTTCAGCCTGCTGTTCATCGATCTGGATCGCTTCAAGCAGGTCAATGACACCCACGGACATCTGATCGGCAGCCGGCTGCTGGCCGAGGTCGGCAACCTGATGCGGCGTGAGATGGGCCCGGAGACGAGCTCGTTTCGCTATGGCGGGGATGAGTTTGTGGTGCTTCTGCCGGGCGTGGGCAAGGAGAGTGCCTGCAACGCGACGGTGCGCCTTCATGGAGCGTTGCGCGAGGCCGCGTTTCTTGAAGGGGCGCAACTGGCATTGCGGCTATCGGGCAGCTTCGGGTTGGCAACGTTTCCGGAAGACGGCCTGACGGTGCAGGCGATGCTGAAGGCCGCCGACACCGAGATGTACGCGGCAAAAGTGTTCCGGGATTCCGTAGTGGTGACGAGCCGCGGCGTGGTGGCGGGAAATGGTCTGGAGCCGGCGGCGGGTGGCGGCGCCGCGGCCTAGCCGAGAGCGGAGTGAAGGCGGAGCAGCTGCTCGAGGGTGGCTTCGAGGCGGTCGAGCGGAAGGGCGTTGGCGCCATCGGACTTGGCGTGCGCCGGGTCGTTGTGCACCTCGAGAAACAGGCCGTCAACGCCTGTTGCTACAGCCGCTCGGGCTAGCACGGGGATGAACTCGGGCTGACCACCGGAGACGCCGTTGGCGGCGGACGGGGTCTGGACGGAGTGAGTGGCGTCGAAGATGACGGGGGCAAAGGCGCGCATGGTAGGCAGTGAGCGCATGTCGACGACGAGATTGTTGTACCCGAAGGAAGCGCCGCGTTCGGTGAGCGAGACCTGCCCATTGCCGGAGTCGCGGACCTTGGTCACGGCATATTGCATGTCAGGCGGAGCGACGAACTGGCCTTTCTTGATGTTGACGGGGCGGCCGGTGTGGGCGGCCGCGACCAGAAGATCGGTCTGGCGGCAAAGGAAGGCAGGGATCTGCAGCATGGCCGTCACGTCCGGGCCGAGAGCGTCCGAAAGCCGGGCGCAGTCGTCGGGAGTGTGGACGTCGGTGAGGACGGGCAGGCCGGTATCAAGCGCGATGGCGCGGAGGATGCGCGCGCCTTCGACGAGGCCGGGGCCGCGGAAGCTCGAGATGGAGGTGCGATTGGCTTTGTCGTAGCTAGCTTTGAAGAGGTACGGGATGCCAAGGCGGGTGGTGATCGTGGAGATGGCGGCAGCCATGGTGCGGGCGTGCCCTTCGGATTCGATGACGCAGGGGCCAGCGATGAGGAAGAGGTCTGGACCGCCGATGGTGACCGGGCCAATCTGGAACGGTTCGGGCATGAGTTATTGAAGCATAGGCAGATGAGGGGAGCATGCTGCGGTTGGGCGAGTGCTCCTGGCAGCTGTGCGCGTTCCGTCGCGCGGCAGGTTCCTCCACCTCGCTATGGTTCAGTCGGAATGACAATCAAAGGCGGAAGAAGGCTAGTCAGCGGCGAGGGGCTCAATGGGGTCGACGCGGCCCTGGTTGTGCTCGCCGGTGTTGAGGCTGCGGCCAACTTCGCCGAGGACGAGGGTCAGAAGGGAGAGAGCACGGCGGCTGTCGGAGCTGACGGCGCGGCGAGCGAGGGTGAAGAGGCCGGGCGGGTTGTACTCCTGCTGATGGAGCGACGAGGCGGCGTCGAAGGCTTTTGTGAGGGCGAGCAGGACGTCAGGGTCGATGACGGTGAGCAGCTTGGCAAGGCCCATGAGGTTGCGGATCGCGGCGACGCCCTCGGGAAGGCGGCCGTACTCGGCGAGCTTGCCGGCGATGATGTCTTTGGCGCCGACGAGGCCGTGGATGAGGTCGAGTAGGCCCTCGTCGTGGGCGGTCTGGAGGAGGTCCCAGGCGACGAGCATGGCTTCCCCGTGCTGGATGGGCGCGGCTTCGAGGCGGCGCTTGAGCTCCAGTCTGGGGTCGACCGGTTTCGGGTTGAAGGATAGCGGATTGGCCATGGTGGAGCTCCTTGAGGGCTACGCGACCGGTGCTTCGAACGTACGTCGCTTCGCTCCGTTGTGAAAGGCGAAATGGGGGATTTCTCCGCTTCGCTCAGAAGGACAAATCGGAGATGGAGTTAGACGGTGGTGGACTTTATCTGGACGAGTTTGTCGCCGACCGAGGTGCCGGGAAGGCGATAGCCGGCTCCAGCCCACTTCTTTTCAATCTCAATACCGGGCAGCGGCGTGCGATTGCCGTAGCGGAAGTTGGTGCGCGGAAGCGGATTCTTACCATCTTCGAGGAGAGTCATGTGGACCGAAGTCTCTTTGTAGGCGGGGGTGTGGGTGGCGCGGTCAACGTGGCTGCTGGTCAGCTTATTGACGGGCTCGACGACCGAGTTCATGGGCATGTAGAGCTGCTTGCCCGACACGCGATCAGTGACCAGGACCTGAACCTTGACGCGGCCGTAGGGGCTGGTGAGCTGCACGTAGCGGCCGTTGGTAAGGCCGCGCTCTGCGGCGAGTTCGGGCGAGACCTCGACGAAGTTTTCAGGCGTGATGGACTTGATGCCAGGCGAGCGATAGGTCATAGAGCCTTGCTCGAAGTGCTCAAGCAGGCGGCCGTTGTTCAGGTGCAGATCATACTCCTCGCTCACCTCTTCTGATGGCGGAACGTACTCGAGCGGATGGAACTTCGCCTTGCCGTCGGGGAAGGGGAACGTCTCCTTGTAGCACCACGGGGTTTCGGTGCCATCTGCGGCGACGGGCCACTGCAGGCTCTTGAAGCCTTCGAGCCGCTCGTAGGTGACGCCGGCGAGAAGCGGGGTAAGGCGAGCGACCTCGACCATAACGTCAGACGGGTGCCGGTAGTCCCACTTGGCGCCAAGCTTGTTGGCGATGAGCTGGATGATCTGCCAGTCGGGCAGCGAGTTCCCGAGCGGATCGAGAGCCTTGTACAGGCGCTGGATACGGCGTTCCGTGTTGACGAACGTGCCGTCCTTCTCAAGCGAGGGACTGGCGGGAAGAACAAGGTCGGCATAACGGCAGGTCTCGGAGAAGTTGATGTCCTGCACGATCATGAAGTCGAGCTTGCGGAAGGCGCCGTCGACGTAGTTGGCGTTGGCGTCCGAGGTGATGGTGTCTTCGCCCTTGATGTAGAGCGCCTTGAGCTTGCCCTCGTAGATGGACTCGATCATCTCGTGGTTGTCGAGACCCTTGGAGACCGGGAGCACACAGCCCCAGTCGGCTTCGAACTTGGCGCGGACATCGGCGTCGTCAACGTGCTGGTAGCCGGAGAAGATGTTCGGCATGGAGCCGAAGTCGCTGGCGCCTTGGACGTTGTTGTGGCCACGCAACGGGTAGCCGCCGCACGAGGGTTTGCCGAAGTTGCCGGTGGCGAGCAGCAGATTGGCAAACGAGGTCGAGGTGTCAGAGCCGCCGCAATGCTGCGTGACGCCCATGGCCCAGAGAATGCAGACGCCGCCTTTGGCGTTCGCAATCTCGTGCGCGACGGCGATCATGGTCTCTTGCGTCAGGCCAGTGACGCGCTCGGCGTACTCGAGCGTATAGGGCTCGAGCGAGGCCTTGAACTCGTCCCACTTGTTGACGCGAGCATCGATGAAGGCCTGGTCGTGGAGATTGTTGTCGATGAGGTATTTGGTCACGGCCTGCACCCAGACCTCGTCGGTCGAGGGGTAAGGGCGCAGGAAGATGTCGGCGCGCTCGGCCATCTCGTGCTTGCGGAGATCGGAGACGATAAGACGCTGGCCGCGATGCTTATGCGACCGCTTGACGCGGGTGGCGAGCACCGGGTGGGACTCGGACGTGTTCGAGCCGACGATGATGACGAGGTCGGCTGTCTCGATGTCCTGGATGGAGCCGGAGTCGGCGCCGTAGCCGACGGTGCGCTGCAGACCCATGCTGGCGGGCGTCTGGCAGTAGCGGGAGCAGTTGTCGATGTTGTTGGTGCCGATCACCTGTCGGGCGAGCTTCTGCATCAGGTAGCTCTCCTCGTTGGTGCACTTGGAGGAGGCGATGAAGGCGAGGGCGTCGGGGCCGTGCTCGCGCTTAATGCGGGTGAAGTTGTCGTAGACGATCTGGAGCGCCTCGTCCCAGCCGATCTCTTCGAAGGTGTCGCCGACGCGCTTGAGCGGGTGGGTGAGGCGATCGGTGGAGTTGATGAAGTCCCAGGCGAACTTGCCCTTGATGCAGGTAGAGATGCCGTTGGCGGGGCCGTGCAGCGGCTCGATCTTGAGAATGTGGCGATCACGCGTCCAGACCTCGAAGGAGCAGCCGACGCCGCAGTAGACGCAGACGGTCTTGGTGCGCTTCACGCGTTCGTTACGAGCCTCGGCTTCGATCTCCGAAAGGGTGAGGATCGGCCCGTAGCCGCAGTTGGGCTCGACCCCTTTGACGACGTCGATCATGTCGTCAAGTACCTTGGGCGGAAGGTTGGTGAGGTAGCCGGCGTGGCCGATCATGGACTTTTCCATGAGCGCGTTGCAGGGGCAAACGGTCACGCAATGGCCGCAGGAGACGCAGGAGGAGCCGGCGATCTCATGGCCGCCATCCCACAGCACGCGCGGGTGCTCGCTGCTCCAGTCGATGGAGAGGGTCTCATTGACCTGCACGTTCTGGCAGGATTCAACGCAGCGGCCGCAGAGGATGCATTGGTCGGGGTCGTAGCGGTAGAAGGGGTTGGACTCATCCTTCTCGTACGGCTTGACCTTGAACTCGCGGGCTTGGTGCTTCACGTCGAGATCCGCGGTGGCGTTGTGCACGGTGCAGTTCTGGTTGTTGTTGTCGCAGACCGTGCAGTAGAGCATGTGGTTCTGCAGGATGCGATCGAAGGCCTCGCGCTGGGCGATGTCGACCTTTTCGCCCTCGGTGAAGACGGCCATGTTGGCGGTGACGGGGGTGGAGCAGGAGCGGACCAGCTGGCCGTCTACCTGGACCATGCAGGTATCGCAGCTCTGGATTGGGCCCATCTGCGGGAGATAGCAGACCTGCGGGAGTTTCTTGCCGTGCGTGCGTTCGGCCATGCGGTTCAGGGCGTCTACCAGGAACTCGCCGACGTGGGCGTCGGTCTCCCTGCCGTTCACGGTGATGGTGGTGTTCGGAGTGGTGTCAGGGGGAGTATTAAGGAGAACCTTGGTGGCCATAGAACCTCAGATAGATCGAGGCTAGCAGATCACACCGGACGCCAGAGTGCAGGGAACACAGGTCGCTTTCGGTAGCTGCGCACGCTTTGCGGTGCATGGAAGATGGCAGATCGTTCCTGGTCGTCAGCGAAAGCGGATGTGCTCGTTTGACGGCAGTAGCACCTGGATGAAGGCGGACGCTGCCCTTACCGAGTCGCAAGAATCTGACTGGCGGCACGAAGGCCGCTACGAAGGGCGCCATGGACCGTGCCCCAGTGGCCGGTGGTGTCCGTATGTTCGCCAGCAAAGTAGAGGGTGTGTTCGACGGGCGCGGCCATACGGGCAGAGGCTTCAGCACCGCCGACAGCCACGTAGCTGTAGGAGCCCTGGAAGTTCGGGTCAGCCGACCAGTCGTGGGTATGACAAGACTGCAGCTGGCTACGAAGCTGCGGCTCGGGAAGCGCGAAGATGCGGGCGAGGGCGCGACAGCCGAGATCCGCGAGCTCGTCCGGGGTCTTGTGCAGCAAGGACGCCGTACGCGGACCGCCGACCCAGCCGGTAAGCGCGCGGGTTTCTTCCGGGTGGGCGGACCACCAGACAGACGGGAGTTCGCCGAAGTCGAAGAGAAAGCTGAGGTCGTTTAAGGATTGCTGGCTGAGGCCGGAGTGCGGAGGAAGAGTCTGCCAGAAGCGCTCACGAAAGAGGAGAGAGAAGCGGCAGACTGGGCCCATGCGCATGCGGACAGCGGCATCAAGGATCGAGCGCGGCTCAGGGACGATGCGGACACTACCCGCCCGGAGCACGCCGAGGGGCAGCGTAAGGACGGCTTGGGCGGCGGTGAGTTCGCCGGCGGAGGTCTCAAGAGCGACACGCCCGGTGCCCCAATGGATGGCTGCAACGGGAGTTTCGAGCAGAAGGGTTGCTCCCGCTGCGTGGAGACGATCAGCGAGGAATCGCGGCAGGCGATCGTAGCCCTCCGCAATGTGCCCAAGGCGCTCGCCGTCAATCGAGGCTTCGGCAGCCTGCTGGATGCCGAGGGATTTGGCGCTGATCTCGGAGGCATCGGCGGCGTTGAAGCCTTCAACGTAGCCGACGGCTGCTTCGCAGAGATCGGCGTCTGCAGCGAAGGAGGATTGGGCGAGAAAGTCGCGGAAGCTGAGGTCAGGACCGGAGGAGCTGCGAAGCTGTTCGAGAGGGTCGAACATGCCGTCACGACTGGTGCTGTTGTCGGTGAGTCGATTGTCTTCAAAGCTGAGCTGGGAGCCGGTGCGCTCGGAGACGGTCAGGCCGGCTTCTGCGATAAGGGCGAGGAGTTCGGGTGGGCGGCCATGGACGAACTCGGCGCCGAGCTCTAGAACCTGCTCTCCCACTCGCTCCGTCAGGATGCGGCCGCCGACACGATGTGTGGCTTCAACCAGGCAGATGCGAAGGCCGCGATCGACAAGGGTGCGCGCACACACCAGGCCGGCGATGCCGGCGCCAACGACGAGAACGTCGTAGGCGCGGGAAAGGTTGTCAGTGGCGAACCGTGCATCGCTCTGCATGACGTTGAGATGCGAGTGGAGGAAAGACGTCTGTGGTCGAGAGATCCCCTGCAGATGGGCACCAAAGAGGAGTCCTCGGGAGGAGGTTAAGGCTTGCCGAAACGCTGCTGGATAAGCTTTAAGCCTTGGGTCGTAGAGTGTATGCCGCCTTCCAGTTGCGCATCTTCGGCAACCTCGAGCATGGCTTTGAACTGCGAGCCGGGTTTGTAACCGGCTTTGATCAGATCATGGCCGGTGACGAGAAGTTGCGGACGGTGGGCCTCCGCGGGCTCGGATTCGTAGCGCTCCTTCATCGCCTGCCAGATGCCGAGTTTGCCATGGCAAGAGCTACAGTCGAGCCAATGCAGCTGCAGGTGTTCGTCAAATCGGGGCAGGCGAAGAAAGCGTTTGATAGTGGCTTCTTTCATCTGGGGGACATCGCCGAAGCGCATGTGGTTCTTGATCAAGGCGATGATCTGCTCGGTGTCCTCATTGGAGAAACGAAGGCGTTTGAGGATGACCTCGGCAATGCGAACGCCGACTTCGACGTGACCGCTGAAGCGGATACGCTCGGTTGCTCCGGAGCGATCAAGCTGATAAGTGGCAGGTTTGCCAATGTCATGGAGCAGTGCGCCCCAGGCGAGAGTGACAGCACAAGCGGGCTCAAGCTTCTCGAGCAACAGCATGGTGTGGATCCAGACGTCGCCCTCGGGGTGCCACTCGGCGGGCTGTTCGACACCGTGCAGGGTGACCGCTTCAGGAAGGATCTCTGCGAGCAGTCCAAGCTCGTCGAGGAGCTCAAAGGCGCGGCGGGCGTGGCCCTCAGTGAGCAAGCGCGAGAGCTCGTCACGAACGCGCTCAGCGCTGACCTGATGGACATCGGGTGCGAGTGCTGTGATGGCTAGCGCGGTAGTTGACTCGATCTCAAAGCCGAGGCGGGAGGCAAAACGGACAGCGCGAAGCATGCGGAGCTTATCTTCCGTGAAGCGACGCGCAGGATCACCAATGGCGCGGACCACGCCGGACTGAAGGTCGTCACGACCGCTGACGAAGTCAAGGACTGAGCCATCGAGATCGTCGGTCTCTTCAAAACGAAGCGGATCGAAGAGCATGCCATTGATGGTGATGTCGCGGCGCAGAACGTCTTCACGAGGGTCTGTGGAGAAGCGAACGGCATCCGGCCGACGGCCGTCAGTATAGGCACCATCATTGCGGAAGGTGGCGACTTCGATCGCGTGGCGCTGGTCGTCTTCCTGCGTGAGCACAAGGATGACGCCAAAATGAGCGCCGACGGCCTCGGTGCGGGGAAACAGGGATTGAACGGCTTCAGGGGTGGCGCTGGTGGCGACGTCGAAGTCCTGCGGCTCGATGTTGAGCAGGAGATCGCGTACACATCCGCCGGCAAAGAAGGCCTGGTGGCCGGCTGCATTCAAGGTGCGAACGACTTCGAGCGCGGCGCGATACGCGGTGCTTTCGACGTGCTCAATAGGAGTGGGTGCGGGGTGACTGTGGGATGCCATGCTGCCGCTCCTCGTACACTACTTAGGATGCCCGACAGAGGTGAAGGTTCCAGCACGGCTTTCGAGTCACCGAACAATCCGGGCGGCGGCTTGAGCTCTGGTAGCGGCCTGATCCTGGGCATTGAAAGTTCGTGCGACGAGACAGCGGCGGCAGTCGTGCGCGGCGGAACCGAGGTGCTGTCGAGCGTGGTGGCGAGCCAGGTGGATCTCCATGCACTCTATGGTGGCGTTGTGCCGGAGCTGGCAAGTCGTGAGCACCTGCGGAACATTGTGCCGGTGGTGCGGGCGGCGATGGCGCAGGCGGCGGAAGCGGCGCCCGGGTTGACGTTGGAATCGCTTGAGGCGATCGCTGTAACGGAAGGGCCGGGACTGGCGGGAGCGCTGCTCGTGGGCATCACGTATGCGAAGGCGCTCGCCTTTGCGCTCGAGAAGCCCCTCCTTGCGGTGAACCACCTCGAAGGGCATATCTTTGCAGTGCTGATGCAGCATGGGGCAGAGCTGATGCAACATGCGGCGGAGCAGGACCATGCGGCGCCGATAGTGGCGCTGGTGGTTTCAGGCGGGCATACGCATCTGTATCTGGCGGAGCGGGCAGGCAAAGTCTTTCGCTATCGGACGTTGGGGCGCACAGTGGATGATGCAGCGGGCGAGGCGTTTGACAAGGTGGCCAAGCTGCTGGGGCTGCCGTACCCGGGCGGACCGTGGATCGACGCGCTGGCGCCGCTGGGCAACGCAAAAGCAGTGCCGTTCCGGTTTCAGGCGATCCGGCATCGCCAGAGTGCGGAGGCGGCAAGTGAGCCGAAGCCCAACTTGGACTTCTCCTTTTCAGGAATAAAAACAGCGGTGTTGCGTCGTCTGGAGACACATGGAATGCTGGCCGCGGCCGCGGAGCGACGGTCGAAGATCGCGCATACGGAGCGCGCGACGGCAGACCGTATCGCGGCGCTGCGGGCGGAGGGGCTGTTGCCGCGCGAGGTGCTGGATCTGGCGGCAAGTTTTCAAGCTGCTGTGATCGGTCGGCTCTTGCAGCAGACCTTTGCGGCGGTGGAAGCAGCGAAAGCGCGTGCCGTGCTGGTCACAGGCGGCGTCGCTGCGAACGCTGAGCTGCGGTGCAGGTTTACGGAGGAGGCGGTACGGCGAGGGTTGCCGGTTGGCTTTCCCACACTAGCGCTCGCAACCGACAATGCGGCGATGATTGCCGCAGCGGCTTGGCCGCGGTTGCTGGCAGGGGAGCGGGCAGACGCGGCACTGAGTGCACAGCCGCAGCTTCGGCTGGACACGACGGGTGCAAACCCCAGGGGAAATGCGGTAATCGGCTAGAATCAGGAGCGACCCATCTATCCCCGAGCACCGCGCGCGCGGCTGCGGCAAGGCATGCAAAGAGCCACGTGGCAACTCTCGATCTCTTCAACACCCTTAGTGGCACGATCCAGCCGCTTACCCCGATGGGCGCTCCTGAGTTACGCCTTTACTGCTGCGGGCCGACAGTCTATGACTACGGCCACATCGGCAACTTCCGCACGTTCCTGCATGTAGATGTACTGCGTCGGTTTCTGCGACAGCAAGGCATGGCGGTCCGGCATGTCATGAACATCACGGATGTGGACGACAAGATCATTCGCAATGCAGCAGCGGCCGGGCTGGGCATCGCGGAGTATTCGTTGACCTACGAAAAAGCATTCTTCGAGGATCTCGAGGCGCTGGGTATCGAGCGGCCGGAGATGATTGCGCGAGCCACCGAGTGCATTCCGGAGATGGTCACGCTGGTAGAGCGGCTGGCCGAGAAGCAGTTCGCCTATCAGGCGGAGGACGGCTCGTGGTACTTCCGGGTGGCGCAGGATGAGGACTACGGCAAACTGGCAAAGAAGGACCTCGACGCGATTGAGGATGGCGCCCGAGTCGAGGTAGGCGAGTTTGAGAAGGCCTCGGCACGGGACTTCGCGCTGTGGAAGGCAGTCAAAGCGCTGCCTGATGGGTCAAAGGAAGCCTCGTGGCAGACGACGTTGGGCGATGGCCGGCCGGGATGGCATCTCGAGTGTTCCGCGATGGCGACGAAGTTCCTGGGCGACAACTTTGATCTGCATGCGGGTGGGGAAGACCTCATGTTTCCGCATCACGAGAACGAGATTGCGCAGTCGGAGTCGGCGTCGGGCAAGCCATTTGCCCGGCACTGGATGCACGTGCGCTTCTTGCTGGTCGAAGGCAAGAAGATGTCGAAGTCCGAGGGAAATTTCTACACGCTGCGAGACCTGCTGCTGCAGGGATATCGCGTTTCGGCGATTCGCTTCCTTCTGATCTCGGTGCCGTATCGGCATCAGTTGAACTTTACGTTTGAGGATCTGGCAGCATCCGCAAATGCGATCGATCGGCTGCGGACGTTTCACCAGCGCATGCTGAAGAGTGCGGATCCGGCGAACGCAGCGGCGTTGCCGGAAGGCATCGATCAGGCGATGGAACAAGTAACGACCGGCGCGGCGGAGCTCTACACGGCGGCTCTGGCGAACGACTTGAACACGGCCGAGGCGCGAGCGGCTATCTTTGATCTGGTTCGCGCGGCGAACACGGCGATAGATCAAGGAACGCTGCTGCGCGGCAACGCAGTGCAGATTCTGGCGGTGCTGCAGTTGTTCGAAGGTGTCTTTGCGGTCTTGACCGATCGTGATGCCGAGTTGACGCGGGCAGCTCTGGTGTGGGCGGAGACGGAGAACCGGTTGAACGAGGCGGACCCTGCTCTATTGGAGACGCTGGCGTTTTCCGATGTCGATATCGATGCGCTGGTGGCGGAGCGAACGCTGGCAAAGAAGCAACGCAACTTTGCGCGCGCCGATGCGATTCGCAATGATCTGTTGAGCAAGGGCATACTGCTGGAAGACGCCAAAGATGGCGTGCGATGGAAGCGCAAGTAAAGTCAGATCTGTTAGGAAAGGAAACACGTTTATGGCGAGATCATTTGACGCAATCATTGTGGGCGCCGGGCAGGCCGGGCCGCCGCTCGCAGCAAGGCTGACGAAGGCCGGCATGACCGTGGCGGTTATCGAGCGCAAGTTGTTCGGCGGTACCTGTGTCAACACCGGATGCATTCCGACGAAGACGCTTGTGGCGAGTGCTCACGCGGCGCACCTGGCGCGACGCGGCAGTGATTTCGGTGTGCAGATTGGAAGCGCGGTGTCTGTCGATATGAAGGCCGTCAAGAAAAGAAAAGACGCCATCTCCGGAGAGTCGCGCGACAGCGTGGAGACAATGCTGCGGACCATGGACAAGTGCACGGTCTTCCATGAGGCAGCGCGCTTTCTTTCGCCAAAGGAACTACAGGTTGGTGACGAGGTGCTGACCGCGGAGAAGATCTTTCTCAACGTGGGCGGCCGCGCTGCGATTCCGGATCTCCCAGGCCTGCACGACGTCAGCGTGCTGACGAATACGACGATGCTGGAGCTGGACACACTCCCTGCGCACCTTGTCGTCGTTGGCGGAAGCTACATCGGGCTTGAGTTCGCGCAGATGTACCGACGGTTCGGCAGCAAGGTCACAGTCGTGGAACGAGGCAAGCGCCTGGTGGCGCATGAGGATGAAGATGTCTCCGCAGCGGTAAAGGAGATTTTGGAGAAGGAAGGGATTACGGTTCGGACGGACTCGGAATGTATTCACTTCAAGGCGCATGCAGATGGAATTCTGGTGGGAACGAGCTGCACGACCGGCGAACCGGATGTGCTTGGGTCGCATGTGTTGCTGGCGCTAGGCCGGCGTCCGAACACGGATGATCTGGGACTCGATCGTGCCGGTGTAGCTACCGATGAGAAAGGGTACATCACCGTGGATGACCAGCTGCGGACCTCTGTGCCGGGCATCTGGGCAATGGGCGACTGCAACGGACGAGGCGCGTTTACGCATACCTCGTACAACGACTTTGAGATTGTGGCTGCCAATCTTCTTGACGATGAGCCGCGACGTGTCAGCGATCGGATCCAGGCGCACGCGATGTATATCGATCCGCCGCTGGCGCAGGTAGGTATGACGGAGAAACAGGTACGCGCGTCCGGCAAGCAGGCCCTGCTTGGATCGCGTCCGATGAGCAAAGTGGGACGCGCGGTCGAGAAGGGCGAGACCGAGGGCTTTATGAAAGTCTTAATTGACGCGGAGACGAAACAAATTCTTGGCGCGTGCGTCCTAGGAACAGGTGGCGATGAAGCAATTCATTGCATTCTCGACACCATGTACGCGAACGCGCCCTATACGACGCTGACTCACGCCATGCATATTCATCCGACCGTCTCTGAACTGATTCCAACCATGCTTGAATCACTGAAGCCCCTTGCCTGATGAGTTCGAAGGATTCTTGCCGCCATCTTTTATTCCCATGTCTTGATGAAGGGCTAACTCCCCGATGACGGTAACTCTGCTGAAACCAAGATCGAAGCTGTCGCTGCACGTCTCAAGCTCGCTCGAGGACTTTGCGGCCTGGATTGAGCGTAACCAACGGCTCTGCATGATCTTCATCCTGCTCCTCTATGTACCCATGGCGCTGGTGGAGGCGCACGCGCACCCGCTTCGGCACGATGAGTTGTTCACGTGGGGGATCTCTCGGGCGTCGTCGCTCGCAATCATGCAGCAGCGAATCCATGCTGTGGATTTGAATCCCCCGCTGTCCTATCTGCTGGAGCGTTTTTCCCTCCTGCTCCCCGGGCCGCGTTGGCTGCTCGCACGCCTCCCGTCGATGGTTGCAGGGCTGGTCGCGAGCGAGATGATCTTTCTCGTCTTCGCCCGCCGGCTAAGCAACCTCTTCGGGATCTTCGCGCTCTCCGTCTTCTGGGTCAGCGCGTATGTGGAATACTCCTGGCAGAATCGGCCTTACATGCTGTGGCTGGCTGCGCTCTGTGTGCTGCTGTTTGCTTGGGAGGAGCGCGCGGAGTACCCGCGGCGCAAGTCCATGCTTTGGCTGGTCCTGGCGGCAGCGACGCTCGTCGCGGCAAGCCATTTCCTGGCGGTGCTTTCGCTGCTGCCGTTCATCGGAGCGGCCTTCTTCAAGGGACGTAGACGGTCCGTCGATTGGGCCGGGCTTGTGGCTGTGACGCTGCCGACTGTGTTAGCCCTGGCGCTTGATCTGACCGCAAGTTCGCAGGCTCGATCGGTGCGGCGTGTGCTCTATCCGCCGGACTTTCTACCGCGAGTCGATACCGTGGGATGGATGTATGTGGAGATGTTTCTCTACTTCGGCATCGCGGTGTTTGCCTGCGTTGTTGTGCGGGCTTTTCTCCCGGTGCGCCACGGACCTCAAATGGCGGATGTACGCTCCTCGCGGCCGGACGCTCGCGAAATCGCACTCTTTGCCGGGCTGACCGTGCAGGGAGTTCTGGTCGCCCTTGTCTTTACCGTGCGCCAGGTGGCATTCTTTCCCCGCTACGGGATTGCAAGCCTGCTCGGTGTGGCAGGAATGCTGACCTGGTTTTTCTACACGCGCGTCGCACGAGCAGCGGAGATTGCCACCTTGCTGGCATTCGCTCTCCTGCTTGCTACCGTGGCGCGGACCGCGGTGGACCTGTTCGTCTTTGATTCGAATGGCAATCCAGGATCGGACATCACGGCGCCACGCCCACCACTGGCGGCCTCAACCGGGCACCTGCCGATTGTCGCGGCCAGTGGGCTCACGTTCGTCGAAATGAACGATCGTGAGACAGCAGCGACGCGGGCGCGAACGTTCTATCTGACCGACCATGACGCGGCGAAGCGGTTCGCGCATGCAACACTGTTTGAGAATGAGGCTGACGTGCAGGAGGCACTTGGCCTCCATGGCAATGTCGATCCCTACTCTGACTTTCTCAAACGCAACCCGCATTTCTTTGTCATCGGAACCTACACCTACCCTGAAGACTGGCTGCTGCGCAAACTGGATGCGGATGGGGCGATTCTGATCTATCGCGGCAAGATCCGCTCGACCTACAAGGACGACGATCTGTATGAGGTCCTGACAACACTGACGCCGCGCTAAGTCGTCGACAACTTATCGCGCGTGGTGACGCGTGTTCCCTGTCTTGCCTACCGCGAGGAATGTGAGTCAGCCGGTGTCTCAGCGGAACGGGCGGACTCGCTAAGAGTATCGGCCGGTGCGTTTCCTGAGGGATATGGCGCCCGCGTCACGCGCGAAAAGATGACCATCGCTACGGCGGCGATGATGATGGCCATGCCAAGTAGCTCCGAAGGACTCAGACGCTCGCCAAGCAGAGTGACGCCTAGAAGCACCGCAACAATCGGATTGACAAAGGCGTAGGTCGATACCTTGGTGACAGCGACGTGCTGCAGAAGGTACGTCAGACAGCTGAGGCCAACAAGAGAGCCGAAGACTGCGAGGTAGAGAATGGAAAAGATGCCGCCGCGCGTCCACACAGCGGTGTGCAGCGTGCCACCGGCGAGAGCGAGGGTGAGATTGCATAGGCTGGCCGCACCAAGCTGCCAGGTTGTCGCGGCAAAAGGATCCAGTCGGAACTGGAACTTGCGGCTTAGAACAGCACCTGCTGCAAACGCAAGGGCCGCAAGCAGAAGCAGAAGATAAGCGAACGGATGATGATCTCCGGTGGCAGTGCCTGTGCGGAGTGAGGGCCAGACCAGGGCGACCATGCCGGCGCTGCCGAGCAGAGTGCCGGCCCAGCCGCGTTTGTTGAGGCCCTCTCCTCCGGGCAGCGCGGCTTCGATGACCGCGACCATAATCGGCATGGTGGAGACAAGGAGCGAGGCGACACCCGAATCGACCATGGTCTCTGCCCAGTTCAGCAGAATGCTGTTCACCGTCATGAAGAGAACGCCGACCAGCGCAAGTCGCCAAAGCTGGGCCCGGGTCACTCGCAGGCTTCGGCCAGTCGCGAGGCAGAGTGCGACGAGCAGAGCCGTGGTCACCAGAGTGCGGCAGGCGGCGAGCAGCGAGGGCGCGAGATGCAGACCGGCAACGTGGATCGCAGTGTAGGTGGAACCCCAAAAGAAATACACGCAGGCAAAAGCCGCAACGGTACGACGGGGCGGAGTGGCAACAGCGACTGATTGCGATGGTGTGGAGGAGAACACAGCGATCCCTCTATGCTATCGCCCCGAAGCTAAGCGACTCCCGGCGATCCTGTTGCGAACCGTGGCTGCTAGCATGTTCCGATGAACCCGGCGACGCGACAGAATGACGGAGAACAGAGCGCGTGCGGCGTGCGGCGGCAGCGCATCGTCGTCAAGCTGGGCACCAACGTGATCATGCGTGCGGACGGCCGCGTGGCGCTGGGCCTGCTGTGCGGGCTTGTCGAGTCGATCGCCGCACTGCGCGAGAAGGGTCACCAGATTCTGGTGGTGAGCTCGGGATCGATCGGGCTCGGAATGGAACGGCTGGGGATGACGACACGGCCGATCGATCTCGCACGCATCCAGGCCTGTGCGGCGACCGGGCAATCGCGGCTGATGAGCATCTACGAGGACGCTTTTGATCGGCTAGGCTGCCGGACGGCACAGGTATTGTTGACGGAGGATGACTTTCGCTCGCCGGTCCGGCATGCCAATCTGAAGCGAACGCTCGAAGCGCTGCTCGCGCTTGATGTAATCCCCGTCATCAATGAGAACGACACGGTCTCAGTTGCCGAGCTGGATGTGCCGTCAGAAGAGACAGCAAGCCCCCGACTGTTCGGCGACAACGACAAGCTCTCGGCGCTGCTGAGTACGCATATCGGGGCGGACCTGCTGGTTCTGCTGTCGGATGTGGAGGGGCTGTACGACCGCCATCCGGGAGATGCCGATGCACGTCTGCTCACGGAGGTCGCGTGGATCGATGAAGCCGTTCTGGCGCATGCGGATGGCGCGAACGGCCGCGGCCGCGGCGGGATGCGATCCAAGCTGGAGGCGGCGCGTATGGCGCAGCAGGCGGGGCAAACGGTAGTGATTGCCAATGGGCGGACGACTCAGGTGCTGGAGCGCGTGGTCGCCGGCGAGCCAGTCGGAACGCGATTTCCCGGCGCCATGGTTGCGGCCGAAACGGCAAGGGAGGTGCGGCGATGAGTCACGCGCCAGCGACAGGGCCGATCGAGAGTCACGCTCGATCAGAGGCGGGGGCAGTCCCTGCCGTTCGAGAGCTTGCCGAAGCGGCGCGCGCCGCGGCACGCGTGCTGGCACCGCTTTCGCCGGCCCAGCGGGATAACGCGCTGACGGCCATCGCCGAAGCGTTGGACGCGCAGCATAGCGCGCTCCTGGCCGCGAATGCCGAAGACCTGAAGCTGGCCGATGCCATGGTGGCGACGGGCGATCTTTCGGCGGCGAACCGGGCGCGGCTGGGGCTTACGGAGGCGAAGCTCGCAGAGATGGCAGCGCAGGTTCGTGCGGTCCATGCGTTAGCCGATCCGCTGGGTCGAACACTCGATGCGATCGAGCTGGACGCGGGCCTCGATCTTGAAAAACGGTCGGTTCCTCTGGGCGTGCTCGCCGTCATCTTTGAGGCGCGACCGGATGCAGTGACGCAGATCAGCGCGCTCGCCCTGAAGAGCGGCAATGCGGTGATTCTCAAGCCAGGCCGCGAGGTGGAGCGCACGGCCGAGGCCCTGGTCGGGCTGATTCGCACCGCGATTGCGTCAGTCGGGTTGCCGGAGGATGCTGTATCGCTGATCTTCGGGCGTGAATCTGTGGCGCAGCTGCTGACGCTGTCGTCATTGGTGGACCTGGTCATCCCGCGCGGATCGCGAGCGCTGGTCGAGCACATTCAGGCGACGACGCGGATCCCGGTGCTCGGGCACGCGGACGGCATCTGCCATATCTACGTGGATCGAGCCGTCAATGAGGCGCAGGCGTTGGCCGTGATCGATGACGCAAAGACCGACTATCCGGCGGTGTGCAATGCAGTGGAGACCGTGCTGGTGCATGAGGCGGTCGCGCCGACCTTCCTGCCGGCGCTGGTCACACGCCTGACGGCAAAAGGTGTAGCGATCCGGGCAGACCAGGGCGTTCGGGACCGGTTGCCGAAGGAGCTTGCGGCGACCGTGGGCGAGGTCGAAGACTGGCACACGGAGTACGGCGATCTGACGTTGGCCCTACGCGTGGTTCACTCCCTTGACGAAGCGATCGGCCACATCCATCAGTTCGGCTCCGCCCACACAGAGAGTATCTGCACTGACGATGCAGCCGTTGCGGAGCGATTCCTGCAAGAGGTGGACGCCGCGAGTGTGATGGTCAATGCGAGCACCCGGTTTGCGGACGGCTTTCGCTACGGCTTGGGGGCAGAGGTGGGTGTGTCGACCTCACGCCTGCACGCGCGTGGGCCGGTCGGGCTCGAGGGGCTGACGACGACGAAGTATCTGGTGCGCGGGCACGGGCATCTCGCGGGAGACTATCGCGGCCCCGCGGCGCGCGCGTTTACGCATCGGCGCACCACGACACCGCATCAGGGTTGACGCCTGTGCGGTAGTGAGGTGAAGCCGGGTGGCGTTCCCTGCAGGGCTATCGAAGGCAGCGCAAGTCTGCAGGCGGCCCGAGCGGGCGCGGTGCTAGGCTCATAGGGAGAGAGTGCCTCGTGAGACCCGCTACATCAACGGCTGCTGTGACAGACTCGCGGACGGCTCCTGAGCCGCAAGGTAGCCGCTTCGTTAGAGCGTGTCTGCGACGCCCTGTGGATCGGACGCCGGTGTGGTTTCTGCGGCAGGCCGGGCGATATATGCCGGAGTATATGGCGGTGCGGCGGCACCACACGCTGCTCGATATCTGCCGAACGCCGGAGATCGCGGCGGAGGTGACGATCACCGCGGCGGAGCGGCTGGAAGTCGACGCGGCGATCATCTTTGCCGATCTGTTGCTGCCCTTCACGCCCATGGGCCTGGACTTCGAGTTTGTCGCAGGCGAGGGACCGGTCGTGCATCAGCCGATTCGTTCGCTGCCGCAGGTTGAGGCACTTGCGACGGATCGGGCAGACGAGCTCTCGTATGTTGCGCGTGCGATCGAGAAAGTAGCAGCCCACTTCAACGCGCCGCGGTCTGATGGCGATCAGCTGGGCATCATCGGCTTCATCGGAGCTCCCTTCACCTTGGCCTCGTACATGATTGAAGGCGGCTCGTCGCGGAACTATGTGGAAAGCAAGCGGCTGATGTATGCCTCCGCCCAGCCAGATCATCCCGACTCTGCCGCATGGCCGTTGTTGCAGGAAAAGCTGCTCGCGGTGCTGGTGGCGTATGCGGCGCAGCAGGTAAACGCAGGCGCGGATGTCATCCAGATCTTTGATTCGTGGGCCGGCGCACTTTCGATAGCCGACTACACGCAGTTCTGCCTGCCAGCAACGACGGAGTTGGTGCGCCGTGTGCAGGCGTTAGGTGTGCCGGTGATCTACTTCGGCGTAGACACGGCGTCTCTGCTGCCGACCATGCGCCGCACGGGTACCGATGTGTTGGGCCTGGACTGGCGCGTGGATCTGGATGAGGCTTGGCGCACGCTCGACTATGCAGTGGCGGTGCAGGGAAATCTGGATCCGATCACCCTGTTTGCGCCGCACGATCTGCTGCGCGAGCGGACAGAGGCTATCCTGCGCGCCGCGAATGGGCGGCCCGGACACATCTTTAATCTTGGGCACGGCATCGTTCCGGGAACGCCAGTCGAAAACGTCATCGAAGTCGCTCGCCTTGTGCGCGAGTTCGGCACTTGAGCCTGTCAAGTCTCTCAATTCGTTTGTGTCGCGCGGCGTATCTCTCCCGCGCGCACGCCTACACTAAAGTTCGCGCACGCCTACAATAAGGGAAAAGAGTCGCCGGCCCGGCCGGTGACAGAGAGTTCTTAGGTCCCGATCTAACTCGTTCCGATCGAAGATTTTAGATCAGATGTATACCCTGGGGTACCGTCGTGATGCAGCAGACCGCCATCCTCCTTCTCGCTCACGGCACGCCGGACGTTCTCGGCGAGATGGCCGAGTATCTCAAGTACGTCACCAGTGGCCGCGCGCTGCCGCAAAGTGTTGTGGAAGAGCTGCAGCATCGGTACGCAGAGATCGGCCTGGGGGAAACACCCGGTGAAGAGCCGCCGCCGCTGACACGCTGGACCGTGATCCAGGGAAGCCTGCTCGAGGGATCGTATCCGCGCTATGCACCCAACGATCCGCGACAGCCACGGGTGTACGTCGGCATGCGCAACTGGCACCCGTTTATCGCGGACGTTGTGGCCGAGATGCGGCGGGACGGAATCACGCGGTGTAAGGCAATCTGTCTGGCGCCACAGAACTCGCGCACCTCCGTCGGGCTGTATCGGCGAGCGGTGCTGGCGGCCGCCGCGGCGACCGAGACCGAAGCCGCGCTCGAGGTAGAGTTTGTCGCGGGATGGGCGGCCAATCCGCTGCTTTCCCTGGCGTTCGCGGAACGGTTATGGCCGGTCTGGGCAGAGGCCTGTGCGATCCAGAAGCGGCGGGTGCCAGTGCTGTTTACGGCGCACTCCGTTCCGTGCCGAACCATCCTGACAGGAACAGCCGACGCGCCGATACGGAAGGATGCGCCAGCGCCGGCAGACGGCATCCAGGCCTATGACGCCCGGATCGCGCCCGATCCATATCCGGTCGAGTGCAAGAACACGGCCGCTGCAGTCGCAGCACGGCTGGCGCGCCTGGGTATGACAGAACGGGACTGGTACTTCGCATTTCAGAGTCAGGGTGTTGCGGGCGCTCCATGGATTGGCCCGTCGGTCGAGGACACGCTGAAGGCACTGGCGGCTGAGGGTCATACCGGTGTCATCCTGCAGCCCATCGGCTTCTTGTGCGATCACGTGGAGATCCTGTACGACATCGACATCGCCTTCAAGCAGACGGCCCGTGACCTGGGATTGGAGCTCTGGCGAGCCGAGAGTTTGAACGACTCCGCAACGCTGATCCGGGCGCTGGTGGATGTGGCAACCGGCCGGTTTCCGGCGGACATCGATGAAATGCCGGCGGCTCAGCATGCGATCGCGGCTTCTGTGGCGCAGCCCGCAAAGAAAACGACGCTGGCTGCGGGATCAGCAGAGACGCAGCCTGCGGGCGTGTCTGGGTAGCTGTCGATGAAGCGCGTGGCAATCGTCGGCGGGGGAGTAAGTGGGCTGACGGCGGCCTGGCAGCTGACCCGAGAGGATGGCCCGTATGCGGTGACGCTGTTTGAGGCGACCCGGTACACCGGTGGTATCGTCCGGACCCTCCGGGAAGATGGCTTTGTCATGGAGATGGGGCCTGACTCCTGGGTGAGTGACAAGCCCGCCGCCCGCGATCTGGTGGCGGAGCTTGGGCTTTCGGACGAACTAATCGGGTCGAAAGACGAGACCCGCAAAACGCATCTCCTGCTGGATGGAACGTTGCACCGAATGCCAGACGGGCTTCGGATGATGGTACCCACATCGCGCGCGGCACTCACGGCAATTGACGAGTCGTCCCTCTTCTCGGAAGCGGCTCGACAGGCGTTTTGGGATGAGCTGGCGCGAGCGGATGATCTGCAGCGCGCGGCGCCGATCGAAGATGAGTCGATCGCCAGCTTCACGGAGCGGCACTTCGGTCGCGAAGTGCTCGAACGGCTCGCGGCGCCACTGCTCTCCGGCGTCTTTGGGGGCGACGTTGGCACGCTGAGCGTGCGTGCCGTGATGGCGCCGTTCGTAGCGATGGAGCGGGAACGCGGATCGCTGATCGCGGCCCTTGAAGAGCGCGAGGCCGAACGACGAGCGGCAGGCAGACCGGTGCAGGCGATCTTCACTACGTTGCGCTCAGGGCTGGGCACGTTGACGGATGCCCTGGCGGAGCAGCTACCGGCAGAGGTGCTTCAGCTTGAGCGCCAGGTGGTGAGTGTGCGCCGGGCCGAGCCGGCGACGCACACAGGCTGGACGGTGCGGCATAGCGATGGCAGCGGCCGCACCTACCGCGGCGCCGCAAAGGAGGAGCGCTTCGACGAGTTGATTCTCGCGACGCCAGCGCACGTAACCGCGGAGCTTCTGAAGCCGATCGACCGTGATCTCGCGCGTCTGTTGCCCATCGAGAGCAGTTCGGCGATCCTCGTGGCGCTTGCGTGGGCGGATACGGCGCTTGCGTTGCCTGAGGGGTTCGGCTTTCTTGTCCCTCCGCCACGACAGGGAGAGCAGAGTGCCTGTGGGTTGCTGGCGACGACGTTTGTGGATCAGAAGTTTGCCGATCGGGTCCCCAAGAACGGCCGTCTGCTGCGCGCCTTCTTCGGCGGCAATACCGCTCGGGATCTGCTGAAAGCAAATCGTTCGGATCAGGAGATCGTGGACTTCGCGCTCGACGACCTGAACCGCATCCTTGGTGCTACACATGGCGGCCCATTGCCAGCTCCGCTACGGAGCGAAGTGCAGCGATGGCCATTAAGTCTGCCGCAGTATGCAGTAGGTCACCTGGAGCGGCTGGCTAGGCTTGATCGACAGATCGCCGGCGTTCCCGGTCTGCATCTGCTTGGCAATGCACTTCGCGGCGTAGGTCTGCCTGATCTGATCCGCGAGGCACGTACGCTTGCTCGGGAGCTGCTGATCCAGGGTAGTACAACGTAGTGGCTCTGTTTTGTTTGGAGCATTAGCTCTGACGTGCAACAGGCGCCCTTCCCTCAAACGGGAAGGTTCGCGCAAGAGCCCAGGGACCACCAAGATAGTGCCAGAGATCAAGGCCCTCCGCATGAACGGTCCATGGAACAAACTGGCTTTCCAGACGCGTCAGCAGCTCGCGAGCGGCGACCGGAGTGACCTTGTTCTGCACCACGATGTGCGGCTGAAATCGCTGTCGGTCCTGCGCGGTCAGATCAGCGGCGAAGGCTTGGGAGAGAGCCGCATGCAAAGTCTGCAGCTCCGTCGCGGCAAGGCGATACGCGACGCCTTTACCGAGTGATCGAACGCCGGTGACTTGGAGGGAAAAGGCATTCTGTACTGCGGCGTGCCGAATCAGTTCTTCGATCAACTCCGGCGTGTCCGGCAAGGTATGAAAGAGCGTCACATGCGCGGCAATCACATTTCGATGGGCAGGAAAGTAGCGTTGACGAAGTTGATCGAACTTTGTCTGTGACGTTGCATCGAGCCGGAGGGTAAGCACGTTGGTCATGGGGTTTGGATGAGGTTCAGACGCACTGCTCACAGGTGGCTCGGTCGAGAAAGACCGTCGAGCGTCTGCAATGCCAAACGTCTCCGGCGGATATTCATGCGATCGCATCCTAGGAGGTATACCGTCGAGGAACTGATGCAGATTCTCGTAATCAATAGTGGCTCGTCGTCATTGAAGTTCTCGATCTACGTGACCGCCTCGTCAGGAGCAGACGCGGAGCCCACCGCTCTGCTTGAAGGGGAACTGAGTGGTATCGGGGGAGCGCATCCGTCCCTGGTGATCAAAGGAGACGCTGCTGGCGCTGAAGCCGGAACACACGAGGAGCCAAAGGCTTCCGATCCAGCTGCCGCGGCAGGGATTGTCCTCGACCTGATTGCGAGGCCAGGCATGCCTGAGTTTCAGGCTGTGGGCTACCGTGTCGTGCATCCGGGCGCCAGGCTGGTGGGGCATCAGCGCATTACAGAGGCAGTGCTTGCGGAGCTTGAGCAGGCAATCAGCTTTGCGCCCTTGCATGATCCCGCAGTATTAAGTGTGATTCACTCGGCGATGGAACGATATCCGCAACTCGCCCATTTCGCATGCTTTGACACGGAGTTCCATCGAACGATGCCTGAGGAGGCTTCGATCTATGCAATTCCGAGGGGCTTTCGCGACGCTGGGGTGCGGCGCTATGGCTTTCATGGACTCAGTTGCGAGTCCGTGATTGATCAACTGCAGCGACAGGCAGAAGGCGTGCCCGAGCGACTTGTTCTGGCGCATCTTGGCAGCGGGTGCAGTGTGACGGCCCTGCGTGACGGTCGATCGATCGACACCTCCATGGGGCTGACACCGGATGGCGGCGTGGTCATGGGAACGCGGCCGGGCGATCTGGACCCGGGATTGGTGTTGTATCTGCTGCGGCAGCAGAGTGGCAAGACAGAAGACGCGGCAGCGGCGGTAGAACTGTTGCTAAATCACAACTCCGGCATGGTCGCGCTTTCGGGGCTCGAGAACAACATGCAGACGGTTCGGCAGGCGGCGGCGCAGGGTGATCCAGCTGCGCTTCTGGCGCTCAAGGTATTCACGCGCTGCCTAACAAAGACCATCGGCGGCTACGCCTGGCTGCTCCGCGGGCTGGACGCGATTGTCTTTACCGGCGGCATCGGTGAGCACGATGCCGCGACACGCGAGGAAGCAGTACGCGGTCTCGAGGTGTTCGGGGTTCACCTTGATGACGCGTGCAACCAGGTGAAAGGCAACGGGGTGCGTGGGATTGGTGCATCTGACTCCAGAACGCGCATCCTCATCGTTCCAGCGCGGGAAGATCTCATGATCGCCATGCACGTGGCGCGTATGGCGCAACGTGACGTCTAGTCCAGGCAGTTCATCACCGCACCCTTCGCGGGAGCACGAGGTCACGACATGAGCAGTTCCGCACTTGCGAGCACACAGACGTCGAGTTCCACACCTTCCCCCCTGTCGCCTGAGGAGCTTCGCCTTACCGACGCCTACTGGCGTGCCTGTAACTATCTTTGCGCCGGGATGTTGTATCTGCGGGCAAACCCCTTGCTCCGCGAACCGCTTAAGGTAGAGCACATCAAGAACCGGCTGCTGGGGCACTGGGGTTCCGACCCCGGGCAGACGTTCACGTGGGTTCATCTGAATCGAATGATCAAGAAGTATGACCTTGATCTCATCTACATCGCGGGGCCTGGCCACGGGGCGCCAGCAACCCTTTCCAACAGCTATCTCGAAGGGGTCTACTCCGAGGTGTACCCGGACAAGAGCCAGGACATCGCCGGTCTGCATAAGTTCATGAAGCAGTTCTCGTTTCCTGGCGGCATCGGAAGTCACTGCACGCCGGAGACGCCGGGCTCCATTCATGAAGGTGGCGAACTGGGGTACAGTCTCTCGCATGGTTTCGGCGCGGCGTTCGATAATCCGGAGTTGATCGTCGCGGTCATGGTCGGTGATGGCGAATCGGAGACGGGGCCGCTCGCAACCTCGTGGCATTCGAACAAGTTCCTGAATCCGGTGCACGACGGGGCCGTGCTTCCGATTCTTCACTTGAATGGTTACAAAATCGCTAATCCCACCGTGCTCGCGCGTATCTCACCGGAGGAGCTGGACAGTCTCTTCCACGGCCTGGGATGGAAGCCGATCGTCGTAGAGGGCGATGATCCCGCAGTGATGCACCAACTCATGGCAGAGGCGATGGAGCACTGCCTCGCGGAGATCCGCGACATCCAGCAGAAGGCCCGCCGCGCGCCGGCCAATGCGATTCCGCCGCGACCGCACTGGCCCATGATTATTCTGCGTTCGCCGAAAGGGTGGACGGGACCGAAGGTGGTTGCGGGTCATCAGGTCGAGGGATCGTGGAGGGCGCACCAGATTCCCATTCTCGACCCCATGACGAAACCCGATCAATTGCACGATCTGGAAGCCTGGCTGCGAAGCTACAAACCGGAAGAACTGTTTGACGAAGCGGGCACGCTCATCCCGGAGTTGAAAGCTCTCCCGCCCACGGGCACACGTCGTATCAGTGGCAACCCCCACGCAAATGGCGGTCTGCTCCGTAAGCCGCTGGAGCTGCCGGACTTTCGTGATTACGCGATCAAGATGGATCAACCAGGTCAGGTGATGGTCTCGTCTACGGAGACTCTGGGTGCTTTCCTTCGCGATACCATCCGCCGCAACATGACGAGCTTTCGAGTCTTCGGTCCAGACGAGACGGCCTCCAACAAGCTGCAGGTGATGTACGAGGCCAGCGGCAAAACGTGGATGGAAGAGCGGCTTCCAAACGATGAGGATGGCGGCTTCCTTTCGCCTAACGGACGTGTGATGGAGATGTTGAGCGAGCACACGCTCGAAGGTTGGTTCGAAGGCTACGTGCTAACGGGCCGGCACGGACTGTTAAACAGCTACGAAGCCTTCATCCACATTATCGACTCCATGTTCAACCAGCATGCGAAGTGGCTCGAGAAGAGCAAACTGGAGCTGCGCTGGCGAGCGCCAATCTCCTCGATCAATCTGTTGATCAGCTCGCTTGTTTGGCGGCAGGATCACAATGGCTTCACGCATCAGGATCCCGGCTTTCTGGATATCGTCACCAACAAGAGTCCAGAGATCACGCGCATCTACCTACCCCCGGATGCGAACTGTCTGCTCTCGGTGGCGGACCATTGCCTGCGCAGTACGGACTACGTCAACGTCATCGTGGCTGACAAGGCGTTGCACCTGCAGTACTTGGACATGGACGCAGCAATACGGCACTGCACAAAGGGCATCGGTATCTGGGACTTTGCCTCGAACGATGCAGGCCATGAGCCGGATGTCGTGATGGCCTGCGCGGGTGATATTCCAACGTCGGAGTCACTGGCCGCCGTGGCGATCCTGCGGGAACGTTGTCCGCAGGTAAAGATTCGCTTCATCAACGTCGTCGATCTCTTCCGTCTCATGTCCGACCGCGAGCATCCGCATGGTCTAACGGAACGCGAGTTCGATGGTCTCTTCACAAAGGACAAGCCGGTCATTTTTAACTTCCACGCGTATTCGTCATTGATCCACAAACTGACATATAAACGATCGAATCACGCGAACTTTCACGTTCATGGATACAAAGAAAAGGGCAACATCAACACGCCGCTCGAGCTTGCGATTCTGAACGGAGTCGATCGCTTCACGCTGGCGATAGACGTGATTGACCGGGTGCCTCTGCTGCAGGCCTCTGCTGCTCACACCAAGGAGTGGCTGCAGGATCAGATCATCGACAGCGTCAACTATGCGCATGAGAATGGCATTGATCGCGAGGACATCCGCGAATGGACATGGCCACGGAGCATTCCGTCTCGCGGGTAGGAGAGGTTACAACTGCACAGGCACTAAGCAACACCCGTGGAAGATCAGCCCGTGGACCTCAGGGCTGCGTGGAATCCGTATAGAACGTGTAGGTCGCCGAATACGGCACCCGCAGGCGTTCGTGTTCTTGTCCTGCAGCGCAGCCAGCTTCAGGAGCAACACCGCCCTGCGTTGCGGAACGCCGGACCCATGTGACATGGGATAACACGCCGGGCGTTTCGGAGGCCGCGCTCGCGGAAAGCAGAAGCCACGGGATGCTTCCTGCGTTCGGCGCGGCTTTGGTCTGCGCCAGCGTGCCCCTGACTGCGCTTCCATCGTTCCATGTCCAGGTTGGGCCCGCGTCGTGACTGCCTACCGTTGCGCCTGTGGGGCTCACAAGCGTCGCCTCTGGCGCCTTAAAGGTCCATTGCAGACGGTTACCTTGACGAGTGCATTCATAGATCTGCACGCCACGACCAGAAGCGCTTTGCAGGACCACTGCGTTAGACGGAACGGTCACATCTTGAGCAGAGACGATTCCAGAACAGAGAAGTAGGGTCAGCAAACGTTGCATGGTGCATTGAGAGTAGCAGTGCGCCGGATCGCGCTGCCGTGAAGAGCATTTTCCCAGGTACTCCTGCTGAGAAGACGAGTGCGGTAGCCGAGTGCTCCGGGGTGGCTCGAGTGACCCGGAGCTCGTGGCCCGCTTCAGAAACACACATCGACTATGCGACCTGCAGCTTGTCAGGTGTAATCGGAAAGCTACGCACACGCTTGCCGGTGGCATTAAAGACTGCATTATTGATTGCCGCGGCAATCCCGGTTATTCCGATCTCGCCGATACCACGAGCGCCCTGCGGACTGAACCTCAGATCAGGAACACCTACTACGTTCACCTCAATCTTCTGCACGTCTGCGTTCACCGGCACGTGGTACTCCGCAAGGTTGTTGTTCACCACGCGGCCATATACGTTGTCTAGATGGGAACCTTCTTCGAGAGCGAGGCTAATGCCCCAGACGATGCCGCCTTCCAACTGGTTCTTGCCGGTTCTTTCATTCAGCAAAAGACCAATGTCATAGGTAGCCACAACGCGTCGTACCTCGACCATCCAGGTTGTCTTATCGACCGCGACTTCGGCGAAAACGGCGCCCCAGCTGTGAGTGGAGAGTGCTCGTTCGGCCTCCTGGCTCGGTTCGGCGCTGCCTGACTCTTGAATTGCCTGACCTTTGTTGCGTGCCACCGATGCTGCGAGCGACTCCGTCTTTTCAGGCTGAGACTTCGACGTCAGCATCCCATTCTTAAGGACAACGTCATCGTTCTGGAGTCCGTGAAAAACTGATTGCGGGTCATCAACCGCCAGCGATGCAAGCTTGAACTGCAACTGAGCGCAGGCGTCCTTGACCGCAGGCAGGACGGAAGCTGCGCTTTGCGAACCGCCACTGACTGGAGCTTTGGGCAGTGCACTGTCACCTAGCTTCGCGTCGATCATCTCCCATCGCACACCGGTCTCTTGCATCACAGTCTGCGCCATGATGGTGTAAGTTCCGGTGCCGAGATCCTGCGTTCCCGAAGCAATCTGAACACGTCCGTCTGGCATCAACTTGATGTTGGCCTGCGCCGAACTGCGATTGGCCGGGTAAGTTGCTGTGGCCATTCCGTAGCCAACCAGTTTGTTACCTTCTGTGATCTTGCCCGCTGAAGTACGTTTCGACCAACCGAAGCGCTCTGCGGCATCCGAGTAAGCCGCGCGCAGATGCTTGGAGCTGAACTCCTTCTGCTCGCCCGGATCCTTCTCCGCGTAGTTCATCAAACGGAACTCAAGCGGATCCATGTTCAGCTTGATGGCGAGTTCGTCCATTGCTGTCTCGAGTGCCGCCGTTCCCGTCGACTCGCCCGGAGCGCGCATGAACGTCTGCACCCCAATGTTCATGTCCACCAGGCTCGTGTCGATCGCAATCTGTTTGCACTCGTACAACATTGTGGTCTGCTGGGCCGAAGGCTCAATAAAGTCTTCCATCACGGAAGCCGGCTCAATCACGGTGTGACGCATCGCTACGAGCTTACCGGTCGAGTCTGTACCCAGCTTGATGTGCTGGGTAGTTGCTGGGCGACCACCGACCGGGCCAAACATCTGTGTCCGGTCAAGTACCAGCTTGACCGGTGCTCCCGTCACCTTGGCAGCCATTGCGGCGAGAACAACGTGCGACCACATAGATCCCTTCGATCCAAAGCCACCGCCCACGTAGGGATCGATGCAGCGAACGTTATCCAGCGGCAAAGCAAAATGCTTCGCCAGCGACTGACGAACACCACTCACGTACTGTGTCGCATCCCAAACGGTCAGCTTCTCGCCTTCCCATTGCGCGATGGTCGCGTGTGGCTCGAGCGGATTGTGATTCTGCAGGGGCGTGCTGTAAACCGCATCCAACACCGTCGTCGCCTTCGCCCATGCAGCGCTCTCTTCACCATGATCTTCCTTCGGCGGCTGGCTTGCCTCCTTCGGAGGCCGCTTCTGGTCAAGTCGCTTATCAAAGCTAAGCTTTGCCGGTGTTGGCCTGTACTGGACCTTAATTAGGGTCGCGGCCCATCGTGCCTCATCAAGCGTCTTACCAACCACTACGCCAATCGGCTCACCGTTGTAGAAGACAGTACGATCCTGCAAAAGGGACAGCTTCCGCGTGGCTGGCGGTTGGGTTTTCACTCCGGGAAGCTTTGGCGCATTGAATGGGGTGAGGATCTTAACCACGCCGCTTGCACGCTCTGCCGCAGCGGTATCCATCGATTCGATCTCACCTGCGGGGATCGACGAGAGGATCAACCACGCATACAGGACTCCGTCCGTCTTGAATTCAGCGGCGTATGTTGCTTTACCCGTGACCTTCAATCTGCCTTCATAACGGTATGGAAGCTGCTTTCCGTCGCCGACTGGCTTTTCTTCCTGTTGCCCCATGAAAAGACTCCTGTGTCCATCCCGTTTGCGGGAGGCGTTCTAGGCCGAAGCCGTGCCGGTACCCTGTGACGCTAAAGTGAACGCGCGCACGATACAATTTCTCGCAAGCTCGATTTTGAAGCTGTTGTTTTCGTAACCCTTTGCACCTTTTAACGTTACGGCGGCAGCTTGCTGAAAGGTGTCAGCGGTAGCCGGCTTGCCGATCATGAGTCTCTCTGCCTCGGTACTGGTCCACGGCTTGTGACAGACCCCGCCCATGGCAAAGGCGACACCTGTGATCAGGCTGCCTTGCATCCGTAAGCCGGCGGCAACCGACACGTTCGCAAAGGCGTAACTTTGCCGGTCTCGTGCCTTGAGGTAGTAGCTGTGCGCTGCGAAGTCGGCAGCTTCCCGGGGCAGCAACACACCGGTGATCAACTCATTCCGCTGGAGATTTGTGTCAAGCTGCGGTGTCGTCCCAACCAGACGATGAAACTCCCTGACCGGCATGGTGTGCTTACCCTTGACTCCGTCGATTTGGACGATGGCCTGGAGTGCAGCCATGGCTACACTCATATCAGAGGGGTTGGTCGCGATGCAGGTGGATTTGTCGGTTGGGCCATGGTCGGTCTGCCCCAGGATCGCGTGGATGCGGTTGAATCCCTGTACTGCGGAACAACCAGTCCCCGGTGCGCGTTTGTTGCAGGCAGCATACGTCGGATCCATGAAGTAGTAACAGCGTGTCCGCTGGAGCAGATTGCCACCCGTAGTTGCCAGATTTCGCAGCTGCGTCGAGGCCCCACTTAGGAGAGCTTGTGACAGAAGGGGGTAGTGAGTACGCACGTCAGGTTCGTTCGCGAGATCGCTATTCCTGGCAAGTGCTCCGACCATGAGTCCGCGATCGACCTGTGCAATGGTCGCCAATCCTGCTAGGCGCGTAATGTCTACGAGAGTGGAAGGGTGCTCCACATCATCTTTCATCAAGTCAATGAGATTGGTACCGCCTCCGAGCAGCTTTGCCCGCGAGTTGTCCGCGATAGCCTGGATCGCCATCGCCGGATCACTGGCACGTTGGTAGCTGAAAGGGTTCATAGATTCACCTGCTTTGCGGCCGCGCGGACGGCAGCAACGATGTTG
Organism: uncultured Acidobacteriaceae bacterium; assembly: GCA_964235665.1. Lineage (GTDB taxonomy): Bacteria > Acidobacteriota > Terriglobia > Terriglobales > Acidobacteriaceae > Edaphobacter. The sequence continues at coordinate 231,897 of CAXSAY010000001.1, forward strand.
GGGTAGGCTCCGCAGCGGCAGAGATTGCCGCTCATCCGTTCCCGAATCTCGTGGTCGGTCAGCTTCGGAGCATTTTGGGAGCCGTCTTCAAAGGAGACGACCGACGCTTCGCCCCGCTTCATCTCTTCAAGAAGTGCCGTCGCACTGCAGATCTGTCCGCTCGTGCAATAGCCACACTGGTACCCGTCATGAACCAGGAATGCTTCCTGCACCACGGACAGCGTTTCGCCCTGTGCGAGACCCTCGATCGTCGTAATCTCGTCACCGTCTGCGGCGGCTGCAAGCAGAAGGCAGCTGTTCACGCGGCGGCCGTTCACCAGCACCGTGCAGGCGCCACATTGGCCGTGATCGCAGCCTTTCTTTGATCCCGGCAACGCCAAATGCTCGCGCAAAGTGTCCAGGAGACTGGTTCTCGTATCCAGCTGCAGCGTGTGAGTGTCCCCATTAATCTTCAGCGTGACGGGTTGCAGAATTGCTTGCGAGTCTCGGACCTGTTGCGCAGTTTGTGCTTCCGCAACGTTGGCAAGCCCCACAGTCATACCTGTGCCAAGTATGCCGGCAGCTTGCATGAAGCGTCGCCGCGATAACTCCCAGGTCGGCTGCTCCGACGCTTGCTCGAATGCGATAACTTCCTCTTCAAACTCAGTCGTGCACTTCGGTCTACTCACACTTCACCCCGCTTGCTGCTCACAGGTGGTCTGCTTGAATCACCATGCAGAGGCTCCTGCAAGGTGTAGAAAATACTTCGAACTGTCCATGCTGGCACAGATCAAGTCTAGCTGCTTACGGCGCAATCAGGTTTCGAGACAAGCCTCCCTATGGACTTTGGCTTGAGCCAATGAAAGTTGCCTAGCAGCACAGGAGGAAAGTGCACTTCCTGAAGGCAATTGTTCTATATGCTACGCGCCGAGGCGAAAGGGACGAGGTGGACCGATCGCCGGCAACGTACCAGGGGTCTTACTCCGGGTACTGTATCGATCAGATGGCCGGGGTTGCTTATCTGTGCTACCCCTCTGTACCGGCCGAATTCTACCTTTCTCCGGGCCGGTACCATCGACGTTCCATGGAACGTCAATCTCCCGCACGCGCCGGAGCGGCTGGGATCTCTCATCGATCAGATACTCGCTGCATCACCCAAGCGGTTGTCGGCGCCTCAGAACTTCCGCCCAGCACCGACTCCACACCTCCCAAGCTGGAACGAACACGGAAGCCTCCAACCACGCCACCGGACAGCTGCTTGCCCACAGTATGTTCCTGAGCCTAGAGCAGCCCTCCGATGTGGCGCTTCACAATCAGGTCGGTCTCATGTGCGAACGACTTGAACGCGCCTGAGCCTTGAACCGCCTCCGCAGCAAAGAGCTTTTCGTCCTTGGCATGAATGAATCTCATGTCCGCTAGGTACGCCGCATCGAAGGGGGCGCTGGAGATCCCCTTCAGCTTGTTAAGTCGAGCCTGGAACTCAGCATTCAACGTGGTTGGGAATGAGTCTCCCGCTCCGCTCGCCACCGACTTCAGCTTGTCTCCTACCAGCTGGTGATCGTGCACCTCCCACGCAGCTAAGTCCTTTACGTCTTGTGCCTGCGCCCGGTCCACGGCCACCTTGCTCGCCTCGACCTCGTACATTCCGCCCTGCGATACCTTGGCCACAAATGCCTTGTCCACCGCCGTCGTCGTACTCTGCGCCCAAGCGATCGAAGCCACCATCATCATTGCAGCCGTCATTGCCTTTCGCATCGTGAATCCTCCGGATTCATGGTACGCAGAACACACGAAAAGTGGCATTCCTGTACAGCTTTGCTGATTCGAAGTGCCCTCTTGCGGCGCAAAGAGGACGTCGCTATCTAAGGAGTTCCAACATGTAGTCGGTCGCGACTTTGTCATTCATCAAGGCAAGTTGCGAGACGATCGAGCGTTTTAGGTCGAGATCTTTCTCACTGCGAGCGAGATCCACAAGTCGGTCGGGATCATGCGTGACAAAGAAGGCAGAGATCACCGCCCTTTTTGTCTGCGCATCTGCGGTGGTTCGATAGACCTCAGCAAGCGTGTCGTTGGCGCGCTTGCCTTGAAAGACACTCAACATCTGGATGGCCTGTTGCTGCAACGGCGTGCTCAGCCTGCCCAGAACCGCATCATGCAACAGAGCGGCAGCCTCGGGCGACTTGCTCTGCGCCAGAACAAAGATCGCCTGGCCTTTGACGGCCTGGGATTGCGTGCCGCTGAGAATGCCACGCAGGAGCGGAATAGCACGAGTGGGTTCTTGATGCATGAGCGAGTTGAGCGCCAGGATCTTCAAATCATCATCCGTGCCGGTGCTGAGCGAAGCGTTCGTCGCTGTCGCGGCGACGTACGTGGCTCCATAGTTGGGGGAGCCCCCGGCGCTTCCATGCGCTGTCAGAAAGAGGGCCGCGCAGTCCTTGTTCCAGGTGCTGCCCGCAAACTGCATGCGCAGCCGATCGCAGGAGGCAACAGCTTCCGTATCGCGCGAGATGTGATGAAGGGAGTAGGCCTTCCAGTAGAGTGCCGCGTCTGACCGGTTGCTGCGCGCGGCAATCACCTGCTCAAACGCCTGTGCGGCGTCTCTCCAGCGCTGATCGGTCATTGCGCGTGTGCCGATCGCATAGGAATCCTCTTGGTTCTCTATCTCCGGCCACGGGGCGACCGCTTCCGCGCACGCTAGAGCGTGAAGAGGACGGGCCTCTAGGAGCCCGAGTACCGCGGCAAAGCCGATCGAAAGAAGGTGTGCAGGTCGTTTCGTCATAGAGTCCTCAAGATCAGAGATTTAGAGTCCACTGTCGTTCTGCCGGAGAATGCGGATATCAAGAAGAAGGCCTTCGGTGTTTAACTCGAAGCGAAGATGCCAGCCCGGTCGTGCAGCCTCCGGTTGATGATCGATGGTCGTCAGAACGCGACCGAACGTCTCGAGCACGGAAGCGGTGGCGAAGTCGCCGTCCTGTCGCGCTGATCGGATAGACACCGCATTCTTGAGAAGAAGAGTGTGTGCCTGTGCCCGCGTTTCCTCGTCGAGAGGTCCGCTAGCATGGTTGACCTCCGTAAGTAGCCGTTCCGCGCGCTCAAGCTGCTCTGCGACCTCCGGATCTGCAGGCGTCGTCGACAGTGGGCCTTGTCGAGTGGACGTAGAAACCTCGTGTGAACGAGCCGGAGTGGGAGACTTCGTCGTCAGAAAGATGGCTGCAGTGAGCGTCGCGGCGATAAGGCCAGTCGCGGGCCAAAGCATACGCGAGAACCGGCGGCGAGGCGTCGTCTCAACCACCGGCAGCTTGCCGCGAATCTGCTTCCAGCTCCGGGAGACGTCGGGCTCAGGAGTCGAATCTGCCGAAAAAACACGCAGACTTTCCGCAATGGCATCTGACTGCACTGCACAGGCCGCGCACCGTTCGATGTGATGTCGCACCGCCAGGGGATCATTGTGCTCCTGCAGATGGTAAGTGATCAGATCGTCCTCAGAGGGGTGAACAAGCGCGCTCATCGCAGACCTCCTTCAAGGGGTGCGAGCGACCGGCGAAGCTTCCCGACAGCGCGAAAAACGGCCTGCTTCACGGAGCTTCCAGGAATGTTCAGAGCTGTCGCAATCTCGGAAACACCGAAGTCTTCCATGTGCCGCAAGGTGAAGGCAGCTCGCTCCAGGGGCGTCAGCGCAGCCATCGCTGCATGGCGAAGCGAAGCGGCTTCGGAGTCAAAGAACAGGCGATCCGGTCCGGCGGCCCGATCCGCTATCTGCATGGTGCGTTCGGATGGCGAGGTGTCGTCGGCGATGCGCAGAGCGTACAGGGCGTGGTCCCGGCTCCGACGTTCCACGAGATTGAGGGAGGTGTTCATCGCGATCCTGGTGATCCACGTGGAGAAGCTGGCATCGTGCCGAAAGCTTGAAAGCTTGTTGTACGCGCGCAGGAACGCTTCCTGAGCTGCCTCTTCGGCATCCGGCTCATTTCCTGTAATGCGGAACGCGATGCGGAAGACGGAACGAAAGTGACGATCTACAAGGACCCGATACGCATCCCGGTCGCCAGCAAGCACCTGCCGGATCGCGTCTAGTTCCGTTTCTTCCATTCGCCCGGTTAGACAGCCGACAGACGATCCAGTTAGGTTCAATCGCGAACTATTTAAAAGCTTGGACATCACCATGCAATGCCGTCAGGCTGTGGGAATGAGACTGTCCACAGACTTGCCGCAAGTGGCATATCCTAGAGGAAGAAGGGATGGCCTCTATGTCATGTCGTACAAGTATTGAATTGGAACGTTTCCTGCAATCCGCGCTGGCAGAGGGTTCTCCCACGCTGCTGGTTGGCTTGACGGAAGCTGGGAAACGCAATCGGCTTCATCAAAGGCAGGAGAAGATCCTCAAGCTGGAAACAGACTTGAGACGTCACAAAGACTCCTGTCAGGAGTGTCGCGCGCAGGCCGAGGTCGCCGAAGTGGTGCACTAAGGCCGGCCTTCGCGACCACGCCTTATCTGCTCTGCAGCGGTTTGGAGATCGATTCAAGCGACTTGCCTGCAGCCTCGACGCCGATCAGAAGCTCGCACAACGCGGCGAGCAGCATCAAGAAGGCGCCTAGCGCATAGCCAAAGGCGACATTGCTGCGGGAACCGCTCGCGATCAGGATCCCGAAGAGATAGGGGGCGCCTACGCCACCAAGCAAGGTGCCTATCGCATAAAAGATCGCAATGGCAAAGGCACGGATCTCAAGCGGAAAGATCTCGGATACCGTCAGGTATGCAGCGCTCGCGGCGGAAGACGCGACAAAGAAAATGACGGTGAAACACAGGTTCAGGGTACGAGCGGTCAGCATGCCGTGTGCAAATGGATAGCAGATACCGGCAAGTAAGAGACCGGCGATGCCAAATGTCGCAGTGATCATCGGCTTACGGCCGATCCGGTCGAACAAAGGACCAAGCAGAACCGGACCGAAGAAGCTGCCCAGCGCGAACGGAAGCAGCTGCAACGGTAGTTGCCGGTCTGAGATGTGGAAGAACTTCTTTACAACGAGACCATAGGTAAAGAAAACAGCATTGAAAAAAAAGGACTGACCAATCATGAGGGTTACGGCGAGGAACGATCTCTGCCGGTTCTCCCCCAGCATGCTGCCAAAGATATCCTTCCACGGCGTATGGTCACGAACGGCAATCTTCAGCGGCTCGCCTTCCATCTGCGGAAGAGGTTGGTTGTTATTACCTCTTTGCACCTGAGCTTCAATGTCGCTGACGATAGTGTCCGCTTCCTGCTCCTTCCCGCGCAGCATGAGCCAGCGCGGACTCTCGGGAACTCTTAGCCGAAGCAATAAAACGCCACCGCCTAAACCCGCGCCGATGGCAAAGGCAACGCGCCAGCCGAGCCGCGGTGATAGAAAATGCCCGCTGAGCAAAGCCAGGGAAGCAAGCGAACCAATCGCGGCGCCAACCCAGAACGTGGCATTCACGAGCAGATCAACTGTGCCTCGCACCTTTCCCGGAATAAGTTCGTCCACCGCCGAGTTGATCGCAGCGTACTCTCCACCGATGCCGAGCCCCGTGAACAAACGAAAGATCGCGAACGAAGCAAAATTCCAGGATAAAGCCGAAGCCAGCGTCGCGAGGGAATAGGTAGCGAGAGTTACAAGAAAGAGGCGCTTGCGCCCCAGACGATCCGTCAGATAACCAAAAAGAATGGCGCCAAGAACCGCACCAGCTAGATAAAAGGTAGCTCCTGCGGTGACCTGTGGATCAGTTAGGGCGAGACCCGCCTTGTCTTCAAGAATGCCAGCCAGCGAGCCAGCCAATGTGACCTGTAGGCCATCAAGCAGCCAGGATGTGCCGAGCGCAACAATGATACGGGTGTGCCAACGCGACCAGGGAAGTCGGTCCATGCGTTGCGGGATATTCGTTTCAATCGTGCGTTCAGCATCAGGCGAAAGCGAAGCGGGCATGTCAGAACTCCCTGTGGACTGAAGTGAACTAAATTACTCTTCTTCCGCTTTGATGATGCTGATGGCCCCATTCCGCTCAAGAATGGCGTACTGAATCCCTTCGAGACCTCGCACACCCTTCGTGCGTGCAGCAGCCAGAACATCTTCTGGTGCAAGATGCATGCCGTCCATTACCTCTTGTTGCCACTCACCATGCTTGAACAGAACGAGGGGCGTGCCATCAACGATCGCGCCAAACCGTGGATTCTTACCCTTGGCCCACGAGACAAAACGATGCATAAAGCCAACTGCGATAACAGCACAAGTGCAGTTCGTTACGGAATGATCATTTCCTACTGTGGAAAGAATAATGACACCGCCGACCAGGAAGACAATGACAAACTCGAAGATGGTCATTTGTCCGCCAGGCCGCCGGCTTAGTACTCGAACCGTGAGCAGAAGAAAAAAGTAGCCGAGAATAGCGTGAATGATTGTGCTCATAAGGAAGTATCGAGAGATGGTTTACGGAACAACAACAACACGGGCGTGGACCGCGTCTGATCCTGGAACCTGCAAGGTAAAACCATGAATTCCTGGGAAGGATGGCTGCATCGCCAGTTCTACAATCGCGGGAGAAGACAGAACAGGAAAGGTATAAGTGATGCCATCCTTACTAAGAACAGAGGTGGCGGGCTGCGGAGAAACTCGCTGATTGCCTAATTCTTTTACTATGCTTTCACTGACGAAGAGTTGCACGCGGCCATCATGGACAGCAGCAGGCCCGAACTGAATCGTCATAATAGACGGAGTGCTGGCTCTCTCTGTCCGCTCATACTTCACAAAAAGAGTCTTATCCGGTGCATGAAGTTCCGCCTTCGACAGATAACCACGTCCAAATAGGCCAAGAACATCAGCCAGCAGCAAGGTTAGGAAAACAGCCCAGATCGCGTGTTCAAAACGCCACCATCTCCGTTGAAACTCAAGATCTTCCCCGACGGCGATTGTGTCATCAACCTTTGGGATTGCGTCCTGCATAGAATCTGCTACTGCCGCTTCTGGCATACCTATCCTTCCGACTTCTTTTGACTCGACTTGATAATGGTGATCTCTCCATTACGCTCGAGGGTTGCAACACCGATCTCCCCTAGGGTCTTCATGCCCTGATCGCGCGCCATTGCCATCAGATCGTCATCCTGAATGCCCATCTTCGTCATCGTGTCGACTCTCCGCTCTCCCTTTTCAATGAGCGTGAGTGGAGTTCCGTCAATCAATCGGGCAAGCCGTGGACTCTTCGAGCGAGCAAGGGTCAGCGCGTAGTGTGTCAAGGCAAGCGTGATGATCTGAAAGATTGCACTTGTAAGGGACACCTCGTCTCCAACCATGCCGGTCAACGTAAGTCCACCAAGAAAGAAAATTAGAACAAACTCAAATGGTGTTAGTTGCTTGCCAGGTCGTCTACCCACGATGCGCGTCATAAGGATCAGAAACAAATACCCGAACATAGCCCTGAGAACAGTGGCAAGAGCCATGAAGAACACACCTTTCGGATGAGTGAGGGATTTCCCGCTAAGTGATGTGATTACAGGAGTAGAGGACGGGTTGCCGACGCGCTCAGGTCTGCTTTACTGGTATGGACGTATGTGAACCGGCTTGGTACCGTCAAAGCCCGCAGATCCAGTAGCATCGACGTATGCCGAATGTTTCCCCAAACGAACTACCTTCTCCAGATGTCCTTGCTCGCGCACGCAAGATTAAGCTCTTCCTGATGGATGTCGATGGCACGCTCACGGACGGAGGTGTCTGCCTCATCTCCACCGTCTCTTCAGCGCCGGGTGAGACTCCGGCCATATCGGAGATGAAAATCTTCAATGCGCAGGATGGCCAGGGTCTCTCACTGGCGCACACTATGGGCATTAAGACCGGCTTCATCACTGGCCGGCGATCTCCCGCGGTAGCGCAGCGGGCGAAGGAGTTGCATGTCAGCTTCGTATGTCTCGGTCAGGCGACGAAGATGCAGTCCTTTGAGGACTGCATGCAGCAGGCCGGCGTCACCGAAGAGGAAATTGCCTATATGGGGGATGATCTGCCGGACATTCCGCTCGCAAAACGCTCAGGCCTGAGCGTATGCGTGGCCGATGGAGTGCCTGAACTGAAGGCGGTGTGCACCTACACAACCCTGCGCCCGGGTGGTCGTGGCGCCGCACGTGAGGTCATCGAACTCATCCTCAAAGCACAGGAGCGATGGGAGGAAGCGATTCCCAAAGCTTTGGCCTAGACGCACAAAAGCCGAAACCAAGGGTGCCGCGTCCGCTGCGATCACAGTCGAACGCGTGATCCTATAATCCGCGTATGACTATCGCGGCGCCACAGCCGTTTCATGATCAGCCTGATGTGTCCCGGCCCCCGCGACGGGAGATCCTGCTGCGTGCAAGTCTGGTTGCGGGTGCGATGGCCTTCGGCGTCCCACTCCCTATCTCCGCCCAACAACTCGCTGTCCTCGACGTCGCCTACGCGGGCTCCATGGGCTCGCTGATGGAAGGCCCGATCAGGAAAGCCGCAGCGGCAAGCCTTCAGCTCGACATGCATGGCCGGGGTCAGGGAGCCAACGCGCTGGCGCAGCTTTTGGCGGGCGGAAGCGTCATCGCAGATGTCTTTCTGCCCATCAGCGCCGGCCCGATGCAGACCGTGTTTCAGGCCGGTATGGCGACTCTTGCGGAGCCCATCGCGCGCACCGAGATGGTGATCGCCTACAGTCCGAAGAGCCGCTTCGCTGCCAGGCTGAACGCTGCCGCCCGCGGCCAGGAGCCCTGGTGGAAGATACTTGAAGAGTCCGGCTTTCGCTTCCAGCGCAGCGATCCAGCAGCTGATCCACAAGGCCGCAATATCATCTTCAGCATGATGCTGGCGGCGAAGCTCTACAAGCAGCCGGATCTGGTCGAGAAGGTGCTCGGCGCAACCATTAATCCGAGGCAGATCAACATGGAGACCACGCTGCAGGCGCGACTGCAAAGCGGAGAGGTGGATGCCTCCTCCGCCTATCGAATCCAGCCCGGTCCCTTTAACTTGCCATACATCTCTCTGCCAGCAGAGATCAACCTGAGTGGCGAAGAGGTTCACGCAAAAAATCCGGACATAAGCCTCACGCTTAACGGAAAGACTTACATCCCTGAGCCGCTCCTCTACTACGCCGCCGTCTTGAAAGGCGGCCGTAATCCCACCGGCGCCGCGGCCTTCGTCACTTGGCTCAAAGGGGCCGAGGCGCAGGCGCTCTTCCGTCAGTATGCCTACGATTCCCCGGCGGGAGCCACCGTGCTCCACGCATGAGCGTTCGCCGGCGAGGCCTCGCGCGTGTGGCCGCTCTCTTGTTCGCGATAGCACTGCTCTATCCCTTTACGGCGATCTTTGCCAACGTTGGTCGCTGGCAATGGACCGACGACGTGCGTCAGCCCGCGATGGCCTCGGTTCGCGTCTCTCTTGTGCTCACGACCTGGGCAATTGCGATCATCATAGCGATCGGCACGCCCATGGCTGTCTACATCGCCCGCTGCGGAACCCGGGAGCGATTGGCTTGGCAGGCCATCTTCTTGGTTCCTGTTTTACTGCCCCCTCTGGCGCTTGGCATCCTGCTCTCACTCGCGTTCGGACCTCACGGCATGGTCGGTGCTTGGCTGCAATACTTCGGCGTTGTCATGACGAACAACACCGCAGCCTATCTCTCGACGCAGGTCTACGTTGGCATCGGCTACTTCGTTCTTGGCACAGTGGCCGCCTTGGATAATGTTCCCTCCGCGCTGAGAACGCAGGCGGCGCTGCTTGGCCTTCCGCCGTGGAAGGTCTTCTGGAAGGTGACGCTGCCCCTGGCAAAGCTGGGCGTCGCTCTGGCAGTAAGTCTCACGTGGGTTCGCACCATCAGTGAGTTCGGCGCAGTGGTGGTGACGGCCTACTATCCCTCCGGCATGCCGGTGCAGTTATGGGTGAACCTGCAGAGCTTCGGTCTGCCGGCGGTGATGCCGCTGCTGGTCGTCTTTCTTGCAGTGGCCCTGCCGCTTCCCTGGCTGGTCCACCTGCTGGCCCAGCGGCCTCGCCATGCTTAGCGCGCACATCGTCAAAGCCCGGCGGCAACTGCGGGTCGACGTCTCGCTCGATCTGCAGCACGGCGCCGCGCTGGCCCTCTTTGGTGCTTCAGGCGCCGGAAAGAGCACGGTCCTCGCCTGCATCGCGGGGGTAGAAGAGCCCGACGACGGGTCGGTCGTCTTCAACGACATCCGGTTCTTCCCGCCATCGCTGCCCGTCTACCAGCGACGCATTGGCTACCTCACACAGGAGCCCGGCTTGTTTCCTCATCTTCGCGTGGGTGAGAACGTCACCTTCGGCCTTGCATCTGAGGATCTTCGTCGGCAAGAGACCGCCCTGTGGGTAAGCACCCTGCGCGATCGCCTTCAGCTCGCCTCCATCTGGAAAGCCTCGACAGCCGCGATCTCCGGTGGCCAGGCGCAGCGCGTGGCGATCGCGCGTATGCTCGCCCGCAAGCCGAAACTGGTGTTGCTTGATGAGCCATTCACCGGCCTTGATCGGCACTTGGTTCGCGAACTGGTCGACGATCTGGTGTTCTGGAATCACACGCTCGGCTTCAGCCTTATCGTGGTCGATCACCAGGCAGCCGTGCTGCAACGACTCTGTCCTGGCGACGTTCTCGCACTTGAAGCCGGACGAGCAATTCAACGCGGTTCTTGGGCGGAACTCTACGGCAACCCTGCAACGCCGCAGCTCCGGTCTCTGCTCGCTCCACTCTGACTCAAGCGGGGCCACCCTACATTCTGCTACACCTAATCATGGCCACCACGACTCACATGCTGACACCACGCGAAGCGGCTCGTTTGCTCGGGATCAGTTATCCCACCATCAAGCAATGGATCCTTGGCGGTAAGCTCAAGACGGTCACAACTCCTGGCGGCCATCATCGCATCGCTGAGACGGCCCTGAAGCCGTTTCTCGCAAAGGATCGCGAGAAAGCAGGCACGCACTCACGCGAACGCTACCGTCGCGTAAGTGGCAGAAATCAGCTTCCCGGCAAGGTCGTCAGCATTCGTGTGGAAGGCCTCTTGGCAGAGGTCGTGCTGGCTGTTGGCGGTCTGCACGTCACGGCCATCATCACGGCAAATGCGGTGCAGGAGCTTCAGCTTAAAAAGGGTGACACCGCAGCCGCATTAATCAAGTCAACCGACGTGATGATCGAACGATTGGATGATCTGGCATAACGATCCTGCGCCGAACCCGATCGCACCGGAGGCACGTGCACCGGCGGTTCTGTTGACCCTACGGATCGATTCATCTAAAGTCGGATAGATCCGGTTAGATATCAATCGAAACACGCCGTCCTAGCGCCCACGATTCACCGCCACCTGTACCTGGCGTCGCATCGCTGTGCTGAAGGTCCGCGCCTGGGAGTAACTTGCATGATCTTGCATCGCGGCCTGTCCGCATCGTTGTTCGCTCTTCTCGCAACATCAGCCGCTACGGCTCAGATCGCGGCTGACCTGCAGGGGCGTGTCGTCGATGCATCCGGTGCCGCCGTTGTGCATGCGTCCGTCGTCCTGACGGAAGATGCGACCAGCTTTCACCAGCAAACAGTCGCGTCCGGCTCTGGCAACTTTACCTTCAGCCATCTGAATCCCGGCACCTACCATGTGGAGGTAAGTGCATCGGGCTTTGAACGACTGAACCGAATCGGTATCACCGCGACCGTTGGTCAGACGGCCTCGGTTGATCTCGTCCTCACAGTCGGCGGCGAGCAGCAGACCGTGACGGTCAGCGCCGATGCTCCGCTGCTGCAGGCCGGGGAGAGTGATGTCGAAACGCACATCCCAGGACGAACCGTCGTTGCCATCCCGCTGAACAGCCGCAACTTCATCAATCTCGCCTCCCTTGCTCCCGGCGTCGCGCTCCCGCCAGGAACGGTGCTGCCGCGCATTAATGGAGGCAGACCGCGCACCAACGAATACCTCTACGACGGCATCTCCGCCCTGCAGCCGGAGCCGGGTCAGGTCGCGTTCTTTCCCATCATCGACGATATTCAGGAGTTCACAGTCGAAGCGGACAACGTGCCTGCAGAGTTCGGCCGCTTCAACGGAGGCGTCGTCAACGTGGCAACACGGGCCGGATCAAACACGTTCCACGGCAGCCTCTTTGAATTCTTCCGTAACGAAGATCTCAATGCCAAGAACTACTTCGTCGCCGGCCGCAAGCCGGAGTATCGCCGCAATCTATACGGCGGCACCCTCGGCGGTCCCGTGCTGCACGATAAGCTCTTCTTCTTCGGCGACTACCAGGGCATTAAGGCGCTCATCGGCCGGCCGATCTCCTCAACCGTTCCAACCCTTGCCGAGCGGCAGGGCACCTTTACGGGCGTCTCGCATATCTATGACCCGACAACGACGACTTCGGTTGGCGGCAAGTTCGTGCGCAAAGAGTTTGCGAACGATGTCATTACGGCTCCGCTCGATCCCGCTGCCGTTCGGCTCTTGTCCCGCTTTCCCTTGCCCAATAGCCCAGGAGCCAACAACTACACGCGCACCGCGAACGATGCCGACCATCAGAATCAGTTCGACTTCCGTGTTGATGGCGCCATTCGGCAGCATGACCGTGCCTTCGCGCGCTACTCCTACTTCTCGGATGTGGAGCAGCCCATCACCGCGCTTCCAGATGGCAGCGGACCGACAGCCGGCGGTGTGATCGGCACGGGAAACGTAGCGGGGCTGTCGCACGTACTGGGACAGCAGGCAGTCTTCGATGAGACCCACATCTTCACCGACCGTCTGCTGAACGACGTTCATGTGGGCTACACGCGCCGTGGAAACACGACAGCCGGCCCCTCTCTCACAGACACAGCATCCGCAGCGCTCGGCATCCCCGGCATCCCCACCAACGCGGAGTTCAGCAACGCTCTGCCGCTGTTTACCATCGCCGGCTTTCAGCAGCTCGGGCCGCCTGCAAGCACGTTTGCCCACTATCAGACGGCCGTGTGGCAGGTGGAAGAGACGGTGAACTACACTCGTGGCCGGCACGCCTTCAAAGCCGGCGCCGACCTGCGCTTCTACCAGCTGAACGCCATCTCGCCGCCGAACCCGACCGGTTCGTTTGCCTTCACCACCACAGGTACCAACCAGCAGGGAACCGTTGGGAGCGGCAACGCGCTGGCCAGCTTTTTACTTGGTCAGGTAGATACCTTCTCGATCGATCTGCAGGGAAGTACGATCCGCCCGCGCGATCACATTCAGGAATATTTCTTTCAGGACGACTGGCGCGCCTCGGACCGGCTCACTCTGAATCTTGGCGCGCGTTGGACGCTCCACTCCCCCTCGACCGAAAAGAACAACCAGGGTGCAGTCTTCAACCTGCAGACTCAGGTCCTGGACTACGCCGGTCAGGACGGCAATCCGAAGAGCGCGCGTGAGCTGCACTATGACAACCTGGCCCCGCGCCTGGGGTTCACCTATCTGCTGGCGCCAAAGACCGTGGTGCGCTCCGGCTTCGGTATCGTCTTCATCGATCAGTCGGGCATCACAACGCCCTTCACGCTGCCACAGTTCCCCTTCATTCAAAACGTGCAGGAGAGAACGCAGGATAGTGTCAACAGCGCGTTCGCGCTGTCGGCCGGACCAAACGTAGCACCCATCCCACTGACACCGAACGCAGGTCTCGGGCAGAGCGTATATACGGCCAATCGCAGCGCAGGATCAGGCTATGTGCAGCAATGGAATCTTGCCGTCGAGCGGCAGTTGACGAACAATCTATCCGTCGATGTGGCCTACGTCGGGTCGCACATCGTTCATGTCGGTATTCCGGATTCCAATCTGAACCAGCTCACGGCTGGACAACTTGCCGAGGGTCTGACGAACCCGGGCGCACTGACCGGGCAGGTGACTAACCCTTTCTTCGGCCAGGTGCCATCATCAAGCACGATCGGTGGAAAGACTGTGGCGGCGGCGCAGCTCTTGAAGCCATACCCGCGCTTCCAGAACGTAGCAACCTATCGGAATAACAGTGGAACGACCAACTACAACGCGCTCGAAGCAAAGGTGGAGCAGCGAGTCGCAAACGGACTCTATTTCCTCTTCGCGTACACGCACTCGAAGCTGATCGATGACGCCTCGTCGGTCTTTTCATCGACAGTCCTGTCGTCGCCAAACACAAGCAGCTTGATTGCTGCGGACACCTTTCGTCCCTACCTGGAGCGGGACTCATCAAATGGGGACATGCCGAACGTGACGTCGATCGCAGCTACGTATGATCTGCCGGTCGGTCGCAGCCATCGGTTTGCCTCGCATGGTGTAACCAATCTGCTGATTGGCGGATGGGCGGTGAACGCGATCGGCCTCGTGCAATCGGGCATGCCGGTAACAGTGACGCAGGCCACCAACAGCAATTCGTTTGCGGGTTTTGCTTTGCAACGCCCGAATGTTGTTGCCAAAACCAGCCTCGCGCCCGGCTTGCGAACACCAGCGAAGTACTTCAACACCAGTGCCTTTACGATTGCGCCGCAGTTTACGATCGGGGACGCCTCACGCAACCCCGTGCGCGGGCCGGCGTACCGGGACCTCGATCTTGCGCTCGTCAAGCACACGCGCTTCACGGAAAAGACCGATGCGGAGTTTCGTGCGGAACTCTTCAATGTAACCAATACCCCGGCGTTTTCACAGCCGAACGGAAGCTTCGACGCGGCGGCGTTCGGCAGCATTACCAGCACCACCACCGAACAGAGGGTAGCGCAGTTTGCTATTCGGCTGAGCCGCTAGAGCACGTCCAGCAGGCCTGTTCTGGTGGTGGGAGAGGCTCGTTCCGTGCAGTTCAGTCGAGGTGCGCGGCCTTTCGCCGGCGTCCTGCTGAGCAGCGTGCCGCAGTTTAGCTCCCCTTCAGATTTGAACAATCCTCACGCCGTCCTGCATCCAAGCTGTCATGACGGATCGCAACCAGGCACAGTCGTCTGCGCCACCCGAAGCCGACGAGCAGAAACAGGTGAGCACCGGGGGGCAGACCGGCGACACACGTCCTGGGGCAGTCCGCACGATCGAAGATGAGCGACTCGCGAAGTCCGCCGCTCGCGATGAGAACTGGCAGCGTTGGGGCACCTACCTGCCGGAGCGGCAGTGGGGTACCGTGCGCGAGGACTACTCGGCTGACGGCAATGCGTGGAGCTTTACACACGATATGGCGCGCTACCGGGCATATCGTTGGGGTGAGGATGGGCTGCTCGGATGGACCGACCGCGAGTGCCGGCTGTGTTACTCCACCTCGTTATGGAACGGCCAGGACAGTATCCTTAAGGAGCGGCTGTTCGGCCTGGGGAACCCCGAAGGCAATCACGGCGAAGACGTCAAAGAGCAGTATTACTACTTGGATGCGACGCCGACGCACAGCTATGCGAAAGCGCTCTACAAGTATCCGCAACGCGCGTTCCCATACGACGATCTGGTGCGCGTCAATCATGAGCGCGGCTTTGACGAGCCCGAGTACGAGCTGCTGGACACGGGAATCTTCGCCGACGAGCGCTACTTCGACGTACAAGTCGAATACGCCAAGAGTTCGCCTGAAGACACACTCATCCGGTTGACGATCGCGAACCGCGGACCGGAGACGGCGAGCTTGACGGTGGCGCCAACGCTGACTCTGCGCAACAATTGGTCGTGGCGCAACCTGGAGCCGGGAGAGGACTCGCGGCCAGGGATGGCCATGGCAGAGGGCGAGGAGCGCACGGTCATCGCACGGCACAAGACGCTCGGGCGATTTCGGTTTCTCCCGGTTGCTGACGGCGACCAGGCGCGCGCAGACGAGGTCATCTTTACCGAGAACGACACGAACATCCGTCGATTGGATCCGACGTACACGGGCAATCAGGGCTTCTCGAAGGACGCGTTCGATCGCTATCTGGTAAAGAGTGAAATGGAGACCGTCAACCCGAAGTGCGTAGGGACCAAGTGCGCCTTTGTGTATCGACTTCAGTTACAAGCTGGCGAGAGTGCAACGCTGCGACTGCGGTTGGTGCGGGAGGATGAGGCGGAGCCGGCGGCAGTCGATGTAACGACCTTCGAGGCCTGTTTTACGGATCGCATGCGGGAGGCGGACGCCTTCTACGCGGAACGGATATCGGCGGGGTTAAGCGCGGATGAGGCAAACGTCTCGCGTCAGGCGTATGGAGGTCTGCTCTGGACCAAGCAGTTTTACTACTATGTCTCTGAACGTTGGTTGGAAGGCGATCCGGCGCAGCCAAAACCGCCGCAGGAGCGGCTAAGAACGCCCAACGCGGACTGGCACCATCTGTTCTGCCGTGATGTGCTCTCCATGCCGGACAAGTGGGAGTATCCATGGTTTGCGGCATGGGATACGGCGTTCCACATGATCCCCATGGCGGCCGTCGATCCGAAGTACGCCAAGGATCAATTACTGCTGCTGCTGCGCGAGTGGTACATGCACCCGAACGGACAGATGCCCGCGTACGAGTTTGCCTTCAGCGACGTGAACCCGCCGGTGCACGCATGGGCCGTGCTGCGCGTGTATGAGGACACAGCAAAGCGCGAAGGCGAGAAGGACGTCGACTTCTTGGAACGCGCTTTTCAGAAGCTGCTGCTGAACTTCACGTGGTGGGTGAACCGCAACGACGAAGACGGACACAATCTATTTGGCGGAGGCTTTCTCGGGCTCGACAATATCGGCGTGTTTGACCGGTCGATGCAACTTCCAGTTGGCACGTACTTAAATCAGGCGGATGGCACGGCTTGGATGGGCTTGTACTGTTCCTCCATGCTGGCGATTGCGATCGAGCTCGCGCAAACACGGCCTGCCTACGAGGACGTGGCGTCCAAATTCTTTGAGCACTTTATCTCGATCATCGACGCGATCAACAACCTGGGCGGCACAGGTCTCTGGAACGAGGAGGATGGGTTCTACTTCGACCAGTTAATGTTTGATGAGGGCGAGCCGAAGACGTTGAACGTTCATTCGATCGTAGGTCTGGTGCCGATGTTTGCGATTGGCATCTTGCACAAGGGGCAGATCGAAAAGCTGCCGGGATTTACCAAGCGGCTGAAGTGGTTTCTCGCAAACAAGCCGGATCTGGCGCGGTATGTAACGCAGGTAGAAACTGAGGATCCGGAGCATGCGGGATCGCACTTTGTTGCGCTGGTGCCGAAGGAGCGGCTGCTGCGAATCTTGCAACGCGTCTTCGACGAGAGCGAATTTCTCTCCGGCCACGGCGTTCGAGCACTGTCGAGACTCCATCACGAACATCCCTACCAGGTGGACTTGGACGGGAAAACAATGACGGTGAAGTATGTGCCGGCTGAGGGAGATAGCGGTATGTTCGGCGGCAACAGCAACTGGCGCGGTCCGGTCTGGTTTCCAATGAACATCCTTCTGCTGATTGCGCTCGAGCGCTACCACGCAGTGTACGGCGATGACCTGAAGGTCGAGTGCCCGACCGGAAGTGGAACGATGCTGACGCTCATGGAAGCTGCTCAGGAGATTGCACGACGGCTCGTAGGCCTGTTTTTACGCGATGAAAACGGGCGTCGACCCTCGCATGGAACCGAGCAACGATACGTCGACGATCCGCATTGGCGAGATCTCGTGTTGTTCAGCGAATACTTTGATGGCGATAACGGCAGAGGTATTGGTGCGAGTCACCAGACGGGATGGACGGCGCTCGCAGCGACATGTCTCGAAAAAATGCAACAGATCAAAACGCAGGGCAAGACAATGTAGCGCGCACGTTTGTGTGGCTGCGAGTTGGGCCACCCCACACGCTCCGCTGCACTCCAAGCAACTAACGTATGTGACAGGCCTTGGCACAGTTGCAAGACTTTCTTGGAGAAACCCCTTTGACCATCGTCGTGGTGTCGCCGCATCGGGATGACGCCGCCTTCTCGCTCGGCCTCACGATCGGCTCGTGGCTGGAGGCGGACCACGTCGTGCGAGTTCTG
The DNA here is from genome assembly GCA_964235665.1 of uncultured Acidobacteriaceae bacterium. GTDB lineage: Bacteria > Acidobacteriota > Terriglobia > Terriglobales > Acidobacteriaceae > Edaphobacter. Next base: position 249,773 of record CAXSAY010000001.1, read on the forward strand.
AACTGCTTTACCCGAAGTGAATACGCGCCGCATGCCGAGTTTGAGTTCATTCATTCAAACGACCGGATGCCGCGCGTCTCCGCGCTCCGGCTGCGCGAGGACCAGAGCTGGCAGAAGATGTATCGCGCCGGATTACACATGACGGATCTGAACCTCAAGGATGCGCCGCTGCGGCTGCACATCCGCGTGGATCAGGTATGCACGACGCCAGTGAAGGCTGGCGACAAAGCGACGGACAAGATCCAGAAGAGTGTGACAGCGCTGCGGCCGGATGCCCTGGTTCTGCCGCTGGGGCTGGGATCGCACGTGGACCACGTGACAGCACGGGATGCAGGAATACTGGTTTCGCGGATATCGGGGCTGCCAATGGTCCTCTATGAAGATCTGCCATACGCGGCGCGGCCCGGAGCTGCAGAGACGATCGCTGCGGTTGCGGCAGAACTTTCTGATGAACTGCAGCCGTTATTTGTAACGCATGAAGGATCAGTTGAAGACGCGGTCGCGCGGAAGCGACGTCTAGCGCTTTGTTACGACTCGCAGATTGTGGATGATGAAGCGGCACAGATTGCGGATTTCAGCCGGCGATATAGCGGGCGGGAACGCGTGTGGGGCAATGCTGCATGGCGCGCCGCGGATCTGAGTGTTCGCGGGAAGGCCGTGTAACGGGCTATGATTCTGGCGTCTGGGGAACTGCTGATGGGAGGGATGGCTGATCCGCGTTGCAGAGCCGTCGTAGCGCTGCCGGCGCGGAATGAAGAGGCCTCTCTGGCGGCAACTCTGGACGCACTTGCGGCTCAGGTGGATAGCGCGGGCGAGCCTCTCGCGCTGCGAAGCTTTGAGATTCTAGCCTTGTTGAATAACTGCACGGATCGATCGGCGGCAGTGGTTCGGTCTTGGCAGCACGAGCACCCAGAGGTGGTGCTGCACTGCTGCGAGCGAGAGCTGCCCAAAGAGGTCGCCCACATCGGCGAGGTACGACGTCTCCTGATGAACACGGCATGTCATCGACTCTCAGCGTGCCGCGAAACCTGTGCCATTCTTTCCACCGACTCAGACAGCTATGCGGCTCCAGACTGGATCGCGCAGACACTGCTGGCAATCGAAAAAGGTGCGGATGCAGTCGGTGGAGCGATCTGCCTGATTCGTAACGATCATGAGTCGCTTCCAGCAACGGTCCAACGGGCGTACCGCAATGATCGGCGCTATCAGTTACTGGTGGCGGAGATGGAGGATCTGTTTGATCCGCAACCGGGCGACGCATGGCCGCGCCATCTGGAGCACTTTGGAGCGTCCCTGGCATGTACGCCGGAGGTCTATCAGCGGGCGGGTGGGATGCCGTCAACAGCGGAGCTTGAAGACGTGGCGTTTGTGGATCGGCTGCGGCGAGTGGATGCGCGTCTGCGGCACGAGCCGGCAGTAGTGGTGTACACCTCAGCGCGCCTGAGTGGACGCATTGCCACGGGGCTGGCGGGACAGCTGCGGCGTTGGCAGGAGATGGCGGAGGTCGGACGAGAGCACCGGGTCCTGTCAGCAAGCTGGCTACGGCATCGGTTCCAGACGCTCCGCAGCCTGCGCCGGTTCCATGCGTCGAATGACGTGACTTATCTGCAGAAGATGCCGACGCTCTGGCAGCTCAGGGTCGACGAAGTTCGTACGCGCGAGACAGGAATCGGGCACTTTCTGGCCGCATTAGACTGCGATCGCTTGATGGAGGAGAGCTTCGTCGGTCAACGCGAAGGCGAGGTCGGCGCGGTGAATGAAGCCATCACACGAATCATCCAAATCGAACGCGAACGCCGAACGGATATAGCTGACACCGTGGAGTTGATGCGAGCGCGGTGAGCTTGGTGAACCCTCAAAAGGGTCAGGAGTGGCGTTCGAAGAGATCAAGACGATATTGGTCGGCGCGTGTCTGGTCGAGAAGGCGCCACTCAGGGCGAAGTCGCCACGCCTCATGGACCTGATCACCAGTGAGAGGGTAGTCGGGAACAAAGGGTGTGAAGTGGACGAGAATAAGGTGACCGCCCGCGGGCTGAAGTGTGGCAAGAAGCCCTGCAGTTCGCTCGAGGTCCTCGCGCTGCCAGTAATAGCCAACCTCGGATAGGACAATCAGATCGAAGCGGCCTTCAGGTGTCTCCTTCGGGATTTGCAGCCGGGCGAAGCGGACGTTCGAAAGACCGGCGCAGCGGGCGCGGGCCGCAGTGAGCGCGCGATCGGAGACATCCACGCTGAGGAGCGCATCGCAGCGCGCGGCCAGCCGGCGAGTGAGCACGCCAATCGAACAGCCAATCTCGAGAGCGTTGCTATAGCGCGGGCGGGGCAGCCGGGCGAGAGTGTCAGTGTATTTACGAGCCTCATACTCGCTGGTCTCGAAGTTCCAGGGGTCGGCTGAAGCAGCGTAGACGTCCTCGAAATACGATGGCGGAAGCGAGCCGCTTGTGGAACGGGTGTCAGCGTCAGCCTGGTTCCAGAGACCACCCTCGGTTCCATCATCACGCCGAGAGCTGTTGCGGACGGAGGCACGGCCAACGTCTGCAAGCGTCTGATCCGGGGCGGGCTGGCGAAGATACATGGTGAGATCACGGAGGATGCGCTCGAAGGGATGTGGTGCAAGCAGGCCATGCGCGCCGACGCCGGCAATGATGCGTTGCATCAGCGCATTGGCAATGCGCTCAATCGCGAGACGAGTCTGATTGGCGCAGTCCACCATGCGCTCGGCGCAGAGCTTGTCGGCATGGAGCGCCATACCGGATTCAGCAACACTGGCGGCGCGTTCAATCCACAGGGCGGCCTCCTGGGCGCCGAGAGCGATCTCACCAAGGCGGGCGATCTGGTACGGATCGTCGGTGCGAGTACGAGACTGTAACCACCTAACGAACAAATGATGCAGACGAAAAATCGCGCCAGCCTGCACGGCGGCAAACCGAACTGCGCCGCCACGAAACAGCGGGTCGCGATAGAAGTCACCGGGCGCGCCAAGAAGGTCATCAGGGTCGATCAAAGCTCCAGTAAGGGTGATGCCGAAGCTTTCGGAGGTCTGCATACCGAGCGGTCGCCACATCTCACGGTCCAGATGGATGTGCGGCTGAACGGTTGCAGATTCCATGCGGGGCATCGTCATCTGCCAGCCGCCGTTGGCGAGCTCGGCGGTGATGATGGGGCGCTGGACGAAAGCCGCACCGGTGGCAAAGGTCTTGCCGCCATCAAAACGATACTGCGCGCCGTCGGCCTCGAGCCGCAGCAGATCGGCGCTGCCGGTGTTCCAGACACCAAACACGAGACCGGCATGAGCGTCAGCCGCGGCGCGATCGAGATTGGCCGGCGTGCCAAAGGTGGCGATAAGGATGAGGGCGTTAACATGCCCTTCGTAGAGTCGGCCGAGAGCCAGATCCGCGCCGCCAATCAGAGCGAGAACGCGGAGCAGCGTAAGGTGGTTGCCCGGCTCTGTGCCAAGTCCGAGGCCGCCGTGCGTCCGGGGAAGCGGCGCCGTAAGCAGGCCGAGATCGGCAAGCTGCTGCAACTCGGTTACAGGAGCGGCGCTGTTAGCCGGACTGGCAGCGAGCATGTCCGCAAAGCGCTGGGTGGCCGCAAGGGGGTCGACGAGAGGTTGGCGACGCTCGGCGGTGGTCTCCGATGGCGAGATGGCGATGTCTGGCAAGAGGGCCTCTTGATGCTGGGATGGCGAACGCTTCGACGCGCGAGGGTCACACGAAGGGGACGCTGAGCGGATGGGGATCGAACACTTTCTGAGATGCGGAAAAGCAGCTTGGCATCTGCAAGCAGGGACGAGAGCCATCCTGAAGCAGCCCATCGTTTTGCAGGATCATCACTCAGGCGTTCATCACAGTACAAGGCGACATGTGAGGGTTCATCGGGCGAGTGCGATGCCGACACTCGTTGTGATGGCGCGCCGCATCCGCCGTGCGGGCGGAGGCCGATCGGGCGAGTCTCGGTGCCTAGAAGCTAGGCTCAAGATCAAGAACCCAGGCGTAATTGCCGGGCAGAGTTGCCGGCAGATCGATAGAGAGGTCGTTGCCGGTGGCAGACCATCTGAGTGCATCGTTGCTGCCGAGAAGGTGGATAGCGGAGCCCGGACGTGCCGCTACGTTGCGCAAGGTGACGGTGCGGGCTGCGGGCTTCGCGAGCAGGATAGCGTACAGCGTGCTCCCTTTGCGAGTGAAGCGGAGATCGACGCCTTCAGCGGTCTTGCCCTCGGCACGCGTCCACGGCGTCGTGCCGTAGATCGCATTCCCATTCTGTTTGAGCCACGCGCCAAGCTTGACCAGGCGATCCATCTGCACGGGCGGGATCGTACCGTCCGCCTCGGGGCCGACATCGAGCAGGAGATTGCCATTCTTCGAGACGATGTCGACGAGCAGTGTGATAAGTTCGGCGGGCGCGATAGTTTCAGCCTCGCCCTCGGCGCGGTTGTAGCCAAAGGAGCGGCCAAGGCCGCGGCACTCCTCCCATTTCTTCTCGCTGATATGGTCGAGCTTCGCGTACTCGGGTGACGTAAAGTCAGCGTGCTTAATGCCGAATCGATCGTCAATGACGCCGTCGGGAACGGTGTTGTAATACTCGGCTTCAACCGCGAGAGCGTTGCCCGACTTCGGCCAGTCAATGTCGTTCCAAAGCAGCGCGGGATGGTACGTCGCAATCAGCTCCTTGATCTGCGCGTCCGCATAGACGCCGTACGCATGCGTCTGCGGCTTGACGGTCTCGTAGTCCCCTTGCTGCTCGATGGGTCCACGATTAAAGGTCCAGTCATAGCCGCCGGAGTAATACAGCCCCATCCGGAGTCCGGCCCGCTGCACGCTGGCCGTGAGATCGCCGACGATGTCACGTCTGGCGCTGAGGTGGCTCTGGTTGGGGTTGACGACCTTCGTGGGCCACAGCGCAAAGCCGTCGTGGTGCTTCGTGGTGAGAACGACGTAGCGCGCGCCGGCATCGCGAAAGGTCTTGACCCACGCGTCCGGCGACCACTTGGCGGATTGCTCGTCGAAGCTGCTGGTGAAATCGTAATAATTTGCGCCGTTGTAGTGTTGCCGCTGGTAGAGCTCCGTGGGCGAGCCAGGTATGCGCATCACGTTCAGGTACCACTCGGCATAGGGATTGTTGAGGATGTAGTCGGGGTCGGCGAAGTCGTGCTCGGCATGTGCGAGCGGCGCCCAGCCAGGGACAGAGTAGAGGCCCCAATGGACGAAGATGCCAAGCTTGGCGTCCGCATACCAGGCAGGCAGCGGATGCGTGTCGAGTGACGCAAGGGTCGGCTCATAGTGAGTCCGTTGGGCAAAAGCGAACACGGGTGCGGCGAAGAGCGACAGGGCGGCAAGACGGAACATAAGGGCTCCTGGGTGACGCGAGGGAACGCGTGAGTTTCGTCAAGGGGCGCGCACGCGTTCTTGGCTCGAGATAGTTGTACAAGAGTGGAGGCGGGTTCGGCAGGAGATCAACCGTGCGCGCAAGAGAACGCAGCGCGATCGAGATCCGGCGAGAGCGGACTACCATCGAGTCAGATGCTTCTCCCAGAACCCATACTGCCGCCGTTGCTGACCGTCTCTGACCTGACGGTTCGCTTTGGCGCGCACACCGCGGTCGATCGCATCTCGTTCGAAATCGCTGCCGGCGAAACGCTCGGCCTGGTGGGCGAGTCTGGCTCCGGTAAATCGGCAACCTCGCTCGCGCTGCTGCGTCTGCTGCCAGCGTCCGCCAGTCTTTCTGGCGCCATGACGTTCGATGGACACGATCTGCTTGCCGAAACGGACGCCACCATGCGTCGCCTGCGCGGTCGCGAGATCGCGATGATCTTCCAGGAGCCGATGACAGCCCTGAATCCGGTGATGCAGATTGGCACGCAGATCGCTGAGGCCATTCGCGCCCATCATCCTCGCCTCTCGCGGTCAGAGGTTCGCGCCCGCACGCTCTCTGCTTTGCACGAGGTCGCCCTGCCAGACCCGGAGCGCCGCGTGCGCGACTTCCCGCATCAGTTCTCGGGCGGCCAACGGCAGCGCATCCTGATTGCGATCGCCTTGGCGAACCGGCCGCGGCTGCTCATCGCCGACGAGCCAACCACCGCGCTGGATGTGACCGTGCAGGCGCAGATCCTCGATCTGCTCCGCCGTCTTCGGCAGACACACGGCTTGGCGATGCTGTTCATCTCGCATGATCTGGCGGTCGTAAGTCAAATCGCTGATCGAGTCGCGGTCATGCAGCGCGGCCGCATCGTCGAGCAGGCATCCGCGGCCACTCTGTTCCGTTCGCCCGCGCACCCGTACACGCGCCAGCTGCTCGCCTCTGCTCCGACCATGCAGACCGATCGATCAAAGCCGCTGGCAACCGTCCTCTAGCGCTATCGGCGGCCGGTCGCAGACCATGTTGGTCAGGACGGAACCGAGGCGAAGCCCAGCAAAGAAGACCGGCACCCTCCGGTTCTCCGTCTGCGCCCGCTAGGGCAGACTCCACCAGTCCGCTCGCGCGCGGTATTCTAGAGATCTGCGCGGTCGGCCCGTTCCCGCCTGCAGACACTCCCTTCTCTCTCCATGCGCGCTCTTGTCCTCTCCGATATTCACGGCAACCTCGAAGCGCTGACAGCGGTGCTTGACGCTGTCGCTGGCCGCTTCGATACGGTGTGGAACCTTGGCGACACGGTAGGCTACGGCGGCAGTCCCAATCAGGTGATTGATCGCATCCGCCCGCTCTCGTCGCTTACCGTTCGCGGCAATCACGATCGCGTCTGTTGCGGCCTATCGTCCGCGGTGAACTTCAACCCGACGGCCCGCGCCGCCGTGACCTGGACCATGGCTGAGCTGAGCGGAACCAACCTCGCCTGGCTGCGCGAGCTTCCGCAGGGACCGCTGCACCCGCAGTCACCCTCGGCGCCCATCGTGGAACAGGTGCTGATCGCCGCGGGCTCCACTGCCGCTACCGACCACGAAGCACCGCTCTCCACAGCTCCGGACCTCGATCCCACGGCCCTTCTGCCGTCCGTCGCGCTCGCGCACGGCTCTCCATTGCACGAGGATCACTACATCCTCAACATGCGCGATGCCTTGGCGCCGCTGCGGCAGAGCTCCGCTCCTATCACCTTCATCGGCCACACCCACGTACAGGGCGGCTTTGCACTCGAAAGCAAGAGCTCGCCGGCTCGATGGACTGAGCTGCGGCCGCGCTTCCGCTCGCGAACAGACGCCGAAGCCTGGTCAGTCAACCTTCTGTCTGACGGGCGCTACCTCATCAACCCCGGCTCGATCGGGCAGCCTCGCGACGGCGATTGGCGCGCCGCTTTTGCCCTCTACGATACCGAGCCCGGCGAGATCACCTTTCATCGCGTGCCCTACGACGTAACCGCTGCCCAGGGCCACATCCTGATGGCCGGCCTGCCTGAGCGCCTCGCCGCTCGCCTGCGCGAAGGCCGATAGACCCTCATCGCACGCAGAAGATACTGTGGCAACCCAGCCTCAACGCCTTCGATGAGACCCGCATCCAACCCTCCATGCGTTACCTGGCCACCATCTTCATCGAACTCCGCGATCTCGACGTTAGCCGCATCGCCGAAGCTGACAAGGAAGTGCAATCCCTCATGCATCGTGAGGGTTTTGACAAGCACGGATCCGACTTCACCGGTCCCACTAATCGCGAGGCGGACGAACTCGCCGACCATCTCAACACGGCCGTTCTTCCGCAACTCACCACCGTCGGCAAACCCTTTGCCACGGTCACCCACCATCGCAAGGCGTAAGGGCAGGCATCGCGTAAGCTAGCCGCAGTATGCGTCCCATCGCCGCTCTCCTCGCCGTCTTCACCCTCATTACGACCGCCCTCGCCGCGCCGACCTTCGGCTACACCGTGGTCGCCCGCTTTCCGCACTCGATCGATAGCTACACCGAAGGTCTGTTCTATCGCGACGGCCTCCTCTACGAAGGCACGGGGCTTGAAGGCCACTCCGCCCTGCTGGTCTATCCGCTCCAAAGTGGAACAGAGGCCAGCAAGCCAATCCAGACCGTGACCCTCGCCCCGGATCTCTTCGGCGAGGGCATCGTCGATTTCGGCAGCGAGCTCTATGAGTGGACCTGGAAGTCCCATCTCTGCTTCATCTACGATCGTGCCAGCTTGCGCCTGCTGCGGCAGTTGCCTTACACCGGTGAGGGTTGGGGCATGACGCGTACCGCCACCGAGATCGTAACCTCGGACGGCACAGATACCATCCGCTTTCGCAATCCTGCTACCTTCCACGAGACTCGCCATCTCGTCGTGCACGACGGCTCGGACCGCATCCGCAATCTCAACGAGCTCGAGTGGATTCACGGCGAGATCTACGCCAATATCTGGCACTCTGACAGCATCGCTCGCATCTCGCCAGAGGATGGCCGCGTGCTCGGCTGGATCGATCTCACCGGCATTCTCCCCGACAATCAGCGGCTAACCCCGGAGTCCGTCCTCAACGGCATCGCGTACGACGCCGCACACGATCGCATCTTTGTCACCGGCAAGCAGTGGCCGACTCTCTTCGAGATCAAGGTCGACGCTCAGCCTAAATCGAAGTAGCTCTACCGTCTCACCCACGCGAAGCTGGCCGGCACAGCGGGCACCTCGCTCGCATCACCCAGCATCTCCCACCGGTCCAGCGCGATCGGCAGATTGCCGTTCTGCCACAGCGCATCGTCAAATGCCTGCAGCCGGAACGCCGCTCCCTGCGCCACCCGCGCGTCGCTGATCAGCCGCAAAATATCGCTCTTGCCAATCTGGTACGTGATCGCCTGCCCTGGCGTCGACGCAAACATCGCCGCCTCGTTCTTCGCCGTTCCCTCATCCATCGGCACGGTCTTCTTCAGGTAGGCTGCCGCCTGCTGCAGGCTGAACTCGCCCAGCGCTAGCCGCACATCCACCTCCACCCGCAACGCTCGCAGTCGCATCATGCGGTAGATTGACTCCTTCGTCCGTGGCTCGCCGTCAAACAACCCGCCAAGCAGCATCATCTCTTCGGCATAGAACCCGATCCCCTCATTCGACTCGGAATCGTAGTAGTGACGCCGAATCGGATCAGCGTTGTGCCAGCTCCACGCCAGCTGGAACGCATGCCCGGGCACTCCCTCATGGATCGTCAGCGGCCTTGTGTCGTGCGCCGTAATCGCCGAAAAGAAGTCCGTCTCCTCAGGTGGCGGTAATTTGTAACTCACGCTGTCCTCGTGCAATCGCGCCTCGCTCGTCAGGTCATCTGTCACCCCGAGAAACGATAGCGCGGCAACGTACGGCGGCATCGCCCGGCTATGGTAGTGCGTCACCGCCGGCGGGTCGCTCAGCAATCCATGCGCCGGCAGATACCTCCGTATCGCCTCTTCCTGCGTATCTGCCTCTGCAATCTGCGCCTGGAGGCTCGGATATATCGGCGTCTCTGGCAAGCTCTGGTTGGCCGCCGCCGCAAGCGCCTCAAACGTCACCGCGCGCGACCACTCGGCCCGTCCCGTCGCCAGAATCTGCTCGGGCGTATACGCCATCATCGCCACATTCTTCAGGAAGTAGAGATAGCCCTCACGCCCCACGGCCGTTTCCACCTTGAGCCCCGCAACCTGCGGCCGCAGCCACTCGCGATACCGAACCAGCGCGCCTGTTGCCGCCGTCTCAGCGCGATCGAATCGGCTCTGCACTTCCGGCGAAAACCCCGCACTCGCATGCACCCCGGCCTGAAACGCCGCCATGTGCTTCTCGATCCCGTCAAGCTCCTCCATCGCGACCACCGCATACGGCTGCCGCATCTCCGTCAGGTTCTTCCGTCCTTCGTCCAGCAGCCGCGGCACACTCTCCAGTCGCATTACCACATCGGCCTGCCGCTCTGCTGAGAAGGGTGCCGGCGGCAGCATCAGCGCGTACACGCCACCGAGCCCCTGGTCCACATAGAAGGCCGGGTTGCGCCGCCACACCGGGTTCACCTCCAGCTCCCAATGCACTCGCGCAATCGCCGATCCCACCAGCCGCCAGTCCACCTGCACCGCTACCGGCGCGCCTGTCACATCGAGGGCCCGCCACGCTCGCTCAAACTCACCGATCTTCGCGCCGTACCCCGCCACTGCATCCGTCGACCAGTGCTGCGTAAATCCCATCGGTCGATCCAGGCGCGGAATATCGTCATCGGTAAACGGCTGCTCGGTGGCCCGCCACTCCCAGAATCGCGCGCTCAGCGCCTGGACCTTCACCTCGGCACTCTGCGCGCGTGCTGTCCCCACCTCACCCATCATCAGCGCGCACACAAAGCTGCACCCGACCAGCAGGCCGCTCACTCCGAAAAGGTTTCTCATGCTTTGCACACTACCGCATGCGAGGCCAAATCAGCCCGGAATTGCTCCAACGTCACTGTCCGCCGCCAAACAGAATCCGCAGCACCTGTACCGGGCCACCTCCTGTCGACGTCAGCGAAGCCGACTCCTTCTCCGCCATCCATCGGACGTCACCGGCCTTCATCGTCCCAGTCGTCTTCGTCCGTCCAACCTCGATCGACCGCAACGCGATCAACAGCGACGGTACGGCCGCACTCTTCACCACGCAGGGTGCCGCGCCTACGCACACCACGCGCTCCACACGGATCTCAGGGCTCGTGTACTCAAGCGCATCCATCGCCCGCACCTCGCCCTTCGGCGCCTCTCCGCGAAACTCCTTCAGACCGCTCCCCAGCGGCAGCTTCTTCAGCTCCACGCGCAGGAACTCCGAGCTGGTGTCGCTTAGGTTCTCGACTGAATGCCGCTCCGCCCGGCCGGGACTGATGCGAAAGGCACCCTCGTGCGTCGGCGGCCTCGTCGAGACAAACGCCGGCGTCTCATCATGCGTAAATCGTACCGGTCCAGCATCGTTCAGGTACACGTAGATCGTCGGATGTGCGGAGTGGTCGTGCACGCCCACGACTTCATGCGGCCCGTAGTGGACGTGGATCGCCTCGACCCACTCGTTCTCGAACAGCACATGGTAGTTCTTTGGAAAAGCCGACGTCGCATCCTGCCCGCGCAACAAGGGCGTGCACAACACACTCGTGATCAGCACCAAGACCAGTCCTAACGTACTTTGCATGGCAGCAGTCTAGTGCATGGGGAGCGCCGGCAGGCGCTTCGGCCGCAGCTAAGTTTGCCATGCAAACAGAGCTCAATGCGGCGGGGAGAGGACGGGCCCGTGCCTGGCAGACCCATTCCCCAAGCCACAACGCGACTACGCCTCCAGCGCCGCTGCAACCGCCTCCGGCATCGTCACTGTGCTTCGTCCAATCAAGTCCCGCAGATCGCGAGCCTCACTTTCGAGCTCCCCGGCGCTCGCGCTTCGATCCGCCTTCGCCAGCATCTCTGCCACCGGCTTCGGCAGCCCAAAGCTCTCCAACGCCCCCGCATACGCCGGCACCGGCAGGTCCTTGTACACCACCGTCTTGCCGGATTGCTTCGAGACCTCCGCCGCGAGCTCACCGAGTGTGTACGCCTGGTCACCCGCCAACTCGAACGTCTTGTTCACAAACCCTGTGCCCGTCAGCACTGCTACGGCGGCTGCCGCATAGTCTGCCCGCGCCGCTGAGGAGAATCGGCCCTCACCCGCTGATCCCAATACCGCTCCATGCTCGAGCGCTGGCCCAAGGTTCTCCGTATGGTTCTCGAGATACCACCCATTCCGCAGCAACACATACGGCACGCCCGAAGCCTTGATCGCCTGCTCCGTCGCCGTATGGTCCGGCGCCATCACCAGCGTCGCCGTCTCTGTCGCCAGCAGACTCGTATACACCAGCAGCTTCGCTCCCGCCGCCTTCGCCGCCTCAATGGCCGCCGTATGCTGCGCCACTCGCGTCGGCCCTATCTCCGTCGATGAGATCAGCAGCACCTTCTCCGCTCCCGCTAGCGCCGCGCGCAGCGTCTCCGGCCGCGAGTAGTCCGCCTCCCGCACCTGCACGCCCAGCGCCTTCAGCTCCGTCGCCTTCTCCGGCGATCGCACCGCCGCCACAATCTCTTCAGCCGCAACCTTCTTGAGCAGGCCCTCCACCACCAGCCGTCCCAGCTTTCCCGTTGCTCCCGTCACTACAATCATCGTGTTCTCCTTAAGCGCTGAAAGACAGCGCGTCCATGAAGAAACTCTACGCTTGCAGCTTACTTTCCGTAAGGACGTACCTTGGCGTAAGCTACTGGCATGAGTACCAGCCCCTCTCGTCTCCTGCTTGCCCGGAAAGCTCGTCAGGGCAATCTGTACGCCGCCAACTGTCCCTCGCGCGGTGTCCTCGACCACCTCACCTCACGCTGGGGATCGCTCATCCTCATCCTTCTGCTTGACGGCACGCGCCGTTTCTCCGAGCTCGGCCGTGAAATCGGCGGCGTCAGCGAAAAGATGCTCGCCCAATCACTCCAGCAGCTTGAGGCCGACGGCTTCCTCACCCGCACCGTCTATCCAACCATCCCACCCAAAGTCGAGTACAGCCTCACCCCGCTCGGTGCGGAAGCCGCAACCCACATCAAGACCCTCACCGACTGGGTCGAGGTCAACGTCAGCAAAGTGCTCAAGGTCCGCGCCAAGCGTAGCGCCTGACGCACGCTCACCAGCCCGAGCAAGCCTACGCCGACCGCTGCTCTTCCAACTCCCCCGCCATCTGCTCCCACTCGCGCGTCAGCACCTGCAGTCGCACCCGCATGCCCTCCGTCCGTGCCGCCAGCTTCTGCGCCTCCTCGGCCGACGTAAACACTGCCATCTGCCCCTCCGCTTCGGTGATCGCCTCTTCGAGTGCTGGTATCTCCTCCTCCGCCGCCGCTACTTTGTCTTCGAGCAGCTTCAACTTGATCGGATTCAGCTTCTTCACTGGCTCCTTCACCGCCACTGCAGTCGCAGCAGCAATCGGCGCCTTCTCGACCGCATCCTCTATCACCGGCCGCCCCGTCGCGCTGCCCACCACACTGTGCTGCGCCAGGCTGGTCACCACCTTCTCCGGCCCACCGCCCTTCCGCCACAGGTAATCCTCATAGTTGCCCGGGTACACGTGCACCCGCCGATCCTCCACTTCAAACACCCGCGTCGCGAGCCCATCGATAAAGTACCGGTCGTGCGACACAAACAATACAGTACCGGTGAAGTTACGTATTGCGTCGAGCAGCACATCCTTTGCCCGCAGATCCAGATGGTTCGTCGGCTCGTCGAGCAGCAGCATGTTCGCCGGGCTCACCAGCATCTTCGCCATCGCATACCGGTTGCGCTCGCCGCCACTCAGCACGCCCAGCTTCTTGAACACGTCGTCGCCCGAGAACATAAAGCAGCCGAGCAGACTCCGCAGCTCGACTACCGGCACCTTGATCGCTGTCCCCGCAATATCGTCCAGCATCTCCGCCGCCGGATCGAGCACCTTGTACTGGTCCTGCGCAAAGTAGTCCGCCAGCACATTGTGCCCCAGCTTGATCTCGCCCTTCGTTGGCGGTTCCAGATCCGACAACATCCGGATCAGCGTCGACTTACCCGCGCCATTCGCGCCCACGAGCGCAATGCGGTCTCCGCGCTCAATCGAAAAACTCACGTCCTCAAGAATCGTCTTCGTCCCGCCATCCTTCGTCGGATACACCTTTGTCAGGTGCTTTACGTCGATCACCGTGCGCCCGCTCGCCGGTGGCTGCGGAATCGTAAAGTGAATCGTCGCCTCCTCCTCCGGAATCTCGATCCGCTCGATCTTCTCGAGTTCCTTGATGCGGCTCTGCACCTGCTTGGCCTTCGTCGCCTGCGCGCGAAAGCGATTGATAAACGCCTCCAGCGCCTCAATTCGATCGCGCTGATTCTTGTACGCACTCAGCAGCTGCGTCTTGCGCTCTTCCTTCTGCTTCACAAACTTCTCGTAGCCACCCACGTAGAAGTGCGCCCGCTTGTTCCACAACTCCACAATCTTCCCGACAGTCACGTCGAGAAAATATCGGTCGTGCGAGATCAGCACAAACGCCCGCTCGTAGTTCTTCAGGTACTCCTCGAGCCAGTTCCGTGTCTCGAGATCCAGATGGTTTGTCGGCTCGTCCAAGAGCAACAGCGACGGCTTCTCCAAGAGCAGCTTCGCCAGCGCAATCCGCATCTGCCACCCGCCCGAGAACTCCTCCGTCCGCCGCTCCCAGTCCTCCTTCGGAAAGCCCAGCCCACCCAGCACCGTCCCCACCTGATAATCCAGCGTGTAAATGTCGTGCGTCTGCATCAGGTCCATCACCTCGTTGAACCGTTCCGCCGCCGCCTCGTACTCCGGGCTTCCTTCCTTGTGCACGCTCAGCTTCGTGCTCAGCTCTTCCGACTCCTGCTCAAGCCCGCGCACCGCGTCAAACACGCTCAGGCACTCCTCGAACACCGTCTTGCCGCGCATCGTCAGCCCGTCCTGCGGCAGGTACCCGATCGTCATGCCCTTCTGCTTCGACATCGTGCCGTAGTCCGGCCCTTCCGTCCCGGCCAGCAACTTCAGCAGCGTCGACTTGCCCGTCCCGTTCCCACCCACCAGGCCAGACCGCTCGCCCGGCGTAATCAGCCAGTTCACGTCTTCATACAGCAGCTTCTGCCCGAAGCGCTTCCCAACCCCTGAAAGTTGCAGCATCCCTCTATCTTCGCATCCGCCCCGCAAAGAAGAACGCCCCCGCACGTGGCAGGAGCGTTCTCTGGATGCCCGTTCGCCGCCTTACGCGCGAGTCAGCCGCCGCCGTACGGCCCCCGCGGCGCCCAGAACACCCGTCCCCAGCAGCATCAGCGTCGATGGCTCCGGCGACACCACGAGCGCTCCCGGCGTCGTCGCCCCGTCATAAACGAAATAGGTGGAGTCCAGGGCCAGGTAGGAAAGCGGCGGCACTAAGCCTTCGCAGCCACTTAGGAATGAATCGTCATAAGAGCAAAGCGCTCCTCCCGTGTACCCGACCAGCGTCTCCGGTATGTCCAGCGCCAGAAAGAAACTCCCGAGGCTAACCTCATAGTCGTCGATCAGGTCGTACCGGCCACCACCGCCGATCGGCTCCTGCCCGCTCGGCACCCCAGAGACGCTGTACCCGCCTGTGGGCGTCGTCGCGCTGAGGTTGCCGGAAAGCACCGTTCCGGCGGTGATGTCGATCGTAAGCGTGCCGCCAAAGGACCCCACGGTGCAACTACCGCAGTTCGGCTGAGTCGGATCCAAGAAGTCACCCGAGACATTAAAAAGCTGCACGGTATCTGCATGAGCCACCGCCGTTCCGAGGCTCATAACCAAAGCGGATAGAAGAGAAGAGACAACTCTGCGCATGATTCTCCAGGAAGAAAACAGAAAATTGGTCGGGACAAAATTAACATCCCCTAATCCTCCCGCCGGGTCAACGAAAATTCGTCCTCTCTCTTTCCGCAACCCACATCCCCGCCACGTGTCCGCTCCGTCTGCTAAGGTCAGAGACTGAGAGCTTGATGTTGGCAGAGCAACTGCACCTCCAAGACGGCGACCGCACCACGCCTTCCTCCCCCACCACCCGATCTCCGTCCACGCCCGATCTCCGCGCGAAAGCTCCCGCCAGTGCGCCCGTCTGGCTGCAGCGCCTCTCTCTGCTTGTGCTCGTCCTCTTCTGCGTCTACCTCGGTGTCCTCGTCATGGTGCTCCCTTGGTGGAGCCGCATCTGGGATCACAACGCCTTCATCCAGGCCCGACCCACCCTTCGCGCCATCCTCCACAACGGCGCCGTCCGCGGCCTCATCTCCGGCCTCGGCCTGCTCGACATCTGGATCGGCATCTCCGAAGCCGTCCACTACCGCGACTTCCGCGACTAAAGTCCGCCCGGCTCCGCCCAAAGACTCCACCGGGGCCTTCTAGCTTCATACAGTGCGACCTGGCGGGATCTATTAAGCACCCCAGCCTCTATAATCCGACCCAATAAGACTTTGGAGGCGTTCATGGGTCGTCTTCTGCGGATCTTAGGCCGGTTTGTGCTCGGCATGGTCGCCCTGATTATTGCGGTGATCTGTCTGGTCTTTGCTGTTCATCGCATGCAAGTGCACCGCCTGCACACGCTCGCTCAGACTCCACTGCAGCGCTACCTGGTGGAGAGCTCTCCCTACTTCGTGCTACAGGACGTGAACGTAATCGATGGAACCGGGGCCGACGAGCTTAAGACACAGTCCATCGTCGTTCGTAACGGCAGAATCGCCTGGATGGGCGATCGCTCGACAATGCCACCGCAGCCAGGTGCGAAGACGATCGATCAGCACGGGTCGACCGTTATCCCCGGTCTGGTTATGTTGCACGAGCATCTGTTCACCACCGGCGCTGGCAACCAGCTCGTAGAGCAGAAGGTCACCTTCCCGTTGTTATACCTGGCCGCCGGTGTGACGGTAGCGCGGACTGCAGGAAGTATCGACCCGGCGAGCGACCTGCAAATCAAACGTAGAGTGGATGCCGGTGAACAGGCCGGTCCGGAACTTTTTCTGACGGCTCCCTATCTTGAGGGTGCGCCCTCCGCGTACCGCCAGATGCCTGCGCTTGCAGGCCCCGACGATGCGAAGAGAGCCGTCGATACCGACCTGGCGCAAGGGTTCACTTCACTGAAAGCCTATACCGACATCACGTCCGATGAGTTGTCGGCCGCCATCGCCGAGGCACATGCGAAATCGACAAAGCTGACTGGCCATCTTTGTTCGATAACCTACACTCAAGCGGCTGCGATGGGCATCGACAACCTCGAACACGGCCTGCTTACCGACACGGAGTTCTTTTCAGCCAAGCAGCCGAACGTGTGTCCTCCCATGATGGCGTACCTGACAGAATATCGAGATAAGCTCGACGTGCATTCGCCTCAGATGACCGCAATGATGGACATGCTGATCGCGCACCACATCGCAATTACCTCCACGCTGGCTGTGCTCGAAAGTGAGTTCGGCGGAGAGATGCCCGCCTGGTACACGGAGCATGAAAAGAGCGCGCTTATCTGGAAGAGCTGGCTGATCGCACAACTGAGTAAGCGAGGCATGAAGAAGTACCACTGGCAGCCGCTCTTCGACAAAGAACTCCAATTCGAAGCCGAGTTTGTCCGGCGTGGAGGAACGCTGCTGGCCGGTGCCGACCCTACGGGAGATAGAAGTGTTCTGGCCGGATACGCCGATCTTCGCGAGATCGAGCTGCTTAACAAGGCAGGGTTCAGCGTTCCTCAAGCTCTCAAGATCGCCACGCTCAATGGCGCAACGTTTCTGGGCATTGCAGACCGGACTGGATCAATCAAAGTTGGGAACCAGGCAGACCTGGTAGTTATAAAGGGAGACCCGGCAGAAGCCATTGCCGACATCCGCAACGTGCAAACGGTCTATCGCCAGGGCAAGGGCTTCGATTCGAAGAAGATGATGGAAGATGTGCAGGGTGTCGTTGGTCTTCGGGATGAGTGACGTTGACATTCACCCGCTGCGGACGGTAGCTCCGTGAGCGAGGTCTCCTGAGTTCCTCGCGATGAACGCTGGCGCTTCTGTCGGAGACTGGTCCTCACAAACGCTTCTCTCGTCATCCACCACGAAGAAGTCTCTCCACAACACCCCACCGTCCGCGTCAAACAGGGAACTATGCGCACCTCCCTCGTTCTTGCGGCAACCCTCGTGACCATCTTCCTTCCGCTCGCCCTCGCCCAGGCCCCACAGAACTCCGGCCCGAACACCCTCTCCTCCACCGCCCCACCCTCCACGCAGGAGACCCCCGCCGCCCCCACAGTCAGCGTCCCCATCCACGATGGCGATCCCGCCACTGTCACCGGCACCCTCGCCCTCCAGACGCGCGCTGGCAAGCAGTTCCTCGTCATCGAATCCCCGACCCCTTATCGCCTCGTCCTTCCGCGCGGCCACCTCGGCACCCCCGCCCGCATCATCCGCGATATCTCCTTCACCCTCCCCGGCCAGGAAACCACCATCACCCCCTTCGCGGGCCGCACCGTCACCGCCACTGGCAAGCTCCACATCGAGCCCAAAACCACGCTCTCCTGGAACGGTGCCCTCCTTGAAGCCACCACCGTCATCCTCCCCGGTGGCCAGCAACTCCACGCCAAACACTAGCGGCAATACCTGGCGGCGGTCCGACCGCCATCACCGCTCAACTCGCACGACAGCGGCGCAATCTTCGGTTGTCATCCGAGCGCAGCGAGAAGTCTCCGCATTTCGCTCTAGCCTCGGAGCGATGCGACGCGTCAAGACGCTGCATCCAACCCCGCGGAGACCCCATGCCCGATCAGCCCCCGCCACCCCTCGACCAGGCTCTGCTCGCCTACCGAGACTCCGCCTTCCTCGACTCCTCCGAAGGCCGTCCCCTCCGCATCCTCGCCGAGTACGCCGAGCCCATGGCCCGCTTCCGTGCCCAGCGCATTGAAGACACCGTCGTCTTCTTCGGCTCCGCCCGCATCGGCTCCCGCGAGACCGCCGCCGCTACCCTTCAAGCCGCGGACGACATCACCCGACCGGCAGCCGAAACGGCCCTCGACATGTCCAGGTACTACGAGGACGCCCGCTCTCTCGCCCGCCTGCACGCCACCTGGGCCCGGACCCTCCACGGCCCGCGCCACCGCTTCGTCATCACCTCCGGCGGCGGCCCCGGCGTCATGGAAGCCGCCAACCGCGGCGCCTGGGAGGCCGGTGCCAAGACCATCGGCCTCAACATCACCCTTCCCTTCGAGCAGCGGCCCAACCCCTACATCACCCCCGAGCTCTCCTTCAACTTCCATTACTTCTTCATGCGCAAGTTCTGGTTCGCCTCTCTCGCCAAAGCCCTCGTCATCTTCCCCGGCGGCTTTGGCACCCTCGATGAGGCCTTCGAGATCCTCACCCTCGCCCAGACCGGCAAACTCGGCAAAAAGATCTGCATCATTCTCTACGGCGCCGACTACTGGCACAGCATCCTCAACCTCGATAGCATGGCCGCCCACGGCGTCATCGCCGAGCACGACCTTTCCCTCTTCAGCTTCGCCGACACCCCTGAAGCCGCCTTCGCAACTCTCCAGCAGGAGCTCTCGGCCCACCACCTCGCCCTCACGCCAGAGTCCGCGGGCGAGCCCGCCGTCCCCACTACCCCCGCCCCGTCGCCCCAGCGCCTTCTCGGCCCGGACATCGCCCGCAGCCGCTAGCCCGCGCCGCATCGCGGGCACCGCCATCCCCCATCCGTCTCCGGCATCCCCCACCCGAACGCGATACTCTAACTTCGTGGGACCGAAACATCACGGCGTAACGACGCCCTCGCCGACATGTGCCGCAGGCAGGCCCACGTTTTCCTCTCTCCGGCATCCCGCCGCCTGCGTCCTCGCCTGCGCCGCCGCGGCCGTCCCCGCCTTCCCCCAGCATCCGGTCCTCCTCGCCGATCTTCCCGAGGCGCCCCAACCCCAATTTCAATCCCAAACCCAGACTCCGCCCAGCACCCCGCCCTTCGCGCCATCTCAGCAGCCAACCGCCATCCGCGGCATCGTTCTCGATCGTGACGGCGCCATGCTTCCCAACGCCCGCGTCTCTCTCACCATCGCTCTTCCCGAAAGCTTCTCCGGCCAGACCACCTCGGCCGCCGATGGAACCTTCAGCTTCTCCCCGATCCCCGCCGGCTCCTTCACCCTCACGGTCTCCATCCCCGGCTTCACCACCGAGACGACCACCGGCGTCGTCACCCCCAACCAGACAGCCCAGATCTCCCCCATCTCCCTCCACCCCGGCACCTCGAGCGACATCGAAGTCACCCTCACCCGCACCGAGATCGCCGAAGATCAGATCCACGCCCAGGAAAAACAGCACGTCCTCGGCTTTATCCCCAACTACTACGTCAGCTACGTCCCGCACCCGCTTCCACTCAGCCCGCACCAGAAAGGCGAGCTCGCCCTCAAAAGCACCATCGACCCCTTCACCTTCCTTATCGCCGCCGGCATCGCCGGCATCGAGCAGGGCACCAACTCCCTCTCCGGCTATGGTCCCGGCATTGGCGGCTACGGCAAACGCTTCGGCGCCATCTATGGCAACAGCGCCGTCAACGCAGCCCTCGGCGGCGCCCTTCTCCCTGTTCTCCTCCACCAGGATCCCCGCTACTTCTACCAGGGCACCGGAACCGGTCGCTCCCGCGCCCTCCACGCGGTCGTCCAGGTCTTCATCGCCAAAGGCGACAACGGCCATTGGCAGCCCAACTACTCCGGCATCGGCGGCGCCATCGCCAGCGCCGGCATCGCCGACGCCTACCTGCCCTCCACCGATCGCAACGGCGCCGGCACCATCTTCCTCGATACCCTCAACAGCTTCTGGGGCGCCGCCATCGGCAATCTCTGTCAGGAGTTCGTCGTCCGCCGCTTTACGCCCCACCTTCCACCCAAGCAGCCCGCCGATCCCACTCC
Organism: uncultured Acidobacteriaceae bacterium; assembly: GCA_964235665.1. Classification (GTDB taxonomy): domain Bacteria; phylum Acidobacteriota; class Terriglobia; order Terriglobales; family Acidobacteriaceae; genus Edaphobacter. Next base: position 270,073 of record CAXSAY010000001.1, read on the forward strand.
CGCCACCCTATCCAACCCCACCCATCCCTGAGCACCCGGTCCAGCACGAGACACACCCTGACCTAGCCGCGCAGGCACACCGAATCCAGCAGCAAGCCAGACCCGCCGCCAGCGCACAGGGTGATCACCGGGCCGCTACTGCTGCAGAAGCTTGCGTCGCAGGCTTTCAAGCTCATTCAGCAACAGCCGTGTCGGCTGGCTGGCCACACCCGTCTGCCGCATCGCCGATAGGCTCAGGTCCGTAGTCGGCAGCCGCGCCACATCCGAGCTCAGCGCCCCATGGAACTGCGCCCGCTTCCATTGGTACTCTTCGCGAAGACACGCCTCATCCAGTGTATCCAGCCGGGAACAGCGCGGACACGTCTCACAGTGCACCCGCCAGCGCTCCTCGATCGATCGCAGCGAGCCCTGCTTGCGGGCTGTCGCGATCGCGTCAAGACCTTGCAGTTGGGCGTGCAACGTTACGCTAATCAGATCGTCTTCAAAGACAAATCCTCGTGTGCATCGTGCGGGCATGGAGAGTCCTTTCACCAACAGCCTTCGCAGTTTTGTTCACTGGGGAGAGGGATCATGATGCGATTACTAGACGATGGACGCCAAAAACGCCATCCGAGTCGCCTCAGACCCTCAGTCGATCGCAGAAATCGCTTCATATTCACCGCCGTCGGCCGGACCTCCGCAACCAGCCCCCTTCACGCCGCCCGCGAATGTACACCATCCTCCGTGCTACGGTTTCAGATCATCACCACCCAGCACCGGAGATCGATCTCGTCCCTATGCGCCCGCCTCGCGTTGCCTTCTTCACAGACTCCTTCCACGAGGTCAACGGCGTCGCGCACACCAGCCGCAACTTCGCCGCCTTTGCCGGGCGTCGCGGCCTGCCCTTTCTCAGCGTCCGTGCCGGCTCCGCCGCCCCCACCGCCGTCGGCGACTTTCACACTCTGGAGCTGCCCCGCTCCTGCGCCGCCATCTCGCTCGAAAAAGACCTCTTCTTCGATCCTCTCTTCATCCGCCACGCCCGCCGCATCGATCGTGCCCTCCGCGCCTTCCGCCCAGATGTCATCCACATCACCGGCCCCAGCGAGCTCGGCATCTTTGGCGCCTGGTTCGCTTGGCGCCACGGGGTTCCGCTCGCCGCCTCCTGGCACACCAACGTCCACGAGTACGCCGGCCGCCGCATAGGCTGGCTTACCCGCCATCTCTCCCCGGCCCACGCCACCCGGATCGAACGGGTCGTCGAGCACCTCTCGCTCCATGCCACCACCCGCTTCTATCGCCTCGCCCGCGTCCTCTTCGCCCCCAACCTCGAGCTCTGCGCCCTGCTCGAGCGCCTGTGCGACCGTCCCTGCCACCTCATGCAGCGCGGCGTCGATACCGACCTCTTCTCGCCCGCGCGACGTTCGCGAACTGACGCCAAACTCCTTCACAACGACGGCCAAACCCGGCTCTACCCCGACGAAAACACCGTGCTGTTAGGCTTCGTCGGCCGCCTCTCCATCGAGAAAAACGTGGCCCTTCTGCCCCGCATTCAGAGCTCTCTCCGCGCCGCCGGCATCACCCGCACCCGCTTTCTCATCGTCGGTCACGGCAGCCTCGAACCCACCCTGCGTCAGCAGCTGCCAGACGCCATCTTCGCCGGCGTCCTCCGCGGTGAGGCCCTCGCAGAGGCCTACAGCAATATGGATCTCCTCGTCTTCCCCTCCCACACCGATACCTTCGGCAACGTCGTCCTTGAAGCCCTCGCCTCCGGCGTCCCCGCCCTCGTCACACCCAACGGCGGACCACGCTACATCGTTCGCCCTGAAACCGGCTTTATCGTTGATGACGAAGCATTTGCGACCACCATCGCCAACCTCCTCGACGATCCCGCCCGCCACCGGCGCATGCGCGGCGACGCTCGGGCATACGCTCTCACCTGCGGCTGGGACGCCGTCTTTGAAGCCCTCTACGCCGCCTACAGCTCCATCATCCCTGGTACCTTAGCGACCTAGCTGTCCCAGGTACACCCCGTACCCCGGCAGGCTCACAGCCCCCGGCGGCATCGCCCCCATCCCCCCGTCCGTCCGCACCACCGTCCGTAAAAACAAGCCGCGCATCCGCAACCTGGCAAAGTCCTCCGTCAGCTGCAGCTTGCATGGCTCACCGCGAAGGTTGACGACCGCCACCAGCGGCTGCCCCGCCCGGCCCTGCCACACCGACACCAGAGCCCCTTTGTCATCCTCGTTCAGGAGCGTCTGCTGTCCACCCAGCACCGTCGCGTTCCCGCGGTGCAGCCCGATCATCTTCTGGTACCAGACAAACGTCGCATCGCCCGGCAGCTCGAGCGCCGTCGCCGCCGCAGCTTTGCGTGCCGCCGCGGCTCGCCGCGCATTCGACGCTGCCGCCGGACTCGTCGCGCTCTCGATCGCCTTCTTTTCCGCATCCTCCCGTTCAGTCTCCTGCATGCGTGCCTCTTCCTCCGGACCCACGCCAACGTCCTGCGCCCGCAGCGCCACACTTCCGCGAACCAGGAGCAGCGCCGTAGCTCGCGCCTTCGCCTCGGCTCCGCTCACGGCCGGCGCCTTTGCATCGATCGCCGCTACACGAGTCTCCGAACCGCCGCGAAACGCCTCAACGGACGCACGAACCGCCCCCGCGTCCGTCATCTGCGATCCGGCGCCAAACCCCCGCAACGTGGCAAACAGAAGATCCGGCGCATCTCCGGCGCGACCCGTCGCCGTCGCCGTTCCGCCCGTGTCCGGCGCGGCATCGCCGGCCAGAACCCGATCCCCCACATACCCGCGCACCACCGCGCGCAACGCCCGCATTACGTCCGCGGAACGGCCCGCCTCTCCTTCGAGGTACACGCCGCTCACTCCCCGGTTTAACCAGAACCGGGCATCCGCCACCAGCCCATCGCCAGAGAGAGATGCCGGCAGCTCGACCAGGAGGCGAATGCGCCTCCCACTCGCCTCGCGCGTCAGCTGGTCAAACTCGTCCAGTGTCCCGTAGCTGCTGGCAAGCTGCGGCTCTGAGCGGCTTCCACCAGCCCCCACATCCACCCCGCGCAGCAGAATCGCATCCGTCCCCAGCGTCTGCAGATCCCCCAGCTGCAGCCGCGTATGGCCCAGCACCGTCCCTGCCCCGGCACTCTCCGCGAAAACCTCCACAATCACGGAGTTCCGCCACCATTGCGTCACCTTCATCCCCGATCCCGCCCAGCCCGGCCGCGCCAGCGTCTGCGCCCTCGCCTCTGTTACAACCGGCAGCAATCCTGCAAAAACAGCCAGGGCATAAATCAGGGCACAGGCCGCTTGGGCGCGCAGCGCTCGTGGTGTGGCGGGGTACACGCGAAAGATCGTCGTCCGGAAGTTCATCATCATCCTCGATGCTACTGGACCGGGCTGCCTGGGCTCCATCCGCACTCGTCCCCGTGGCGCATCCACCTCTCTCCCCTTGCTACTCTCAAAGGGGGCGAGTGGGCGTCCGCCTCACTTGGAGGCGACCCGGCACCTGCCCCAAGCGTCGCTTGGTCCGTTCGGTCTCCGATCTGGTCCAGACCTAACCTCTGTCCTTCGAAGATTTTGCAGCAGATCTGCTACGGGGGGTTAGGCACCTGCCCGCGACATACCCGTCCTGCTCGCCGCTCTCACCCACCGGCACAAATCGCTTGTGCCCGGCGACGGATCCGCTACACTCGTGCCATCCCCTCTTGCTTCTGCTCCCTCGCGATGCCCGTGCACCGCATCGCTCTCCCGCAGGTCCAACCCGCCCGTCGCGAAAGGCCGCATGCATCCCTCGCTCCCATCCTCGTCCGCCGCCGCGCTCGTCCTCGCCCTGGCCCCCTGGCTCCCCTCCCAGACCCCGCACACGCCGCGATCCAAACCCGTCACGCAGGCCGAGGTCGACCGCATCACCCGGGATGCCATCCTCATCGACACCCACGATGACGTCACCTCCCTCACCGTCAAGGGCTACGACATCGCTTCTCCGAACAAGACTGGACAAACCGACCTGCCGCGCATGAAGGGCTTTCTCGGTGCGGAGTTCTTCGCCGTGTATGTCGGTGCGGAGTACACCACCGGGAATCGTTCCGGCGACCGTGCCCTGCAGATGATCGACACCGTCGAGACAGACATCGTTGCCGCTCACCCGAACGACTTCGTCCTGGCAACTACCGCCGACGAAATCGTGCACGCCCACAAAGACAAGAAGATTGCCGCCCTGATGGGCATCGAAGGCGGCCACGCCATCGAGGATTCGTTGCGCCTCTTGCGAGACTTCTACGCGCTCGGCATCCGCTACATGACCCTCACCCACTTCAACACCAACACCTGGGCAGACTCACAGGGCGACATCACGGAGGCTACGGTAAAGCACCACAATGGCCTGACGCCCTTCGGCAAAGACGTGGTCCGCGAGATGAACCGTCTCGGCATGATGGTCGACATCTCGCACACAGCCGACAAGACCTTCTACGACGCGCTCGAGGTCTCCCAGGCACCCATCATCGCCTCCCACTCCAGCTGCCGCGCTATCTCGGACAACACCCGCAACATGACCGACGACATGATCCGCGCGCTCGCCGCGAAGGGCGGCACCATCGAGATCAACTTCGATTGCGCCTACCTGTCGCAGCGCTACCAGGATGACAGCAAGCCGCTCATGGCCGAGCTTCGCCCTCGCATGGCCGAGGCGCGCAAGATCGAAGACCCGATCGCCCGAAATGATGCCATGGAGAAGATCGGCGAGGAGATGAGCGGCAAACTGCCGCCCGCAACCCTCGCCGACGTCGTCGCTCAGATCGATCACGCCGTTCAAGTCGGTGGCGTCGATCATGTAGGCATCGGCACGGACTTCGACGGCGTCGGCTGTGTTCCGAAAGAGCTCAGCTCGTATGACAAGTTTCCTGCTCTCACACGCGCTTTACTCGAAAAGGGCTACAGCGCAGCAGAGATCGAGAAGATCTACGGTGGCAATCTGCTGCGCGTCATGCATGCTGTCGAGCAGGAGGCAGCGCGAGAGCGGAGCGCCGGAGTAAAGCCGCCAAAGGATAACGTACCCGGAAAGGCTGAGGCGCTCTAAGAGTAAGTCGGGTCGACCATCCTCGCAGGCAGTGTCTAAACGGTCTCCGGCGGCGCTTCGCTCAGGGTGAACTCCACGGTCTTCTCACCGAGCACAGGGTGCTTCGCATAGAGAGTGACGGTGGCGGCCTGCTCCCTGGCTCGGAGCCATACGGCGCCGGTTCCACCGACGAGCGCAAAGGGCGTGTCGCCGATGATGTCGGCGGGGCCGTTGACCCTGAGCTCAATCGCGTCGGCGGCAAAGGGGCGAACGCGGCCAAACTCGTCGTTGACGCGAAGCACGACGCGAACGGCATCCGCTCCGTCGGCAACAAGTTTGGTTTCGTCAGGCAGAACGGCGAACTCCTGATCAATGCCCTTGCCGGAGTAGCTCTTGGAGATGACCTGCTTACCTCCAAGGAATCCGTCGATGCGCAGATCACCCCACGCTTTCACCTTCCCATTGAGCGGGATGTTGAAGGGAGGATACTTCAGGTGTGAGAAGCGCTGTCGATCGGGATCACCCTCGGCGATCAGGTCCCAGGTAGTGCCGTCATGAACGAAGAGCTTCAAATGGTCGCAGTTCGAGCTGATGAGTGCGTCCATAAAGTTGATGGACTCATCGTTCTTCGCCCAATGGAAGGACGGCTCAAGCACGATCTCTTCCGCCGGGTCGCACATGGACTTGTAGAAGCCGGCCGCAGGTTTTGGCGTGCGGAACATGTCCATCACGCCGTGGTAGCAGATCCGATCACCTGAGCCAAAGTTGCTATGGGTGTTGTAGTCAAAGGCGCACCAGCCGATGCCGCCAGCGTACTGCGGGTTTGAGGCCAGCTGATCGTGCACACGCACGTGGCGAAGGGTGTGCTCCTGCAGGCGCTCCTTGCTGTCAATCGTCTTTGTAGGAAAGGTGTGGCCAACGAACTCGGTGTTGAGGTAGCGCCCATGCACCGGAGCCTTGAGGGGAAAGCCGAAGTCGTTCATGGTGAAGACATCTTCGAGAAACTCGGACTCTTGAAAGTAGCGGATGCCACCAGTCTGGCGACCCTTGTCCAGGGCGTGTGCGAGTGCATTGGTACGCGTGTAGAAGTCGTGGTTGTCGCGCGATTCATTAATACGCACGCCCCAGAGAATGACGGAAGGGTGATTCCAATCGCGGCGGATCATGCGGCGCACGTTATCGACCGCAACGTCCTGCCATGGCTTGGGCCCGATGTGCTGCCAGCCTGGTATCTCTTCGAGAACGAGCAGGCCGATCTTGTCGCACTCATCGAGAAAGTGGCGCGACTGCGGGTAGTGCGATGTACGAACGATGTTGCAGCGAAGATCATGGCGCAGGATGCGTGCATCCTGGCGTTGCGGACGCGCGGGCATCGCCTGGCCGACCCAGGGAAAGGTCTGGTGCCGATCGAGACCATGCAGCTTGATGACCTTACCGTTCAAGGAGAAGCCCTGCTCGGTGAATAAGGCTTCGCGGAAGCCGATGGTCCGAGTGTCTTCGTCGAGGACATGGCCGTTTTCGAGCAGCTGAACATTGACGGTGTAGAGCCGCGGGTGCTCCAGATCCCATAGCTCAAGCGCGCCCAGCTTGTTGAGGGTAAGGGTATGTCCGGCGCCGTCAATGGGCAGGGTGGGCGCCGCACCAGCGGCTTGCCCATCATCTGTGTTGATGCGCTCGATGGGCGCTGGTGTGGGCACGCGCTCTGTCGCGCGGGCAAGCACGCGATCTCCGTCGAGCAGCTCCGCACGCAGATAGAGCTTGCCGGGCGATGTGCCAGGAGCGCGATCAAGGAAGCAAGTCACCTCCACCGAGGGATTGGGGGTAAGAACATTCTTGGGCTGCGCGTGAATGTTTTCGAGGAACGTTTGCGGTACGACGCGCAGCGCGACTTCGCGATAGATCCCGCCGAAGGTGAGGTAATCGATCTCGTTGCCGAAGGGCGGTATGTCCGCACGCTCGGTCGAGTCGACATCAATGGCGAGCATATTCTTGCCCGCGGGATCGAACAGGCCCGTGAGTTCGAAGGAGAAGGGAGTGTAGCCGCCCTTGTACTCGCCGAGTTTCTTCCCGTTGAACCAAACGGTGGAGGCGGTCATCACGCCTTCGAAGTCAACAAAAACCCGCTTGCCCTGTGCTTCTGCGGGTTGCTTGATCGGCCGGCGATAGAGAGAGACAAACTCGTAGCTCTTATCGTCGAAGCTGTGCCACGGCAGGCGGATGTTTGTGTGCGGGATAACGACTTGCGTAAAAGCGGAGTCGTCAAAATCAATGGCATGCGCTGCTTCTGTCACGCTGGCCGAGTAGCGCCAACCCCGGTTCATCGGCAGAACAAGACGACCCGAAGTCGGTGGGGTGACCTTCTGCGCGAGCGCTGTTGAGGAAAGCTTCGTGGCCGCGAGAGCGGTGCTGGATGTCTTGAGAAAATGCCTGCGGTCCATGAGACTCCTGCCGATCCGAAATGATCAGTTTCGGCTTCCATGTAATCACAGTCAGCAAGCTTCCGGCGAACGCCGCGCGCTAACTCGGAGGCGTAACGCGATCTCGCACTGTAACGAGATCGCGAACGACTACGACTTTGGCTTTCGGCCAGATCTTCCGGATGTCTTTGCGGCGGAGGCCTTGGACGGCTTCTCATTCTTAGAAGTGACACTTGTCCGCGCGTCTGCGGTCGCTGCGACAGGCGCCGACGTAACGAGAGTACTGGTTCCGTTTCGCGGGGAGACTTGCGCAGTTGAAAGTGATCGCAACGATGGAGGTGTGGACGCGCCACGGGCAGAGCTGTCTCCCTCTTGAGCGCGCGGGATAGACGTGCCTCCTGCAGGCGAGGAGGATGATGCCTCGTTCCACATCGTTATGAAGCTCTCCAAATCGTAGCCCGCCTTCCGTGCAAGCGAGATGCCGCGCGACACGACAGCCTCAGTAGCTAGCAGAGAGGTGCGGGGCTCTCCCTCGGCAGCAGAGACCAATGCGGGTAACTGCAACCAGCTTAGGAGTTCTTCGAACTGTTCTTTGTTCAGATAGCTGACACCATTTGAACGATTGATCCCGCTCAGCCAGTGCACATCGCCTTCACGCCAGAAACTTTCCGAGCCGAGCAAGGAAGTGGCGGAGTTTGTGCCTGGAGCTAACAGAAGGCGAACGCGGGCAGCAAAGCGCCACGAATCGTCTCCATGCAGTTCAAGAGCGGAGAAGGTTTCAGCCAGGGCGACACGAAGCTGAAGGTGGTCAAAGAGCTCAGGGCTGACCAGAGTTTCGGACGCATGCAGGATGGTCCAAGCGAGCACTGGTGCGAGGATGGGGATGGACCCGCCTGCAGCGGCACTGGGAAGCATAGTGCGAACCGAAGGCGGCCAGACCTCAGAGAACCTCTGCTCCAATGCGGGTAGCTGGCTTATGGCTTGTAACAGGTGCTGCAGAGTGTTGGAAGAACTCGTGGAGCCCTCATGAGACCGAGTCTCGCTCTGATTGGCTTCTGCAAAATGCCGTAACTGATCAAAGACAGTTGCTGCTGCACTCACAAGCGGTTCGAGTCGCTCATCAAACGGCTGATCTTGTCGGGCTGTTATCGCTGATTTTGCAGAAGCTTGCTTGCTTGTCGAGCGAGTCGTCGCTGCTGTGTTCGAAGCTCCCGCAGCCTGCTCCTGCGCTACCTGGAGGAGAGTCTGAAGGTGCTCACGACTCAATGCCTGGCGTAGGGCTTGATGAAGCGGACGCAGTCGCAGCTTCGAGAGCGCCTCATCAAGGTTGTAGACGCCTGCTCCGTTAAGCGCATCGCACAGCTGATCCCACGGATACTCCCTTGTTGCCTGGAGGATCCGAAAGTCTTGCAGGACGACATACTGGTAGCCGCGAAGCTCCATTTTGAGACCGTGATGGTCCAGATCTCGCGACCGCCTCAGGAAAGAGAGACCATGCGTGGCATTCTGATAGCCGATGATGGTCCCTTCGTCTGAAGGGAGATCCATAGCCTCGGCCAGCTGTCGTTGACGCAGTTGACCAGTGTGCTTGTCCATAGAAGCCACAGAGGTGTGAATCGTCCCGCTCGTGCTGCCGTAGGTGTTGTTGTAGAGAATCAGCGCACGATCGTCACCAGAGCGATTTGAGTAGGCAAAGACGTTTTCGTCCACGGTCCCATGGTCAGTCCAGAAGTCGTACATGACAAAGTTGGCGCTCTCTGCAAAGACATGGCGACGCCTCAGCAGGGGAGCGATCTCTTTCTGGTGTCGGGCCGCAAGAGCTTCGTTAGGCCACTCGTCCATCCGTGCCCGCTTGTACTCCATGCCATAGCGCTCGGTATAGCCCTCGATCTGACCGTGGCCGAACATAGGCAGGCCGGGCAGCGTGGACATGAGCGTCGCGACGCCGAAGCACTTGTCGCCCGATCCAAACTGATCGATGGTGGTGCGCTCATCCGGGTTCGACATGAAGTTAACGTAGCGCTTGAGAATGTCAGGATCGAACTCGATGGTCTTCTTCAGGTACGAACGATATTTGGCGTTTTCTTCGTCGCGCAGCATGTTCATGAAGGCACTGTTGTAGACGCGATGCATTCCAAGGGTACGAACGAAGTAGCCTTCAAGCATCCAGAAGGCTTCTGCCAGTAACAACGTTCCGGGTACTTCCACCGCGACACGGTCAACGACTTCGCGCCAGAACTCGTGAGGCATGGCGGCGTCGAACTCTTCCTGGGTCATGGCCGATTCCGCACGGGACGGAATCGACCCACCGACACCCGGCAAAGGGAACCAGAGCCGCTGCACATGCCGTTTAGCGAGTGTCATCGCGGCGTCAAAGCGGATAATTGGAAAGAGCCGGGCTACATGAAGAATGGCCTGGATGACATGTTCACGGACGTAGGCCTTTGAGTAGTCGAGTTGCGCAGTGTCGTTCCAGGCAAACGTTGTGCCGTCATTACCGTGATAGACGAAGCGTGTCTCACCATTACTTTGCTGGCGCAGGCGGAAGACAACAGCCGCATCAGTCTGGTCGAAGTAGTGGTCTTCGAGTTTGATTTCGACGCGGGAGTCACTGGAAAGGTCCGGGCCTTCGAAACTGTAGGAAGGAAATGGGCTCTCCGGCCGCGAAATAAACCAGTCTGGATGTTCGACGACCCACGTAGAGTCAATGCCCATGTGATTGGGCACCATATCGCTGGCAAGCCGAACACCGGCTGCTGCTGCCCGGTCGCGGAGGGATTCATACGCTGAAGGGCCGCCGAGGTCCTCGGCGATCTGGTAGTCCTTGAGCGAGTACGCAGAGGCAACCGAGTCCTCCTGCCCGCGAAGACGTTTGATCGTCCGTGAAGCCACACTACGCTCCCACAGGCCGATGAGCCAGAGGCCGGTCATGCCGCGTTGCGCGAGCAGGCGAAGCTCTTCATCTGGAATCTGGTCAAGACGATGGATGTAGCGTCCATACTTTTTTGAGAGCTGCTCAAGCCAGACATAGGTGCTCTTGGCCATGAGCACAACGGTCGGCATCCAGGCTTGATCTTCACTAAAGGCTTCGTACTCGACGAGCGGAGCCTGATGATCTGCGGCATAGCGACGGCGTGCTTCTGCTTCGGCAAAGCCTATGAACTCGTCACCGACGAAGCCAGCAGCGCCGAAGTCCTGCCCTTTACGATCGCCGGAGCGACCAGGCCCAGGCGGATGAAAGCGCATCCAGATTGCAATGTCTTCTTCACGCAGGACATCAATCGCAAGCAGCGTTCGCCGTAGCTCTTCACCCAGATAAGGCGCCCAGCGCTCGCGGATGAAGTCCAGTTGACCGGCGAGAGAATCGGGGGCGGCGAGCATGGGAGCGCGTAGCACCTCAAGCAGGGTGCCGGCTTCGGGGCTCCACGCAGGCCGGCTAGCAAAGTAGTCGGCGAAGTCAGCGGTGACCTCAGGATAGGCCGTCGTCAAAGCAAGTGACTGGTCGTCAAACAGCTCACGGAAGGGTGAGAAAGCGGGATTGCTGTTGGCCAGCCAAAGTAGCAGAAGCTCTTCAAAGGCAGCTTCCCGGTGCGGCATGGTGTCGGTTGTTTGCTCGAGCCATTCAGCAACTGTCAGCTCGCCGCGGTAAACGGCGACTGTTGGGAACTGCTCAGAAAAGTCACGAAGCAGAGTTTGAACCTGCTTCGCAGAAAGCTGCGCGCCGAACCATTGCAGCGCTTCGGTCATCACGCCTGGATCGATCTGCTCGCGGTAGCGTGCCACGACAGCGTGACTTAGTTCATCGATCAGGCCCATAGCAAACAAAGCGCCAGCGTTGACAACCTCCGAGGCCGGCTCCACAGAGCCGCGTAACTCGTTCCATTGCGCAGCGAGTTTCCGACTGGCTGCGACATTGCCGAAGATCACATTGCCGTCGAACTCGAACAAAAGATCATCGAGTGTGAGTTTCTCTCGAAAGGCGCGGGAGATATGGAATTCCATGCTCGGATCTTCCTTCTGAATCGGTCTTACTACCTAGTGTCTTTAGTGAAACACGAATATCGTTCTCTCCGTCTTGACGAAGCAAGGCCTGAGTCGGTAAGAAGCGGTATCTGCGATTCGATGTTGGATGCGAAGTACGCGCCTGACTTTGCATCCTTACGCTCAGGACGCAGAGCCTGAACGTAAGCTGAGTTAGCCTGGGCTGGGAGTGCCAAGCGTCGAACTGCGACTCTGGCAAGACTACCGTGCAATGGCGTGAACCGCTGCGCATGCCTCTTGAACATCGTGGATAACTGTCTGGATCTGCTCCTCTGTCGTAGTGTCGGCGAGTGTGAACCGTACCGCCGTTTGCGCGACCTCTGGAGAGATCCCCATAGCCAGCAGCACATGCGATGGCCGATCACTGCCGGCAGCACAGGCCGATCCGCTCGAGCAAAGAATGCCTCGTTCTTCAAGCTGCAGCAGCACAGACTCGCCGCTCGTTCCCGGAAAGCAGAAGGACGCACTGTTCGGAAGCCGCTCCAACGGATCACCTGTGAGGATGGCATCGGGAACACTGGTCAGGATGCCTCGAATCAAGGTATCGCGCAAACTCTGTAAGCGCTTCGCACGATCCGCCTGCGAGTGCGTTGCGAGTTCCAACGCCAGTGCAAAACCAACAGCGCCCGCTACGTTTTCTGTTCCGGACCGCCGTCCACGCTCCTGTCCGCCTCCATGCAGCACTGGCTCAGCCTGCAGGCGGCCCCGCAGATAAAGAATGCCTGTGCCCTTTGGAGCTCCAAGCTTGTGCCCGGAAAGACTGATGGCGTCGACGCCCAGGTCTCGGACATGCAGCGGCAACGATCCGGCCGCCTGGACGGCATCCGTGTGAACGGGAACGTTGTGGGCATGTGCGATTTGAACGATTTCGCTGATCGGCTGCAGCGTACCAACTTCATTGTTGGCTATCATGATGGAGCAGAGCGTGGTCTCTGCGTGGATCGTCGCCGTGAGCTCTTCGAGGTTGATCCTGCCGAAGCGGTTAACGGCAATCTGACTAATGCGGAAGCCATGATGGCGCCGCAGGAACTCGCAGGATTCCAGGACGGCTTCATGCTCGATCGTCGATGTGATGATGTGACGACCGCGGGGGCTTGCAAGGGCGATGCCTTTGATTGCCAGGTTATCTGCCTCCGTGCCGCCTGAAGTGAAGATGATTTCACTGGCGCGGCAGGCGAGATTGGCGGCGACACTTGTTCGGGCAGCGGATAAGGCTCGCGCGGCTTGCTCGCCAAGTGAGTGATGGCTGGAAGGATTGCCGAACTCGCCCGTGAGAAAAGGCCACATCGCCTCGAGCACCTCGCGCCGGACGGGGGTTGTCGCGGCTGCATCCAGGTAGATCACGCTGTGGCTCCGGTGTGAATATCAAGGCCCAGATCGAGCGAGCGTACGCTATGAGTGAGCGCACCAACCGAGATGATGTCAGCGCCCGTCTCGGCGATGGCCCGTACCGTCTCTAGGCGAACCGTTCCGCTGGCTTCTACAAGGGCGCGACCACCTACCTGCAGCACCCCCGCGTGAAGGTCGGCGAGCGAGAAGTTGTCGAGCATGATGGTATCGACGCCGGCAGCCAGAACGGGCTCAATTTGGTCTGGACGATCGACCTCGACTTCGAAGTGGGTTGTGTGTGGTAACTGCGCGCGTGCCTCGAGAAGGGCTTCGGTCAGGGTCTTGGTACCATTCGCCAGCAGAATAGCCAGATGGTTGTCCTTGGCCATGACCGCGTCCGAGAGTGAGAAGCGATGATTGTGTCCGCCGCCGCACCGCACAGCGTAGCGCTCAAACAGCCGCAGTCCTGGAGTGGTCTTACGGGTGTCTACGATGCGAGCGGAGGTGCCCTGGATAGCTGTCACGAAGGCGGCCGTCAAGGTGGCGACACCGGAAAGCCTTTGAATGAAGTTCAACGCGACTCGTTCGGCCTGCAGAACAGATCGGGCTGGGCCCGAGATCGTTGCTAGAGTGCGTCCTTTCTCGAAGCGCTCTCCATCGGCGAGGCTGAATGTGGTCTGGATGGCAGAGGCTGTCAGCGACATGGCTGCGGTAAAGAGAGCAGCACCACTCAAGACGCCGGGCTCTCGGGCCACGAGCTGCGCGGTTACCGCCGCTGACTCAGAGACAAGAATCTGCGAGGTGAGATCGCCCCACGGCGCATCTTCCTGTAATGCCGCCTGAACGACGCGCTCGATACTCTCGTCACTTGGCGGCATCAGCATACGACTGATACCGCTCGCGCGAAGATTGAGGGGTGCTGGAATGTCGGCAAGGTCTCAGGAAAGTCCGAGCGAAAGTGTGCTCCACGAGATTCTTCCCGCGCCAGCGCCGCTGCTACAACGACGCGCGCTATGGTCAAGAGATTCGCAGTCTCAAGCGAAGCCACAGTTGTGCCTTCAGCCGTCCATCGGGCCAGTTGCAAAGCGGCGTCGCGCAGGTTGGTTTGGTCACGCTGGATACCCGCCGCCTTCCACATCAAATGTTGGAGCGTAGCGCGATCGACGACTTCGCGTGTCGTGTTCGTTTGAACTGCCAGCGGCTCCTCTTGGACCTTCTCGGTCTGTCCTGCGGGCCAGCTGCCGCTTGTGATAGGCCAAGCTGGCTCATTGAGAAGATGCGCCGCGCGCCAAGCGAAGACCAGACTTTCCAGAAGAGAGTTCGATGCGAGCCGATTGGCCCCATGCACGCCCGTGCACGCCACCTCTCCCGCGGCAAAAAGTCCTGGCAGCGAGCTACGACCCCAGGTATCCGTCCGCACGCCCCCCATCCAATAGTGCGCCGCGGGTGTCACAGGTATGGGCACCTGCGACCACTCCAGCCCGTTGCGACGGCATGCTGCATCGATCGTAGGGAAGCGCTCCGCCAGGAACTTCGCACCAAGCGCTGTAGCGTCCAGTAGCACCGGCCGTCCATTCTGTTTTTCCATCTGTGCTGCGATGCCGCGCGCAACGACGTCGCGGGGTGCGAGTTCAGCACCAGCGTGTACGGCCTGCATAAAGCGATGACCGTCCACATCGCGCAACACTGCACCATCGCCGCGGACTGCCTCCGAGATGAGGAAGTTGCCCGGAACTGCGAGGGCTGTCGGATGGAACTGGTAAAACTCAAGGTTTGCGACTTCGGCTCCGGCGCGAAGGGCAAGAGCAACCCCGTCTCCCGTCGCAACACTAGGGTTCGTTGTGTGAGTGTAGAGTTGTCCGGCACCGCCGCTTGCGAGGATCACAGCATCCGCCGTGAGGACACGCCGCGGGCCATTATCCTCGAGGATCTCCAATCCAGCGACGCGTTCCTCGCGCAAGACCAGATCGCAGGCGAAGGTATGCTCGAGGACTGTGATGTCAGCAGCATGGACGGCTCGAACCAGCGCCATTTCGATCGCTAGGCCAGTCGCGTCTCCGCCAGCGTGCAGGACGCGAGCACGCGAGTGCGCCGCTTCGAGCGCCCGGGCGAACTCACCCTCGCGCTGATCGAAGAGGACGCCGAGCTCGACTAGATCCATGACGCGCTGTGGACCTTCAGAGCAGAGCACCTCGACAGCCCCCAGGTCACACAGGCCCGCGCCAGCCCGAAGCGTGTCGGCAACATGCTCCTCCACGCTGTCGTCGTGGAAGAGGGCTGCAGCAATGCCACCCTGGGCATACCGCGTATTACTCTCCGCCAGCTGGGCTTTCGTCACCAGCGTCACGCGATGCTTGCGGCTGGTTTCAAGTGCGGCGATCAGACCGGCAATGCCGCTGCCAACGACGACGACATGCTTCATCGCGCACCTGCTGCTGCCGTCGCAGGCTGCAAACTCAGCATGCGTTCGAGTGCAATGCGGGCAGGAACGGCGGTAACATCGTCCACGGTGATCTGATTGACCACATCACCGCGTTCGAACGACTCCAGCACCCACGCCAGGTACCCCGGATGAATGCGATACATGGTCGAGCAAGGGCAAATCACCGGATCCAGGCAGAAGATGGTGTGCTCCGGGTGCTGGTTTGCCAACCGCTGCACCATGTTTATCTCTGTGCCGATGGCGAAGACGCTGCCGGGTGCCGCAGCTTCAACTGCCTTCTTGATGTAATCCGTTGACCCAGATTCATCTGCCGCGTCGACCACATCCATCGGACACTCTGGATGCACGATTACGCGCACTCCGGGGAAGTTCTGCCGGGCCTTGGTAATCTGCGCGACTGAAAATCGCTTATGCACCGAGCAAAATCCGTGCCATAACAGGACACGTGCTTCTCGCAGCATATCCGCCGTACTGCCGCCAAACGGCTTGCGCGGATCCCAGATCGGCATCTGGGTGAGAGGGACGCCCATCGCCTTGGCGGTATTTCGGCCAAGGTGTTGATCAGGAAAGAATAAAACCCGCTGGCCACGCTCAAACGCCCAAGCCAGCACAGATTTTGCGTTCGAGGAGGTGCAGACAATTCCACCGTGTCGTCCGCAAAAGCCTTTCAGGGCAGCTGATGAGTTCATATACGTTACTGGAATGACTGGCGCCCGACCCGTCGCGTCCGGCTCGGTCCCAAAGAGTTCCTCGAGTTGGTCCCAGCATTCTTCAACAGAGTCCAGATCTGCCATGTCTGCCATGGAGCAACCTGCAGCTAGGTTTGGCAGGATGACGGCCTGCTCGGGTCGGGAGAGCATATCCGCGGTCTCCGCCATAAAGTGCACACCGCAGAAGATGATAGCTTCAGCAGCAGATCGCGTCTTGGCCGCCTGCGCCAGCTGGAATGAGTCACCGACGAAATCAGCGTATTGGATCACTTCGTCACGCTGATAGAAGTGGCCGAGGATTATTGCGCGCTCACCCAACGCATGCCGCGCTGCCCGGATGCGAAGATCCAGCTCGGCCGGGGAAGCTTTGCGGTACTCCTCTGGAAGGCCGCCCTGACGAGGCGAGTTCATTGGGATGGGATCCAAGACCGAGGCGCCCGGGCCGTAGCTGGGTGGCAAGGCATCGAAAACCCAAGGACCGTCCACGAGCCCCGCATCGCAGGTGGTTAGAGAAGGAGCCGCGGACAACGGCTTTGTGCCGCCAAGTTCCTGAATGTTGATGAGTTGGATGGTGCTATCAACGGATGCCAATTCTTTCTCCTGCCGAGGCGCCAGGCTGATTGCAGGCCCTGTTCCTCATCGTGACCCATCGCGCACGTTCCGCGGTGACGCCCCTGCTTAAATTATGAGGGCTAAGCGAAAAAGTCGCAGGAATCGACCACGCCACCTGCTTCTGGCCAACATAAGGCTCTTCTGGTGGAACTTCGATCCGGCGGGCTGCGTTGGGGATAAAAGATCCGAAGCATCGGCCCTCCGGCTACTTTAGGGTATTGATAATTACGGCAAAGCGACGCGTTGTCGCGGAAGGAACCATGCTGCCTAGATTGTCACAAGACTCAAAGCCTTGCGTCGCAGGGTTGCGTCCCCTTGCTGGCCGAGTAAGGGTTGCTCCTGTCTGGTTATTTGGCTCTGTCGCTCTGCTGTGCTCGTTGCAGGGTGCAGGGGCGCAGGCGATCCAAACGCTGACGCCAACTCCGCTCAGCGAAGCTCGTGCTCTGGTTGCCGAAGGGCACCTGATTGAAGCGGAGGCGCGCCTGCGAGCCATGATCGCGGCTGCTCCCCGTGACCCTGAACCCCGCTTCGTGCTCGGGTATACGCTCTTTCGGGAGCAGCGTGCGGCGGACTCGCTGGCCGTGTTTACGGATGCCGCGAAGCTCCGAGCGCCGACTGCGGATGATCTGACCGCGGTGGCGTCCGACTACGTGCTGCTCAAAGACTTTGCCGATGCCAAGCGCTGGCTTACCCTCGCGACCCAGACTACGCCAACGCACGCCACGGCCTGGTATCTGCTGGGCCGGGCTGACTACAACCTCGATCTTGCCGAAGAAGCGAAGCAGGCGTTTCTGGCATGTCTTCGGCTGGAGCCGAACCACGTAAAAGCGCGATACAACCTCGGCCTTGCTGAGGAGCGGCTGCGCCAGCCGGATCAGGCACTTGCCGCCTATCGCGAAGCGATCTCGATTCAGGAGCAGTTTCCGCACAAAGACTCGCAACCGTACCTTGATTTGGGCATGCTGCTGCTGCAGCAGGACAAAGCCCAGGAGGCGCTTGACGCCCTGAAGGAGGCTGTAATGCTGGCGGAAGGAAATCCGCTGGCGCATCAGCAACTCGCTCTTTGTCTTGAGAAGCTGGGTTTCTACCAGCAGGCTGCCGCCGAGATGACGAGCTGCGCCCGGCTCGCACCAGATTCGCAGGCGCCGCCCTTCTTCCTTGGTCGCCTCTATCACCGGCTTGGCAAAGAGGCGGAGGCCAAGGAGCAGTTTGCCCGCGCGCAGCAGCTAGCCGGAACGCACTCCGCCGCAGATGTGCCGAACATGGAAATCGCCGTGCCTTAGAAGCTCTAGGTGTAGCCTTTCTGTCGAGTTCGCCATTCTTTATACTGCAGCAAGCTACTCAGACATCAGCAAGACTGCACCATGCTGCGAGGGAACGCGGGCACGCCATGAGGAAACCACTTGCCCTGCTTGGGCTCTTGATCACCACCGTCGCAGCACCTGCTCTGGCACAGTCTGCTGACGTGCAGCAGCTCTATCAAAAGGCTCACGCCGACCAGGAAACTGGCAGGCCGGAGCAGGCGGTTGCCGACTATCGCGAGCTGCTCCGGATCGACCCTTCGATCGCGCCGGCTTACAACAATCTCGGCCGTCTCTATTTCAATCTGAATCGATTTTCTGAGGCGATTGCAACTTTGCAGAAGGGGCTAAGCCTACAGCCTGACATGACACCCGCGAGCATCATGCTCGGTGCGAGTTACCTGGCTACTGGCGATGCTGGAAAGGCGGTTTCGCCGCTTGAAGCCGGTGTCGCAGCCCTACCGGAGGATCACTTTGCCCGGCTATCGCTGGCTCGTGCCTATATACGGCTTGATCGCCGTGATGATGCGGTGGCGCAGCTCCAGCAGCTTCTCCAGCGCGACGCAAAGGATCAGGAGAGTTGGTATCTGCTGGGCAAGCTTCAACTTGAGCAGTCGCAGGCCTCCTTTGCGCAGGTTCGTGCCATTGATGCTGACTCTCCACTGTCACACCAGCTCTCAGGCGAGATTATGGAGAGCATGAAGAATACGCCAGGCGCGGTGTCTGAATACAAACGAGCGTTGGCGATTGACCCAACAGACCTCGAAGCGCAGGGTCACCTGGCAAACGTCTACTGGAGCACCGGCGACTGGACGCAGGCGCGCTCCTCGCTGGTCAGCTATCTTTCCAAGCGCCCAGCGGACTGCATTGCACGATGGAAGCTTGGCAATACGCTGAGCCAGCTGGAAGCAGCTCCGGAGGAGATTCTTCGCGAGACCGACTTGGCTCTGAAGCAATGTCCTGACCTCGCCCAGGCACGCGTGGACCGCGCTCGCACCCTGCTCAAAACCGGCCGGGCGAAGGATGCCTTGCCGGAGTTGAAGACTGCCGAGACCAAGGCACCTGACGAGCCCTCAATCCAATTTCTGCTCGCCCGTGTCTACAAGGCACTTGGTGATCCGGCAGCCTCGGCCCAGGCAAGCACTCGCTTTGAGCAGCTACAAAGGGTCGAGCATGAAGCCGCTGAAAAGCATGCTGCAGATGTGATCAACGCGAATCAGTGACGATCGGCTGCTGCCTCCCTTGCGAAGCGTCGCGATTGCTGATGTACTCGCGCCAGATAGTTTCCGACCGACTTTCAGTCTCATCGTGTGCTCCACTCGTCGCCGCAGCGATATCTTCTTCTGAGGCCTTTGGTGTTCGATCCGCATAGAGCAGACCGTTTGCCTCCTGGTAGGTATCCGTCAGCTGGGTGTAGCAAAAGCCGGCCAGTGCAGGTAGGTTACGAACCACACTCAATAGCGCCCGATACCGTTCTAGTAGCTGCTCAGCTGTCTGCGAACGCGAGTAGCCCCACGTCGCCTTTTGGCCGCTGAAGGCGATGCCGCCAAATTCGGTCAAGACGATCGGGTGCGTCTCTGCGTTGCTCTGGGCGCCGAACTGATCCTCTCTGCCAAGTAGCAGAAGCCGTCCACCCGGCCGCTCCCTGCGAAAGAGCTTGGCCTCAATATCGTCGATGCCGTAGCGTGTTCCCATACGTTCCGGCTGATCATCGTAGTCGTGGATGCCGAGCAGATCCGTCGCGACACTCTCCCATCCATCGTTGCCCACCACCGGTCGACTCGGGTCTAGCGTTTTGGTCAAGTGGTACAAGGCTTGCACGTAATGGCGCTGCGCGATGCTCTCTGGCAGGTTCGGCACGCCCCAACTCTCATTGAACGGCACCCACGCAACGATGCACGGATGGCTCTTGTCCCGATGAAGCACCTCCTGCCATTCGCGCGTCAGCCGCTGAATGGATCGCGTCGTATATCGATAGGCGCTGGGCATCTCCTCCCAGACCAGAAGTCCGAGACGATCGGCCCAATAGAGGTATCGTGCACTTTCGATCTTCTGGTGCTTTCGTACGCCGTTGAAGCCGAGCCGCTTCGTCAACAGGATGTCTATTGCGAGAGCGTCGTCGTCAGGAGCCGTTAGGCCAGACTTCGGCCAATACCCCTGATCGAGCACCAGCCGGAGCGGGAACGGCCGGCCATTCAGCAAGAAGCGATCGCCCTGCACAGCAACCTCGCGCAGAGCCGTATAGCTGTGCACTCGGTCCAGCAGTCGCCCATCCTCGTCGTGCAGCTCCATAAAAACATCAATCAGGGTTGGCGATGCTGGCGACCAGAGCAGAGCGTTGCGGAAGTCATCAATGCCAGGGTCTGAGAGGACAATCGTGCGGTGCACCTCATTAGCGATGACGCCATAGGTGTCCTCGGCAAGTATTTGACCTTCAGCAAGTAACTTTACGGTCAGCTTTAGTGTCTGGCTGGAAGGACGATCATGAGGCTGCTCAATGTGCGCTTCCAACCCTATCTCCCATCGCACCAGACTGGCCGTCCATTGTACGGATCGAATCCGACTACATGGCACGATCTCGAGCCACACGGTCTGCCAGATGCCGGTGGTGCGTGGGTACCAGATTGAGTGCGGCTCCAGCAGCCAATCCTGCTTGCCCCGCGGCTTGGCGAGGTCGGCCGGATCATCTTCTACACGCAGAATCACTTCCTGCATCGGTTCAGACTTCAGCATATCCGTGATATCAGCATGGAAGGGCGTGTAGCCACCCTCGTGCGAGCAGACGTGAACACCGTTCACCCACACCGTCGCCCGCCAATCCACAGCCTCGAAATGGAGAATGAGGCGTTCTTCGAGCTGCAGTGGAGCCTGCTCCCACGATCGCCGATACCACACAGAACCATAGAACCCTGTGTCAGCAAGCCCGCTTGCTTCCGTCTCCGGGCTGAATGGAACTTCGATTGTGGACTCAAACTCAACGTGGGCTGGATGGTCACAGACCATTTGCCGGCCTTTCGAGAACTGCCACGGACCGTTGAGGGAAGTCCACTGTTCGCGGCGTAGCTGCGGACGAGGATAGGTTGAAGAAAAGTCTGAAAGGGAGGTTTGCTTCTGTTCCTGCATAGGGGAGATCCTTAGGCGTTGGGTGAGGCAGTCTGTCGCAGTACAGATGCCTTGCGGTACCGAGTCAGTAGATTGCGGCTATCAGGAGGTTCAACAAGCTGCTCTCTTGCACGACGGGGAGGGCTTTCGTCTTCAGGTCTTTTTACCCTACTCGTTCTTCGCTGCAATCGGGTGGGGGAGTACTTTCTTTCATCGCTCACCCATGGCGGTCGCGGGCCGGCTACCTGGCCGGAAGCAACTCTCAATGAAGTCGGGCCAGCCGACGTGCAGACCCCAAAAGGGTTGCGGCCGTCGTCTAATGGGAAGTATGGCGTGGCGATCGGTTACAGTAGCGGGGTTGGCGGGTCTGAGTTTGGGTGTAAGTGGATTCGCTCAGACGCACAAGGTGGAAAAGCCAGAGGCGGTTGTGCGTGCAGTTGGCGTGTATGAGTGGACGGGTGATCTTACGAAACCACAAGCAAGCCGACTGATTCCGGTGTCGCTCTATATCAATGGCGAGATCCAGGATGCGGCGGTGTACGAGCCACGACCCATCCCATTTGCTCTTCTTCCAGGAAATGCCTACGAGCTGCAACAGGCGGGAGTGGTAAAGGGGTTGGTAGAGCTCACCTCAGCGGGCAAACTGAATACCGCGGACAGTCCATACGATGACGGATGGTTCGGCTACGGAACGTTCAAGCCGGAGGCAGAGGTGAAAGCGGCGGAGTTGAAGGCATCCCGCCGAATCAGTGCAATCACGACGAGCAAGGATGATGACAAATACGGGAAGGGCAGCGGCAAGGATGACGATGACGCGAACAAGGTAGATCCGGATCGGCCAACGCTGCGGCGGCGAAGTCCCGGAGGAAAGACTGAGAAGAAGACGGACTCTACACCAGCGGATACATCTACGGCAGGAACGCCGGCGGATGATCCGGACCGCCCAGTTCTCAAGAAGCGGGGCCAGAAAGATGTAGCGACGGATGGTGCAGATGCGAGCGCGAAAAAGGAGATCGCAACCGGAGCGCTTAATAATGATCCGGACCGGCCGATCTTGCATCGGGGGAAGCCTGTGGGTGGGGGACAGACGGCGGATGGGGCGGCCATGACGAAGTTGGCCGGACTGCCAGCGGAGGTGCATCAGATGGTGGCCGTGAGCGACGCGAAGACTCGGACGGAGCACGATTTCGTACGGCCCTGGGAAGATGAGACGGAGCACAAGGCAGTCTTGAGTCTTATGGAAGGACTAGCAGCTGGCAAGCTGGCAGGAACACCGGCAAGTGCGGCGGCCAGCACAACCACCAACGCGGGTACAAAAGTGGGTGGCGTCACGGGCGCGACCGGATCCAAGGCCGCCCCTGTATCGCCCACGCCCGCAGCTCGAAGAAGGGCGGCTTTGGCCGCTGCAGCAGCGAAACGAAAGGCCGCTGCAGCGGCAAGGGCGGCAGGACCTGGTTTACTGGACGAGGACCTGCGCGGCTATCTCTTGAGTTACGGAGGTGCGCCAACCTTCGTCTTTACCGCACATACGGCGGGCACTGGAGCGTCATTACGGTACGTCACGATTGTGGCGCAGAAGGATGCCTTCGGCAACTTACAAACCGCTTTCAGCAGTGTGACCGACGCCGCGCACCTTGACCAGACACCATGGATTCGGCTGGTGGGTGTTGTAGACGCCGAAGCCTCAAATCGAGCAAGTCTGCTCTTCGAGATGAGGGAGCAGGGAAGCCGGCAGTTCGCCCTCTACCAGGTACTGGGATCGCGATCAGAGGCGTTGTTCACGACCGGGACAACGCAGTAGGTGAGGCGATCCCGCGCCGGCCTGGTTACACCGGCAAACTTGGCTGATCAATGTAGCCCTCAGGGCCGTGTCCGTAGAAGGTAGCGGGTTGTGGCTGGTTCAAAGGCGCGTGGCTAGCGAAGCGCGCGGGCAGATCGGGGTTGGCGATGAAAAGCTTACCGAAGGCAATGGCATCCGCCTCGCCATGAGCAAGGACTTCATTGGCGGCATCATAGGTAAATTGCTCGTTCGCGATGTAGACGCCTCCAAACTCGCGTTTCAGCTCCGGTCCAAGCCAGCCGCCGGCGCGGTGCTCGCGGGACATCAAAAAGGCCAGCTTGCGGCGACCGAGTTCGCGAGCAACGTAGCGGAAAGTTTCGGCAAGGTTTCCGTCCGAGATACCGTGTGTGTCGGCACGTGGAGCGAGATGCATGCCAACGCGGCCGGAACCCCACACGGCAATGCAGGCATCTGCGACCTCGAGCATAAGCCGGGCGCGATTCTCAATGGAGCCGCCGTACTCATCCGTGCGGTGGTTCGTTCCAGACTGCAGAAACTGGTCAAGCAGGTAGCCGTTCGCACCATGAATCTCAACGCCATCAAAGCCGGCGCGCTGAGAGTTCACGGCCGCGCGGCGAAACTGCTCGACAATGCCTGGAATTTCTCGAGACTCGAGAGCGCGAGGAGTTACGAACGCCTTTTCCGGTCGGAGAAGGGAAACGTGGCCGGAAGCTGCAAGAGCGCTAGGAGCAACAGGGAGCTCACCGTGGAGGAAGACAGGATCCGAGATGCGGCCGACATGCCAGATCTGCTGAAAGATGCGACCGCCGCGTGCGTGTACTGCCGCTGTGACTGGCTTCCATGCCTCCACCTGCTGCTCAGACCAGATACCGGGGACCTGAGCGTAGCCAACGCCCATAGGAGAGATGGGAGTTCCTTCCGAGATGATGAGACCGGCCGAGGCACGCTGCGTATAGTACTCCACCATGATCGGTGTCGGAATGTTGTCGGTCGTGCCGCGAAGGCGAGTCAGCGGAGCCATAATGACGCGGCTGGGCAAATCGATATCGCCTACTTTGATCGGATCTAAGAGAGTTGGCACGGTAAGACGAATCCTTAGTTTCTGGCGTTTACTTGCAGTCATTCGATGATGCGGTAAGAAGGAAAGGTTCGCGTCTTGTGCCTGGCGTCGTGTGCGTCACGTTTTCAGGGCTGTCATGTACTCAGTGCTGGTTAAGAATGCTGGCACGGGTAAGCAGTGGACTTTGCTTTCGGATGTAGATCCTGTACTCGCGAAAGTCGCTCGAATCAGGCGAGACGGGAACGCGGAATCCTTCATACGGGAAAGAACGAGTGAGCACCTGCGTGTAGTTAGCGTCAAGGTACTGGACGAACTCAGGCCAGGTATTCAACTTGTTGAAGGAAGTTGGCTGACCGAACCACTCGTTCGTGACGACCAGAACCTGCGCAGGATTGCGCCTGGCTAGATCGCGAAACTTGGCGCGATAATACTGCGTGGCCGGACTGTCACGGTCAGGGAAGAGGAGGAGGTCGCCGGTAAAGCCGGAGTTCTGCAGGATGTGGTCGTGATAGAGCGCGTTCAGGCAGCCGAAGATCAGGTCAAAGCATTGCACCTTGTCATCGAGAGCAGCGGGGCCGCCGAGGGCATCAAGGTCCCGTTCCAGCTGTAGGGTGAGATCACTGTTCGGAACAACAGTCCGGATCTTCAGAAGATCGTAGGGAATGTTCAGCACCAGGATCATGCCAAGACCAGCGGCACCTACAAGGCGCGGCCAGCCAGACTTGCGCAGCGCGACGGTAAACTCAATCGCGACAAGAAGTAAAAAGCAGAAAAGATAGGTGTAGCGGTGGTGGTTGAAGCCCTTTCCCTGGAGAAAGTAGGAGAAGCTGCCAAAGGCGAGGCCGCACACTAGGGCAGTCTTCTCCCAGTTCCAATCGCGGCGGTTGGCAAAGAGCGCGAGAGCGCTTAGGGGAAGGAACGGAAGAAAGCTGACCGGCCAGCTGCGACGTACAAGGTTGGCAAAGCCAGGCTGCCAAAGGGCGACGTAGGTGGGGGTGATGGTACGAAGCAGGAAGAGGAAGTTGCCAAAGGCATGAAAGTGAAGAATGAAGCGAAGAACGAGGGCAGCCGCGATCGCAAAGCCCGCAGTTCCCCAAGTGAGGTAAGGAACAGTTCGGGCACCTTGCCGCCGCAACATGACGGCAGCGAGGAAGAGCAGGACCAGGACAAGCGGGCCGAGAGTAGGTTTGATCGAGCCCGCGAGACTTACCAGAAAACCGAAGGGAAGCATGAGCCAAGGCGTGTTGTGCCGAACTGCTTCGAAGAGAAACGCATAGCCAAGCAGAATGAGGACAGTCATGACCTGTTCGCGTTCGACGGCGTAGCTGGGGCCTTCTGCTCCGTGCAGCAGGAGGAACATGCCGCCCGCATAGAGTCCGGCCAGCCAGTCGTACGGGCGGGCGATGACGATGGCGGCCAGGGTGAGGATGGTGAGAAGGAAGAACTCATACATGCGCCAGCCGAGGTCACCCGAGCCGAAGATGTTCATGGCCCAGCGTTCCGTAATGTAGGAACCCGGCATGTTGTTGTCCGTAATGTCTTTATAGGGTTTCAGGCCGTGATCGATCATGAAGTTGACGTAGTGCATGATCGGGGAATCGAGCATGAGGGGCCAGTGGATGGAGAGGATGGCGTAATAGATGGCGCTGCAGAGAAGCGCCACGATCACCGTAAGTCGTAAAAAGGAAACCCTTTGCTCGGTCAGAAAGGAAGCGATGGTGGCGCTCGACGGCATGATGTAACTCGATCCTGACTACAAAGAGGTGCCTAGCCCAGGGGATTCGGTGAGTATAGATGGCCTGGATGGGCGACTTTGTTGAGGTGCCGCGGCAAATGGGCGAGGTTGTGGCGGGCGCGGTCATGCCGCGCTGATGACGTCACCACGCATCACGATGAGACTGCGATGTTGGGATACCCGGGCGGCCTAGTGGGTTAGAGGGGAAAGGTCTTGAGCCAGCTGCGGAACTTAGGGCCGAGGTCCTTGTGCTTCAGCCCGAACTCGACGGTGGCCATGAGGAAGCCGAGCTTGTCGCCGGCGTCGTGGCGCTTGCCCTCGTAGGAGAAGCCGTAGACCTTTTCGAAGTCGAGCAGGGCCTTGATGCCGTCGGTGAGCTGGAGCTCGCCGCCGGCGCCGGGGGTGATCTGCTCGAGCAGCGAGAAGATGCGCGGGGTGAGGATGTAGCGGCCGATGATGGCGTTCTGGGACGGGGCTTCTTCGGGCTTCGGCTTCTCGACCATGTGTTTGACCTCGAGAAGGCGGGGATTGCCGGGGTCGGGGGTGCAATCGAGGCAGCCGTAGTTCTGGATGGCGGCGCCCTCGACGACCTCAGAGCCGAGGATGGAGGAGCCGGTCTGCTCGAAGGCTTCTACCATCTGCTTCATGCAGGGGACGGCGGCGTCGACGATGTCGTCCGGGAGGAGGACGGCGAAGGGCTCGTTGCCGACGAGCTCCTTGGCCATGAGGACGGCGTGTCCGAGGCCGAGCGGTTCGGGCTGGCGGACGTAGGAGATCTTTGCGAGCTTCGAGACGGAGAGCGCGATGTCGAGCAGGGCGGTCTTGTTTTTGGCGGCGAGCGAGGCTTCGAGCTCGGGGGAGCGGTCGAAGTGGTCTTCCATGGTGGACTTGCCACGGCCGGTGACGATGATGATCTCGGTGCAGCCGGCGGCCACGGCCTCTTCGACGCCGTACTGGATGAGGGGCTTGTCGACGAGGGCAAGCATCTCCTTGGGGGTGGCTTTGGTCGCGGGAAGGAAGCGGGTGCCCATGCCGGCGGCGGGGAAGACGGCCTTGCGGATTTTCTGGGAAGTCATCAGGGTGCGGAGCCTTTGCCTCGGGAGTTTGGGTCAGCCTGTTGCGGTGTCGCTAGGGTATCAAGAAGGAAGGGTTTCGCCATACCCCATCGGTGGGGTACCCCACCGTACACTCTGTGCGCAAAATCTTCATTCGGCAGGGTTTGACCTTGGACCAGACAAGGGCTGAACCGATCGAAAGATGGCTGACGAGCCCGATTTGACACCATGGATCGGCTTGCAGCTCAACGGAGCCAGCGTCTCTTCCGAGTGTACCCACCGGCAGGTACCCGACGCGCCACCAACACTGGTTCGCCGGTGAGAGTGCCCCGTCTATAAGACGGGTGTGTCGTTCGCGAGCATGTCTTTGCGGATGACCTTGATGGGAGCCGGGCCTTCGCGCATGAAGCTGTCGTGGAACTGCTGAAGGTTGAAGGCGGAGCCCTGTTTGGCGCGGACGTCTTCGCGGAGTTTCAGGATCTGGAGCTTGCCGAGGGTGTAGTAGAGGTAGGTGGCGTCCGAGGTGCCGCGCTTGGTTTCGATGAGGGCGATGGCGTGGGATTGGTAGCCCTCTTTGACGAAGAAGTTGACGGCGTCGTCGAAGGTGAAGGTGCTGGCTGGCTGATGGCTGCTGCTGACAGTGACATTGCGATTCAGCCCCTCCTTGATCCGGACAGGGGACAGCACCGGTGTCAGCTTCTCGCCTGCGGCAGCGGTGTCGGTGTGAAGGCGGATGGAGACGACGAAGCGGGCGTCGCGGAGGAGGGCGTCCTGGAGCTGCCCGAGGCGGATGAGTTTGGCCTCGCGCGAGCCGGCGGCGACACCGGAGGGGAGATAGCCCTCGTCGAGCATCATCTGCTCGCAGTAGTGGGCCCAGCCTTCGATGTTGGTGTTGGCGCCGACGAGCTTGCGGACCTTGGAGGGGAACTGGTCCTGCCAGAGGAACTGGACGTAGTGGCCGGGGTAGGCCTCGTGCACGGCGGTTGAGGTAATGGTGCCGACGTTGAAGGCGGCCATGTGTTCGGCGACGCGGGCCGGGGTCCAGTTGGCTTCGGGAAGAGTGACGTTGAAGTAGGCCTTGGTGGAGTGAGTTTCGAAGGGGCCGGGAGGATCCATGGAGGCCTGGGTGGTGGCGCGCATGAAGGGCGGGGTCTCTTCGAGGGTGGGCTCGACCTTCGAGGGGATGGTGATGATGTGGTTGGCGTTGATGTAGCTGATCAGGCCGGAGAACTGGTCGTGAAAGGCGCTGAGGAGTTTGTCAGGGGCGGGGTGGATGGTGGCGAGCTCGGCGAGGACCTCCTGCGGGGACTTCGAGGGGTCGACCTCTTTGGCGACGCGGGCGAACTCGGCCTGATTGCGATGGAGGTCGGCGTAGGCGATCTCAAGCAGATGGGCGAGGGGAACGTCGACCATCTCGTCGCTACTGAGCTTTTTGGCGAAGGTGACGGAGCCGAGGCGAAAGTCGCCGGTCGAGCGGGGGAGGAGGTCGGATTTTAGCCAGTCGCGGTAGCTTTCGAGGGCGTGGATGACGGCGGAGTTGGAGGCGGCGAAGTCCGAGAGGGCTTGTTTGTCGGTGGCGTCCTTGAAGGCGCTGGGAACGTCGGTCTGGAAGAAGGAGATGATGCCGTCGATCTGCTCGAGGGCGATCTCGGTGAAGATGCGGGGCGGGTTTTTGAGGTTCTGACGGGCGGCGGTGAAGACGGCGGGCATCAGGCGCTCGCGGGCGACGGCGGCCTTGAGGCGAGTGTTGACGGGCGCGAAGGGGCGCTCCATGAGGGTGAAGACGGAGTTGGTGATGCCGGAGGAGTAGGTGTCGGGGTTCTTCTCCCAGTTGTGGATGGTTTCGAGCGAGAGGAGCTGGGAATGGATGGAGTTGAGCAGGATCTGACGATCGGCGGCGATGCTGGCGTCGAGCGAGGCGGGCGGGATTGCGGTGATCTTTTGCTCGTAGGCGTGGAGGGCGGTGATGTTTTTCTGGACCGCCGCGGCGGAGTAGTCCTCGAGCTCGGTGTCGTACTGATGGAAGCCGGCCTGGGTGCCGCCGGTGGGGGAGAAGTGGAAGAGGACGTCCGAGAAGTACCCGTCGGCGAGGGTCTGGAAGGTCTGGGCACCGCCATCGGCCGAAAGGCGCTGAGAAGGGAGGATGGGTGTAAGCATAAGGGCGATTGCGGCGAGAGAAAGGGCACGGACGGGCATGTGGGCCCAGTGTACAAGGCGGACGGCGTCGCTGCTGCGGCGGTCAGGCGTCCGCGACGGGGACCATGCGGAAGCGATGGAAGATGAGATGGAACTCCGCCCGCTGCAGGGCCAGGGGCAGATGCATGGCGGCGGCGAGCTCGCGGAAGAACTCCGGGCCGATGAGACCGGGAGTGAAGATGCAGGCGAAGCGACTAGCAAAGGCCTGCCGGTTGGCGAAGCTGTGAGCGACCCCGCGTGGGATGAAGAGCTGCTCGCCGGGGCCGACGTTTATGTGTTGCCGGCCGACAGACCAGAGACTCATGCCATCCATGCCGACGATCATCTCGTCGAAGTCGGGATGAAGATGGGGGATGAGGAAGCCGGAGTGGGCCGGCACGGTGCACTCGCAGAGGGAGAACTGGCCCTGCGTTTCCGGGCCGGTTTTAAGAAAGACGATGGTGGATCCGTTGATCTCAATAACTTCGTGCATGCGTTCACCCGATGCTGCGTAGAGGGTCGTAGACGCATGACTGTATCAGACTCGCTCTGTGCGTGCGGGCGAGACTCAGGCGAGAGCGGCGGAACGGGTGACGTCAAGGGCTTCGAGCAGATCGCGGGTTTCGCGGAGGACGACGTCGGCTTTGGCGCTTGAGAGTGGCCAGCGAAGGGTGCCGTTAGGGGAAAAAGCGGCGCCGTTTTTGCTGTTGCGGCTCACGAGCTTCATGAGGGCGGCGGGATCCGGGCCGCCGGCGGCGTGGGTGCGGCCGGCGTTCGCGAAGGACTCAGAGTGGACGGCGTAGTTGAACTTGATGTGGAGCATGTCGCGCATGGTCTTGATCTGGCCGGCCTGGGCGCGCATGGGAGCGTTGGCTGGGCGGTTGCCGACCGAGGCGCGGGCGGCTAGGGTGGCGTTGGTGACCTCGCGTGTGCTGACGGTGCGGGTGCTGTACTGGAGGGGACGAGTGGGCGCGGCGGGACGGGCGATCTGACCCGGGCGGAGGGGCTGGAGCTGTGGACGATTGCCGGAGGCAGGAGCGGACCCAGGTCTCAGAGGCGAGACCTGGGGCGCCCGGTTTGGTGGTGCGTCTGGTGGGTCTTCAACGGCGGTGCGTTTGCGTTCGAGGGTGGCGATGCCGAGCCCCTCGCAGAGGAGGCGGATTTCGCCGGCGGCGAGGAGGTTGGTGACGGTTTCGGGAATGGCGCCGTAGCGGTCGATTAGCTCCTCGCTGATCTCCTTGAGATCCGCGAGGGAAACGGCTCCAGCGACACGTTTGTACATGCGGAGGCGCTGGTTCTCTTCGGGTATGTAACTGTCGTCGATACGAATGGAGATGCCGAGATTGACGACGGTGGTTTCGTGATCGCCGCCGCCTTCGCCCTTCATCTTGCGGACGGCTTCTTCGAGCATGGTGGTGTACATCTCGAAGCCGATGGCCTCGATGTGGCCGGACTGCTCGCCACCGAGCATGTTGCCGGCGCCGCGGAGCTCGAGGTCGAGGGCAGCAATTTTGAAGCCGGCGCCGAGGTCGGAGAACTCCTTGAGGGCGGCGAGGCGGCGGCGGGCGATCTCGGTGAGCTGCTGCTCGGGTGGGATGAGGAGGTAGGAGTAGGCGCGGCGATTGGAGCGGCCGACGCGGCCGCGGAGCTGATAGAGCTCGGAGAGACCGTGGCGATCGGCGCGGTTGATGATGATGGTGTTGGCGAGCGGGATATCGAGGCCGTTCTCGATGATGGAGGTGGCGCAGAGGACGTCGTACTCGTGATTCATGAAGGCGAGCATGACGCGCTCGAGTTCGGACTCGGGCAGCTGGCCGTGGCCGACGACGACGCGGGCGGAGGGGACGAGCTCGCGGATCTTGGCGGCGAGCTCGTAGATGGTTTCGACGCGGTTGTGGACGAAATAGGTCTGGCCACCGCGCTCGAGCTCCATCTCGACGGCGGTGCGGACGAGCTTTTCGTCAAACTTGGCGACGATGGTCTGGATCGCCATGCGGTCTTTGGGCGGGGTCTCGATGACCGACATATCTCGTAACCCGATCAGTGACATATGCAGGGTTCGCGGGATGGGGGTGGCGGACATGGAGAGGACGTCGATGGCGGCGCGGAGCTGCTTGAGACGCTCTTTGTGGCGGACGCCGAAGCGTTGTTCTTCGTCGACGACGAGCAGGCCGAGGTCCTGAAATTTAAGGTCTTTCGAGAAGAGGCGATGCGTGCCGATGAGGATGTCGACCTTGCCGGCGACGGTACGCTCGAGGATCTCCTTCTGCTCCTTGGCGGTGCGGAAGCGGGAGATCATTTCGACGTTGACGGGGAACTTCGAGAAGCGTTTTTTGAAGGACTCGAAGTGCTGGAAGGAGAGGACGGTGGTGGGGGTGAGGACGGCGACCTGCTTGCCATCCTGGACGGCCTTGAAGGCGGCGCGCATGGCGACTTCGGTCTTGCCGTAGCCGACGTCGCCGCAGAGGAGGCGATCCATGGGCTGCGGCGATTCCATGTCGCGCTTGATATCGGCG
Organism: uncultured Acidobacteriaceae bacterium; assembly: GCA_964235665.1. GTDB lineage: Bacteria > Acidobacteriota > Terriglobia > Terriglobales > Acidobacteriaceae > Edaphobacter. The sequence continues at coordinate 301,413 of CAXSAY010000001.1, forward strand.
ATGGCGTTGAGCTGGTCGTCGGTCTCGGTGAAGTCGAAGGCGTCCTCGAACTCGCGCTGCAGGTTGTTGTCCGGCGAGAAGGCGGTGCCGACGGCGGCGGCACGCTGGGCGTAGAGCTTGAGCAGCTCGGCGGCCATGTCCTGCATGGCTTTCTTGACGCGGGCCTTGGTCTTGGCCCAGGCCTGATTGCCGAGTTTGTTGAGCTCTGGCGCGGGGCCTGTGTCGGTCGAGCGATACTTCTGAATGAGGTCGAGGCGGGTGAGTGGGACGTAGAGCTTGGCACCCTCGGCGAACTCGAGGATCATGAGCTCGAGCGGTGGGGCGGCGTCGGACTTTTCGTCATCGAGGACGCGGAGGCCGCAGTACTGGGCGATGCCGTGCTCGACGTGGACGACGTAGTCGCCGACCTTGAGGTCACGGAAGTCTGAGATGAAGGCGGAGGTCTTGGACTTCTTGCGCGGGACGGGGCGGGCGGAGACGTCAGCGTCGTCCGAGAGGTCGTTGGCGCCGAAGAGGATGATCTGGGCGGCCTGGCCAGAACGGGGGGTGCCGCTGCCAATTTCGCGGACATCAAGAACCTGCACGCCGGAGCTGATGGGGGTGCGAACGATGACGGGTGTGCGGAGGTCGCCGGAGTTATAGGAGGATTCGGAGTAGACGTTCTCGGAGCCGGGCGTTTGATTACGCGAGCCGAGGCGATAAGGGATCTGATACTCCTGCAGCAGGCCGGCGAGGCGTTCGACTTCGCCCTGATTATGTGCCGCAAGTAAGACGCGAGCGTCCTGCTGCATCAACGCTCGGAGCTGCTCGACGAGCGCCGGGATGGAGCCGTGGAAGCGCATAGTGGGGCGCGTGCTGAAGTCGATGCCGGTGAGCTGCCCCGAGTCGCCGTCGAGGATGTCGACGGCACCGAGCTGATCGAGATCGGCACCGGGGAAGGCGCGGATGCGGTCGTTGAGATCCCAAGGGGAGATGTAGATGTCTTCGGGACGGACGAGATTGCCGATGCCGGAGCGCTCGTGGCGCTGCTCGACCTTGTTCCACCAGCGCTCGCTTTGGTTCTGGACCATGGCGGGCTCTTCGGTGAAGACGCGGAGCTTGGGGCCGAGCAGATCGAGCAGGGTATTGCGGGCACCGGCGACGGGGGCGAAGAACTCCCAGCCAGGGAAGACGGTTGCTTCACCGGTTCGAGTAGAGACATGAGTCTGGAGTTCGACGGGGGTGTCGCCGCCTTCGATCTCCGCGGCGGCGGCGGAGCCGGTGCGGGTGAGGCGGGCGTTGATGGCGGTGAGCAGCTTTTCGGTGACGGGAGTTTCGGTGAGCGGGAGGAGGAGTGCGTCGTCGATGTGCGAGGAGGAGCGCTGGGTTTCGGGATCGAACTTGCGGATGGACTCGATCTCGTCGCCGAAGAAGTCGATGCGGCAGGGGCGGTCCTGTTCCGGGGAGTAGACGTCGAGGATGCCACCACGCAGAGTGACCTGGCCGGGCATCTCGACGACGTCGACTTTGGTGTAACCGACGGAGAGGAGATGCTCGACGAGCATGTCGGGCAGGTGCTCTTCGCCGACGCGCAGATGGAGGGCGAGTGCGGTGTAGTAGTCCCGCGGAAAGAGGCGCATGCAGGCGGACTCAACGGGCGCGATGATGAGGCGCGGGGTCTCCGGGCGGCCAGTGCAGATCTTCCAGAGGGTGGCGGCGCGGGTCTCCTGAATTTCGGAGTGTGGCGAGAGGTTTTCAAAGGGAAGGACGTCATGCGCGGGGAGGCGAAGGACGTGATCGCGACCGAGTGCGCCGGTGAGATCACAGGCGCTGAGGACGGCGGCGTGAAGAGCTTCGGCGGCCTTGTTGTCGGCGACGAGGATGAGGGCGGGAGCGTTGGCAGCGCGCAGGAAGAGGGGAAGATAGAGCGCGCGAGCAGTCGCAGTGAGGCCAGAGATGCGGCGACGGCCGGACCCTCCGGCGAGGTGTCGCCGGGCACGTTCAAAGGCGTCTGAGTGTTCGAGGCCCGCGAGTAGATCGCGGACAAAGGGGAGAATCATCGCTGGTTTGATTGTACCGGGAAGAGAAAAGGGAGCGGCAGGCGGCCGCTCCCTCGATTTTGCTGCCGAGGTGGGAGAAGGTTAGACGTCTTCCTCTTCGTCTTCATCCTCGTCGTCATCGTCCTCATCCTCTTCGTCTTCGTCGTCTTCATCCTCGTCGTCATCGTCGTCGAGGTCCTCGTCATCATCTTCGAGATCGTCGTCGTCTTCGTCGTCTTCCTCCTCGTCATCATCGAGGTCTTCATCATCTTCATCTTCATCTTCGTCGTCTTCATCGGTGGCTGCCACATTAAGATTTTCGCTGCTGGCAACTGGGGCGACGTTTGACTGGTCGAAGGTGGCGGTTGCGTCGGGTCCTACGCCCGCCAGGAGGTCATCGGTCAGTTCGGTGTTTTCGATTGCGTTAGCCATGTCGGTACATCTCCTTGCGGATTGGGTTCTTGGGCTTTGGATGCACGTGAAAGGAAAAGGTAAGTGTGAAAAAGCGACGTGGCGGAGGATCGGCGGGATCTGTGCGGTAAGCGAAACGTCAGGCGATCTGCTTCTGGGCGTACATGCGGGCATCGGCAAGACGAAAGAGGGTTTCGGGGTCGATCGAGTCATCCGGAGCGATGGCGAGACCGATGCTGGCGGTGACGAGGAACTCGCCTTCCCGCATGGGAACGGGGATGCGGGAGGCTTCATCGATGAGGCGAAGGAGGGATTCGCTGGAGCGGAGGTTTGAGACGATGATGGCGAACTCGTCGCCGCCGACGCGGGCAAGCGTATCGGAGGAGCGAAGGGTGCGGGTGAGGTGCTCGGTCACGGTGCAGAGCAGCTCATCCCCGGCGGTGTGGCCGAGAGAGTCGTTGACCAGCTTGAACCCGTTGAGGTCGAGCATGATGAGGCCGGTGCGGGTGCCGCTGCGGGTTCCCTGCAGAAGAGCCTGGGTGAGCCGATCGTCAAAGAGGCGGCGATTGGGAAGACTTGTGAGGTCGTCGTGAAGGGCGAGATCGCGGTTACGGGCGACCTGGTCTTCGAGCATTACCATCAGCATGCCTATAACGACCAGAAACTTCTGTCGATCCCAGATGTTCTGGGCGACGGGGAGATAGGCGACGTGATCGACGATCCAGCTGTGAGAGAGAAAGCAGAGGGACCAGATCGCGAAGCCGAGCACGATGGCGTAGCGACCGGTGCTGGAGCGGGGAAGGCGTCGCGCGAAGAGGACGGCCGTGGACATGTAGATCCAGAACAGAATCCAGTAGACCGCATAGCGATAGTCCGTCTGCAGGATGGCGCCGACGAAGCCGATCCAACCCAGGCCGTGGAGGATGCCGAAGCGGATAGGACGCGTGGTGAGGAAGCCGCAGGCAATGGCGATGGGGGCTCCGCAGAGCGCACAGAGGAGGTAGGGATGCGGCGTACGCACATCAAGGCCGTAGAGGACGAATGCGGCGATCTGGGGAAAGGAGGAGAGCGAGAGCGCGGTGAACAGCTTCAACTCGCGGGCATGTGGGCGAAGGGCGGCGTAGATGAAGGTCTGTCCGGCAAGCAGGTAGAAGCAGAGGGCGGCGACGTGGCTGGCGCGGTGCCAGGGTCCGGGCACCATGAAGAGGATGTGGGCGACGGATTCGCCGAGGATAAGGATGAGACCGGCGAGCCAGAGACGCACGCGGCTCTCTGGATGGCGGCGACCGAGGAGCAGAAGCAGAGCGAGCAGAACGCAAAGAGCGGCGGCGTCCAGAACGAGATGAGGATCCATGAAGGGCCTTAGCGAGTTGCTCAGGAACGCGGTGTAGAACGGCCGAACTGCTATCGCGAAAGAGGCACGACGCTCTATCTATACCTCGTGAGACACAGATTGGAGGGTAGATGTCGCTCCGGATTACCGTTTCGTCGGAGCGTGGTTACGAATGTGGGACGCGGGGTAAGGCTTAGGACTTGCTGCCGGCGAGGAGGTGGGTGCTGTCCGGCTTTTGAGTGAGGAGGGAGACGATGGTGAGGCAGAGTAGCGACGTGGCGAGCGCAGGAAGGATGGCGTCGCGGGCGGCGATGGCAGGAGGAAGGTGTGGGGTGAGGGACTCCCAGGTGACGGTGACGAGGGTTCCGGCGGCGATGGAGGCGACCGCGGCGCTGGCGGTGGCGCGGCGCCAGAAGAAGGCGGCGAGGATGACGGGGGTGAGGGCGGCGGAGTAGATGGTGTAGGCGTAGAGAGCTTTCTTGAGGACGGACTCGGCGTGGAGGCCCTGGTAGAGAGACCAGATGCCGAGGAGAACGACGGTGAGGCGGCTGACGATGAGGATGCGCTTGTTGGAGGCCTCAGGGGCGATGTAGCGGACGTAGATGTCGTTGACGATGTTGGTGGCGGGGGAGAAGAGCCAGTTGTTGGCGGTGGAGATGATCTTGGCGAAGATGGCTCCCATGAGGAGGGCGCCGAGAAGGGTGAGGACGGGGGAGCGGTTGGAGAAGGCGTGTAACCCTACGTACGCCAGGATCTCGCGGGGGGCGTGGGCGACTTCGCCGGTAGGGAAGAGGGCGGAGCCGGTGACAGCGATGGCGATGATGACGGTCTCGAGGATGACGGTGCCGATGATCCAGCCGACGACGGCCTGGGAGGCGGCCTTTTCGCTCTTTGCGGAGAAGAACTTCTGGTACATGGACTGGTTGCCGAGGAGGAGGAGGCAGGTGGGGAGGAAGAGCTCGAGGGCCTGGATGGGGGAGAGGTCGCCGAAGACCTGGAAGTGAGTGGCGGGGAGGGCGGCGCGGACGACGTGCCAGCCGCCGGTGATGTGGATGAGGACGGGGAGCGCGATGATGAGGGTGGAGGTGGCGAGCAGGCCGATGAAGAGGTCCATATAGGCGACGGAGCTCATGCCGGCGATGGCGGTGAAGAGGATGACAAAGGCGGCGATGATGTAGCGGCCGAGGATGGGGGTGATGACGGTGGGAAAGATGAGGTGGAGGATATCGCCGCCGCCGATGAACTGGTAGGAGGTGATGGCGGTGTAGGTGAGGAGGATGGCGACGACGCCGAGGACGCGGGCGGCCTGGTTGTAGCGGGCTTCGAGCAGATCGGGGATGGTGTACTGGGCGAAGTGGCGGGCGCGGGGGGCGATGAAGTAGATGAGCAGGAGGCCGGCCCAGCCGCCGCCGCCTTGCCAAAGGGCGGGAAAACCGTGGCGGTAGGCGTTCTCGGCGCCACCGAGCAGGGAGCCCGAGCCGATCCAGGAGCTGAGCAGGGTGAAGACGAGGACGAAGGCGGAGAGGGAGCGGCCGGCGACGAGGTAGTCGGCCTTGGTCTTGACGGTGCCAAGACGGCCGAGCGAGACGCCGAGGAGAACGAGGGTGATAAGGGCGATGACGACGGCGTAGAGGTTCATGAGGGTGTGCGGCGATTGTAGACGGCGCCGTACCCCCTCCCGGTCTTTGTGGCTAAAATCTTCGATCGGCTTGGGTTAGGTGTGGACCAGATGCTGACGGTCCCTTGTAGTCGATGCCTCCTAGCCCGATCTCTTCTTTCCTCTCCGGCTGCTGTTTCCAGATTAAGCCGAACGAGCGAGTTGTTGCGCCAGCGTTCTTGCGGGTGGGGGTGTACGTCGCTGTGTTCCGTGGCGAACGGCGAAATGGGGGGTCCTCGCTGCGCTCGGAAGGACAAACAGGAGAGAGGGACAGTGCAGCGGAGGCGTTCCTGGCAGAGAAGCAGGTCCCTACGGAATGACAGCAAGGAAAGACAGCAACAGGAAGGACGGAGGCGCGATTTGGGGTAAGTTGCTGAGAGGGAGATTGTGATGACGGGATGGCGGTCGGGTCTGGCAGCGGCGATGGTAGTGGTGGGAACCGGGATGGCGGGGGCGCAAGGGACGCCCATTACGTTGAGCGTGGATCTGACGGAGGCGCCGCGGCGGATTCTGCATGCGACGGAGGTGATGCCGGTGACGGCAGGGCCGCTGACGCTGGTGTATCCAAAGTGGATTCCGGGCGAGCATGGGCCGACGGGGCCGATCGATAACCTGGCGGGCCTCGTGATCACGGCGGGTGGGCAGCGGGTGGAGTGGCAGCGAGACAAGGTGGATATGTTTGCGTTCCACTTGACGGTGCCGCAGGGGGCGACGACGCTCGAGATGAAGCTCGACTTTCTGACGCCGGGGGAGACGCCGGGGTTCTCGGGCGGGGCGTCGACGAGCGCGAATCTGGCGTTGCTGAGCTGGAACTCGGTGGTGCTGTATCCGGAGGGGGCGAAGGCGAGTGAGGTGATGGTGACGCCGTCGATCAGCATTCCGGGAGGGTGGAAGTTCGGGACGGCGTTGGAGGCGAATGGTTTGCCTGGCGGAACTTTCAAGGAGCAGTCAGGGCCAAATACCGCGACGAACTTCAAGACGGTGAGTTTGGAACAGCTGGTGGATTCGCCGGTGCTGACGGGGCGGTGGTTCAAGGAGGTGGCACTGGCGCCGGAGATTTCGCCGAAGCATTTCCTGGATATGGCGGCGGATGGGCCGGAGGATCTGGAGCTTTCAAAGGAGCACGTCGAGGCGTTCTCAAAGCTGGTGCGAGAGACGGGAGCGCTCTACCGGAGCCGGCACTACGGGAGCTATCACTTTCTGGTAACGCTGAGCGACCAGGTGGCGCACTTCGGGCTCGAGCATCACCAGTCGAGCGACGACCGGGTGGAGGAGAAGACGTTCACGGACGACTCGCGGTTCACGGTGGCGGGAAGCCTGTTGCCGCACGAGTTTACGCACAGCTGGAATGGCAAGTACCGGCGGCCGGCGGGCCTGGCGACTGACAACTACCAGAAGCCGATGGAGGGGGATCTGCTGTGGGTGTATGAGGGCCTGACGGAGTACCTGGGCGATGTGCTGGCGGCGCGCTCGGGGATCTGGTCGGCGGAGCAGTATCGCGGGTACTTGGCGGATGTGGCGGCGGAGATGGATCATCGGCCGGGCCGGACGTGGCGGAATATCCAGGACACGGCGACGGCGGCGCAGGTGCTGGGCGCGGGCGGGAGCTCGCAATGGGACAACTGGCGACTGGCGCTGGATTACTACGATGAAGGCGAGCTGATCTGGCTGGATGTGGATACGACGATCCGGGAGAAGACGAAGGGCAAAAAGACGCTGAACGACTTTGTGGCGGCGTTCCATGGGCTGGGCGGCAACACGGCGCCGAAGGTCGTGCCGTACACGTTTGACGATGTGGTGGCGGGGCTGAACGCGGTGGTGCCGAACGACTGGGCGGCGTTTCTGCGGCAGCGGCTGGACTCGCACGACTACCATGCGCCGCTGGGCGGGATCGAGCGGGGCGGATACAAGCTGGTGTATGGCGAGAGCTCGAATGTGTACTCAAAGGCGCGCGAGGCGATCACGGACTCGGCGAGCTTCTGGTACTCGCTGGGACTGGGCGTGGGTAAGAGCGGCAATGTGTACGACGTGCTCAAGGATGGGCCGAGCGACAAGGCCGGGCTGGCACCGGGGATGAAGATCGTGGCGGTGAACGGACGGGCGTTTACGCCGGATCTCTTGAAGGCGGCACTCAAGGACGGGAAGGGAAGCGGGCCGGCGGTCTCGCTGATTACGGAGAATACCGGCTACTTTCGCGTGATCGCGGTGGACTACCACGGCGGAGAGCAATACCCGTTTCTGGAGCGGGTGGAGGGAACGCCGGACCGGCTGGATGAGATTGTGAGGCCGATGGCGAAGTAGGGGGAAGGGAAGGCTGAGGTGGGTCATGCGAGAGAGGCTCCGGTCCGGAGGGATGGTGGCGGAGTTTAGGGTCGTGTGGCAGACACCTGGCTGATCGGTGATTGGGTGCCCCCCGTCTCAGAAGCGAGACCTGGGGCACCCGGCACACGGCTGTTGGACATAGTCGTGTTGCGTCGTGCGGAGCGCCAGGCGAGGATGGCAGCCTTCCGGATGGGATGTGAATCGAAGCCTGTTTCGTCCTCATCTATTCGATGAGCGTCAAAGTATCCGACGCAACCGAGAGGATGGTGACGAGATGGCAAAGTTGACGGGCAAGGTAGCGGTCGTTACAGGTGCGTCGAAGGGCATTGGAGCAGCGATTGCGAAGCGTTTGGCGAGTGATGGCGCGGCGGTCGTGGTGAACTATGCGACGGACAAGGCTGGCGCGGAGAAGGTCGCCAAGGAGATAGAGGCGGCTGGCGGAACGGCGCTGGTAGCCGGGGGAAGCGTGGCAGATAAGAGCGCCGTGGCCTCGATCTTCGCGGCAACGAAGGAGAAGTTCGGGAAGGTGGACATTCTGGTCAACAACGCCGGCGTGTTTGGGTTTGCACCGCTTGAGGCGATCGATGAGAAGAGCTTTGACTGGATGTTCGGGACGAATGTGAAAGGCCTCCTGTTTGCGTCGCAAGCCGCGCTGCCGTTGTTTCCGGCGGAGGGTGGCAACATCGTCAACGTGGGCTCGGTGGTGAGTGAACTGGCGCCACCGGCCTCAGCGGTGTACAGCGGGACCAAGGGCGCGATCGACACGATCACGAAGGTACTGGCGGGTGAGCTGGGCGGGCGCAAGATCCGCGTGAACTCAGTGAACCCGGGCATCGTGGAGACGGAAGGCTCGATCGCCGGCGGATTTATCGGGTCGGACTTCGAGAAGGCGGCGATCGTGCGGACGCCGTTGGGACGTACGGGTCAGCCGGCGGATATCGCTGATGTGGTGAGCTTGCTCGTGTCGGATGAGGCGGGCTGGCTGAGTGGATCCGTGTTGCACGCTGCGGGCGGCTACCGGTAAGACACGGGGTTAGGCGGCTACACGCAGGATGTTCTGTGGTGGCGGCAGAGCCGGTCAGGAGCGGTCGCGGGCTTTTCTGGGCTTCTTCATCTTGGCCCGCCGGCACAACGGGCAGCGAAATTTCCGGTTGCCGTGGAAGATGTGGCCCTTAAGCTCCGTCATTGCGATGCGACACCGTTTGCACGTCACAGTGGGACTCTCTTTCGCTTGGACGCGAGGGACGCAGGCCTCTGGCGTGAGCGGATGGTTTGGGCGAAGTGACGGAGCACCCAAGGATGGAGCGCGGAGGCGTGCTCGTTCCGTGGTGGCGCCGCGGGTTGATGCCGGTGAACGGCGATCGTGGGGGTCAGGCGGCGTGGATGGGCGCGGACTCGTTGGTGGTGGCGTGTTCGGGGAGGTCGCCGGTTGCTTTGAGGTTCTTTTCGAGGACGGCGGCGGCGATCTCGGAGTTGAACTCGGCGCCGAGCAAAAGCATGAGGCCGGTGACGTAGAACCAGGTGAGAAGGATGATGACGGCGCCGAGTGAGCCGTAGGTGAGGGAGTAGCTGTTGAAGAAGTGCAGGTAGAGACGGAGGATGACGGAGGCGACGACCCAGCAGACGATACCGACGGCGGCGCCGGGGGTGAGCCAGTGCCACTTCTTGTTGCGGACGTCTGGGGCGTAGTAGTAGATGATGGCGAAGATCAGCATTAGAAGCGCGGTGGTGATGGTCCAGGCGACAACGCGGATGCTGGTGGCGACGGCGAGCGAGACGAGGTGCGGGCCGACCTGATGACTGAGGAAGCGCGCGGAGAAGTCACCGGCGAAGAGGGTGAAGAGTGAGATAGAGATGACGATGGCGAGAAGGAGGGTGACGAGCATGGCGGCGCCGCGCACCTTCCAGTAGGGCCGTGTTTCCTTGACCTTGTAGACGATGTTGAGGGTGTCCTGAATGGCGGTGAAGCCGACGGAGGCGGCCCAGAGCGCGGCGGCGAGGCCGAAGATGAACTTGCCCCCGGAGGAGGCTTTGGCGGTCTGGTTAAAGGTCTCAAGGACGATGCCGAGGGCGGACGGCGGAACGACGAGCGAGAGGTAGGCGAGGAGCTTGGGGTAGAGATCGTGCGATTGGGCGAAGAGGCCGAAGATGGAGGAGGCGCTGAGCAGGGTGGGAAAGAGGGCGAAGAGGAAGTAGTAGCCGAGCTCGGCGGCGCGGGAGAGCAGATTGTCTTCCTGGAAGGAGTGCACGGTCCGCTTGAGGATGACCATGAGCGGGATGCCCTGGAGATCCCACAGGGAGTGGAGGGGCGAGTGCGAGACATTGGCCCAGATCAGGCTTTTGAAGCCCTCGGGCGGATTGCTGTGGGAAGGGCCAACCGACGTCGTGGACATGCTGGTATTACCTCCAGGGCGGTGATGGGGAAGCCCGACCGACGATCTCTGCCTCTGGCGAGGCTAACGAGCGCACGGACGCGTCTTCTAAAGAGACGACAGAGAGATAGATGCTGTCACCCGGCGGGAGGGGTTGCAATGTAGGGATCCCCCCTGGAGGGTGACGCATCTAGTCTGTGGGACAGCTGATGACGAGACAGACAGCACGGCGATCGACACCGCCGGTGATGCGGAAGTTGCAACAGATCTGGCGGCTGGTGCGGGAGAGCCACAAACAGCCACTGCGGGGCCAGGCGCTGCGGTATACAGCGCCACCCGAAGGCGAGAACGGCGTCACGTTTATCGGGCACTCGTCGTTTCTGCTTGAGCTGGGGGGTGTGCGGGCGCTGGTGGATCCGGTGTTTGCGCGGAGTTTGGTGGTGCTGCGGAGGCAAAGGCTGCCGGGGTTGGACTGGCGGAGCCTGCCGGCGATCGATGCGGTGCTGCTGACGCATGCGCATATGGATCACCTGAACGTACGGTCGCTGCGGCGGGTGATCCGACGGACGAGGCGGCTGACGGGACGGGCGCCGGAGGTGGTGGTGCCGCGAGGGGTCGAGGACCTGGTGAGCCGGCTGGGGTTTGCGCGGGTGCACACGATGGAGTGGTGGGGAGAGGCGCAGGTTGCGGGACTGAGCGTGACGATGACGCCGGCGCAGCACTGGGGAGCGCGGATGTTTCGCGACGTGCATCGCGGGTTTGGCGGATATGTGCTCTGCGGGGGTGGATCGAGCGTGTACCACTCCGGCGACACGGCGTACTTTGAGGGATTTCGCGAGATCGGGCGGCGACTGGCACCGGAGGTCGCGCTCCTGCCGATCGGAGCCTACTTTCCGGACAGCTACCGGGCGGTGCATACCAGCCCGGAGGACGCACTGCGGGCGTTTCGGGATCTTGGCTCCGCCCTGATGGTGCCGATGCACTTCGGTACGTTTCGGCTGGGCCGGGAGCCGATGGACGAGCCGCCGGTGCGATTGATGGCGGAGGCGGCGCGGCTGGGAATCGAAGAACGGGTACGGATTCTGACAGAGGGAGAGCGGCTACCGGTACGCGCGGCGGCGGGAGTCTCGGGCTAGGGGCCCAAGCCGGACGAGAGGTGCTGGTTCGCGAGGGCTGGCTGGAGTTTCCGCGCAACCTCTGACATGGCGGGTCATCTTAACCGTCATGACACCATCAACAGGAGCACAGGTAAATGCAGCGGCCAGCGGAACGTTCCGGCTGGGTGGCGACCTCGAAGTGAACCGGCTTGGCTTTGGCGCGATGCGGCTGACGGGTGACGGAGTATGGGGCGCGCCGAAGGATCCGGAGACGGCGAAGCGCGTGCTTCGGCGCAGTGTGGAGCTCGGGATCAACCTTATCGATACGTCGGACGCCTATGGGCCGGCGATCAATGAGCCGATGATCGGGGAGGCTCTGTTTCCGTATGCGAAGGGCGTGGTGATTGCGACGAAGGGCGGTCTGACGCGGACGGGCCCGGGCAAGTGGCTGCCGGTGGGCCGGCCGGAGTATCTGACACAGCAGGTGGAGTTGAGCCTGCGGTACCTGAAGGTGGAGCGGATTGATTTGTGGCAGCTGCACCGGATTGACCCGAAGGTGCCGGTCGAGGAGTCGCTGGGCGCGATTGCGGAGCTGCAGAAGGCGGGCAAGATCCGGCATGTAGGGTTGAGCGAAGTGAAGCCGAAGGAGATCGAGCAGGCGCGGAAGGTGATCGACATCGTTAGTGTGCAGAACCAGTACAACCTGAGCGATCGGCAGCACGAGGATGTGGTGGACTACTGCGAGAAGAACGGCATCGCGTTTCTTCCATGGTCTCCCGTTGCGGCGGGCAAGCTGGCGCAGCCGGGCGGGGTGTTGGACAAGTCGGCGAAGCAGCATGGAGCGACGGTGAGCCAGCTGTCACTAGCGTGGCTGCTCTACCGGTCGAAGGTGATGCTGCCGATTCCGGGGACGTCAAGCCTGGAGCACCTGGAGGAGAATGTCGCGGCGGCAAAGGTGACGCTAAGTGATGCGGAGTGGACGGAGATCGAGACGGCGGCGAAGGGGTAGTGGCGCGTGCCGTTGATCCGGTGTTGAGGTAGAGCCGATCTCGCGGGATGACAACAAGGAACAGTTGTGAAGCCCGGCCTGGGTGGCCGGGCTTTGCTGTGTCTGGGGTGCTTCGTTTGCTGAAGGGTTGGGTGAGAAGTGGGTTCTTCGCTCTGCTTAGGACGACGCGGCGAAGGGGGGATGTTGGCGGTCAGGCGGCGGCGATGCGCTCCATGAGGTTGTTCTGTTCGCGCTGGGTTTCGGCGCCGATGGTCATGGCGTCAAGGACGCCGGTGCCGAGGGCGAAGCGAATGGCTTCGGCGGGCTTGTCGCGGAGGTCGCCCTGGCCGAGGATCTTCATGCCGACGACGCCGGCGCCGTTCGAGCGCATTTGCCGGATGAGGCCGATGACGGTGTCGGGATCGGCGTCCATGTGGGAGCCGATGGGATTGAGGCGGACGAGGTTGATGTCGACCCAGGGATCGGCGGCGGCGAGGCGGAGGGCGGGAAGCGAGTGGCAGGAGACGCCGTGGGCGCGGATGATGCCTTTCTGCTTGGCTTCAGAGAGGACGTCCATGACGGGGCGATAGCGGGTGGTCCAGTCGGACTCGGTGACGCAGTGGATGAGGACGACGTCGATGTGGTCGAGGGCGAGCTCGCGGCGGAAGCGATCGAGATCGCGGCGGACACCATCGGGGTTGCGGGTGTCGGTCTTGGTGAGGACGGTGACCTTGTCGCGGGGGAGCTGTTTGACAGCGGCGGCGACAAAGGGATGCGAGCCGTAGGAGTCGGCTGAGTCAAAGAAGCGGAGGCCGTTCGAGTGATAGCCGTCGAGCAGGAGACGGGTGAGGGGCGAGTTGCGGGTCTGGTTGGAGCCGCCGCCGAAGCCGACGGTGCCGGTGCCCATGGCGAGGCGGCTGGTGCGGATACCGGTGCGGCCGAGGACGACCTCATCCTGGGCTTTGTATTTGGTCGGCAGTGGGTCGGGATCGAGGAGGGCGGCGCGGGCGACAGGCGAGGTGGCGACGGCGGCGGCGACGGCGGCGTGGCGGAGGAAGTCTCTGCGGAGCATGCGGGGGATCTCCTTGAGGAAGACTGTACGCCTGGTGGCGGGGTGGAGGAAACCTTTTGGCTTCGCCCGGTGACCGGCAACGGAAGCTCAGATGACAGGGCGGGCGGGGGCGTGGAGAATCAGGGGATGGCGATGACGAAGGTAGTGGTAAAGACGGCGGAGGCTCCGGCGGCGATCGGGCCGTATGCGCAGGCGGTGATGGTGGGCGAGATGGTGTACACGTCGGGGCAGATTCCGCTCGATCCGAAGACGATGGAGCTGGTGGCGGGCGGGATTGCCGAGCAGACGACGCAGGTTCTTGAGAATCTGAAGGCGGTGCTGCGGGCGGCGGGGACGGATTTGACGAAGGTGGTGAAGACGCTGGTGTTTCTGCAGGATTTGAAGGATTTTGGAGCGATGAACGCTGTCTATGAGCAGTATTTCGTGGGGGATGGGGTGGGAGCGGCGACGCCGCCGGCACGATCGACGGTGCAGGTGGCAGGTCTGCCGAAGGCGGCGCTGGTGGAGATTGAGGTTGTGGCAGTGATGTAGGGGACAACCCCGCTCTGGCTGGTTTTAGAGTGGGCGGGAGGAGAGCGTGTGGCGGTGCTCCGGAAGCGCGCCGCGTGCATCGAATAGAGCAGGGGGAACGACGGATGGCTGAGACAGAGACCCAAGGCGTGAAGGTACAGAAGACCGAGGCGGAGTGGCGGGAGCTGTTGTCGCCGGAGCAGTTCCATGTGATGCGGCAAAAGGGCACAGAACGGCCGTTCTCAAGCGCGCTGAATGACAATCACAAGGACGGGATCTACCACTGTGGGGCGTGCGACGCGCCCTTGTTTACCTCGAGCCACAAGTTTGAGTCGGGATCCGGTTGGCCGAGCTTTTATAACCCGGTGTCGCCGACGGCGGTTGAGGCGCATGAGGATACGAGCCATGGAATGCGACGGGTTGAGGTGACCTGCGCGACCTGCGGGGCGCATCTGGGGCATGTGTTTCCCGATGGGCCGCGGCCGACGGGGCAGCGCTACTGCATCAATGGTGCGTCGCTCGGATTTACCGAAAAGTAGATCGGCGTCGTACCCGGCGGTCACTTGGTTAGGAGTGATGGCTTTGATTAAGAACAGATAGCCCAGTCGAGATGATCGACTGGGCTATCTGTTTGGTGGCGGAACTATGCGGCTCTAAAAAGGCGGGGTTGGCGGCTAGGCTTTGACGATCTTGCCGGCCTTGATGCAGGAGGTGCAGACGCGGATGCGCTTGCTGCCGCCGTCGGTCTTGGCTTTGACTTCCTGCAGGTTGGGGTTCCAGCGGCGACGCGTGGTGTTGTGGGCGTGCGAGATGTTGTTGCCGAACTGCGGGCCTTTGCCGCAAAGATCACATTTTTGTGCCATGGTGACTCCGATCAGAGGTTCTCTGCCTGCGGTGCAAGGGAGAGGGATGGTTTGCCGGGTCCGGAGGCTGCTTAGCGTGAGAGCGGGCCTGAGTGTCTCACGACTACCTGCTTGGCAGCGCCGATTACCTGCTGGGCAAGCGCGAGGGATCACCCTCTCCGTACGGATGGCTGCCTAGAGTGTAACGGGAAGGCGGGGAGACGGCAACCGGAAAGGAAGTCGAGCGAGTTTCGGTGGCTGAGGTATGCTCCACGGTGTGCCTCGACACGTTGCTCTTGCTGTTGCCGCCTTCGCTTTGGCGCCGGGTGCGTTGCTGATGCCGGTTGCTGCCCAGGCGCCCGCGAAGGAGAGCGCCCTCATTCATCCTGGCGAACCCTGGTACGACGATCGCGGAAAAGAGATCCAGGCGCACGGCGGCAGCATCCTGCTGGCCGGCCACACGTATTACTGGTTCGGGGAGGACCGTGAGGCCGGCAATGATCCGCGGACGCCCATGGTCGCCTGCTACTCCTCTACGGACCTGGTTCACTGGGTGTATCGCAGGGAGGTCCTGCGGCTTGATGACCCTGAGCACTTTGGGTCTCCCGTGATCCTGGAGCGGCCGAAGGTGTTCTACAACCGCAGCACGAAGAAGTATGTGATGTATATGCACCTTGATGACCGGCACTATCGGCTGGCGCGGGTAGCGGTGGCTGTGAGCGACACGGTGGATGGGACGTACACCTACCTCCGCAGCTTTCGGCCGCTTGAGCAGGAGAGCCGGGATATTGGCCAGTTCACGGACGACGACGGGTCGGCGTACCTCTTGTTTGAATCGAGGCCGACGGGCGGCTTCTTTGTGGCGAAGCTTTCCGCGGACTACCTTTCGGTCGAGAAGCAGACGGCCTTTATCAAGGCTCCGCTTGAGGGTGGCGCCCTGGTACGTTTGCACGGGCTGTATTACGTGATCGGTTCGCACCTTTCCGGTTGGCGCGCGAATCCGAACGTCTACGCCACCGCGCAGAGCCTGTCCGGCCCATGGACCGCCATGAAGGACATTGCACCGCCAGAGACCAACACGTACCAATCGCAATCGTCGCTGCTTCTGAAGGTCGTCGGCAGCAGGACTACGTCGGTGCTGTACATGGGGGATCGCTGGTTGCCCGAAACGCTGTGGGACTCACGCTATGTCTGGATGCCGCTCGCTCTCGGCGACGGCCGACTGGTCCTGCCTGCACCGCAACCATGGAAGATCGACCTGGAGACGGGGGAGACGCAGGTTGTTCCCAATGAAGCACTCCCTGCCGCGAACGCGCGATGAGATTGCGCCGTAGCGGGAAGCCCAGGGGATTGATCTGGTAGGGACGAGAGGGGATGGTAGGCACGTCCGGATTCGAACCGGAGACCTCTACCGTGTCAAGGTAGCGCTCTAACCAACTGAGCTACGCGCCTTCGTGCGTTTTGCCAGTGTAACGGACGGCTACCCGGGAAGGCAACTGCGGGAGGCGATCGGCTACCATGGTGCGAGCGCGTTTGCGGCATTGAGCGCGACCTTCTTCTCTTTGCCCAGCCTGGCTCAAGTTCGCGCGGTACCGAATCTGCTGACGTTGCTGCGGCTGTTTATTCTGCCGTTTCTGGTGATTCAGATCTTTGACGACCGGTGGGTGATGGCTTCGATCCTGTTTGTGCTGGCAGGGATCTCAGACGGGTTGGACGGCTTGCTGGCGCGACGGCTGGACCAGCATACGAAGTTAGGGCAGTACCTGGACCCGATTGCGGACAAGTTGATGCTGAGCACGTTGTTTCTGGTGCTGACGCATGTGGGGCTGATCCCGCGGTACGTGACAGTGCTGGTATTCAGCCGCGACCTAGGCATTCTGCTGATTTCGACGCTCTTGTTTGTGACGAATGTGCTGCGGGATTTTCGGCCAAGTGTGTTTGGCAAGCTGAGTACGGCCACGCAGATCGTTGCGGTGATTGTTGTATTTTGCGGGGAGCTGGTGGGGGGTCGACCACTGACGGAGGCTCGCGAGATCCTGCTCCGGGCGGTGGCGGTGCTGGCGCCGGTTTCGGCCGCGCAGTATGCGTGGGTGGTGCTGCGGCGGGTGCATGCGTCGCCGGGCGGGGCGGCGGCCCCCGCACAGCAGTAGCGGGGGGACGCGGCAGGACAGAGCGGCCGGAGGAGGTTTGCGGCTCGAAGAGGTTCAGGGCAAGGGACAGGAGTCAGCTGTCGTGATCTGCTTCGGCGGACTCGAGCGCGGCTTTTTCTTCGCGCTCCATGTCTTCGTACTCGATGGAGTCGAAGATGTCGCCGCAGCTTTGGCACTCGACATACTCGGCGTCTTCATCGCGGGAGACGATGCGCACAACGGTGTGTTTGCAGGGGGGGAGCATGGAGGGAAGTTTTCGGACCGACGGGGACCGGATGCAAGTGATTCTGCCGCGACCCCTGCACTCTGTCAATCGAGGAAATAAGCCGATGCGAAGGAAGGAAACGATTGGGTGATGCGGTGAAGGGCAGAGCGCTGGCGCGATGTATGGCAGGTTGCGCCTGAGCGGGACGACGCTCTACACTCAGAGAGTGGCAAGGTGTCTCTGGACGCCGAAATGAACGACCCGCGCGACTCCACCTTATGCTCAGGCTGACCAAAAAAGCGGATTATGGGCTGATGGCTTTGAAGTATCTGGCCGAGCACGGGCAGGATGGCGCGCAGAGTGCGAAGGACATCGCAGAGGCGTACCACATTCCACCGCCGCTGCTGGCCAAGATTCTGCAGACGCTGGCTCGATCAGGGCTGCTGGTGTCGCATGCGGGAACGAATGGTGGGTACTCCCTGGCCAGACCGGCTGCGGAGATCAGCGCCTTTGAAGCGATCCGCGCGATTGACGGGCCGCTTTTTATTACAAGCTGCATTACGATCCACGGAGCTTGCGACCTGGCGGGGCATTGCACCATCAAAGAACCATTACGCAAGGTGAATGACAGCATCAAGGACCTGCTGAGCGCCATCCGGATCGCTGATCTGGCAGAGCAACCAGAGGACGCGGCGAAGGGCTCTGGCGTCGCGGTTGCGGGTGGCCTGGTCACGATTGCGATGTGATGTGGCGTCCTGCGTTGATTCTGAGCGCGACGGCAAACGAGATTAGCAAGAAGCAGCAGGGCGCGGCGAGCAGAGACCGCGGAGAAGGATCGAGGAGCAAGCTGATGAGCAATGAGTTGAAAGAGAACGGCATGGAGATGATGGACAACGGAGTCGTGATCGCGGAGAGCCGCGAGCCGTTGCCGGCGGGTGTGAAGCTGCCGATTTACATGGACAACCACGCGACGACGCAGATGGATCCGCGGGTGCTGGAGGCGATGCTGCCGTTTTTTGGGAACGTCTTTGGGAACGCGGCGAGCCGCAACCATGCGTTTGGCTGGGAGGCGGAGAAGGCGGTTGAGACGGCGCGCGAGCAGGTGGCAAAGCTGATCGGCTGCACACCGAAGGAGATCATCTTCACCTCGGGCGCGACCGAATCGAACAACCTGGCGATCAAGGGCATTGCGGAGATGTACCGCGAGCGCGGGAACCACATCATCACGCAGGTGACCGAGCATAAGGCGGTTCTCGATACCTGTAAGAAGCTCGAGAAGCAGGGCTACCGGGTGACGTACCTGCCGGTGCAGGCAAACGGGCTGATTGATATTGAAGATCTGCGACGAGCGATGGATGAGACGACGATCCTGGTCTCGATTATGTACGCGAATAATGAGATCGGCGTGATCCAGCCGGTGGCGGAGATCGGCAAGCTATGCCATGAGAAGGGCGTGATCTTCCATACGGACGGCGTGCAGGCCGTGGGTAAGATCCCGGTCAACGTGCAGACGGATAACATCGATGTGCTGAGCCTGACGGCGCACAAGATCTATGGGCCGAAGGGGGTAGGCGCCTTGTATGTGCGCCGACGCAACCCGCGCGTGCAGATCTCCGAGCAGATCAATGGCGGCGGCCACGAGCGCGGAATGCGGTCGGGAACATTGAATGTGCCGGGCATCGTGGGCCTGGGAGCGGCGTGCGAGATTGCTGGCGCAGAGATGGCGGTTGAGTCTGCGCGCCTGGGAGATCTACGGGACTACCTGAAGGCGAAGTTCGAGAAGGCGCTGGACTACGTGCATGTGAACGGAGATATGCAGCATCACCTGCCGGGCAATCTGAACGTCAGCTTTGTGTATGTTGAGGGCGAGAGCCTGCTGATGGGGATTAACGACATCGCTGTGAGCTCAGGGTCGGCATGCACGTCGGCGACGCTCGAACCGAGTTACGTGCTGAAGGCACTGGGACTGGGTGATGATGTGGCGCACAGCTCGATCCGCTTCGGGCTGGGACGCTTCAACACCAAGGCTGAGGTGGACTACGTGAGCGACAAGCTGATTGATGTTGTGAGCAAGCTGCGTGAGCTGAGCCCGCTGTACGAGATGGTCAAGGAAGGTATTGATCTGACGAAGATCGAGTGGGCGGCGCACTAAGTGTCGTTGAAGTAGGGGCAAGAGGCACAGCCAATGGCTGTGCCTCTTGCAGCTTTGCACCGTTTGTGGTGCAGCCGGTCGGATTGCTGGCGCACCCAAATTGCAGCGAGTATCATCTAGATAAGCGAGGGACAGACGATGGCATACAGCGATAAGGTAGTTGATCATTACGAGAATCCGCGGAACGTGGGCACGATGGACAAGGGTTCGGATCTGGTTGGAACCGGTCTGGTCGGGGCACCGGAGTGCGGCGACGTGATGCGGCTGCAGATCCGTGTGAATCCCGAGACGCAGGTAATTGAAGACGCAAAGTTCAAGACGTTCGGTTGCGGATCGGCGATTGCAAGCTCCTCGCTCGCAACGGAGTGGGTGAAGGGCAAGACGGTTGCCGAGGCGCTTGAGATCAAGAACACCGACATTGTGAAGGAGCTGGCGTTGCCGCCGGTGAAGATTCACTGCTCGGTGTTGGCTGAGGATGCCATTCGTGCGGCGATTGGCGACTGGAAGAAGAAGAACAACGTGGCCGAGGGCGCAGACGCTCCCGTTGCGGTTGCCGCGCACTAAGCTCGGGTTAGCAGTACGGAGGCTGGTGGCTTGAAGCTGCCAGCCTTCTTTGTTTGACATGAGAGGAGGCTGAAGAGGATGGCGATGGTCACACTGCAGACGGGCGCAACGCCGCCACCGGTGCCAGAAAAGAAGGATCCGCTGGCCGGGATGGTGCTGCTCGCAGCCGAGGGACAAGCGCCGCGGGCAAAGCAGGCGATTGAGATTACGAAGAACGCGCTGAAGCGCATTCGCGTGGCGATGGCGAAGGAGGGTGTTTCGCCGGAGCAGGGCGGTCTGCGGGTTGGTATTCAGGGCGGCGGGTGCTCGGGCCTGAGCTACTCGATCCGATTTGACTCAAAGGCGCGGGAGCGAGACCGGACGTTTGTGTTTGGGGCGGGAATCGTGACGCCCAATGATCCGAGCGGAGCAAAGCCGGTGCAGCTGTTTGTGGATCCGAAGAGTTTTCTCTATCTGGCGGGGATGGTGCTGGACTTTGAGGAGACGCTGATGCGGCAGGGATTCAACTTCATCAATCCGAACTCGGCGAAGAGCTGCGGGTGTGGCTCGAGCTTCTCGACGTAGGACGCGGTCCGGGGAGCAGGGCCGCGCTGGAGTCAATGCTGGGGATGGGGACTGTGCGTAACTGGGGAGAGGCGCGTGCACGCTGCGGTGTTCCCTGACGCAGTTTGGCCTGCTGAGAGTCATTATTGCGCCGGTGTCGCTGCGGGTGGGGTTGGGCTGGCGATCTTATTCGAGACTCTGAGGTGATACATGCCCGCAAGGGTTTGTTTGTAGGTGTCCAGCGGAGGCAGCAGGGCGCGGGCGCGTAGGGAGTCCAGACCGCCGGGATCTTCGACGGAGATCATGGCCATCTGTCCGTCGACGACTTTGAATTGGGTGCCGTAGCGCTGCGGCTTGCCTTCGGCGACGAGCTGTTTGTCGATGACGATGGCGAGCTGGGCGGGATCGATCTCCCGGCGGTCGGCAAGGGTGGTTAGCTGGGGCAGAAGGGACTTGCGCCAGGCCTGATCCGTGGTGTGGCCGACGAGGAGGGTGGCGGCCTTTGAGGCATCAGGGCCGACGAGGGCGATGGTGGGCCAGCCGTGCTGTGTGACGATGTTTTTGAGCTGCTGGGTAAGGACGCCATCGATCTCGGCGAGGTTTGAGGCGACGGCAGGGCCCGTAGTTGCGGACTTAGCGCCGGTGAGGCCGCGTGCGGTCTGGTCCTGCTGAAGCATGGTGAGGAGCTGGGTACGGAGGGTGGCGTTGGCGCTCTCGGCTGGGGCGCTTTGCGCCGGGGCCGATGCTGGAGGGGCGGGTGCCTGAGCCGCGGAGAGGACGGGTGATGCGAGGGCAAGGAAGAGTGTGGCGGTGACAGCTTGCAGCATGGAGCTATTTTACGGGTGGCGAGGGGCAGGGGAGCGGGCCACGCCAGGGAGCGATTTCTATAGGCGGCAGTGAGCCTGTGTGGCGCGATGACGGCGGATGGGGGGATGTTTTCTGCGCCCATCCCGCATCTCTTGTGGTGAGGCATGGGAGACTGACGTGACAGAACGAACGGATTACTTTCAGGTGTTTGGGTTGCCGCGGCGTCTGCGGGTGGATGTAGCTGGGCTCGAGAAGGAGTTTTACGCGCGGAGCCGGCGGCTGCATCCGGATCGGTTTGCGAGTAAGCCGGCGGCGGAGCAGGAGGGTGCGCTCAAGCGGAGCTCGGAGTTGAACGATGCGTACCGGACGCTGAAGGAGCCGATCGCGCGAACGCAGCACCTGCTGAGCCTGGAAGGAATTGAGATGGAAGAGGCGGGCGACAGACCGGAGGGGACGCCGCGGGAGAAGAAGCCGGTGGCGCCGCCGGAGCTGCTGGAGGAGGCGTTTGAGCTGAATATGCAGCTTGAAGAGATGCGGGCGAATAAGAAGTTCGGCGAGGATGATCCACAGCTACGGAAGGACCTGGAAGGGGCGAAGGAGAACTTTGAAGGAATGCTCGCGAAGTCACAGGTGGATCTGGAGGCGATGTGGGCGCGGTGGGATGCGGCGCTCGACGGTGCTGATGAGGCCGGCAAGGTGAAGGCGCGGGACGGGATGGTGGGGTTGCTGACGCGGCGGAGTTATGTGCGGAACCTGGTGCGGGATGTCAACGAGGCGCTCGAGTAAGGATGCATAGAGCGTCTTCAATGCGGACTTGGCCCGCCATGCGGAAGACATGGGCAAGGGCGGGGTGTCTGCTGTTGGGAATGCTGTTCGTGCGCGTTGCGCCCGCTCAGGGACTGACGGATTCAGAGGCTGCCGTGGCCTGTGGGCGGATCACAGCTTTCGATCCACGATCGCAGTGGGCCAGGTTGCCGAAGAGGACACGGGTGATGCTGCGGCGAGCCACACTGCCTCGGGTAGAGGCGATTGTGGCCGATCCTGGTATGGGGTTGATGGGCGTTGCGGTCGACAGGGTGCCGCTGGCTGCAGTTGAAGTAGGCCGGCTGAGGAAGGGAGTTGCCCTGTACGCCGTCAGCTGGCGAGAGCGGACGTTTGGGGTGAACGGGGCGGTGTGGCTGGTCGAGGTTGCTCGAGGTGGAGCGATCGATCGCACGCCGAAAGCTGCGGCGGACAGAGCGCCGGTTGGAGTGAGCGGCTTTGGTGTGGCCGTGTTGCCGACGCGGGATGTTGGGTATCCCGAGCTGGTGACGGCAAGCAAGGGATACAAGGCCGGGGGCGGCTCTGAAGCAGAGGCGGACTGCTGGCGAGAGGTCGGCTCGCGGTACCGTGAGATGGTGTGTCCGGCGAGGTGCCAGGAGATGCTCAACCAGCGATAGGGTGCGGCGTCGTGCCGCGGTGTGAGCAGTGGCGTTCAGGGTAGAGCGAGGCGGAGAGGGACGGCCACCCGAAGGCGCGGACGGGGAGAGACGTGCCGTCGATCTCGATACGTTTGGTGTCAAGGGCGCGGGCTCCGGTGCGTTCGTAGAAGTGAAGGGAGCGGTTCTGTTCCAAGACCCAGGCGATCATGCCGGTGAGGCCTTTGCGGGTGAGGGCTTGGGCGAGAGTGGCGTCGTCGTACCTGGTCGCGGGACGAATGAAAGCCATGTCGCTACCGGAGCAAATACAATTTGCTGCTGCAAGGAATTCAGCACAGAATCGCGCATCTGGCGCGCAGATCGAGAGAGGCGGAGCGAAATGAGACGAGCGGGAGAGAAAACAGCAGAGGCTGACGGCATCACACGAGAGCAGGCGAACGACTGTCGTGATCGACGGGTGGACGTGCGCGGTCGAGGAAGACAGTGTGATGCGGGGTATTTGCTCAGGCAAGTAGTACAGGTGGCTTTTTTGAGTCTGGTGTGTGTGGCGGCTGTTGACCGAGATGTAGAGGCGCAACAAAGCGGTGCGGGGACATTTACGAATCCGCTGCTGGAGCGAGGGCCGGACCCGTGGGTGACGGCGCAGGACGGTTGGTACTACTACATGAACTCCATGAGCAAGGGCATTGCGATCTGGAAGACGCGGGACATTACGGATCTACGGCATGCGGAGAAGAAGGTGGTGTGGACGGCGCCGGAGAGCGGACCGTACTCGCACGATATCTGGGCGCCAGAGCTGCATCGCTTCGACGGCAAGTGGTACCTGTACTTTGCCGCAGACAAGGGAGACAACGAGAGCCACCGCATCTTTGTGCTTGAGAATGCGTCAGCGAATCCGCTCGAAGGCGAGTGGGTGATGAAGGGCAAGATTGGTGACGCGACGGACAAGTGGGCCATCGACGCGTCAGTGTTTGAGGATAAGGGACGACGGTACATGGTTTGGTCAGGCTGGGAGGGGGATAGTGATGGGCAGCAGAATATCTACATCGCTCAGCTGACGAATCCGTGGACGGTTGGCTCGAAGCGGGTGATGCTGTCGTATCCGAAGTATCCGTGGGAGCATGTTGGCGATCTGCCGGACCGGCCGACGACGCCGCATGTCGAGGTTAACGAGGCACCGGAGATCCTGCAGCATGAGGGGGACGTGTTTCTGGTGTACTCGGGATCAGCGTGCTGGACGGATTACTACGGGTTAGGCGTGGTGCGCGCAAAGTCTGGAGCAAATCTGCTGGATGCAACAAGCTGGTCGAAGTTTGCTCACCCGTTCTTCCAGCAGAATCGCGCGGCGAATGTATTTGGCCCAGGGCATAACGGATTCTTCAAGTCGCCAGACGGCAAGGAAGACTGGATTATCTACCATGCGAACGCAGGGAGCGGTGAAGGCTGTGGCGACCAGCGATCCCCGCGGGCCCAGCGGTTTACATGGAACGCCGACGGAACGCCGGAGTTCGGCCGGCCGGTGGCGACAGATGTTGCCTTGCCGAAGCCCTCGGGAACGCGGGAGTTTGTCTCGGCTGCTCAGCCAAGGTGAGGGTTAGGATGGTGAGGGCACGTTGTCGCGGGTCTCTTTCTTCGCGAGGCTTTCGAGCAACTTGATGTGATGGCGGTCGTGGCCAGCTATGGTTTCAAGGATGGTCTGGACGGTGAGATTGCCGCGCTCAGGATGCGTGGCGGTGCGGGTGAGATCGTCGGGCTTGATGGTGGCGAGGAGGCGGATGTTCCAGGCGCGGAGGGCTTCGTAGGTCGTCTGGGCTGACGCGAAGTCATAGGCCGCGTAGCGGTCGCCCCAACGATCCTGATCAAAGGCCTGCAGAGCTGGAGCCTCACTGGCAAGGGTCTGTCGAAGGCGCGAGCTCCAGACGAGCTCGCAGTCGGCGAGGTGGGCCATCAGCTCACGAAGGCTCCACTTGCTGGGGCCGGGAGAGCGGTCGATCTCTTCCGGCGTGTACGCGCTGAAGAGCTGGCGAAGATGCCCGGCGGTTTCGCCGATGATGTCGATGGCTTCACGGCCTTCAAGGTGGTGGGCGTATTGATTCTCTTCCATGGAGACGACGCTACCATGCGGCCGCCGGAGACGGCTGTCGAGTGTTGATGGGGTCGAAGCTGCGGTCGCTCTCGGTTTAGCTGCTGGGTGGAAGAAGGATGAGATCGCCAGAGACGGCGGAGAACTCGATCTTCGCGCTGCCTGTGCCGTGAGCGGTCCAGGTGGAGAGCACATGACCGTGTGAGGAGCCGCCCGGTCGTCGATCGTGGATGCCGCCCATGATGGTGGCGCACTCGAGCGAGGAGAAGTCCGAGTCGGCGACATGCAGGGTGGCGTTGCCTTTGACGATGGCGATCTGTGAGTCGCCAAGAAGATGGCGGAGATCCAGATCGCCACGGATCAGAGCGAGTTCGGTCCTGGTACCGCTGGGCAAGGTGAGAGCGATACGCGGAGCGAGGCCTTCTGGCGCTTCGATCTCGAGATCGAGGTGAGAGCCGGTGAGAGCGAAGCGGCGGACGAGCGATGAGGCGAGCTGGCCGGAGGGTAGCGGCTTGCTGAGTGAGATGGAGAGATGGGCGCTTGCGTCGGGCGAGGGAGTGACGGTCAGGCTGGCGCCGCAGATGGCGATGTGGGCGGCATTAGCAGATGGAGCAGCTGAGGTGGTGGAGAGGGCGCGTGTGGCGGCGAAGTGGCTTGCGTTGTTCGCGTCAGTGGGATCGGGTGCGAACTGCGGGCGGTCGAGCGTGCGCGAGGAACCGGTGTCTCGGTCGTGACTGCAGTTTGTGGAGTCGCTCTCGGGAGCCGCGTGGGCGATCGCTGGAGCCGCGAGCAGAAGAGTGAGCATCGAAAACGAGAGACAGCGGATGAGGCGAGGCAACATGACAGGCTCCTCTATGGAGCGTACGCGTGCAGGCCTGGACTGGTTCCGCGAACGACGGCTGCGAGTGCAGTGCGACAATGGAGAGATGGCCGGACGATGACTTTGCGGCGAAGTGAGTGTGTGCATGGCGGATGAGAGAGTAGTCGGCATTGACCTGGGAACGACGAACTCGCTGGTGGCGTTTATGCAGGGCGAGACGCCAACGGTAATTCCGGGCGAGGATGGCGACCGGCTGGTGCCGAGTGTGGTGGCTTTTGATGACGACGGCTCCGGCTTCGCCGTGGGGAATGCGGCGCGGACGACGCTGCTGACGAAGCCGGAAAGTGCTGTGTACTCGGCGAAGCGGCTGATGGGGCGCGGACGGGCTGAGGTGCAGGAGGAGCTGGCACTGTTTCCGTTCCAGCTGATGGAAGAGCCGGCGACAGACGATGCAAACGGGCCGGGCGGTGGCCCGGAGATAGAGGGTGCGGCGGCGGATGTGATCCGGCTGAAGGTGGGTGGCCTGGTGCTGACACCGCCGGAGGTTTCGGCCTATGTGCTGCAGCAGCTGAAGCGCAATGCAGAGCGATTCTTCGGCATGCCGGTGACGAAGGCGGTGATCACGGTGCCTGCCTACTTCAACGATGCGCAGCGGCAGGCGACGAAGGATGCGGGACGGATTGCGGGGCTCGAGGTGCTGCGGCTGGTGAACGAGCCGACGGCGGCTGCGCTGGCGTATGGGTTGGATAAGAAGCGTGATGGGCTGATCGCGGTGTATGACCTTGGCGGCGGCACGTTCGACATCTCGATCCTGAAGCTGCATGAAGGGATCTTTGAGGTGATTGCGACGGGTGGGGATACGCACCTGGGCGGGGATGATATCGACAACCTGCTCATCGGGATCGCGCTTGAGGACATCAAGGGTGATCTGGGTGAGGATGTACGGTTGCAGCCGGAGACGGTGCAGGCGCTGCGCAAGGCGGTGATCGACGCGAAGATTGCGCTGTCGGGTGCGGAGACGGCGCGGTTGGATGTTTCACTACCGAGCGGCAAGCGCTATACGCGGGAGATCACGCGGGAGCAGTTTGAAGGGCTGATTGCGCCGGTGGTGGCGCGGACGGCGGGGCCATGCCGGCAGGCGCTGAAGGACGCAAAGCTTGCGGCGGAGCAGATCGACGAGGTGGTGCTGGTTGGCGGGTCGACGCGGATCCCGGCGGTAGTGCGGTTGGTGGAAGAGGTGTTCGGGCTGCTGACGCGTGGCAAGAAAGCGCATACGGAGCTAAATCCGGATGAGGTGGTGGCGCTGGGTGCGGCGGTGCAGGCGCAGATCCTGAGCGGGCAGGTGAGCTCGGCGACGGAGGACTTGTTGCTGCTCGATGTGACGCCACTGAGCCTGGGGATCGAGGCGCTGGGCGGCGTGGTGGCGAAGATCATCGAGCGCAACTCGACGATTCCGGCGAGTGCGACGGAGCACTTTACGACCGGTGTGGACGGGCAGACGAACGTAGCCATCCATGTGGTGCAGGGTGAGCGCGAACTGGCCAAGGACAATCGCTCGCTGGCGCGGTTTGACCTGAAGGGCATTCCGCCGATGATGGCGGGGCTGCCGCGCATCGAGGTCAAGTTCCTGATTGATGCGAACGGGATCCTGCAGGTCGCGGCGCGCGAGCAGCGCAGTGGGCAGGCGGCGCAGATCGAGGTGAAGCCTACCTATGGCCTTACCGATGAGCAGGTGGAGACGATGATTCTGGCGTCGTTCGACAATGCGGAGGCGGACTTGACGGAGCGACAGGTGATTGAAGCGAAGAACGAGGCGGAGACGATTCTCGCGGCGGTGAAGAAGGGCAAGACGCACGAGGCGTGGCAAGAGCTGACGTCTGACGAGATTGCGTCGATCGAGCAGGGAATTCTTGAGACTGACGCCTCGATCAAGGGCGGGGACTACAAGATCATCCGGAATGCGATTGAGCGGTTGGACAAGGCGACGCGGCGGTTTGCGGAGCTGATGATGGACACGGCGGTCTCTGGCGCGATGAAGGGGCAGACGATGGAGTCTGCGGGTGAGAAGATGGGAGACGGGCCGACGGCGCCGCACCCGTTTGCGAAGGCGCAGGTGCTGGAAGCCGAGAGCAATGATCCGACGGCGCGGATGAGCGGGCCGGAGACGGAGTTTGCGCCGGAGAACGCCGACGGCAGCCAGCGGAAGAGTTCGTGAGAGATGGGGAGAGTTAGAGACCGAGTGTATGTCTGAGATGACCAAGATGAGTGAAGCAGTGGACCTGACGAAGCCGGCGGCTGCGGGGATGGTACGTGTGACGTTTCAGCCAGAGGGGCGGACGGTGGAGTTCGCGTTTGACTCGCTGCCGTACGAGGGGCACGGGCTGCCGATGTCGTTTCTTGATGTGGCGGAGAACTACAACATCTTTCTGGACCACGCGTGTGGCGGGGTGTGTGCCTGTACGACGTGCCATGTGCATATACGGCAGGGGGCGCAGGGGCTGAGCGAAGCAGAGGACCTGGAGCTGGACCGGATGGAGACGGCGGCGGGGATCGAGCTGAACTCACGGCTGGGCTGCCAGGCGGTGATTGAGAGGCCGGGGACCTATGTGATCGAGATCCCGAAGTGGAACCGAAACTATGTGCAGGAAGGCAAGCCGGCGCATGGGCCGGGGTCGTAGCGGAGCGGTGTGAGCTGGTCCTCCCCCTCGTATCTCCTTGTGGCTAAAATCTTCAAAGGAAGCAGCTTAGGTCTGGACCGCGCGCCGGGAGATACCGTCTCAAACCTGGTTGACCTGCTGAGAGATTCTTCTGAGAGTAGCGCAGGGACGCTGGTGAGCACGCCAACACGGATGAACAAACACGACGTAAGGACAGGAGTGCAGGATGGCGCGAGAGATTGAGTGGACGGACACTGAAGAGATCGGGATTCAGCTGCAGGAGAAGTATCCGGAGATCGAACCGTACAGCGTGCGGTTTACGGATCTGCACACATATGTGACCGAGCTGCCGGGGTTTGTCGGGGATCCGGCGAAGTCGAACGAAGGGCTGCTCGAGGCGATTCAGGCGGCGTGGAACGAAGAGTATGAGGATGCCAAGGCGTAGCATCCTGAAGGCAGGCTGCTCGGCTGCTTAAGAAGAAGAGCCCACGACAACGGAGTCGTGGGCTCTTTCTGCGTTTGTGAGGGCGCGGTTCAGTCGCTCGTTGGCAGAGCGTTGGGTTTTGTGGCGACGGTGATGGCCGCGCCGACGAGGCCGACGACCAGGAAGGCCGGGATGGTGGTGCGGAGGAGACCGCCACTGTTCGTGGAAGATGCGGTTCGTTTGGTGGACTGAGCGACGAGCTGCACCGCGAGCGCGGTCAGCTTCTTGTTGATGGCACCGGTCTCGTCGAGGCTCTTTTGGAAGAGGCCGGCGACCTTCTTACGGCCAAGTTGCTGGGCGTAGTGGCGCAGAGCGCCGTAGGAGGCGAGATAGAAGTGCGCAGCGTGCTGGCCAGAGGCGATGTTGATGAGATCGCGCTCGGTAGGGTTCGAGGTCTGCGCGATGAGGGTGTTGTTAGTGTCGATGATGCCCTGCATGGCCTGGTCGGGTGTTCCCTTCGGCGTTAGCTTGAGCAGCTTGAAGACCTTTTCGAGGCGCTTGGCCTGTTCGCGATTTCGCTTGACGCCCCCTTCCAGCGCGGACCTGAGCTCGGGGGAGCTCGTGCTGCGAAGGTTCGCGTCGGCCTGCGCGGCTCCCTGGTGATGGGCGGCGTAGACCAGTTCTAGTCCATTCGATAAGAGCTCGTTGAGAACGTACTGTGACATGGGATCTCCTCGGCAGCTCCCCTGAGTGAATCGGGATGTTCTGCCCCGGTTGATGTGACGCCGCGTGGGGACGATATGCCGCCTGAGAGAGACGGGGTGGCTGGTGGACGGTCAGTGATGCTGGAGTGGCGTGGCCTGGATGTTGATGAGGCGGGGTAGGTCACTGTTCCCGCAACGCTCCCGGTCGTTGGCAACAACAAAGAATGTACGTCGATTCGCTCCGTTGTTAGAGGCGAAATGCGGGGTTCCTCGACTTCGCTCGGAATGACAACAAAAAAGGATCGGTATGAGTGATAGCTGAGGGCGGGGTTACTTGCCGGTGTAGTAGCCGTCGCGGGTCTGGATGTAGAGGTTCTTCTGTTTGGGGATCGCGAGATCGATCTGGTGGTAGCCGTCGGCGGAGATGGCGGCGTCTGGGGTGTAGCCGAGGCGGTATTCGGAGCGGAGTTCCTCGGCAATCTCCGTGTAGATGGCCGCGACGTCCTGTTTTTTCGAGACCTCGAAGAGGCGCCCGCCGGTTTCGCCGGTGATGCGCTCGAGGATCTTCTTGCCGTCGACGGTGGGCTGGCCCCCACCACCCCCGCCGCGCTGGCCTCCGCCGCCACGACCGCCGCCGCCAGGATATCCACCGCCGGGGAAGCCGATGCCGCCGCCACGACCGCCGCCGCCGGGGAAGCCACCGCCGTTGTTGCCGAAGCCGGAGCGATGCTCTTCGCCTTTGAAGTAGATGGCGTAGACGACGGTGTCTGCCCGCTGGGTGGATTCGATGGAGTGGGCGAGGGACTCGCGGCTGGCGTTGTCGACGCCGTCCGAGAGGATGATGAGGGCTTTGCGGCCGTGCTGTTTGCTCATGAGCTCATCGGCGCTGAGAAAGACGGCGTCGTACATGGCGGTGCCGCCGCCGCGATGACCGCCACCGCCGCCGCCACGCCGGCCCTGGTTGGATCCGCCGTTGCCGGGATCGTTCGGGTCGCTGGGATCGTTGGCCGTGGAACCGGAGGTATTGGCGGTGGTGTCGTTGGGGTTGGGGGTATCGATCTCTTTGAGGGCGGCCTGCAGTTTGGGGCGGGAGGGCGTGAGGTCTTGGAGGAGCTCGACGGAGCGGGCGAACTGGATCACAAAGGCCTGGTCGGGCGGGCGGCCGGCGGGGGCGGTGAGCATGGTGTCGAGGAAGGAGCTGCTGGCGGTGCGTTCGTCGTCAAGAACGGCGCGCTGCGAGGCGCTGGTATCGACGAGCAGGCCGAGGGTGAGGGGAAGGTTGTTGTCGCGATCGAAGTAGCGAACGACCTCTGGGTGGTTGTCGACGTTGAGGGTGAAGTCGGCCTTGGTGAGGGTTTGGACGAAGGCGCCTTTTTTGTCGCGGACGACGACGGGAAGGTTGACGAGGCGGGCGTCGACGGAGAGATGCGTGGTGGCCTGGGAGTCAGGGGTGTCTGCGGGGGCCGCTGAAGGAGCGGGGGCCTTAGGCTGCTGGGCAACGGCGGCGAGCGAGAGGGAGAGCGCGAGACAGCAGGGAAGGGCGCGGCGGCGGCGGGGGTGCATGTGAGGGTAGACGGGAGATAAGGCTGGAGGTTGCGGTCGGGCGGAGAAGGGTGTTGACGCCAGGCGAATCAGGCCCCGCGGCGGCGGAGGAGCTGGTCGGGGATGCGGGAGCCGGTGAGTTTGAGAGTGGCGAGCGCGAGGAGGAGCCAGACGGTGCCGCCGGCGAGGAGGGTGAGCAGGGCGGAGAGGTGGGAGGCGGCTCCGGTGTTGGCGGTGTGGGGGATGAGGCGCAGAAGGAGGGCGATGCCGGCCCAGCTGAGGAGGGCGGCGGCGGCGGAGCGGCTGAGCTCTCTCCCGTCGGGACCGCCGCCACGGCCGAAGAGGGGGACGAGCTGGCGGCGGTGGGCGAGGATGGCGAGGGTGAGGGTTTGGGCGAGGATGGCGGCGTCAGAGGCCCAGGCGAGGCCGAGCACGCCGTAGTGGCGGTGAAGGAGCCAATAGAGGGGGATGGAGAGCAGCATAACGGCGGTGCCGCCGAGCATGGGGGTGCGGGTGTCTCCGGCGGCGAAGAAGGCGCGGGCGTAGAGGCTCTGGGCGGCCCAGAAGGGGAGGGAAAGGGTGAAGACAGCGAAGAGGACGGCGGTGGCACGGCTGTCGGCGTGGGAGAAGGCGCCGCCGCGGAGGAGCAGATCGATGAGGGGCTCGGCGAGGGCGAAGAGGGCGGCGGTGCTGAGGAGGGAGACGGCAAGGATGCGGGTGACGGAGCGGTTGACAGCGGCGGCGAAGTCGGCGAAGCGCCCCTGCGAGAAGAGCGAGGCGAAGAAGGGCATGGAGGCGGCGCCAGCGGCCTGGCCGAGGATAGCGATGGGCGCGGAGAAGAGGCGTTTGGCGTAGAGGACGCGGGAGATGTCGCCGGCGAAGTGCTTGGAGAAGAAGGTGAGGATGTAGGTATCCATGAAGACGACGGTGAAGCCGAACATGAGCGGAAGGCTCATGCGGACCCACTCGCGGAGACCGGGGTTGCGGAGATCCCACATGGGGCGGATGCGGGCTCCGGCGCGGAGGGCGGCGTAGCCATTGACGCCCACGGGGCCGAGCAGGGCGCCGAAGAAGGCTCCCCAGGCGAGGGAGCGGATGCCGAGGCGACCCGAGAGAAGGAGGCCACCGAGGATGATGCCGCCGGTGTAGACGAGCGGGGCGAGGGCCTGGTAGGTGAATTGCTTGCGGACGAGGGCGACGGAGGCGAGGACGCCGCCGGCGAAGAAGAAGACCTGTCCGGGGAGGAGGATGCGCGTCATGGAGGTGCAAAGGGCGATGACGGCGGGGTCGTTCGGACAGAAGTGGCGGGAGTACCAGGGGACGAGGAACTCGGTGAGGCCGAGGCCGGCGGAGAGGACGAGGGAGACGGTGGTGAGGATGACCGAAAGGGCGCGGTCGCCTTCGTCGAGGCGGTCGGTCTCGCGATAGCGGGTGAGGATGGTGACGAAGGAGATGGAGGCGGCGCCGCCGATGAGCAGGCTGGTGATGAGGTCGGGGAGCTGGAAGGCGACGTTGTAGGCGTCTGTGGCGGGGCCGGCGCCGAAGGTGTGGGCGATGTATTTATCGCGGATGAGGCCGATGACGCGGGAGAGCAGGGCGAAGAGGCCGAGGAGCAGGGTGGCGGAGGTGGCGGTGTGCTGGTGGGAGGGGCGGAGAAAGCTGAAGCGGCGCGGCGAGACCGGGGGCTGGGGGGTCGTGGACAAGGCGATCCGATCGGGGGGTGGTGATCTTCTGGGTGGTACGGTTCCTGGTAGGCGACAGCTGAGAGGGTGTCGAGTTGGGAGTGTCCCGTGTGGCGAATTTTCTGCAGAGAAGCGCTTCGGGCGAAAGATTGGTGCTGATGTTTATTGCGCCGAGCCGACATGCCGCCCTGGGGAGAGGCGTCAATCGGGTGCGGTAACTCGGACGGAAGCGTGTCGGTTATTGCCGCGGGCTTCCTACTCTCGCGGACGAGTCAGGCTTGGCGGGGCCGGGCTCTGAGGAGTGTTGGGACGAGCCGGGGCGATGGCGATGGCGGATGTAGGACGGGATGGAGACGGCGGCGACGGTGAAGCTGACGGTCTGTCGCTGACTGCAGCGGGCGCAGCGGACGGGGTAGCGCATGAGCAGGAGCTGGGGGATGTCTCCGGCGCGGAGACGGGAGCGACGAAAGCTTTGGCCGATGCAGAACTGGCACTGGAGGGGAACGCCGCTGGACATTTTTTCAAACGCAGGCTCACGGATGGAGTCGGTGGCCCAGAGAGGACGCGAGATGGGCTGTCGTTGTTTGCTGGTCATAGGGGATCGTCCTGAGGTTTGGGAGCGTCGATCGGAGATGAAGCGTGGCCGGGGAAGTCGAACAGCTTCTCGCTGGAGGGAACGGGAATAAGCGCGGCACGGCGGATCGGGGTGGTTGCGTTCCCCCTCCGGGTTCCCGATCGGACGTCAAAGGCCGGGGCTGCTCCGGCGGGTCGGGAGGGTGGGGCTTCGAGGAGCGAGAGCAGGTCCTGCAGGTCCCGGCGGAGGGTGTGAAGCCGGGAGTCGCCCGGGGTGGAGCGCTCGCCTTCTTCGCCGAGAAGGGAGAGTTGCGGCTCTTTCTGTTTGGCCTCGGCCTTGAGCATCTGACGCGCGCCGGGGATGGTGTAGCCCTCATCGTATAAGAGGCCCTTGATGCGGAGGGCCATCTCGACATCACGGCGGCGAAAGAGACGCTGTCCGGTGCCGCCCTTGTTGGGCTTGAGCTGGGGGAACTCGCTTTCCCAGAAGCGCAGGACGTAGGCGGGAACATTGCAGAGACGGGCGACTTCGCCGATGCGGAAGTAGAGCTTGTCCGGGATCTCCGCAGGCGTCCGGCCGGAGCTGTCGGTGCGTGTGGCTGTGGGCTGCTTCCGGATTGGCTGATGGTGGGCCATGCCACACTCCGCTCGAGAGCGACGTCCTGCGTAACGGCTCGAGCTGCTGTTGGATAGTATAAGGCGGCTGCTCCAAACGGGCAGCATTTAAGCGCACGAGACCGCGTCCGGAACCGATGGTCTGGAACGAAGGTTGGGAACTGATGCTCCGGGGCCAGCGTATGCTCCGGATGTGCTGAAAGGAAGCTGAGATGCGGCGAAGTCTGGCTTGGGCGATGATGGCCACGATAGCGACAGGGGCGGTTGCGGGATGTCGCACGGAGAGCTCCACGAACGGAACGGGCGATCACGTGAAGGTGTCGACGCCGTTTGGCGGACTGCAGGTTCGGGTGAAGACGGACGAGGGCGCGGCGGAGACGGGAACGGGTGTGCCGGTGTATCCCGGAGCCAGCCTGGTGAAGAAGGGAGCCGGCAAGGACAAGGACAACGGGACTGCGGATATCAATCTGAGCTTTGGGTCGATGCGGCTGCGCGTTGAAGTTCTCAGCTACGAGACACCGGACTCGCCTGCGGTGGTGCGCGCGTTCTACGCCAAGGAGCTGGGCCGGTTTGGGACGGTGATTGCCTGTGTTGACGAGCATGCTGTTGGCTCGCCGACGCGGACGCCGGAGGGACTGACCTGCGACAAGGACGGCGACGAGAAGTCGGACGGAGGGAAGTCTGCGGCGAACTCGGGGTCGGTGGAGCTGAAGGCTGGATCGCCGC
Organism: uncultured Acidobacteriaceae bacterium; assembly: GCA_964235665.1. Taxonomy (GTDB): domain Bacteria; phylum Acidobacteriota; class Terriglobia; order Terriglobales; family Acidobacteriaceae; genus Edaphobacter. The sequence goes on from CAXSAY010000001.1 coordinate 335,700, forward strand.
AGCACCAGCATGCGGTCTCGATCGAGAAGGATGGGAGCGCGACCAAATTTGCGCTGATCCGCATTGATCTGCCGAAGCGCTTTACGATCGGCGACGACCACTCTGCCGGCGAGACGACGCAGTAAGGAGCGGCGGTTGCTGGCCGCAGGAGCGTCCTGTAGCCTAAAAGATGTTATGACCTTGAGCTGCCATCGCTGCGGTGGAGATCTGCCGGGCGATGATCTACGTGGGTTTTGTCCGGCGTGTGGAGCGCCGCAGCTGCGATTCGGCCTCGACTCGAGAGCAGCCGAAGACGACACGAGAGAGAGCTCGGGCGCGCCGCCGCCACCACGGCCGCGAGAGATCCAGTGGCCGCTGGCGATGCGATGTGCTGCAATCGTTGCGGGCGGGACGGCGCTCGTGTTTGCGCTGGCGTTTCTGTTCCCGGTGTTCAGCCTGCCAAGCCTGCTGCTGCTATCGGGCGCTTCGTTCTTAACTGTGGCCCTGTATCGACGGCAGTCGCCGGCGGCGATGATGACGGCGTCTGTCGGGGCGCGGTTGGGGCTCTCGACGGGAGTTCTGCTGATGACAGGTATGGCGGTGGTGCTGTGTGTGCTGCTGCTGGTGGCTCGCTACCGGACGCACACGATGAGCAACTTTGACGCGCAGTGGCGATCGCAGGTGCAGGAGCTGCTTGATCGGACGAAGGCGAGCTCGCCGGTGCCGCCTGAGGCGGAGCGACAGATGGAGACACCGGAGTTTCGCGCGGGCAGCATGCTGGCGGGGCTTTCGCTGCTGGGAGGATTCCTGGTTGCGGTCTCGGCCGGTTCCGGGGCCTTTGCGGGATCGATTGCGGTTCGGCAACGAGCCAAGCTGTAGTACGGGACGAGTGAGTGGAACGGCTGAGAGAGCGGCTGCTATTATCGACGCGATCCCATGAGTGACCTCACAGATGTGCAGCAACCGAAGTTGAAAGAGAAAGGCCGGCTGATGTCGGCCTCAGAGATTGAGCGAACGCTGGTGCGGCTGGCGCACGAGATTGTTGAGAGAAATGAGGGCGCCGCGAACGTCGGCCTGATCGGCATCAAGCGCCGCGGGGTTCCGCTCGCGGAACGCATCGGTAAGCTGATTGCCGGGATCGAAAAGCGGCCGATCGAGACGGGTGTGTTGGACATCAGCTTTTATCGCGATGATCTCTCGACGCAGGGGCCGCGGCCGGTGGTGACCCCGGGCGCGATCGGCTTTGATGTGACCGGACGCGACATTATCCTGATGGATGACGTGCTCTACACGGGGCGAACGATTCGCGCGGCGCTCGATGCGCTGTTTGATCATGGGCGGCCGAAGAGTGTGCAGCTGCTGGTTCTGATCGATCGCGGGCATCGCGAGCTGCCGATCCAGGCGACGTATACGGGACGCAATGTGCCCACATCGAGCCGCGAGATCATCGAAGTCAAGCTCCATGAGATCGATGGCCAGGAGCAGGTGCTGCTGGTTGAAGTTGCCGAGTAAGCCGCACATGCCGTTGCGCCGAAACGAGACAGGGCCGCGAAGCCAAGGATCGCTGCTGTCGGTTGAGGACCTATCGATTGCTGATGTTTCAGCGATTCTGGGGCTGACGGCTCAGCTGGAACGAATGCCACACGCGGAACGATCGCGACTGCTCAGTGGGCGGCGAGTGGCGTTGTTGTTTTATGAGTCGAGCACGCGGACACGAACGTCGTTTGAGCTGGCGGCGAAGAGTCTGGGCGTCACGACCACGCTGGTCAGTGACAAGAGCTCGTCGATCGAAAAGGGCGAGAGCCTGAAGGATACGGGGCTGACGCTGCGGGCGCTGGGCGCGGAGTGCATCATCCTGCGGCACCAGCACTCTGGCGGGCCAGCGCTGCTGGAGCGCGTGACGGAGCTGCCGGTGCTGAACGCGGGCGATGGAACGCATGAGCATCCGTCGCAGGCGCTGTTGGATCTGCGAACGATGCTGACGCGGATGCCGGGATTTCGGAGCGACCGCGTCGATGAGGCGACGCTTCGTGGGGTGACGGTGGTAATTACGGGCGATATTCTGCACAGCCGTGTGGCGCGATCGAACGCGATGCTCTTGCCGCGTCTGGGCGCCGCGGTGATTCTGTGCGGGCCGAAGGAACTGTTGCCGGAAGAGGCGCTGGGGCTGGCTGCTGGGATTGAGATTGAGCGCGACTTCGATCGGGCGCTGGCGCGGGCGCAGGTGGTGATGATGCTGCGCATTCAACGAGAGCGGCTGGCTGGGCTGGAGCTCGATCTGGGCGAGTATGTCGCGGGCTATCAGCTGAGCGAGGAGCGGCTGGCGGCGCATGCTCCGGAGGCTCTGGTTCTTCATCCGGGGCCGATGATTCGCGGGCTGGAGATTGCGGGCGAGGTGGCGGACGGACCGCAATCGGCGATTGAAGATCAGGTGCGGCATGGGCTGGCGGTGCGATCGGCCCTGCTGGTGCGGGCTCTGGCGGACGCGGAGACGCTGCGGCAGGTGATGGGTGAGGTGCGGATTTGATGGCGCGGGATGTGGTGGTTCGTGGCGGCCGGCTGGTGGATCCGGCGGCGGGCCTCGATGCGGAACGCGATCTGCTGCTGCGGGATGGGCGGGTTGCCGCGGTGGAGATGCCGGGTGGCTTTCACGCGGTGCAGGATGCCGAGGTAATGGACGCGGCGGGATGCGTTGTTGCGCCGGGATTGATTGATCTGCATGTGCACCTGCGGGAGCCGGGGCAGACGTGGAAGGAGACGATCGCGACGGGCACGCGGGCGGCGGCGACCGGCGGCTTCACGACGGTGGTGGCGATGCCGAATACAGTGCCGGTGAACGACTCGCCGGAGACGCTGGCGTGGATGCTGTCTGCGGAACGCAACGCAGTGGTGCGTCTGCTGGCGATGCCGGCGGTGACGCGCGGCAGCATGGGCGTGGAGCGGACGAACTTCGAGGCGCTGGTGCGTGGAGGGGCGGTCGGCTTTACGGATGACGGAAAGCCGGTGCTTGAGGACACGGTGATGCGAGCGGCGCTCGAGGAGGCGGGCCGGCTTGGTGTGATGATCTCGCAGCATGCGGAGGATACGCGGCTGACGGCGCTGACCGGCGGTTCAAGCGGCGTGAACGCGGGGGCAATGGCGTTTCGGCTGGGGTTGCGCGGCATGACGGTCGAGGCCGAGGCGCGGCTGGTGGAGCGGGATATCGCGCTGGTGCGAGAGATCGCGCGGGACGAAGGGGTGCGGGCGCAGCTGCATGTGCAGCATGTCTCGACGGCACGGGCGATCGGGGCGATTCGAGCGGCGAAGGAGGAAGGGCTCGCGGTGAGTTGCGAGGCGGCGCCGCATCATTTCACGCTGACCGAGGCGGCGATCGCGCACTACGACACGAACGCGAAGATGAACCCGCCCCTGCGCGGCGGGACGGACCGGGATGCCGTGATCGCGGGGCTGCTCGACGGCACGGTGGACTGCATTGCGACGGATCATGCGCCGCATGCGCGGTACGAGAAGGAGATCGAGTTTGATCGGGCGCCGAATGGAATTACGGGGCTTGAAACCTCGCTGGGGCTGGCGCTGCGGGTGCTGGGGCGGGGGCACGGAGCGAGTCTGAGGCAGATTGTAACTCTGATGAGCACACATCCGGCGCGCCTGCTTCAGCGGAAAGATCTGGGGACGCTTCAGGCAGGAAGCGCGGCGGATCTGGTGATCTTCCAGGAAGCAGAGGCGTGGACCTTCTCGGTGGCCGAGAGTGTCTCCCGGTCGAAGAACACGCCGTTCGATGGAGGTGCGATGCTGGGCCGAGTGCAGGCGACGCTGGTCGGTGGCGTGGCGGTGTACCGGTCGGCGCGACAGCAGGGCGGATAGGTCAGTGGTTTCGCGGCAGGTGGCTGCTGTGCCGCTACTTCGTACCCAGACCGCCACCACGACCATGCAGAAGGTGCTCGTTGATGTCCGGCCAGAACTCCTTGAAAGAGAAGTTCGCACCGTCGATCAGGACGCTGGTGAGCCACTTCTGGCCGACCTTGGTCCAGGTTCGATAGCGCTCGGGATAGTAGGTGGAGGAGATGCCTGCGGCCGCACCGGCGCCGATGATCTCTGAGAAGTTTGCCTGCGGTGCGCCGCTATCGCCGCGGGTGATGAGGACGCGGGTCGAGGCGTACAGGAGACGATGGGGGATGCTGCCGTGTCCGAGCGTGTAGAAGCGGGAGTCCTGGTGGAGAACGGACGGAAGAACGCCGCCGACCATGAAGTTTTCATCGGCGGTGTCGAGCAGGGTGCGCCAGTAGTAGCGACCGTAGCCAAGGACGCCTTTGCCGAACTCGGGGTAGGAGTTGCCTTCGATCGAGAAGCCGGCCTGGACGGCGGCGAGGACAAAGGAGCCGTAGTCAAAGGAGTCGTGCCCGGCGGCAACGAACTTGTCTTTGACGGTCTGAGCCGGGAGATGCTGATCGGCGGAGACGGAGCGGTAGTTGGGGATCACGCCGAGGATGCGCTTGGTCTGCCCGCCAGATTGCGGTGGGGAGCCTGCGGGTACGGTCTGCGGGGCGTTCGGAGCAGAGGTGGGCGTGGCGGGAGCTGTGGTCTGCTGCGGATCGGCTGTGACGGAGGAGGAGAAACCGGGAGCGTTCGGCAGATCGGCCGTAGCGGTCTCGACGGACACGGGCGAGGACGACGGGAGAAGCTCCGGCTGGGTGGCCTGCGGGATCTGTTTGATTCCAGGCGCCCCAACGGCTGGAACCGTTTGAGCGAAGACCGCGGAGGCGATGCCGAGACAACCGAGCCCGGACAGCAGAGAGAGCGCGCGTGGCGCGTGGATGGTTTTTAGAAAGAGGGGCACGTAGAAGAGACGCGATTGACCGGCAGGAGTTGCAGGAAGACGCCGATGGAGTGTTCTGCGGGGTAGCAAAGAAAGGGACGGCATCAAAGGACGCTTGTCTCCCGAGCGACGGAGTGGATGGTTTCAAGCGCCTGATCGAGCTGGGGGCGCGTGTGCTCGCTGGTGACGATGCAGCGGATGCGGGCCTTGCCTTCGGGGACGGTGGGGAAGGCGATGCCGGTGGCCATCACGCCGCGGTCGAAGAGGGCGCGGGAGAAGGCCATGGTCTGGCGGCCGTCGCCGAGGATGATGGGGGTGATGGGCGTTTCGCTGGCCGGGGTGGAGACCCCGCCGATATCGAAGCCGGCGTTGCGAAGTTCGGCCTGGAAGTAATGGGTGTTGGACCAGAGGCGCTCGATGCGCTCGGGCTCGGTCTCGAGAATGTCGAAGGCGGCGATGCAGGTGGCGGCGACCGAGGGTGGGTGCGAGGTGGAGAAGAGGAAGGGACGGGCGCGGTGGTAGAGGTAGTCGATGAGGTCGCGCGAGCCGCAGACGTAGCCGCCGAGGCCGCCAATGGCCTTGGATAAGGTGCCGACCTGGACGTCGACCTTGCCGTGGATGTTGAAGTGATCGACGGAGCCGCGCCCGTTGCGGCCGAGAACACCGGAGGCGTGGGCGTCGTCGACCATCATGATGGCGTTGTATCGCTCGGCAAGGGCGGCGAGCTGGTCGACGGGGCCGATGTCGCCGTCCATTGAAAAGACGCCGTCGGTGATGATGAGCTTGCGGCCGGGCTCGTTCTCGATCTCCTTGAGGAGCTCTTCGGCGTGGGCAACGTCTTTGTGGCGGAAGACTTTGATCTTGGCGCCGGAGAGGCGGGCGCCGTCGATGATGGAGGCGTGATTGAGCTCGTCGGACAGGATGAAGTCGCCCTTGCCGAGGATGGAAGAGACGGTGCCGGCGTTGGCGGTGAAGCCGGACTGGAAGACGACGCAGGCCTCGACGTTTTTGAAGCGGGCGATCTTCTCTTCGAGCTCCATGTGGATGCGCATAGTGCCGGCGATGGTGCGGACGGCGCCGGAGCCGACGCCGAACTGCCGGGTAGCGGCGATGGCGGCTTCGCGGAGCTTGGGGTGGTTGCAGAGGCCGAGGTAGTTGTTGCTGGCGAGATTGATGACCTCTTTGCCGTCGTAGGTGCAGACGGGGGCCTGTTCATCGTCGAGCACACGGAGGCGGAAGTAGGTGCCGCGGGCGCGGAGGTCGTCAAGCGCAGCGGTGAGGTGGGAGAGCTGAGGACGAGTGGCGGGATCGGGGGGAGCGGGGGCAGTGGTCTGGGTGCCGGCGTCGGCGACTTCAGTGCTCATGGATAAATGGTACGCCAGACGCACCGGATGCAAGACGACCCGCCTTGGCGGCGGGCCGGGGTCTATGCGGATGTTGGGGGATCTAGACGGTTGCGGGTTCGGTGGCGGGCTCGAGCTTCCAGTTGGGCCTGATCCAGTGGCAGGTGTAGCCGTGCGGGATGCGCTGGAGGTAGTCCTGGTGCTCGGGCTCTGCTTCCCAGAAGGGGCCGGCGGCGACCACTTCGGTGACGACCTTGCCCGGCCAAAGACCGGAGGCGTTGACGTCGGCGATGGTCTGTTCCGCGACACGCTTCTGCTCGTCGCTGGTGAAGTAGATGGCGGAGCGGTAGCTGGCGCCGCGATCGTTGCCCTGGCGGTTGGGGGTGCTGGGGTCGTGGATCTGGAAGAAGAACTCGAGGATTTTGCGGAAGCTGATCTTCTCCGGGTTGAAGACGATTTCGACGGCCTCGGCGTGATTGCCGTGGTTGCGATAGGTGGCGTTCCGGACCTCGCCGCCGGTGTAGCCGACGCGGGTCGAGAGCACGCCTGGATAGGTGCGGAGAAGCTCCTGCACACCCCAGAAACAACCGCCTGCCAGAATTGCCGTTTCGCTTGTGCCTGCCATGTCGTACTCCTTCTGTCTCGTCTTGTTGGATGCATGCGGTCGGGCCCGAGCTTCATCCCAAGCAGGGCAGAGGAGCCGCGTCCGGGCTCCCTTGCTGGCCGTTGTGGCTGCTGAGGTGAGTTCGTCCGGGCGCGTGCGGGGCGGGGCTTATGCGTGCAGGAAGGCTTGAACCTCGGCGAGTGCGGCGGCGAGGGTGTCTGGCTCGTCGCCGAAGCCCCCGAGCCAATGGATGGCGGGATCTTTGCGGAACCAGGTGCCCTGGCGTTTCGCGTAGTTGCGATGACCCTGTTGAGCGCGGGTGACGGCGGCTGAGCCGGTGAGGGTGCCGCGCAGGACTTCGACGGCCTCGGCGTAGCCGAGTGAGCCGAGCGGGCGGCAGCTGTCGCCGAAGCGATCGAGGAGCAGGGAGGTTTCGGCGACCAGACCGCGATCGAACATGGCGGCGGCGCGGCGATTGATGCGGTCGTAGAGGCGCGGCCTGGGGGCGGCGAGGCCGAGGCGCAGGATGCGGAAGCCGGTCAGAGCGTTTCGACCGGCGGCCCACTGGTCTGTAAGCGGGCGGCGGGCGGACCAGGAGACCTCGACGGCGCGAACGATCTTGGGGATGTCGTTGGCGTGGATGGCGGCGGCGGCACGCGGATCGAGGCGGGCGAGCAGGCGATGGAGGGCGGGGGCGCCGCGGCGGGTGGCGAGCGAGCGCAGGCGGTCGCGGAGGGCGGGGTCGACGGGCGGGGCGGGAAAGAGGCCGTCGAGCAGCGCACGCAGATAGAGGCCGGTGCCGCCGGCGATGATGGGCAGGCGGCCGCGGGCGGAGATGCCGGCGAGTGCCTCGCGGGCGAGACGGCTCCAGTCGCCGGCGGTAAAGGGCTGGTCGGGGTCGACGACGTCGAGCAGGTGGTGCGGGACGAGGGCGCGCTCTTCGGCGGTGGGCTTGGCGGTGCCGATCTCCATGGCGCGGTAGACGGCGACGGAGTCGCAGCTGATGATCTCGCCGGAGCTGTGCTCGGCGAGGCGGACGGCGAGGGAGGTCTTGCCGCTGCCGGTGGGACCGACAAGGACGACCAGGGGCGGATCTTGCGTTCGATCCTTGGCGGTTGCGGATGGCAGTACAGGCTCATCGTGGTGCAGGGCCGCCTGCTGCGCCGCGCGGTCTACCAGAGACGCCACCAGCCAGGGGTGAAGACGCGGGCCGGGCCAAAGCGAAGGAGGACAAACAGGATGGCGGCGAGGGCGAGATAGAGCAGGCCGCGCAGCTGCTGGCGGCGCTCCGCGGATTCCCGCAACGAGTGCTCCTCGGGATCGCGGGCCATGGAACTCACTGTGCGGAGGGATCTTTGTTGACGAGGTAATGGATGCGGAGTTCGAGGTTGGGACCGTGGAACTCCTTGGGGAGTGGGGGGAACTGGCCGACGCCGGTGATGGAGCCCCAGGCGGCGCGGTTGAGGGCGTCGTCATGGGACGAGCCGTCGAGGGTCATGGCGCCAATGTGGCCGTCAGGCAGGATGGAGAAGCGGATGAGGGTGGTTCCCTGCTTGTTCAGCGGCGGCCGGGCTTCCTCCGGGATGAGTGGCAGCCAGGTGGTGTAGATCTCGTGCAGGATGCGGCGCAGGTAGGGATTGAAGTCGACGCCCATGGTGTCAGAGAGGACGTCGACGCCGGTGTTCATGCCCTGGTGCTCGACAGGGAGGCCGTTGCCGTAGTTGCCGCCCTGTCCGGCCTGCGCGGCATCGCGTGCGGCCTGGCGAACGGCCTCGCCGGCGGTCTGCGTGGGTTGCGAGAAGTTGGGTTTGGTGGGTGCGGGACGCGGTGCTTCGGTCATGGCCTGCTGCTGCGGCTGCGGATGTGGCGTATCGACCAGAGGAGGCTGCTGTTGGGCTCGCTGCGGCTGCGGGGCTGGCGGCTGGGGAGCGGGTGGCGTGGCGGAGGGCTGCGGCTCGGGGGCTTTCGGCAGCGGAGTGGCGGCGCCGGGCGAACCGGCCCGACGCATGGCTTGGAGCTGCTCGAGCGTTTTGCGGTCGAGGGATGGGTGAGCCGTCTGCTGCGTGCGGTCTTTGTCGCTGAGGACGTTGGTGGGCTTGCGCGGCAGCTGCTTGGCGATGTCTTTGGGGAGATCGAGGTAGGTCAGCTCGCGATCGCGCTGTTTGAGCACATCTGCCGGATTGATCAGGCGGGGCTGATGGAAGATGACCTGCGGGCCGTAGAAGATAAACCAGCCGATTGCCAGCCAGACGATGATCGAGATGTAGATGGCTTCGCGAAAGCGGGCGCGGGCTCGATCGTCATTCACCTCATCGAGCAGATAGATCAGCTCATGCGGATCCAGGTCAGCGTAGCGACCGGTTCGGATCTTCTCGGTCGGAGGCGGGGTAGCCGGATTCGGTGGCGTTTCCAGGATCGGCATATCGTTTGGTGAGAGGGTGCGGTCGTACTGTGCGTGAAGACGTCACCCGTATGACGGATGGCGCGGCCTGATCATCGTTCCCGCTCTGTTATCTTCTCATCTTCTACGATGCAACCTGGCGTAGGCCATCGCGTTCCTAAGCGGAAGCGCAGGGTGAACCCCGATGGATAGCCACGCCCGCGACGGAGATGGGAGCACGATGGGAACTGAGTCGCAAGAGCTGGCGCTACGCGGCGTGCGCGTGCGGGTGTTGACGGTAAGCGATCGCTGCATGCGGGGCGAGCAGGAAGATATCTCCGGACCTGCGGTGGAGACGATGTTGCGCGATGCGGGTGTTGCCGCGATGGAACGGCGTCTGCTGCCGGATGAGCTCGGGGAGATTGCGGCGGCTTTGCGCGCGGGCGCGGCGGACGGTGTCGCGCTCCTTCTGACTACGGGGGGCACTGGCCTGGCGCCGCGCGATGTGACGCCGGAGGCGACACGGCTGGTCTGCGATCGGATGGTGGACGGTCTTCCAGAGCGCATGCGCTCGGCCAGCCTGGAGGCGACGCCACTGGCGGCGCTAAGTCGCGGTGTTGCGGGAACGGTGGGGCAGATGCTGGTCGTGAATCTGCCGGGCAGCCCGAACGGAGCCACGGTGTCCCTGGCCGCGATCTTGCCGCTGCTTGGCCATGCTGTGGATCTGCTGGCGGGACGAACGAGGCACGTGAGCACGTCAGCGGCCTCGCCGGCAATGCCTCTTCCGGAACGAACGCCTGCTGCGGACTGAGCACGTGTGACGGCTTGAGGGCTCGCGGCAGAACTGTAAACTGGCGCTTGAGGTGCTGTGAAACTTCATCCGGTTATCTGGTTCCACAAAGGAAGCGCCTGGACGCTGGCACTCCTAAAGCCGCTCGGCGTCTGGGGCCTGGGCGGTCTGGCCTTTATCGACAGCGGCCTGTTTCCTGTGCCGCCCACCATGGATCTGGTGCTGGTCGGCTATGTCGCGGCGGATCCAGGCAAGCTGCTGCTGTTGTCCTTTGCCGCGGCTCTGGGATCGGCGCTGGGGAGCCTGATTCCGTTCTTCATTGGGCGGGCTGGGGGAGAGCTCTTTCTGCTGAAGCGGATCAACCGGGAGCGCTACGAGAAGCTGCGGAACCGGTTTGAGAAGCAGGAGTTCCTGGTGATCATGATTCCGGCGATGGTGCCGCCCCCGATGCCGCTGAAGCTGTTTGAACTGGCGGCAGGCGTGTTTGAGATGAAGCCGCTGCTGTTTGCGTCGGCCATCTTCGCGGGTAAGTTCATCCGATTCCTGCTGTTTGCACTGATCACGCGATGGTATGGGCCGACGATTGTGCATACAGTCGCGCACGCCTTCCATGATCATTCGGGGTTGATCGTGGCGGCTGTCGGGCTGGTTGTGCTGCTGATGGTGTTCCTGGTGGTGCGGCGGATCTTTGATCGGCGACGGGGAACGGCGCTGCCAATCGAAGAGGAGGCTTAGAGGGCAGCTGCGGGATCAGGCGGGATCGCCTGGGACGGCGGTCTGTGGCACCAACCTGCGGGCGAGCTCTGGAAGGCCGAAGAGGAAGAGCACGGTTCCGGCGGTGGCGGCGAAGTCGTTGCGAAAGAAGGGGAGGGCCGCGAGAAAGCAGGCGTCCAGACCCGCGACGGTGTGGGGATAGAGGCTTCCGAGCGCCCAGACGGCGAAGTTGCTCACGAGATAAAAGCTGGTGGATGTGACCATGATGGCGGTGACCGAGCGCAGAAACAGGGGTCTCCGGCGGTCTGCTGAGTCTGAGGAGGAGCGGAAGAGGAGACGGCCGAGGAGGGGCACGGCGGCGTACCAGAGCCAGGTGAGGGCGTAGTCGCGAAGATGAAAGGGGAAGCGGAAGACGGCCGTTGTGAGATAGCCGTCGGTGGCCGCGAGGACGAGGGCGGCAATGAGGATCTCGCGGCGGGGGCGGCGCGAGCCGAAGAAGAGCAGCGAGCCACCGACGGCGGTGACGTTGAGACCGATGCCGTGCATGGCGTGCGGGTAGAGACGGCTGAGAACGGCGGCGATGAGGGCAAGATAGGCGGGCATGTGAGTTTGAGGGTTCGGTGGCCGCGCGCTTACTTGCCGGTGCGGCCGTCGAGTGACATGCGGACGACTTCACCTTCCTCGTTGACGAGGACCTCACCGCTGAGCGGCGGCTCCTGCCTGCCGTGCATGCCGATGGTGTCGTAGGCGAAGCGGAGATCGCGAAGGTCGATGGTGGTGAGGCCGTCGGATGTGGGCTGGGAGCTTTCGGTGACGAGGGGGAAGGGCGACCAATCGAGATAGGCGTGGCCGAGAGGGCTCTGCTTGGCGGCGAGGGTGGCGCGGGTCTCTGGCGGCTTGTACAGGCGATCTTCCTGCTCGCTGGTGGCGACCTGGCCGGAGAGGCTGTCCACGGTAGAGAGCTGAAAGAAGTTGGGTGCTTCAACGACGCCGTGCCACGCAAATGGATTGATGGGGTAAGGGCTGACGGTTGAGCGGCGGATCTCGACGATGCCATAGTCAGCAGCGCGGGCGAGGTCTTCGGCGCGGAGGCGCTCATAACCACGGAGGCTCCAGAGCAGGACGACGCCGCCGAGGGCGGCGATGGCCCAACCGCGACCGCGGAAGGGTTGGCGGCGGGCGCCGATTTCAGAGTTGACGAGGCCGAAGAGGACCGGGGCGACCAAGCCGATGACAAGGAAGGCGAGCAGGACGGGTTCGACGATGAAGACAAAGGAGCCGGCGTACCAGCGCGGGTTGAAGGGAAAGAAGGGGCGCAGGCCGTAGTTGTTGGTCCAGTCGAGCAGGAGATGGCTGAGAAGGGCAAGCAGGGCAAAGAGGTAGAGCTGACCCCAGCGCGCGGGAAGGTTGCGGGGATGATGCTCGCGGTGCGGTGCCGGGGTGTTCGCGGAGAGGTGGTTGGGATCGCGTTCGCGACGGGTCTTCCAGCGGTGCCAAAGCCAGACGGCACCGAGGACGGCGGCGGCATCGACCGGTAAGCCGATGAAGGTATGAGTCCAACCACGGTGATGGGTGAAGCTGCTGATAGGGCCGCGGATGGCCCAGAGGGTGTCGAGGTCGGGGGCTTCGGCGGCGAGCACCATGGTGAGGGTGGCGTAGCGGGAGCGGCGGTTGAAGCCGGTGCGGGCGAGGCATGCTCCGGTAAGGAAATGAGTTACGGGGTCCATGAGGGGCTCTCGGAGAAGGATACCTGAGGGGGTGGCGCTCCTATAATCGGGGGCATGACGCGTTCGGATGAGAGCCGGGTGGAGGCGCTGCGGGAGGATCTGCGGCGGCACGAACATCTTTATTATGTTGAGGATAAGCCTGAGATCACAGACGCGCAGTACGACGCGCTGATGAACGAATTGAAGCGGTTAGAGGCTGCGCGGCCGGAGCTGGTGACGCCGGACTCGCCGACGCAGCGAGTGGGAGGCAAGCCGAAGGACGGGTTTGCCAAGGTGCGGCATTCGCGACCGTTGCTGTCGCTCGATAACGCCTATGACGAGAGTGAGTTACGCGGGTGGGAGGAGCGGGTGCGGGCGGGGTTGCCGGCGAGCGAGACCGTGCGGTATGTGTGCGAGTTGAAGCTGGATGGGCTGTCGCTGGCCTTGCATTACGGGTCTCCAAGCGCGCAAAAAGAGGCTGTTTTGGATGAGGTTAAGCGGGGTTTCGCGGGGGTTAAGGGGGGATCTGCGGCGCTTTTGCGAGGGTTGACGCGCGGGGACGGGACGACGGGAGAGGATGTGACCTCGAATGTGCGGACGATCCGGTCGGTGCCGCTGAGTGTGCCGGCGGCGCGGCTCGAGAAGGCGGGATTTCCGGAGAGTGTGGTCGTGGAGGGGTTCGAGGTGCGGGGCGAGGTGGTGCTGCCGCAAGCGGCATTTCTGAAGATGAATGCGGAGCGGGAGGCGGCGGGGCAGGCAGCGGCGGCGAACCCGCGGAATGCGGCGGCGGGGACGATCCGGACGATTGAGCCGAACATTGTGGCGCAGCGGCGGCTTGAGTTCTTTGCGTACTTTCTTTTGAATGCGGCGGGGGAGCCGCTGCTGACGACGCAGACGGAGTCACTGGAGGCGCTGAAGGCATGTGGGCTGAAGGTGAACGAGCATGGCAAGCCGGCGAAGGACATTGACGCGGTTTGGCGGTTTATCGAGCATGCGGAGATGCTGCGGGACACGCTGCCGTATGAGATCGATGGCGTGGTGGTGAAGGTGGACGCGATTGCGCAGCAGCGACGGCTGGGGTACACGGGGAAGGCGCCGCGATGGGCGATCGCGTACAAGTTTGCGGCGCGGGCGGCGGTGACGGTGCTTGACGATGTGCTGTTCCAGGTGGGGCGCACGGGAAAGGTGACGCCGGTGGCGGCGCTGGCGCCGGTGGGGATTGGCGGGATCACGGTGACGCGGGCGACGCTCCATAATGCGGACGAGGTTGCGCGGCTGGGGGTGCGGATCGGCGATCTGGTGCAGGTGGAGCGCGGCGGCGATGTGATCCCGAAGATTGTGCAGGTGGTGACGGAGGAGAGCTTGCTGCCGGAGGGTGCGGTGTTCAGCACGGCGGCGACGAAGGCGGGACGGAAGCGCGGGAAGGGGCGGGAGATCGTGTTTCCGGCGACGTGCCCGGTGTGCGCGAGCGAGCTGGTGAAGGTGGAGGGCGAGGTGGACTGGCGGTGCGTGAACGCGAGCTGCCCGGCGCGGCTGCGCGAGGAGCTGCTGCACTTTGCCTCGCGCGGGGTGATGAACATCGACGGGATGGGCGATGCGATCGTGCGGCAGCTGCTGGGGCAGGCGCCGGCGGCGGATGCGGGTGAGGGCGAGGCGAGCGAGGAGGTGGAGGCGGTGCTCGAGGCGGAGAGTGCGTCGGCGGCCGCTGCTGGTGCGGGAGATGCGTCGGCGGGGGCGAGCCATGGGAACGCGCTGCGGGGGAAGAGAAGCAGATCCCTTCGGGATGACGATAAGAAAGGAGTGGATGGAGAGGTGCTGTCCTCGGCGACTGCGGCGGCGGAACCTTCTGCAACTTCCGAAGTTACAGAAGCGAAGCAGCCGCTGGTGCGGACGATCTCGGACCTTTACAAGCTGACCAAGGCCGACCTGACGAGCCTGGAGCGGATCGGGGAAAAGACTGCCGCGGCGTTGATTGCGGAGATCGAGAAGAGCAAACAAGCGCCGCTGAACCGGGTGCTGCTGGCGTTCGGCATACGGTTTGTGGGGGAGCGGACGGCAGGGTTGCTGGCGAGCCAGTTCGGGTCGATCGATGCCCTGATGGCGGCGACGAAGGAGGAGCTCGAGGCCGTCAACGAAGTAGGCCCGAAGGTGGCGGTGGCGCTTGCGGACTTCTTTGCGGTGGAGGGAAATCGCGAGCTGGTGGAACGGCTGAAGGCGGCGGGGCTGACGATGACGGCGGAGAAGCGGGTAACAACGACGACGCTCGAGGGGATGACGTTTGTGTTGACGGGCACGCTGCCAACGCTGACGCGGGAGGTGGCGAAGGACCGGATTGAGGCGGCTGGCGGGCGGGTCTCAGGGTCAGTCAGCAAGAAGACGAGCTATGTTGTGGCGGGGGAAGAGGCGGGGTCGAAGCTTGAAAGAGCGACGCAACTGGGAGTGGCGGTGGTGGATGAGGCGGGGCTGCTGGCGTTGCTGGCGGGGTGAGTAAGGATGCTTCGAGGGTCTCGGACGCGAGGGTCCTGCGGTGCGGCTCGGCAGGGTGTTTGCGGGCCGTTGTTGCTTTGGATGAGGGAACATCTTGGTCGCGGTCGAAGTGTCTTTGCTCTTTGAGCCGGGGCGCTAGAGGACGCCGATGGAGGCCAGCCAGGTTTCTACGACGCGGGGCCAACGCGACGACGAGAACCGGGTGGGCCGCAGACCGAACGCGTGACCGCCTTGGGCGTACAGGTGCATTTCTACGGGAACACCAGCGTTTCGTAGAGCGATGTAGTAGACCAGCGAGTCGCTGACGTCGTCGGACTGATCGTCTTCGTTCTGCAGCAGAAACGTGGGAGGAGCTTGCGGAGTCAGATGATGACGAATGTCGGGGTTTAGTGTGGGCCTGGCCAGGTGCTTGTCGCCGAATGACAGATGGCCGGGGTAGATGGCGATGGCGAAATCGGGTCGACAGCTTTCTTGATCTGCTGCGTCGACGGCGGGGTACAGGCGATGGGAGAAGTGAACACTGACGGCCGCCGCCAGGTGCCCGCCCGCGGAGAAGCCGAGCACACCGATTTTACGCGGGTTGATACGCCACTCCGCAGCGTGAGCGCGCACCAGGCCAAGGGTTCTTTGGGCGTCTTCAAGCGCGATGGGAGATTGCGGATAGGCGCCCCAGTTTGGAGCTGAGCGTGGAGCCGGGACGCGGTATTTGAGCAGGACGCAGGTGATGCCCCGGGCGGTCAGCCAATCGCAGGCTTCGGTTCCTTCAAGATCGATAGCGAGGATCTCGTAGCCGCCACCGGGGAAGACGATGACGGCCGCCCCGGTGTTTGCGCCCTGTGGAGGGTACCGGGTCATGGTTGGTTCGGACACGTTGTTGAGATAGACCCAGGGCTTGCCGGCGACGAGATCCTTCGTGTCTGTCTGGCTTGTTTCGGGCGCTGTAACTGGCCGCGCGTCGGGCGGCGGGCCCGGCCAGATGAGCACCTGAGAGTGCCCGGGTGCGGGCTGCCACCGAGGCGGTTGCGCGCGGCCTGGGCGAAGGAGAAGGAGGACGCAGAGAGCGACCAGCAGGAGCTTCATAGGAATCACCACGTTTTCGCATGCCGAGCGATGGCCGGCTGGAGAGCCGAGTGTACGAATTTGCGGGGTGAGGATTTCCTGGTGCCGACCGAGGACGCAAGTAAGTCAACAGGCTAATGGTCCGGGCACTCTGATGAACGGGATGACAGGGGCCGAAGCGTGTTGTCTCTGGAGGGAGGTACCGAATCGAAGCTTTGCCTCTTTGCGTCAAGACGGTCTCCGTGCGATGCGCCGCGGAGACCGTCTTGAGGGCTGACGAAGACGGATGCTGCTTAGGCCGGGGAGGAGAGGACGGGGGCCTCGTCGAGGTGCGCGACGGGCTTCATGGCACCGATCTGCTGGAGGATGCCAACTTCGTGGGACGCTCCCCAACGCTCCACGATCTTTGCATCGGAGTTGAACTTCGAGATCTGCATGCCGCGAACCTTAATTTTCTTTCCAGTTGCGGGGATGCCATTGAACGGGCCGCCCTGGGTCCCTGTGATGGTGTAGGCGAAGGCTACATTGTCGTCATCCGCGACCAGGTGCTCGACTGCGATCTTGAAGTCGGGAAAGGCGGAATGGAATTGCGTGAACCAATGGATAAAGCCTTCGGGTCCGGGACCCTGGTCGTCCGCTGGATCGTGGTCTTTGACGCCGGGTGCGAAGACTTCAGTCAGCTGTTGAAAGTGGTAGCTGTTGACGATCTCACCCATCTTCTTCTGTGCGGCAATGTTGGCTTCTTTGCTCATGAATAGCTCCTGGATGTTTGGATGCAGGGTTCGACACGAGCGAAAACCTAGGCAGATGGCAGATGCGAGGCACTTGCTTAGGGTGCAGAGTCGAGGGAAGTGGTGGCTGATGAGCGGCGTCCCGTGCAGGCTGCACGGGACGTATACAGGCAGTTGGGAACGACTGCGCTCGCGATGCCGGCTGGCTCAGGACCAACGACCGTTCTGGCCGAGGGAGGACTGATTGTTGTTGTAGGTTCCGTTGCGATCGGATCCGGACTGACGATTGGTGTTGCCGGTCAGGTTGTTCGGATTGATACCGTTCTGGTTGTTTCCGTTTCCGTAGGTGCTGTTCTGGTTTGTGCCGTTCTGGTTGGTTCCATTTTGGTTCTGGTTCCGTTGATCGTTTCCACCCTGGTCGTGATTTCCAGTGTTTGTCTGCGCGATAACGGGCGAGGTGAGAGCGACGGTGAACGCGAAGGTAAGCAGAACGGATCTTGTCAGGGACATAGAGACCTCCACCTCATGCTGGTCTCTGCCCGAAGTAGAAGAGATATGAGGCTGTTCAATGGGATGCGGATCTCTGGTGTCGATCCGGTGGGGAACGCTCGCCGCGTTGACAGGGCAGCAATAGCTGGAAGCGCGAGGAGGACAGGGTTGCCGGGGATCTGGTGCGTCGCTGCGTTCCGTCGTGAAAGGCGAACGCGGGGTTTCCTCGCGGTGCCCGGAATGACAAGCAAGATGGGGAGCGGACTCCTCCATTTCCCACGCTAGCGAGCAGACGCGCTCGCTGGATTATCTGGGAATGAGGGGGAGGTCGATGAAGCTGGCGTGGGTGGCTTCGTGGAAGACGCGTTCGGTGGCTTTGGTGTAGCTGGCGGGCGGGGCGAAGAAGATGTTGGGGACGAAGGTCTGGGGGTTGCGGTCGTAGAGCGGGAACCAGCTGGACTGGACCTGGACCATGATGCGGTGGCCGGGGAGGAAGACGTGGTTGGCGGTGGGAAGGGCGAACGTGTAGAGGAGCGGGGTATCCGGGGTGATGGGTTTGGCGTCGGAGAGGCTTTCGCGGTAGCGGCCGCGGAGGATGTCCATGGCGATGGGGAGCTGATAGCCGCCGAGCTCGGGCTGGCCGGCGACCTCGTCGGGGTAGACGTCGATGAGCTTGACGACCCAGTCGGCGTCGGTGCCGGAGGTGGAGGCGACGAGGTTAACGACGGGTTCGCCGCTTATGCGCATGGGGGTGGTGAGGGTGTCCGAGGTGTAGGTGAGGACGTCGGGCCGGCCGGAGAACTCGCGCTGGTCATCGACGAGCCAGCGGACCCAGGAGAGATTGGGGGTGTAGCCCATGGGCTCGGAGGGACGGGAACGATAGGGGACGGGCTTGGCGGGATCGGAGAGGAACTCGTCGAAGGCCGGGGAGGGTGCAGCTGCGGCGGAGGTGGATGGAGTGGACGCGGCGGATGGCTGGGATGCGGGTTTGGTGAAGGCGAGGTGGTTGTTGGGTTCGAGGTAGAGCGGGGTGGGTTTAGGGGCGGTGTCGCGGTCCTTCCCAGGCTTCTGGGCGGAGGGCCAGGTGTTGAGGCGCTCCCAGGTGTTCGAGCCGGTGACAAAGGCGGAGACGGGGGCGACGTCCATGGCGGGGGCTGTGTCCTCAAGGTAGTGGGCGAGGAAGGGAGCGAGGATCGCCTCGCGGAAGTAGAGGCCGGTGTCGGAGTGGAACTTGATGGCGCCGAGGGCGCTGGCATCTTCGATCTCCTGACCGTGGTGCCAGGGGCCGAGGACGAGGAAGAGATTGCTGTTCCTGCCCTTGGATTGGGGCTGGAGCGCGCGATAGACGGCCATGGCGCCGTAGATATCTTCCTGATCCCAGAGGCTGGCGACGAGCATGGTGGGGACGGTGAGGGGCTGGTCGGCGAGGACGCGGTCCATGGCCTGGCCGCTCCAGAAGGAGTCGTAGGCGGGGTGTTCCGAGACCTTTTTCCAGAAGCCAATCTGCTCCATGTTGTGCTGGTGGGCGAGCTCGCCGACGGAGCCTGCGCGGAGGTACTGATCGAAGTCGTCGAAGTTGCCGGAGAGCCAATGGGCTTCGTTTGAGCGGGTGGCGGTCTGCTCGTAGATGTAGGGCAGGTTCTGCTCGCGGAAGGCGCCGTTGTGGAACCAATCGTCGCCACGCCAGCCGTCGACCATGGGGTTCATGGGGACAACAACCTTGAGGGCGGGGTGGGGATGGACGAGCGGGGTGAGGGAGAGGAAGCCGTCGTAGGAGATGCCGAGGATGCCGACCTTGCCGTTGGTCTCGGGGACGTTCCGGATGAGCCAATCGATGGTGTCGAAGGTGTCGGTGGACTCGTCGACGGGGGTGGGGTTGAGGGGGCCGCGCATGGGGCGATTCATGACGTAGTCGCCCTCGCTGCCGTACTTGCCGCGGATGTCCTGGACGACGCGGATGTAGCCGCCGGAGATGATGGGCTCGAGGGCGTTGTCGTAGCCGAAGAGGCTGGTGGCGAGATGGGTGCTTGGGGTGTTGGTGGTGAGGACGGTGGCGTTGTAGGGGGTGCGGGTCATGAGGATGCCGGCGCGTTTGGCGCCGGCGGGGACGAGGATGACGGTGTGGAGCTTGACGCCGTCGCGCATGGGGATCATGACATCGCGGCGGATGTGGTCCATGCCTGTGGTGGACGGCTCCAGGGCGGCGGGGGTTTCGCTGGGGTAGTTGGGGTAGAGCGGCGCGGTCGGTGACTTGGTCTGGGATGCGGCCTGGGCGGGTGCCTGGAGGGAGACGCAGGCGGCGAGGGCGACGGGCAGGAGGGCGAGGCGCGGGCGGGTGCTGGACACGAGTGGGTCACCAGAGGAGTGGGGTAAGAGGGACGCTATCACAGGTGGGGCCGGCGGACGCGCCGCGAGGACGGCTAGCCGCGACGGGAACGAAGGAGGACGGGCGAGAAGGTGACAAGGAAGGCTGCGGCGAGGGTGAGCAGGAGGGCGGTGCGGGTAGGGAAGAAGAGGAAGATGGACCAGGAGATGAGGATCCAGAAGGCCATGTTGGCGGAGGCGGCGAGATAGACCCAGGAAGAGAAGCGATGCTGGTCGTGGACGAAGTTCATGGACTGGAGGGTGGGGATGGGGCGCGGGGTGGCTGCGTTGCGGGCATCGAGGGCGCGGAGGAGGAGGACGGGGGCGAGATTGAGGAAGAGGAAGACGCCGACGATGAGGAGCGGCGTGGGCAGAAGGATGATGGGCAGGACGTCGGCGAGCGGGCTGGTAGGGAGCCAACGGATGAGGACGAAGATGACGGTGATGGTGAGGAGGATGTTGGCGGTGGCGCCGGCATTGACGAGGGGCGGGAAGTGGGCCATGTCGGCGAGGCGGTCCATCTGGTCCAGCCGTTTGTCCGCGCTCGGTATGGCGCGATTGCGGGGCTGATCGGCGCTGGTGGCAAGGGGTGGCATGTGGGCTCCGGAGTGTGTCCCGAGTGTACTGCGGGCGAGGGAGAGGGCGGCCTGGGCAAGGTCTTGGGATGTTGGGATAGCGCAGAGTTGCGATAGCAAGGGCGATACTGACAGGAAGGACGCAGGAGAGGTGGTCGGGTATGGAAGTGAAGCAGGAGTCGGTGTGGGCGTATCCGCGGCCGCCGCGGCTGGAGCGGACGGAGCGGCTCTTGCGGGTGGTGCATGCGGGGATGGTGGTGGCGGAGACGCGGCGGGGGATGCGGGTGCTCGAGACGAGCCATCCGCCGGTGTACTACCTGCCGCCGGAGGATGTGGCGATGCAGGTGATGCGGCAGAGTGCGCGGGGCGGAAGCTTCTGCGAGTTCAAGGGGATGGCGAGCTACTGGAACCTCGATGTGAATGGAGCGCATCGGGCGGATGGGACGATGATTGAGGGTGTGGCGGTGGTGCCGGGGGTGGCATGGAGCTACGGGGCGCCGACGAAGGCGTATGCGGCGCTGCGGGACTATCTGGCGATCTACGCGAGCAAGGTGGACGAGTGCTCCGTGGACGGGGAGCGGGTGGCGGCGCAGGCGGGGGACTTCTATGGCGGATGGATTACGAGCTGGGTGACGGGACCTTTCAAGGGGGCGCCGGGAACGCGGGGATGGTAGGGGAAGCCGAGCGAGGCTAAAGGAAGAATGCCCGACTCTGCCCCGAACAACGGGCAGATCGGGCATTTGGGCTCTGGTGGACGATGCTTAGTTTTCGACGGCCTTTTCTTTCTCGATGGCCAGCTCCGCGGGAATGTTTAGCTTGAGCTTGCCACCTTCGATGGAGTCGACATACTTCAGCTTGATGTAGTGGTGCTGGCCGTGGGCGGCGGGATCATTCTTGGTGAGCTTGATGCCGATGTTGTCGACAGAGCCGACGTGGCCGCCGTCAGAGCCGACGACTTCCATGTGCTCTTCGATGGTGTTGATGTCGATCATGATTTGGGTTCTCGCTTTCTTTGGGAGTTGGATGCGAGGGGGGTGGGGGCGGTTTGTCAAGGGATGGGTGAGAGCTTCGGGCCCCGGGGCGGGTAGCGGGGTGCGAGGCGACGGCAGACGTGGTTGGACCCGTGTTCCCGGCGGGTGTAGAGGTTCCTGATACAGAAGCAGGTTCCTCCACGTCGGTCGGAATGACAGTAAAGGGGTTTGGTGGCGAGCGCTAGGTGGTAGGGCTGGTGTCGGCGGGGGTGGCGTAGCGGCGGCGTTGGCGGCGGCGGGCGGTGGGTTTGGGGGTGTCGGGGGTAGTTTCCGTGTCGTCGTCGCGGAAGTTGCAGGCGGCCATGGCGGTGGCGGGTTCGGGATTGCGCATGAACATCTCCCAGACGAAGCCGGTGCGGAGGTTTTCGGCCATGATGACGCCGATGCCGACGTCGATGCCGAGGCAGTCAGGGTCGTACCAGAACTGCTCGGGATGGAAGGCGTCGCAGAAGCCGTAGCGACCCCAGGCGTCGCGGCCGTAGCGCTCGTAGCAGGAGCGGAGGGTGCGGACGCATTCTTTAGGGAGGAAGGGAAGTGAGCCGGCGGCGGCGCAGGGGACGACCGAGCCATCGACGGGGCCCATGATGGGCGGGCCGCCCCAGGCGGTGTAGCCGTGCTGCCAGTCGGAGGCGGTGACGCCCCAGAAGTCGTCGGTGTAGCCGCGCTTGAGGGTCATGAGGAAGGCTTTGTGGGCGCGGGTGGCGGTGACGGAGTTCTGGAAGTAGTTGGTGTAGTTGTCGCGCTGGCGGGCGAAGTCAAACCAGGCGTGGGAGTACTGGTGGACGAAGAGGGGATCACGGCCGGAGATGAAGTCGAAGGTGCGATAGCGGACTTCGGGGCGGGAGAAGGCGTCCCAGGTGCTGGGCGGGACGGGATGGGTGCGGGAGCCGATGGCGAGCAGATAAAGCATCATGAGCTCGCAGTAGTGATCCCAGCGGGTGTTGATGAAGCCGGTGGCGGGGTACCAGCCCATGGCGAAGGAGTTGCCGCCGTTGAGCATCCAGGGCCAGTCGACGCGCTCGTAGAGGCGGGTGGCGAGGTCCTTGATGCGGGCGTCGTTGAAGTAGGCGCGGCAGGTGAGGACGCCGCACAGGAGGATGGCGGTGTCGATCGAGGAGACCTCGCTCCAGCTGGTGGGGCGGCCGGTGGAGACGTGGTTGAAGTGGTAGAAGAAGCCGTGCTCGTGCTGCATGTGGTTGAGGTGGAAGTCGAGCGTGGTGAGGACCTGACGCTGGACGGCGTCGGAGGCGATGTAGCCCTCTTTGTGGGCGATGCAGAGGGCAGTGAGGCCGAAGCCGGTGGCAGCGATGGAGGCGGTGGTGCGCTCGTCGCGATCGCCGGTAGAGCGGCGATTGATGGCGCGGTCAAGGACCTGGCCGGTCTTGGGGTCGGTCTGCTCAGTGAAGTAGAGGCAGCCGCGCTGCTGCATTTCTATGAGGAAGGCGTTGTCTTCGGCGGTGAGGCCTTCGGGTGGGGCTACGTCGTCCTGGTCGGAGTAGGCTTCGTCGTCCGACAGACCGTCTGTGGACTGGGCGGGCTGGGGTGGCGTGGGGCGGGTGGATCGTTTGGCGGGGGATTGCGGCTGGGCGAGGGCGGGCGCCTCAGCCATGAATCTGGCGAGGAGCGCTCCTCCTAACAGTTTGGCAGCCGTGCGGCGGCTCAGCGCATCCTCACTCAACGGATCATGAACTCCCAGGCAGATAAGACGTCAGCCGGTCCAAGAGGATGCGACGCGGCAGGGGTACCTTTCCATTATCCCTAATGTGACGACGTCGTGCCTTGCACCTTTAGCAGTAGGAGGGTCTGCGGCAGAAGGGTGAGATGGAGATCGCCGTTGGTGAGGTGCAGAGTCTCGGGTGGGGCGGCGAGGCCGGCGGCGCGGAGGTCGGCGATCTGCTGGCGGGACGGGGTGGCGGGGCGGCCCATGCGATCGAAGGCTTTGACGGCGTTGCCGTGGTCGGGGTCGAGACGCTGCACGATGACGACGGCGTTGGATTTGACGCCGGCAAGGTGGATGGTGACGTCTTTGGTGGGTCCGGGGTTGGCGGGCGGCGGGGTGTAGGTGGCGCCTTCACCGTACGGGGCGACGTAGTTCCAGACCGCGATGGCGAGCGAGCCGTTGCTGGTGCGGGTGGCGAGAATGTCGTCGGGTTCTGCGCTGCCGCCAGTGGGGGCGAGTCTTAGGCGCTGGTCGCCGAGCTGGTGGAGCATGGCGAAGGCGTTGAAGGCGGGCTTATGGATGCCGTCTTCAGCGATGATGCCGAAGCCGCCATAGAAGGGGGAGCGGACGACGCCCTGCTCCTCGAAGACGTCCGAGAAGGTCCAGTAGGACATCTGCTCGGTGAGGCCGTCGCAGAGGCGGATGTTGTTGGCGAGCCAGGGGCCCATGTAGACGGAGTCGGTGACGTCGGGCTCGTTCGAGTAGCTGGCGTTGTACTCGGAGAAGAAGAGCGGCATGTGGGGAAAGGGCGAGGCGGCGATCTCGTCGTGAACTTTCTTGACGGCGAGATAGACCATTTTGTCGCGGGGGACGGGGGTATCCGTGCCGAGGATGTGTTTGTAGTCGTCATTGCCGTATACGTGGGACGAGGTGAAGTCGACGGGGATGTTTTTGGTCTTGCAATGGGCGAGGAACTCCCCGACAAAGGCGGCCTGGGCGGTGGAGGGGCCGCCGACGCGGAGACGGCTCGAGACCTTCTTGAGGGCGAGCGCGGTGTGGTCATAGAGCTCGTAGTAGGTGGGCATGTTGGGGCGGCCGCCCCAGAAGTCGAGGTTGGGCTCGTTCCAGACCTCAAAGTCCCAGGTGGAGACTTCAGCGATACCGTAGCGGGCGATGAGGTGCTCCGCGAAGGCGGTGATCATCGCGTCCCACTCGGCGTAGTCCTTCGGCGGGGAGACGTTGGGGTGGTACCAGAAGGGATGGAGGGCGTTGGGATCGGAGGCCATCTTCTTCGGCATGAAGGAGAGCTCGACGAAGGGGCGGACGCCGCCATCGAGGAGACCGTCGTAGATCTGGTCGATGTAGGAGAAGTTGTAGGGGCTGGCCTGCTCGACCTTGGTAGCGGCGAGGCCGGGGTCTTTGTACTGGGCGTCGGGGTCGAAGAGGCCGACATCGTCGTTGAAGATGCCGTGAAAGCGGACGGCTCGGAAGCCGGTGGCGGCGTGGACGGTGCGCATGTCGTCGCGATAGCTCTGGCGGAGTGAGAGGATGGCGCGGCCGGAGCCGAAGGTTTGCTCCCAGACGTGGGGAAAGGGCGTGGTGGCGGCGTGGGCGTCGACGGTGAGGGTCTCTGGTGTCGCCTGGGCGAGAACTACAGGCGTAGTGAGGAGGAGGGCGGCGGCGAGATGGAGCCTGTGCGGGTTGGGCATGGGGTTCCTTTTTCGAGAGATGGGGACGCGTCGCTGCGCTCCGTAGTTAGAGGCGAGATGTTGGGTTCCTCGACTGCGCCTCGGAATGACAAGGAGAACACCGGACGCCAACCAAGGATGGCACGGAAGGAAAGCGAACGGATGCCAGTCAAGGGTTGACGACTCGGTTGAGCAGGTCAGCGAATCGGCTTGGGAACGACAAGGGGTGCGCCCGAAGGTGCACCCCTGTGGTGAGTGTAACCAGGTGCGTTGCAGACCAGCGAGCTTAGAAGCTGAAGCGAGCCTGAAGGTTGACGGTGCGGCCGGAGAGAGCGGCGCCTGCCTGGCCGAAGGTGGCGCTGTTCTGGTAGTTGGTATCGACGCTGCTTGGGGTCAGGTTGACGTTGTTGAAGAGGTTGAAGGCATCGGCCCGGACCTCGAGTGAGGCGTGCTCGCCGACAAAGCGACCGGGGTGAAAGCCAAAGGCTTTGGTGACGGTTGCGTCGAAGTCGAGGTAGCCGGGGCCGGTGAAGGTATTGCGCGAGACACCGGGAAGGGTGGGCAGGGCGTAAAAGGTGGTGGTGACGGGTGCGCCGTTGGCAACGCCGGTCACGGCCGTTGAGACGCCGTTGTTGGGATTGGTGAAGTAGGGCTGGTTGGGACCGGCGTCAGGGAAGTTCAGGTTCGCCTTGCCCTGTTTATAGGCCGCGTTGCTGCGAACCTTGCCTGCGCCACCGTTGTAGCTGGCCGGACGAAGCTGACCGTAGCCGCTGCCGGCGTAGTAGAGCGAGTTCGGCGAGTTGTAGATGGGGGTGAAGGGAAAGCCGGTGTGCATGTTGTAGATGCCAGAGAACGACCAGCCGTTGAGAGCCTGACCGATGAGCTGGTTGCCGTGCCAGAGATGCGGCTGATAGAGGCCGAAGACTTTGAGGGCTTTGCCGAAGTTGAAGTCGGACTTGGCGTAGGCGAGGTCCGGGCGGTAGGGGTAGGGATCTTCGGTGTAGGGACCTGATCCGGTATCCATGGTGCGGGAGTAATTGAACTCGGCGTCGAACTGGAAGTCGCGGCTGAGGTTGTGTTTGAGGCCGATGAGAAGAGCGTTGTTGTTGGAGTTGCCGGTATTGGCGTAGTAGTCGACGCCGGTGAGCAGATTGTTGAACGCCTGTCCGTTGGCGAAGGCATTGACGAAGAGGTTGGACTGGACGATGAGATGGCGGGTGACGGAGCCACTGTAGCCGACGGTGGCGACGAGCTGATGGCCGAGATCGATCTCAGTATCGAGGGAATAGTGCTGGGTGTAGATCGTTGGCTGGCGGTCTTGATATGCGGTGACGGAGATACCGCCGCTTAGTGGCAGACCCGCGGCATTGACCGGGGTGATGGCGTTGGGGTTTGGTGGATAGCCGAAGACGGAGTTTCCGCCGGGAGCGCCGTAGACGATGCGCGGATCGATTGGGCCATTGCCGGTGGTGTTTTCAAAGTCGGCGGGGAAGACGAAGGGGGGATTGCTGCCGCCGTTGCCGAGGATCGCGATCTCGCTCTGGTTGAAGTTCAGCCCGTAGCCGCCGCGGACGACGACCCGGCTCCGGAGGTTTTCGGGAGCGTAGCTGAAGCCAAACTGAGGGCCGACGTTGGCGGTCTGCGGGGTGACAAGACTGCCGCCCTGCCGAATGTTGAGGCCGGTGTAGGTTGTCGCCGGGCTCGGGCCAAACTGAACAACGCCAAGGTTGTTTTCCTTGGAGTAATAAGAGCCGAAATAGTTGTAGCGAACTCCGAAGTTGAGGGTGAGGTTGGGCTTGGCCTTCCAGGAGTCCTGGACGAAGCCGCCCCAGAGATTGACGCGGGTGTCTTGACGATTGGTGCCGGGGGTGCCGGTGGCGTTGAGGAAGCTGCCGGTTTCCTTCCACGGGGCGTCGTTCAGGAAGTTCCAGATGTTGAGGAAGCTGTAGCCGGGGCGGGCGGAGTAGGTTGGGTTATTGAGGTAGTAGAGACGGGTGAGATCGGCGCCGAACTTGATGGTGTGGTTGCCGGCGACCTTGGTGGCGACGTCTTTATACGTGTAGGTGTGCTGGTTGAAGTTAGAGGGCCCGGGGGCGCCGAAGAAGGCAAAGTTCGAGCTTTGAATATTGCCGATGACGGGGGTGTTGGACTGTGTGTTGCCAAACGGAGAGACGCTGGACTGTGGGAGGCCGAAGGGCTCCTGCGGGTTGGTGGTGATCTCGTTCCAGCGCCAGCCGGCATCGTTGAAGCGGGCCTCGTTGAGCAAGCTGGGCGAGAAGACGTGGTTCCAGATGCCGGAGTAGGCGTCGTTGATCTGCTCGTGGTGATAGAGGTTGTAGGTGCGCGTGGTGCCATTGAAGTTGGTAACGCTGAGCGGGACCCAGTAGATGGCGAAGGCGACGTGATCTTTCTTGGTGGCATCGGCGTCGAGGCGGCCGTTGAACTGCTGACCGACCCGCGTTGTGGGGTTATTCGTCTGGTAGAAGGCGATATCGGCGGTGCCGTCCAGACCACTGCCGACGCCGGGAACGTTGGCGCTCGCGTAGGTTTGGTCCTGGGTGCCGAGGGCGCTGGTGAGGGGCGATCCGATGTCGAGGCCCTGACCTGCGATGGTGCGGCAGTTTGTGCCTTCGACGAGGCCGACGGAGGCGCAGTTCTGGTCGATCTGGGACGCGCCTGCCGGGGCGGCGCCATTGAAGGTATTGTAGACGGCGGCGATGCTGTTGGGCTTGCTGGCCGCACGGAAGGCGGGTGTCTCAAACCAGGTGTTGGCGGGCAGACTGGAGTTGTCGCGCTGTTCCTCGTAGGCGAAGAAGGCGAAGAGGCGATCTTTCCAGATGGGTCCGCCGATGGAGCCGCCTACCTGGTTGGCGCGAGTGGATTCACGAAGCAGGCCGCGCTCGATGGGGGTTCGCTCGGAGCCGTCCGCATTGAGGAAGTTGTAGGTGCCAGAGCCGTTGTAGCGCTGATAGGCGTTAAGGCCGGGACGCTGGGCGCGGAAGAAGGCGGAGCCGTGAAACTGGTTGGTGCCGGTCTTTGAGGTGATCTGGATGTTGGCGCCGGAGAAGCGGCCGTTTTCGGCGTCGTACTGGTTCGAGACGACCTTGACGTTGCCGACCGAATCCTCAGTGGGGGTGATGACGGAGGCACCGCCCCAAACTGCGGAGACGGTCGAGATGCCATCGATGGTGATGCCGTTGGTCTCAAACTGGCCGCCGTTTGCATTGACCTGAGGGCCATTCTCAGTGGCGAAGATGCCAGAGCCGCCGGAGCTGGTACCGGATTGGGTGCCGGGAAGAGTGGCGGCACCTCCAGAGGAGCGGGAGCCATCGCCGAAGACGCCAGGAGCGAGCTGGGCGAGCTGGAAGACGTCACGGCCTGACGAGGGCAGATGCTGGATCTGATTGTCGGTGATGTTGCCGGAGATGGTGGCGGTTTCGGTGTCGAGGGTGGGGACCTGGTCGCCCTGAACGTTGACGATGGTGGCCGTGTCACCGACTGCCAGGGTGACGTTGACGGAGCTAGCTTCGTCGGGGTTGATCGGCACGTTGGCGATGATGTTCTTCTGGAAGCCCTGGGCGGTGGTGGTGAGGGTGTAGTGCTCCGGGGCGAGGGCATTGAAGTTGAAGACGCCGCTCTGGTTGGAGGTGGCAGTGAGGGTGCGGTTGGTGTCCGTGTCAAGCAGGGTGAGGGTGGCGTTTGGAACGATGGCGCCTGTGGAGTCGGTGACGGTGCCCTGGATGGACGCGCGGAACTGGGCGGATGCGGGCGGGGCCAGGAAGGCCAGGCCCGAGGCGGCGATGCCGGCCTGCAGGCTGAAGCGCCTGATGCGGTGAAGGGAAGAACGTTTCATGTACAGCCTCCGAAAGGTGGTGCGGGGACGGGGAGTTCAGGTAATCGCCAACGGCACGATTCCGCAGCTCTCAACGGGTTCCAGGGACGTTTCCCGGACACGTACTCGTTGCGCCTGAAAGATCGTGCTCTTTCTGCGAGAGCGCTGTCAACACTGGAGAATGGGCCTTGTTCCCCCGAGGGCACGGGGTCATGCGCAGCACCAGGAGCGGGATTTCTGGGCGCTTGTGGCGTCAGTGGAGTGCGGAGGTACTAGCGGTGTGGGGCGGGGCCGGTGGATTCACGGGCGATGAGCTCCGGGGCGACGCGATGCGGCGAGTCGGTGGGCTCGCCGGCGAGTTTCTGAAGGAGAAGGGTGGCGGCGAGGGTGCCCATGGCTTCGAGGGGCTGACGAATGGTGGTGAGGCTGGGGACGTGGAAGGCGGCAGACTCTATGTCGTCATAGCCGAGAACGGAGACGTCTTCGGGGACACGGAGGCCGGCGTCGTGGAGGGCGCGAACGACGCCGATGGCAGCGACGTCGTTGAAACAAAGGACGGCGGTGAAGGGGATGCGGGCGGCGAGGATCCTGCGGATGCCACTGTAGCCGGCCAGTGAGCCGGATGGGGGTGAGTGGGAGTCGTGTTCCAGCTGGAGGGTGAGGGACTCACGGACGGGGAGGTTGAGGGTGCGGGCAACGGCGAGGGTGGCATGCCAGCGATCGGCGGTGTCGGCGCTGACGGCCTGGCCGCGCATGAAGACGATCTCGCGATGACCGAGGGCGTGGAGGTGCTCGAGGGCGAGATGGGCGCCGCGGTCGCTGTCGAGGCTGACGTTCGCGACGCCGGCGAGAGTGGTTTGGCCGGCAACGAGGACGGTGGGCAGGCCGGTTGGGGCTTCGAGATGGGTGTCGATGGCGAGCAGGCCCTCAACGCCGCGGGCGTGGAGGAGTTCGGGATAGGCGCGGACGAGATCAGCGCGATGCTGGTGATGCACGGTGAAGTAGAAGAAGCCTTCGCGGAGGAGGAGATCGCCGGCGCCGGAGAGGACCTGGGAGTGGTAGGCCTCACCGAGGACGGGAAGGAGGATGCCGATGGTCTGGCTCTGCTGACCCTGGAGCTTGCGGGCGATGAGGCTGGGCTGGTAGTTGAAGTGACGGGCGGCGGCGCGGATGCGTTCGCGGGTGGCTTCAGGGATGGACCGGCCGGGGGTGTTGTTGAGGACAAAGGAGATGGTGGAGGGGCTGAGACCGAGGTGTTCGGCGAGAAGTTTGAGGCTGGGACGCGGCGGGATGGTGGTGGATGAAGCGAGGCGCTTTGGGAGACGCGTGGGCATGCGGAGGGTGTGTGGATGAGGGTATCAAGGGCTTCGCGATCTCGCGTAAAGAAGGGCGGGATTGGGTTCGCGTCGCTTCGCTCCGTCGTGAGAGACGAATGCGGGGGTCCTCGCTGCGCTCGGTGCGCTCGGAAGCACAAGCAACGACGGGAGTTCTGGTGTTTTCGGGGGATCGGCCGGTGGAGTCGATGGAAGAGGAGGAGGTGTGGACAAAGGACAATCGTTTGTCTACACTTGTGCGGCTTGACGGAGCGCCCTGTTTGCGTCGTGTGATGCCCTGGTGGTTGCGGGGGAGAGACTGAGACGGGCTGGCCGATGCTGTTTCTGGAGATTACATATGCACGTTGTTCTGGGTTCTCGCCGTTTGGTTGCGCTGGCTTTGTGGGCTGTGGTGTGGCAGGGACTGCCAGTGGTGGCGGCTGGGGCGGCGGATCGTGCCGCGAAGGGTGGTGGAGGCAAGGCGGTGGCGCTGTCGATTCCGGATGACCCGACGGCGGATCGGTTCGTGGACGCGCTGCTCAAGAAGATGACGCTCGAGGAGAAGATCGGGCAGATGACGCAGATGGCGCTGAACGGGCCAGCGGATGGAGCGACGCCGGAGGAGCATGCGCGGCGGGGCGAGGTGGGATCGTTTCTGTTTGTGAAGGATGCGGCGCGGATCAACGCGCTGCAGCACGAGGCGGTCGATCATAGTCGGTTACATATTCCAGTGATTATCGGATTTGATGTCATTCATGGCTTCCGGACGATCTATCCGGTGCCGATTGGGCTGGCGGCGAGCTGGGATCCTGCGCAGGGGGAACGGGCGCAGGGGATGGCGGCGAGAGAAGCGTCGCTGACCGGGATTAATTGGACGTTTGCGCCGATGCTGGACATCGCACGGGATCCGCGATGGGGACGAATGATGGAGGGTGCGGGCGAGGACCCGTACCTCGGGGCGCGGATGGCGGAGGCGCAGGTGCGTGGATTCCAGGGAGCGCGGATCGGCGAGAAGGATCACATTCTGGCGTGCATCAAGCACTTTGCCGGGTATGGGGCGGCGAGCGGCGGGCGGGACTATGAGGAGTCGAACATCTCAGACGAGCAGCTAGAGAATGTGTATCTGCCACCGTTCCACGCGGCGGTGAAGGCGGGTGCGGGCTCGCTGATGAGTGCGTACATGGATCTGAATGGCGTGCCCGCGACGGGGAACCGATGGCTGCTGCATGATGTGCTGCGGGAGCGATGGGGCTTCAACGGGTTTGTGGTGTCGGACTGGGAGTCAGTGAAGAGCCTGACGACGCATGGGTTTGCGAGCGGGCCGGATGACGCTGCGGTGCGGGCGACGAATGCGGGTGTCGACATGGAGATGACCAGCCATACCATGCGCGATGGGCTGCCGGCAGCGGTGAAGGATGGCCGGGTAAAGCAGGCGACGATCGACGCGGCGGTGCGAGACATCCTGATGGCAAAGTACCGGATGGGTCTGTTTGAGCACCCGTATGTGGATGAAGCGCGCGCGAAGAGCGAGATGGTGACGCCGGAGCAGAGGGCGGCGGCACGGGCGGTGGCGGCGAAGACGGCAGTGTTGCTCCGGAACGAGGGTGGCGTGCTGCCGCTGAAGAAGTCGGTGCGATCGATTGCGGTGATCGGGCCGCTGGCGGACTCAAAGCCGGACACGATGGGCTCGTGGAGCCTGGCGGGGCACTATGACGACACGGTGACGGTGCTTGAGGGAATCCGGAACCGCTTTCCGAGTGGGGTGACGATTCGCAGCGCGAAGGGTGTGGAGATTGCGCGCGGATCGAAGACGATCTTTGACGAGCAGTTCCAGAGCCCGCAGCCGACGCTGACGACCGACAAAGAGAAAGAGGCGGAGTTCAAGCGAGCAATCGGGATGGTGAAGGAGTCGGATGTTTCGGTGCTGGTGCTGGGCGAGTCGGAGGACATGAGCGGGGAGCGGGCGAGCCGGTCGTCGCTCGCGCTGCCGGGCCGGCAGGAGGAGCTGCTGGAGGCGGCCGTGGCGACGGGCAAGCCGGTGGTGGTGCTGCTCTTGAATGCACGGCCGCTGGACGTGAACTGGGCGGCGGAGCATGCGCCGGCGATGGTGGAGATGTGGTATCCGGGAACGGAGGGCGGGAACGCGGCGGCGGATGTGCTGTTTGGCGATGCGGTTCCGGGTGGCAAGCTGCCGTTTGCGTGGCCGCGGAGCGTGGGGCAGATTCCAATCAACTATGCGCGGAACCTGACGCAGATTCCGGAGGATCCGGACCATCGCTACTGGGATGGGCTGAGCACGCCGCTGTATCCGTTTGGGTATGGGCTGAGCTACGCGACGTTCGCAATGGGCGAGCCGAAGCTGAGTACGAGTTCGGTCAAGGCGGGTGGGGTGACGACGGTGTCAGTCGACGTGACGAACAAGGGTGCAGTGGCGGGGGATGAGGTGGTCGAGGTGTATACGCATCAGCGGGCGGGGTCGGCGTCGCGGCCGATCCGGGAGCTGAAGGGCTTCAAGCGGGTGACGATAGCGGCGGGCGAGACAAAGACGGTGGAGGTACCGCTCGACACGAACGAGCTGTCGTTCTGGAGTCCGCAAACGCATGCACGGGCGATTGAGCCGGGGACGTTTGATGTGTGGGTGGGGACGGATGCGACGGCGACGGCTCACACCGAGATGACGGTGACGCCGTAGGACGGTGTGGGAGGGGCTTTTCCGGGGAAAGCAACGTCTGTGGGAGGTCGGGGTATCCTAAGCGAAACGGGCGGATGTCGCCTGTCCGCAGTTTTTGCGCCACTGCGCACCTGACAGGCCTGCTTCGATGAGTTCAGAAAGTCCATGGCTCGAACGCGTTCGGGCGCTCAAAAATCTTCCGCCGGTTCTCGGAATTTTGTGGCAGTCGAGCCGTGTCGCCGTGTCGTGGGGCCTTGCCTTGCGGCTGGTGGTGGCGACGCTGCCGTTCGCGATCGCGAAGGTGGCGCAGTACATCATCAACGGGATTGCGGGGGTGTTGCGCGGGCAGACGCTCGCGGCGCAGTCTGTTGACCTGCTGGGGTATCACTGGTCTGTGCCGTTCTGGCACCTGGTGGCGGCTGAAGTTGGGCTGAACGTGTTTCTAGGGCTGATGACGCGGGCGATCGATTATTCGGACTCGCTCTTGGCGAATAGTTACACGCAGTATGTAAGTGTCCGGGTGATGGAGCAGGCGGCGCGACTAGACCTGACCACGTATGAGAACCCGGTGTTTTATGACCGGCTGGAGCGGGCGCGGGTGCAGGCGACGGACCGGCTGGCGATGATTCAGCAGATGGGCCGGTTGCTGCAACAGATCATTACTACTGTCGTTTTCTCCGCCGCGCTGGCGGTGGCGAGTCCGTGGCTGATTCTGCTGCTGGCGCTAGGCGTGCTGCCGTCGTTTCTAGGTGAGACGCACTATGCGTTTCTGGGATACGCGAAGAACTTCCGGCAGACGCCTGCCAAGCGGCAGATGGATTATCTGCGGCAGGTGGCGGGGTCGCGCGAGGGTGCGAAAGAGGTCAAGCTATTTGGCCTGAGCAAGTTCTTTACGAATCGCTTTCAGGAGCTGGCGGGGCAGATCTACCGCGAGGATGTGGCGCTGTCGCGATCGAAGCTGATTGTGGGCGGGCTGCTGGGGATCATCGGGACGCTGGGGTACTACGGCGCGTATATCTACGTGATCTGGCGAACGCTGCATGGGCAGTACGACATTGGCCAGTTTACGTTTCTGACGACGGCGATCCAGCAGGCGAGCTCGAACCTGCAGATGGTGTTCTCGACGGCGTCAGGGATTGCGGATCAGGCGCTGTTCCTGACGGACCTGATTGCATTTTTTGAGATGAAGCCGACGGTGGACCAGAATCCGAATGGATCGGTGGCGCCGCGGCCGATTACGCGCGGGTTTGAGTTTCGGAATGTGAGCTTCACGTATCCGGGGACGAACCGGACGATCCTGAAGAACTTTACCTTTCACCTGCACCCGGGCGAGCGGATCGCGCTGATTGGGGAGAACGGGCAAGGCAAGACGACGGTGGTGAAGCTGATCACGCGGCTGTATGACCCGACGGAGGGCCAGATCCTGCTCGATGGCAAGGATCTGCGCGAGTACGCACTTGAGGATCTGCACCGGGAGATCGGCGTGATCTTTCAGGATTTTATGCGGTACGAGATGACGGCGCGGGAGAACATCGCGGTCGGCCGGATTGAGTGGGATCACGAGCAAAAGGAGATCGAGTTTGCGGCGCACAAGAGCTTAGCCGATACTGTCGTCGCCAAGCTGGAGCATAAGTATGAGCAGACGCTGGGGCGGCGGTTTGAGGGCGGCGTGGAGCTATCGGGCGGAGAGTGGCAGAAGATTGCGCTGGCGCGGGCGTATCTGCGGGATGCGCAGCTGCTGATTCTGGATGAGCCGACGGCGGCGCTTGATGCAAAGAGCGAGCTGGAGGTGTTTGAGCGATTTGCGGAGCTGACGCAGGGCAAGATGGCGCTGTTGATCTCGCATCGATTTTCGACGGTGCGGATGGCGGACCGGATCGTGGTGCTCTCGGGCGGACAGCTGGTGGAAGAGGGCAATCATACGGAGCTGATGGCGCGCGGCGGGCTCTACGCGGAGATGTTCGAGATGCAGGCAGCGAGCTATCGTTGAAGCACTAGACTGCATGGCAGTGCGGTAACGGAGGGACATGGCAGAGTCGCAGGAGTTTAGCGCGGTAGAGCAGACGGTGCCGTTGACTGCGCCGCTGACGGAGATGCCAACGGACCGGCTACCGGAGAAGCCGCTGGTCTCAGACGACGAGCTGCGGCGGCATGCGATGGCGCTGGCGGCGGGCTGGCAGCTGACGCATCACTCGACGGTGAAGGGCAACCATCTGCCGGGGCGACTGAAGAGCCTGAAGGCGCGGCTGACGGAGCGACTGGCGCGCTGCCGGGCGATTGTGACGATGAAGGAGCTGACGCCGCAGCTGGAGTTTCTGGAGAGCTCGCGCGCGTTGCAGGGCGTGCTGCAGGGAATGACGGCGGCGGCGCCGGAGTTTCGCGAGCTGCCGTATGTCACGGTTGCGGACGAGGAGGCCATCCCGCGGGTGATGAACCTGGCGGAGGGGTATCTGTCGGCGGCGGGAGGCGTGTGGTCGCCGGAGAGCCTGGCGGCGTATGTGGGGGCGGCGCAGGGCCATGACGTTCTGCGGCTGGGCGAGGTGCTGTTGCTGCCGGTGGCGCTGAAGCTGGCACAGCTGGAGTTTCTGCTGGACCGGGCGGATGAGGTGTTTGGCTCGGGAGCGCCGCGGCCGACGAGTGAGCTGCCCTCGATTGAGGGGTCGCCGTTTTCGGCGCCGCTGCACAGCCTGCGGCGGCTGAACCAGTTTGAATGGCCCGAGGTGCTGGAGCCGCTGGTGCCGTTTACAGCGGTGCTGCTGGCGGACCCGGCAGGGGCGTTCGGACGGATGGAGGAAGAGACGCGGGATGCGTATCGGCTACGTGTGGCGGAGCTGGCGCGCTATGCGGATGCGAGTGAGCTCGAGGTCGCGCAGAAGGCCCTGGCACTAGCGCGTGGGGCGGCTGCGCGACCCAACGGCGGCTCGCGGGTAGACCCGCGGCTAGAGCGGCGACTTTCACATGTGGGCTACTACCTGTTTGAGCAAGGGGTTCCGGCGCTGACGCGCGAGATCGGATATCATCCGCCGCTGGCCGATCGGTTGCGATCGCTGATTCTGGCGAACAACGAGGAGTTTTATATCCTCGGTATCTTTACGATCTCTGTCCTGCTGATTGTGGCGTTTATTGCGCCGCTGGTGCCGCATCATGCGTTTTCTGCGGTAATCGCGACGCTGTTTCTGGCGCTGCTGCCGGCGACGCAGGGCGCGGCGGATCTGGTGAACAACATCGTGACAGCGGGGCTGCATCCGCGGTCGTTGCCGAAGCTCGACCTGACGGACGGCATCCCGGCAGAGGAAGCGACCCTGGTGGTGGTGCCGACGCTGCTCTTGTCAGAGCACCAGGTGCGGGAGATGTTCGAGGACCTGGAGGCGCGGTATCTCTCGAACGAGGATCCGCATCTGCACTTCGGGCTGCTGTCGGACCTGCCGGACTCTCTGGCGCGGCCTGAGCCTGAGGACCGTAACGCGTTGGTGGAGCTGGCACTGCGGTTGACGGATGATCTGAACCACAAGTACGAGCAGGGACGAGGGGGGAAGTTTCTGTTGCTGCATCGGCACCGGACGTTCAATGCGCGACAGGGTGCGTGGATGGGCTGGGAACGCAAGCGCGGCAAGCTGCTGGACTTGAACAAGTTCATTCTGGACGAGTACGACAGCTTCCCGGTCAAGGGCGGACCGGTGGAGGTGCTGCATAGTGTGCGGTATGTGATCACGCTCGACTCTGACACGCAGCTGCCGCGCGGCACGGCATCGCGCATGATCGGGACGATGGCACATCCGCTGAATCAGGCGGTGGTGGATCCGCAATCGCGGATTGTGACGCTGGGATACGGGATTCTGCAGCCGCGGGTGGGTGTGAGTGTGTCGTCGGCAGCGAGGTCGCGGCTGGCGACGTTGTACTCGGGCGAGACAGGCTTCGATATTTACACGCGGGCAGTCTCGGACGTGTATCAGGATTTGTTTGGCGAAGGGATCTTTACCGGCAAAGGTATCTACGAGGTCTCGATCCTGCACCAGGTGCTGGATCGCCGATTCCCGCGGAACTCGCTCTTGTCGCACGACCTGATTGAAGGCGCGTATGCCCGCGCGGGGCTGGTGACGGATATCGAAGTGATCGATGATTACCCGTCGCACCACTCGGCGCATACGCGGCGGAAACACCGGTGGGTGCGAGGCGATTGGCAGATTGTGCAATGGCTGTTCGGGCGGGTGCCGGATGAGTCGGGCAATCAGGTGGAGAACCCGATCACAACCGTATCGCGATGGAAGATCTTTGATAATTTGCGGCGGTCGCTGGTGGAGCCGGTGACGTTTCTGCTGTTGGTGTGCGGGTGGTTCTTTCTGCCGGGTGGACCGCTGTACTGGACGCTGGTGACGCTGATGCTGCTGTTTCTGCCGATGCTGGTGCAGCTTGGGTTCAACCTGGGTCGCGCGGCGTTGAAGTTTTCCGGCACGGCTGCGCTGGGTGGATTGACGACGTTTGGGACGTCGATGTTTTTTGCGCTCTTGAACCTGGTGTTTCTGCCGCACCAGATGCTGTTGTCGCTCGACGCGATTGTGCGCTCGCTGGTGCGACGATTTGTAACTGGAAAGCGTCTGCTGGAGTGGGAGACGGCGGCGCAGTCTGAGGCCGGTCGGAAGAAGACGTCGCTCGATCGGTATCTGCAGCTCTCGCCGGTGCTGTCGCTGGCGATCGCGGGTCTGCTCGTGGCCACGCATCATGTTCCGGCAGCGATGGTGGCGTCACCGATTCTGGTGCTGTGGGCGATCGCTCCACTGGTGGCGGGGTGGCTGAATGCCTCGCCGACGCGAGAGCTGGGATCGCTTTCGGAGTCAGACCAGCGCTTTCTTGATGATCAGGCGCTCTCGGTCTGGCGGTACTTTGCGGATTTTGGCGGCGAGGAGAACGACTGGCTGATTCCGGACAACGTGGAGGAGAAGGATGTCTTCCAGGTACGGAAGCTTTCGCCGACGAACCTAGGAATGCTGTTCAATGCACGGCAGGCGGCGCAGGAGCTGGGCTTGCTGACGCTGCCGGAGTTTGCGCGGGCCACGCTGGGCACGTTGACGACCTATGAGCAGCTCGAAAAGCAGCGCGGGCATATCTACAACTGGTACGACATGGCGACGCTTCAACCGATCTCGCCCAAGATCGTTTCCGCTGTCGACAGCGGAAACCTGATGGCGTCGCTGTACGCGCTGCATGGTGGGGCGCTTGATCTGTTGAAGCGGCCGTTGCTGGAGACGCGAGCCTTTGTTGCGCTGCATCGGCTGCTCGATCCAGAGGCGACAGCGCCGCCGGCGGAGATCTCCGGCAAGGGAGCGGAGGGCATGCGGGCGGCAGTGCGATGGCTGCTGGCGCTGCCCCCTGTAGCAGATGGCGGCGGTGATGCACGAGCGGTACGGCACGCGCGGGACGCGGAGGCGCGGCGTGTGGCGCTGGTGGCGTTTGTCACTGAGTACGCACCGTGGCTGCTGCCGCGGTATGTGTCTCTTTACGACATCCCGACGTTCAACGATCCGGTGCATGCGGAGCTGCCGCATCTGCATCGGGGAGCGGAGTATGGGCGGAAGCTGGAGGCGAGAACGGCGGCTGTGGTTACGGCGGCGAAGGACGGATCCGGAGAGCACCAGCTCGCGGTCGAGTTCCAGGCAGAGCTGCGACAGGCGATTGACAGGCTGGAGCGGCTGAGCGCGGACGTGGCGCGCATCGTCGACCAAGCGGAGCACTACGCAAACCTGATGGATTACAGCTTTCTTCTGGTTGAGAGCCGGCAGCTGTTGTCTATCGGCTATGACGGCGCGACAGGTGAGCTGTATTCGGCTTGCTATGATCTGCTGGCGTCTGAGGCGCGCATTGCGTTCTTTCTTGCGGTGGCGAAGGGGGACATTCCGCAACAATCGTGGTTCCGACTGGATCGGTCGCATGTGCTGGTGAATGGGCGGGCGTCGCTGCTTTCGTGGACTGGGACGATGTTTGAGTACCTGATGCCAGCGCTGTGGATGCGGGCGTTCCCGAACACGCTGATTTCGCGGACAATCGATGCGGCGATCGCGATTCAACGAACGCATACGAAGGGCATGCCGTGGGGCATTTCAGAGTCTGGCTTCGGGACGATGGATCCGAATGGCCGATACGGCTATCAGGCGTTCGGGATACCGGCGCTGGCGCTGAAGTACGGCGCGGAGGATGGGCCGGTGATCAGTCCGTACTCGACATTTCTCACACTGCCTTTTGCGCGCAAAGAGGCGATTGCTAATCTGCGGCGCATGGCAGGTATGGGGTGGACGGGTGTGTATGGGTTGTATGAAGCCGCGGACTATACCGAAGCGAGAAAAGAGCCGGTGCTGGTGCGGTCATGGATGGCGCACCATCAGGGTATGAGCCTGCTAGCGCTGACGAATCTTCTTTCGCAGGATGTGTTTCAGCGCTGGTTCCACGCAAACCCGCGGGTGCGAGCGGCGGAGCTGCTGCTGCACGAGCGGCCTTTGGCGAAGGAGACGCTGAAGGCATTGGCGAACCAGCCGGCACCGACGCAGGCACCAGCGCCGGAGGCGGCGTAGACGGCCGAAGGATGAGATCGGATCGAGTTCGATGACGTTCGTGAGTGGTGACTTGCTATACGTTGCTTGGAGAATGTCGCTGATGATAAGGCTGACCGACGGATCCAGTGAAGGGATAGGTCCCTGGACGGAAGCACTTGGTGCTGACGTTTGAGGCAGGGCCAGCATCGTAGGAGAAGCGTACAAAGCTGAAAGGAGTTTCATGACGACGGGCACGATTGACGTACACACGCACATCATCTCCAAGACCTATATCGAAGCGATCAAGAGAGCTGGCATTTCAAACAAGGAGATCGGCTTTCCGATGGATCCATGGGATGCGGCGCAGCGCCTCGCCGAGATGGATACGTACGGCGTGCAGGCTCAGGTTCTTTCCGTCTCCTCGCCCGGTCTCCGTTTCTGGAAGGGCAAAGAGGCGGCTGATCTGGCCCGTGTGCTGAATCAGGAGCTTGTCGACCTAACGAAGCAGCATCCTACGCGGTTTGGGGCCTTTGCCACAGTTCCTTTGCCCGATGCCGAGGCTTCACTGGCTGAGATAGCCTGGTGCCTCGACGAGGCCCACATGGATGGCGTTTGCCTCATGACGAATTACGACGGCAAGTACCTTGGCGATCCTGCGTTTGCTCGCGTGATGGATGATTTGAATCGACGGAAAGCGGTAGTCTTCGTACATCCTACGGAGTCTGTCTGCATTGACCAGCTTAATTTTGGATATCCTGCGCCGCTGATTGAATATCCGTTCGAGAGCACCCGGATGGTGGTGAGCCTGCTTGATACTGATACGATTACACGCTGCCCGGAGATCAAGTTTATTGTTTCGCATGGCGGCGGCGCGCTACCGATTGTGACGAATCGCATGGAAGAGATTGCGCCGATGAAGAACCATCTGGATAAGGCGGCTGGCAAAGAGCTTGGCCGGAGGTTCAAAGAGCAGATCGCATCGCTCTATTACGACATGGCGATCTCCTGCTTTGCTCCCAATCTTTCCGCGATCCAGATTACGCATGATCCGGCGCGGCTGATGATGGGGTTTGACCAGCCATTCATTCCTGCGGAGGCCATTGGTGCGGCCAAGGACACCCTTGCGGCTTTTGGCGGATTCGACGCGGCGCAGCAGGTCCGCATCGATGAAGGAACGGCACATGAGCTGTTCCCTCGGCTTGCCGGTGCCATCAAGGCATAACGACGCCCCGACTCGAAGATAGAACTTCAATTGATGTCTGCGGTGTTGCGGGAGGATCGGTGGCGTTCAAAGGGATCTAGACCTCCTCGGTCTCTTCCTCGGTTCCGATCAGCTCTCCAACATCTTCAGAGGCTTGTGCCTCGTCGATGCCATAGCGCGTTGCGAGCTCCGGGGCGTAACGTGCGAGATCGTTTCTGAGCCGAATCAGGGACAGGTCCTTTGCCTTCGATTCGAGCATGACATCTGTGTCGAGATGGGCGATCGATCTGAGCCAGGTGATGGCCTCGAAGGGATTGTTGTAATCTGCGTGACCGGTCCAGATGGGAGGCTGAAGAACCTGTTCGAGTTTGCCGGTTTTGCGGTTGCGCCGCTTCAGTTCCCTCATCTCGGTGCGGGCGCAGGAGAAGTGCATCTTCGGGCGGACCCCATCCGGCCAAGTGCGGAGGAACTTTGCCAAGGTGTCCACGATGGGAAGGCCTTCAGGATTGAAGCACCAGTGATGCTGGTAGTCGAAGACACACTTCACGCCTGTCTGCTCGTGGATAGCGAGGACGTCAGCGGACGAGTAGCGGATGTCATCGTTCTCCAGCACCAGACGTCGGCGCACAGGCTCGGACAAGCGTGACCACGTTTTGATCCAGCGCTCGCGTCCGGTGCGTCGATCCCCGTAGGTGCCGCCCACATGCACGACGAGGATCGCTTCCGGCCCGCATTCCATGCGGTCGAGTATGTCGGCCTGAGAGTCGAGATCCGCCATGCTCTTCAAGGTGAGATCGTCACTTTCGCTGTTGAGGACGATGAACTGAGACGGGTGGAAGGACAGGCGAATATCTGCTTCACGCGCGAGACGGCCGAGGGTTGCGAGGTCCTGTGTTGAGTCGCGGACCATGGAATGAAACTGCGGCATCTTCGGATGAGTGGCATAAGGCGCGAGATCCGAGGCCATTCGATACATGTGGATCTTGTGCTTGCGTAGATAGCCGAAGATCTCTGCGAGGTAACCGAGAGAGACACGCAGGTGAGGGGACTGTTGCCAACGCCGCGTGTCGTTGGACTTGAGGTTTGGCTGACCCATGACCTTCACGGCGAAGCCCAGCCTCATCGCTTTCGGAGGAAAGGAGAGGTGAGGCTGAGCTTCGAGCAACGTGGCTGCGGCGAGTGGATCGGCCAGCCGACGAGCGAAGTCTTCAGCTGCCAGCGTTTTGGCTGAGGGCTTCTTCGAAGCCGCCGCTTTCTTTGCAGGTTTGCGCGACTTCGAGGGACCGCCGATGGCTTTCTTTGGCATGGATTTCGACTTTCTTCTTCTGGCTGGTTTGTGCGTGGCGATTCACACGCGGATGAGAGATGACCTCTGCGCTACTCTGTGAGTTAGTCGGCGACCTGGAGTTCCGCGCCGAAGCCGAGCTCGCGGATGAAGTGATTCCAGATTGGCACTTCGAGCGCTCCTCCGGCGGCTTGATCGTGGCCATTTCCGTAGGAGTGATCTGCCCCTTCAGGGCGATGGTTGGCGAGAAAACGAATGAGATTGACACCGGCTGGCGCGCGTCCGGAGAAGTGAACCCACCCGGGCCGAAACCCGGTATTAACCCCAAAGATGACGCTCTTTGGGAAGCGTGCGCGCCACTGCTGTGCCACCAACGGGTGAACCTGACAGGCGGTATTTATCCGAACAGCAACCAGGTCCGCTCCGAGCTCGTCGCGAACGGCGGTCGAGAAACGGGGAGGCAGCTTGCGAGCGAGGGTCAATGCGTCGGCGATCTCCGCTTTGTCGGCGAGCAACTGGTCGCGGAGTTCGACGATGCGGGGGTCGGCGCTGGTGAGGATCTGCTTGGGAGACGTTCCCAAGCAAAGCAGCTCGAGAGCCGACGACGCGTCTCCGTGGGCTGTACGCCGCGGCGCATTCAGCAGGGAAGTGAGATCCCGAAGCGCTCCTGCACCGTACTCTTTTTTGGCTGCGCCGAGCTCTGGAAAAGGTGCCTTATCGCCGAGGTCCGACAGGAGAGAGACGGCTGCGAGCCACAGGTAGGGTTCATGCTGATCCGGGAGAAGAGCTTTGGCGCAGTAGAAGGCCATGAGACCGGTGGTCGGGATCTCTCGTGCGTCTTCTCCGGGACCCATTTCGCGGTAGGCGGTGATGAGTGTGGCTCCGGCTGGTGTACCGAGCGGACGGTGATGATCCAGCAGGAGAGTTGGCACACCTGGGAGGATGGGCTCAGAGCGGCTTCCGAGGTCGGTGATCAGAAGAGCGTCAGGTGCTCTTCTGGTGAGACGGTCCACGGCAGAGGGGGACCATGCCGATTCGAACTTCAACCGGACTTCCGCTGTGGTGTTCGCGTAGCCGGCTTGCTGGAGTGCTTTCAGCAGGATAACGGCCGCAGGCAGGCCGTCGGCGTCGGAGTCGGTCAGGATGTGGATCTGCGCGGCTTTATCCGGAAGTTGTGCAAGGAATGCTACGAACTGCGTTCCTATCTCTCGTTCAACAGTCATTCCCTCTGTGATGCCGCAGGCACGAACCGGAGGTGTTGGGGAGTTGACTCCGTGCAAGAAGACCTTCTGCAAAGGCTTCAGCGCCTGCACCTAGCGCAGAGCCGCTCCAAAGCGAAAAGGCGGCGGGTCCGTCGGGACGATGTCCGGCATCGTGTCTGCAGCGGCTCCCGGGATGTCCTCAAGCGGTAATCCCGCAAGTTGATCCAGCACGGAGACGACGGCCTCAACGCACTCGGCGTCCAGACGCTGGGGGACGTCCTGCGTGAGCTGCTGCTGGATCCTGGCAGGGGAGAGGTCAGGCCGGTACGATCGGCTTTCCATCAGAGCGCTGAAGACGTCAGCTACGGTCAAGATGCGCGTCTCAATCGAGAGCTGCTCGTCGGCGAGGTGAAAGGGGTAGCCCGTGCCGTCGAGCTTCTCATGATGCTGTCCTGCGAGGACGGCTATCTCACTGAAGGCGCGGACGCGCGAAAGAATCTCCTGGCTGAGAACCGGATGGCGCTTGATCGCCGTCCACTCCTCGGTGGTGAGCGGCCCCCCCTTATCGAGGAGGGTGTTGGCGATGCCGAGCATGCCGATGTCATGCAGCAGGGCGGCGCGGCGAACGACGTCCACGCGATCCGGTGCGAGACCCATGGCGTTGCTGATGAGCACCGCCGCCTCCGTGGTGCCCACCGAGTGTCGATACGTGAACGGGCTTTTGGCGTCGACTACGTCGGCAAAGCCGCTGCAGATCAGATCGATGTCGCGCGCGGCAAGCGTTGTGGAGCTGCCGGGGTCCAGCGCGAGCACGGCGGGTTGCAACGCCTTTGGATCGCTGCCGGGTAGACACTGCGTCCAGAGGACTCCCTGCTGGTGAAGGCTTTGCGCTGCGCGCACGAGGTCAGGGTCATACCAGCTTCCGGAGCGCTCGATGAGAGTGGCTATCGCTTTTTCCGGACCAAACTCGCTGCAGAAGAGATCGAGATGTTGAGCGACGGCGCAAATGCGCCCCAGCAGAGGAATGTCCTGGGCGACGAGCTGATCAGGGAGACCGCGGCCGTTCCAGTGTTCGTCCAGCGAGTAAACCGCTGCGCAGGTCTCGACGTCCATTCCAAGCTTGTGCAGGATGACCGCGCCACGTTCGCAGCGTGCCTCGATCACCTCGGCGGTGAGATTGCCGGGCCTGCGGATCATGCGAACCACATGCCGCATGCGATCCCACACGCCCTCTGTGGGCGCTACGTTGTTCCAGACGAAGGTGAGCGCCTCGTGGTTCGGTTTGCCGAGTTTTTCCCGATCGATGAATTTGAAGTGATGCTTGACGATCTGATCGCTTGCGGCGAAGGCGTCTGCCATCCGGGCGGAGTTGCTGCTGCAGCCGATGTCTTTGAGCAGAAGCGCGAAGTACAGATTGGCGAGCGCCTGATCAGATAAGCCGATCTCTTTGCCAAGGCGCATTCCCAGGAGGCAGGTACGGACCGAGTGACCGGGACGAGCGCCCTCGGTGATATCCAGGGCGAAGGACAACGCAGACAGAATCTCCGCCAGCGTTAC
The DNA here is from genome assembly GCA_964235665.1 of uncultured Acidobacteriaceae bacterium. Taxonomy (GTDB): domain Bacteria; phylum Acidobacteriota; class Terriglobia; order Terriglobales; family Acidobacteriaceae; genus Edaphobacter. The sequence continues at coordinate 379,701 of CAXSAY010000001.1, forward strand.
GGGCTGACCAGCGGCAGAATGGAGCGCAGCATTTGGAGAGGACTTGGACATGGACACAGCATCTCCGCTTCTCGGACGGAGAGCGCTCTAAGCCTCAGGGCCCTGTCCAAGGTCGCAAACTCAACTATCGCTGGTTTGGGAGCGAAGTGCAACCGATCCGGACAGCGCGAGAGTGGAGGCGCCGGGGGTGAGAAGGGGAGAAGATCGAGGTTCGAGGGAAGCCTTGCGGGTCCGGGATCACTTCGCCACGCTTGCTGTTTGATCTGGAACGCGCTCGGTCAGCAACTTCTCAATGAGCGCTGTCACATCGTGCTCGAGGGCCGCATGACCTACGGTGTTGCCGGGCCCTGCAAAGCCTGCATGAACTTCTTTCACCAAGCCATCACGACCGATGAAGAACGACGTCGGCCAGCAGTTGAGATTTTCTCCTTGCGGAATCTTCTCTGTTAGCTGATCTGTCGTTCCCGCCAGCAAGACGGGATAGGGTATGCCGTAGTGAGCGATGAACGCTTTGAGGCGCGCGGTGTCGGTATCGGGGTCGCCCTGCTCAAAGTCCAGACCCACGATCTCCAGGCCCTTCCCGTGGAAGCGCTTATAGAGGCTTACAAGAAAGGGCGCTTCATCATGGCAGTTCGGGCACCATGAGCCACCCACGGCGACGATGATTACTTTGCCGCGGAACTGAGGGTCGGTATTCGATACGGTCTTTCCGGTGAGATCCGGAAAGCTGAACGCCAGGGGAGTCTTAGGATCTTTTACGGTTGTTTGCTGTGTCGGGTCCGTGGGCGCGGCGAGACTTTCTTTGCGGGCTTCCGCTGGCCGACGCGCGACCAAGTCGGCGTTCGTGGAGGCATGGGGGTTTGCGAGCAGGCTCCTGAGGACCAGGGTGCCATTTGACTGAGGAGTTACGGAGTAAAGCGCGGGGCCAGCTGCGTTGAAGTGGCTGACGAGATAGCTGGTTCCGTTCCAAGTTCCCCAGAGCCCGCCGGTGTCCCCATCGATACGCTGGATGACGGTCTTGATGACGGCAGATCTGGCGACGGGCGGGTCCGATCGAAACTCCCATGCCGACTCGCCCTTTGAACTTTTCGTAGCGATCTCCCACGAGCCAGAGATATCAGGTGCATCGGGCGCGGATACGGGATCTATCTCCGAAGCACTATGCGTCGCCTGGAACGCTACTGGCGCAGGTGATTTGGGTGTCGCATGCGAGGCACCGTAGGTGCCGCTGAGTTTCCCGTCGATGAGTGTCGCGTCAAGTGTCCGCGCAAAGTAATCGAACGACGCGATGAGATGGTTGCCATCGAAGGTGGCGGAGGAGGCGGGAGTCGCATCGGGATGAGCTGCAGGGCCATTGAGAAGTGCCACATCCAGATTTGATCCTTTCCTGGAGATGCGGAAGGTGATCGGCACCTGCTGCTCATGAACGGTTGCGTGACCCTGCCATACACCGGTGATGGATGGGGTCGAGGAGGGCTGGTCGACCAGTGATGACGCTGCAAGAGCGTGGGGCGGAACGCTGAAAGACAACGCAAGCAAGCTCGGGAAAAGCTTCACGGCGAAACTCCATTTCAGTTGTGTTCGATGTAAGCAGTCTGTCCTATCGCTACAGCGTCAGGCTGTATAGAAACAGAGAACTGTGGGGGCCAGCTGAGGGCGGCAACAACGACACAGTTGTGAGAGAGTCTGCACTGCCTCAAGGTATCGCTGGGCTGACGTGTCGTCAAGCGGGCGATGCCAGCTCATGGCCGATCCAGTGTGAGCTCGACGAGCCTGCGGTCGACGTTGAGGTTGGCACAGGCCTTTGTTGTTTGATAAGGCTTGTGGAGGATGTTGGTTGACCGTTCCAGACATTGCCATTACGCTTGCCGCATGGACCTCACGTTTCTACGCTGTTGTCGTTCCTCGCAGATGTCGATGGCGAGTTGAGCGCTTCCACGCAGGAGGTGGCGCGTAAACGGTTCTGAGACGACCTTGGTCTTAGCTGATCGGTAGCTGTGGATTCGTAGATCTCGTCCTCTGAGCTCTGGTCCACGGCATGTTCTCTCGTCATCCCTCGAACTGACACAGTAAAAACAAGCTGTTGCTTGAGGAGGTCTATGTACCCTCAACCCCGCTCGCGATCTTCGTTGTCTCTGCCTCTTGTCACCTTTACCGCTCCGCTCTTTCTCTTTGGGCTTTCCTCCTTATCCTTCGCGCAAACTTTCAACGGCGGCATCCGGGGGAGCATAAGCGACGCTGGCGGAGCAACGCTGGCGAATGTGAACGTTACATTGACCGACGAAGCGACACAGCAGCTGCGATCTACAACAACGGATAGCGTGGGCGCCTATGCCTTTAATGCATTACGGCCTTCCAGCTATACGCTGCATGTGACTTCGCCTGGTTTCAGCACGGCGGATCGAATTCACATTGTGCTGGCCACGCAGGACTTTTTGACGCTTGATGTCTCGCTTGCTGTAGGTGAAGCCACCAATGTGGTGCAGGTGAATGCGGACGCTCCACTGATTGACCCATCGACTGCGTCGATCTCTACTGATCTCGATCAGCAGCGATTGGAGGACATTCCTACGCTGGGCCGCAACCCGTACCTGACAGCGCGTTTGTCCGGAACGTTTGTGAATACAGGTAGTCCGCAGTTCGTTCGCTTCGCCGATCAGAATGGGACGTCGACGACCTCTGTGGCGGGTGGTCCGGTAGCTGCGAACCTGTACCTCATCGATGGTGTGCCGATCACGGACACGAATAATCGCCCGATCGTGATTCCGACGATTGAATCGATTCAGGACGTGAAAGTGCAGGCGAACACCTATGATGCGCAGGTCGGTCGCACGGGAGGCGGCGTGTTCAATACGCTGCTACGGTCGGGATCAAACACGTTTCACGGATCTGTTTATGGGGCGACGCGACAGACAGCGTGGCTAGCGAATGATTTCTTTGCGAATCGTCAAGGAATTCCTCGCCCGGACAGCCCGTACTACAACTGGGCCGCATCGCTCGGCGGCTTTGTTTCGATTCCACATGTGTATGACGGCAGGCAAAAGACCTTCTTCTTCATCGCTAGCGAAGGCTATATTCAAACCTCTCCTTTTACGGAGTCGTTTGCTGTGCCGACTGCGCTTGAACGGGCTGGAGACTTCTCGCAGAGCCATAACGCGGATGGCTCGCTCAACACCATCTATGACTCTACGCGGACGGTCACGGATGCGCGGGGCGCCATTCACCGGACTCCGTTTGCGAACAATCAAATCCCGCTCAGCAGGTTGAGTACGGTGGGGCGGAACGTTGCGTCGTACTATCCTCTGCCGCAGACCAGCGGGCCTACAGGGCAGAACAATTTCACTGGAACTGACGATGTTCGTGACCACGCGCAGGAGGTGACGGTGAAGCTCGACCAGCAGATCCGGCCATGGTGGACGGTGAGTGGATCGTATATCTTCTACGAGGCGTTACAGCCGCTGGGCAATCCGCTAGGAACTCTGCCGGGCAGCTTCTCCTATGTGTTTCATCGGCAGGTTGATGCGACGCAGGTGAACAGCACGTGGATTCTGAATCCGACGACGGTGGTAACGGCACGATATGGAAATAATCGATTTCCAAACCTAATCGCTGAGGTGAGTAACGGCTTCGATCCGACCACGCTCGGCTTTCCGAGCTCGCTCACCAGCCAACTCCAGGCTAAGTTTTTTCCGACGATCTTTCTCAGAAACTTCTCGCAACTTGGTCAGGACACCAGCTCGCTGGATAATTGGAAGTCACAGATCGTGAATGGAACGCTGGCGAAGACCGCCGGCAAACACAACCTGACGTTTGGTGCAGAGTATCGCCGCATTCGCATGAACTTCCAAGACCTTGGCGATGCCCCGGGAACGTATACGTTTTCAGGAGCCTTTACGCAGGCAAGCCCCAATGTGTCGGGCGACGGTACCGGCTCCGATCTGGCGGATTTGCTTCTCGGGTATGCGACAAGCGGGCAGGTTGAGACAGCGACCCAGCTGAAGACGTATCTCGACTATCATGCAATCTTTGCGCAAGATGATTTGCGCGTGAGTCGCCGGCTCACGCTGAACCTGGGTGTTCGCTACGAGAGCGAGACCGGGCTGAAGGAAGATCATAACCAGCTCGCGGTCGGGTTTGATCGAAGCATTGAGACACCGCTTGCGAGCGGAACGCCGGTGACAGGCGGCATTTTGTTTGCCGGTGTGAACGGTAATCCGCGAGATATCGGAAGCTTGTCGCGACTCAAGTTCGCTCCGCGACTCGGTGCGGCGTACCAGGTTGATGAGAAGACGGTTGTGCGTGGCGGCTACGGCATTCTTTATGCGCCGATCCGGTACGATCCGATCGCGGCCTTAGCGCCGGGGTACACGCAGTTCACGCAGTATGTGGCTAGCAACGATAACAATCAGACACCCGCTGGTACGTTGGACGATCCGTTTCCCGGTGGCTTGACCAGACCTTCCGGCAACGCTGCCGGCGCGCTGACAGGCTTTGGCTCTTCGGTCACCAGCTTCGATCAGGCCTTCCGTGCGCCGCGCGTGCAGCAGTTCTCCGCAGATGTTGAACGCGAGCTACCCGGTCACATCGCGCTGCAGGTAGGCTATCTCGGCTCTCGCTCAACACAGCTGTCTCCGGGGCCGACCGGCGGCGGGGCGATCAATGTCAACCAGTTAGATCCTTCGAACTTCGATCTTGGCGCGGGACTGAGTGCGTCGGTCGCGAACCCGTTCTATGGCAACGGCGGCGTGGGCGTGATTGGCAGTGCTACGGTTGCGCAGTCTCAACTGCTGCGTCCATTCCCGCAGTTTAGTTCTGTCAACCTCTACACGAGCGACAGCTATGCCGACTACAACGCGTTGCTGGTAAAGGTGGAGCGGCGAGCAGGGCATGGCCTGAATCTCGTCGGATCGTTTACGTATTCGCGGAACATGGATGATTCCTTCGCCACGGCGAACAGCATTCAGAGCTCTGGCATCACAGCGCCGCAGAACGCCTACGATCTGCGCGCGGAGTATGCGCATGCCGTCAACGACATTCCGCTGCGCTTCGTCGTTGGTGCAATCTACGATCTGCCGCTTGGTCGCGGTGAGCGCTTCTCGACGGGCTCAAGGTGGGTTGATGAGATTGTTGGGCACTGGCAACTCAATGTGGTGCCCACGTTCCAGAGCGGCTTTCCCGTCTCCATTCACCAAAGCAGCAATCCGAACAGCACGATTGTTGGCAACGGTGTGCAGCGACCAAACCGGGTGTCAGGAGTGTCGCTGCGAACGCCTGGACGTGTTGAAGATCGCTTGAACGGATATATCAATCCGGCGGCATTCAGCACGTCAACAGCGCTGACCTTCGGCAATGCGCCGCGAACGCTTTCCCTGCATGGGCCCGGCTTCGAGAATTGGGACATGTCGCTATTCAAGAACGTGGTCTTTCGAGATCGCGTGAACGCGCGGTTCCGGGCCGAAACCTTCAACACCTTCAACACGCCGCAGTTCAGCGGTCCCAATACAGCTTTCGGCAGCGCCAGCTTCGGGCAGATCACGACGCAGGCCAACTTCCCGCGATACCTTCAGCTTGGCCTCCGGGTCTCGTTCTAGTGTCTGTCTGTCTTCTTCGAGGATGGACGAAAGAGTGAGCCCACTGTCTTCTTCGAGGATGGACGAAGGAGTGAGCCCAGACTTCGAAAGGACTTTGCATGTCTCTTGATGTCACACGCCGCTCTCTGCTGAAGAACTCAACGCTTGCTGTGGGTGGTGTTCTCGCTTCACCCCTAGGGTTTGCGACTGAGCCGTCGCCAGGTCTTATCAGGCTTTGCTTTAATGAGAATGCCTTCGGACCTTCAGCTAGTGTGCTGTTGGCTATGCAACGAGAGTTCGGCCGCTTGAATCGGTATGCGGATGCCGGGATGGCGCAACGCTTTGCCGAACAGATTGCAGCGTTTGAGCGAGTTCCGGTAGAGCAGATTGTTCTGGGCGAGATCCTGGGTCTGCTCGGTTTGTACCTCGGGAGTCAGGGTGGGCCGGGCGGCGAGTTCCTCTACTCAGTACCGGGATACCTCGCGCTGGTCGATGCGGCGTCGCATGTGGGTGGCGTTGGTGTCGGCGTGCCTCTTACCGCACAGGGACAAAACGATCTGACGGCCCTGGCTGCAAAGATCACTGGAAGGACACGCGCAATCTATCTGGTGAATCCTCATAACCCGACGGGCACCTTCAGTGACGATGCGTCGTTCAAGCAGTTTTTGAGGGCGAGTTCTGAGCGCGCAGTCGCCATCGTAGATGAAGCCTACCTCGAGTACACACCTGATTTTGCAATGCGATCGGCGGTATCGCTGGTGCGAGACGGTGCGAATGTCATGGTGTTTCGCACCTTCGACAAGATCCATGGCCTGGCCGCACTCCCGATCGGCTATGTGATCGCGCCGCGCGCGTTGGCAGCGGCTCTGCGCAAGGAAGGCGCGGGCGATGCAGAGTCACTCGGGCGACTCAATCTTGTAGCCGCGCAGGCTGCGCTACACGATCTTACTCAGGTGGAACGTACGCGCGCCGTGGTGGCTCAGGAACGCGCGCAATGGCTGAAGGTGCTACGTGATCTGCATCTTCCCCACACTGAGAGTGTCGCCAACTTTGTCTTCTTCGACACTGGCCGGCCTCACGTCGAGTTTGCTTCTGCCATGCGTGTTGCGGGTGTCGATATCGGCCGTGCTCATCCGCCCTACACAAACTGGGCACGAATCACCATCGGTCTTCCGGAAGAGAATCAAATGGCACAAGCCGCACTTCGGCAATTCAATGAAAGCATTGAACACCATCCTTAGATCCACTGAGCAGTAGGTCGGACGATAACTTCGTTCACGCTGACACTTTTTCGCCTTGCGCTACCGGAGTGACAAAGGGTTCGTACCTCTGGCAGATGGCAAAATACGTGCGTGATGACGGTGAATGTAGGGCCAGGCAAGGCGGTCGAAAGGTCGCCGTCCGGTAGATGCTGGGCTAGGGCTTTGACAAGCTGACTTCGTATGTCGGCGAGCGCGTCCGATATTGCAGTCATGCCGAGAGGATCAGGCAAGAACCTAGTGGAAGCAAGTAGCGCCCCGAGGAAGCTACTGCTCTTGGGTCGTCGCACGCCAGAGCTTAAAGGGTAGTCGGTTGACTAAGCACTTGCGAAAGCCTTGACCGCATGTATAGACTTCGCTGGTCAAAAAATCAGGCAAAGTTTCGCACCGGGTGCTAGAAGCTTGGGTGACGAATGATTGAGGGGCAGAATGCTTTCCAAGCAATGTCTACAGTCAGTTTCCGCAAGAAAACTGCGAACGATGACGTGGGGCCTCTTATTTTTCGTCTTTCTGCTGACTTCAGAAAATAGCAGAGCGCAGACCACGAGCGCCATTTCGGGATCCGTGACGGACGCAACGGGGGCTGCAGTACCCGCCGCTATTGTGACCGCCACAAACACCGGAACAGGTATCCAATTTCACACCGTTGCGGACAGCGGTGGCCTTTACCACATCACCCAACTGCCACCGGGCAGCTATTCGATGGAGGTCACAAGCGCAGGCTTCTCGACGCAGGACTTGCAGGCGTTTCCACTGCTGGTGGCTCAACAATCTCAACAGAATTTCACTTTGACCATCGGCAAGGACGTCCAGTCGGTCACAGTATCCTCTGCGTCTCTGCTCATCGAGACAGAAGACAGCACGCAAGGCCAGGTCATTGGCCGGCAAACCGTTGAGGATTTGCCCTTGAACGGACGTAACTACCTACAATTAGCGCAGCTTTCGGCCGGTGTTACACCGATTCTTCCTGGTGTTAGCTCTCCGGCTTCGCAATTCAACGGAAGCTCAGCGTCGCCCTCTTCTACCGCAACGGTCGCGATTGCGGGATTGCGAGAGGACGACAACAGCTTTTTGTACGACGGAATTGAGACACGTAATGCGTGGTACGGCGCGGAGGGTTTGCTGCCTTCCCTGGACAACGTTCAGGAGTTCAAGGTCGAACAGTCAGGAGCTCCGGCGAACCTTGCAGCCGGTGGTGCCTTCATCAGTATCGTCACGCGGTCGGGCACCAATAATCTCCATGGGTCTGTTTTTGAGTTCCTTCGTAACAACGATTTCGACGCGCGAAACTACTTTGATCAAGGTGCAGCCCCGCCTTTCCATCAGAATCAGTTTGGCGCTTACCTCGGCGGCCCAGTAAAGAAGAACAAGGCGTTTTTCTTTCTTAACTATGAAGGATTTCGCCTCGTCCAACCGATCGATACGCTAAGCATTGTTCCAACAGCAGCAGAGTTGTCAGGCGATTTTAGTGGGCTTCTTCAAGGCCCGACTCCCGTACAGCTTACAAACCCCTTCACCAATGCCCCATATCTAAACAACCAAGTGCCTACGACTTCTTTCAACTCCATCGGAAAGAAGATTGCTGCTTACTACCCTCTGCCAAATGGATCTTTCGCGGGAAATACAAATTACTTCAATGTCTCAAATACAACCCAGGGTAGAGATCAAGAGAGTGGAAGATTCGATTACGCCATTTCAGCTAAAGACAACACCTTCTTCCGCTTCACTTTCGAGAGAGGGTCAACGTCAGTTGGCAATATTACCCCCAGCCGGGCCATTGACTTTCCGTCAAACCCGAAGAATCTCGTAGCTGGTTGGACCCATGTCTTCTCCCCAAATCTGATCAACGATGTTCGGTATGGCTGGACACATACGCAGACCGGCAATGAAAGAACAGATGGCTTCAACGCCGCTCTTGCGAATCCTCTGGGATTTCAGAATGAAGCCGATCAGCCGGGATCGTACGGCCCTCCGGCCTTCAACGTTTCGGGAGGCCTTGCTAATCCCGGCTCCAGCGGCGGGACAACGCTCGTGAGTGAAGGCCTGAATGAAGGCACAGAGAATGTCACAATCCAGAAAGGAAAGCATCAGATCTCTGCTGGCGTCGACATCCGATATGCGCCGATCTTTCTTTATGAAGACTGGGCAGCGACAAACGTTACCTTCAACGGCAACTACAGTGGAGATTCGGTAGCTGATCTCCTCCTTGGCGTACCAACATCAGCTTTCACGGCCATCGGAGATCCAACACTCAATCTTCGAGAGTGGTATCAGGCTTACTACGTAAGCGACAGTGTGAAGCTCAACAGTCGATTGAACGTCACCGCCGGATTGAACTACTCTCATCTGTCACAACCCTACGATACAAGAAACCGCGTTGGAAGCTTCGACGTGGGGACGGGACAGGATCTCTCGTATCCCGATACGAACGCCCTCGGTCTCACGCGCGCGGTGGTCAAACCGAAGTATCTGAACTTCGCGCCTCGACTAGGATTCAACTTCCTACCTTTTGCAGACGGAAAAACGGATATTAAAGGTGGGTTTGGCATCTTCTTCATCCAACCCAATCTGAATCAGTATGAAGTCGCTGTAGATACGACGAAGTTCTATCTTATCCAGAGTTATAACAATCGCAACAAGCTTGACCAGAATGGGAACTTTCAAGGTCCCGGCTTCGCTCTGGGCGATCTCTTTGGACCTTCGGTAAAAGGAGGCGGCCAAACCGCTTCATTTATTCAACCCGATGGCAAGACACCCTACACCTACGAGTGGAACCTGACGCTCGATCGCACAATAAAGAGCTGGTTATTCGAGGCTGTCTACCTCGGAAGTGCCGCGCATCACTTTGAGGAACGTCCGAACATTGCTCCCCTCATCAATGGAAACGGCGACACTCGATACACCTTTACAGACGGCTCAGGGCAGCCAGTGACGCCTTTCAACGGAGTACAGGAAAACACCAACTCGGGTAGTTCTTTCTACAGTGGGATCGTGGCCCGCGTCGAGCACCGCTACAGCTCTGGTTTCGAGTTGCTTGGAAACTACACCTTTTCAAAGTGTCTTGGATACCCTTACCAGGACAGGTTCACTTGGCACCCACTCAACCTGCGTTTGGATCGCGGTCACTGCGATACCGACTTGAACCACAACGTGATTGCGAACGCGATCTATGAGCTGCCTTTTGGAAAGGACAAGCCCTTCCTGAACAGTAATGCCCTGCTGAATGCCGCTGTTGGTGGGTGGAGACTCTCCGCGATCGCGAACATTCACACCGGCCCTTGGTTCACGCTTGGAAGTAATCAGAATCTGGGAATTTTTGTGAACGGACTACCCGATGTGATAGGTCCTGTGAACAACTCAGCGTTGCATGGCGGCTTGGGAAAACATGGGTATCTCGGACCGTACTTCAACACGCAGAACGTTGTTCCCGTGACAGGTACGTCCATCCAAGGGAACGCTTCCGTGCAGCAGATCAGTTCGCCGGGAGCAGCGACCTGGGATCTGTCGGGGTATAAGAGCTGGACGTACAGCGAGCGATACACTCTCAATTTTCAGGCAGATGCGTTCAATATCTTCAACCGCGTTAATTTTACTGGTCTTGACACGGGATCGACTGATCAACAGTTCGGTCGTCTTCAGTCCGCAAGTGCAGCTCGAGAGATTCAATTAGGTTTACGATTCAAGTTCTAATCGATGTTCTCTGCACACTTTCGAGCTACCGTCATCCGAACCCTCGTCTCTGTTCTCTGCTGTGCTGGCGGGGGCACGGAGGCGAGGGCTGAAGGTGGTTTCACTAACGCGCCTACCCAACGAACAAGAATGCCACAATGTCCGTCTCCTGATACGGTCGATCATGTTCTCGCGGCGGCAAGTGCGGCGATGCAACAGGCGAAGTTTCGAGAAGCGATTGATACCCTCCGTCCCGTTGAGGTTCTGGGCTGCGATCCGCGATTGAGTCTGCTGCTTGCGGCGGCGGGCGAGGGAGGCGGAGATGTACGCGACGCGAAAGAAGTGCTACAACAGGCGCACCGGCGATGGCCGGCAAACAATAGTGTTGCGGCTTCGCTGGCTCGCATATATTTGGCCGCTGGACAGCCTGCAGAAGCCAAACAAGCCCTCGCTCGTTTCCATCCGACACCAGAGACTTCTTCGCAGGAGCTCGAGATGGCCGTAGTAGTTCTGCTTGCCAATCACGAGCTTGTGCCTGCCCGTGAGACGGCGACCTTAGCCTATAAGACAGATCCAACCCTTCAGACGCTGCTGCTGCTCGCCAACGCATTGCAGTTGGAAGGTCGTTACAAAGAGGTGCTTGCCCTGATGCAGGACAAGCGAGCCATGTACGCCAACTCAGCTGCCTTCCTGGTCACCATTGCGGAAAGTGAATTTGACGAGAAGATCTTTGATGCAGCGCTGACGGATCTTACGCGTGCAGTTGCCCTTGATCCGGCGCTGTACCAAGCGCATTATCTACGCGGAAACGCATTGATGAATTCAGATGACGGAGACGGGGCGATCGCAGAATATCGCGAGGCTATTAAGCTGAAACCCAAACAGCCACGCACTTACTTCCAGCTTGCGCTTGCACTGCGATCAAAGCATGACGAGAGCGAGGAAGAAAGCGTGTTACGCAGCTTGCTCGACATCGACCCGCAATACGCAATGGCTCACTCCGAGCTTGGAAGGATCCTCCTTAATGAGGGTCGTGTACCGGACGCGGTCGTGCAATTGAAGCTAGCAATCGAGCAGAATCCAAAATCCGAGCAGGCGTATTACCTACTTGCTCGGGCCTACGACCGGCTTGGTCAAACGGCAGAGAGCACGGCTACAGCAAAGTTACTTGCTGGTGTGCGCAGCGCAAACCATCGGCAAGGCGAGGCTGAGGGAGCAAGAGACGTCGACGGCAGCCGAAGGACGACACCTTGAAAAGGCGAGGAAGACTCGCCTACTTGGACCAGCCAAGGTTAGGAACGATCCCTACTCCTTCTTTCACTGTTACGAGGGAGTTTGCGGTGAGTCGGGTAAGTGTTTGGTGAGCGCCACTGGGCCAAAAAACTTCAACGTCTACGACTGAAACATCGCCCAGGCCGAAGTGCAAGCGGGTGTCGCTGGCGGAGTAAAAACTCGATTGACTAAGCACAGTTTGAACCTGCTTTTTCTCTCCGTAGTGAACGATCACACGGGCGCCGATGGCGCTTCGGTTTGACGTAACTCCGAGAAGCTTGACCTTGATCCAGCTATGCAAGCCCTTGACATCGTTTCGGAGCAGCGATGGCGGCTCGTTTAGATTGATGACGAGAATGTCGATGTCTCCATCATTGTCGAAGTCGCCAAAGGCGCAGCCACGGCTGCAATGCGCCGCAGCGACACCCGGTCCTGCCTCCTCGATCAGTTCCTCAAAACTTCCATTTCCGAGATTGCGGAAGACGACGCGAGGCGTCTTATATGGGTAGTCGGCGCTTTTCTTTTCAACTTCGGGGTAGACGCTGCCAGTGACAAGGAAGATGTCGGGTAGGCCATCGTTGTCTAGGTCAATGATGCCGGTTCCCCAGCCTGTAAAGCGGGTTTCAACACCGATCTTCGCGGCAAAGGTCACATCCGTAAAGCTGCCACGGCCATCATTGCGGTACAGAACGTTTGTATCGTCGGAGAAGTGGGTCTTAAAGAGGTCAAGGCGGCCATCGAGATTATAGTCTCCTACGCCGATGCCCATGCCCGCTTGCTCCGTACCATCATCGCTTAGAGCAACACCGCGTTCAACGCCCTTCTCCTCGAGGCGCACCTTGCCGGTATTCACGAACAGCGCGCTGGGCGTTGAGTCAGCGGCGAGGTAAATGTCCTGCCAGCCAGTCTCGGCCAAATCAGCGGCCACGGCGGTCATGCCATACTCGTCTCTCAATTCTGCGATGCCTGAATCGGGGGTAATGTCGGTAAAGGTGCCGTCGCCGTTATTGCGGTAGAGAGAATGGCGACCGGTAGGCAAGCCGCGAGGACCGCAACTCACGGCGACTCCCTTCCATGTGCAGTTCGCGGCGCTGCCTGGGCGGGGAACGCGAGCAAAATCGAAACCGGTGTAGTTCGCAACGAAGAGGTCAAGATGGCCGCTACGGTTCAGGTCAACAAAGGTGCATCCCGAACCCCAACGTGTAGGGTCGTTGGTGAGCCCTGCTTGCTTTGTGACGTTAGTAAATGTGCCATCGCCGTTATTGCGATAGAGCCGATTCTGCCCGTAATAGGTGATAAAAAGATCGTCGAAGCCATCGTTGTTGTAGTCGCCGACACAGACAGCAGAGGCCCAACCAGTTGCCGTGAGCCCTGCCTTGTGAGTGACATCTGTAAACGTACCATTGCGATTATTGTGGTACAGGCGGTTCGTAGCGTCTGAGGACACGGACTCGCGACGCGTCCCGCATAGCAGAAAGATATCGATCCAGCCATCGTTGTCATAGTCGATAAAGGCACAGCCGCAGCCTACCGCCTCCACGATGTAATCCTTATGATCGATGGGGCCATATACAGTCGGTATGTGAAGGCCGGCCTCTGCCGCGATATCACTTAGGCTGGAATTAAAAGGCACTCCCGAACGCGGCGCTTTGCTTTGTGCCTTGACGTGTCGATCTGACACACCCTGGCCCGACGTTCGCAACGACGCAGCTCCGAGGGCACTGGCGACTGATAGCTCTAAGAAGTCTCGGCGGGATTGTTTCATCGTGTCGTTAGGTACAAGGCCATTTACGTAGCGGCCGCTTGCATGGTTCAGGTCAGCTACCGCCTGATCCCGTACCAGTCTAGCCGAGAATAGGAGTACCTACAGTTGCGGTCGCGCCAGGGTATTTGTCATCACTTCCCAACTTCTCCGACTTTGTGCTGTTTGCTTCTATCCAGCCCCGGGGGGGCGTGCGGGCTACATCTTCAGTCGGGGATCCTAATCTGCGCCGAACAGGAGAGGCCCGTGGCGACTCCGGATGCAACCAGGAACAGCCAACTTCGACGCTCAATGTTTACCAACTCAAGAGTGCGTTTCGAGCGAAAGAGCGATGCTACAGGCAAAGATAACGACAACGGTGGTGCGAAAATCAGAACGGGTCAAAAGGCTTTAGCTAAGCCGCTGAAAGAGAGATGCCGTTTGCGGCAAGCTGACCTCCCACATCCGACTACGTCCTATAAAGAGCCGGTCTTCAGCCTCACTTAAGTCGGACCACGTATGCTCTGAGGATCGGAACTTGGATCACTCTACGGCGAAGCTTCAGGGAGTATTTGATGAGGGTGCTTGTCATCGAGGATGAGATCAGGCTGGCCGAAAATATCGCAAGTGCTCTGCGGGAAGGGCCGAACTACGCAGTCGATCTTGCATACGACGGTGAAGAAGCGTTGAGGTTTGGATCAGCTCGCGTCTACGACGGCATGATCCTGGATCTGATGCTGCCGAGTCGAAACGGCGCAGAAGTCCTGCGATGTTTGAGGACGCAAGGTATCAAGACGCCAGTGCTGGTCCTCACCGCCATCGCCGATACTTCCCGCGTGATCAAGATGTTGGATCTAGGCGCCGATGATTACCTGACGAAACCTTTTGATCTAGGTGAGTTGATCGCGAGGATGCGTGCTCTGATCCGCCGAAGTGCTGGCGCGGTAGAACCGATTCTGCAGTTTGGATCGCTTCAATTGAACGTGGCGGAACACCGCGTCAGGGCGAACGGAACTTTGATCGAGGTGTCTCCGACCGAGCACAGGATTATCGAATACATGCTGCACCGTCCGAGGATCATCGTCTCGCAAAGGGAGATGCTGGAACACCTGTTCGACTTTACCTGGCAGTCGTACTCAAATGTTGTCGAGGTTCATATCTCCAACTTGCGGAGGAAGTTGCGGCTCGCGGGATCGTTGACCACGCTTGAGAATGTTCGTGGGCGAGGCTATCGGCTGAGCGAAGGGTTATGAACCCACACCCGCAAGAGCGGCATCGGCAGGTTGGGCCCGGCGAGCGCTCGCTGGTGCGGCAGGCCGTTGTGGGCATTGTTCTAGCTGAGCTGCTTTGCATGGTGGTTATGGCTGCGGTCTCGATCGCTTACGAACGACGTGCACGACTTCGTGCGCTGGATGTCGTGCTCGAAGGCAAAGCAGACTCGGTGTTCGGGGCTGTGCAGGATGCTGAAGATGCAGGGGACAACGTCCAGCTCGATCCAAGGGAGATGGAGACCCCGAAAGGCGACCTGTTCGCTGTCTATGACCAGAATGGTCGCTGGTTAGGAGGAAGTTCAGGCTCGCCGGAACCCGTACGA
Organism: uncultured Acidobacteriaceae bacterium; assembly: GCA_964235665.1. Lineage (GTDB taxonomy): Bacteria > Acidobacteriota > Terriglobia > Terriglobales > Acidobacteriaceae > Edaphobacter. The sequence continues at coordinate 394,806 of CAXSAY010000001.1, forward strand.
GTCAATCGCGAGGAACGCAGGGCGAGGCTCGACAACCAGCGTTGGGCCGGCCGTACCTATCGTGTGTTGTCGCGGCCGAACCTGCGCGTGATCGACAGGGCAGAGACAAAAGGCGCAGGACTTGAGCGCCCCGTGACCATTCTTTACGCAATGCCCCTGGACCATATCTGGAGAGAGATCTTTGAAGGTATCGGTTTCTTTCTTGGAGCCAGTCTGCTGCTGACGTTGGGAACGATGGTCTTCATGGTCGCTCTTATGCGGCGGGTGCTGCAACCGATCGAGGAGCTCGCGGCGGCGGCATCGGCCGTGTCTCCTCGGGAGCTTCTGTTTCAGGCACCGGAGCATGCGCTTACTACCAAAGAGCTACGACCGCTGGCCCTTGCGCTGACAGCAATGTTGCAGGAACTTCGGGTGGCCTTTGAGAAACAGCATCAATTTCTTGGGGACGCTGCACACGAACTGAAGACGGCGGTCGCCGTGGTGCGCTCGTCCTTGCAGCTGTTGCTTCTGCGCCGACGCGCTCCCGAGGCGTACGAGGAAGGTCTTCGCGCGACAGTGCGAGACAACGCCAGGGCCGAGGAGCTGATTGCGCGCATGTTGCTGATGGCGCAGCTGGAAGAGACAACAAGAAGGCCGCAATCGGTGCGCGCCAATGTTGCTTCCGTCGTTCAGAGATGTTTAAGGAGGCTTGAGCCGCTAGCGATACACGCTGGTGTGCAGCTGCGTGGGAACGAACCCACATTATCCGAAGTTTCCCTCGACTCCTCCTCTTCATCGAATGAGAAGCGAGAAGTAGAAGAAAGCATGTTCGTGCCGATCTCTTCATCTGATCTCGAGGTGCTCCTGAGCAACCTACTGGTCAACGCGATAGAGCACAGCGGCCCCGGGTCGTCCATCACCACATCTATCGCGCGGGAGCAGGCTGGAGCCGTCATCCGTGTGACCGATGAGGGTGAGGGCATACCGGAGGAGGCTCAACAACACATCTTCGAGCGCTTCTTTCGTGTTGACCGGTCACGAGCACGAGTTACGGGCGGAGCAGGGCTTGGACTTTCCATCACGAAGGCTATTGTCGATGCAGCTGGTGGAACAATTGCGGTCCAGAGCCGCGTCGGGGAGGGCACGACCATCACCGTTCGGCTTCCCCGTGCCCCGAACGACAAGCAACCCCAAGATGCGGTCGTTGATGACGGACGGTCTTCTCTGAAGGCGGATGCTCCTCGCTTCTTCAGGTGATCTTAACCCTGGTGGAGCACCATAAAGAGGCTGTGTTTATAGATTGATGGAGGGAGGGGTATGCAGGTGAAACACTTCAAAGTTGGAGGATCGTCTCTGGCGGGGTTGCTGATGGTGACAGGGATGGCCGCTCACGCGCAAACGCCTTACAGGGTCGTTGATCATTGGAAGATTGGTGGAAGTGGCGGGTGGGATTACCTGGTGGCGGATCCTTCCGCGCATCAGCTGTTTGTGACGCATGGATTGCAGGTCGACGTGCTCAGTACCGAGACCGGGAAAAAGATCGGCACTATCGTGGGTCTTAAGGGAACCCATGGTGTCGTGCTGGATCCGAGTGGCGGCGTTGGTTACATAAGCGATGGTCAGGCGAACGACGTCGCGGTGTTTGACCGTAAGAGCTTCGCCATCGTCGCGACTGTGCCAGCCGGTTCGAATCCAGATGGCATGACCTGGGAGCCGACAACAAAGTCGATCTGGGCGTTCAACGGTCGCAGCAACGATGTGACGGTGATCGATGCGGCCTCTCGGAAGGTGATTGCTACAACCAAGCTGCCGGGTAAACCGGAGTTCCCGCAAGCCGACGGGAAAGGCAACGTCTTCGTGAACATTGAAGATAAGAACACTGTTGTAAAGCTCAGCGCCGAGACCAGAGATATCGTGGAGGTTATTCCGCTGCAGAGCTGCGAGTCACCATCCGGTATGGCGATGGACAGCGTGCATCACCGACTCTTTTCCGTGTGCGACGGCGGCAAGATGGCCGTGCTGGATACGTCTACAAGTAAACAGATTGCAACCGCCAGTATTGGCGATGGTCCGGATGCGGCGGGATATAGTTCCGCCGGGCAGCTGGCCTTCAGTTCGAATGGTGAGGGGACGCTTTCTGTTATCGATGCGGCTCACGGTTACAAGACGCTGCAGACGGTGGCAACACAGAAAGGAGCGCGGACCATGGCATATGATAGCGGGTCTGATCGCGTGTACCTGGTGACTGCAACGTTCGGGGCGAAGCCGGCTCCTACGGAAGCGCAGCCTCGGCCACGCGCGTCTGTGGTGCCAGATACCTTCGAGGTCCTCGTCGTCGGCCGGTAAGTGGAGGTGATCATTTTGATGCCGGACGCCAGGAGGTGTCCGGCGTTCTTCGTCAGAGCGTCAAGAACTGGATGCATCAAGATCAACCATGCGTAGCGGCGAGGTTGGGTGATTCTCATTGGTTTCGCTATTTGCTTCGGAACTGCGTGTGAGCAGGTAGTAGACCACTGGCGTGACGACCAGGCTGAGCAGAAGCGAGATGCTGAGGCCGCCGATCACCGCAATTGCGAGAGGTTGCAGCATCTGCGATCCGGCCCCAAGCGCGAAGGCCAGCGGCAGCATTCCGGTCACCGCCGCAAGAGCTGTCATCAGGATCGGACGCAGCCGCCGCTGCGACGCCAGCAGCATAGCCTGCCGAGCGCCCGCGCCCTCTGCTCGAAAGCGTTCATCCGCATCCAGCAGCAGAATGCCATTTTTGGCCACGATCCCTATCACCATAATCAGACCCATAAAGGAGGCAACGTTGAACACCATGCCGGTTAGCAGGAGAGCGAAGACCACACCAGCAATCGAAAGCACGGAAGAGACGAGGATCGCGATCGGTGCGGCAAAATTGCGGAACTCCGCCAGCAAGACTCCGAAGACAAGGGCGAAGGCGAGCAGGAGTACACGCAGCAGATCTCTAAAGGATTTCTGCTGCTCCTGGTAGGTGCCGCCGTACTCGACGCGTACCGAGCCTGGAAGATGCAGCGAGGCGACATGCTGCTGCACCTGCTTAATTGCGGTTCCCAGATCCGATCCCTGCAGTTGGGCGGTCACCACCACAAGCCGCTGCAGGTTCTCGCGACGAATTTCGTTCTGCGGCGGGAGCTCGGTCACCGCGGCAAGCGAGCCCAGGGTCGCCGTGCGGCCCGTCTGGCTGTTGAACACGGTGTTCTCGATCGTGGAAAGCGACTGCCTAGTCTCATCACCTAATCGCACCCGAATCGTGTAGGGTCGGCCGTTCGCAACCAGCGGGTCGTTCACAGTTATGCCATCAAGGATGGACGTTGCGTCCTCCGCCACCTCCGTCGGAGTGAAGCCGAGTCGCGCTGCAAGCAACGAATCGATCTGGAAGTTGGTGGCCGGCCCGCTGATCGTGTTATCGATGCCATTCTCAATGCTGACCACACCGCTGATCTTGGCGATCTCTGCGGCCACCCGCGGAGCAACCATGGCAAGCTGCTGAAAATCCTCCGAGAAGAGCTTGATCTGCACCGGCTCGGGCGCGTTCGAGAGATCGTTGATCATATCCTGCAGCACTTGAACAAACTCTACGTCGAGCTCAGGTTCGTTTTTCTTGATGCTGTTCCGCGCCTCAGCAATCACCTCTTCGATGTCACGGCTGCGCTTGCTCTTTAGCTTCACCGTCATGTCTCCGGTGTTGGCCTCGGTTACGGCCGCAAGCCCCATCTGCAGGCCAGTGCGCCGGCTCGTACTCTCAACCTCAGGGATCTCGCGAAGCAGCTGCTCAACATGCGTCAGCACGCGATCCGTGTCGGAAAGCGAACTTCCAGCAGGCATGATGTAGTCAAGAACAAAGCTGCCTTCATCCATGCCGGGCAGAAGGTCGGACCCCAGCGAGCGATACGCGATGAAGGTGCCCGCGATGAGAATCGCGCATGCGAGACCCAGCCAAAGAGGACGGAGGAGGGCATGCTCCAGCAGGCTTTGGTGCCAGCGCATGACGCGAGCGAGAGTAGGACCAGGCGCGGGATGCTGCAGTCTATGGAAGGTCGTGGGAACCGCGTCGCGGTCTCTGGCCCTCCCCGCCTGCGAAGATATCTCTTCCTTCGATTCCTTGAGCAGAACGAAGGCGAGTCCAGGAGTCCAGGTGATGGCAAGCAGAAGCGAAATCAGCAACGAAGCCGTCATGGTCACGGCGAGCGCTCGAAAAAAGCTGCCGGTCACGCCCGTCACAGCAACCAGCGGCAGAAAAACGACCACCGGCGTAATCGTCGACCCGAGCAAAGGACGCCAGATCTCGTTGAGCGCCTTACGGATGGCTTCCGGTCGAGACTCACCAGAGTCTCGATGAAGCACAATGTTCTCCACCACCACGATCGCGTCGTCGATCACCAGCCCGATGGCCGCCGCTAGGCCCCCGAGCGTCATCAGGTTAAAGCTCTCTCCGATCAGCCACAGAAACAGAATCGTAACCGCGACAGTGACAGGAATCACCAAGCCGGCGATTAGGGAAGAACGCCAGTCCCCGAGAAACAGAAAAAGGATCATGCAGGCGAGCACCAGGCCAAGCAAGATGGCGTCGCGCACGCTCTGGATACTAGCCCGCACCAGCGTCGACTGATCGTAGTAGGGATCGAGATGGACGCCCGCCGGAAGCTTGGCGCGAAGCTGACTCACCTGGGCGCTCACGTCATCCGCCACGTCGACCGTGTTGCTGCTTGGCTGCCGGGCGATGTTGAGCAGCACCGCACTTTTGCCATTAGCCGTTACGCGGGTATAAACGGGCAGCATCGCGTTCTGTACGGTGGCCACGTCTCCAACGCGCACGAGGCCCGCCCCGGTCGAAGCTTTCACGGTTAGCTGCCGCAGCTCGTCAAGCGTATGCACCTGTGCGCCCACCAGCCCAAGCACGAGCTGGTGATCTTGCTGGTAGAGACCGGGCGAATCAATCACGTTCGCCGCCTGGATCGCCGTGGTGAGATCAAGGATAGTTACATTAGCGGCCTGCAGCTTCGCCAGGTTCGGCGTCACGTGAAACTCCGGGACCTGTCCACCCTGTACCGTGACCGTGCTCACACCCGAGACACGGTTGAGTGGTGGCTTCAGGATGTAAGTCGCTATCTCCCACAACGCGGTCTGCGATGTGGAGTCGGAGGTGAGCGAATAACCAAGGATGGGAAAGGTGGCAAAGGTAAGTCGATTCGTCGTGATGCGGACGGTCGCAGGTAGCGCTTGCTGTACCTTCGAAAGGGCTGAATCAACCAGCTGCAAGGTCCGGAACATATCGACGGACCAGTCGAAAAACAAACTCACCTCGGCGGATCCGCGGCTGGCCGTTGACCGCACAACCGTCAGGCCCGGCACGCTGTTAACAGCGTCTTCAATCGGCTTAGTGATCGTGACCTGCATCTGTTCAACCGGCATCACCCCGTTGTCAACGCCGATGACCACGCGCGGAAAGTTGGTATCCGGAAACACCGAGATCGGAACGCGGAAAGCCGCGTAGACGCCGGCAACTGTAAGCGCGATGGCGAAGAAAAAGATCGTCCGGACGGAGCGCGAGAGCCAGAATGGAGAATGGGAAACGAGCGCTTGGTCCGGCATGCTAGTCCTGCTCTCCAGCACTCGGCTTGCCGGCTCCCACCGTCACCTTGGTGCCGTCATCCAGGCCATACGACCCTTCGACGATGACGTTGTCCGCCGGTGTCAGCCCGGAGATAATCTGCACCTGCTCTGGAGTCCGTACGCCGACCTTCACTAGACGCTTGTGGGCGTTCCCGTCACTGCCGATCACCATCACGCTGCTGCTGCTGTCCTGTGCCGGAAGCAGGGCATTCACGGGAACCTGCAAGGCCCTCTCCACGGTGTCGCCGGTGATCACGGCGTGCACAGGGGTGCCTACTTTCAGCTTGTTGTCCGCATTTCGCACCTTCAGCCAGACCTCCACCGTGGTCGATCCTGGGTCCAATGCCGGACTGATGAACGACACTACTGCCTTCAATGGCTCCGCGACGCCAGGTACGCTCACCTCTGCCTCTCCCCCCGGAGCGAGCTTCTGGGCTGAAGCTTGCGATAGGTGGAGCTTCGCCAGCAGCGAGCTCGTATCCATCACGGTGATCAATGCGGCTCCTGCCGGCGCCGTCTCTCCGGCAAAGAAGGGGCGATCCGTCACCACGCCGCTGAGCGGACTTCGCAGGTTTGCATAGCTCACCTGCGCCTCGGCGCTTCCGTAGCGACCCTCCGCAGAGGTCAGTTGCCCCTGTGCGGATTGGGTGTTCGCTGTGCTGGTCGTCTCGCGGACGGAGCTGAGGTGTTTGACGGCTATGTCGTATGTCGCTTTCGCCTGCACGGCAGCGGCAATGGCCGTGTCCGTGTCTCGGCCCGCAATCGCCCCTTCTGCGAGCAGCCGCTTGCGCTCATCTGCCGTGCGATCAGCGACCTCGAGATTGGCACGCGCCTGATCAATTTCCAATTGTGCTTTCTGAACCTCCTCGGGAATGGTGGCGCGAGTCGCGGTTGCGAAGGCGGCTTTCGCCTGCAGAAGGCTGCCCTGGCTATCAAGGGCGGTCCCGCGAAGATCTCTGTCTTCGAGCGACGCTAAGAGTTGTCCCTGCCGGACGTGCGAGCCCCTCTGGACGTACAGCGCGCGGATGGGTGCGCTGATCTTGGGTGCGATTGCGGCTTGTGCTAAGGGCGCAAGAATTGCGTCCGCCGTGATCTCTTCTGAGATAGGCGCGATCCGCGGGTGCTCTGCTTGCACTTCTACCGAAACCACAGGACTTTCGTCCGCGGCTTTCTTGCAGGCGGTCAGTGTGAGGAGCAGGAAGAGAGAGCAGGCTGCCGGAACGGCTCGCGTACGAAGGCCGGGTGCAGATTGCAAAGCGAGTGGGGGCATGTAGGTCAAAGTCTCCCGGTCAAGGTTTGGAGACGGGCGAGTGATAGCTCGTACCGGAGCATGCCGTCGGCCTGCGCGGTTTCTGAGAGCGTGAGGGAGTTTTGTGCATCGACGACTTCAAGCGCTGTACTCTCGCCGTCGGCGTAGCGAAGGTTTGTAAGACGCAGGCTCTCGTGCGCATTTTGGACGCTAAGCTCGAGGGACGCAAGCTGCCTTGAGGCGGTCTCGGCCTCGGCATAAAACTCATAAAGATTGGTCAGAACGCGTCGCTGTGCGGCAGTCACAGCTACCCTGGCTGCTCCTTCCCGTATATGAGCCTGCTTGATCTTGCGTTCGCTGGTGAACCAATCGAAGAGAGGGATGTCCAGTGTGGCGGCGCCGGAGTAGCCAAGATTATTGATGCGAGCACCATCAGGATCTACCTGGCTCGAACTCACCGTCGTAGCATCGATGCCGTACGTAACATTGACGACGAGGTCAGGAAGAAGCGCAGCCTTCGCCGCGTAGGTCGAAGCCTCGCTGAGTTGCAAGGAACCCATTGCACTGCGGATCTCGGGGCTGTTCTGCCGGGCGGCCGCTTCCACCAAAGCACGAGCTGGAAGCGGAGGGGGAGCATTGAGGGGGACGGTCTGGAACTTGGTTAGCGGGTCAGGGAAGAGTAGAACGCCTAATTCCAGCCTTGCATTCTCAGCCGCCAGCCGAGCATCCTCAAGTTCCCGCGCGCGTCCCTGGGCCTGGAGTTGTGCCTTGAGGACGTCAGCATGCGCAACTTCGCGACCTGCCTCACGCTTTTTGGCTGTGTCGAGAAAGCGATCGGCTTCGTTGTGTGCACGTTCGGTCGCGGCGACTTTGAGCTCCGATGCGCCTACTGTGTAGTAAAGGCTGACAACGGTCACCACGAGTCCTCGTCGCGTGATCTCCGCCTCAGCGACTGCTCGCGCGGCGTTCGCATCCGCAAGGCGAATCGCGGCTAGCTGCTGGTAGCCGATTGTCTCGTTTACAAGTGCTTGAATGGCATATTCGCGGATGGCGTTGTTGGCGATGAAGATTGGAGAGGGTGCTCCCGCCGTTTGCCCAATCCGACTTGCGGGAACGCCGTTTGGCTGTGTGTAGATGGCTTGATTATGATCGACAGCCGTGGGCAACAGAGCGACACGTGCGTTGGTACGGTCAAGTGCAAGGGCCCGGCTCTCCGCCGCAGCCACAGCAAAGGTAGGGTCATTCGCTTCCGCGCGATGAAGTGCCTCTTCCAGTGAGATCGTCTTTGTGGTGGAAGTGCTCTCGCTTGCCAAGGGATATTGCAAAACAGATGGTCCAAGATCCTGTGCCCCAAGATAGGACGTCAACGCAATCGCTCCAAGTAGCAGCGCTGAGTGTGCACCCGCGTATTTCAAGGACATGGAGCGATCCTACTTCGCCAACCTTAATGTTGGCTGAAGGACCTCTGTCGGGAGAACACATCTGTCTTTGGTGAGAGTGCTCGGTAGAGTACGGCGGCTCTCACCTCAAACAAGGGACTCATGGAGCAATGTTTCACGGGTCATCAGCTCAGGAATCCTCATTGACTTGGCGTCTTTTCGAAAGAAGAGTTGCCGCTTCAAGGCGCGGAGGGCGGCACGGTTGCAGCGCAGCGTAGCAGGTTGCGAGTGACGAGGGATCTTAAGGGTTTCTTAAGCTAGTTAAAAGTCTGCAAAGGCAGCTGGGATTTCATCTAGGTGCAACAAAGCGATCGCTGCTGGCGGGTATTACTGCTTTGAGGTAATTCTCGATGAAGCGTGAAGCATTTCTTTCTGCGGGCCTTATGGCTCTTCTTCCGACGATGATGTGTGCTGCCCAGACGACGGCCGACTGGGACCGGAATAATCGTGGTGACATACGGCATGTGCTCTTGATCAGTGTGGATGGCATGCACGCGGTCGATTTTCTTAACTGCGCCACGGGTGTGGCCGGTGTGAATAGCGGGCAGCCCTACTGCCCGAACCTGGCGGCGCTGGGGGAACACGGCGTGAACTACGTGGCGGCGCAGACGTCGAAGCCGTCGGATTCGTTTCCCGGACTGACGTCGATTGTGACGGGTGGAACGCCGAAGTCGACGGGCGTGTACTACGACGTAGCGTATGACCGATCGCTCGATGCGCCGAAGGTTACGACGGGCAACGGAGTGGCGGGTGCGCGATGCACGCCGTACGCGGCGCCGACGGGAACGACGACGGAGTATGAGGAAGGCATCGACATCGATCAGACGAAGCTGAACGGTGGAGCGCGAGGTGCGGGACTGACTGATGGTGGCATCAGCTCCATCAATCCAAACCGGCTGCCACAGGATCCTGCGGCGGGATGCGCGCCTGTGTATCCATGGGACTTTGTGCGGACGAACACGATCTTTGGCGTGGTGCACCAGTCGGGCGGGTACACGGCGTGGTCGGATAAGCATCCGTCGTATTCGTCGGTGCAGGGCCCGGGTGGCGGAACGGTGAATGACTTTTACGCGCCGGAGATCAACTCGAACGTGATCGCCTTGCCCGGGGTGAAGACGCCGGAGGGTCTGTCATGCGCAACGATTGCAGATCCGACGCAGACCGGTTCCTGGACGGACAGCTTCCAGAACATCAAGTGTTACGACACGCTGAAGGTGGACGCGATTCTGAAACAGATCGCAAGCCGGACGCACACGGGCGCGGAGGCCAAGGTGCCGAACCTGTTCGGGATGAACTTCCAGGCCGTGAGCGTAGGACAGAAACTGATTGAAGCGGGTGTGGGCGCAGGCGGATACAAGGATGCCGCAGGCACACCGCAGCCGACGCTGCTTTCGGAGATCGAGTTTGTGGATGCTTCGCTCGGCGAGATGGTGACAGCACTCAAGAGAACGGGCAACTTTGAAAACACGCTTATCGTGATTACGGCGAAGCATGGGCAATCGCCCATCGATCCGGCGCGCTATCAAGCGATTCCGGGACACAGCGGGACAAATGGCACAACGCCGGCGACGCTGCTGGCAAACCTGCTGCCGTTGTCGGAGTCGCCGCTCAATCCGACGGGTATCGGGGCGACGGAAGATGATCTTTCGCTGCTATGGCTGAAGGATGCGGCGAGTACTACGGAGGCCGTGGAGGTACTCGAGAAGAATAGTAAAGAGATTGGGCTGGGGGCGATCTTCTATGGTCCGACCCTGGCTCTGAACTACAACAGGCCGGGTCTGCCGCCGTATGGCGATCCGCGGACGCCGGACATCATCGTGACCCCGAATGTAGGTGTCACCTATACGGGTAGCGCGAAGAAGCTCGAGGAGCATGGCGGGTTCTCGCACGATGACACGAACGTGGTGATGCTGTTTGCGAATCCAGGCTTCACGGCGAAGACAGTCTCAGCGGCGGCAGAGACGGCGCAGGTGGCACCCACGATCCTGAAGGTACTTGGGCTGAATCCGCAGAGCCTGGAGTCGGTGAGGATCGAGGGAACAGCAGTGCTGCCCGAAGTCGCCAAGCAGGTTCGTCTGGAGTAGTGAGTTCACTAGCAAGGAACTCAGGGGCGGACCGCAGGATTACGGTTCGCCCCTGAGTTCGGGTCGGCGGTAGACGCTAAATCCCTGAACGCGAATCGCTTCGCTTGCCAAGTTGCTCTAAGTTCGCTTCGAATTGGCTGGATGCCTTGATTATGGGCGTTCGCTGTGGGATCACCACTAGGGTGACGTCGCGAGCCGCTGCTTTGATCCAGTTTGTATCTCCGGAGTAGATCGCGGTGATGATGTTTTCGCCTGGTGGCAGGACAGGAGCGATCGTTGCGAGGATCGCGTCCCGTTCCCCTTATTCAGTGCTTGCGGCGTACCGAGCGGTCTTGCGGCTGCACCGTTGACGCTGTCATAGAACTGCACCGAGCCGGTTGGTGCGCTTGCAAACTGTATTTGCAAGCGCGCTGGTCAAAACGCCATGATGCTGGTCGCAGCCCCTTGAGTCACCTGCCTTGAACGGGCCTGCAGTGCGAGAGATGGTGTCCCCTTCGCTACCGTGATCTCGATCGTGCGGCTGACGCTTGAGCGAATGTGGCATCTCCGTCATACGTCACGAAGATACGTTGCTGGCCAGCCGATGCCCAAGGAAGAAAAGTCGTCAAGTGACCATCGATGAGGTTCTCCGGCGCCGTCTGATCCCCGTAGATGGGATAGAAGGTTACCGTACCTGTGGGGAGGGACGCCGACGCCTTCACTGCGGTCACCGCGATGTCGAAGTCAGTCTGTGAACCCAGGGTGGCCGCGATCGCCGTGGGCCGGATCGCGACCGTCGTGGCCGCACCGTCGGAGGTCTCGATAAACGGAAGGTGATCTCCCAGGCTAACGCCGCTGTAGTTCGCGTCTCCCGCGTAGGTGGCCTTCAGCTCGTACGTTCCTGCGCAGCGAAGGAACGGTACAACGCTGTTTGCTGCGATCTCGCCGGAACCGAGTGACTAAGTTTGCGGCATCTACGGAACCCAATCCTGTGGCCGGGTCATAGCCTCTGGTCGCGCGATATCCAGGGAGGACGCCGAAGTATGGACTACCGTCCACCGGTCCCGAGCAGTCCGTGCGGCCACGTCGCAGCTCCATGTGTTTGTGCCCACCGTCACATCGTGGAAGGCGCAGGCACTCTGAGGTGTCGGGTCCGTCTGCTGACTGGAGTTGCAGGCAGCAAGCTTTGACTGCTTCGCCGCCAGCTGTAGAACTTGTCATTCGCCTCCCCCTGGAACGAAACGTTTTCTCCTCCAGCAGAGCCATGATGCCCGCCATGGACGGTGAGGCGGCCGATGTGCCTCCAATGATCGCTGCTTGAGTTAGGTAAACGTGCCATCGCTGTTCTTCGTGTACTGGCAAGAGCCGCTGTAGCAGAGGAGATACCCGTCATGCCTCCGGCCGCCGCCAGCGAGAGATCCGGCAGATCGCGTAGCCCACCCTGGGGCACACCAACGCCGGTCTGTCACTTGGGCTTTGGATAGCCGCCGGCGCGCCCTGATAGAGGCCGGTGATGAAGTTTGGAATGCCGCCCTCGACGTGCACGGAGCACGTGCTCACGCCACCTCCGCCGGCATAGGTCAGGTACTACGCCTGTTGAAATAGCAAATTATCAAGGCCAATCGGCAGACCTAAATCACAACTCTCGTTCCAGACCGCCTCCGGCACGTAGCCCTTCGCGGAGGAGAGATCTTTGGCGACTGCTGTGTTCCAGTACGTATTGAAGAGGCTAGCGGCGGGATCTTCGTAGCTGATGTCGTTAAGAACTGGCAGCCGCACCTGTTCCACAGTGCAACCGTGATTTCCTAACATGTTCGCGGCGTCTTTCACAGCTTCTACAATCTCGGCATTCACGGGGCCGAACTCCGGCTCCGCTAGCCAGCCCACCCGCAGTCGGCTGTGATCTGTGTGTCAGGAGGAGGATCCGTGATGACCCACGGATCGCGCCCGTCAGGACCCTGAAGAATATGCCGCACAGTCGACAGATAGCTGTTCTGTAACCGAGACCTGTGACCGCACCTGTAATCAAACTTCCGTCATGTTCTTGTCCTTACTTGGTATTGTGAGTGTTTGTCTCAAGAGCCGTACGTTACCGCTTGCCGGCTTCGGCCCTATATACGCGAAGTGCATCTTCCTATGTGGTACATAGGAAGATGAGAGGCCTGTTGATTAACTCACGACTCCAGAGGATTAGCTAAAGCTACAAGCGTCGGCTCCTTTAGCTCTTACAGACTGTTTCGTCGGCGACGGCGAAGCCGCGGTCGCACTCTAAGCACTCAATGGCGAACTCCAGAGACGACGGGCGATCCGCTGACACCGATGCAGAAGCGGCCCGTCTGGCCGTTCGTTTGATACCGCTTGAAGGCTACAACCAGACACTCGTTGCTGACGTAACGGTCCTGCGACGCAGTAAGTTTCTGGCCCGCAGCCCGGTAACGTACGAGCTGAGCATCATCTTTGTGGTTCAAGGTAGGAAAGTTGATTATCTCGGCAGTTTGGCAATCGGGTACAAACCCGGGACAGTGCTGGTGCTTTCAGCGCCGACTAACGACCCGCGATTCGGGTGAGCGTGGTACTGCGAGATCTTGGCGGGACGCTGCGAAGGAAGTCCTTGTACACCCAGAAGTCATCGACAGCGCGGGATGGAGAACAAGCCTTCAAGAAAGTGCGTCTGCTCGCGCGAGAGGGCCCGCCAACGTACCTCTGATCATCCAAGACCTTTCGGATGTCTGTAGAGGCGGTTCTTATATCTTCGACAGGTATCAGCTCCCACCAAGTCGGTTCTTGTAGTCCTTTGGTGTTGTCCCGAACTGGGCGACGAACCCCTTCGTGAGCGAAGCAACGCTTCGGAAGCCGCAACACTAGCCACGACGGGTAGCGTGGAACCAGACTCCTGTAGCAATGTTCTCGCTCCTTCCGCCCGTATCTTCCGCACCCACGAGGCTGGTGTCTCGTGGAAGGCAGCCGCAAAGTGCCGGGCAAATGTCCGGGGGCCTCATCGCCACCTGACCAGCGAGCGCTTCCACGGAAGGTCTCGCGCCATCCTCCCTCTTGCCCGGGCGGGCCGGCCGCGTAGCTCCTCATTGATGTCCGTGTCCTCCTTCACAATCAGATCTAAATCGAGCCTGCCCTCCCGGCCGCCGCAGTTACAGTACAAGTACACGCGCTACCAGGGTTGCGGTCTGAACGCCTAGATCTTGCTCCACCAATGCTAAGGAGAGGTCGATCCCCGCTGTGATACCCGCGCTTGACCGTCAGGTTTGGCTCACGCTCAAAGCTTGCGCACGTGTGTTCTCACGGTGCTTGGGCCGAAGCGTCCTGCGCCGACGAGAGAGCGGCGGCTGCGCAGAGCGGCGGAAGTAGAAAGACCGGGACATGAGTGCCTACTCTGCCTATCAACAGACTGGCGCAGTACGCACCCACGACAAAGCTAAGAGGTACAGCCATCAGAAGATTGCCTTTCGACATCGCAGAAGGTCGTCGTTGTTGTTGGGGATCTTTCGCGTCTAAGGAAAGTCTTTTGGAGAAATAACCAACAAGGGTCGTCAGATCGCCTGAAAGAAAGGTGGCATGAAGACTGATCCCTCCAGCCGATGTAACTGCACCGTTTTGCAGACCCAGCGCAGAACAAAGCGCCACTACAAGCCAGGTGCCATAGTTGTGAGACTCACGCACAAACGGCATGGACACTGTACCGACGAAAACTGCCTGTGTCAGAAAGAGTGTCCAGGGCGAGAGCAAGCTGCCGAAGCGGGCTATACGAAAGCCTGCGCCTGTCGCTAGTAAGAAAATCAGGATGGCGATTAGACGATGGATGATCTCTTCCCATTGAGGATGCCGCAAGGAAATTGCTAGAAGAACCAGATTGCCTGTGACATGTCCAGTAAAGGTGCGGGTCAGCAGATAGCCTGTTGCATCGGCGTACCCACCCGCAAAGGCATAAGTGACAGCCGCAACCTGTTGCCGGAGATCTAGTTCGGAGTTAGAGATAGTTGCCGAAATGATCTCTCCTTCGACTCGAGTGTCTTGGTACGTTGAAGAGCTGCAAGGACTTGGTCCGTTGCGTCGGCCGTTCACCTGGAGCTACTTCTTTACGCTTCAAGATCAGGTGTCTTACCTGTAAGTTCTCCTGTCTAAACGTAGATAGAAGGGATGGCCGCTGAGCGGGCATCCCCGGATCCACTATTGTGTTTTCGCGTATGCAGGTTTGTAGAGCATGGAGCCGATGAGATGATCAACCGTATCAGGCTGGGGAACGCGCGCGAGGCCGAGCGTAAATATCTTCTCCGCGGATTTCACCGCTGTCTGAATCGAGACGTTCAGGATATCGCTCTGCGGCGGAAAGAGCATTCCCTTTTCCAATTGTTCGCTCGTGAGCTGATCCGCTGTGGCGCGCGCCGCCTCGATGAAAATTTATCCGCAACGCGCTTCGCTCCGTCGCTACTATCGCTAAGCCGACTGCTGGAAAGATGTAGAAGTTGTTTGCCTGGCTAGGCTCGTAAGTCTTGCCATCCATCTGCACCGGATCGAACTGGACGCCAGCTGCGAAGATGGCTTTGCCCTTCGAGTATTGGTAGGCCTCCTGCGCGGTACATTCGGCGTGGTCCGTGGGATTGGAAAGCGCGAAGATGACAGGACGGTCGTTCAGCTTGGCCATCACTTCGATCACCTGCTGGGTGGAGGTGCCCTTGCAGAACGGGAAGCAAAACGTTGGGGTGAAGTCCGTGGCGGCCGTCAGGTCCAGTCCCACGCCGGAAGTCTGTTCCTTGCGCCAGACCGCCTGGCTCGCCATGAGGTACACCAAATAGTTCCCGGAGATGATTGGAGCCGGGCCGCTTGCCTGGAACTTGCCTGGATGAACGAACCGCCAAATTGGTAGAGGCCCGGATAGCAGCGACGCTGGGCAATCGTGTCAAAGGCCCGTACGCTGGGAGCCGACTGTTTAGGGTCCAGCCGATCTCTGACGCGGTGGAGGCAGCTCCGCGAAACTGCGGCACAAAGCCGGTTGGATTATGCGCAACGGTATACGATCGGCGGCGAAGATTATCGACTTCACGTAAATGTGCTTGTATGGCACGACTCGCAACTCCGCCGCAGGCGTCGAAGGCGGATCAAAACTCTCATAGGTGGAATTAAGATTGCCCAGCGCATAGCCGAGAGGCTCCAGTAGGAAAGAAGTACCGTCGTGCTGGGTGCCGTAGAAGTCCTGCCCGGCAAACCGCCCTAAGCGAAAGACTATCCTCTCATTCACTAATCTCTTTTCGAACCAGAAGGAGTCGAGCCTGAACGTGTTTCCAGTGGCAATACTGCTTGGGTTCGCAATGGCTCTTAGGTACGTGCCGAGATTACCTCCTGCTTGCCAAAGGCCCGTGATGTGGAAGGTGAGACCAGCAGTTTCCGGTCAGACGGCTCAGGTCGAGATTAGCGGCGCCACGGACACGATTCCAGCTTGCGAGACGCTCCTCTCGCGGCGATCGAAGATTCCAAGCGAGTCCGAAAGGTACTGAGGGTAAATCTCGACACCTCGCTCGAGCAGCCGCTCACGCTGCTCCTTCCACTTGCCGAAGAGGTGACCGCGATCCCGTGGAGCTTGCTCATGGGTATCGGGCCCGCTGAGACCGTCGTTTGTCATTCGGGGCTTTTGCGCATGGAGCACCGTGGTCGCAAAGCAACCGAGCATCGCAAGAAGGCGCACGAAATACAGTGGTATATCGGTCCCTCCTTCGGGATGCTGGTTGATGGCTTGAAGAATCGCGCAGCGTGTCAGCTCTTCTTGTTCGAAATCATCTTGCGCGGATCGACGACTACGTCGAATCTCTTCTCATCGATGTAGCCGCTCTTAATCGCAGCTTCACGTAAGGTGCTGCCGTCTTTCTGTGCGGTGTGCGCGATCTCGGAAGTTTTGTCGTGACCGATCACAGGACTCAGCGCTGTGACAAGCATTAGCGATTCTTCTACATATTCGGCGAGCTTCTTCTCGTTGACTTGCGTGCCTGCGACGAAGTAGATGCGGAGCTTCTCGCAGCCATCGGCAGGAATCTGCGCCGAATGCAGGGAGTTGTTGATGATGGGCCGCATGGCATTCAGCTCAAAGTTGCCTGCGAACCGGCGAAGGCGACCGCCGCATCATCCCCGACAATTTGAATGTAGATCATTACCATCGCCTCACACTCGGTCGGATTGACCTTGCCCAGCATGATCGAAGAGCCGGGTTCCTTTGCCGGAAGGGTAAGTTCGCTGATGCCGCAGCGCGGCCCGGAAGCAAGCCAGCGCATATCATTGGCGATCTTCATCAGCGGAACTGTGAGTCCGCGAAGAGCGGCATGCGCCGCAACCATAGCCTCGAGCGATCCCTGCGCTGCGAATCTGTTGGGAGCTGTGACAAACGGGTAGGTGGTAAGGGTTGGCGATTTCCGCGGCAATTTCGAAGCCGAAGTTAGCAGGGGAGTTCAGGCCTGTGCTTACTGCCGTTCCGCCCGCCGCAAGTTTATAGAGCCCGTCAACGACTCCTCTACGCGGGCAAGTGCATCGCGCATCTGTGTTGCGTATCCCGACCACTCCTGTCCTACTGTGAGAGGAACTGCATCCTCAAGATGCGTACGGCCGATTTTGATCACGTGCTCCCACTCGTTCGCTTTGTCTTCAATAGCTGTTGTCAGTGCGCCAACCTTGGGCAGCAGGGTCTCCCGGATTTCCTTCACGGCCGCAAGGTGCATCGCTGTCGGAAGGTGTCGTTCGACGACTGTGACATCGTTGACGTGGGCCGGATGATCGGAGGCGCGATCGTTGTGGGGGTAAGTGGAGGTCGTACGTTGTGAAAGGACGTCGCCTTTTCAAACGCAACGCCAAGGGCGAGCACTTGCGCCTCCGAGAAGCGCGGACCAGCGATCATCAAACCGACTGGCAGCCCCGTGCTGGTGAAGCCGCACGGAATGCTGAGTGCAGGAATGCCGTACAAATTGAAGGCAATGGAGTTGAAACTGATCTCCGGCTCCAGCGGTGCGGGCGTCTCTTCGCGCTCGAGTTCCTCGGCAACCGTGCGCGGACCCAGGCGCGTTGTAGGTAAGGCCACCAGATCAAAACCCGAGAAGGCTTCGTCGATAGTCTTACGGAGAAGACTCAGCGCCCAACTGGCGCGCACTAGGCTGGCGATGCGATCGGAGCCGCTCTGGGCGGGGTCGTTCAGCTCCCTGACGGTACTCTCGACCACGCGCCGCGTCTGCAGCGAGTAACTGTCGCCGTGAGTCTGAAAGATCTGCTGGTGCACGGCGTCCACCTCAGCTGCGCGCAGCGCCGTCCAAGGCAGCGCGCTGACTGAGGGCAACTGCACATCCCGGGTAGACTGCACGAGTTTGCTGAGGGTGCGGAGCGCGGCTTCAACAACCGTCGCCGTTTCTTCGTCGACGCGATCAAAGAAGGGTTCGCGAGGAATACCGAGGCGCAGTCTGGAGACGTCGACTTGTCGCATTGCGGCTGTGTAGTCTTCGCGCGGGTGCTCCACGCTGGCTACGTCGTGCGAGTCATAGCCGGTCATCGCGGACAGCAGGATGCTCGCGTCTTCCACTGTGCGGGACATGGCACCGCAGTGATCAAGCGAATAGATCAGAGGAAAAATGCCGCGTAACGAGACCAGGCCGTAGGTCGGTTTCAGGCCGACGACGCTGCAGTACGAAGCCGGGATGCAGATTGAGCCGCCAGTATCGGTCCCCAGAGCTCCGTAGGCCAGATCGGCGACAACAGCCGCGGCCGAGCCGCCTGAGGAACCACCCGGGACGCGGTCCAGTGCCCACGGATTGCGCACCGGGCCAAAGTAGCTGGTTGCGGAGCTGCCGCCCATGGCGAACTCATGCAAGTTGGTTTTGCCGATCAGCACGGCTCCAGCACGGCGCAGCTGCTGCACAACAAAGGCGTCCTCGGCGGGCACGCGATCATCGAAGACGGCGCTGGCCATTGTGGTGCGCGTGCCTGCGGTGTCGATGTTGTCCTTGATGGCGATCGGGACACCGTGCAACGGACCGCGGTAATGACCGTTGGCTGCTTCTGCATCGAGGGCCGCTGCCTCTCGCAGCGCCGACTCGCGCATGACCGTGATGAACGCATTCAGCTTGGGGTTATAAACGTCCATGCGCCGCAGCACAGCTTCGACCAGGGCAGTGGAGGTCGTCTGCCGGTTGGCGACACGCTGGCTGGCTTCGGCGAGCGAGAGCTGCGCGAGCGCGCCCTTCTCCGGAGAGCTTGCATGGTTGGTCGATTGGAGCGCTGAGTCCCAACCCGGGGTGGAAAGAGTGGCTGCCGCGGTGCATGCTGCGCCTTGCAAGAAGCCGCGCCTTGTAACTCCCGCATCGTTCATGGCTTCCGTTGTATCAGCTTGGTCGAGAAAGACGACAGGTGGTGTATGCAGAAACTGCATGGAGGCCGTATTGTGGACTTTGCGTGTAGGCGGACTGAGTCGCGCGAAGCGAGCATTGGAGACGAGTTCGAAGCGAGAAGATATGGCGCATTTTCTTAAACATGGAACGACGCCCGATCAGAAACAAACCCGCGACCGTGAGGTGCGCGACACCGTAGAAGCAATCTTGGCGGATGTCGCCTCGCGCGGTGACGCGGCGGTCCGTGAGCTAAGCATTCGCTTTGACGGGTGGGATCGCGAGGTTTACCGGCTTGGCGAGGCGGAGATCACGCGCTGCCTGGACTCCCTGAGTGCTCAAGAGCGCGAGGACATCGCCTTTGCGCAACGCCAGGTGCGGCACTTCGCGGAGATTCAAAGAGCTTCGATGATGGATGTCGAGGTCGAAACCTTGCCGGGTGTTGTGCTGGGACATCGGCACATCCCTGTGAACGCGGCGGGATGCTACGTGCCAGGTGGGAAGTATCCGCTGCTCGCGTCGGCGCACATGTCGGTGATCACGGCAAAGGTGGCGGGCGTGCCACGAGTCATAACCTGCGCACCGCCATTTCGTGGCGCTCCTGCACCCGCCATCGTCGCGGCGCAAGCGATGGCAGGCGCTGACGAGATCTACTGTCTGGGCGGCATACAGGCGGTCGCTGCCATGGCGCTGGGCACGAAGACCATCGCACCGGTCGACATGCTGGTGGGACCCGGCAATGCATTTGTGGCGGAGGCGAAGCGGCAGCTGTTTGGCCGCGTCGGAATCGACCTGTTTGCCGGGCCGACCGAGACGCTCGTGATCGCCGATGACACGGTCGACGCTGAGATGTGCGCCACGGATCTGCTAGGCCAGGCAGAGCATGGGCCTGACAGTCCAGCCGTGCTGCTGACCACGTCAGAGGCATTGGCGCGCGCTACCATGGCCGAGATCGATCGGCTGCTGACGATGCTGCCCACCGCCGAGATCGCCCGCCGCGCCTGGGAGACGCATGGCGAGGTCATTGTGGCCGGGTCCGATGCGGAGATGGTGCAGATTGCGGATGAGATCAGCTCCGAGCATGTGCAGGTGATGACACGCGACCCTGAGTTCTTCCTCGAGCACATGACGAATTACGGTGCGCTCTTTCTAGGGCCGCGCACCAACGTGGCCTATGGGGACAAGGTGATCGGCACGAACCATACGCTGCCAACCAAGAAGGCGGCGCGCTATACCGGTGGACTCTGGGTGGGCAAGTTTCTAAAGACGTGCACGCATCAGCGCATTCTCACCGATGAAGCCTCATCCATGGTGGGCGAGCGCTGCTCACGACTCTGCGCGCTCGAGGGATTTGCCGGACATGGGGAGCAGGCCAACCTGCGCGTGCGGCGGTATGGGCACCGGGACGTGCCGTATGCGGGTAAGGCGGAGCCGCGGGCGAGGCCAGCGACCGAAGAAGCTGTGCGGTAGCAAATGCCTCTGCCTCAAACCCCGAGCTTTCGGATCGATGGTAAGCGCGCCTTAGTGACGGGCGCTGGTCGCGGCATCGGTCTGGCGGCTGCGGCAGCCTTGGCGCAGGCGGGCGCGCATGTAACGTTGCTGGCTCGAACGGCTGCGGAGATTGGGGCGGCGGTAGAGAGCATCCGGATCGAGGGCGGCGCGGCGGATGCCGTGGTATGTGATGTGCTCGAGCAGGATGCGGTGCTGTCTAGGCTCGCCGATAAGCCGCCCTTCGATGTGCTGGTGAACAACGCGGGTGTGAACCGACCCATGCCGATGCAGTCGGTGACGCCGGCCGACTACGCAGCAGTGATGGACCTGAACGTCCGCGCCGCGTTCTTTGTCGCGCAGGTGGTCGCGCGTGGTCTGATTGCGGCAGGCCGACCGGGATCGTTGATCCATATTGGATCGCAGATGGGTCACGTGGGCGGGCATGAGCGGTCGCTGTACTGCGCCAGCAAATGGGCCGTGGAAGGTATGAGCAAAGCCTTTGCGCTCGACCTCGCCCCCTTCGGCATCCGGTCTAACACCATCGCGCCTACCTTCATTGACACTTCGCTAACGAAGAGCTTTCTGGCAGACGCTGCGTTTGCGGAGAGTGTCTTGCGGAAGATCAAGCTTGGGCGGCTGGGCACAGTGGAAGACATCATGGGTGCGGTGGTGTACCTGGCGAGCGGGGCTTCGTCGCTGGTCACGGGGACGAGTTTGCTGGTGGATGGTGGATGGACGGCGGACTAACCTAACACGCAGCCCCGTATGGCCTGCCGGAGCCGCTATCATCAGAGGGCGCTCGGAAGCGAGGATCCTGTTACGAATGAGTCAGCAACGCATTCTCACGACGCACGTCGGTTCGCTACCGCGGAATCCGAAGGTCACCGATCTCATCTTTGCGCACGAGCAAGGAAAGCCTATTGGCTCGGCTGAATTCAATGCGGTCTTAGAGGGAGCAGTGGATGCCTGTGTCGCGCGACAGGTGTCTGCCGGAGTAGATCTAATCTCCGACGGTGAGATGTCAAAGATCTCCTATGCGACGTATATCAAGGACCGGATCAGCGGCTTTGATGGCGACAGCCCGCGCATCCCGCCCGCCGACCTGGAGGCATTTCCCACCTTTCTGCAGCGGCAGGCCGGAAGTGGTGGCACGCCCACGTATCGTCGTCCCCGCTGTGTTGGACCGGTCGCTCCGGTCACACTGGCTCCTCTGGATGACGATATCGCTCATCTGCAGCGGGCTATTGCGAGCCATGCTCCGACGGGCGCCTTCATGAATGCGGCGTCGCCTGGGGTCATCGCGCTCTTTCAGCCGAACGACTTCTATTCCACCCAGGATGCGTACCTGGAAGCTCTGGCCGAGGCGATGCGGCCGGAGTACGAGGCGATCGTCGCCGCCGGGCTCATCCTGCAGTTAGATAGCCCCGACCTCGGGTTGGGCCGGCACATGATGTACAAGAACCGCAGTGATGCGGAATATCTGGTGCTCATCGAGCAGCACGTGGCAGTGCTGAACCATGCGCTGCGCAACATTCCGGCCGATCGTGTGCGCATGCATGTGTGCTGGGGCAACTACGAAGGCCCGCACCACTGCGATGTGGAGCTCGGGACTATTCTGCCGACGCTAATGCGCGCCAAGCCGCAAGGGCTGCTCTTTGAGACCGCGAACCCGCGTCACCAGCACGACTGGCAGTACTTCCGCGACATGGCTGCGGTTGTGCCGGAGAGCAAGGTACTCATCCCTGGCGTGCTGGACTCGACAACCAACTTCATCGAGCATCCGCGTGTGGTCGCACAGCGCATCGAGCAGTTCGCGGCGATCGTCGGGCGGGATCGCGTCATCGCGGGAACCGATTGCGGCTTCTCCAGCTTTGCCGGGTACGGTGCGGTGGATCCGGAGATTGTCTATGCCAAGCTGCACGCGATGGCCGAGGGTGCGGCGATCGCAAGTGAACACCTCTGGAGGAAGACCGCATGAAGTCGCCGCTAAAAGCTCGCCTGGCAGGAGGTGAGCTGATCGTGGGCACCTTCGTCAAAACACCGTCACCGATGCTGGTGGAGGTGCTGTCGCTTTCCGCGCTCGACTGTTTGTGTCTGGACGCGGAGCATTCGCCGTTCGACCGGGCCGCAATCGATGCCTGCATCTTCGCCGCCCGAGCCGGCGGAATGGACGTCGTCGTGCGTGTCCCTTCCTTCGCGCCGGAGCATCTGCTCCATGCTCTCGACTGTGGCGCAACCGGCGTCATGGTGCCGCATGTCCGCTCCGCCGAAGAAGCCCGTGCGGTGGTCAAAGCTTGCCATTACGGCAGAGGTGGCCGCGGCTACGCAGGTTCATCCCGTGCTGCAGGGTACGCGGCCATATCCATCTCGCAGCACAAGGCGAATAGCCTTGCCCGGACCGTGGTCATCGGGCAGATTGAGGATCCCGAAGCCGTCGAAGCCATCGACGAGATTGCCGCGGTGGAGGGCATCGACGCGCTTTATATCGGCCGAGTGGATTTATCCGTCGCTTATGGGGCGGAAAGACTGGACGACCCGCGTGTGGTGACGGCGATGGAGACAGTGTGTGCCGCAGCCAAGCGGTACGGCCGACCGGTGGGCATGTATCTTTCGAGCCCGGCAGAGGTCGCGCTGTGGCGAGAAAAAGGCGCGACGCTCTTTCTGCTGGGATCTGACCACGGATTTCTGCTAAGCGGCGCGGCGGAGTTGCATCGTTCCGTCACGTCCGCCGGGTGACGCGTGGAGCAGATACTGGAGGTGCTTCGCCCTCACATGAAAGACTGATTTCGGGCGCGGCAAGCGCCCGCAGAGACAAGGAGCTACGAGCGATGAGTACACCTCTTGGACCACGGGGCTTTGAAGACGTGGTGCGGTATGAAAAAGCACCGGAGCGCAGCTCCATCAGCGATACGAGCGATGTAGTCGATCTCGTGACGGAGATCCTCAAGGCAGTGCGCACCCGAGGCGATGCGGCGGTACGTGACTACTCGCTCCGGTTCGACAAAGCTGAGTTGGAGAGCTTCGAAATCACTGCTGCTGACCGGCAAGCTGCGGTCAATGGGCTGGACCCGCAGACCCGCGCCGACACGGAGTTCGCCATAGAGAACGTGCATCGTTTCGCCACGGCGCAGCTCGGCACCATTCTTCCGCTTGAGATCGAAGCTCTGCCCGGCTTGCACCTGGGTCATCGCGTCATCCCGATCGAGCGCGTGGGCGCTTACGTTCCCGGCGGGCGATTTCCTCTGCTCTCGGCCCCCATCATGACGATTGTTCCCGGCAAGGTAGCGGGTTGCGACGAAGTCATCGCATGCCTGCCGCCCAACGCGCATCCTGCCATGATCGCGGGCTGCCATCTCTCCGGCGCTGACCGCATCTTTCGTATTGGCGGCGCGCAGGCCATCGCGGCAATGGCGTTTGGTACGGAGACGGTGCCGCAAGCGAATAAGATTGTCGGACCGGGGAACGCCTTTGTGAATGAGGCCAAGCGCCAGGTCTTTGGACCGGTCGGTATCGACCAACTGGCCGGACCATCGGAGATCTTTGTGTTGGCAGACAGCACCGGCGATCCCGAACTTATCGCCACCGACCTGCTGGCGCAGGCAGAACATGATGTGCGCACACGCGTCGGCCTCATCACCACCGACGCTGCCCTGGCAGCCGCCACGGCGAACGAGGTCTTGCGTCAGCTGCAATCGCTCGCGACCGGAAAGATCGCCGCAGAGAGCTGGAGACACTACGGGGAGATCACGGTCTGCACGGATGAGGCCGCCATGATCCGCTACTCCGATCATGTCGCCGCCGAGCACTTGCAGGTGCACACCGCGGACCCGCATGCCTTCGCGAAGAAGCTGCGGAACTATGGGTCGCTGTTTATTGGAGAGAATGCCAGCGTCGTCTACTCGGACAAGTGTGTCGGCACCAACCACACACTGCCGACGATGAATGCCGGTCGCTACACCGGGGGCCTCTGGGTCGGGTCCTACGTAAAGATCGCGACCTATCAATGGCTGGACGACTCTGCAATCGACACCGTGGCCCCGCCCGCGATGCGCCAGAGCGGCAGCGAGGGACTGGATGGCCATCAAAAGGCCGCGGCAGTGCGCTACAACCGCAGGCTGGGCACCTTCGCCGCGCTCACGCGCTAGCGAACTCACATGGTCTGGAAACTCGAAACAAAGAGGCGCTAAACCGCCTCTAGTTCCCGCACTGGCTGTGAAGCAAAGACCGGTGGCGCCGGGTCTTCTGTCCCGCGTACGACAAACAACACGGCTGGAAGGGACGCCGTGTTGCGGAAGGCGTGCTGCACCCGCACCGGCATCGAAAGCGTGTCGCCTGCGCCCATCAGCAGCGCATGCTCCCGGCCGTCATCCTGCCAGCTCACCTCAACTGTGCCACTCTGCACGAAGAGCACCTCGACTTCTTCGCGTGCGTGCATAGGAATGTAGGCGGCGGTCTGAAGGATGAGCCGGCGCAGATTCAGATCGTGGGGCCACCACCCCGCAATCGGGCCTGCAGGGAAGCCATCACGGGTAGCCTGCGGAACAATGACTCCAGCCTCCTCTACGCCTTCCCCGGCCAGGGGTGACGCCAGGTTCGCACACATCTGGTCAGCCCGGACGACGCACTCCATCAGCTTCTCGATGGGCGGCGTCTTCAGGTGAGTCAGGCTGTTCTCATCCGGCGCTGCCTCCAGTTCGACGTCCTTCAACTCATACTTGCCGCTTGACGTGTCGATCAAGCGCCCGCCCTTGGCCAGTTTCAGGCCGTGGTCGGCAGCGGCCTCAAAGACGGCGGGGGCCCACGTTACCTTCCCTGGATCGTCCTGTCCAAGGGGCATCCAAAGGAAGCCCTTTCCCTGATCGAGCTTGCTGAAGCCGCGAAACATGTGGATGGGCACAGACGCCACATCTCCGGGCCCGATGTCGAGCGAGCCGTCCTCCTTGTTCGGACCAAAGTGCAGCCGCCATTGTCCGGAGTGGACGACGAACACCTCCGCCGTGTCGTGACTGTGCTGCGAGTTGACGCAGCCAAACGGCTGACGTGCCCCGCCGATGTTGAAGCCGTGCTTCTCGCGAATGTGTACATGCTGGTCTGCACTTTCGGAAACACCCGGACCGATGATGGTGAAGTTTTCCTTCTCGGTGGAGCCTGGCGTCTTGGTGTCGATGAACGCGGTCCGGCAAGGGAGGAGGTCGGCATAGCGGACGAGACGGCGGTTCATCGCCTCGGGGGTCCAGGTTTGCGCGGATTGCGTCATCAAGGCAGCTCCTGTTGCGGCGACCTGCAGTGCCCCGCAACCTGTCCATTCTAAGACACAGCGCTAGGCTACAGCAGGCCTGAGTATGCTACGGTCTCCGGGATGATGTCGCCTGCACATTCGGGCTTGGCTGGCCAGTCGGATTACACGTCGAGCCTGCCCCTTGTGCTCCTGCCTGGAACACTGTGTAACGATCAGGTGTTCGCCACGATGCTGGCATGCTTGCATAAGTGTTTACCCGACTTGACCGCGCTGGTGGTTCGCTTCGACTGCTGTGACTCCCTCGATGCAGCGACCGCGTACGTGCTGCAGCACACACCAGAACGTTTCGCGCTGCTCGGGTTCTCGCTCGGAGGGATCGTCGCGCTACACGTCGCGGCCGCTGCGCCGAAGCGGGTGCGCGGCATCGCCTTGCTCGATAGCACAGCGTCACCTGTGCCGGAAGCGCAGCGGCAACTGCGCCTGGCGCAGACAGCGGAAGCGCATGCGATCGGGCTCCGCTCCTTCCTGGAACAGTATCTTTGGTCTATCTACGTGGCCGAGAGTCGACAGGGTGACCTTGCGTTGCAGGAGGTGATGCATCAGATGGCGACATCACTAGGCCTTGAGACACTTCAACGTCAGACCAAGCTGGCGCTTAGCAGGCCGGACACCCGTCCCTTGCTGCGCTCGCTGTCGATGCCGGCGCTGATTTTGGCCGGCGAAGAAGATTATGTATGTCCGCCGGATGGCCAACGGGCTCTTGCTGCAGCATTGCCAGACGCGACGCTGGAGATGGTGCCCGATGCGGGACACTTCGCCGTGATGGAAAAGCCGGACGTGGTAGCCGCGCATGTGGCAGCATGGTTCCACACACTTGCGCGGTGGTAAACCCGCCCAGGACCGAACCTCTCAGGAGATGATGTGAGTCAAAGTTCCAACCAGCCGGTCAGCAAGGATGTCCTTGCAGGCGCTGCAGGCAACCAGGAAACAACGTCGGTTCAAACTGTCGCGGCGACCAGCGACGCACCAGACAACTCATCGACCAGCCAGGCTGTGCTCCAGGTGGAGCGCCGTGACTTCACCGAGTTGGTGCCGACCGATCGTCCCCGCGTGCAGAGCATGCGCGGCTTTGATCCCATCTACACCGACATCGTCGACTACATCGTTCGCTGCACGCACCGTATCTGGGACGAGCGGGACGTGGGCTTGATCTACACGCACTACACACATAATTGCGTCCTCTACGGAGTGCTGGGAACCATGTACGACCGCGAATCCATTGTGCGCGAAACGATCCAGCGCATTGCTGAACTTCCGGACCGCCGGGGCATGGCGACCTCGGTCGTCTGGCGCGGCAACGATGTCGATGGTTTCTATACCTCGCACATGACCCACGGCACGGGACGGCATACCGAGTACGGCATGTGGGGCAAGCCTACCGGCCGCAGCTTCGTCACGCGAACCATCGTGGACTGCATGATCCTCGAAAACAAGATCTACCGCGAATGGGTAGCGCGCGACAATATGGCGCAGTTGCTGCAGCTAGGCATCGACCCACACCCATACGCTGCGGCGATCGCGCAGAGAAAGTTCGACAGCGGGGAAACGGTGGTCGAGATCGCGGAAAATCGCCGTCTGCTCGGCCAGTATCCACCTGAAACTGAACCGGACCTCTCACTCGCGCACACCGAGACCGAGGCCGAGGTACTGCGCTGGCTCCATCACATCTACAACAAACGCATGTTCGGCAAGATTACCGAGATCTACGCGAGCAACTGCCAGTGGCATGGACCGCTGATGCGGGAGCTCTACGGCAGTGCGGCTGTCATGCAGCAGACCATGCGTCTGGTAGCGACCGTGCCCGATTGCGCCTTTGTGCCGCAGCATATCTGCTCGGTGGCAAGTGAAGAAGGTGGGGAGAAGGTTGCCATCCGCTGGGTGCTGGACGGGCACCATCTCGGCTATGGATCGCTCGGGCCGCCGACGGGCCACAAACTCATCGTGATGGGCTTCACGCATCTGCACATCAAGGAAGGCAAGATCGTGGATGAATGGGTCCTCTACGACGAGCTTTCCATGCTGGTGCAGCTAAAACTGAGTGCGTTGCAGAAGGGCGCGTAGCGGAGCGAAGGTCAATCAGCCGAGTCACGGTGCGAATCAAACAAGAAGGGCGGAGGCCGGATGAGAAGAGAACAGCGGGGAAGTGCGCTCATCTCCGACCCGGAGTTCGCGCTGGTACAGATCGACGAGGGCGCGTTGCTCTCGCCTTCGCCTTCCGCGCAGCCCGCTCTGCCGCCAGCGCTGGGGCACCTTTCGCTCGCCCGCCGCCTGAGCGCCTTCGGCTTTCTACTGCTCGCGGAGTTCTTCTATGGCTGGGCCTGGAACACGGTCGACGTGCTTCGACCGTTCTTTCGGCAGGCCCTGGGGCTCACGCTGACCCAGGCGGGTTCCGCCTACTCCGCCCAAGGTGCCGGAGCGCTGATCGGAGCCATTACGATCGGTCAACTTGCAGATCGCCTGGGCCGCCGCAATATGCTCGTCGCCGTCATGATCGGCTACGGCACGCTCCTCAATGCGGGTGTGTTGGTACATACCTATCCGCAACTATTGCTGCAGCGTTTCGCGCTGGGTCTGTTTCTGGGCGGCAGCTTTCCTGTGGTCGTCGCGCTTTATGTGGATCTCTTTCGCGCTAACCTGCGCGGCAAGCTTGCCAGCGCTATCAACACCACCTTCAGCCTGGCTATTGTGCTGCTTGGATGGGCCTTCGGGCACCTGGGCCACCACGACTGGCGACTGCTCCTATGGGCCGGTGGGGTGCCACCCATTCTCTTGGCCGGCCTAGCCTATCTAGTCGTTCCGCAGGTCGCGCAGGCACCGAAGCGCAAGGGCGCGAAGATCCCTGTAACCGAGCTATTCACGCCAGCTCTCCGGCGACAGACGTTGCTGCTGGCTTGCTTGACCGGTCTAAACTTCTTTGCATACCAGGCGTTCAGTGGCTGGCTCACTACGTACCTTCAGGCGGTCCGCCGTCTGCCGTCCCTTGATATAGGACATCTAGTCGCCGCTCAGTTCCTGGGTAACATCGTCGGCGGCTTCTTTTGGGGATGGGCGGCAGACCGCTACGGCCGCCGCTTTGGCGCGCTCGGCTTCTTCGTCGCCGCAGTAGCTATCGGCGGCTATCTCTCCGTGCCGACCAGGCTGCCGTTGCTGTACGCGTTAGGAAGCCTTTTCGGCTTTGCCCTGTCCTCGAGCGTCGTGTGGGGGCCTTGGCTCGCGGAGCTCTACCCTCCGCATCTGAAATCAACGGCATCGTCCATCTTCAACTGGGGGCGTCTCGTCAGCTTCTTCGCCCCTCTGATCACAGGGGCCATGGCAGCTCATGTTGGACTACGCGCCAGCATGCTGGTGAGCAGCGTCGTCTTCACCGCCGCTGCAGTCATCTGGCTGAGCCTTCCTGAGACGCTCACGCGTCGATCCGGTGGTCTTGGTGAGTTCAACCCATCCTCACCTGACGTAGGCGGGCGGACGAAAGACATCTAACTAGCGAGTGTTTCCCGAATGCAGCCGAGTTTGCTTGGGGCTTGAATGATCGCAACCACGGCTTGGACCACCAGCTCTGGCCTGGCGAGGGTAAAGAGTTAGTGCACTCTTCTGCAGAGAGTTCCTTGCTACGCGTGGAAGAGACAACACTCGAGTTTGGACAGCCTTCTAGTCCCTCATTGCACTTGTAGTTCGGTCCACGTTAGCAGCTGGTTTGTCGCCGAGCAGCCTACCCGCCGACCTCAGCTTCCGCTAGTCAGCGACACATCCATGAGCAATTGGTGGGCTGGTCCATCAAGATATCAGATCTGTTATCCACAATGCCGATCTAGAGTGCTCCTTGCATCGCGCGCTGAATCTCTGTCTGTTGCTGATTGTCCCGGTGCTAAGTCTGCGTGCATAGACGTTCCTGAACCCCCAATATTCCACTAGCGCCGATCTACCAGGGATTGATAGTGGCCGACGTCGATGGTGACGGCCGGCCGGATCTTGTCTTTGTGACGCAACCGGGACCAGCGATTGTTCCCCAACGATCTTTGAACGTTCTGCTAACAAAAGCTGACGCTAGCTACACGCCGATGCCTACTGCTTCTTTGCCGACTAACACTCTGTATCGATGTGTGGCGGCAGATGTAGAGGGAGATGGTAGAACCGATATCATCTGCCCGGATTTTGGAGCCTATTCACCGTCGCAACTTGCGATGGTGACCCTGTTCGGAAGTAAAGATGGAAATGGCAGCTTTCGAGGCCCGGTCACACGATCTTTCACAACGCAAATGCGCTTTACTCGTCCCTATCGCAGCGTAGGGAGACCTGAACGGGGACGGCCGGGCGGATCTGGTGATCACAGATGGCAGTGCGTCGTATCGCTTGCTGGGCGATGGCACGGGCCAGTTTCCGCAGCAGTGATCTCTGGCGGGGAAGGAGTGGTCACAGTGGCCGATGTCAACGGTCATGGAAAGCCGGATTTCTACAACTCGGGACCGTATGTCGTGTTGACAGCGGAGATGGCTCCGTTGGTCGCCGATTGCAATCGAGATGGCTTTCCGGATCTATTCTTCGCTAACTCTTCTCATCTGCGGTCGGACCAAAGGTTGCCGGCACTTTCCTGCCAAGTAGTCTGAGGTAAACCCCGAGCTGGGCGCGGTGGTGAATCATGTGATCTAGAAACAGTGTGCGATAGGCACCGTAGCGAGTTGTTTGGAGCACCAGGTTCCCCTGCTTGAGGAGCGTGAAGCCCTCATCAAAGGTGGCGTCGCTCGTTGTTCTCAGTGTCTCAACTAGGCGCTCGGCCATGCCTTCAAACTCAGTCATGAGGTCCGCTTGAAGCTTCATGCGCAGGATCTTGCGCGGATCCTCCGGTGTACCCATGTTGATGCTTGGAACAGTGAGATGTAGGCGCGCAAACCCGGCGAGCTCGGCGGTATGTCCAGCCAGCCGTGTGAGCGGCATCGATTTTTCATGCGGGGCGAAGTCGTTCTGCCCGTCAGGCACCTCGTTCAGTACCTTGTGAGTGTTGGCTAGTTGCTGCTCGAGCTCAGGCAAGAGACGTTCAGCGAGGGTCATGTAGCTCCTTGGACAGTTCTGATCGGATGCCTGAACGCGAGGCGAAGAACTTCCACGTCAAACGCTGGAAGCACGGCGGCACCGACTTACCTTCTATCCATCCTGTTGAGAGAACCGAGCCCGGCTCGCCAAACTTGGGCTAACCGGGCTGCGGTAGAGACGGGGTGGCTCTAGACGATCGAGGCGGTTACGTCATAGCGATCCAGGTTCATGACCTTAGCCCACGCGGCAACGAAGTCCGTGACGAACTTTCCATGCGAGTCGGAGCAGGCATACACCTCTGAGATGGCTCGCAGTTGGGCGTTAGAGCCGAAGATCAAGTCAGCGCGCGTGGCCTTCCACTTTACTTCTCCTGTCTTCCGATCGCGGGCCTCAAACGTGTCCTTTGACTCTGTTGTTGCCTTCCAGGTGTACTTCATATCAAGCAGATTGACGAAGAAGTCGTTGGTCAGCGTCTCAGGACGGTCAGTGAAAACACCAAACTTTGTGCCTCCGAAGTTGGTGTGGAGCATGCGCAGACCGCCAATGAGGACGGTCAGCTCTGGGGCAGTAAGGCGCAACAGCTGAGCCTTGTCCAGCAATGCAACTTCAGCAGGCTCTTCCTTCCGATAGCCGTATGACCGGAAAGCGTCGACGATCGGCTCGAGCGGCTCGAACGACTGCACATCCGTCTGCTCTTGCGAGGCGTCTGTGCGACCAGCAAGAAAAGGCACCGTGGTCTCGATGCCAGCATCCTTGGCCGCCTTTTCTACACCGGCGCTGCCGGCGAGGACGATGAGATCGGCAAGCGAGATCTTCTTCCCTCCGAGCGCTGAAGCATTGAACTCGCCCTGGATCTTCTCCAGCGCCTTCAGCACTCGCGCAAGTTGGGCCGGCTGATTGACCTCCCAGTCCTTCTGCGGAGCAAGCCGAATACGTGCGCCGTTCGCTCCACCACGCTTATCGGAGCCGCGGAAAGATGACGCCGCCGACCAGGCAGTCGAGACCAGTTCAGAGACTGAAAGGCCAGACTCAAGCACCTTCGTCTTCAAGGCGGTGACATCCTGATCGTCTACCAGCGCATGATCGACCTTCGGAAGTGGATCCTGCCAGATCAACTCCTCAGCCGGGACCTCGGGTCCGAGATAACGGAAGCGGGGGCCCATATCGCGATGGGTCAGCTTGAACCACGCGCGAGCGAACGCATCGGCAAACTTATCCGGGTTCTCCAGGAAGTCGCGCGAGATCTTGTCATAAATCGGATCCACGCGCATGGCGAGATCAGTAGTCAGCATGGCTGGCTGCTTTTTCTTGCTGGCATCATGCGCGTCCGGCACGGTGTCAGCGCCGGCATCACCCTTAGGCTTCCACTGGTGCGCGCCGCCAGGGCTCTTCGTCAGCTCCCACTCAAACTTGTAGAGATGCTCGAAGTACTCGTTGGTCCATTGCGTAGGTTTGGTGGTCCAGGTGACTTCCAACCCGCTGGTGATGGCGTCACCGGCGATGCCGGTCTTGTATGCGCTGCTCCAGCCAAGGCCCTGATTCTCGATCGGCGCCCCTTCGGGCTCCTTGTCCAAGTGGCTACCCGGACCGGCGCCATGAGTCTTTCCGAAGGTATGACCACCAGCGACCAATGCCACTGTCTCCACATCGTTCATGGCCATGCGGCCAAACGTGACGCGTATATCGTGGGCGGACTTCAAGGCGTCGGGAACACCCTCGGGGCCTTCCGGATTGACATAAATGAGGCCCATTGTCGTCGCGGCGAGATTGCCCTGCAACTCGCGCTCGCCGGAGTAGCGCTTGTCGGTTCCCATCCAGGTGGTTTCCGCACCGAAGTCGACGTCGTGATCAGGCTCCCATGTGTCCGGACGACCGCCGGCGAAGCCGAAGGTCTTGAACCCCATCGTCTCCAAGGCGACATTTCCGGAGAGGATCAATAGGTCAGCCCAAGAGATCTTCTTGCCGTACTTCTGCTTCACCGGCCACAGTAAGCGGCGAGCACGATCAAGGTTGGCATTGTCAGGCCAGCTATTCAGAGGAGCAAAGCGCTGCTGTCCGCGTCCACCGCCTCCTCGGCCGTCGTAGGTACGGTAGGTGCCAGCTGCATGCCAGGCAAGGCGGATAAAGAGCGGACCATAGTTGCCGAAGTCCGCCGGCCACCACTCTTGCGAGTCAGTCATGACAAAGGCCAAATCCTTCTTCAAGCCTTCGTAGTCGAGTGTCTTGAACTCCGTTGCGTAATCAAATTCCTCGCCCATTGGATCAGACAGCGCGGAATGTGCATGAAGCAGATCCAGCCGCAGGTGATTCGGCCACCAGTCGCGAGCGGTACGCGGACCGCTGGGTGCGCTCACCGGACTTTCAGCCTTTGCGCTGGGATTGAACGGGCACTTAGCCTCGGCTACCGGTGCGCCTGGGACCATCGCATTCTCTTCAGTCTTCGCCGCGGATGTATATTCGCTTTCTTCGATCGCCATCTGTTCTCTCCTGTGTTGGTTACGGTGAATCCGTGCGTCGGTTTGTCGCCAATCGGTACAGACACAATTGCCGTTACTCTCGATGCCTTCGACAGTAGCATCTAGCCTAAGTATAGGTCCAATACGCAAAGACCTTATTAGGTATAGGCTGCTCCTATGGAACTTCACCAGCTTCGATACGTCTGTGCCGTAGCTGAGACTGGTAGCTTCAGTCGGGCAGCAGAAAGATGTCAGATTGCGCAACCGTCTCTTTCGCAGCAGATTCTGAAGCTTGAGGAGGATCTGGGTACCAGGCTTTTTGATCGCCTGGGCCGCAGCATACGACTTACAGAGGCTGGACATGCTTTTCTGCCTCATGCGCGGGCGGTCCTCGGGAGTGTGGACTCTGCGCAATCCAGCGTGGCGGCGCAGCACACGGATGTTCGCGGCAGCGTGTGCGTTGGGGTGATCCCCACCATCGCACCCTACCTCATGC
Organism: uncultured Acidobacteriaceae bacterium; assembly: GCA_964235665.1. Taxonomy (GTDB): domain Bacteria; phylum Acidobacteriota; class Terriglobia; order Terriglobales; family Acidobacteriaceae; genus Edaphobacter. The sequence continues at coordinate 428,309 of CAXSAY010000001.1, forward strand.
CGTCCTATGTGGCGGACTTCACGGAGCAGTTTCCAGAAGCGCGAATACGGATCATTGAGGACCTGACACCGATGCTGGTTGAAGGCCTGCGTGACTTCTCGATTGATATCGCAATCCTTGCGTTGCCCTTACGCTACAAGGACCTTGCAGTCGTTCCGCTGCGCGTCGAACCAGTCTTTGCGGCGCTTCCAAAAGAACACCCTCAGGCCGGGTCCGAGTCACTTTCCCTCAAAGATCTGCGCGGAGAGCCTTTTGTCATGCTGCGTGACGGCCACTGCTTTCGAGACCTCAGCCTTTCCGCATGCAACAGTGCGAAGATCACACCTCACATCGCCTTTGAAAGCGGCCAGTTCAGTAGTGTGCTCGCAATGGTTGGAGCTGGAGTTGGCATCTCGATGGTTCCAGAGATGGCCCTTGATAGATCTGCTGATTGCCACTATGTGCGGCTAACAGACGCGCGTGCCCGCCGCACCGTCGTGCTCGCAAGCCTGCATGGACGCAGCTTCAACCGTGTGCAGACGGCCTTTCGGGACCGGGTAATTTCGAAGGGTAACTTGCAACCGCCGGGCCTTCGCTAGACCTGCGGCAGCTGTCTGGCAAGCCTCTGCATCGCGCGGACGACCTTGCACTACGTGAGTTTGTAGGCAGCGTCGGACCAGGTGAGTTCGCGGCGTAGCTGATGGAGCTTGGTATCAGCATCGATGCGGACTAATTCGATTCCGGCGATCTCGGCAAAGTCTTCCATGTGCTGCATGGTGAGAGACTGGCTGAATCCGGTGTGGTGAGCTCCGCCGGCGTAGATCCACGCAGCTGCAGCGACCTTCAGGCTGGGCTTCGGTAGCCACAAGGTCGAAGCCACGGGTAACTTGGGTAGCGGCTGCTCCGGAGCGACAACGTCTATATCGTTGACGATCATGCGGAACCGATTGCCCATGTCGACGATGCTGGCGACGACCGCAGCACCGGCGGGCGAGGAGAAGACGAGGCGGACGGGATCCGCCTTGCCGCCGATGCCAAGAGGGTGGACCTGGAGCGACGGCTTGTCTGCGGCGATCGTGGGGCAGATCTCGAGCATGTGTGACCCAAGGATCTTGGGCTGTCCGTCGAAATCGTAGGTGTAGTCCTCCATGAAGCTGGTGCCGCCGCCGGGCAGGCCCTGCGCCATCACCTTCATGATGCGGACAAGCGCTGCGGTCTTCCAATCGCCCTCACCGCCAAAGCCGAAGCCACTCGCCATGAGGCGTTGCGTTGCAATGCCGGGCAACTGGCCCATGCCATGCAAGTCTTCAAACGTGTCGGTAAAGGCGCCGAACTCTCCTTCAGTTAGGAAGGCGCGCAACCCAAGTTCTATGCGCGCCGCGACTGCCAAGGAGTCGGGGCGGTCATGGTCAGAGGCGACGATATAGGAGTCGCGATACTCCTGCACGAGCGTGTCGACTTCTGCATCGGACACTTGGGCTATTCGGTCTGTGAGGTCCCCGACGCCGTAACCGGAAACGGTATAGCCGAAGACTCGTTGCGCTTCGACCTTGTCACCCTCCGTCACGGCGACGTTTCGCATGTTGTCGCCGAAGCGGGCGACCTTCAGGTGTTGTGACTCGTTCCAACCAAGAGCTGCCCTGGTCCAGGTTCCGATCTCTGCAATCGTTTCAGGATCTTGCCAGAACCCCACCACGACCTTGCGCGCCAAGCGAAGCCGGGCGGTGATAAACCCGAACTCACGATCCCCATGGGCGGCCTGGTTCAGGTTCATGAAGTCCATGTCGATCGTGCTGTACGGCAAGGCTCGGTTATATTGCGTGTGCAGATGCAGAAATGGCTTGGCTAGTGTGGTCAGGCCGGCGATCCACATCTTGGCTGGCGAGAAGGTATGCATCCACAGGACAAGGCCGATACAGTCGTCGCTGGTGTTGGCCTCGCGGCAGAGCTTAAGAATCTCGTCAGCCGTAGTCAGGACAGGCTTGAAAACGATCCTGACGGGAATGAGAGACTCACCTTCAAGCGAGGTGGCGATCTGCTGAGAGTGTTCGGCGACCGTGGCAAGAGGACCTGGACCGTAAAGGTGTTGGCTGCCGGTGACAAACCACAGCTCTTTTATGGTGCCCTTCATGCGTATCTCCTCGAGATGTCGTTAGCCGCATGCCTAGGCTACCGGAATAGTTGAAATGATGTGAGGACAGGAGGCCGTACAACCCGCTCGATAACGAAGAGCCACGTCATGCGCCACAACTTCACTTGAGCATCTCTCGTAGGGGCTGCTCTTGAGCGTCTGGCAGGTCCACTCCCAGGATCTCTGCGACCGTAGGCGCGACCCTGAGGTTGGAAATCGAACCAAGCTGGACTCCTCGCTTGATGTGCGCCCCTGAAGCGACAAAGATTGCCTGCATGTCTGGTTCGGTACTGCGATAGCCGTGCTGGCCTCCTCGTGGAGTGTTACGGCTGATGGCACCATCTACATCGTCCGTAAAGGCATACCCGATCGCTGCAGTGAGATACAGCTGTGGCGCCTGGTCCGTGTCGGCGTCGGATGGAATCCCGATCGAACGTGCTTCTACATTGGTGTACACATGCTCTACGTCCGGCAACGACGCAAAGTAGCGCTTTAACTTCGGCACCAGCGCCGCCCGTTCCTGCGGATCGCGAACAAACACATGGGCTGCACCACCTTCCGCTTTGACCCACACCTTCCCAACGTACTTGTCTCGCTCTTTGTGCAGCAGGCCTTGCTGTACGAGTGCAGCGTTAGGAGCTATGGTGTGCGTGTAGGTCGCGAAGCCATGGTCGGCCGTAACGATGAAAGTCGTCCGGTCGAGTGCGTCTATCGTTCGAACAGCATCTACAACCCGCGCCAGCAGTGAATCCGCGTAGGCGTAGGAGGCATATGCTGCAGGCGTGAGCGGACCATACATGTGCTGGATGCTGTCGGTCTCGAGCAAGTGAAAGAGCATCAGGTTCGGCGTGTGTTTTTCAAGAATGTCCACGGCAGCATCCGTCCAGATCTCATCATGGCGAGCAGGGCTGCTCTTCTCGTCGAAATGTTCGATCTCCTGCCGGGTAATGATCCCCTGAGCGATGAGGTCCCTTGCGACGGGACCGGCGACGTCCGGCTTTTCGCCGAACTCCCATGTGACATGCTTCGCATCGGAGATGGCGACCCAATCAACCTGGCCGGTGATCAAGCCCTTCTCCGCGGCAGCGTCATAGAGAGTACGTGCATGCACGAGATCCTCCTTCGGCACCCACGGCTTGATCTGCGGTGCGCTGCCATCAGCCGGAAAGACGATAAGGCCGTTCGCCAGGACGCGGTGCACACTCGCATCAACACCGGTGATGATCGTTGTGTGATTCGGCCAGGTCACCGTCGGATTAATCGGCTGCATCGACTTGGCCACCGCCCCACTCGCCGCCAACGCTCGCAACGTGGGCATAGGCAGGCGAGGATCATCCAAAGCACGCGCAGGCAATCCGTCCATGGTCACAACGATGACAAGCGGCTGAGGTTTAGTCTGCGCGGCCATGGTGCCGCAGATTATTGTCGCGAGCAGCAGGACACGAGAAATTTGCATGATGCGTACTCCAGTCTTCTGGTCAGGTCACACGGCTTCGGGCATCTTCTGAGTCGATGGGGTCTGCTGTCGCAATCCCGGTAAAGAAATCCATCGTCCCCGAACACCAGTTTAAGCGCGAACTGCAGTGCCGTAGCGTGTCGTTCTGCGTCGTCAGGTAGCCAGAGCTGGTGTCCGTCGCGCCGTGTCCAGGCCCCAAGACTGCACGCGCCTCGAGATGTTGAAGGTCTCTGCGCGGAGCTGCAGCAAGATCCGCAGCCCGGCTGAGCGATGAGTCTCTGATGCTCTCTGAATATCCCTGCTTACTGATCGGCTCCTGCTTAGAAGCGGACCGAAAAGGTGCCGGTGATCGTGCGCGGGGCACCTGGCTGTAGCGTGTTGTTCGCGATGGAGGTAGGGTCGCTTGCGATAAAGCCATTTGTACCGATGGTTGCGTAATATTTCGCGCTGACGACGTTGTACATGTTGAACTGCAGCTTGACCTGATCGAATGGACCGACCTCATCGACGTGGTAGCTGGTACCGAAATCCGCAAGGAAGCGGCCATCGACGCTGTTGTCATTGGTGTAGGTAAAGTAGCGCTTGCCCATATAATCAGCGCCGATGTGGCCGTCAAAGCCTTTGTGCGTATAAGCGAGCTCGTTTTTAGAAAGGAACTCGGGCGAGTCAACGGTGATCTTGCCGCCAGTGAGGACTGTGGTCGGGATACCGCTTGACCCGGTGACGTTGTAGTTGGAGTCGTACGTCGATTTCGAGAAGGTAAGCGCGTTGTAGAGTGACCAGCCATTGTTGAGCCGGTAGGTGATGGCGCCATCAACACCGTTGGTGGTGACGCCGCCTACGTTCGAGAGCAGCGAGGCGGCACCGGCAATGCCGGGTCCCTGCTGGATGGCCAGAAGACGGTTCGAGAAGTTCACATGGAAGTAGTTCACCTGTCCGTCGAGATGGTGATCGGTATGACGGTAGCCGCCCTCTTCACTCCAGGAGCTTTCGGATTTTAAGTTGTTGGTGAGGGCGTTGAAGCCGGCCTGGCTGGTTCCCCAGGGCGAGGTGCCGAAACCGTTGCCGCCGGCCTGGAAGGCGCGAACGTTCTCGGCGACGTCGGCGAAGAACTCATTGCCGCGGCCGAGCTTGTAATTGATGCCGACCTGCGGCAGGAAGGGCTTGCCCGAGGTGAGGCTGCCCTGCGCGTAGCTGGCGGCGGTGCTGGTGGGGGCGAGATCGAGGCCCTGGTTGAAGCCGACGAGGTTGCCGGTAGTGAAGGTTTCACTGGTCTTGAAGCCGGCGGCGAGGGTGAGAGTGTTTGTGAGCTTGAACTGATCCTGGAGATGGATCTGGAAGAGGTTGGTAGGGAAGTTATAGGCCCACTGGGTGTAGAAGGGGTTCTTGGGAATGCCGTAGATGGAGAAGGTCGGTCCCTGGAGGGTGGTGCCGTAGAAGCGGCGGGCGAGATCGAAACTTTCTTTTTCAAACCAGATGCCGCCTTCGAGGGTATTGCGGCCGGTCTCATAAGCGAGCGAGCTGAGGAAGCCGCCGCGGGCGATGCGGTACTCTGACGTGCGCTCCGAGATGGGCGAGACGGCGGTGAAGGTGGATGGGTCGATGGTGGCCTGATACGGCGTAAACCAGAGGCCGGTGCCGTTATTGTGGTGGCCGTAGAGGGTGGTCCTCGAGGTGAGGTGGCTGGTGATGGCGGTGTTGTATTTCACGTAGCCGAGGAAGTCTTTGCGAAGGCCGCCGGCGGCGTAGTAGCCGACGTCTTCAGGGTCGTTTGAGAGATCACCAAAGCCCTTGGGCTGAATGGACGGGATCGCGCCGGGAAAGGCAGTCGAGATGCTGGCAAAAACTTTGCCGCCGCCACCCTGGGCGTTGTACGCGTTGGCTGCTTGGAGCGCCGTACCCCAGTCGCCGAAGTTATCGGTTTTGTAACCGAACTGGTGCACCCAGAGTTTGTTCTCGTCCTGGTAGTCGACTTCCTGCCGGTTGGAATAGTCGGCGTAGACGGTGAGGAGGCCCTTGGTGCCGATGAACTGCTGGAACTTGGTGTTGAACTGGAAATAGCTCTGGCGGATGGGGCCGAAGCCGCGCCACTTGTCGGAGGTCTGGTAGACGCCGTCGATGAAGAGCTTGGTGTGGGTGGAGAACAGGCCGCTGTCGTAGCGGGCAAAGGTGCGCGAGCCGGCAAAGCTGCCGAAGGATTGCTGAGCCTGGAAGCCGCGCTCATCGAGCGGGTCGTTTGAGAAGAACTGAACGGCGCCCCCGAGGTTGCTGGTGGACGCGGTCTCGAGCGCGCCGGTTCCCTGCGAGAGCGTGGCCTTGCCCAGGTTCTCGTCAATGAGCGCGCGGCTGATGTGGAGGCCGTTGAGGTTGCCGTAGGACATGTCGCCGAGCGGCACGTCATCAAGGGTGAAGCCGAGCTGGTTCTGGTTGAAGCCGCGGACGGAGATACGGAGCGCCCACTCGTAGGAGCCATAAGGGTCAGCGGCAGTGATGCTGACGCTAGGCAGATGCGCGAGAACGGCAATCGGGCTGGTGCCGGGAGTGGACTCGAGCAGAAGCTTGGAGTCGATCGACTGTTCGTCGCGGGTTGCGCCGGGCGCAGTAACAGTCACGGACTCCGTCGTAGAGACCTTCTGTGCCGGATCAACGGTCTGCGGCGTTGCGGGATCAAGCGAAGGCCCCTGACCGGAAGTGGATGAGGAGGAAGCAACTTGCTCGGCGGCCTGTGGCTGTTGCGCTTCAGCACTCTCTGCGCAGAGCAAAGCGAGCGTGAAAAGTCCTGCTGAGATGGCGGTGTTGTTCACGATTCCTCCTGGAGCACAGCCCCCGTATGAAGTGCAAAGCCTTGTCTGGCGGTCGTACGATTGATCACATCTCGCGCTGCAGCAACGATCTCCAATGCAGAGAGGACGTGAAGATGCTGGCGTCAGCAGCGCCGCACCGCCGAGTGTTCTGCTTGAAAAGCAACTCGACGGTACTGAACAATCGAAGCTGATAGACCTGCTTCGTTCAACGGGAATGAGCTAAAGGTAGAAGAGATTCGATCGGTAAATGTTGCGAGCCGCTTAACAGGAAGTGAAGATCTCGTGAGTGGCTGGTTTCAACGAGGTCTGAACGCACGCACCCATGCTGCTGGCAGGGGTGCATGGGTGCCTTCCTCTAAACGCAGCAAAGTCAGACAAAGGCCGCGCCGCTTTCAGAGAGGCGCGGCGATCAGAAGACCACCATCGCTCCACAGGCGATTGAGTCCTCGCGTGAGCCGCATCGGCGTAGCTGGACCGAGATCTCGATCGAAGATCTCGCCGTAATTTCCAACCCCTTTAAGAGTGCGTCGAGCCCAATCATCATCGAGGTTAAGCGACTTGCCAAGGCCGGAACTGCTTGCGAGAAGTCGGTGAACAAAGGAATCGGAGTCTAGCGTCATCCCATCAACCTTTGCCGCCGTGATCTTGGACTCCTCGGCTTGAACCAGCACCTCCCCAACCGAGTTGATCAACACGGACCATTGCGGATCTGCAGTGCGAGTGACGAAGGCCAGAGGATCTTTTGCCAGTACGTCTGGCAAAATCTCGTAGTCAAGGCCTCTCGCGCGAAAGGCAATGCGCTCGTAGGCGAGTTGCGTCACATCAGCTGTGATGGCGGCACAGTTCTTTGTCAGAAATGCAGCTTCCATCTCGCCCTCTTCTTGGAACGGAAACGGGATGAATTTGAGCTTGCGCCGATCCATGGCGCTCACGAGGTTGAGTTCGGTATTGGTCTCAGTCAAGTAGCAGATTTTCTTACCGGCGAGGTCCTCAGCTGTGTGAACACCCATCGCGGTGTTGACCATCAAGCCCTGAAAGTCAAAGAGCATAATGCGGCCGAAGTTAAGTCCGAAGCCTGACATAGCAAGAAGCGATGGAGTGGCACTGGTGATCATGTCCACAGTGCCGTTCTGCAGCGCCTTGAAAGATGCGAGCTCATCCGGAAAGGCGGTGACATCAAAGTGGGCTCCAGAACCAAGAACGGCGATTGCGATCGCCTTGCAGAGATCAATGTCAAACAGCGCCCGGTTGCCGTGTGCGTCAAGATTTGAGTACTCGGGCTCTTCACGAACGATGCCACAGGCGAGGCGCCCGGCAGACCTCACCTTGAGCAGTGTCGTCTGCGCGCTGAGGGAAGAGGGAAGGAGAGCAAGAGCGAACATCAGCAAGATAGTACGGCCTGCATTTGGCATGGCATCGCTTTCTAAAAAAAGTCGGAGATCAGAGCAAAGCTCCGGTCTCCGACTTGTTCCGCGCAAAAATCAGTACTTCCAGGTCCCGGACGTCGGAATACCTGGGTTGATGTCCGGGCGCGGATTGAAGTCGGCCGGAACTGGATTAGTGAGGGTGGAATCGTCCGGTTGGATCTGCAGAACGCGGCAGCCGTTTCCTCCAAAATGCGGCAGCGACGTGACAAGCGCCTGCGGGATCATGGCGTACTCGGCCGGAAGTACTTCTTCCTTGCCCGTAAGACGTCCGTTGTCAAATGCGGTGAAGAGATCGCCAACACCCGGAACTTTGTCGTCGGCTGGTCCAAGATTCGGCTGACCAAACAGCTTCTCACCCTGTTTGCGGGCTTGAGCTTCATCAGGCAGATCAGCGAGCGGCGTCAGCTTGAAGAGCTCGTCGATGAACTTGATGATCGAGCTGTGTTCCGTACGCTCGTGCGAAACAGCGTGAACAACGCCGTACGGTGAGATGACGATGGCGGGAATACGCGGGCCCTGATCGAGTGCGTGGCCGAGGGCGTCGAAGGAGCGTACACGCGGCGCAGTGTGGTCGTACAGCCCATCTGTCTCATCGTAGGTGATAATGATGGCGCTTTCCGGCCAGTACGGGCTGGCGGCAATAGCGTTGATCTCGTCTGCGAGAAGAGCTTCGGAGATCTGAGCGTCCGAGTAGGCAGGGTGGTCGTCATTACCCTTGAAGTCGGCGCGCGTGGCGGCATCCGGGTCCTGAGGGATCAGCCCGTCGAGATTCCCATAACCGCCGCGCAGGTAGAAAACTCCGCCGGGTTTCGGTAACGCCCTGGCTTTGATGGTGCTGAAGAAGTCACCAAGTCCTCGCAGATGCGCCTTCGTCTCAGTAGGGTTATTGGCGATGTAGCCGAAGTACTGCGGCGCGTTGTGGTGAGCGATGTAATCGCTGTTTGAGGCGACTGCCGTAGGATCGTTCGGCTCGTGATCGTAGCCTTCCTGGAACCACGCCCAGTTGACGGCCTTGTTATCGTCGCCCGCGATGCGTTTGATATCTTCCTGGACGTCTTCAAGATCAAAGGCGGGGTTTTGATCGTCCTGCGTGATGTTGTTGACGTCGCGGCCCATGAACGAAAGGGGCAGAGTGGCAAACGTGAGATTCGAAGCCGGGTTCGATGAGACGCCTCCGGGATTATCGACCGGCTGACGCTGCGAGGGCGGCGTGAAGACGTCGAGCGACGAGCCCCAGAAAGGCTGGGGATCCCCAACCACAGGAAGGGCGGCGTTTGTGGTGGTGTGATTGGCCCCAAGGCTGGGATGCTTAACCCACTGAGTCTCACCGGACTGCCCGGCGATCATGGCGATGGCATTCGGGGTCGACGGTCCTATGACGGTGTCAAAGAAATTGTCAAACAAGGTGAAGCGATCGGCGTAGTTCCACAGGAAGGGAACAGTGTCACAATCTACGTGCGACATCACCAGCTCGCCGAACTGCTCGCGCTCGAGTGAAGGAGTGCTCATCGGTTTGCCACTGCTGTCGAGAGTGACGCCTTCTTCGACAAGCGAGTAACGATCATTGCGCGCTACGAACCTCTTGTCGAAATCCAGCTTGGTATCCATCGGCACATGGCTGTGATTGACCGAGGCGGTGTCGGCCGGATAGAGAGGAACGGACTTCCCGTTTACATCCGTGACCGAGGCCGGAATCTTGAATGGCCGGATGGTCGTCAGGTGGCCCTCCGTGTCGACAAAAGGCTGGATGAACCCGGGAGTCTCAGCCGCAGGTTTCGAGTAAAGATTGTTTGCGCCTGGGTAGCTGCCGAAGTAGAAGTCGAAAGAGCGATTCTCCTGAAAGAGGACAAAGACATACTTGATCTTCTTCTGCAGGAGCAGCAGCTTTTGTTCATGTGTGAGGCTGGGAGCATCCTCTACGCGAACCATTCGTTTAGAGACGACGGCGCTTGACTGTGGAGCAAGTGTGATCTGGTTCCTATCGTTTCGGGCGGATGTAGTGTCGTGGTCAGTTGAGAGCTGTTGGGCACACACAGCGAGCGGCTGGGCGATCACAGTACCTAGGACTAGGGAAGCGCATTTAGCTCTTCCCCATACAGTCAGCGTCATAGAAATCTTCTCCGGAAGTGCAAACCAATCTTTGGGCTATGGTTCAAGCGGCGAGTAGAAGCAGAAGGGTGCGTAACGAGCTTGCAACAGCGCCCGCGTGTGTGTGTCACGAGACGATTAAAAGACGAGGTCCTTGGTGCGAAGCCACTAAGAACGGAGCAGACCAGCTCCACCATTCCCTCTCGTGGCCACCCGCGCGATAGCTGAGCAGGTTGGCTTCGCGCCCGCAGGTCAACTGACAAGGTCCCTCGAAGACGTCGTCTTTACTGCGTAGAGCGAAGGCCGAGCTGAAACTGCCTTGCAGTCTCAGCCGACGTCGCAGTGTGGAAAGTCGAGCCGGGCGTAGCATTCGGGCCGTACGTCTTGTTTACCCGGTAACATCTAATCGATTCGGGGCGTTAGAGACCTCGCCGATGATCTGCACAGTGCCGCGATCATGAATGCGGGAAGCGCGAGCCGCGCGAAAGTCAGCCTCGATGTAGAACGGCAGCTGAAACGAGTTATAGCTGAAACCAGATGGTCGATCATTAAAGATAAGATCGCCATTTGTGGTAACGACCGTCCGCTACGCGCATCTTCGAATAGCTACGATGTTCTTCTATAGAACACGCCGCTAGCCCTTTCACAGCGACAGCAGCCTTCTTTCGAGATATCTTGACTTCAAGTGATCAAGACTCGCGCGGCCGTCGATGTTCCCCATACCTTACGCTTGCTGGACAAACTTCGCCGTCACGAACCGCACCTGCTGAGTCGCCTCCGCGAGCTGGTGGAGATCGAATCCCCCAGCAGCAGCAAGGCAGGGGTTGACCAGGCACAAACCCTGCTATCCACCTGGGCGTCGGCGGCCGGGGGCATCGTTCGACGCTACAAGAACGTGCAGTACGGGGACTCTCTGAAACTCAGCTTTGGCGACCACACCAGTCGTAGACCCTCGATCACACTGCTCGGTCATGTCGATACAGTATGGGAGATCGGAACGCTGCCACGTATGCCGTATCGCCAGACACGCGAGCGGATAAGCGGTCCCGGCGTTCTGGACATGAAAGCCGGCGTGGTCATGGCGCTGCTCGCGGTCCAAACTCTCAGAGAACTCGATCTACTGAGCTGTCCCATCACCCTGCTCATACATGGCGAAGAAGAAATTGGTAGCCCGCTATCACGCGCTCTAACCGAAGATGTGGCTCTCCGTTCAGACGCTGTCTACGTGCTCGAACCTGCTCAGGGAGACAGTGGAGCCTATAAGACCGCGCGCAAAGGGGTCGGCCGTTATCGGCTAACTGTAACCGGGAAAGCGGCGCATAGCGGCGTCGACTTCGAGAAGGGGCACAGTGCGATCGTAGAACTGGCACGCCAGATTGAACGGCTGCAATCTCTTACCGATCTCTCGCGCGGTCTCACGATTAATCCAGGAGTTGTGGGAGGAGGAACCGCCTCGAACGTCATCGCCGCCGAAGCGTGGGTGGACATCGACGTCCGTATCGCCCGCAAGCAGGATGTCGCCCGGGTAGAGCGTCATCTTCGAGCGCTTCGTCCGATCGATACTGGCTGCAGCTTGGCCTTCACGGGCGAGATCAGTCGCCCGCCGATGGAGCGCACACGCGGCACCATCGGCTTGTTTCGCAAGGCGCAACAACTCGCCAACTCGCTCGGGATCAATCTTGAGGAGGCCGCGACAGGAGGCGCCTCTGACGGGAACTTCACAGCTGCCCTGGGAATCCCAACGCTCGACGGCATGGGAGCAGTGGGCGCCGGGGCGCATGCTCCGCACGAGTATCTCTTGCGAAAGCACCTCCTGCCGCGCACGGCTCTACTCGCGGCCATGCTCGTCCGATAGCCAAAGATGTTTGCAGACTCTCGACCTCGCTAAGGCGATGCTCAGAATCAAAGCACCGTAACCACACTCTCGGATCACACCCGTGCGCGATCTGGAGATGACCGACGTCGTCGGCATAACAGCAGGACCAACCACTCAGCCCGACGGCATCGATTCAACCTCCTTCTCCTGGATCGGTCTCAATGGTATCGGCTTCCTGCAGGACCCTCTGGAATACGGCACGCGAACACACCACAGCAACATGGATCTGCAGGACCGGGGTCAGAAAGGGCGACGTCATGCAAGGCGCGGCGATCGAAGCTTGGTTTGCTTACAACGCAGCGCAACGCGAGCCGACCTGCTGCCTCGCTTGGAAACTCCCGCGCCAGCTCCGGATAAGACAAACTAAGGCAGTACTCACGCACAAAAAAAACAGAGCGGGGCCATGCCGTACCGTGCCCCGCTCCTCCATGGGCGCAATGCCACACATCTATCGGTCGGATCCAGCCTTGATGCGCTTGGCCGTGGCGGTCACAGTGTCGCTGCGGATCAACGTACCGCCTGCGTCGAAGAACTTCTGGAGCAGCGTCGCTGTCCAGGAGTTCCCGTCTTCGCTTAGGAAAGCGTCACCTGTAAGTACTGTGGTTTGAAACTGCTTCAGCGAAGAGTCGTAAATGATCTTGTTGATCGTCACGACATAATGCTGGCAGTCCAACGCCTTCCATGCGCCATAACCAGGGCTGGGAGTTCTGGTCGGCTCATTCAAATCGATCCCATCGGTCTCCGTGATCGTCCCACCCTGATTCAACACAATCAGCGACTGCGACGTGCCCACATTCGTAATCGACAATGTGTCCTCATAGGCGCCGACGAACGGGTTGTACAAGCCAAGCCGGCAAAGCTGATTCCGTTCCTGAGCATGTAGCGTCACACTGCCGGCAAGCGTCGCCATAAGCATGCAAGCGGACAGCAAAATACGTTTGTAAGTGGTCATAAACCCTCCTCGAAAATGGTTGGAGGCAAGTCGCGCTGGTCTGCAACTGTCCTGGTTATCGTTTCCCTGAGATCACGCTCTAACCACGTGAGCGTCTCAGAGCGTGGGCGTTGCGACGAGCTTGAAGCGCGTAGCCGAGTCGGTAATCGTGTCCGTAGACAGCAGGACACCTTGCCCATTGAAGCGTTGCCGTTCAAGCGTGGCTGTCCACGAGTTGTTATCCGCAGCCAGAAGCGCGCTGCCACGGAACACCTCCGTGCCAAACCCTGTCTTCGGATCAAAGGTCAATTTGGTCAGCGCGACGTCGTAGTGGTGGCAGTCCAACGCTCTCCAAACACCGTGTCCAGGTGTCGCCAGGTTGACCAAATCGACCGACACCGTCTCGGTCAGGGTTTGGTCAAGATTGAGCGTGATCAAAGCACTGGCGGTTCCAACATCGGGGATCGTCAGCTCTTCGTTCCACGTTCCGACAAACGGATGCACAACACCAAGCCTGCACAACTCCGCCTCAGGCTGCTCACTGGCTTGCTGAGCGAGCACCATACTTGCTCCGCCTAACACCCAGAACGCCACAGCTGTACGTAATGACAACCACTTCCATCGATCCATCGGCCTGCTTCTCCTCTCCACTTGCGGTTCAGGTGCATTTAGGTTTCGCCACTACGTCTCAGGAGATCTCCTGGAGTGAGGCTTGCGAGTTGTCTCTAGCCCCGAGTCAAGCGGGCCAAGGTGTGACCCGCCGACCCATAGCAAATAGAGTACACGTACAATTACAGTATGTGTACAAAATGTTGTTGTAACTTCCTACCCGTTCACAGGGACAACCTTCATCGCTAGGACTGAGTTTCTAAAAGCGGCAGAGGCGCCGCCCTACGTGAGTCCTCGAGTCGTTCCCGGGCAGGAACCTTACCGTATCCCCCAGCATCAGAGGAGCAGGCTGGAGTAGCGCAGAGGCTGTCAAAGGCGATAGCGGCTCGAGTCAGAAGAAGCGGAGGAAATGTCGCAGTAATGGCCTAAACCTCTGCTGACTATCTCCCTCCGCCCCGCCGCAGACTAGTTCGTCTTGTACTGCACTTGCTTTCCCGTCTGTGTCTCCAGAGCGGCCAGTACCTCGCGGTACGATCTGCCGTTCAGCTTGAACACGGCGTACTGTGGCTGATCAGCAGCGTGGTATTCGACCGTCAAAAACTCATCGCGTCCAACCCGTTGCGTGAACGGTCGATGCAGACGGGAGATCGTGTTCTCCAGCCGCATCGCATCGATCCCGGCGTACGGAATCACTACCCCCTGTTGGCTTCCTTCTGTAAACGACATCTGGTGGCTCGCCGCGTCCAGAACCAGCGTGCCCTTGGTGCTCTGCGTGTGCGCTGCATCCGTTTGTTTGACATACCGCGTATTCCCAAAATCTGCAGCATGCGCCGACGCAACCGAAAGCGCCATCATCAGGACTGAACCAGCAAGTGAAGCGATCTTCGTTATCATCTCATCCTCCAGTACGTTTTGCGTACATGTATAGGATGCTCGTCTCGTCGCGTCCGATTCAGCGATTGATCTCGAGATTCAAGCGATCGATCTCAAGAAGCACGCCCGCGGGTGACCTATCATCTCGGGTCGCGCGATCGACCTACGTTGCCGCTTCAACCACTTCCGCCTTTGCTCGCGTCTCGTGTCAGGACTTTCTCCTGAGCCATCCCCATGGCGCCTCGCGACGGCTCTCATGGTTTGACAAGCTCCGCCGCACACCATAGCTTCGATCACGCCATGAAAAGAATCCTCGCTCGCCCGTCATGCAGGTGGCGGAGGGGCAGGGAGTCGGAGGACCAGGCGTGTATCTCGGCATTGATTGCGGCACCCAGGGCACCAAGGCCCTCCTGGTCAGTGGCACCGGACACGCACTGGCGCGGGGCTATGCCCGGCACACGTTGCTTGAGACGCACACCGGCTCGCGCGAGCAGCAGCCCGCCTGGTGGGTCGAGGCGCTCACGGCGTCCGTTCAGCAGGCCGTTGCCGAGCTCCGCGGCAGGGACTCTGCCTCCGCGCCGGCAGTACGGGCCTTGGGCGTCAGCGGCCAGCAGCATGGCCTCGTCGTTCTGGATCAACACATGAATGTGATCCGCCCCGCCAAGCTCTGGAACGATACCGAGACCGCACCCCAGAACTCCGAGCTTATTGATCGCCTTGGCGGCCGCGAGGCCTGGTTCCGCCGCTTCGGCGTCATCCCCCTCACCGGCTACACCGTCTCCAAACTTCTGTGGTTGCAGCAGAACGAGCCCGCCAACTTTGCCCGCATTCGCCACATCCTTCTTCCACACGAGTACCTCAACTGGTGGCTGACCGGCGAGCTCCGCGCCGAGCCCGGCGACGCCTCCGGAACAGCCTTCTTCGACAACCGCACGCGGCAATGGCTGCCAGAAGTGCTCGCCGCCATCGATGGCGGAACCGGCCAGCTTGCCGCCGCTCTCCCGCCGCTGATCAGCGCTCAGGCTGTCGTCGGAACGTTGCGGCCAGAGGTCGCCACGCGACTTGGTCTGCCGGCGTCCTGCGTCGTCTCCGCAGGCGGCGGTGACAATATGATGGGCGCCATCGGCACCAACAACGTTCGCGAGGGCGTCGTCACCCTCTCGCTCGGCACCTCCTCAACGGTGTACGCCTTTTCCGAGCACCCGAGCGAAGATCCCACCGGCAACGTCGCCCCCTTCTGCTCCTCATCGGGGGGCTGGCTTCCGCTCGTCTGCACCATGAACGCCACCAACGTGGTCACCGGAACGCTCAACCTGCTCGGTCGATCCGTCGCCGACATCGATCCGGCGCTCGCCGCCACCCCGCCCGGCGCCGACGGCCTCATCTGCCTGCCCTTCCTCAACGGAGAGCGCACCCCGGACCTCCCCACCGCGCGCGGCACCCTCTCCGGCATCTCCGCTGTCAACCTGACGCCGAACCACCTCATCCGCTCCGTCATCGAAGGCGTCAGCTTTGGCATCCTCAACGGGCTCGATCTCATCCTCGGGGGCCGGCCGGCAACTGTGCTGCAGGTCATCGGCGGCGGCGCGCGTTCGCGTGGCTGGCGTCAACTTCTGGCGGACGCTACCGGCGCCGTGGTTCAGGTGCCCGCCGAAGAAGAAGCCGGCTGCCTGGGCGCGGCCATTCAAGCCCGCGTCGCCGTTGAAGTAGCCACCGGAACCCCCATCAGCTTCGCCGAAGCCGCCGCGCAGTTCGCCTCCATTGATCCCGCCGGCACCGCAGAGCCGGATCCCGCGCACAAAGAGGCCTATGACGCCGCGCGTTCGGCCTACAACACACTCCTCTCCGCAACCTATCCTGTCACGACTCCGTGAGCGGTGTTCCACATCCTCCGTCATCAGCACCGCACCCACTTGCCCATGCGTCACAGACCAGCTTGCCTTGCCGGCTTCACCTTGACACGCATCCGTTGCGGTCGATAGATTCCGAGAGCGCGTCACATCACACAAACTTTGCTGGTCGACAGAATAAGGGCAGGGAACGCTTCGCCGTCTGCGGCATCCCCGTCCCATCGTCTTGCCCCTTTGGAGCTAATCTTCGTGCGCCCTGTCGTTGCCCTAGTCGCTCTCTCCGCGTTCTCTGTCGCTCTGGGTGGCTTCGCTCAGACTCCCTCGGCCAGCTCCGTTCAGCCTTGGCGCAATACCAAACTCTCCCCGCACCAGCGTGCCCAGGATCTTGTTGGCCGCATGACGCTTGCCGAAAAGGTGTCGCAGATGGGCAGCGCCTCCGCCGCGGTGCCGCGTCTCGGCGTCCCTAGCTATAACTGGTGGAACGAGGCGCTGCATGGCGTCGCGCGTTCCGGGTACGCCACCATGTTCCCCCAGGCTATCGGCATGGCCGCCACCTGGGACGCGCCGTTGCTCGGGGAGATCGGCGACGCCATCTCCACCGAAGCCCGCGCGAAGAACAACGAAGCGCTTCGCCACGGCAATCGCGACATCTACTTCGGCTTAACCTTCTGGTCGCCCAACATCAACATCTTTCGCGATCCACGCTGGGGTCGCGGGCAGGAAACCTACGGGGAAGATCCTTTCCTCACCGGGCAGCTCGCCATCCGCTTCATCCAGGGATTGCAGGGCACCGACCCGATCTACTACAAGGTCATCGGCACGCCCAAGCACTTCGCCGTACACTCCGGCCCGGAGAACGCACGGCACAAGTTCAACGTCGACCCGTCGCCGCATGACCTCTGGGATACCTATCTCCCGCAGTTCCGTTCCGCCATCGTTGACGCCAAGGCTGACTCCATCATGTGCGCCTACAACGCCATCGACGGCGCTCCAGCCTGCGGCAGCAAGCTGCTGCTCGCGGATGTTCTCCGCAAAGACTGGGGCTTCAAAGGCGTTGTGACCTCGGACTGCGGGGCCATCGACGACTTCTACAAACCAAATACGCATCAGACCGAGCCCGACGCTGAACACGCGGATCGTGACGCCATCCTCGCCGGCACCGACACCAACTGCGGCGCCACCTACGAGCGGCTCGGCGCCGCGGTCGAGCAGGGCCTTCTCAAGGAATCAGACATCGATACCAGCCTGATCCGCCTCTTTGAGGCGCGTATCGAGCTCGGCCAGTTCGATCCGCCAGCCCAGGTGCCCTACGCGGCCATTCCCTTCAGCGCTGTGCACTCCCCGGCAAACGTGGCCCTGGCTAAACGCACAGCAGAAGAGTCCCTAGTGCTGCTGAAGAATGATGGCCTTCTGCCACTCCAATCGGGCAAATACAAGACCATCGCCGTCGTCGGCCCCAACGCTTCTACCCTTGCCTCGCTGACCGGCAACTACAACGGCACACCGCACGATCCCACCATGCCGCTTGACGCGCTCGAAACCGCCCTGCACGGAAGTCGCATTCTCTATGCTCCCGGCGCTCCGTTTGTTGATGGCTTTGCCCTGCCTGTGCCCCGCACCATGCTGCACCCAACAGCCGACTCCGACGTCCAGGGCTTGAAAGCCGAGTACTTCGCCACCCCTACCCTCTCAGGGAAGCCGATCCGCAGCACCATCGATCCTCAGATCAACTTCGACTGGGACGGCGTCAACCCTCTGCCTGGCACTCCGGCCGGTGGCTTTGCCGTGCGTTGGAGCGGCACGCTCTCCGCACCAGCTGCCGGAACCTACAGCTTCCGCCTGCTCGCCGGGCCATGCCAGGGCTGCGCCCGCGAGCAAAGCTTCCGCGTGCTCATCGATGGAAAAGAGGTTGCCGCCTCAGCACCCCCACCGCCGAGCAGAGGAGCGGCCGCTACCCAGATCGACGGCATCACAGGTCTGCCCGAAGAGGCGCAGCGCCAGGGTCCCGCGCGCTTCGATATCAGCTTTACCGAAGGGCAGCGTCATGGGATCGAAGTCGTCCTTCTTCGTCAGTCGGCCGACCACGGCACAGGGGTCACGCTTGAGTTCACGCCGCCGCCCGGCGTCCTCCTCCCCGCGGCGCTCGATGCCGCAAATCACGCCGACCTGGTAATCGCTATGCTCGGCCTCGCCCCCACGCTTGAAGGCGAAGAGATGCCCATCAAGCTGCCAGGGTTCGACGGCGGCGACCGAAGCGACATCGCCCTACCCGCCTCGCAGGAAGCTCTGCTGGGACAACTGGCAGCCACCGGCAAGCCTCTGGTCGTAGTTCTGCTGAACGGCTCCGCACTCGCCGTCAACTTCGCCGCAGCGCACGCCGGGGCGCTGCTCGAGGCCTGGTATCCGGGTGAGGCCGGCGCACGCGCCATCGCCGACACGCTTACAGGCATCGTCAACCCCAGCGGTCGTCTGCCGCTTACCTTCTACGCGTCACAGAGCGATCTGCCGCCCTTCACCGACTACTCCATGCGGAACCGTACCTATCGCTACTTCTCCGGTCAGCCCCTGTTTGGCTTTGGCTACGGTCTCAGCTACACCCATTTCCGTTACGGGAAGCCCTCGCTCTCCACCGCGAAGCTGCATGCCGGCGAGACACTCACAGCCACAGTCGAGCTGCACAACACCGGCCAGCACGCCGGCGAAGAGGTTGCTGAGCTCTATCTGCTCCCTCCTACCACCGGCAACAGCGGGCTCTCCCCTCGCCTTCAACTGGAAGGATTCCAACGCGCTTCGCTCAAGCCCGGTGAGAGCCGCCACCTTACCTTCCAGCTGGATCCCCGCCTGCTGAGCGAAGTCGACGCCAAGGGCGTACGGTCCGTCCAGCCCGGCACGTATCGCCTCGCCATCGGCGGCTCACAACCATCTGACCCCCACGCCCCTGCCCCCGCGCAGATCGTCGAGTTCACCATCGATGGCACGGTGGAGCTGCCTCATTGAGGCAACCGCGTATGCCGGCCCCTTCGATCAGATCGGCTCTCACCACAACCGGCTCGAGCGCGACCACCCGAACGTGAGCTGCCGGGGCCCGATCTGAACTCTGCGCCAATCCCGACTCAACCTTTGGAGATTCCATGACCGACACGCTCTTTTCCAGCTTTCCGACCATCTCCTACGAGGGCCCCAGCTCCTCGAATCCGCTTGCCTATCGCTTCTACAACGCCGGGCAGATGGTTATGGGCAAGCCGCTCGGAGAGCATCTGCGTTTCGCCGTGGCCTATTGGCACTCCTTGGTAATGAATGGGTCCGACCCCTTCGGCGGCCCGACCATCGATCGCCCTTGGTTCTCCGGCGAGCCGATGGCTGCCGCCCGGCAAAAAGCTGACGCCGCCTTTGAGCTCTTCCGCGTGCTCGATCTGCCCTTCTTCACCTTTCATGATCGCGACATCGTTGCCGAAGGCGCGTCGCTTAAAGAGACGCTTGCAAACCTCCACCAAATGGCGGATTACCTCGGCGAAAAGCTGCATAACTCCAGCACAAAACTGCTTTGGGGAACCGCAAATCTCTTCTCTCACCCGCGTTTTATGGCAGGCGCCGCCACCAATCCAGACCCCGAAGTCTTCGCCTGGAGCGCCACAACCGTCAAGCATTGCATGGACATAACGAAACAACTCGGGGGCGCTAACTACGTCCTCTGGGGCGGGCGCGAAGGCTACGAAACCCTCCTCAACACCAACCTCAAGCAGGAATCCCAGCAATTCGGCCGTTTTCTCACTCTCGTCGTCGAGTACAAGCACCGCATCGGCTTCTCCGGGCAGATCCTGATTGAGCCCAAACCCAAGGAGCCCGCCGTTCATCAGTACGACTTCGATGTCGCCACGGTCTACGGCTTTCTCAAGCAGTTCGGCCTTGAAAATGAAGTGCGCGTCAACATCGAAGCCAACCACGCCACACTCGCCGGTCACACCTTCGAACACGAAATCGCCACCGCAAGCTCTTTGGGAATTCTCGGCTCGCTCGATATGAATCGAGGAGATGCCCTGTTGGGATGGGACACAGATCAATTTCCCAATGACCTGATGTCCACGACCTTGGCGATGTATCACGTCATCAAGGCTGGCGGCCTTGGATCGGGAGGTCTGAACTTTGACGCCAAGGTGCGCCGCCAGAGCTTCACCCCGGAGGATCTGATCGAAGCGCACATCGGCGGCGTTGACTTGTGTGCCCGGGCCTTCCTTCTCGCAGCACAGCTTATTGAGGAGGGAGACTACGACAAGCTGCTCGCAGACCGTTATGCCGAGTGGCAGAAGGCCGAGGCGCAATCGATCCTCGCAGGGACGAAATCTCTGGAACAAATAGCTGCCGAAACTGAAGCCGCGGGCATTGATCCACAGCCACGCTCCGGACGTCAGGAGCGGATTGAAAATCTGCTTGCTCGCAAGCTGTTCTAACACCTGCGATTCGATCTCGGCCGCCTCGGAAGGCACGCTCCGAGGGCGGCCTAAGTTGCTAACTCTCTCTTGGAGAAACAAGTCGGACGGAACCGCTGAAAAGATTGAAAGCACCGTGCTTCACGCTTTCGGCAGAGCTACGCTGAAACACTGCACCGGACCCAGTCAACCTCGGAGCCATCTGCCGACGTGTAGGATTTGCGATCTCGCAGCAAAAGGAAGGCCCAACGCGACCATCACGATGATCTCTGGTTCGATCGGTTGTCGATAATCGACGGAAGCGTGGGTCAGGTAGTACGGGACAGGGAAGAGGGCGAGCATCATCATCATCGCCACCACCCCATGGTGTCGCATACGCCAGGATCGATAGACACCTACCCACATCAGAACCGACACACCAGAGCAGAAGAAGACGTTTGGCAGATCTAGAGGCTGCTCTGAAAGGTAAGCTGCTTTGAAGCTCCAGAATCCCGTCCAGAAGCGCAGCACTCTTCTTACACTTACCATCACGAAGGCTGTTGGGTGAGCCTTGATGAAACGAATCGCCAAACTTCTTTTCTGCATGATGTACCGTATCTCTCCGTACTGCATGTAGAGCTTCATCTCTTCCACATCACTCGCGGGATGAGACGACGATGGATTGGAGGTGAACGTATCTCCATGATTGCCTGCCCAGCACTCCAGCCAGAATCCATCGCGAAGCGGAACAGCTGCATGCAGCACATGGGTGTTCCGAAAACACCACGGAAGCAGAGTCAATACCATCGTGAGCAACACGATGCCACCGAATCGGAAGCTACGCCCACCAGAACGGTGGAGCCTCCACACTGCAAGCGTAAGAGCGACGGCAAGCGCCGACAGCACGGAGGGGTTACTCAAGGCTGCAATGCCGAAAAGAAGTCCCAAGCGAGCCCCGACGATCGCTGATCGTTGCTGCTCGGTGTGCAGAGCAAGATACCAGGCAACGGCAAGCAACAGAGCTGTCAGGGAGTAATCCCACACTTGCGTTGCAGAAAAATAGATAGAAAACGGATAGATGGCCCAAAGCACAACAGCCCAGCGCGCAACACGGATTCCGCCGTTTTCGCGAGCGATCAGGTACACCGGAAGACACGTCAGTGCTGAACAAAGACTGTTGAAGGTCAGAATGACGAAGGCTGCGCTCGGGCTATAGAGGCCAAACACGCGAAAGACAACAGATAACAGGTAAGGGTAGAGTGGAGGCACCAGGGCAGTAGGACCGGTAAAGGCCGGAGCGAATGGGGAAGAAAACCCCTGGCCTGAGGCAATGCTGCGCGCTACCCATCCCATCTCCCAGCCGAACTCGTCATGATTGATGCCCAGGAGAGCAACGCCTCGGAAGACAAATAAGACCACAGCAAAGCGAAGGAAAAACGCTCCGGCCGTAGTAAGTAACACCAATCGCTGCTCACTTGCATCGTCCCGGCCCGTAGCTACGTCTCGCGGCAACTGAGAGAGCGAGCTTACTTCTAAAGATGAACGCAACGGAACCAGGCCTTTCATTGCCCTCTTCAAACGTCATCGCAGGCTCTAACTCCGGACGATCCTCATCCACAAGAGACGTCCTCGCGACGAGAACGTGATCCCCAAAAAAGGAGACGTTTACTCAGCGGAATAGCGGTACGGACAATAGGACAACCGTGGTTTACACCGAGCCCGCGCCCAACATCGGCCGTGCGGACTGATGCCCACCGCCGCTGACGTCGGTCATCGTGAGCAAGCGACCGACCTCATTGCAAGTTGGAGTTAAGAACTTGGCACCAGGTAAATACAGCTCTTGCTAATCACCCGAAACGCTCTCTTGGATCATCGCCTCGTAGAAGACATCGGCTCGTTGAACCGTCATCATCTCGCGGATCTTCTGAATCACCAGCTCCGGCTCATCAAGATGCAGCCAGTGACCGCTCTTCTCCGCTATCACTTGCTCCGCCTCCGGGCCGATCTTCCGCAAGTCGGCGTCTGAGATTGCTTTTGCATGTCCAGGTGTCAGCAAGACCACCGGCAAGCCCACAATCGGTGCTGCATTCAGCATCTCTGTCACGGTGCCCGGCACTCCCTGGACATGCGCGGTCATCCCTCGAAAATAATCGGGGTTTGACCAGTGGGCTGCCACGATGGGCCACACGGCTTGCGGCATTTTGTTCAACTCACTGGTGACGCGTTCCAGCACGTTGTGTCCGCCAGTCGCACGCGTGAAGAGATTAGTAAATCGGCCCGAGCGGCAGAAGAAAGAGGTCGTTGTCAATCGCGCCAGGCCCGAATAGGCGATAGGAATGCCCCAACCTAAAAGCTGCACCCCTCGATCCAACAGTTTGCGTTGCGACTCATCCACGGGTGGCCACTCGTCTGTGCGCATGGCGTCGACAAGAATCACACCTGCCACCTCGTCGGGATACTCGGCCGCAAAGTAGCGCACCACCAAGCCGCCAAAAGAGTGGCCTACCAGCAGGTATGGCGGCGCGATGCCGGCAGCCTGCAGCATCGCTCGCAACTCCTCCACCACCTTGGAAGGGATTCGCTCCGATACTGCTGGCGTACTCCATCCCAGCCCTAAGCGATCGTAGGAAACCGTGTGCGCAAACTCACTTACCGACTCCTGGATTCGTGCCCAATTCTGACTTGTCGCGCCAATGCCCGACTCGAAGATCACGGATGGGCCGCTCCCACTGCCTTTTTCCATCATGAAAAGTCGTCGTCGCTTCCCAATGTCCACTAACCGGCCAAGCCGGAGGAAGCGTCTGCGGTCGTATCGCGAACCCGCCCATTGATAAAGCAATCCCAGGATTGGAAGAATGGGACCCAAGAGCAAAAGCCACAACAAGTGCACCATGCACTGCTCTCCTTGTAGATGGAGCGGATACGTTCAAACTCGCGCTGTAACGCGTTGGACCGAAGTCGCGAGCGAGGGACTCATCTATTCTGTCATTCTTCTACGCTGTATTTAGATGAGACTCATTTCCTATCTCGAGCCAATCCGCCGAGCGAACTACCTGTATAAAGCGTAACTTCGAACGGATCACAAAGTTTGTTGCGCGACAATCCTTAAGTCAGATGCAACACACTGACAGTGCGCCGGTGTCGATCGATCAATGCGGCGACTTCTTCGACAAAGCAGCTACCTTCAGGGCAGCGTCACGCGATGAGGTACTCAGATTGCTGAGAGTAGCAGACCTCCGGAGCCGAAAACAGGGCCTCTTCTTGGCCAAAAAACCGCATCGAAGAGTTTTAACCAAACCTCGCCATGAGCCCCAATAAGCTGCAGCTTTCTGCCCTGTCGCCTTCAAAAGGCATTCCCTTCTTGAGGCACGCATGGCAAATAGCACGTTCGCAACTCTAGTTGTCGTACCATTCCTGAGAGAAGCCATGTCGTCAAGCCTTGTCATACCCTTCGGAGGTCCCGTCACAGTGTTTGCACCCTTACGCGGCACATGGATGGTCCACACCTCAGGCAGTGCGTCATGACAGATCCCATTCTAGAAGCGCGAAACCTACATAAGAGCTATGACGAAGGGCGCATCGAGGCTCTTCATAGCGTTGATCTCTCCATCAATGCCGGCGAGTTTGTGACCATCAGCGGACATAGTGGGAGTGGAAAATCTACCTTGCTGCAGCTGCTCGGCGGCCTTGATACACCCACCAGCGGGGAGGTCCTGTTTCGCGGTGCGGCTCTAGGAGCTTCAATCACGCTCGACGCCTATCGCTGTCATCATGTTGGCTTTATCTTCCAATCGTTTTATCTCCTTCCCACCCTGCGTGCCATCGAAAACGTGCAGGCTCCGATGCTTGCGACGAGGAACGATCGCGGCAATCGTGAAGCCCGAGCCGAGGCTCTGCTGCGCGAGGTCGGGCTGGAGCATCGGATGCGCCAGCACCCTAATGAGCTCTCTGGCGGAGAGCGGCAACGTGTCGCCATTGCTCGATCGCTGGCCAACAATCCTTCTATTTTGTTGGCCGATGAGCCCACTGGAAATCTCGATAGTGCAAACTCCGCGCGAGTCATGGAAGTTCTTACCGGAATTCAGAAAAGCCGCGGCATGACGTTGATTGTCATCACGCACGAGGATGGGATCGCAAGCTCAGCGCCGCGCCACATCCGCATCCATGATGGAAGGGTCGTGTCATGAAGCTGGCCTCCGTTGTCGCTGTGGCACTCTTTTGTCTCGACACGAATGCGAACGCGGCAGATGCGCGAGCCGTGCTCGCCGGGTTACGCCAGCGAATTGAGACTACAGACTCTCGCGGCACAGGGCGTTTGGTCCAGGTGGACGCAAGCGGAAGTCGGACGACGCAAGCTTTCACCATCAAAGAGCACTGGTTTCCGGGTGTTCTGCGCATCCTTCTCGAAATCGTTCCCACGAAGGCGTCGGCGGAAAAGCTCCCTCAAGATGGCCGCGTGACGATCTTGTTTGAGATGCGACCCAACGGGCAGAGCACCATCCGCACCTTTCATCCCCATGCGCCCGCACCGGTCGCGGTACCTTACGCAAACTGGGGGGAGAGCGTACTCGGCACCGACTTCGACTATGAGGATTTTCTCCAGCCGGAGTTCTATTGGCAGGACCAGACACTGGCAAAGACCGCGAAGTTTGGCGCTCGCGACTGTGATGTCTTGAAGAGCACTGCGGGCGCCGCAGATCGCTCGCACTATGTCGAGGTCCAAACATGGGTCGACCGCACCATCGGCTATCCGGTCTATGTCGAAAAGACTCTGAAGGGTGCGGGTATTACGAAGGAGTTCACCTCTTTGGGCCTGACCCAGTCAGGTGGACTCTGGTCCGCTAAACAGATAGGCGTGAAGGTACACGGCCGTCCAGGTTCGACCCTTCTGATAGTCGAGCGCGGAAGTACGCGAGCAAACCTAACGCTGAAGGATTTCAGTCCGGAGCAGATCAGTCGTTTCGAAGATCATCCATAACCTTCAGTTACAGCAGCCACGTTGTGTTTCGGTTAGCGAATGCCTACGAGTCTGTCGTAGGCCACTGGCTTACTGGTCAGCCTGAGCAAATCGCTCCTGGAGCACCCGTCGAAGGAATTTACCACTATGGGTCTGGGGCAGCTCACCCGCAGGCAGAATCCAAATGCGCCGCGGCGCCTTGTAGGCGGCAAGCTGACTGCGACACCACGTCAGCAGATCGCTCTCTACACAAGTGGAACCAGGCTGCAGTTCCACTGCAGCGACAGGACGTTCACCCTTGTCTTGATCAAGCAGGCCAAATGCGACGGCACGGGCGACGGCAGGGTGAGCCAACATCGCTTCTTCAAGCTCCCGAACGTAGACTGAGTAGCCGCCTGACTTGATGACTTCCTTCGTCCGCCCTACCAGTCGAATCAACCCAAAACGATTGCGAGTGGCTAGATCTCCGGTACGCAGCCAGCCGTCCTCTGTAAGAAGATCCTGTGCCTTTCCTTTTTCCTTCCAGTAGTGCGGAGCGAGCCCACGGCGGCGGATCTGACATTCTCCCGCAACACCTGCCGGCATAGTCTGGCCTCTCTCATTCACCACGCGAATGTGAAATGGAGGAACAGGAAAGTGCAGGTCGCCACTGCCGCGCAACAGCGGCAGCTCAAGGCCCATCATGGCAAGGCCACCCAACTCGACCATGCCATACCCGTTCAGCAAAATCGGCGGAATACGCCATCGACCAAGCACTCGGAACAGGGCTCCAAACGCGCGCAGGCGCGTGCGAACTGCAGCGGGAAGGTGGTCACTGGCAGAAAGCCAGACACGCACACTTGCCACGCGTTCAGGCGCAGGATTGCTGTTGACGAGACGAGCAAACATCGTGGGCACTCCGACAAATGCGGTGACCTGGAAATGCTCAACAAGAGCCAGCGCAGCCTCCACATCAAAGCGATCGAGAAAGCATCCGCGAATGCCGGCCATGAGGCCATACAACGCAATACTTACAGCCATGATGTGCGACCAGGGCAATGCGATCAGGGCAAGATCCCGCGGTCCCAAGACAAGTCCGGAAAGGACCGTGGACGCTCGTGCGCCAAGCAAAGCATTGCTCGATAACGCCGCGCCTTTCGGAAATCCACTGGTACCAGACGTGTGAAAGATGGCAATTGTTGCCGCTGAATCGATGGTCACTGGCGGCTCCGCTACCTTGACGTCTGAGACACGCAGAAATCCGTCAAGTGTCGCCATTTCGTCGTCAGCCTGTATCCACGTACGCACGCTTAGAGCCTGACGCTCGCCGATCGTCCGTTCAAAGACCGTTCTGTCTGTAACAACGATCTCCGTACCGCTATCTGCAAGAATGCGGCGCACCTCAACCAGCGAGAGCTGCGGATTCAGCGGAACAGCTATACCTCCTGCACGGACGATAGCAAGAAACCAATGAAAGCATTCCCGAGTGTTGCTACGGTAAATCGCAACAGGCTCGCCGGGACGAATGCCAACCACCTGGCGCAGAAACGTATCAAGCGAGCAGATTTCAGCATGCAGATCAGCAAGAGAGAAGATGCCGCCTTCGTGTACAGCGACTTCGCAATCACCTTTGCGACGAACTAGCTCGTCCACTAGGTTGGCAACTGTTACGTCGCGGTTGCGCGCGAGTCGAAGCCGTTGAAGCAGACTCATTGGGCAGAGATCGGCTGGCGACCCCAGTCGCTCGCCACACAGTAATGAAAAAGCTGGTCAAGATAATCGAGTACGGGCGGCGGAGTTACTCCGGCAGGCTGCAGAAGACGGTCGGCAAGGCTGGTATCGAATTGCATACGCATGGTGAAGTAATCGCGATACGCGCGTCCGTCGCGCAGCACACGACGTTTGCGCCCCCATAGCGAGAGAAATAAAAGCGGTCGCACAACAGCGAAGAACAACTTCGGATCTACGAAACGTGGCTCAGGACCGTTGAAATACTTCTGAGCGCGATGAGCAACTTGCTCAATCGTCGCACTAGCGTGTGGTCCCGCACAGAGGTGGACCGTAGAGCTCAGAGCGGCTTGATCAAAAAGCAGCTGCGCGACTGAACGAGCAACGAAATCCACGGGCACAATGTCCAGCACCGCATCGGAATAGCCCGGAACAGTACGCCACAGCCGCCGAGCGTAGATCTTCAGTGGCCAATACATCATCTTGAAGCTGGAGGTAGCGCCGGTCTTTGAATCGCCAACGATGATGCTGGGTCGCAGTATCATCCCGGGTAGCGACGTAAGACGCGCTTGCACCAGGGCTTCAGCCTCTGCCTTTGACTGTTCGTAGGTATTGCGATAACTCTGACCAACCGCCAGTTCGCTTTCGAGCACCAGTCCTGAGCGTTCTCCAGCCACATAGGCAGTACCGACATAGGCAAAGCTTTTAAGCTTGCGTGAGTCGCTCGCCAGATCAAGAATGCGTCGCGTACCCTCAACGTTGATGCGACGCGCCTCATCGAGTGAGTGATCAAACCGCACTGTAGCGGCAGAGTGAACGACTCGGGTGACCTCGGCCGAAAGCTGCTCGTAAGCAGCGGAATCCAGTCCACACTTCGGTTCGCTTACATCGCCGGCGAAAACCTGAACCCGCGTACGATCCCTTGGTGCAAGGAAAGTATCTGCGCGCTGCTGAGCCGATTGCCCGGCACGGTTGCGAATGAGCAAGGTCAATCTCGCATTTGGCTTTCGCGCCAGCAGCTCCCCCACCAGCTGCACGCCAAGGAAGCCGGTGGCTCCGGTAACTAGAATATGCTCGTCGTTGTTCAGGCAAACCGTCCTTGATCCGGCACACGGACGACCGTCGATCCTGACCCCAAGGCCTATGCCATGTCCCCTTGCACGGCTCAGTATACGATGATTTGACTGCATAAAGCCCGGATCACTGTCACGCAGAGAGGGCGGTCGGTCACTACACTGGAACGAGCAAGCGCCTCGCCGAGAACGAGTTTCATCGTACGCTCAAGCTTAAAAGCATCTCTGAAGCTCTCATCGAGGGCCAGGGACAAGCACCGCAACAATCCAGCAGATCAGTGTTCATCGCGCAGACAAGGAAAGGCGTTCCAGTCTCATGGCTAAATCGCTGTCGTTCACAGGGTTTGTTTGGAAGAACCTGCTTCGCCGCCGGATGAGAACGCTGCTTACACTTGCTGGAATCGGCACCGCAGTAGGCGCATTTGTCGGCCTTGTAGGCTTTTCAAGCGCATTCGAGCAGCAATGGCTGCGTATTTACTCAAGCAGCGGCACGGACATCGCGGTCATTCGGGGCACCTTCCTGAACACGTCCATGGATGAGTCGACAACTGCCAAGCTCACGGTCCTGCCTGACATTGAGCAGGCTTCTCCCACGATCTTCAACCTGATGGACCTGACACCCGACATCAACGCTCTGGTGTACGGCTGGAAGGGTGACGCATTTCAATTCAACTCTCTACAGATTCTTTCAGGGCGTCGCTTTCGCGATGGCCACGCTGAAGTCATGCTCGGCGATATGCTTGCCCAGAACTTGAAGAACAAGCCAGGAGACACCCTCACGATCCAGGGCACAGACTTCACCGTAACGGCGATCTACCACGGTGCTTCAACGCTTGAGGCCTCTGCTGTCGTCATGCCGCTCGACCAGTTGCAACAGCTGAACAGCCTGCAGGGCAAGGTATCGACGATTGATGTTCGCCTGCGCCCAGTACCTCGTGGAGAGACCGCGGAGCACTATCTGAAACGTGCTCAGGCAGAGATCGAAGCGGCGCTGCCTGGCATGCGCGCTGTTCCTGCAGCCGAGCGGGCCAGCGACAATCAGTTCGTCAAGCTTGCTCATGCATCTGCCTGGGGAACCTCTTTGCTCGCCCTCCTCATTGGCGTACTAGGAATCGCCAACACCATGGCGATGTCCGTCTTTGAACGCACACGCGAGATCGGCATTCTGCGCGCTCTGGGTTGGAACCGATGGCAGGTGCTGGCGCACATTGAGATCGAGGCTGTAACGCTCGGCCTGGCTGGAGGCCTCGTGGGCATCGCGTTCGGCTGGTGTGCCCTTCGAGTCTTGGCCGCCCTGCCGCGCACCGCTAGTCTCATCTCGGCGTCTCTTCATTGGCAGCTTCTTGCCGAAGCGGTGGGGATCGCGATGTTGGCCGGACTCCTTGCCGGTGCGCTTCCAGCATGGCGTGCAGGGCAACTCTCACCAGTGAACGCCCTGAGGCACGACTAAGTCATTCAGACGCAACCTGCCTCAGTGCAAGCTTCGACGGAAAAGGGCGATGGCACGATTCGGCGCATTTTGTTTCCCAGGAACCGGCCATCTTAATCCAATGACCGCACTGGCGCATACCTTGCAGGTACGAGGTCATGAGGTCGTCATCTTTGGCATCGCGGACACGGAGGCAATGGTGCGTGCCGCTGGGATCGAATTCTGTCGTATTGGTGACGAGGAATATCCGCTCGGAACGCTCAGGAGACTGGACGAGCGTTTAGCGCAGCTGAGCGGGTTTGCGGCATTTCGCTTCACGCTGGATCGCGTAAAGAACTCAGCGCGCATGACTCTGCGCGACGGGCCCGAGGCAGTGCGGGTGGCTAGGGTAGAAGCCCTGCTCGTGGATGAGGCAGAGTTCGGCGGAAATGTGGCTGACCATCTCGGCCTGCCCTGGATCTCCCTTGCTTTGATTCCGCCTCTCCTCTCCGACGACCGGTTTCCCCCTTTTTGGCTAGGTTGGGCAGCAGGACAAGACCGGCTCAGCCGCCTTCGGAATCGTCTTGCCATCCGCCTGCTCCTGCACGCCGCCGTACCGATCTTCCGAGAAGTCAATTGGCAGCGTCGCGCCTGGGGACTCAAGCCCCACACACGTCCGGAGCAGGGCTTGTCGCCTCTGGCGCAAATTACCCAACTGCCCGAAACCTTGGACTTCGTCGTCCGCGGCGAGAAGCCCGTCGGCCTTCACTACACCGGACCGTTCGTGCACGCGCACCAGCGTCCTGCTACCGCGTTCCCCTGGCACCGCCTCGATGGACGACCTCTGATCTACGCCTCGCTCGGAACTCTCCAGAATGGCTCGGAAGCTATCTTCAGAGCCATCGCCGATGCCTGCGCCGGAATCGAGGTACAAGTCGTCCTTTCGCTCGGCGGCGGATTGGATCCTGCAACACTTGAGAACCTTGCCGGCGATCCGCTAGTGGTGAGCTTTGCTCCGCAATTAGAGCTCTTAAAGCGGGCAGCCCTGGTCATCACACACGCTGGTTTGAATACTGTGCTTGAGGCGCTCTCTGAAGGAGTGCCGTTGGTCGCCGTGCCTCTTGGTAATGATCAACCCGGCGTCGCGGCCAGGCTGAAGGCGCGCGGAGCCTGCGTGGTGGTTTCGCGGCACCGGCTTAGTTCTGCTCGGCTTCGAAAAGCCATTCTTCGTGTGCTTCACGATCCCCGGTACCGGAACGCCGCCCAGGCCTTGCAGAAATCCATCCAGGAGGTGAATGGACCGGACCGTGCCGTGGATCACATCGAACAGGTCCTACAACTCCAATCCATAAAGTCCTTGGTCTGATCAGCTATAGTGTTCGCTACTACATCGAACGAGCCCACGGCATTCACCTTCTTACGCTCAGCTTCGTTCACAATCGCTCTAGGAGCAACAGGGTTCATCGAGGACCGTCAAACTAGTTCTTTGCTCTCAGTCCGGAACGTACACGGAAGAGGATCATCATGCACGCACTCCTGTATGGATTCACCGCTTGTTTGCTGGCCTCTACCGGCCTTGCAGCTCAGACCATCACCGGGCCGGACGCGTTCGCGGACTACTCCCAGCAGAAGCCCGGTGTCTCGCGCAGGATCACTCCTGCTGACCTCCCCGCGCCCAATCCTTCTGAGGCCGTCGACAACGGTGCGAAGGTGGTCGCGCGGCCGGAAGGCACCCTGCCACTCGCGCCCGCCGGCTTCAAGGTGACGCTCTACGCAGGTGGCGACGGTGGACCAACGCCCGCACCGGATGGCCACTTCTCTGAGCGGCTCGGCGATGCCCCACCAAAAGGGACCTTTCAGCAACCCAGACTCGTCCGTACCGCGCCCAACGGCGACATCTTCCTGTCAGACTCGTTCGCTGGCAGCATCTTTGTCCTCCGTGGTATCGGACCGGATGGCCACGCCCAAATCGTTTCAAAGTACGCCACAGGTCTCAGCCATCCCTTCGGCATCAACTTCTACCCCGCTGACAATCCAAAGTGGGTCTATGTCGCGAACACCTTCACGGTGGTTCGTTACCCGTATCACGCAGGAGACCTGGTAGCCGCTGGCTCTCCAGAGACGGTCGTTCCGGACCTTCCGGGCTACGCGCAGCTTCGCGGCGGCGGACATTGGAGCCGCGATGTGGTCTTTACACGGGATGGAAGCCATATGTTGATCTCGGTCGGGTCAGCGTCAAACGCTGACAACGCAGACGATCATCCCATCGAGTTCCATCGCGCCGATGTCCTCGAGTTCACCCCTGAAGGCAAGTTCCTCAAGGTGTACGCCTCCGGAATACGGAACTGTGTCGGAGAAGCCATCAGCCCAGTCACTGGCGAGCTGTGGTGCTCCACCAACGAGCGCGACAACCTCGGCAATAATCTCGTGCCGGATTACATCACCTCCGTCAAGGAAGGCGGTTTCTATGGCTGGCCCTGGTACTACATCGGGGCACACCGGGATCCGCGTCTGCCCCTTCCTTGCGCGAATGGGACGGCCGCGCAAAGTACCTTGCAGCAGCCGCTTGCTCCCGACCAGGCAAAGGTATGTGAGCACGTGGATCTGGCGTCCAAGGTCATCACTCCCGACGTGCTCGTGCAACCCCATATGGCGTCGCTGCAGATGGCCTTCTACGCGCCCGGGGCCGCCGCCGCAGCCTTCCCGTCAGAGTTCACCAACGACGCATTTGCTGCGGAGCACGGCTCCTGGAACCGCGCGCGTCGTGGTGGCTACGAGGTCATTCGGATTCCCATGCGGAACGGTCACGCAACCGGTGCCTATGAAGACTTTCTCACCGGGTTTGTTACTCAGGACGGTCTGGTATGGGGTCGGCCTGTCGGTGTCTGCGTCATGAAGGACGGTTCTTTGCTGGTCGTCGACGATGGCTCACGCACAGTGTGGCGCGTCACCTACACCGGTGGGAAAAGCACCGTGACACAAGCAAAGCGATAAGCGGCCCGGACGGTGAGGCGGGTACTGCAGCGCTTGATCCACATCACGAAGTAAGTTCCCGACCAGTCATCGTTCACGACGAGGCCTCGCCTCGTTTCTTGCATCCGAGCGAATGTCGTCATCAAGTGCTGCTCGGCACTCACACGGAAGAGAACGTGATGGAGCTTCAAAAACGCCTGGCATCTCTGCTGGATAACGAAGAGAGTTCACCCCGCCTCCTGATTGTGCTGGCCCACCCGGACGACGAGGTGTTAGCCGTCGGCGGCCGTCTTGAACGCCTGACTGCGTCTCGCTTTCTATGTGTCACCGACGGTGTTCCGCGCGATGGCAAGGACGCTCACGACCATGGCTTCTCAACGCTCTCAGAGTATCGGGCAGCTCGCCGCCGGGAACTTCATGACGCCTTCAAACTGGCAGGTCTCGACGCAACGTCTTGCGCCACGACTTTGCAGCTGGGCCATGCTGCTCGGGAGGTCATCGCCGATCAGACGGCAGCCCTGCATCTGGTCGATCTCTCGCAAACACTCCTCACGGAGCTGCAGGAGTTCGCGCCAGAGGCCGTGCTCACCCATCCCTACGAAGGGGGGCACCCAGACCATGATGCCTGCGCCTTCGCCGTGCACGCCGCTGTCCGGCTGCTGTCAAGTGATCTGCCCGTTCTCGAGGCCCCGTTCTACCACGCCGGTCCCCAGGATGTAGAGACTGGCAACTTTCTTCCCGGCGGCCCTACGCCAGCGCTGCATCACTTATCCGCAGAGCAGGGACGTCGCAAGCAGGAACGGCTGGCCTGTTTCGTCTCGCAGGCAGAGACACTTGCCCTCTTCAAATCCACATCGGAACAGTTCCGCGTCGCGCCGTCATACACCTTCACACAGCGTCCACATGCCGGTACGCTCTTCTACGAAAACTTTCCTTGGGGAATGTCAGGCGATCGCTTCTGCCGCTTGGCAGAGAGTGCCCTTGAGCAGCTTGGTCTACACCCCGTCTCATGAGCGAACGGGGTCATCAACCAGCCATCCTGAGCGTGGCGTACCCCTTTGCCGCCGTCGAGTCGAGCTCTGTTGGCGGCGCCGAGCAGATCCTCGCCACACTGGAATCTGCCTTGGCACCGCACGGTTTCCGCTCCGTCGTTGCGGCTCATGCCGCCTCCCATGTGTCCGGCGATCTCCTTCGTGTCGACGTTCCTCCTGGCGTTCTCACACCAGAGATCCGAACCGAGGTCGAGCAGCGGATGCAGGCCGGCCTTGACCTTGCGTTTACGCGCTTTCCCATCCGGCTCGTTCACATGCACGGCATTGACTTCCACCGCTACCGCATCCCGGACGGTGTCCCGGTCCTCGTTACCCTGCACCTTCCGTTGGCCTGGTATCCCGAGACCATCTGGAGTCTGCCGCCGTCCATTCACCTGCTGTGCGTGTCGCAGCATCAGCGCCAGTCAGCCCCACCCGCCGCCCGCCATTGCTTGGGCGTAGTGGAGAACGGCGTTCCGCTGCCCCCTCCATCCGCTCGCCGCAAAGGTCGCTTCGCCCTGCTCCTGTCGCGCATCTGTCCTGAGAAGAATCTCCACTTGGCTCTAGACGCCGCCCGAAGTGTCGGAACGCCCGTCCTATTGGCGGGACAGCTCTACCCCTACCCTGAACATCTCCGCTACTTCGAGCAGCAGATCCGGCCGCGGCTTGGCGGCAGCGCTCGCTTTATTGGTCCAGTAGGTGGCGTTGCCAAGCAGCGACTCCTCGATCGAGCGGCCTGCCTTCTGCTGCCAACACTCGCTCCGGAAACCAGCTCTCTCGTTGCCATGGAGGCGCTCGCCTCCGGAACTCCCGTCATCGCATTTCCCTCCGGTGCGATCCCCGAGATCCTCGAGGACGGCCGCACAGGCTTTCTCGTCAACGACGCTGCTCAGATGGCAGAGAGGCTGGGCGATCTCGACAAAATCGATCCGGCCGTCTGCCGCGCCGTCGCGGCCGAACGTTTCTCCGCAGAGACGATGATTCAGCGCTATCTGTCTCTGTATAGCTCCCTGCTCCAAAACGCCTAGCGGAGCTCGGACGCCCTCGTTTGGCTTCGGAAGATCTGCTCTCGCCAGGCGCGCGGCCGCACACAATCGTATGCTGTCCAGCATTCCAGCGGCATGTCGCAACATCACACGTTGGATGATCTCCTCCTTTGCGCTCCTGAGCATTCTTGTTACAGTCGGCGCAATCTTCAGTCTCGTGAGTCTTCGCGTTCTTCGGCTGCCGACGACGATTGGAACCATGGTGCTCTCGCTGTGCACGGCAGCAGCCCTGATCGCAATCGGCCATCAGGCTCCATCGCTTCACCTGTGGGCGGAGCAGCTGGTCGCCGCGATCGACTTCAACAAAGTCGTCCTGCATGGCATGCTCGCCCTGCTTCTCTTCGCAGGCGCTCTCCAGCTCAACCTCAACGATCTCTCGACCGAGCGCGTGCCGGTCCTCGTCCTGTCCATCGTGACCACGGCACTCTCAACCGTCTTTGTCGCTTCCATCTTTGGCTTCACGTTGCGCCAGGTTCATGTTCCGATCAGTGTCTCCGGAGCCTTGCTCTTTGGCGCTCTTATCTCGCCTACTGATCCCATCGCCGTTCTCGATATGTTGCGTCGTGCCGGTGCACCACGAGCTCTCGAGGTCCAACTCGCCGGAGAATCGCTCTTTAACGACGGCGTGGGTGCGGTCATCTTTCTCGCCTTGGTGGGCGCCTCGGCCGGCGGCGGCTTTCCCACAGCCGGCGTCTTCGGCTGGCTGCTTCTGCTGAAGGCTGGAGGCGGCATCGCACTCGGCATCGCACTCGGCTACATCACCTACCGGCTACTGAGATTGGTGAACAGCTACCGCGTAGAGGTGATGCTCACGCTCGCTCTCGCCATGGGAGGTTACGCGTTGGCCGATGCTCTGCAACTCTCCGCACCGCTTGAAGTCGTCGCCGCCGGTCTGCTGGTCAGTGGCCAGGCACGATCGCGAGCCATGTCAAGCGAGACCCAAGAGCACGTAGAACGCTTCTGGGAGTTGATCGATGACTTTCTCAATATCGTGCTTTTTCTTCTGCTCGGCCTGCAGTTGTTGGTCCTTCCATTTACCCGAACCTACTTCATCGCCGGTCTGATCGCCATCCCCACGGTGTTATTCGCCCGCTTCGCAAGTGTCGGCCTCTGCGTCCGCATCCTCAGCCTGTTTCGCTCCCACATCCGCGGATCCATCCTTGTACTCACGTGGGGTGGCCTGCGAGGCGGTCTGGCCGTGGCTCTTGCGCTGTCATTGCCAAACCACGGCGGAAACGAGCGGGACCTGCTTCTGACCGCAACCTTCGTGGTGGTCGTCTTCTCCATCCTCGTTCAGGGCTTGACGCTGCCCCGACTCATCACCCGAATGCCGCACCTGCATCGTTCCGTCTGATCAGCGAGGCGCTAGCCTCGCAAGCGCTCCACGTTCCAGGGAAAAGGCAAACGTCGGCTCGGGGTTGACATGCCAGAATCGCTTGTACGCTTCCTCGCCTCGCAGCATATCGAGAACCATCACACCTTCGCCCACAGCATGCTCGGAAGCCATCGCCGTCAGCAACAAGCCCGGCTTCAGTTCAGCATGCGCGGCAGAGTGCCCGATCAGGTAAAAGTACTCCGCCCGTTGCTCTCGCGAAGGCGGGTCGATCAGCGCATAGAGCGTTGCAATGACTACATCGTCCAGCCTCAGCGTATAGAAGCGCAGCGCATCGGCCTCCAGAAGCAGCGGGAGCGCCTCACGATGCCACGCCAGCACCTGCCGGTCCACCAGAACGCCAGGCTGCCCGGCCTCGTTCCATCGTGCGGTGTGCTGTTGAACCAGCAGTTCGAAGTCATTGCGCAACGAGCCCGCATCCGAGACCCGCAGCGTCAGCGCGCCACGTCCAATCGCAAAGTTGCGATGGTAGCGAACGTCGGCCCGCACCTTCTTCGGCAGATCTGCAATCAACGACGCCGGATAGCGGGAGCAACTCTCGCCCGCATAGCTGCGGATGAGCTCCGCCTCCTGCGCTGCCATCGCCTCATAGAGCCGTGTGCGCGAACGCAGCTGCGTCAGATGGGCCACGTCCCAGGTCGTCTCATCCGCCAAGGTCCGAAGTCCGGCAAGCAGTTGTTCCACAGTGCAGGTCGGTGCGAAGACGCCGCCCAGGTAATCCGACGTACCAGCGCCAACGAGCAGGAGCTGCCGCTCCTGACGAACTACGTCGAAATACACGTAGAGCGGAAGAAGCCCGGTAAGCTCTCCCGCGTAACGAAACCGAAGCACGTAGAGATCAGGCTGTCCAAAATGGTGCCACCACGGCACCAGCCACTCCGGCCGCTGGAACGGCGTAGCCGTAGCATCTCGCATGGAGAGCATCTGCCATTCCGGTACGAGTGCTTCAAGCTCCTCAACGCGACGGAGAACGTCTAGGCTAAGCGATCCAACCATGCCAGCTTGGATGCTCCTTCGTCTTGCTCCATGGCATCGGACCGTATCCCGCCTGCCGTGCAGCGGGGTCTATTTCGCAGGAGCTCCCAGGGCATCCTT
The DNA here is from genome assembly GCA_964235665.1 of uncultured Acidobacteriaceae bacterium. Lineage (GTDB taxonomy): Bacteria > Acidobacteriota > Terriglobia > Terriglobales > Acidobacteriaceae > Edaphobacter. The sequence goes on from CAXSAY010000001.1 coordinate 465,422, forward strand.
GTACTCGATCGGCCCATAGTTCAGGGCCTTGAGATCGGCCTCGATCTTTGCCCGATCCCCGACCGCCAGCACAACCATCTGGCTGGGATGGACGTCGGCCTGCGCCGCATGCGCGATATCCGCGGCTGAAAGTGCCCGCAGCTTGTCAGGCAGCGTCGCAAAGAAGTCCAGTGGTCGGTCATACAGGAACAGCGACGTAGCTGCGCCGACCGTGTCGTCGGTGGTCGCAAACATTCCTGGAAGTGATTGGATGCTCGCATCCTTCGCTGCCTTCAGCTCTGCGTCTGTAGGCGGCGTTGTCTGGATCCGGTGCAGCTCGGCAATCATCTCCTTCGCTGCGGGTGCAGTCACGTCCGTACGCACCAGAGCGCCGGCCGTAAACGGACCACCCTGCCGCTCTTCGCTGAAGTACGAGAACGCCCCGTAGGTATAGCCGTGCTCTTCTCGCAGGTTCATGTTAATGCGGCTGCCAAAGCTGCCGCCCAGCGTGTAGTTCATCGTATCCGCCGCCAGCAGATCCGGTGCGCTTGCGGGAATGCCAATGCCCCATGCTGTGAGAGAGCTCTGCGGAGAGCCGGCCTTGTCCACAATCACCAGTCGCGCCGTCGGTGTTGGAGGCGCTGGCAAGCTGACTGTTCCCGCTGCACTGCCGCTCCACGTCCCGAAGGAATGATTCGCCAACTCCTTCAGCTCGCTCTCCGTCACGTCACCTGCCACAATCAGCGCAGAGTTTCTCGGCCCGTAGTGCGCCGTCTTGAAGGCCACCAGATCCGCCTGCGTGATCGCCTTCAGACTGCTCTCCGTGCCGGCTGCCGGCAGGCCATACGGCTGGTCTCCGTAGATCAGCATGGGGCCGACCCGTCGTGCGATCGCGTTCGGATTGTCACTCTCTTGCTGGATGCCGACCAGTCGCAGCTTCCGCACCCGGTCCACATCTGCTCCTCGAAACGCGGGCGCGCGCACTGCATCAGACAGCAGATCCATCGCCGCGGCTCCGCGACTGCTCAGCACGCCGATCGACACAGACGCACTATCCATCGAAGCTCGCGACCGCAGCTCGCCGCCAATCCGTTGACCGTCCTGCGCCTGCTCCGTAGCCGGCCGTTTCTCCGTGCCTTCGGTTAGCATGGCCGCGGTAAAGGCCGCCATCCCCGGTCGCGATGTCAGGTTGGTCTCGTTTCCGGCGCGGCTCACCAGTGTCGCACTGAGCACGGGAAACTGGTGCTCCTCCAGCAGGTAGACGGCAAGCCCATTTGCGAGGGTGAAGCGCTTCGGCACCGGCAGATGGATCGCTGGTGACGGCCCCGCCGGCGGCGCTGTCTTTCTCCAGCTCTGCGCCTGCTCAAAGTCAGCCGTGTACGTCGGCTCAATCTTCACCGTGGCGTCCGTGTCTGCCGGGCTGCGCGGAACATCCTGCGTCACCTTCTTGCCCGGCAGGCAATACACCACGGCGGCACTGTCCTTCGTCAGAAACTTCGCGGCCGCGGCCTGCACAGACCCTGGCGTCGCGTGCTCGACACGCCCGAGATCCTTTGCCAGAAATCCAGGATCTCCGGTGTACTGGTCGTACTGCGCCAGCGTATCGGCCACCCCGCCAAAGCCACCCAGCCGCTGCAGCGAAGAGATCCGCTCCGTCAACAGCGGAACCTTGACCGCCTCCATCTCGTCATTAGTCGGCGCTTTCGTCTGCAGGCTGGCGATCTCCTCCCACACCGCGGCTTCCAGATCCTCAAGCTTGACGCCCGGCTTCGCCGTGACCCGGCAGCTCGCGATTCCCGTCAGCTTCAGGCCTGTGTTGTCGCAGGCAACATCCTGTGCAACCTGCCGTTCGTAGACCAGCCGATGTTCCAGACGGCTCGCCTTTTGGCCGCCCAGTACTGTCATCGCTAGATAGATATCCGCATCATCCTGCGTGTAGAGCGGTGCCGTCAGCCAGCCGATCTGCAGCTGCGGCAGCTGCACCGTATCGGTAACCGTCGCGCGTCGCTGCTTGCTGATTGGCGGCGTCTCGACCGACACCGGCGGCACCGCCGCACCTCGTGGTACCGGCCCGAAGTATTTCAGCAGCAATGCTTTCGTCTGCGCCACATTCAGGTCGCCGGCAATCGAAATCGTCGCGTTATTCGGTGTATAAAACTGCTGGTGAAAGTCACGCACATCGGCAATGCGTGCCGCTTCGATGTCAGCATGGCTCCCAATCACGTTGCCAAAGTACGGGTGCGACTTCGGAAACAATTGATGGATCAACTCTTCTTGCGCCACCTCGTATGGTCGCCCCTCACCTTGTCGCCTCTCATTCCGCACCACATCCCGTTGATTGGTCAGCTTCGTGCGATCCAGGCCCTCCATCAGAAAACCCATTCGGTCGCTCTCCAGCCACATGCCCAGCTCTAGCTGGTTGCTGGGTAAAGTCTCGAAGTAGTTGGTTCGATCGAAGTCCGTTGTTCCATTGATGTCGGTAGACCCGGCAGCCTCGGCGTACTTGAAGTGCGCCTTCTCGCCGACGTGCTCCGATCCTTCAAACATCATGTGTTCAAACAAATGAGCAAAGCCGGTGCGACCCGCGCGTTCATTGAGCGGCCCAACGTGGTACCACACATCCATCGAGACAAGCGGCAGCCGGTGATCTTCATGCAGAATGACCGTCAGCCCGTTCGGCATCACAAACTTTTCAAACGCAAGAGTCGGAACCTTCAACGGCGCCGGTTGAGAAGGCTGCGCGGCCGACAGGCGAAGCGTAGTGAGAACGCCCAGGCAGAGGAGACGACTCATCATGGTAAGTAGGCGATAGGCGGATCTCGTATCAGTCACAGTCGTCTCCGTCGCGGACCTTCAGCAACAGGCCCACAACTCTCAGCGCAGCTAGATTTGGAATTCGCGCCTATCCTCTCACACACGCGATTGCCTGCGCGACCGAAAGGTCGAAAGCCAGCCGTACCCAGCTGCTCCTCCTCAGACACGCAGCAAAGCAGGCATCTCTCTTCCTGGGAAGGACCTCACCCATGGAGCACAAATCAGCTTGGCTTATCATGAGGGGCGCAGCACGTTGCGTCTTGCAAGCCTGTCCGCTATGTCCAGTTCGATCCTCCGCCCCGCGCTTCTCCTGGTTGGTCTCCACTGTGTCCTGCTCACCGATCTCTTCGGACAGGCCCATGCAGCACCTTCACCGCTGCCGCCCGGAACGCGATCAACGGTGTGCCACAAGCACCCCATTCCGCAACTGCTGGATGTCACCGCAAAGACCGGCATCACCTTCAATCACATCTCGGCACCGGAACAGCGTTACATCGTTGAATCTATGGGCGGCGGCGTCCTCGCGATCGACTACGACCGCGATGGCTGGCCCGATCTCTACTTCACCAACGCTCCTACGGTAGCCATGGCGCTCAAAGGCGAGGCCGCTACCAGCGCTCTCTTCCACAACAATCACGACGGTACTTTCACCGACGTCACCGCAAAGGCGGGTGTTGGTCATCCGTGCTTCGCGATGGGCGGTGCCGTCGGAGACTATAACAACGACGGCTGGCCAGACATGTACGTCACCTGTTTCGGCGGAAACGTGCTCTACCGCAACAACGGCGATGGCACCTTCACTGATGTCACCGCAGCGGCAGGTGTCGCCGATGGCCGCTGGTCGACCGGTGCTGCCTTCGCCGATTACGACGGCGATGGCCTGGTGGATCTCATGGTCACCAACTATGTCGACTTCAAACTGAACGATCTGCCCGGCTTCGGCAAGAGCCCCACCTGTAAGTTCCACGGCATCGACGTGCAATGCGGTCCGCGCGGGCTCAAAGGCGGCGGCGACGCACTCTTCCACAACAACGGCAATGGCACCTTCACCAACATCGCGAAGCCATCCGGAACCGACGATCAACCGGGCTACTACGGTCTAGGCGTCGTCTGGTCGGACTTCGACAACACCGGTCGGCCAAGCCTCTACGTGGCTGATGATTCCACGCCCAACTACCTCTATCGCAACGACGGCAGTGGCAAGTTCACCGAAACCGGACTCGAATCAGGAACGGCTGTAAGTGGCGACGGCTCCGAGCAGGGATCGATGGGCGTTGCCATCGCTGACTACAACCACACCGGTCGCTTTTCCATCTACGTCACCAACTTCGCCGACGAGTTCAACACCCTCTATCGCAACGATGGAAAGGGGAACTTCACCGACGTCTCCTACGATTCGGGTGTGGCTCTCGCCTCCTTACCCTATGTCAAGTGGGGCGTCGCCTTCGTCGATCTGGATAATGATGGATGGGCTGATCTGTTCTCGGTCAACGGCCACGTCTATCCGCAGGTAGACTCCTTGCCCTCCGGTGCGCGGTACAAGGAGCCCGCCAATCTTTTTATGAATGAACGCGACGGCACCTTCTGCGATGCCGCCGCCCAGGCCGGCGATGCCATCTCGACGCCCCATGTTAGCCGCGGCCTCGCCGCTGTCGACCTCGACAACGACGGAAACGTCGACTTCGTCGTTGAGAACCTCGTCGGATCTCCCCTCATCCTGCACAACACGGGTCAACCCGGCGCTCACTGGATCACCTTTGAGCTGGCTGGCACCAAAAGCAATCGCCTCGCCCTGGGAGCGCGGGTGACCCTCCGCGCTGGCGGAACGACCCAGACGGACGAGGTCCGAAGTGGCGGCAGTTATCTCTCCCAGGGAGACCTGCGGGTACATTTCGGCCTCGGCAGTGCAACCGCCATCGACTCCGCCGAGGTCCGTTGGCCATCCGGGCGCGTTGAGATGCTCCCTCACCTCGCCCCGGACCACATCTATCAGGTTCTGGAAGGCTCAGGGGTCGTCCCTGCATCGGCGATATATCCGTTACCACGCTGAGTCCTGACAGACCCCCTCGCCGCCCTCTTCCTGCACATTCGCATCATCTGCTCGCGTCGCACAGCAACACTGCGGGCACCCGGACGTCCCGGTCGCAGGGATGGTTGCTTCCTTAGAAGAATTTTTGTTGACAATCCCAAGTGCTGAATTGCCTAATAGGTGCCGCTGAGGGTTAGGTAGTCCGGAGATCCTCCGAAATGAGGGGAACGATCTCCACAAAAGGAACGCCGAGCCCGAAGCGCATGAGTACGAAAGCACGATGCCCTCAAAGCGAGAGGGTGATTGAAACCAAATTGCACGACTTCTGGAGACCGAATGACGTACAAAGGATTTTTAGGTAAGAGCGCGCCCGTCGCCATGGCGCTATGTAGCGTGATGTATGCGCAGCAGACAACAGGCGGCGTAGCGGGAATCGTCACGGATGCCTCCGGCGGCGGCATCCCTAACGTTTCTGTGACCCTCTCGAGTTCAGCAACCGGGTTTACTCGTACCGTAACCTCAAACGGTAACGGTGAGTACACCGTCACCGATGTAGAGCCTGGTACCTACAAACTCACGGTTAACGCTCCCGGCTTCAAGCTGTACGTCGCAAATGACGTTCAGGTTAACGTCGCCACGTCCAACACCGTCAACGCCCAGATGCAGGTTGGTGGAAACACCGAAACAGTCACCGTCGAGGACACAAACGTCACTGTTCAGACCGACAGTGCTGCCCTCGGAGAGGTCATCGATGGCAACCAGGTCAAAGAACTGCCGCTCAACGGCCGCAGCTTCGTCGAGCTCACCCAGCTTCAGCCGGGCGTCTCAGCTGCGAACAGCTTTGACACCAAGAACAAGGGTCTGCAGGGCGGCGTGGACATGTCGGTCAACGGCAACCCAACGACCAACAACCTCTTCCTGATCGACGGTGTTAACAACAATGACACCGGCTCCAACCGCACCATTCTGATCTATCCCTCAAACGAAGCCATCGCTGAATTCAAGATGCTGACCAACAGCTACGGCGCAGAGTACGGTCAGGCCTCGGGCGCGATCATCAGCATCGTCACTCGCAGCGGTACCAACCGCTTCCACGGCAGCGCGTTCTACGACGGCCGTAACGACGTCCTCGATACCTTTACCTACTTCGCCAAGCAGAACGCCAACCCGGCACTTCCGCGTGGCGGCAAGGATAAGCTGCGCCGCAATGACTTCGGCTACTCCATCGGCGGTCCGGTCAAGCGCGACAAGCTTTTCTTCTTCTTCAGTGAGGAGTGGAATCGGGAAATTCGCGGCCGCACCGTCAGCGCCTGCGTTCCCACTGCTGCTGAACTTGGTGGCGACTTCTCCGCAGATGCTCTCGGCGTCACCTGCAGCTCCACTCCTCCCGTGATCCCGACGCAGTTCCAGGCGCCCGGCAACCCATTGAAGCTCGCCGCTGTTGATCCGTCCGCCAAGACCATCAATCAGCTCTTTCCGGCGCCAACCCGCGCCACGCTCGATAGCCAGGGCAATAACTGGTCCGTCTCTCTTCCGACCGCGCTCTACTGGCGGGAAGAGAACATCCGTGCCGACTACCGGGTGACCCCAAAAAACCTGATCATCGGCCGGTACACGCAGGACACCTGGAGCAACCCCGCCTACAACGCCGGCTACTGGGGCGATGATCCATTCCCGGCGCTCAACAGCAGCTGGGCACAGCCGTCGAAGTCCATCATGGGTCGCTGGACTGCTACTATCAGCAACTCCCTCGTCAACGACGCTGCCTTCCAGTACTCCAACAATCGCATCATCATCACGCCTGGCGGCACCAATCCCGGTCTTCTGCCTCAGGTCAGCGCCGCCATCCCCACGCTTTATGCGAACTCGATCAAGCAATCACCGATCGGGGTTCCTCAAGTCAACCTGGGTGCTTATGGAAGCGGCAACACGCTGCAGAACATCGCACCTTGGCAGAATCAGCTCAACCTTTATAGCTTCCAGGACAACGCTTCGAAGATCTTTGGTCGCAACGTTCTGAAGTTTGGACTCAACGTAGATTGGGACGGCAAAGATGAGGACACGGGGCCGGCCAGTTCTGAGCGTCCCTCGGTCAGCACTGGTGATACCAATGTGGCCCCCACAGGCTCAGGCGGCTTCACCACTGGCAACAATCTTGCCAACTTCCTCATACCCGGTAATGTCTTCAACATCAGCGAGACGTCAACTAACGTCCGAGCCATGCTTCGGTGGCGGAATTATGAGTTCTACGCGACGGACAACTTCAAGCTGACCCCGCGTATCACGATTGATGCTGGAGTTCGTTACTCCATCATGCCCCCGACGTATCAACCGAATGGGCTCGAGACAAACTTCCAGCCGGCGCTGTACAACAAAGCCCTGCCGCAGTCCGACGCTTGCAACGGCCTCCTTACCATCCCAGGCAAGGATCCCTGCGGCGATGCGAACAAGCAGTTCGGCACGACCTTCTCGTCTGGCACCCCGGGCACCAACAAGTATCTACAAAACGTCAACTATCACCTGTTTGCACCACGCGTCGGTGTCAACTGGGATGCGTCTGGCACTGGCAAGACGATTTTGAGTGCGGGCGGTGGTCAGTTCTTCCAACGTGAGCGGGTGTCACGATACACGCTCGTATCGAACGCTCCATTCGCTATCCAAACAAACAACTTCGCCCGCAGCCTCGGTGGAGCAACGCCAGCATCACTTGCCGGCGGCCAGGCTTCTCCACAAGGTGGATACGATCAGAGCAATCAACTGCCTAATTCTTGGCAGTGGAACCTGACAGTCCAGCAGGCTTTGTCCAGCAACTCACTGTTCTCAGTTAGCTACGTTGGGAACAAGGGTACTCACCTCACCTCAAGCGACGACATCAACCAGATTCCGCAGCAAAACTGGGCACCAGCCTCGTTCGCGAACGGAAATGGTGTCAACCAGTTCCGGCCTTATTCCAACTTCGGCACGTTGCTCTGGTGGACGCATGGTGGCAACTCCAACTTCAACGGCCTCGAGACTCTGCTCAAGACTCGTGTACACAATCTTCAGTTCCTAGCCGCTTACACCTGGTCTCACTCGATCGCAGACATCATCGTTGATGACTCGAACGGCGGTACCGGAAATCAGATCCGTACCTACTATCCAAACCCCCGCCTTGATCGTGGCACCGGAGATGTGAACCGACCGAACAACTTCGTCGCGAACGCGATCTATAACCTTCCTTCACTCGCCGGACATAGTTCACTTGTCCAGCAGAGCTTGGGTGGGTGGGAGATCAGCGGCATCACCACCGCGGCGAACGGGAACAACTTCACCATCTATCAGGGCGCGTCGGAAAACACGAAGAACCTGCAGCTCACCAGCACCGGTGCTCTGCCTGCAGGAGCCGGAACCTTGAACGCGCTCGCGCAGACAGGCTTCACCGGTCCTCAACGGCCTCTCAAGGTCGCGGGCCAGAGTCCTACTGCGGGTCGCCACGGCTCACAGATCGTCAATCCAAACGCCTTCACGCTGGTCGGTTATCAGATCGGAACGATACCTGCCAATATGGCGCCGCGAGGGTATGTCGGTGGTCCGAACTTCTTCAACACGGACTTCTCGGTTGATAAGAACTGGAAGGTTCGTGAGTTAGCCACGGTGCAGTTCCGCCTTGACTTCTTCGACCTTCTCAACCACGCCAACTTCAACGGGAGCGACGGTCAGTACACGCCATTCCAGAGCGTCAACTGCGGCGCTGCTAACGGTAATGGCCTCTACCAGCCCTGCAGCACAAGCAATAACGTCATCTCAACGCAGACGCTGCAGTCCGGATTCGGTGCATCGAACCAAACCATCGGCAATGCATCTCGCCAGATCCAGTACACCCTCCACATCAACTTCTAACTACTCGGCTTCAAAACGGCAGGGTGAGCGCAAGCTCTCCCTGCCGTCTGCTTTTCGCTCTGAATGCGTGGAGCAGCACGACCTACTACCTCGCCAACCAGCGGCAACGACGGCCTATGTGGCACGATGAAGCAGTGACGCTCCGTTCTTTACTTCTGATCACGATCATCCTGAGTCCGCTACTCTCCTTGCAGGAACAGATTGCCGACGCTCAGTCACATCCCTCTATCTCCGCGGTCCATCACGCTTCCTCCTCCGAAACGGCCAATGCCAAACAGCTGGCAGCCCTGCAGCAGGCGCAGGCGCAGGCGATCGCCGCCGGAGCAACTCCCGAGATAGCCACAACCTCCCGAACGCTCGCGAAAGCCCTCCTCGAACAGCTCGCGACCTTGGAACAGGGAAGGGGCGACACCAAAGCCGCCGCCCTCTTCGAGGAAAAGCAACGTCTCCTGTCAGCATCAAGCGCAGACCCGACTGAGCACGCGTCACTTCCGTCCGAAGGCAGCACTCCGGCCCCGCGGGCGCACCCGCAATCCGCGGCCCAACGAGGAGCAACCGCCGCCGAAGAAGAGCAGCTCAAGCAGCTATTGGGGCAAAGCTACAACGATCTCGGGACCGCCGAGGCTCGACAGGGAGAGTTCGCCGCCGCCGAAACACACTTCGAAGAAGCCGTTCATTGGGACAAACCCACCCCCACCCTCCTGCGTAATCTCGGCACGGCCGCATTTCGCCGGGAGGATTTCCCCACCGCCGTTCGCGCCTTCGGGCAGTATCTCGAGCCGTCAGCCGCCTCCGCTAACCCGGCGGATCCTCACTCTCAACTGATGTACGCGCTCTCTCTTTTCTATGTCGGCGATTTCGCAGCGGCTGCTCGCGCCTTTGCGCCCATATCCGCAGAGACCTCCCAGGATGCACGCTCCGCATACTCCTGGGCATTCTCTCTCGCGCACTCCGGCGATCCCACACACGCCAACACCATCGCGGCTCAACTCTCCGCCCAGCCGCTGACACCCGACGTGCTCTCCCTGGTCTGCCACATCTTCATCGACACCGAAAGCTATCAGCAGAGTGGCGAGTGTTACCGCAAGGTCGTCGCAGCCGACCCAACCAGTCGCCTCGCCCACTATCAGATCGCCGAATCTCTCATTCGATTGGATCGTCCAGCCGAGGCCATTCCGGAGCTGCGGCAGGAGCTCGCCCTCAACCCCGACGATCCGCACGTCCAATACTCCCTGGCCTTCGCTCTGCTTCAGACCTCGAACAAGACCGAAGCCTTCGCGCTCCTCCGAACCATCACTGCAGCCCATCCCGAAATGGCGCAGGCGCAATACCAGTTCGGCAAGCTCCTCTTCGACTCCGGAGACACGGCAAACGCCGTCACCCACTTCGAACTCGCCGAGCAAGCGGATGCTTCTCTGGACTACATCCACTACCAGTTACAGGCCGCGTACCGAAAAGTTGGCAGAACGGCGGACGCCGATCGGGAGGCTCGTCTCTACCGCGAGATCAAGGCTCGCCGTCGCGATCTTCCCTCGCCACCGCCTTAGTCACGTCGCATCTGCACTCTGAGCCGAGCACCCCATACACCCCGACCCTCTCCTAACGATGTGCCAGCGCCTCGTACATGGCAGCCGCCCTCCGATCCCAGGTTCCGTCCCGGCTCGCATGCCATCTTGCTTCGATATGGCCATCATTGAAGTCACCGTCCCGCAGCGCTCGTAGCGCAGATACACCCTGCTCCGCCGTGTCGAACAGCTGCAGCAGAGGTGGCTTGTGCAGAAGCTCTTCAAAACCTCGCGTGGCAAGAATCGGTCGGGTCGCGGCAAGATGCTCATAGAACCGCGTCGAACTTCCGGAGTAGGTCGGCTCGCGCCTCTTATACGGAAGGACCGCCACATCCAAGCTGCGGGCATAGGCAGCCAGCTCTCCATACGGCTTCCGTCCCACAAACCGAACGCGCCCGCCCATCTGCAGAAGCTCAGCACGCGCTGCATCTTCGGTCGGGTCCGCCACATCCTTCCCGGCAGGCCCAACCATCAGCCAGGAAAACTCCGGAGCGCCCCGAATCATCTCCCGCAGCAGCGTCCAGTCCACATTGGCTCCCATGTTGCCGATCACGCCGCACACCGGCCGCGGCAGATCGTTAGCATCCACCGGCAGATCCCCCGGCGTGAAAAGAGGATCCGGCAGTAGATTCGTCGCCCGCGTCGCGTTCGGAACAATCTGTATCTTTCTTGGTTCGCAGGCAGCATCTCGCGTCAGGTAATCCGCCAGCCGGCTGGAGTTCGGGCATACCAATCGCGCTGCCGCACACAGTCGTCGGTCCAGCCGTCTCACCTGTCTCGCATCAGCGCCTCCATAGGCGGCAATCAAATCAGTCAGGTAATACACAACTGGTCCCGGCCACAGTTCCGCCAGTGGGGCATGGTACGGCGTCGAGCAAACCAGGGTCGTTCTCTCCGCAGCTACTGTTCGCCGTAGAAGACGGGTGCGCAGCGTAGCTCCACTCCGCGCCACCCAGGAAAGAGGCGCCCTCGCATACCCCCGCTGCAATGGAAAGGACCACTGCCGCAGACCCGGTTCCCCCGTAGCCTCAGCGATCTCAGACGCCGCATCGTTGCGGAACAGAGCCCACGCCTCCATGCGCGGCCGCCAAGCCGTCACAGAAACAATCCGCGACAACGCCGCGACGAACTCCTCGTCGAGCGCGTCCGAGATTTGCACGTACTGCCATTGCTCATCACCCATCTGCACCTTCATCCTCCCGTGGCCCGCGCCATGGCAGAGTCGCAGCTAGCACAGTTTTGCCTTTGCAACGTCTGCTTCATCCCGCCCTTACACCCATCCACCATCCACCACATAACTCTGATTTGTAACTCCCGAACTGTCATCCGCCGCCAGAAACAGCACCAGCCGCGCCACCTCCTCAGGCAGAATCATTCGTTTCAGCGCCTGCCGCCTAAGCACTTCGGCTTTGTACGCCTCCGTCAGCCACAACCTCTCCTGTTTCTCTGTCAGAATCGCTCCCGGCATCACGCAATTCACCCGGATCCCGTCCTTGCCTACCTCGTGCGCCAGCGTCCGCGTCATCCCCACGATCGCCGCCTTCGCCGTCACATACACCGGCAACCCCGTCGAGGGAATCACCCAGCTGATCGAACCCATGGTCACGATCGACCCACGCCCCGCGCGTCTCATCCCGGCAAGCACCGCCTGCGCCATGAAGAACTGCTGCTTCAGGTTCACCGCCATCATCTCGTCCCAGAAATCCGGCGTCACCTCATCGACCCTGTGCCGTAGATCGTTTCCTGCGTTGTTCACCAGCACATCAATCGTTCCAAACCGCCGCTCGATCCTCCCAACCACCGACCGCAGCGCGTCCACATCCGTCAGATCACATCGCTCATACACCACACCGGCAGTCTCTTCGGTCGTCAACCCGTCCATCAGCCTCGCTGCAGCATCATCCTGCACATCGAGAAACGCCACCTGCGATCCCTGCCGCGCAAACGCCCGAACCATCGCCTCGCCGATCCCACTCGCCCCACCCGTCACGATCACGCATCGGTCCCGCAGGCTCGGGTATCGCGCAAACTGCGAGTCATCCGTCATACCAGGTCACTCCTCGCCAGCGCCAAACCTTCTTGCCCGGCGCTCTATACTTTCTTCTGTGAGGGATGCGCTTGGCTCGTCCGTCCGCAGGAATCGCATGACGCCGACCGCCGCCTCCCCGTTTCACATTCTCCGCCCCACGCCACCTCCTTCGCCACACCACCCGCACGAAAGCTTCGCCGCAAGCACCGCCCTCGAAGCCCGCCTCCGCGCCACCGTCCGTGGAGAAGTCCTCTTTGACGACGCCTCCCGCGCCCTCTACGCGACCGACGCCTCCAACTATCGCCAGGTCCCCATCGGCCTCGTCCTCCCGCGCGATGCCGCCGATGTCATCGCTACCGTCGCAGCCTGCCGTGAGTTCGGCACCCCCGTCCTCTCCCGCGGCGCCGGTACCAGCCTCGCCGGCCAGACCTGCAACGTCGCCGTCATCCTCGACTTCTCGAAATATCTCAACCGCATCACCGCGCTCGATCCCGTCGCCCGCACCGCCATCGTCGAGCCCGGCATCGTCCTCGACTCCCTCCGCGCCGCCGCCGAACAGCACGACCTCACCTTTGCGCCCGACCCCGCCACCCACAGCCGCTGTACCCTCGGCGGCATGATCGGCAACAACTCCTGCGGCGTCCACGCTCTCATGGGTGGCAAGACCGTCGACAACATCGAGTCGCTCGAGATCCTCCTCTACGACGGTACCCGCCTCCACGTCGGCCCCACCCCCGAGCCCGTGCTCGAAGCTATCATCGCCGCCGGCGGCCGCCGCGGCGAGATCTACGCCGGCCTCCGCCATCTGCGCGACACCTACGCCGCCCTCGTCCGCGAGCGCTTCCCGGACATCCCACGTCGCGTCTCCGGCTACAACCTCGATCAGCTCCTGCCGGAGAACGGCTTCAACGTCGCCCGCGCCCTCGTCGGCTCTGAGGGCACCTGCGTCACAGTTCTCGCCGCCACCTGCGAGCTCAAGCCCAGCCCGCAGCATCGCCGCCTCGTCGCCCTCGGCTTCGCAGACGCCTTCATCGCCGCCGATCACGTTCCCTCCGTCCTCACCTTCCACCCCATCGGCCTCGAGGGCTTCGACGGCCTGCTCGTCGACTACATGCTGCGCAAGAACCTCGTCGTCGATGACGTCACCCTCCTTCCCGCCGGTCGCGGCTTCCTTCTCTGTGAGTTCGGCGCCGACACCCCCGCCGAAGCCGACCGCCAGGCGGACGAGCTCCTCGCCGCCGTCGCTTCTTTCCCTTACCCGCCCACCACCGCCCGCTACACCCCGGAGCAGGCCGCCCGCGTCTGGAAGGTTCGCGAGTCCGCCCTCGGCGCCTCCGTCTTCGTCCCCGGCGAGCCCAGCGGCTGGGAGGGCTGGGAAGACTCCGCCGTCCCGCCCGAGCACCTTGGGGCGTACCTCCGCCAACTCTTCGCGCTCCTCGACCAATTCGGCTACAAGAGCCCCATCTACGGCCATTTCGGACAGGGTTGCGTACACCTTCGCATCACGTTTGACCTCGCCACGGCCACCGGAATCGCCAACTACGCCGCCTTCATCGACCGCGCAGCCGACATCGTCCTCACCTTCGGCGGCTCCTTCTCCGGCGAGCATGGCGACGGCCAGGCCCGCGCCGCGCTGATTCCAAAGATGTTCGGCCCTGAGCTCATGCAGGCCTTCGCCCACTTCAAAGCCCTTTGGGACCCGCTCAACCGCATGAACCCCGGCAAGCTCGTCGATCCCGTCGCCGTCTACCAACCCACCGACAACCTCCGCCTCGGCCCCGGCTACCTCTCCGCCAAACCCGAGACCTGGTTCAGCTACGCGTCAGATAACGGGTCGTTCAGCGCCGCCGCCATGCGCTGCGTCGGCGTGGGCGCCTGTCGCAAGGAAGATCACGGCACCATGTGCCCCAGCTATATGGCCACCCGCGATGAGAAGCACTCCACCCGCGGCCGCGCCCATCTGCTCTGGGAGATGATGCAGGGCAACACCCTCCCCGGCGGCTGGCAGAACCGGCAGGTCCACGAAGCCCTCGATCTCTGCCTCTCCTGCAAGGCCTGCAAAACCGAGTGCCCCGCCACCGTCGACATGGCCACCATGAAGGCCGAGTTCCTCGCCCACCACTACCAGGGCCGTCGCCACCCGCTTCAACACCGCGCCTTCGGGTTCATGGATCGCTGGGCCAAGCTCGCGTCCGTTGCTCCCGCGCTCGCCAACCTTCCTCTGCGCACCCCTGTCCTCCGCGATCTGCTCAAAACCATCCTCCACGTCGCTCCCGAGCGCACCTTACCCCGCTTCGCCCCTCGCAACTTCCGCCAGCAGTTCCACCGCACATCCCAGCCGCAGCCATCCAACCAGGCCCAAAAAGTTCTCCTCTGGCCGGACACCTGGAACAACTACTTCCATCCTGAGGCCCTCCACGCCGCCGCAGAGGTCCTATCAGCCTCCGGAGCCCAGGTGCAAGTCCCCAAACGCCACGTCTGCTGCGGTCGCCCCCTCTACGACTTCGGCTTTCTCGACGAAGCCCGCCGCTACCTCCGCCGCATCCTCCACGACTTCGCTCCTGAGATCGACGCCGGCCTTCCCATCGTCATGCTCGAACCAAGCTGTGCCAGCGTCTTCCGCGACGAGCTCCTGAACTTCTTTCCCGATAACGACCTCGCCATCCGCCTCAGCCGGCAGACGGTCATGCTCAGCGAGCAGCTCACGCAGCCCGGCACTGCCTGGCAGCCACCGCAGCTTTCTGGTCGCCGCATCGTCGTCCACGGGCACTGTCACCAGAAAGCCCTCATGACCATGAAAGGCGAGATCGCCCTCCTTCAGGCCACCGGCGCCCACGTTGAGCATCTCGACTCCGGCTGTTGCGGCATGGCCGGCCCCTTCGGCTTCGAAAAAGATAAGTTCGCCGTCTCGCAGGCACTCGCCGAGCGCGTCCTGCTCCCGGCCGTCCGCGGCGCCTCGTCCGACACCATCCTCGTGTCAAATGGCTTCAGCTGCCGCGAACAAATCAGCCAGAACTCCTCGCGCCGCGCCGTCCACCTTGCCGAAGTCCTCGCCGGCGCGTCGTTCCTCTAGAAGTCAGACCTACTAAGCCGCCATCGTATCGGGCAGCGAAATCCGAAAGACTGTCCCACTCTTTCCCGGCGCCCGCGACGTCCGCACGCAGATCTTTCCTTGATGCCGCTCGAGAATGCGTCTGGAAAGCCATAAACCCAGGCCGGTTCCGTTCCGCTTGCTCGTCGTGTGCGGCTTGAAGAGCGCCGTCTCGACATGCTCAGGAATACCACTGCCGTTATCTGCCACCGTCAGGTACACACGGTGATGGCCGCGCCGTATCCGCACATGCAGTGCCGCGCCACTCTCCTCGGGCAGCGCATCGAGCGCATTCAAAATAAGGTTTGAAACCACTTGCAGCAGCTCACCAGACATCCCTTGGCAGCTGGCTCGACTCGGAAACTGTTTGCAGACTCTAACCTTCCGCAGCGTAATGCGGGCAACATGCAGCTGCAACGCAGACTCCGCAACATGGATCAGATCCACCTCTCTCGCGATCGTCTGTCCACGATGAAACGAAAGAGCGCCACGCGCGGTCCGCGTCAGGATCTCTAACTGTTCTTCCAGTTGGCCGAGCCGCTGCCGCGCACGATCCGGAAGTGGATCCTCATGTTCCAGGAGATACACCAGATTCGTAATCGCCTCGAGGGGATTGTTTACCTCGTGCATCACCGCGGCTGCATACTGGTTCACAACTGAAAGCTGCGCCAAGCGCTCCGCCATCTCCTCCATCGCCTTCAGACGACTCTCGATATCTGTGTGCGTCTGCATGCTCGTCGTCATAAGCGGGTCTTGGGCATCTCTCTATGTCGTGCAAGCGACACTAGCAGGTGAGAGCACGTCGGATAGCAAACGGTTGTGCCTCTCAGCCCGTCCGGTGACCAGAGTCGCTACCCCACATTGGCCTGGGTGAAACATTTCCTGCGCCGCTACATCGGCTTCCTCGCAAGTCTCCGCCCTTCTTGCGTTGTTCGACGGCTTGCTATCCCTGAAGACAGGGATACGCACGAAGGTCTAGAATCCTCGCCGAGCAGGCCGGACTGAACCGCCTTCCGTTCCGCATCGGCCCATTCCGACCATCTCCCACCCATCCCGAGGATCATTCATGGCGACACTCACCGCGCTCCAGCCCCAGATCAATACCCAGACTCACGGCTTTCCCCTCGCCCTCCGCGAGCAGTATGGCAACTACATCGGCGGCGAGTGGGTCGCCCCCGCCTCTGGCCAATACTTCCAAAACCTCACCCCCGTCACCGGCCAGGTCCTCTGCGAGATTCCCCGCTCGAACGCCGCCGACATCGATCGCGCGCTTGACGCCGCCCACGCCGCCAAAGCCGCTTGGGGCAAGACCTCCGTCGCCGCCCGCAGCCACATGCTCCTCCAGATCGCCCAGCGCATGGAAGACAACCTCGAGATGCTTGCCACCGTCGAGACCTGGGACAACGGCAAAGCCATCCGCGAGACCCTCGCCGCCGACCTGCCTCTCGCCATCGATCACTTTCGCTACTTCGCCGGCGCCATCCGCGCTCAGGAGGGCGGCATCTCTGAGATCGACTCGACCACTGTCGCCTACCACTACCATGAGCCCCTCGGCGTCATCGGCCTCATCATTCCTTGGAACTTCCCCATCTTGATGGCCACCTGGAAGCTTGCCCCGGCCCTCGCCGCCGGCAACACCGTCGTCCTCAAGCCCGCCGAGCAGACCCCGCTCTCGATCCTCGTCCTCATGGAGCTGATCGCCGACATTCTCCCTCCTGGCGTCCTCAACATCGTCAACGGCTTCGGCCTCGAGGCCGGCAAGCCCCTCGCTTCCAGCCCACGCATTAATAAAGTCGCGTTCACCGGCGAGACCACCACCGGCCGCCTCATCATGCAGTACGCCTCGCAGAACATCATCCCCGTCACCCTCGAGCTCGGCGGCAAGAGCCCGAACATCTTCTTCAAAGATGTCGCCGCCGCAGACGACGCCTTCTTCAACAAGTCCCTCGAAGGCTTCACCATGTTCGCCCTCAACCAGGGCGAGGTCTGCACCTGTCCCTCCCGCGCCCTCGTTCAGGACACCCTCTACGACCAGTTCATGGAGCGCGCCATCAAGCGCGTGGAGGCCATCCGCCAGGCCAACCCGCTCGACAAGTCCACCATGATGGGCGCCCAGGCCTCGAGCGAGCAGATGGAAAAGATCCTCTCCTACTTCGACATCGGCCGGCAGGAAGGCGCCGAAATCCTTACCGGCGGCAAACGCGCCGAACTGGAAGGCGATCTCGCCAACGGCTACTACATCGAGCCCACCATCTTCAAGGGCCACAACAAAATGCGCATCTTCCAGGAGGAGATCTTCGGCCCCGTCGTCTCCGTCACTACCTTCCACGACGAAGACGAAGCCCTCGCCCTCGCGAACGACACCCTCTACGGCCTGGGCGCCGGCGTCTGGACCCGCGACATCAATCGCGCCTATCACTTCGGCCGCAACATCCAGGCCGGCCGCGTCTGGACCAACTGCTATCACCTCTACCCCGCGCACGCGGCCTTCGGCGGTTACAAGCAGTCCGGCATCGGCCGCGAAAACCACAGAATGATGCTCGACCACTACCAGCAGACCAAGAACCAGCTCATCAGCTACAGCCCGGATGCTATGGGCTTCTTCTAAAGCATGCCCTCGCCCGATCACGTCCTCCGCACCCCAGCCGCCGCCGCTCTAATGGACAAGCTCGCCGCCATCCACGGCCCGCTCATGTTCCATCAGTCTGGCGGCTGCTGCGATGGCAGCTCGCCCATGTGCTATCAGCGCGGCGAGTTCCTCATCGGCGACAGCGACATCCTCGTCGGCTCCCTCGACGACACGCCCTTCTACATGAGCCGCAGCCAGTTCGAGTACTGGAAGCACACGCAGCTGATCCTCGATGTCGTCCCCGGCCGCGGCGGCATGTTCTCGCTCGAAGGTCCGGAAGGTGTCCGCTTCCTCATTCGTTCTCGCGTCTTCACTCCCGCTGAACTCGACGCGCTTCGCGCAGATAACCGCGTCTAGCCTGCTCTTGCCCACCATCCGCCGGGGTCTCCCCGGTCCAAACGAAGCGCATGGGGAGTGATGAACAAGCATCCCGATTAACGAAACCTGCCAAGGAGTGCGGTACCCTCGTCACAGACCCACTCAGGATCCTGCGTGAACGACGCCACACGATCCACAATCCGCGATGTCGCCCGTGTCGCCGGTGTTGGCACCACGACTGTCTCTCGTGTCATCAATGGCGGCCAGCTCGTCGCTCCCGAGGTCAAGCGGCGCGTGGAAGAAGTCATCCGCGAGCTCCGCTACCAGCCCAACCTCGCCGCCCGTTCCCTCAAGAATGAGCGCACCCGCACCATCGGCCTGATCGTTCCTCGCATCACTGACCCCTTCTACGCCACCATCGCCAGCGTCGCCCAGGATATCTGCCGCGCCCGCCAACACATCCTCATCCTCTCTACCTCGCTCGACATGGAAGAGCAGGAGATCGAAGAGCTCCGCATCTTCGAGCAGCACCGCGTCGATGGCCTCCTCCTCGTTCCGCCCAAAAAGCAATCTGCCGCCTTTCAGGAGTACTGTCAGCAACTCCGCATGCCCGCCGTCGCCATCGATCTCCCCTCCGAGCAGGGCAGTCTTTCAAGCGTCCTCACTGACAACTGTGAAGCCATGGTCGACGCCACCCGTCACCTCATCGAGCACGGTCGCAAACGCATCCTTTGCCTCGTCTCCGACCCCGTCCTCTACACCATGCGCGAGCGCATCCGCGGCTACACCGAAGCCGTCACCGCCGCCGGTCTCAAGCCCCTCGTCCAAGCCGACATCCACACCTTCGACGAGGCCGAAGCCGTTCTCCTCCAGGCCCTCAGCGGCCGCCACCCCATCGATGCCGTCGTCTGCGCAAACAGTGCCATCGTCATCTTCGTCTACGAGGCTCTCCAGAAACACGGCATCTCCTTACCCGGCCAAATCGCCCTGATCGGCTTCGACGACTTCCACCTGGCCGGAACCCTTCGCCCCGCCATCGCCAACATCGCCCAGCCCGCGGAAGAGATCGGTCGCGCCGCCACCAATCTCCTCTTCAGCCTGATGGAAGACCGCTCTCAGGCCCTCGTGCATCTCCGCCTTCCCAGCCATCTCGTCCAGCGGGCGTCTTGCGGCTGCGGCCTCGACACGCCGATCTGAATCGTTTAGTTCGATATCGAATCAAAATTGGCGAAGAGGAGAAATCCATGCCAAGCCCCATCGTCGGCCTCCATCACGTCACCGCCATTGCCTCTGACCCGCAGCGCAACCTCGACTTCTATACGGAGGTCCTCGGCCTCCGCTTCGTCAAACGCACCGTCAACTTCGACGACCCCGGAACTTACCACTTCTACTTCGGCGACGACGCCGGCTCCCCTGGCACCATCCTCACCTTCTTCCCGTGGCCGAACGCCAAACCCGGTACCGCCGGCGCCGGCGAAACCACCCACACCGCCTTCAGTGTCCCGCTCGCCTCGCTTGACTTCTGGAAGCAGCGCCTGGCAGACCAGGGTCTGTCACCAGTCAAAACGTCTCGCTTCTCGGAGCAGGTCCTCACCATCGCCGATCCCGACGGCATGAAGCTTGAAATCGTCGCCCACGCCGACACCACCGGTGCCAACGCTCCGCGCTTTTCAGACGTCCCCCCTGAACACGCTATCCGCGGCTTCTTCGGCGTCACCCTCCTCGAGCGCAGCCTTGAAGACACCGCTGCTCTCCTCGACCTCCTGGGCTTTCACAAACTCGCCAGTGACAACAAGCGTCATCGTTTTGCCGCCGCAGGCACCGCCCTCGGCAACCACATCGACGTCCTCGTCGATCCCGACGCAGCCTTCGGCCGCACCGGCGCCGGCACCGTCCATCACATCGCCTTCCGCGCCACCGACGACGCTGCCCAACTTGCATGGAGGCAGGAGATCGCCCGCGTCACCTCTGTTACCCCCGTCCAGGATCGCGACTACTTCCAGTCCATCTACTTCCACGAGCCCGGCGGCGTCCTGTTTGAGCTCGCCACCGACCCTCCAGGCTTCACCCTAGACGAACCCCTCGACTCCCTCGGCGAGGAGCTCCGCATCCCCGAGTGGCTCGAGCCCCAGCGCCGTCAGCTCGAGCAACGTCTGTTACCCCTCCAGTTACACAAAGCCACCCAGCCCGGCATCGCAGCCATTCAGGCTGCAGAGGTTCAGGCATGACCGGCCTCCACGCCGGCGCGCGCGTCGAGCATCTCGGCGCGCCGCTCGCGCAAGCCACCGGCGCCGTCATCCTTCTCCACGGCCGCGGCGCCTCCGCCGAAGACATCCTCGGTCTCGCGCAAGCCATGTATGACCCACGCCTCGCCTATCTCGCCCCGCAGGCTGCCAGTGCCACCTGGTACCCCAACTCCTTCATGGCCCCCCGCGCCTCGAACGAGCCTTCGCTGACCTCCGCGCTCGATCTCGTAGAGAGTCTCGTCGATCGCATCACCGCCGCCGGCCTCGCCACAGATCGCATCGCCCTCGTCGGTTTCTCGCAGGGTGCCTGTCTCTCCACAGAGTTCGTCGCCACCCACCCCGCCCGCTACGCTGGCCTCATTGCCCTCACCGGCGGCCTCATCGGTCCTCCCGGCGCCGACCTCCACCACCCCGGCACCCTCGCCGGCACCCCCGTCTTCTTCGGCAGCGGCGACCCCGACCCGCACGTCCCCTGGTCCCGCATCGAAGAGTCCGCCGCCGCTCTCACGTCGATGGGCGCAGAGGTCACCACCCGTCGCTACCCCGGCCGCCCGCACACCGTCAGTGCGGACGAACTCTCCCTTGCCGGCCATCTCCTCGCACAGGCCTTCGCAGCCGAGGCGTAACCACCGTCGATGCGAGATCTGTAACACCGAAGGTCACAGTCAGCCCCTCAGCGTAAAGCGATACCTCCAGTCGCCCCCACACCACTGCGGATAGTTCGTCCCCCACGCATTGTTAAACAGACTCATATGCACGCCGCCGCTCATATCCGGCAGCTCCTTCGAGTAGTTCAGCGGCGATCGCTTTCCCAACGCCACCACCGGCGCGTCCCTCGTCGCCAGCTCAAACGCCGCATCTCCGTCCTGGTATCGCACCCGCTCCGACACCGCATGCATCGCCCGCCCGCCTCCCGCAAGCACCTCCGATACCGCGACATCCTGCCCTACCTTCTCCACCGACCATCCATCCCCGGCCGATCCCATTGGCTGGAACGTCAGCCACATCGCCTCCGGCATCCGGTTCACCGCTTTACCCAGCGTCGTCAGCTGCAAATGCACCACGGGCTCGTTCACCGGCAGCCGCACCTCCAGATACATCTCCGCAGGCCACGCCACGTTCCCCGTCGCCATCGCCCCCGCATCCTCAATCGCCATCCGCAGCAGCAGCCGATCCTCCGTGCCCGTGTGCGTGTGCAGCAGGGAAGTGAGTGTCGGGTGCCACTCGCCAGCCGTTGCATGGAACGCCTCTACATTCGGCTTGCCAAAGTCCTGCGGCGCCCACTCCGTCTTCACCACGATGTACCGGTCCAGGAAGTCCGCAAACTCCGCCGCCGAAAGCGTCTGGTACGTAAACAGCGCCAGTGGCCTCTCCGCACGCGCCCAGTTCCGCTTCGTCGCTCGGTTCTCCAGCTTTACAATCGCGCCCGTCCGCGGATCAAACGCTAACGTGAAGTGCTTCGTCTGGACCTCCTTTGTCGCATCGAGTGGCGTCATCCCGGCATCTGCCGGTGCCTTCACTGCGAGTGACGCCAGCCGCGCCTTCGCCTCCGTCTGCATCGCCTGCGGCAGCGTCGCCACTGCCTCGGTGATGTCGTCCCGCTTCTCCTGCCAGGAAAACTGCACCGTCTGGTAGGCGGGCGTCGCCAGGACCTTCGCCAGGTCCGCCGGCCGGTAGTGCTCCTCGTCGATATACCGCTTCGTGTCCGTGCCCCACGTATGCTCCGCCGCCAGCGCCAGTCGCCGCAGCATCTGCCGATCGGTCGCATCGCCCACCGCCAGCTTCTTCTGTGCTACCCACTCCCGCCGCAGCCGCGCCATCTCGCGGTACCGCGCTACCTTCGGCGGATCGCTTGGGATCCCGTAGATCCATGTGTCGCCAATCTCTCCCGTAACCACTGGCAGCTTGTCCCGGTACGGCTCCACCGCTGCCGCCACCTCACTCAGCGTTGCCGCCGCAATCGTCGCTCCGGGAAACTTCGCTCGCAACTTTGCGTAGATCGCGGCAATCTCGTCTGCAGTGTGCGGCCCGCTGTTGTCGTTCCGCACCTCCACGTCGATCGCCAGGTCCGACCCCGGCACTGTCACCACGCTGCCGTAGTCATGCCGGTGATACACCATCACCAGCGATCGTCCCGCCGGGTCCTTCCACAGAAACACATCCGGCACCTCCGGCGGTGTACTCGCCGCATTCACCCCAACATCGAGCAGCCGCACGCCCGCAGCCTGCAGCGGTGCGATAATCCCTCGCGAGTGCCCCGGCACATCCGTCATCTTCGCGCCGATAGTCTTCTTGCCAAACCGCGCGTCCAGACTCTGCGAGAACCCCAGCGCGCCCGTGATCATCGACGCGTCCAGCATCTCCGTCTCCCAGGAGAAGGGAAGCGCATGCCACGCAATATCGCCCTTCAGGATCGCGCTCTCCATCGCCATCCGTTGCGCCGCACTCGCCTGCTCCAGGTACTCATAGAGCAGCCACGATCCCGTCGTCCACGTATATCGGTCGCCGCCCGCCTCGCGCAGCCCCGCCGCCGTCTTCATCGCCTGCGGGTAGTACACGTCGAAGTACCGCCGCATCACCTGCGCCTGCGTCTCCGTAAACCCAACATCCAGGTGGCACTTCGTCACCAAGAGCACCCGCTTGACTGACCCCGCGTCGTCACCGCCCAGGAGCTTCCGCAGCGAGCTTCCACCAGCCGCCGGCATCGCCGCCGCGCCCGTGGCCAGTGCCGCCATCTTCACGCCCAGGCCCAGCATCCTTCGCCGCTTCACGCCGTCCTCCGGCACATCCTCACACCATCAGCAAAAGGCAGGCTCCCAGCGTAAGGAGAGCGCTGGCGTACAAGGATCAGGCGTTGGACCAACTCGGTAGCGGGCATCATGGGTGGCTGCAGTGTATAGGGAGCCACCGCAGCTTTGGCAAAACCACGCCTCCGTGTCTTCGCGTAGGGCGGCATTCCGCCGTAGCCGACCGGCCACGGCGAACGCTGTCCCGTACTCGCGGGGACCTGGAAAAAGCTGGGTTCTGAAAATCACGTTGCCTGTCCCTTCATTCCTCCGTACGATCTCTGGCAGACGCTCACCTGGCGCAAGGCGGCCAAAGATCGCTTCGAACTCGCCAGAAAGTGTCGCAGCACCCGCACTCACCATCCGAACTGCATCGCCTTCGCCCCTATGACCATCACCGCTGTCGCACAAAGAGCCGGAGTCTCCATTGCCACCGTCTCTCGCGTCATCAACGGCTCCTCGAAAGTCACACGGCAAACGGCCGAGCAGGTGCGCGAGGCCATTGAAGCTCTCGGCTTCTACCCGGATACCAACGCCCGTGCCCTCGGCTCCGGTCGCTCCAGTCTCTACGGCCTCATCATCTCCGACATCACCAATCCCTTCTTCCCCGAGCTGGTCAAAGCCTTTGAAGATATCGCCGTCTCGCATCAGCAGGAAGTTCTGATCGCAAACACTGACTATGACCAGAAGCGCATGGAGCAATGTGTCTCCCGCATGCTGCAGCGCAAGGTCGACGGTGTCGCCATCATGACCTCCGAGATGGATGAGCAGCTGGTTGAGGTCTTCAGCCAGCGACGCGTGCCGCTCGTCTTTCTCGATACCGCCGCCGTTCCGTCCGGCGTCACCAACATCCGCATCGACTACGACGCCGGGGTCACCCTCGCCATGGAACACCTCACGGCCTTTGGTCACGAGCGCATCGCCTTCATCACCGGTCCGCTCTGGCTCCACTCCGCCCGCATCCGCAAGTGCGCCTTCGAGGCCGCCATGCAGCGACGCCGCAATCTCGTGCCCGAGCACATGATCCAGTCCGGCAATCACCGCGCGGATGGCGGCTTCATGGCGATGGAACGCATCCTTGCCGTCTCCCCACCGCCTACAGCCGTCTTCTGCTCCAACGACCTCACCGCCATCGGCGCCATGGGCGCCATCCACAAGCGGGGTCTCCGCATCCCCGAAGATATCTCCATCATCGGCTACGACGACATCCTGCTCAGCTCCTACACCCAGCCCGGCCTCACTACCCTCCGCATCTCGCGCACCGATATCGCTGCCACCGCCTTCCGCAGCCTCTTCGATCGCCGGGATCAGCTCGCTCCCGCCGCCACCGCCGACGAAGAGACCCACGTCATCCTCCCGGAACTGGTACCTCGCAGCTCCACCGGGCCGATCCGGAAGAATCAGACACCCTGAATAGGTCCGCCTTCCCGTATGAAAGCGCTCTCATCGAAATTCCTGTATGTTGAGGTCCAGATTTCTTCGCGAGCTTTCTGCCTCGTCGTCCCGGCCCCCTCGCGCAGTTCAACCATCTTGAGGTGATCCCCGTATGTCCCTCCGCTCGACCCTGGCGACGCTCGCCCTCCTCCCATGTCTCGCCCTTGCATCTTCGGCCGCTCCTTCCGGGAAGGGCTCCGGTCAGCGCTGGTCGGAAGAGAAGGCCAACAGCTGGTACGCCGCCCAGCCCTGGCTCGTCGGCGCGAACTACATCCCCTCAAACGCCATCAACGAGTTCGAGATGTTTCAGGCCGCTACCTTCGATCCCGCCATCAACGATCGCGAGCTCTCCCTAGCCGAGTCCATCGGCATGAACACCGCCCGCGTCTTCCTCCAGGACCAGCTCTGGGAGGGGGATCCCGACGGCTTCAAACAGCGCCTCGACACCTTCCTTGGCATCGCCGCCAAACACCACATCCGCCCCTTGCTCGTCCTCTTTGACTCCTGTTGGGAGAGCAACCCGCACCTCGGCCCACAGCACCCGCCCATTCCCGGCGTCCATAACTCCGGCTGGGTCCAGAGCCCCGGCAAAGAGCGTCTGCTCGATCCCGCCGCTGAACCCAAGCTCAAGGCCTACGTCATCGGCGTCGTCGGCGCCTTCGCTACCGACGACCGCATCCTCGGCTGGGACGTCTGGAACGAGCCAGATAATCGCGGCGGCGACGTCGCGGCGGACGAAGCCGCCAAAGTGAAGCGCGTCGACGAGCTTCTCCCCAAAGCCTTCAGCTGGGCCCGCTCCGCCCATCCCTCGCAGCCGCTTACCTCGGGCGTCTGGACCGGCGACTGGTCGCATCCCGACAAGGAAAGCGCCACCACCAAGATCCAGCTCGCCGAGTCCGACATCATCTCCTTCCACGACTACGGCTGGCCTGAGGTCTTTGAAGCTCGCATCCACGAGCTCGAGCCTAATCACCGCCCCATCATCTGCACGGAGTACATGGCCCGCGGCGCCGGCTCCACCTTCGACGGCACGCTTCCCGTCGCAAAGAAGTACCACGTCGCCGCCATCAACTGGGGCCTCGTCGCCGGCAAAACCCAGACCTACCTGCCATGGGACTCCTGGGATCACCCCTACGTGCGCTCGCAGCCTACCGTCTGGTTCCACGAGGTCTTCCGCAACGACGACACCCCCTACCGCCAGCACGAGGTCGACCTCATCCGCGAGCTCACCGGCCGAGGCACCCAGAATGCTACAAAAGGAGCAGGGGACTAGTCGCCCGAAAGACTCCGCGTCGACAACGTGGAAGGAGCTCGTTTGTTTCGATCGTTGAAACTCGTTGTCATCGCCGCTCTGCTCGGTTCGCCCGCTCTGCTCTCGGCTCAGGCCGCAACCAGCAAACCCGCAGCTACGGCCGACTCCGGTCCTCCCGGCTACTTCACCGATATCGCCGCCAAAGCCGGCGTCACCTTCATCGGCACCGCCCAGCACACGCCCAGCAAATATCTCCTCGAGACGATGGGCTCGGGCACCGCCGTCTTTGACTACGACAACGACGGCCTCCTCGACCTCTTCTTCGCTAACGGCGCCCCGGTCATCGATCCCGCTCCCAAGGGCTATATCCCCAAGAAGGCCGGCCCCGCTGATTGGAATCGCCTCTACCATCAGAAGAAGGACGGCACCTTCGAGGACGTCACCGAAAAAGCCGGCCTGCAAGGTATCGGCTACGGCATGGGCGTCGCCGTCGGTGACTTCGACAACGACGGCTTTGAAGACCTCTATGTCACCGCGTTCGGCGGCAACCGGCTGTACCACAACAACGGCAACGGCACCTTTATCGACGTCACCGCGGCCTCCGGCACCGGCGGCTCCTCTACGTCGGGCGAGCAATGGTCCACCTCCGCCGCCTGGGTTGATCTCGACAACGATGGCCTGCTCGACCTCATCGTCCTCCGCTACGTCAAGTGGGACTGGGAAGATGTCTGGTGCGGCGAGCATCGCGAAGGCTACCGCGCCTTCTGCCACCCCGACATCTTCCCCGCCATCGCGCCGCTCGTCTACCACAACGACGGCCACGGCAAGTTCACCGAGGTCGCGCAAAAGATCGGCCTTGGCAATCCCGGCAAAGGCCTCGGTGTCGCCATCGCGGACTTCGACCGTGACGGCAAGATCGATATCGCCGTCGCCAACGACTCCATGCTCGAGTTCCTCTTCCACAACAAGGGCGCCGGCCAGTTCGAAGAGACCGGCATGCTCGCCGAGATCGCCGTCGATGGCGACGGCCGTACCTACGCCGGCATGGGCATCGACTTCCAGGACTACGATAACGATGGCCTCCCCGACCTCGTCATCACCAACCTCGCCAACCAGAAGTACGCCCTCTACCGCAACAACGGCGACGGTTCCTTCACCTACGACACCTACGCCTCCGGCTTCGCCCGCATGACCCTCCTGCACTCCGGCTGGGGCATCCACTTCCTCGACTACGACAACGATGGTCGCAAGGATCTCCTCGTCTCGCAGGGCCACGATCTCGATACCGTCGAGCTCAACTTCCCGCAGCTCCACTATAAGGAGCCCATGCTCCTCGCCCGCAACACCGGCAAGGGCTTCCTCGACGTCTCAAAGGACTCCGGCCCCGCCTTCTCTCAGCCCTGGGTCGGCCGCGGCATGGCCGTCGGCGATCTCGACAACGATGGCCGCCTCGACGCCGTCGTCAGCACCAACGGCGGCGCCGCCCACATCCTCCACAACGAGACCCGCACCGACAATCACTGGGTCACCCTCGCCCTCACCGGTCACATCTCCAATCGCGACGCCATCGGCGCCCTTGTCAAACTCACCACTGCGCACGGCGTCCAGTACGCCACCGTCTCGACCACCGGCAGCTATCTTTCCTCAAACGACAAGCGTGTCCACTTCGGCCTTGCCACGGACACCACGGTGAAATCGGTCGAGATCCACTGGCCCAGCGGCATCGTCCAGCACCTCGAAAACCTCGCCGTCGATCGATCCATTCCCATCGATGAACCCGCGAAGTAACCAGCTACCTGCACGCATACACCCTGCCCTTGGTCTCCACGAAGGTCATCTCCTGCTACGCTGGCCCGCCATCACCCGTGCCTGCTCCTGTGGCTCAGCGCTCCCCTGCGATCGAGCAACATCAGGCGGTGTAAAAGAAACTCCTTGACTGTCGACAAAATCAGTCGGTAGGATTGCCGCCGATCGAAGAAATGTAAACGGAAAGCAATCCTGTCAGGCTCGGAAAAGCAAACTCATCTGCTGAAACCGATCCGGCGAGTACCACACACGGCTGTGACGAACGAAAGATGTAAAGGTTTTCAAAAGATCGTCGCCATCGTTGCACCACTTTTGGAGGTTGTGTGAACAAAGTAGTCAGATGTCTGCAAGCAACAGCGTTCTTCGTCTTCTTGCTCTTCGGTCTTCATCTCGCCCACGCGCAGACCAATCAGGGCCAGATCGCCGGCAACGTCACTGATAGCTCCGGTGCCGCCGTTCCGAACGCCACCATCGTCGCTAAAAGCGAAGCAAACGGCTCCGTCTATAACGCCGTCTCCACCAGCGCCGGCTCCTATCGCTTTCCATCCATTCAGCTTGGCCGCTACACCATCACGGTAAACGCCGCAGGGTTCAAGGCCACGGAGAGCACCGGCGTTGAAGTTCGCGTCGGCACCGTCTCCTCGCTCGATATCACCCTCAGCGCCGGCGGCACCACCGAGACCGTCACCGTCGCCGCCAATGCCCCAGCGATCGAAACAGAGTCTTCCGATATCGGTGGCACCGTCAACTCGCGCCAGATCATCGAGCTTCCCCTTGCCCTCGGCGGCGTCGGCGCCCTTCGCTCACCTGAATCCTTCGTCTTCCTCATCCCCGGCACTGCCGGCCCCGGCACCGGAAATAGCGTCAACGGCGTCTTCATCTCCAAGGTCGGCGGCGGTCAGAACTTCGGCAACGAAGTCCTTCTCGACGGCGCCTCCCAGACCCGCTCGGAGAACGGCTCCTCCTTCGATGAAGAAGCTCCCTCCGTTGAAGCCATCTCCGAGTTCAAAGTCACTACCTCCGCGCCCTCAGCCGAGTTCGGCCGCACCACCGGCGGTATCGAGAACTTCGTCATAAAATCCGGCACCAACGCCTTCCACGGCACCGCCTTCGGCATCTTTCAAAACGAATTCCTCAACGCCAACGATTGGTTCAACAACGGCCGCAAAGCCTACTACCAGTCCGTCGGCGACACCGTAGACGCGAACAACAATCGTCGCCCGGCCGACAAACAGTACGACTTCGGTATCTCCGCAGGCGGCCCGCTCACCATACCCCATATCTACAACGGCAAGGACCGCACCTTCGCCTTCTTCTCCTGGGAGCAGTACCGCCTCACCCACGGCAACGTCGCCACCAGCACCGTTCCGACTGCAGCTGAGCGCAACGGTGACTTCTCCGACCAACTCATTAACGGAGCCAACGGCCAGATCAATCCCTGCGATGGAACTCCCATCCTCAACGGTCAGATCTTCGACCCCGCTACGACCCGCACCGTCAATGGCATCCGGTGCCGTACAGCCTTCGCGGGCAACGTCATTCCGACTGCACGCTTCAGTACAGTCGGTAGAAACATCGCCAGCTTCTACCCTGCCCCAAACAACAACGCCCTGACCAATAATTACTCGCTGGCCTCAGCATCTACCGAGTTCAACACGACCTACTCCATTCGCGTGGATCACTCCATCGGGAGCAAAGACAAACTCTTCGGCACCTACAGCACGCGTGAGAACACCCGCGACAACCCGCAGAATCTCACCCTGCCTCCTCCCGTCGATCCAACCGTTCAAACCCAAGACTTCATTACCCACTTCGGTCGTGCAGGTTGGGATCACATCTTCACGGCGAACGTTCTCAATCACCTCAACCTCGGCTTCAATCGTTCGAACTCGATCAACGGCTCCATCGAAGCAGCCTCTGGCATCAACTACAACCCACAACTCGGCACACCGTTCACCGCCGGCTTCCCGGAAGTCGATGTTGGCGGCTATGTCTCCCTCAGCCGCAACCAGCTCGGCGACAATATCGATAACGGCATCCGCATCAATGACTCCGTCAGCTGGCAGAAAGGTCGCAACAGCTTCAAGATCGGTGTCGACTATCGCTATCAGCAGTACTCACCGATTGCACAGGACCAGAGCAACGGCCACCTGAGCTTCCAGACCGGTGAAACCAAGGCCACGCAGACCCAGGCATTTCAGAACGGCACCGGCAACGGCTTCGCCAGTCTGCTTCTCGGCGTCGGGGACAACTCGCAGTCTCGCAACCCCTCGCACCAGCCACGCTGGATCTCGAACTACTGGGCCGGCTTCCTGCAGGATGACCTGAAGGTCACCAAGAATCTCGTCCTCAACCTAGGTGTTCGCTACGACGTAGACCAGCCTCGCCGTGAGGCCACCAACAGCACCTCGAACTTCAGCCTCACCGCGACCGATCCCAAGAATGGCCTGCCTGGCGCTCTGATCTTCGGCACCACCTGCACCAACTGCAACAAGCGATGGGCCGACACCTGGTACAAGGACATCGCGCCACGCGTCGGCTTTGCCTATACCCCTTCGGCGCAGAATGGCACCTTCGTCATCCGCGGCGGCTTTGCCACTCTCTATGGTCCACTCGTGTACGACGATTTTGGCGGCTCCACAGTAACCGGCTACACCGTCCAGAATCAGCAAGTTTCCAACGGCTTCGATCCTGCCTTCTCCGTTGATGGCGGCATCACTCCGCCAAACCTGGGACAAAACCTCGATCCAGGCTTCTTCGACAACGGCAACGCCAACGCTCCACTGCCGGTGCAGAACAGCTACATCGCCGCTAGCTACGGTCGACCCGCGCAGATCAATCAGTGGAATCTACAGGTGCAGCAGGAGCTCACCAAGGATCTCATCATGACCCTTGGCTACATCGGCTCCTCTGGATCACACCTTCGCTCTGGCGTGCAGAACATCAACAACATCCCTATAGCTAACTTCGGCCGTGGAGACGCTCTGGTCAGCTACGATCTTGCCGCAAACGGTCTCACCTCGCCATACGCTGCCTTCAACGGCAACGTGCAGCAGCGGCTCCGTCCGTTCCCGCAGTACGGCTATATTGCGACAGACTGCTGCCTTCAGAACGTCGGTCACTCCTCCTACGACGCCCTCGTCGCCTCCCTCGAACGTCGCTTCACCGGAGGCCTCAACCTCCAGGCGTCCTACACCTGGGCGAAAGACATCACCAACGCAGACTCTCTTCTTCCAGGAACCAACGGCGGCGTCAATCAGGAGCAGAATCCCTTCAACTCGAAGAGTCAGAAGTCGCTTTCGATCCAGGACATCCCCAATACCTTCGTCGTGAGCTACATCTACGAGCTCCCGTTTGGGCGGAATAAGCCCTTCCTCAACTTCAGCAATCCTATTGCCCGCTCCCTGATTAGTGGTCTCGAAGTCGGCGGTGTTCAGCGCTATCAGTCCGGTCAACCCATCTCCTTTCAGGGCGCCACCGGTATCCCTGGCTGGGATAACTTCATCGCCTACAACCGCGTTCCCGGTTCAAGGTTTGATAGTGCCGCTCGTCACGGCCATATCGACCCCTTCCGGAACCTCAAGCTGGGCGGAAAGGCTACCGGTCCTGATCCTAACGTTGACTCGGAGTTCAACGGTATCGCCATTCCTGCTGCTCCCAATGGCGCACCCGACAACCCCGGCTATGCTGCTTTACAGACCGCACCAGCCTTCAGCGATCCGAACACTGCCGACAATCGTCGCCTGCGTGCGGTCGTTGCAGGAACCAGTCAGACGGCGGATAACGGTGCCTTCCAATTCGGCGACGTTCCCCGCGTCACCGGAGAGGTTCGCAACTACCGCTATGTCAACGAAGACTTTAGTGTCCTTAAGAAAACACCTCTAACCGAAGGAACGACTCTGTTCCTGAAGATTGAGTTGCTCAACGCCTTCAACCGCCACATCTTCGGCTCGCCAAACGACAATATCTTCAACCAACCTGGAAGCGTCGGCTTCGGTGTTCCCACCGGCGTCATCAACGCCTCCACCGGTGGCTTCTCCCGCGTGATTCAGCTCACCGGCCGCATTCAGTTCTAAACCCGCATCACCCGTACGTACTTCGCTCTCCCCGGTAGAGAGACCATGTCAAGGTCTCTCTACCG
The DNA here is from genome assembly GCA_964235665.1 of uncultured Acidobacteriaceae bacterium. Taxonomy (GTDB): domain Bacteria; phylum Acidobacteriota; class Terriglobia; order Terriglobales; family Acidobacteriaceae; genus Edaphobacter. The sequence continues at coordinate 497,420 of CAXSAY010000001.1, forward strand.
TCCTTTTTCATGCCACGTCCTCATCCCTTTCGCGCATCCGTCGTCGTCACCTTGCTTCTGCCGCTTGCCTTCACGTTCGTCGTTCCTGTCGTCGTCGCTCAAAACACCAGCCTGGCTCAGGCCCGAACCCTGCAGGCTCAAGGTCATCTTCCTGAGGCCACCGCCGCCTTGACCCAACTCCTCGCCGCTGATCCCGAGAACGTCGCTGCCCTCACCGAACTCGCCCGCATTAAGCTCGCCCAGGCTGATCAACCCACAGCGGAGACCCTGCTCTCCCACGCCCTCGCCCTCAGTCCCAATTCGCCAGATGCCAACACCCTCGCCGGCACACTTCAGCTCGGGCAGAAGCACTATCCAGAGGCCATGGATCACTTCGAAACCGCCCTCACCATCGCCCCGCAAGACGCCTCCGCCCACGCCGGAGAACTCAAGGCAGCCACCTCTCTCGCCCTTCAGGCAAAGGCCGCCGGCCATCTGAAAGCCGCGCTTCTCTGTCTGGAACACGCCTCGCAATATCTTCCGGACAACGTGGATCTCCTCACCGACGCCGGCCAGGTCTCGGACGAGCTTCACCTCTACCGCCGCGCCGATCGAGCTCTCTCGGCCGCCCTTGCTCTCGAGCCCACAAACGCCCGCGCCCTCTACACGGCCGGTCGTGTTGCCACCGACGCACAACATCTTCCCGAAGCCGAGAAGTATCTCCGCACGTACCTCGCCCTCAAACCGTCAGACGCCACGGCCCACTTCGGTCTCGGCCACGTCCTCGCCATGGAGCTGGACACCGCCGCCGCCACAGCCGAGTTCGAAAAATCGATCGCGCTCCAGCCCTCACAGAGCGAGTCGTTCTACCAGTTGGGCGTCCTCGCCGCCAACGCGCATGACGACACGCACGCTGCCGAACTCTTCCGCAAAACCCTTTCGCGCAGCCCACGTCACGGCGGCGCGCTAACCGGCCTCGGCGAGATCGCCTATCGCGAGCGCAACTATCCTGCCGCCCAGAAAAGCCTCGCCGCCGCCATTGAGGCTGCGCCCGACTACCAGCCCGCCCACTACTATCTCGGCCTCACCCTCGCCCGCCTCGGCCAACCCGCCACCTCCGCCGACGAGCTCGGGAAAGCCAGGCAACTGACCCAAGAGCAGCAATCAAAAGCCGCGCCCGAGCCCAGCGACGCCGCCGCCCCATAACTCCATCCCGCCCCACAGACGCCCAGGGCCAACCAACTATCTCACCGCACCGGAGATCGAATCAATGTCCCACACCCACCCCCCGCGAGTCCCGCACTCTACCCGTCTCGCTCTCCTCGTTGCCTTCGCCACGCTCGTTGTGTCTGCCCCATCAGGTACGCCAGCGATCGCCCAGCTCACCTCCTCCGCGCCGCCCTCTGCTGCCACGGTTCATGTCCATATCACGCGTCCCGCGGCCCCACAGATCATCCCACCCACCGTCTTCGGCAGCTTCCTCGAGCCTATCGGCCACGCCGTCTACGGCGGTCTCTGGGCCGACGTCATCGAGAACCCCTCCTTCGAGGAGGGCCTCTGGTCCCTTGGCAACCTGGACACCATGCTCCGCGAGCGCCCCGAGCTCCGGCGCGCCTCCCAGCTCGGTCTGCCCACTCCATGGGAGCCACTGCACGCCTCCGACGGCAACCGCTACCTGCCTGTCCGCGGAGACGCCGCCAACTCCAGCCAGTCCGTCCTCCTCATGAGCCTTCCCGGCCGGGAGATCGGCATCCGCGAGCGCGTCTACCTTTCCGCCGGGCGCGAGCTGCACTACACCGGCGCTCTCTGGATCAAGCACGTGCGCGGCGGCAACTCGTTCCGCATCTCTCTTCGCCGCCACGCTCATCCCGATGACGTCCTCGTCTCCACGTCTGTAACCGCTAGCGCTACAGAATGGACCAAGTACCCCTTCTCGCTCGATCTCAAACCCGGCCAGCTCGCTCCGCTCGAACCCGTTGACCTCACCCTCTCCCTCGAAGACGACGCCCGCGCCATGGTCGATCAGGTCAGCCTCCAGCCCGCAGACAACATCGCCGGCATGGACCCTGACATGATCCATATGCTCGAGGATCTGCACTCGCCGCTCCTGCGCTTCGGCGGCAACTTCACCTCCGCCTACGACTGGCGCGACGGCACCGGCCCCGCCGAGAAGCGCGTCTCGAAACTCAACTTCTCCTGGGGCATCCCCGAGTACAACACCTTCGGCACCGATGAGTTCCTCAAACTCTGCGATCTCATCCACGCCCAGCCGCAGATCGCCCTCAATCTCGGCACCGGCACACCCGCCGATGCCGCCGATTGGGTCCGCTACGTCAACGGGCACTTCGGCGATCACACCGGCGGTCTCCTTTGGGAGCTCGGCAACGAACTCTGGGGCGACTTCCAGATCGGCTATCCCTCGCAGGAGCGGGTCGCCGCCGTCACCCGCGCCACCAGCGAAGCCGTCCGCGCCGTCGACCCGCACGCCCGCCTCATCGCCACCGGCGCCGACGAAGATCACTTCAAAAGCTGGAACGCCGCCCAGCTCTCGAACCCGCCCGGCACCTTCAACTTCCTCTCCACCCACTTCGTCGTCACCGCCAACGTCCAGCTTCGCAACCCGCCAGACGACTTCCGCTCCATGGCCGCGCTCGCCCTCCCCTTCGGCCTCAGCAAACAACTCCACGCCATGCACGATCAGATCGAAGGGACACCGCACAAGGGCCAGGTCACCACTGCCTTCACCGAATGGCTCATGGTCGGCCGCGATACCCCGCCCAACTCCCCCAGCGCTCCCAACTTCACCAATATGGGCGGCGCCCTCTTCGCCGCCGGCTTCCTCAACACCATCCTGCGCGACTCCGCCATCGTCCCCATCTCCGACATGACCGGCAACATCGAGTTCGGCGGCATCTGGAAGAAGCGCGGGCAGGTCTATCCCGCACCCGCCTATTGGGTCCTTCGCACCTACGCCACCGCCAACCCCCACACCCTCCTCTCCGTCCAGTCAGATGGCCCCACCTACACCGTCAGCCACGGCATCGAGCGTCTTCCCGAGATCGCGGACGTCCCCTACCTCGACATCACCGCCGCCCTGTCCGAAGACGGCAAGCGCCTCCTTCTCTTCTGCGTCAACCGCAGTCTCACCACAGCCGCCCACGCCGAGCTCGATCTCGCCAGCCTCCACCTCGGCCGGGAACCCATGCGCGTCACCACCCTCGAAGCCGAAACCATCCTCGTCGAAAACTCCGAAGAAGAGCCCAGTCTGGTCACACCCACCACCGCCACCGAATCCATCAAGCCCGGCAAGCTGACGCACACCTTCCCCAACGGCAGCGTCACCGTCCTCGAGATCCCGCTGGCGGGAAAGTAGTTCCGCCCCACATCAGCCTCCGCGTCAGCAGAGAGCCACTCGTTCGCGTTCTCGAAGCAAAGGACACTTCGTCAGGGGCGACATCACGCACAGTCGCCCCTGACGTAAACGCAGAGGGCCATACCAGCGCCGCAGGGAGCATCATGCGGGATGGACCAGGGCCTTCTCGATGGCGTCCGCGGCGATCGTCAAGCCGTCAATCGTGCCGAGAACATCGCGGAAGTGGTGGGCCTTCTCGCGGTAGCCCGGTTGGTGAAGCACTCCGTCCAGTAGCTGAAGCAGCGTGTCTGGGTTGAGGTCGTCGACCTCAACGAACTCGCCGACACCGTGGTACGCGATGCGGACCGCGGTGCCCGGCTGGTCGTAGCCAATGGGAATGGCAACCATCGGCACGCCCGCGGCAAGCGACTCAAGCGTGGTATTCAGCCCGGCATGGGTGATGCAGACGGCGGCGCGCTGAAGCAACTCAACCTGCGGCGCTGAGGCAACCACCATCGCGTTCTTCGGAATGGCGCCCAGATCGGCCGCATCAACATTACTGCCAATGGAGAAGACCATCTGGCACTCCGGCAGGCGCGCTGCCGCAGCAAGGATCGTCCGATGGATCGAGAGCAGCCCGTTGCACAGCGTTCCCAAGGAGGCGTAAACAAGCGGTCGCCCATCCAGCCAACTCCAGTCAAATGGAATCGGAGCGCGGCCCGCATCGTCAACCATAGGACCCGCATAGTGAAGGTCGGGGGCCAGGGAATGTCGGGGAAGTCGAACACCTCCGGACACTGGACGACATAGGCCAGCTTTGAGACGGTGGCGGCGGGGTCGCGCAGGTCGATCTCGATCCCGGCCTCTGCGGCAAAGGCCGCGGCAACAGGGGCTGCAGCGGCGATGTATCCGCCTACCTGCTGTACCCCTCGGAGTGTGCGCTCCTTCGCCTCGGGCGTGTGCTCAAGAGGCCAGCTGAACAGGGAGGGTGGCGTCGTGAGTGTGGAATCGAGCTGCAGCACCGAACAAAGATGCACATATGGCAGCGCGAGACTCATGGGAGCAAGCTCCACAAAAAAGTGAATTGGGTCGACGATCATGGCTTCCACGCCGCTCTGCTTCAAGGCCTCGGGAAGATGTTTCAGGGCTGCATCCAGCAGCTTGACGTTGATCGTCTTCGTGGCATACTCGAGCAGCTCAACGCCTCGCATCGTGGAAACGGGACCCCAGGTCTCAGCCACGGCACCCAGCGGGAACTCCTCCTTGCTATGCGGAACAAAATCAATGCCCGCGGCCGCAGCAGCAGTGGCGCAGTCCGGCACGCCAAAGTAGACCGGATGATGTCCGCGCGCCTTCAGCGTTCGGGCGAGAGCAAGAAAAGGATTGAGGTGACCGGATATGGGGAGGGAGATGAGACCAATCTTCACGCATGCTCCTGAAACGGGGATGGCGCCAAACGCACGCCTCCTCGCTTAGACGCACCAGGAGTCCGCCTGCTCTGCGGCAAAGAATGGTCTCCCACTGAAGGCGAGCGTACGGCCGCATGCCAGTCCTTGCTTCTCCCTGCAAGCATCAGCCACCGTGCCGTCGCGTCAGCCGATGCACACACACGTCGTGCCGCCGCGCAGACTATGAGCGGTTACCGCACTCCAGCAACGCCTCGCTTCACTCAGGCACTCCGAACGTCTACGATAGAACGGCCACGATGACTCGTCCGCACATCCCGTTCACCAGCAATAGGCGCCCCATCTCCAGGTGGAGCCTCCTCCCGAGGATCGTTCTCCTGTGCAGTTCGTTTCCGATGGTGGCCCGGGTCGTAGACGCCCAGGTCGCATCGCCGCCCCCCGCCGGCATGACTGTTAACACCGGTGGCGCTCACGATGCCGTCCTCGACAACGAACATCGTCCCATCACCGCCGGCGGCTTCGTCAAGTCCGGCCCTGTCGTCTTCGAAGACGTCACCGTCAAGTCCGGCCTCGCCCAGTGGCATCATCAGATGGGCACGCCCACCAAAAACTCCATCATCGAAACCGTCGGTTCGGGCGTCGCTCTCTTCGACTTCGACAACGACGGCTGGCTCGACATCTATCTCGTCAATGGCTCCACCTTCGGGGCCGAAGCCGGCCATGCACCCGCCCCGCACGCCGCGCTCTTCCACAACAATCACGACGGCACCTTCACCGACGTCACCGCCAAAGCTGGTGTCAGCAACGATCGCTGGGGCTTCGGCGCCGTCGTCGGAGACTTCGATAACGATGGCTGGCCCGATCTCTTCGTCTCGAACTTCGGGAAGAGCCGCCTCTATCGCAATAATCACGACGGCACCTTCACCGACGTCGCCGAAAAGGCCGGTGTCACCTTTGACGGCTGGGCTACCGGCGCCACTTGGGGCGACTACGACGGCGATGGCCGTCTCGATCTCTTCGTCCCCGGCTACGTCCACTTCGACATGGCCGCACACACCAAAGCGGTCGAAGCGAGCAACCCCGTCTGTCAGTTCCGCGGCACCCCCGTCATGTGCGGCCCGCGCGGCCTCACCGGCGAGCCCGATCGCCTCTTCCACAACAACGGCGATGGCACCTTCACCGACACCACCAAACACGCCGGCGTCGTCGACGAGCACGCCTACTACGGCCTCGCCTCGCTCTTCCTCGACGTTAACGACGATGGCAAACCCGATCTCCTCGTCGCCGACGACTCCACGCCCAACTACCTCTATCTCAACAAGGGCAGTGGCACCTTCGAAGACGCCTCCTTCGCCTCCGGCTACGCCCTCAACGAAAGCGGCCGCGAAACCGCCAGCATGGGCATCGCCGCCGGCGACTACACCCACAACGGCCTCATCGATCTCTTCAACACCACCTTCTCCGACGACTACAAACCGCTCTATCGCAACGACGGCAACGCCAACTTTACCGACATCAGCTACCAGGCCGGCATCGCCGAACCCACCATCCCCTTCCTCGGCTGGGGTACCGCCTTCTTCGACTACGACAACGATGGCTGGCTCGATCTCTTCGTCGTCAACGGCCACGTCTACCCCGCCGTCGACAAGCAGAACTGGGGCACCACCTGGGCCCAGCGCGCGCAGCTCCTCCACAACATCAAGGGCAAACTCGAGTTCGTCCCGCCCGTCGAAGGCTCCGGCCTCGCCAAACTCGCCGTCGCCCGTGGCATGGCCTTCGGCGACCTCTTCAACGACGGCCACGTCGATGTCGTCATCAACAACATGGACAGCGCCCCGTCCCTCTTCCGCAACGTAGCCGAAGAGAAAAATCACTGGATCGCCTTCAAACTCATCGGCGGCCCCAAAAGCCCGCGCGACGCCGTCGGTGCCAAGTTATTTCTAACCGCCAACGGCTTCCGTCAGCGACAGGACATCATCGCCGGCGGCTCCTTCGCCTCCAGCCCCGACCAGCGCCCCCACTTCGGCCTCGGCCCAGCCACCAAAATCGACAAGATCGAAGTCGTCTGGCCCAGCGGCCTCAAGCAGACGGTAACGCCGCCCGTTACAGTTGACCGCTTCTACACCCTCACCGAAGGCAAAGAGCTCACCGCGCTTAAGTAGGAGTCTCACTCGAATTGAGTGACATGAGGACGCCACCGCGAAGCGGGGTGCCCCATCCATACCGCGGCCCCATCGCGGAATGGGTGGGCTCCCCTCTGCCGAAGGCAGATCCATTGTCTTTGGCCTGCAAGCAAAGCGAGCAGGCCTGCACTTCGAAGGCGAGCACGCCTCATCCAAACTGCCCCATATCCATCCCCAGCGCATAGCTCTCCCCCTGCGTCATCAGCTCCTCCCACATCACCTCGCGCCCCGTATATCCCGCCATCCGTCCCAGCATGCAGCTCATCGCCGTCTCCACGCCTGCGGGAATCTGGTTGTGGAACTTGCCCGACGTGATGCTCTCAATGAAGCTCCGATCCTTCTCCCGATCCGCCAGCGCCAGGTTGTCTGAGAACGCTCCATTCGCCGCAAACGTCCCACCACCCACCGTCTGTGTCTCTGAGTCCTTCCAGCTCCACGCATGCTCGCCCTCGATCCGCACCGGCCCCGAGTACGGCGCATCCGCCTTGCCGTTCGCTCCGAAGATATGTAACCCTGCATCGAACAAACCGTTCCCAAACTGCGTCGATGAAAAACTCACCCGCACGTCATTCGGATACGTATAAATCACCTCGTAGTGATCCCAACAGTTCCCCGCATGTGAGATCACACTCCGCCCGCCAGTAGCCTTTGCCTTCAACGGGTGCGAGCCCAGCGCCAGGTTGCACAGATCAATAATGTGAATATTCTGCTCGACGAGAATGTCTCCCGAAAGCGCCCGATCCCACAGCCAGTTGCGTAGCCGGTACTCGTCCTTGCCCGCACCCGCACGCACCTTTTCAGTCGAGGCCGGCGCGTTGTAATTCGCCACAATCGTCGCGATCTTCCCCAGTGACCCGCCCTGCACTTTGCTCATCACAGCGGCGATCGGCGGCGCGCTCCGCACCTGAAATCCAACGTCGATGCTCACCCGTCCATCCGCCCGCTTCGCGATCTCTAGCGCCCGCTTCGATTGCCCGACATCAATCCCAACTGGTTTCTCGCAGTACACATGCTTGCTCCCTGCCACCGCGGACTCCAGGTGCTCCACATGAAACCACGGCGGCGTCGAGATCTGCACCATGTCAATTTCTTTCGATTGCGCCAGCGCCTCGTACGCCTTCGCTCCATGGAACTGCAGCCCCTTCGCAATCCGCCCCTGCCCTAGCTTCGCGTTCACAGCGTTGAACGTCGCCTCGCCCTTCGCCAGATTGTCCGGAAACAGATCCGCCAACGCCACCACCCGCGCCGTCGTGTTCTGTGCAAACGAGGTCGCCACCGCCGTCCCTCGGTTACCGCATCCCAGCAAACCCAACCGCACCGCCGAGTTCGCCTGGTACCCGAACGCCGTGCTGCTCTTCACCAGCAGCAACCCCGATGCCGCCGATCCCGCCAGAAACCGTCGTCGATCCATCCCACATCCTTCCATTCTGTATATGTGATCAGAAACGTTACGAATCCATCACACCTGGATCTCCCGCAGGATCCGCTCCAGGTAAACCTTCTCCCTCCGCACATCCTCCACCTGCTGCGGCCCCTCCGTCTCCCGCTCAATCGAGATCGCCCCCGCGTACCCCACCTGCTTCAGCTTCGTCAGGACCGCCTTGAAGTCCACCAGCCCCTGCCCGATCGCCACCTCCTCGCCCAGTTCACTCGGGTTCGTCGGCCACCTGCCATCTTTGGCATGAATACTCCTCACATGCGGCCCCAGAATATCCACCGCATCCACCGGATTCGCCTTCCCATAGAGAATCAGATTTGCCGTATCCAGCCCCACTCCCAGGTTCGCCTGCCCCACATCCCGCAGCATCCGCGACATCGTCGTCGGCGTCTCCTGTCCCGTCTCCATCAGAAACATCTGCCCGTTCCCCGCGCAGTGCTTCGCCACCGTCTGGATCGCCGTCACCGTCTCCGCATACATCGGATCCGCCGGGTCCTCCGGAATAAACCCACAATGCGTCTGCACCTGCGGCACCCCCAGCATCTTCGCAAACTCCGACACCCCTACCAGCGCCTCCATCCGCGCCGCCCGCGTCGCTCGCGGCACCAGCCCGATCGTCGTCGGCCCCTTCAGAAAGTTCCACACCAGCGGCTCCGGCCGGACAACTTCTACCGTGGTCGCTCGCACCCCATACTTCGCCATTAACCCGCCCAGCACATCCGCATTCTCCCGCGTGAACTTCCCGATGTACCCATCAAGCGACAGAAAGCACGTCGGAAATCCCAGGTCATGCACCCGCCGGATCGTCTCCTCCGGCGCCTTGTATGGCACGATCACCAGCCCCATCTCCATCGGCTTCGCCGCCGGCCCGATACCGCCACGCTGCGCCGCAGCGTCTCCCGTCATCGCCGTCGCCTGTACCAGCCCCGCCGCCGCAGCCATCCCGAGAAACTCTCGCCGCCTCATTCGCTCTCCCGTCGTGTGCAGCCATTAAACCACCCCCGCGCATCCCCGGCGCAAGCATCCGCGGCCAACCTGCGCTACCCTCATCGAACACCCCAGTCTCGCCATACCTCATCCTCTAGGAGACCGATCGCACATGTCAGACTCACGCCGCGACTTCCTCAAAGGCGCCTCCGCCGGCCTCCTCGTCACCGCCGCCGGCTGCCATCGCGAGACCTCGCCCGCCCCCGTCGCCAGCCCCGCATCGCCCTCCGCCTCAGCCCCTGCGGCCGAAGCCCCCGCCGGCATGCCGCCCGCCTTTGGCACCGCCCCCGCCGTCGGCCCGCACGTCTCTGAGATCACCTTCCTCGAGTCCAGCCGCCTCGTCCAGGTCACCATGCCCGAGGCCGATCGCGCCCTCGCCGCCAGCAACTGGCGCTCCGCCATGGCACCCCTCTACGAGCGCCGCACCGGCCCCCGTAAGCTCGCCCTCGAGCCCTCCATCGTCCCCTACTCCATCGCCGATCCCACCCACGCCAGCGGCGCACCCGCCCTCGTCCTCCGCAATCAATTCGTTCGTTCCAAAGTTACAGATATCCCGCTTCCGTCTGACGACGCCGCCATCGCCTTCGCCCCCGTCCATCAGCTCTCCCGCTGGATCGAGCATCGCCACCTCACCTCCGAGCGCCTCACCGAGATCTACCTCGCTCGCATCGCCCGCTTCGATCCCAAACTCCACTGCATCATCACCCTCACCCGCGATCACGCCCTCGAGCAGGCCCGCGCCGCCGACAAGCTCATCGCCGCCGGCCACTACAAAGGCCCGCTCCACGGCATCCCCTGGGGCGCGAAAGACCTCCTCGACACCGCCAGCATCCCCACCACCTGGGGCGCCGAGCCCTACCGCAACCGCGTCCCCCAGACCGACGCCATCGTTACCGCCCGCCTCAACGCCGCCGGCGCCGTCCTCCTCGCCAAGCTCTCCCTCGGCGCCCTCGCCCTCAACGACATCTGGTTCGGCGGCCAGACCATGAACCCCTGGCTGCTCGAAGAAGGCTCGTCCGGATCGTCCGCAGGGCCGGGCGCGGCCACCGCCGCAGGATTAGTCGGCTTCTCCATCGGCTCTGAAACCGGCGGCTCCATCGTCTCGCCCTCCATGCGCTGCGGCGTCACCGGCCTCCGCCCCACCTTCGGCCGCGTCGCCCGCACCGGCGCCATGACCCTCTGCTGGTCGCTCGATAAACTCGGCCCCATGGCCCGCTCCGTCGAAGACACCCTCCTCGTCCTCAACAGCATCACCGGCCCCGATCCCACCGATCCCTCGAGCGTCCCCAGCCACCTCGACTTCAACGCCGCCGCCCCCGTCAAAGGCTTACGCGTCGGCTACTTCCCGCAGTGGATGAAGGAAGCCCCCGCCACCGACGTCGACCGCCACGCCCTCGAGACCGTCCGCTCCCTCGGCATGACCCCCGTCGAAGTGCACATCCCCGACTGGCCCTACGACTCCCTCCAACTCATCTTGTTTGCTGAAGGAGCGGCGGCCTTCGAGGAACTCACCGCCTCCGGCCACGATCACGACCTCAAAGCCCAGGTCGCCGACGCCTGGCCCAACTCCTTCCGCCAGGCCCGCTTCCTCTCCGCCGTCGACCTCGTCCAGGCCGACCGCCTCCGCCGCAAGGTCGCCCTCGAGATGGCCCGCCTCTTCGCCTCCTCCACCGCCGGCGGCTCCGAGGTCGACCTCCTCCTCGTCCCCTCCCTTCGCGACGAGATGCTCACCATCACCAACTTCACCGGCCACCCCTCGCTCACCCTCCGCGCCGGCTTCGTCTCGGTCTCGCAAGCCCGCAGCGACTGGGCCCCCGACCCCGCCCACCCGCTCCCCACCTTCTCGCCACCACGCCGCGTCCCCCACGGCATCACCCTCATCGGCCGCCTCTTCGACGAAGGCACCATAGCCCAAGCCGGCCTGGCCCTCGAACAAGCCTTCAACGTAGCCGCCGTCCCTCCGCCCAGCTTCTAATCGTTCAACTCACAGCACCCTTGTGATACCAGCAATGAGCATATTGTGTCTCCAAACTACAAGTACATGTTGACAATCTACGCCATAAAGTTTACAAAAATCTAGGACAATCGTGACAAAGATTCGTAAACGCAGCGAAGAGATTCGGACGTTCATCTTGGAACACATCGCTGAACCAGGAATTGCTGCGAAGGTGATGGTGGAGTTCGACATCACCAGACAAGCAGCGAATCGCCATCTGAAAGGTCTTACCGGAGAAGGCTCGCTTGTCTCTCACGGCAAGACTCGAAAGCGCTCGTACAAGAAGGCCGCTACCGCGTCAGAAGGTTTCCATTATTCGATCACTCCGGATTTGGCAGAGGATGTCATTTGGAGAAACGACATTCAGCCTTTCTTGGGGAGCCTTCCAGAGAACGTACTGCAAATTTGGAACTATGCCTTCACTGAGATGTTTAACAATGCAATTGATCACTCAGGAGGCCGCACGATTTATGTACATGTAACGAAGTCGGCAGTTGACACCGAGATCTACATAGGGGACGACGGAGTAGGGATTTTCAGAAAAATTCAAGCTGCCCTGGATCTTCCAGATGAAAAGCAGGCCATTTTCGAACTTTCCAAAGGAAAGTTAACTACTGACGCGGCAAACCATTCCGGACAGGGAATCTTTTTTACGTCTAGGATGGTCAACGCTTTTGATATTATCTCTGGTGGTGTTTACTTCAGTCACGAGATTGGCCGTGAAGTTGATTGGATGAGCGATCGAGAATCCCAGGGTACGGGTACTTCGATTCTCCTCAAGGTCGACAACCACACGGCGCGAAGCGTTAAGAAGGTGTACGCACAGTACAGCGTCAACAACGTATATGGCTTCAATAAGACGGTGGTCCCCGTTAAGCTGGCCAAATATGGAACTGACCAACTGGTTTCCAGATCACAAGCCAAGAGAGTACTTGTTCGAGTTGATCAATTCTCTCAAGTCATCTTTGACTTCACTGGCGTCGATATGATCGGTCAAGCTTTTGCGGATCAAATTTTTCGTGTTTTCGCGGCTGAACATCCGAATGTCTCGCTCATTCCCTCGCGCGCTAACGAACAGATCATGGGCTTGATTTCCTCGGTTATTAAGGCCGGGAGGCCTGGCTATAAGGCTTTGCAAGCGAGTCCGGGTAGAGGAGATCTCCCATCTTAGTCACTTGGACTTCAATGACATGGCTGTCCATTCCCGGGATCACGCTTCGGCAACTCGTGGCGTAATCACCCCGATAGATCCGTTATCGTCAGAAGTGACACCAAGAGCGCAGCCTAACGGCTGCGCTCTTTCTTTTAGCCGCGACCAAACTACCGGTCCAGACCTAACTCACATCAATCCAAAATTTTGCACAACTTCTAATCAGGGGGAGCCCACCACCGCATGCCCGCCACCACCACTCAACCCGACCGCCAACGCTGCCGCCACATCCACGCCGACGGCTGCCGCTGCGGCTCGCCCTGCCTCCGCGGCGAGGCCTTCTGCTACTTCCACCACACCTCCCGCAAGCCCATCGCGCGCACCGAGCCGCGCCGCTCCCGCCGCTCCGCCTTCGATCTCCCCCTGCCCGAAGACCGCACTGCCATCCAGCTCTCCATCGGCGAGATCCTCCGTCGCATCGCCACCAACGACGTCGACCCGCGCCGCGCCGGCCTGCTCCTCTACGCCCTCCAGATCGCCTCCACCAACCTCGCCCAGGCGCGCAACCAGGCCAGCTCCGCTCCCATCGAGTCCCCGGTCGAAGAGCTCACCGTCGACCCCGCCCTCGGCCTCCTCGCACCCCCCGCCCCCTTCCTTCCCGCCGCCGTCAGCGGCAAACCGTCGTTCTTCGAAACCCTTATCGAGCGCCTGAACACGCCGCCGGAACGGGAACCCAGCCGCGATCAGGATCACCCCGAAGCCAGCATTCCTGACCAGCCTCAACCCGCCTCGCCACTCTGTGTGGACCCGCTCACCGCCACGCCCCTCGTGTATCCCGAAGTCCTGCCCATCCTCCAGGCCACGGCCGCTCCCTCATCGCGTCCGCACTCGCCACAGCAACAGAAAGCGACTTCCCCCATCCACAGAGAAGTCGCCCGTCCGTCCATCCGCCAGATCCTCGGCAGATCTCACAGCGCATCTGTAACCACTAGAAGTGCAAAACCAGCCCGCCCGTATACACCAGGAAGTTCTGCCGCGACGACACCGTCTCCACCCCGAAGTTCGGCGTCCCCGAGTAAAAGTCCCGCACCTCCAGCCGCGCCCCGATCGGCAGCCGCCCCACCACCGGTACCTTGAAGTTCACCAGCGGCTTCGTATCCACGCCGCCGCCAAATTCAAACGTCCCCGTGCTTCCCGAGCCCTGCACATTCACCGTGCTGAAGCGCGGCTGCGCCGGCGCAAAGTTGGCATAGCCGCCGCCGAACAAGAGCCACGGCTGTATCGTTCGGTCCGGGCTGAACTTCACTCGCACGTGCGGTGTCAGAAACAGGTACGCATACTGCGGACTCACATCGGCCGCCGGCGATTGCACCGTCACATCGGACGGCGACACCAGGAAATCAACTCCGCCCGATACCGCCACACGCCGTCCCACCAGATGCCGGTCATACTCGAGGCCAAAGGCCAGATCGGCATTCGACGACACCCGTCCACCGCGCGCGAGATCCACGCCCTGCGGCAGCGTCGCCCCAATCACCAGGCCAACCTCATTCTTGGTCGGAGCCGAAGGCACAGCCTGCGCCTCAAGCGCTGTCGTCACAAAGGGCAGAAGAAAACAGAATGGAAGCAGCATCAGAGCGTAGTTCATGCGGGAACCTTACCTTCAGAGATCGGCGCGCACTGCGGCATCAGACCGGAGTGTCTGGCGCGTGCGACCTGAGTTAGAAACGTGGCGTCAGGGCTGAGCTGCGCAACAGGAAATGTCGTCACGCCAACAGCCATCATCGGGAGAGCCGGTTCGGGAAAAGCTCTTTCCCTCATAGGAGGGAGATCCGCGCACGAGGTTACAGCGCTTGTCCAAAATCCATCCCTGATCTCCCAGCGGCGTTCGCCCATGACCGAACCAGCCCCTCGCCGCCCATCCCTGCGCAAGCGCCTACAATAAGGTCCACGCCTCCACCGCGACCACATCCATGCGCACACTCCGCCTCACCCTTGCCGCCTTTCTTCTCTCCACCACCGCCCTCGCTCAGCAGGTCGTCCAGCGCGGTCCCTTCGGCAAGCCCAACGCCGTCTTCGACGATACCGGCCAGTGGACCGCACCCGCCCTCGTCAAGGAGTCAAAGGACGTCGAGATCTACATCCCCGATGTCACCAGCCCCACCTGGCTCAAGAAGAACTATCGCCTCTTCGAGGATCGCGGCCAGTATGTCATCACCATGTTCACCCGCTATCGCACCCCCGAGGCCTGCCGCGCCAACCAGATCAACTGGGGCTTCAGCGATCAGGCCCACCTCGACGCCTGCGCCACCGACATCACCTACCGCGTCCGTCAGGCTACCGTCGACACCAACCTCAAAACCATCACCCTCATCATGGCCGCCATGGTCGATCCCGACGGCAATCTCTACACCGACTCCATCCAGCGCCAGTCCCTCACCCGCCGCTGGCCCGAGCTCGACCCCAACACCCAGGCCGCCCTCGACGCCACCACCGCCCTCGTCTCCCGACAGATGGCCCTCTACGACCGCCGCGTCCAGTCCACCCGCTGACCCTCTCGCCGACCCGTGCCCCCTCGCCTTCCTTCTCGCAGCCGCAGGTACCTGCCCCTCGGAACCCTCCTCGCCACCGGAGGGCCCTTTCTGCTCTACATCCTCCTCATCCTCGCCCATCCTCAGCCGCCCAGCCTCGGTGACTTCGGCGACCTCATCTATCAGGGCGTCCTCCTGCGCAATCACATGCTCGGCATCGCCGATCCCACCCATCTGGTTAAGCACTACCCCGTCCCCAACGGAGCCGTCACCCTCGGCATCGCGCTTTTCGCCATTGTTTTCCCGTGGACTCTCGCTGCCAAGCTCTACCTGTGCACACAGCTGGCCCTCTCCTTCGTCGTCCTTTACCACTTCCTCCGCACCCGTATACAAGCCGGCCACATCCTCGCGACTAATCTGTTAGGCTGCATCGCCCCCGCCGCCATCTTCCTCAACCTCAATTTCTGGTACGGCTTCCTGAACTTCGAGCTCGGTGTCTGCTGGGCCATCCTCTTCGCCTCTTTGCTTCTCCGCGCGCAGAGCCCGCAGCACTCCTATCCCAAATGGCTCTTCGGCCTTCTCCTCCTGCTCGGCTTCTTCTCCCACATGGTGCCCTTCGCCTTCATGGGGCTCATGCTCCTCACTTACGCGGCCAGCCGCCGCCAGTGGCGTCTTCTTTGGCAACTGCTCCCGTCCGCGCTCGCCAGCCTCTGGTACCTCGCCGGCCGCTTCCTGCTCTCCGCCAACGCCGACGGTCAGGCCGGCATGGTCAGCGCCGTCCGCCAGTTCTCCCTCGCCTTCTGGGCCTTCAAGATCAACTCGTTCCTCAAATCCTTCGGCTGGGTCAACCTGGGCACCCGCGCCGGCTCCGCTACCCTTGCTCTCCTCGGCGAGCCCGCCTTCGTCGCCCTCTTCCTGCTCAACGCCCTGCTCTGCGGCCTGCTTGCCTGGTGCCTGCTGCACGCCACCCGCGCCTCCCTCCGCCGATCGCCGCACCCTCTCGACATATCGCCGGCACCGGCCGTTACCCCAGACCGTACTCCAGACCACAACCAGCAACATCGCTTCCTCTGGCTCGCCGTCCTCGTCGCCCTGCCGGTCTATCTGCTCGCCCCCGCCGCCGCCCTCGGCATCTCCGACCCCGGCTCCCGCGTGCTTGAGGTCGCCCTCGCCGTCGGCCTTCTGCTCTGCCCATCCTCCCGCGCCCTCCGCGCCGCAGCGGTCTGCGCCACCCTGCAGGCCCTCGTCGCACTCCTCTTGTTTCCTCGCGCCGCCTACACCATCTCGCCCGTGCAGGCGAGCGCCGCCCATCTGCCCTCAGCCGTCCTCCACTTCGCCCATGTGCCTAATCACGATAAGGACGAGTACCTCCGCGCCCTCCACGCCGGCGATCTCGACCTCGAAGTCTTTCCCACCAGCCTTCTCCTCAACGCCCCCGCCGCCCGGCCACCGCTCGCGCAGGAGCAGTAAGCCGCCTACGTTGCCACCAACCCTAGTCACACAGCGCCGGCAACTCCGGCTCCGTCACAAAGCGGAACATCGTCTCCATCTGCTCCATCGTCACCCGGTTCGTCGACAACTCCATCGTCCTTACCGCCTCCAGTTCAAACCACCCCGCGCCACCCGTCTCCGCTGTCTTTTGCAGCAGCTCTCCATCTGTAACGACGCAGCGAACAAACACCTTGTAGACATACCAGGGCTGCGCCGGATGCTCATGCTTCCGCTTGTCGAACAACGCCAGTAGCCGCTCCGCCTGCACCGTCAGTCCCGTCTCCTCGAGCGTCTCCTTCACCGCAACCTCAAACGGCGTATATCCCACATCCGCCCATCCTCCCGGCATCGTCCACCGCCCGCCATCCGCCGTCTCCCGCACCAGCAGCACGCGCCCGGCCTCATCAAATACCACCGCCCGCACATCTACCTTCGGCGTCTGGTACCCCGTCTCCTCGGCAAACACCCGCACAATCTTCTCAAGCGGCTCGTCCGAGATCCCCGCCAGCATCTCCACGCTCAGCGCCCGCAACTCCTCAAACCGCTCGCGATCATAAGCACTCGGCGTGTACGCCAGCCCCGCCTGCGCCAGCGCCTGCACTCGCTGCGCAATCCGCAGCATATCCTCTGCTTTCATTTTGTAACCTCTTCGGACCAAAGCTCAGAGAGCCCCCGCGTTCCGTCGCCGCAGACCCCAGTACACCGGCACTCCCGCCGCCACAATCACCAGCCCCGGCCACGTCGTCGCCGGCCGGTAACAGAACAGCACCACCAGCACTACCGCCGCGCCCACCACATAGAACCCCGGAAGCCAAGGATACCCCCAGCACCGGTACGGTCGCGCCATCTCCGGCCGCGTCACCCGCAGCCGAAACAACCCACTCACCGTCAGGATGTAAAACAGCAGCTCGGCCGAGATCACATAGTCCAGCAGATTGCTGTACAGGTTTCCATACTTGCCCGTCGCCGCGTCGTACGTCCGCGGCAGCACCAGCAGCATGCTCCACGCGCATTGCAGCAGAAGCCCCCACCCCGGCACCTGCCGTTGGTTCAGCACCCCCGCCCGCCGGAAGAACAGCCCATCCTGCGCCATCGCGTAGCACGCGCGCGCCCCCGCCATCGTCATCGCGTTCACCGTCCCAAACGTCGACACCATGATCAGCAGCCCCATCGCGAGCGCGCCGATCCCCGGCAGCACCGCATTCACCGCTGAGGTCGCCACCCGGTCGCTCGGCGCTGTCTGGATTCCTACCAGCGGCAGCGCCGCCAGGTAGCAAAGATTGCACAGGATATAGAACACCACCACCAGCGACGTCCCGATCCCCAGCGCCAGCGGCAGGTTCCGCTTCGGGTTCCGCACCTCGCCCGCCACAAACGTCACGTTGTGCCACGCATCCGCCGAGAACAACGATCCCGTCTGCGACACACACAGCGCCACAAACATCCCGAACGCCGTCACCGCGCTCGCCCCGCGAATCGACACCGCGTCTACCGGCGTCCACGCCCGCGCGAAGTTCCCCCGCAGCACGCCCGGATGCGTCGCAAATGCCCACACTCCCAGGCACAGCAGCAGCCCCATCCCCACCAGCTTCGACACTGTAAACACGTTCGTAATCAGCTTGCCCCAGTTCACCCCATAGCTGTTCACCAGCGCCGCCAGCACCAGAATTCCCAGTGCCAGCGCCTGCGCCGTCGAGAGCGACACCGCATACCCCGGCAGCACATGCACCGGCGCCAGGAGGTAGTGCGTCTCGCTCACGGCAGGGAAGAGCACCCCCGAAAATCGCGCAAACGCAATCGCCACCGCCGCGATCGTTCCTGTCTGAATCACCGTCAGCATCGTCCAGCCGTATAGAAATCCCAGCATCGGGCTGAACGCCTCGCGCAGGTAGATGTACATCCCGCCGGCCTCCGGCATCATCGCCGCCAGCTCCCCATAGCTCAGCGCGCCCGTCACCGTCAGCACGCCCGTAATCGCCCACGCCACCAGCAGCCACCCGGCCGATCCCACCTGCCGCGAGATCTCCGCCGACACAATAAAGATCCCCGACCCGATCATCACCCCGGCCACAATCATGATCGAGTCAAACAGCCCCAGCGCCTTCCGAAACTCCGTCGGCGCACCCTCCACCATCACCGCTCCATCGCGTCCCACGATCTCTTCAGCCATACCCGCATACTACGTCCCGGCGGAACGCCCACCCCCTCACCACCTCTTCAGTTGTCCTCCCGTAGGATCTGCTCTTCTACCGATCGCAGGACGCGTCACCCCCAACTGAACGCAATCGGCATCGCAACGTCCGGATGAAGGCTCTTGTGCACCGGACAGGTGTGCACCGCGCGCTCCAGCTTCAGCCGGTCCTCCACGCTGATCCTCTGCGGCACATGGATCCGCACCGCCAGACAGGCAATCCGTCGCGGCGCTGCGGCGGTCATCTCCTTCGCGACCGTCGCCGTCGCTCCCGAGACGTCCAGGCTCAGCGTCCGCGCCGCAATCCCCATCACCGTCAGCATGCACGTGCCCAGCGCCGTCGCCACCAGGTCCGTCGGCGAAAAGCTCTCGCCCCGCCCCTGGTTGTCCTTCGGAGCATCCGTAGCCAGCTCCGTGCCAGACGGTCCATGGATCGCCCGGCAGTGCAGGTCGCCCTCATACGCAAAGTGCATCGTAACCATCCGTCCTCCGTGCCGCAGAGATCGATCCGGCGGAACCCCAGGGGCGTCCGCCAGGGATCTTTTCACATGCTAGGTGGGCCCGCCCGCTTGCACAAGCCGCCCCGCTGGCTGGAAGCTTCCGTGGTAGATCCCGCGCCTGTAACCTCTCCGTCAGATCTCAGTCTGAAGCAGTAGAGCCTCCCGCGGGAGGCTCCGTGGCAACCGCAGCCCTCCCGATCGCCTGCCACTTCCGCGTCGTAATCTCACCTGCCAACCCTCCAGTCACCCTCCCAGACGCGTCTTACGGGAGGGCTGCTCGAAGCATGCGCAGCCAAGGAGCCTCATGTACCCAGGGCCTTACACCGACGCGACCACCTCGAGCGCGCCCACTGCGTTCCTCAACCGCATCGGCACCGCGGTTCCAGCTCATGACGTCCACGAGCCCTTCGTCGAGTTCGGCGCGGCCCTGCTTGATGATGAGCGCACCTCGCTCCTCTTCCGTCGTGTCGCCGCCCGCTCCGGCATCACTCACCGCTACTCCGTCCTTTCACTCGACGCCTCCCATCCTGACTACACCCCGGCCCTCGACGGCCGCGCCCTCTACCAGCGTGGCAGCTTTCCCGCCACCGCCCATCGCATGCGCATCTATGAGCAGACCGCCCCTGCGCTCGCCCGCAAGGCCCTCGATAATCTCCACCTCTCGGCCACCGAACGCAACGCCATCACCCATCTCATCGTCACCTCCTGCACCGGCCTCTACGCCCCCGGCCTCGACTTCGAGATCATCGACCACCTCGGCCTCCGCCCCTCCGTCGAACGCACCACCGTCGGCTTCATGGGCTGCTACGCCGCCATGAACGCCCTCAAGCTCGCCCGCCACATCGTCCGTTCCGAGCCCGCCGCCACCGTCCTCATCCTCAACCTCGAGCTCTGCACCCTCCACTTCCAGGAGACCCAGCGCCTCGAAGAGGTCCTCTCCTTTCTCGTCTTCTCGGATGGCGCCGCCGCCTCTCTCGTCTCCGCGGAGCCCACCGGCCTCGCCATCGATAGCTTCGCCGCCGTTGTCATCCCGGACACCCGCGACCTCATCACCTGGTCCATCCGTGACCTCGGCTTCGATATGCTTCTCTCCGGCCGCGTCCCCACCGAGATCGCCCGCTCCCTCCGCTCCTCCATCACCGACATCGCCGGCCCCTCCGGGACCGCTGGCATCGATCACTGGGCCATCCACCCCGGCGGCCGATCGGTTCTGGACGCCGTAGAAGACGGCCTCGCCCTCCGCCCCGGCCGCCTCAAAGAATCCCGACAGGTCCTCCAGTGCTTCGGCAACATGAGCTCCGCCACAGTCATGTTCGTCCTCGACGAGATCCTCCGCCACGCCCGCCGGAACGAAACCGGCTGCGCCATGTCCTTCGGCCCCGGCCTCACCGCAGAAACCATGCGCTTCCACGTCGCCTGAACCGACTTCGCCCGGGAGCCTACGCCTTCGTACACTGTCTCCGAACCGCTCGCGTTACGCCTTCCGGAGAGTCCGGCGATGAAACCATCCGTCTTCGCAATCTCGACACTGATGCTCTCGCTTGCAATCCTCGTCGCACGGTCGGCCCACGCCGGCCCCATGTTGCCATGCCTCCCCGCCGCCCTCTCCGCCAATGGCAACATCCTCGTCCTGAACGATCGCACCTACGACGATCCCGATGAGACCCACGTACGTCACGTGAAGACCTCGACCTACCGGATCATTCGCAAATACGTCGACCTGAACTACGGCCTGCGACTGAACGGGCCCGAGACCTACTTTGCCGACCCCTTGTGGGAAGTGGTCTTTCCCGACCACGGCAAGCCACCCTTCCTCGACTGCGGGTACACGCTGGTCACGGACGACGGCGAGTACTTGGTCTTCGTTCATGACTCCTGGATGTTGAAGCCGGGTCTGTCGATCTTCCGCCGCCGCGATCATCCCGGCCAACCCTTTGGTGGCCCCGGTCCCGATCACGGTGTGCTCATTCGAGACATCACACTGCCGGAATACCTGCCCCGCAGCAAGGACAATCCTTCCTTCATCGTCATGACCGACCACACCCCACAGTGGTACGCCGGCGGGCACTTTGCCTTCTCGCCCGATAATCAAACGCTCACGTTCACTGACAAGGCAGGCGCCTCGCTTCAGTTCACCCTGGCGACCGGCGCCATCCATCGTCCCTGACGAAGCAGCCGCCCACGCGCAAGCGCCCCCACAGGTTCGGTACACTTCCACTGGTACTCTCTGGAGCACGGACGTGTCCACGCAAGCTGCCGAAGTCCCCACCGCCACGACCGCGTCGTCCCACCCAACCAGCGCGCAGCAAGCCCTCCGCTTCAACGCCCTTCTCGCCCTCTTCGTTTGGTTCGCATGGGCGCTGCTCGCCCGTCAGCACGCCTGGCACAGCATCGTGGAGCACTGGCGCATCGCCGTCACCATGATCCTTGGCTCGCTCGTCGGCGGCGGCACCAGCGAGGGCGGCGCCGCCGTCGCCTTTCCTGTCTTCACCAAGCTGCTCCACATCCCGCCCGCCGACGCCCGCCTCTTCTCCTTCGCCATCCAAACCGTCGGCATGGGTGCCGCCTCGCTCAGCATCCTCCATCAAAAGATCCCGATCGAACGGCGCGTCCTCGCCTGGGCCGGCGGCGGCGGCATCCTTGGCATGGTCCTCAGCACCTACCTGCTGGTCCCGCGTATCCCGCCGGATATGGTCCGCGTCTTCTTCACCGCCCTTGTCACCAGCCTCGCACTCGTTCTGGTCTCTCCCGGTCGCCGCGCCGGCCTCACCCTTCATTCCGCCATGTCCGCCTTCGGCCCGCGCGAAAAGCTCATCCTGCTCCTTGCCGGCGGCCTCGGCGGTACTCTAAGTGGCCTCATCGGCTGCGGCGAGAACATCGTCGTCTTCATGGTCATGGTCGTGCTCTTCCGGGTCAACGAGAAGGTCGTCACCCCCACCACGGTGCTTCTCATGTGGATCGTCACCGCCACCGCCTTCCTGCTTCATTTGGCGGTCCTGCACGACGTTCCACCCAGAGTCCTCAGCTACTGGCTCGCCGCTGTACCCGTCGTCGTCGTCGGCGCCCCGCTCGGGGCCTTTCTCTGCTCCCGCGTCGAGCGGCAGACCATCGTACAGATCCTCGTCGCCCTCATCGCCATCGAGCTCGCGAGCACCCTGCTCCTCGTCAACCTGTCCCACGGCGTGGGCCTCGTCGGTCTCGCCACCTTCGCCTTCTTTGCTTTGCTCAACTGGCTCATGAGCCGTTCCCACCGTTACGCCAGCGCCTCACCCTCGTAGAGCTGGCCAAAGGAGCAGGCGGGCCAGGGAAGCTACACAGCATTCCCTGGCCGCCGCCACACCGCTACTTCCTCACTGCCGCAAGAATCTCTTTTTGGTTCGAAACGATCTCTTCCTGGTTGCTCAGGATCGATTTCTGGTTGGTGACAATCTCTTTCTGGTTCTCCAGAATCTCTTTCTGGTTCGACAGAATCCCGTCCTGCGTCTCCTGGTTGTCGCGGATCTTGCTCTGGTTGTCTAGGATCTGCTTCTGGTTCTCGAGAATCTGCTCTTGGTTCTGGATCACGTCGTTCTCAGCCATGCGTACACCTTCCGTCTTTCATAGTCGATACATGAAGCCATCTGTTCCGATGGCAACCACGGCCCTCATGTTGCACTCCTGCGCCCCGTTTCCGAAATCGCCAGGGCCCATGTATCGCATCACCGCTCTCCACACCATCCTCAAACCTCGCCCCCGCTGGCGTCTAGCGAGCAGGGAAGAGTCTGCCCGGCCCTCGTCCCTTTTCAATCCCAACAAAAGCAGCCCGCCACCAACCCATACACTGGTTCCACGCACCATGCCGCCGCCCATCGACCTCAGCTCCACCTCCTTTCAGCACCGCGCCGCGCCCCATTCCCTCCCTGAGCTCATGGACGCCCCCACCTCTCTTGATACCCTTCGCGGCTGCCTCCACACCCTCGAGCAGATCAATCGCATCACCGGCTCCTACCGCCCCACCCTCGCCTTTCTCGCCCGCGCTCGCAGCCACGCCGCCCGGCAGGGTCTTGTCTTCACCGCCGATCGCCCCCTCCGCATCCTCGACGTCGGCTCCGGCGGCGGCGACACCCTCTGCCGCATCCACCGCTGGGCCGCTATCCGCCGCCTTCCTGTTCATCTCACGGGCGTCGATCTCAACGCGCAATCCACCATCCTCGCCCGCGAAACCGAGCTCCGCCTCACCGCAAAGAACCCCCGTCTTCGCGGTGCTCCAATCACCTGGCTCACCGCCAACGCCCTCTCGCTCACCCTCCCCGAGCCCCCGCACCTCATCCTCTCCAGTCTCTTCATGCATCACCTCGAAGACGCCGAGATCGTCCGTATGCTGCGCTGGCAGCACCGCACTAGCACCCTTGGCTGGTTCATTAACGACCTCGCCCGCTCCCCTCGCGCCGCCCGTCTCTACCGTCAGGTCGGCACCGCGCTCGGCATAGAGCCCTTCCGATCCCTTCTCCGCGGCATTCTCCGCTGGCACCCCTTCTGCCTCTACGACGGCCCCGTCTCCTTCCGCCGCGCCTTCTGCCCCGCAGACTGGCACCACCTGCTCGCCGGGGCCGGCATCGCGACCGCCACATTAATTCCGTCACGTCCCGCCCGCCTCTGCGTCGAACATCTGCGCTGACTCCTGCCATGACCCCGACGACTCCGCCAACCTCGATAGCCGAGCCCACTCCTACAGCCTCCCGCACGCCGCCCCATGCCGCCACATCGCCTCTGATCCTCGGCGGCGGCCTCGCCGGCTCCGCCCTCGCCATCCTCCTCGCCCGCAGCGGCCGGCCCGTCACCCTCGTCGAGCAGCACGCCGTTCCCCGCCATAAAGTCTGCGGCGACTTCCTCTCCACTGAGGCCATCATCTACCTCCGTGCCCTCGGCCTCGACCCGGCCGCGCTCGGCGCCGTCCCCATCCACACCCTCCGCCTCGCCACCGGCTCCCGCCTCGTTGAAACCCGCCTCCCCTTTCCCGCCGCTACCCTCTCCCGCTTCGCCCTCGATGAAGCGCTGCTCGACCTCGCCGGCACCTTCGGCGCCACCGTCCTTCGCGGCAGCCGTGCCGAATCCCTCACCCACCCCGAAGACCAGTCCAACCCCGCCCTCACCCGTCCCGCTACTGACAGCGCCTCCACCTTCGGCGACTGGCAGCTTCGCCTCAGCTCCGGCAGCATCCTCTCCGCCGATACCGTCTTTCTCGCCTCCGGCAAGCACGACCTCCGCGGCTATCCCCGGCCCGCAGGCCGCCACGGCTCGCTCGTCGCCTTCAAGAACTACCTCCGCCTCGATCCCCGCCAGGCCACCGCCATCCATGGCGCGATCGAGCTCACCCTCTTCCCTCACGGCTACGCCGGCATGTCCCCCGTCGAGCCGGACGCCCACGGCCCCCGCGCCAACCTCTGCCTCGTCGTCGAGCGCGCCCACCTCTCGCGCCTCGGCGCGGGCGGCACAGCCGGCGGCGGTACCTGGCGAGCCCTGCTCGCCTACCTCCTGCGCATCTCCCCCCACCTCCGTCGCCGTCTCGCGGGCTCAACCCCCCTCTTCGAACAGCCACTCGCCCTCTCCAACATCCCCTACGGCCTCCTTCGCCGCTCCCCGCCCGCCCCCGGCCTTTGGCCCCTCGGCGATCAGGCCGCCGTCATCCCGTCCCTCACCGGCGACGGCATGTCCATCGCCCTCCACACCGCCCACCTCGCCGCCGCCATGCACTTCGCCGGGCAGACCGCCGCTGAGTTCACCACCACTCTCCATCGCACCCTTCGCCGCCAGCTCGGCCTCGCCACCCTCAGCAGCCGCCTCGCTGTCCACCCGGCTCTCCAACCCGCCATCGGCGCCCTCGCTCACCTCAGCCCCACCCTCCTCCAGCACCTCGCCCGCGCCACCCGCATCCCCAAACTCACCTTCCGCGTCACCCCGGACGCCCCACCTCTCTCCTAGCCTCCATCCCGGGGCAAGGGTTGATTGCAATTCCGAGCAGAGCGAGGACCCCCCGCATTTCGCTTTTACGACGGAGCGAAGCGACGCGCATATCCTCAACCCCCCGCATCGCACACTCGCCCTCTCCGGTGGGATACTAAACACGCAGCACCAGGAAGGAATCATCGCCATGCCCAGAGCAGAGCCTCAGCAAAATCTCGCCCGCAACGTCCTCGGCCAGCCCCTCAGCACCTGCGGCTCAGAGCCGATGACCGGCTTCTATCGCGATGGCTGCTGCAACACCGGCCCCGACGACCTCGGCGTACACACAGTCTGCGCCATCGTCACCGCCGACTTCCTCAGCACCTCGAAGCGCCTCGGCAACGATCTCTCTACCCCCATGCCGCAGCACAACTTCGCCGGCCTCAAACCCGGCGATCGCTGGTGCGTCTGCGCCGCCCGCTGGAAGCAGGCCCTCGACGCCGGCGCCCCCTGCCCCATCGTCCTTGAAGCCACCCACGAAAACACCCTCCGCATCATCCCCTTCGATATCCTCATCCAGCACGCCGTCATCCCCGACCAGATCCACTAGCCTCGGCGCCGTCTCAGCCTCGAAGAGAGCAAACTCTTAGCACGCCGTCATCTCGACCACAGTCGTGTCGCACGGCGCGGGAAAGAACCCCGCATCTCGTTTTTGCGACGGGAGCGAAGCGACGCGCCTCCTTCATCGGTCATCTACCCGCCAATTCACAGTCCCGTGACATCTTTTCCGTTGACTTCGCCCCCTCCCTGCTAGACCCTTGAGCTACACACAAACTTCTTTCCCGCAGTTCCTGAACCGCTTCCGCACCGTTCCGGCGCAAGCTCCCGTTTGGAACGTTCCCGGCAAGTCTCTGCCTCGTCCTCTCACGTCTCGGTCTCCTCGTCATCCCGGGCCATCTGTAAGGAGTCTCTCCTCCGCCATGAATCCGCTCCCGTCGCGCCGTCTCGCCCTCGCCGCCTGCTTCCTCACCGCCGCCGCACCCGCCTTCGCCCAGAACGCCGCCCTCGGCAGCATCGCCGGCATCGTGCGCGATAACGCCGGCGCCGTCGTGCCCAGCGCCACCGTCGTCGTTACCAACTCCGGCACCGGCAGCTCCCGCACCCTCACCACAGACTCCGACGGCCACTACACCGCCACCTTCCTCCAGCCCGGCACCTACGAGGTCATCCTCTCCGCCACTGGCTTCGGCAAAATCGACCAGAAGAACGTCTCCGTCACCGTCGGCAGCACGAACACCGTCGACGCCACCCTGCCCAACGCCAGTGTCTCCACCGACGTTATCGTCACCACTGACAACATCCTCATCGACACCGATAAAACTCAGTCCTCGCAGACCATCGACCAGCAGCTCGTCACCAATCTCCCCGTCAACGGCCGTCGCTGGGACGACTTCGTCCTCCTCACCCCCAACGTCGCCCCCGACGGCAACTCCGGCCTCATCTCCTACCGTGGCATCTCCGGCATCTACAACACCAACCTCGTCGACGGCGCCAACAACCAGCAGGCCTTCTTCTCGGAAGCCCGCGGCCGCTCCGTCGGCGCCCCCTACGTCTACCCGCTCGATGCCATCCAGGAGTTTGAGTCCTCCGTCTCCGCCTACTCCGCCGAGCTCGGCCAGTCCGCCGGCGGCGTCGTCAACGCCATCACCAAGTCCGGCACCAACCAGTTCCATGGCGACCTCTTCGAGTACTACCGCACCCCCGGCTTCAACGCCCTCGATCCCCTCAACAAGTTCCAGGGCCGTCTGCCCGGCGGCAATCCACTCCTGCTCGTGCAGCCAGTCAAGGTCCAGCACCAGTTCGGCGCCTCCGTCGGCGGTCCCATCCTCAGAGACAAGCTCTTCTTCCACGCCACCTACGATGGCTACCGCCGCGTCAACCCCATTACCTATCTCTCCACCTACAACACCAGCACCACCTCCATCTCGCAGCTCGCCGGCCTCTGTGATGGGCGCACCTCGCAGTTCGTCACCCGCGGCACCGGCGCCACCCAGGCCATCTACCCCTCCACCATCCCCGGCATCTCACCTGCCCAATGCACCGCCGCCGTAGACTTCATCAGCTCCACCCAACTCGGCGCCTTTGCCCGCAACACCACCCAGGACATTTACTTCCCGCGTCTCGATTGGCAGGCCACCGCGAAGACCCATCTCTCCGCCTCCTTCCTCTTTGAAAACCTGAAGATCCCCAACGGCTACAACTCCTCCACCACCGTCTCGAACGGCGGCGTCACCCAGAACGGCGGCATCAACTTCCACCAGCGCTATCTAACCGCCAGCGCCGAAACCGCCCTCACCTCGCGCTCCACCAACGTCGTCCACTTCCAGTGGTCGCGCGATCTCGAAACCGCCTCGACCAACTCCGGCGGCCCCGCCATCTCGCTCACCAACCTCTTCGCCTACGGCGAAACCTCCGCCCTCCCGCGCGGCGCCTTCCCCGACGAGCACCGCTGGCAGATCACCGACATCTACTCCACCGTGCGCGGCAAGCACTCCCTCAAAACCGGCGTCGACGTCAACCTCATCCATGAGCAGATCCAGAACCTCTTCCAGGGCGATGGCTCCTTCTCCTACAACACCGGCACCCCTGAGTTCAACTTCACCAACTGGGTCCAGGACGTCTACCAGGTCAACGGCGGCCGTCACTACAACGCCTTCACCCAGGTCACCGATCCCCTCACCGGCGTCGGCGCCGACGACTTCTGGAACAAAAACCTCGATATCTTCGCCGAAGACAACTGGAAGGTCACCTCCCGGCTGCTTCTCTCCCTCGGCGCCCGGTACGACGTGCAGCTCGTCCCCCAGCCCGATCGCCCCAATCTTTCCTCAAGCGTCGCCACCGAGTACACCAGCACCATCAACACCGACTACCACATGGGCGCGCCCCGCTTCGGCTTCTCCTGGAACCCGCATGAGGGCACCGTCGTCCGCGGCGGCTACGGCATCTTCTTCGGCCTTACCTCAAACTCCACCTTCTACACCATCCGGCGTGAGAACGGCGTCTACCAGCAGCAGTTCAACGTCAACGCCACCACCAACCCCAACAATCCCTACAGCACCCTCACCGGTACCCCTACCGGCCAGCCCAACCGTGCCTTCCAGCAGTCCGGCTCCTACGTCGCCTATGCCCCGCAGGGCGGCACCCCCGCCTTCACCCCGCCCGGCCCCGCTCCCATCAATCAGGTCACCGGCGCACCCACGCCCGCCGTCAACCCCGGCCTTCCCACCGCCATCCTCTCCGCCCGCGGCCTCGCGGAAAACTTCCGCAACCCCTTCTCGCACTCCTGGGATCTCACCGTTGAGCAGCAGCTGCCGCTCCACTCCACCCTCACCATGGCCTACGTCGGCAATCGCGGCATGCGTCTTCCCGTCTTCGTCGATACCAACGTCGACATCACCTCCGGCTCCACCGCGCGGCCCTACACCTTCCTCCCCGGCAACGGCGCCCCCAGCCAGAGCCTGGCCATTCCCATCTACTCTCGTCGCCTGGTCCCCACCACCGGCTCCGTCCTCGCCGGCTTCTCTGACGTCAACGCCTCGTACCACTCGCTCGCCGTCACCGTCCGCAAGCCCCTGTCCTACGGTGTAGAGGTCCTCGCCAACTACACTTGGGCCAAGACCCTCGATGGCGGCCAGGTCTCCGGCGTCAACGGCACCTTCAACGGTACTGATACTCCCTTCGACCCCTTCGCCCGTGGTCATCGTGAGGGCCGCGGCGCAGAATACGCCCGCTCCGATCTCGATCAGCGCGGCCGCTTTGTCGGCTCGGTCGTCGCCACCTCGAAGCTCCCCATCGCTAATCGCTACGCCAGCTACGCCGTCAACGGCTTCCAGCTCTCCGGGACCTTTACCGCCCAGACTGGCTTCCCCCTCACCGCCTTTCTCAATAACTCGCCCGTCTCCGCTATCGGCGACGGCGGCCTCACCGGCGCCGAGCTCTCTCTCAACAACTCCGGCACCCCCGGCCGCGTCCCCGATCAGATCGCCAGCCGTAACACCTTCACCGGCCCCGGCGTTCACAACCTCGACGCCCGCGTCTCCCGCCTCTTCCCCTTCTTCCGCGAAGGCATGCACCTGGAGCTCGCCGCCGAAGCCTTCAACGTCGTCAACCATCGCAACATCCTCGCCACCACCACCGTCGGCTACGCCTTTGTCGCCGCCGGCCAGTCCGGCCAGGGCGTCGCCTGCCCCGCCAGCACAGCCAACAACCCCTCCGCCGGCTGCATTGTCCCCTATACCGCCACTCCCTTCGCCACCCCCACCAGCACCTCCAGCGTCCTCTACGGCCCCCGCCAGCTCCAGCTTCTCGGCAAGCTCTACTTCTAACCCCTCTCTACCGCACCATCCCAAGCGGCTCCGATCCCACCCGGTCGGAGCTGCACGTCGTTGCCGCCAGCTCAGGCAGGGAGCAAGGAGCGAGGGTCTATAGATCGCCAGATCGCCGAAGACCTGTCCTCCGGCTCAAATAGCTGACAAGAGTGCACTACTGAAGATCGATCGTCAGGCAGTCTTCATCTGCTCAGCACCTGCAGCGACAGTGAAGAGATCGCGTCAGGGCGATGGAAGACACGCTGCGTGGCTTTCCTGAAGCTCGGCGGCGCTGCGTCCCTGGTCTGCGCGAAAGTTTGCGGATTCAGTGCGGCCAGCGGAAACCACGAACTCTGCACCTGAACCACCAACCGATGACCTCGCAAGAACGTGTGATTGATGTCCGGCATGGTGTAGTGGATCGCGGTTACCGCATCTGGCTGCAATGGCTCAGGGTGAGAGAAAGAGTTTCGAAAGCGCGCGCGCATGGGCTCGCCACGTACCAGCTGCTGATACCCGGGGAAATCGCTGGCGCTGGCATCTTCGTCGATCAGCTTAACGATGAAGTCCGAGTCCGTGCCGCTGCTGGAGACTTGAAGGTGCGCGGCAAGGGGCCCCACAACGGTGAGGTTGTGATCGAGCGGTTCGGTTCGAAAGGTGAGAACGTCAGTACGGCCAGTGGCGAATCGCTGGTCGCCGTACATGTACTGTTCGGCCAGGTCCGTCGGAGCATGCTCGAGGTATGGAACCGGGTTCGCGGGATCGCTCACGTACTCGTCATAGGACCTCTCCTGGGCGCTGGGTGGGTCGAAACTCAGCTTCCCGCCCGCGTGCAGATAGAGCTCTCTGGGCTGCGCTGCGGGCGGTGGCCATCGGGGGTAGCGCTGCCATTGGTTGGTGCCGGTTTCAAAGGCAAGCGCACCGGGAAGGTCCGGAGCGGGTGCGTCCTTGAGGTAGTGCTCGAAGAAGGGGAAGAGGATGCTGGTGCGGAAGTATGTGCCTGTGTCGGAACCGAAGTTCAGCGGTCCCAGCTTGCCGCCTGGCGAGCGCAGCCAGTCTCCGTGTCCCCACGGCCCCATAACCAGCAGGTTGTTTGAGCCGGGGTTTGCCTCCGTCATCGCATGGTAGGTGCGGAAGGTGCCTGCAAGATCCTCCGCGTCGAACCAGCCGCCAACATGCAACACCGGGCACATAACGGCATGGAGATGCTGCGAGATGTCGCGCGCCTTCCAGTAGTCGTCAAAGGTCTCATGCTGAATGTTCTCGTCCAGAAGTGGGTTTTGAGCAAGCGCGGCTATCCCCTGCAGGCCTGGACCATGCTTGAGGAAAAACGCGTACCCGTCCGACGTTCCGTAGTCAAAGAAATGAGCGAGGTTGGGTGAGGGGAACTCCGGCTCGGATCCACGCGGCCGGAAAAAGTTCGCGTACACCGAGATCTGTTCCGCAAGCTGGAAGACGCCGTTATGGTACGCATCATCTCCAAGAAAAAGGTTCGTCATCGGTGCCTGGACAGAGGCGGCCTTGATGGCTGGATGCGAGTCGATGAGGGAGGCAGAGGTATAGAAGCCAGGGTAAGACATACCCCAGATGCCCACCCTTCCATTGTTGGCGGGAACGTGCTTCAGGAGCCATTCGACGGTGTCGTCCATGTCTGTGCTTTCATCCGTCTGCCCCGGCGCTGGATGGTCAAGATGCGGACGCATATCGACGAAGCTGCCTCCCGACTGAAAGCGACCGCGCACGTCCTGGAAGACGTAGATGTAGCCCGAGCGGTCGAACTCGGGAGAAGGACCCAGCTGGGAGCGGTAGTGATCCGGACCATATGGCGACACTCCGAACGGTGTGCGCTGCACCAGAATCGGATAGACCTTTGTCGTGTCTTTTGGAAGGTACACCTGTGTGAAGAGGGTCACTCCATCCCGCATGGGAATGCGGTACTCACACTTGGTGTAGCTGGTCTTCGTGCGGTGAGCACCGTCGTTGCGGACATAGACCAGCCATGCTGCGACTGCGACAGCAGCTGTCCCCAGCACCACCGCGACACTCCGTCCAAGCAACCTCATCGGCCCCCGCGTGGCCAGTCTCTCACTGCGCCCGTCTCTGAGACAATGTTGTCTCAGAGACGCCCACCGGCAAGCCAATGATGCGTCTCTCGTCGTGATCTGTGTCCTGGCGAAGCCTCGGCTTCCTCGGTCATGCGAGAGAGTCCGCGAAGGTGCGAGCCGCCGGCTTCGCAAGCCTCGGGACCCTCATCCCGCCTCAACCCAGCAATGCCATCCGCCGCGACCGCTTACCATCTCGCTCCCCCAAAAGTCCCACCCCAAAATCCCCTTCGAACCCTCTACACTCACCCGTATGTGTGGAATCGTTGGTTACATCGGTCCAAAGCCCGTCGTCCCCGTCATCATGGAAGGCCTCGCCCGCCTCGAGTACCGCGGCTATGACTCCGCCGGCATCGCCGTCGCCGGTGGCACCGCCGGCCTGCAGCTTCGCCGCGCCCCCGGCAAGCTCCGCAACCTCGCCCGCGACCTCGAAGCCCACCCCGTCGAGGGCACCTTCGGCATCGGCCACACCCGCTGGGCCACCCACGGCCGCCCCACTGAAGAAAACGCCCACCCCCACCGCGACGGGACGGGAACGTTGGTGGTAGTCCATAACGGCATCGTGGAAAACTACCTCCAGCTCAAAGCCGCCCTCATCGCCAAGGGCCACACCTTCAGCTCCGAAACCGACACCGAGATCATCGCCCACGTCATCCAGGACGAGCTCGAACTCGCCGCCGGCATCATCCACGCCGACGCCACCAGCCTCGAAGCCAATGAGTCCGAAACCGCCATCACCCTCAATCCTTCTCCTCTGCCTTTAGAAGAAGCCGTCCGCCGCGCCGTCCTTCGCCTCACCGGCGCCTTCGCCATCGGCGTCCTCTCCGCCGCCGAACCGGACAAGCTCGTCGCCGCCCGCTTCGGCCCGCCCGCCGTCCTCGGCCTCGGCGAGGGCGAATACTTCCTCGCCTCGGACGTCCCCGGCATCCTCCACCACACCCGCTCCATCTACTTCCTCGCCGACGGCGAACTCGCCACCCTCACCCCCGCCGGCATCACCCTCACCGACTTCGACGGCTCCCCCCGCACCCTCCTCCCCCAGCGCGTCACCTGGGATCCCATCCAGGCCGAAAAAGCCGGCTACAAGCACTTCATGCTCAAGGAAATAAACGAGCAGCCCCGCTCCATCCGCGACACCACCCTCGGCCGCGTCTCCCTCGACACCGGCCGCGTCTTCCTCCCTGACCTCCAGATCTCCCCCGAAGAGTTCCGCAGCTGCACCGAGATCACCATCGCCGCCTGCGGCACCTCCTGGCACGCCGGTCTCGCCGGCAAGTTCATGATCGAGCGCCTCGCCCGCCTCCGCGTCGACGTCGACTACGCCAGCGAATATCGCTACCGCTCCCCCCTCGCCGACCCCGGCACCATCGGCCTCCTCATCACCCAGTCCGGCGAAACCGCCGACACCCTCGCCGCCCAGGCCGAGCTCACCCGCCTCGGCGCCAAAACCCTTGCCATCTGCAACGTCGTCGGCGCCGCCGTCACCCGCCACGCCGCCGGCACCATCACCACCAACGCCGGCCCCGAGATCGGCGTCGCCTCCACCAAGGCCTTCACCGCCCAGCTCACCGCCCTCTTCCTCCTCGCCCTCCATCTCGCCCAGACCCGCGGCACCATCTCCGATGCCGAATCCCTCCACTACGTCACCGAGCTCTCCCGCATCCCCGCCAAGCTCGAAAACATGCTCTCCCTCACCGTCCCCAACTCGACCGGCGGCGGCGAAGGCACCGCCGCCCTCATCCCCCTCACCACCCCGTCAGGCGCCCCAGCGCCGGGTGCTCCACGCCTCGACTCTGAGACGTGGGTCTCAGCCACCCAGCCCGAGCGCCGCGTCGCCCCCCGCCTCTCCCTCAACGCCCAGTGCCAGCACCTCGCCCAGCTCTTCTCGGGCGCCCGCGACTTCCTCTTCCTCGGCCGCGGCATCCACTACCCCATCGCCCTCGAAGGCGCGCTCAAGTTGAAAGAGATCTCCTACATCCACGCCGAAGGCTACCCCGCCGGCGAGATGAAGCACGGCCCCAACGCCCTCATCGACGAAACCCTCCCCGTCGTCTGCATCGCCACCAAAGACCCCACCGACCCGGCCTCCGTCCTCAAGTACGAAAAAACCCTGAGCAACATTCAGGAGGTCACCGCCCGCGCCGGCCGCGTCATCGCCATCGCCACCGAGGGCGACACCACCGTCACCCAGCTCGTCGAACACACGGTCCACATCCCCGCCGCCCCCGAGCTCCTCCTCCCCCTCCTCGAAACCATCCCCCTCCAACTCCTCGCCTACCACATCGCCGTCCGCCGAGGCTGCGACGTCGACCAACCCAGAAACCTCGCCAAAAGCGTCACGGTCGAGTAGTAGTTATCAAGAAAGTTTATGAAGCATTCGGGAGAGTAGCATGTCAGATTCAACGGATCTTGGGCTTACCTTTGTAGCTCTTGAGGCTTGGGATCCCTTAGCTAAAAGTGAAGAAGATGTCGACGTCTATGCCGCTGCTCAGAAGCGGGAAATCAGGAACATCTTAAAGAGCTACACGGGTTACTACGATCTATTTTCGGAGATGCTGCAAAACGCATTGGACGCTGTCGAAAGGAGAAAAAGTGAGGGTTCAAATCTTTATGTTCCGACAATAGTTGTGGAGATAAATCTGAAGGAGCAGACCGTAGCTGTAATAGATAACGGTTGTGCAATGAACCTCTCTCAATTCAAGCAGTTCCTAAAGCCTAACCTCTCCTTTAAGGATGGGAAGGGAACACGCGGGAATAAAGGTGTCGGAACCACTTACCTGGCATATGGTTTCAACTATCTTGAAGTCGCTACAAAGCCCTCAGAAGATGTCGCTTATGCCGGTATCCTCAAAGATGGTAGAACCTGGTTGGATGACACACAGGGGCTTGTCTCAAGACCGACTGTAGAACCACTCGGTGCTGTAAACAGCCTCCTAGCGTTCTTCGACAAAGGCACTTCTATATCGCTGAAACTAAGCGGCAGCACTATCCGCCCTAAAGACTTGCAGTATTTCGTCGCGAAAACAGCCGAACAGTGGCTGGCTCTTCTTCGCGCTCACACTCCGCTTGGGGGAATTTACCTCTGTGGAGACGCAACCCCTTCGGTAAACATCCAAGTTCGCGTCATAGACAACTTAGGCGCTACAACAGACGCATTTCTGGATGCTCCTCGTTATCTTTACCCTCACGAGGTTCTCGGTAAAACAGCTGACTTGCGCTCATTTCTTCAGGATCAAATTGAGAGAGCCTCAAAGGGACTTGATACCTCGAAAACGCCCGCCAAGTTCCTAAATCTTAATGGGATCTGGGGTGAATGGACGGCAGAGGAAATCCTTGCCGGAACCTCCCCGCTGAAACCAGCCCTGACTCCTGACGAAAGAGCTCTAATGCAAGGTCTGTCTCCTCAGGTTTACGCCTTTATGTGTTACACAACTGAACTATGGGATGACTACAGCGACAACCGATTGAATCTACGTAAGGGCACGCGAATTCTGAGAGGCGGAATACAACAGTCTACAAAGCACATGCCGCAAGGTCCAACGCTGTCGATTCCTCTTACCGCAAATATTGGCTTTCAACAAATAACTCATGTCATAGTTCATTTCTCTAATGCCGAACCAGACCTAGGCCGTAAGGGTTTCCAACCTGAACACACCGACTTAGCAGAAGTCCTGGCTAGATCGGTTGTGCCAGCTTTTAGGAGGTTTTTCGAACGACTTCTTCGGAAGAACACCGGTGCACCAGCTCTTCAACAGCAAATGAAACTCGACGACTGGATAGAAAAGCAAAAAGAGCACGAAGCGAGCCATCCACTCGTGATCACGGGCGTCGGTCTGTTTGCGCCAAAACATGAGCTATCGATACGCTCGACTCCAATTGTTGAGCAAGATGTAGTTGCATTGTTTAACCAGATGCTATCTTCCGGGCTGATCAGGGGCATTCAGCTTTTGTCATCTAGTCAATACAATCAGTATGACGGGCTGTATCGCTTTCGAATGGATCCACCCTTTCTCCTGTACACAAGGTCGTCAGATAATCCCCTTGGAGTGGATCCGGAGTTGTTCGCCGGGATCACGGACTCGCTCCAGACACCAGTTTCGATCCTTGAGTACAAATTCAATCTAGACGCATTGATTGAGGAGATAGAAAATGGCAGTAAAAATGCCGGAGAGATAAAATTAGCCGTCTGTTGGGAGCTCGGTCAGAAGTGGAAAGAGCTGTTCGCGGTACTTTCCTATTTAGACAGCGACAACTTCCATCATCGTCAGTTTCATGGCGTCACTCACCATCTGGCTCATGCAGTTTCTGGCTCTAGCGCGTTTAGTGTGATCGTTCTAAGTGATCTGATCGCGTTCATTACGGATCCTGAAAGCGAAAGCAAGCGTCAGAGGAGTGTGTACGCAACCGAATAGCGTCCGCGCAAGGACTAACAAGCTAGGAACAAACCCACCCCCACCCCCGTACTCTCCCTCACACACCAGGAGAGCCACCACCATGCCGCACCCCCTCACCACCGCCACCCTGTCCCTCCTGCTCTCCGCCACCCTCCTCCCCGCCCAAATCCCACCCGCCCTCGACCAGATCCACTCCCAACCCGAGCTCGAGGCGACGGTCCGCTCCCTCGGCCCCGTCCGCGAGATCTAGGGATGGGCGCTCGGAGCCGCGGGCTTGGCTTGCGAGCCTACTCCGCTGGTGTTGATCACGCACGGTGCCGTCTCCGCCTCCGCCGCCTTGTGTCCGGTCGGCAACTGCCACAGCGCCAGCAGCCCGGCAACCAGCAGGATGCCCCACAGCAGGTACGGGCTCTCCCCGGAGACGTTCCGTGTGTCCTGGTGGTGCTCCCACCCTCGCGCCTTGCCCATGGCTCCACCTTCGGGGAGAAAGTGCTCCTCGATCCGTCGCAGGTACTCCCCCAATCCCCCGATCTCGACCGCGTACGTCCGATCCCGCACGCCCCCGAGCACCGCGAGCACAAGGGGCAGGGCCAGCGAGATCTTGGGCGACTCGGGATGCACCGCGACCCACGCCCACACCGCCGCGCATCCCGTCACGATGTACCGCTCAAGCGCCCGCGCATCCGAGATCATCTGCACCATCTCGGTTCGCAAGGCCTCATACTCCCTCGCCAGAAAATCGTCCCGCGTCTCAGTCATCGATGTACCCGCCTCCTTGTCTCGGCGAGTGTATCGTCCCGCTCTCCCGCGGGCGGTAGCTCGTCTCGAGCGTCTGGCGCAGCCACCCTACCCGTCCCCGTACACTAGGAGGTGACCGCGCTCCGCCCGGATCGCCAGCCGATTTTCGTCCGGCTCCCCGCCCTAGGCCCCATCCCTCCTTCTGGTCCAGACCTAACTCTCCTCGATTGAAGATTTTGCGCAACAAACGATGCCGGGGGTACACCCCCCCGCCAGCATTCTCCAACACCTTCAACCAACCCGAACCGTCACGTTACCCCTCTGACACCTTGTAGAACGGGCAGCCGCTGACCGCAGGTATCGATCCGCACGTCAGCCTGCCCGGACCCATCCCACGCTCTCGTTCCGTCCGTTCTCCCCGCGGGCACGCACCAGACCTACCCACGCACCACGCCGCACGCACCCAAGGAGAACGACTCGCATGTTTATCATCTGGTGGATCATCGTTGGCCTCATCGCCGGCTTCATCACAGGCAAGCTCATGAAGGGCTCCGGCTTCGGTGCTCTTGGAGACATCGTCGTCGGTATCCTCGGCGCCATCATCGGCGGCTACATCATGCGCTTCGCCGGCTTCTCCAGCCAGGGCGGCCTGCTGTACACCATCCTGGTCGCAGTCGTAGGCGCCGTTCTCCTCACACTGCTCCTGCGCTTGGTCACCGGCAATCGCTCACGCAATCTCTAGCACCAACATCAGCACTGGGCGGTAGTGCGGGCGGGGAGTCCTACTCCCCGCCCGTTCTGCTTTAAACCTTTCGCTGAACGTTGCTCTCAAATCGCCTCCGCTCGTACACGTCCCCCCCAGCCTCGGCGAACCGCCGTTTACCTCAGCAACAAGCGTCTTACCTCAGCGAAATCTGCTTCAAACGATTTCTGCGCGCTCGAGCACGTCTTGCGGTACAGTCTAAAAACCATTTGAAAATCAGTTGCAGTTCTGATTGCTGCTTGCAAGAGACACCACAAGTGTCTCTCAACTAGCATTTCGGATTGCCGCACCGAACGCTGTGCCTCTTTCGGCACCACGCTGAGGCACACCCATCGTTCCCCACGAGAGGTGTCGTTTGATCGGATGTACCAGACGTGACTTCATCACCCGCGTCGGCCAGGCGGGCGGTTTCAGCGCTGCGTTTCTCGCCATGCAGTCTCTGGGGTTAGCTCCCACCAGCTCTGCCTTTGCCCAAACGGTCTCCGCTACCCCAAACCTCGGGAAAGGCACCTCCGTTGTCATCCTTGGTGGCGGCATCGCCGGTCTGGTCGCCGCCTATGAGCTTCGCTCGCTTGGCTTTGCAGCCACAGTCCTCGAAGCCCGCGAGCGCCCTGGTGGCCGCAATTACACTGTCCGACCTGGGGATACCGTGGCGTTGATGGACGGTTCTACCCAGCACTGCGACTGGGAACCCACGCACTACCAAAACTTCGGGCCGGCCCGCCTGCCCTCGATACATCCCACGATTCTGGGCTACTGCAGGAAGCTCGGAGTCGAGTTGCAGGTTGAAGTCAATTCCACTCGCTCCAGCTACTTACAAAACGACGCCGCTAACGGCGGGAAGCCCGTCATCCAGCGTCGTGTCGTGAACGACACCCGCGGTCACGTGAGCGAACTGCTGATGAAATCCGTTCGGGGCGGGGCGCTCGATCAAACGTTCTCCGCGCAAGACAAAGATCGGATGCTCACGTTTCTACGCACCTACGGCCCGCTTGATGAGGCGGGCAAGTATGTGGGAAGCGACCGAGCTGGCTACGTACGAACCGCCGGCGCCGGAGATGAGACGGGCGTTCTTGAGCAGCCGATTGATATGCATACCCTGCTCGAGGAGGATTTCTGGCAAGGCATGCTGTTCGACGAACAGTTCGACATGCAAGCCACGATGTTTCAGCCAGTCGGGGGCATGGACCGCATTCCGTATGCGTTCGCGAAGGCGCTTGGAGATACCGTGAAGTACGGTGCACCAGTGACGGAAATTCGAAAGTCAGGCAAAGGCGTGAAGATCGGCTATACACAAAAGGGCCAGGCCAAGTCGATTGAGGCTGACTACTGTATCTGTGCCATGCCGCTCACCATTCTCAAGAAGACCGCGAACGATTTCAGCGCGCCGTACAAGAAGGTCATCGATGAATGTAGTTATTCGCATGCCTATAAGGTGGCTTGGGAGAGTCGCCGCTTTTGGGAGCAGGACTACAACATCTACGGCGGTCTTGAATTTGTGAGTACAGGCTGTAGTCCAATCTGGTTTCCCTCAGCCGGTCTTTTTTCCGAACGAGGTGTTCTCGTAAGCGGCTACACGGATGAGCGGGAGACACCGTTCCAGAAGATGAGCATGCCGGCTAAGTTTGAAGAGAGCCGGAAATCAATCGAGCGACTGCATCCTGGACATGGCAAAGAACTGGAGAAGCCAATGTACGTCTGCTGGGGCAAGGTGGAACATAACGAGGGCTCTTGGATCCGCAGCTATGCGCCCGACCAGGATCACGCACCGGGCATGTCCCTGACACGGCAGACGGGGCAGGCTCGATCGGCCGGAAAAGCGCGCACTGAGACAAATCCGAACTACGAGGTGCTGATACAGCCAGATGGACCAATCTACTTCGCTGGGGATCATGTGAGCCACATCGTGGGCTGGCAGGAGGGCGCAGCACTTAGCTCACTGCGTGCGACACAAATGATCTCAGATGTGGTGAAGGCGAAACGCGCATAACAGACTAATCGCGACAGAAAGGCGAGAGAGATCATGACTTGTATAAGACGAACAAGTGTTGCGGCGTTGGCGTTGTTTGCGGCGCAGCACGTAGGAGCGCAGGTAGTTGTGAAGCACCTGCAACCAAATGAGAAGAGCCCGATTGCCAATGGCGTGTGGGCAGGCGACACACTTTACCTCAGCGGTCAGCTAGCAAGTCCAAGCACAGCCGCCGATCCTGCAAAGGGAACCGAGGCGGTGTATGGTGACACGAAGACGCAGGCGGCGAGCGCGCTCGTGAAGATCCAAACGCTGCTGAAGGAGCAGGGGCTCGATATGAAGGACGTTGTCAAAATGACAGTCTTTCTGGCGGGCGATCCGGCGAAGGGCGGCAAGCTGGACTTTGCTGGACTGCAGGCGGCATATACGCAGTACTTCGGGACCGGAGATCAACCAAACAAACCGGCCCGGAGCGCCATGCAGGTGGCTGCTCTTGCAGCGCCATGGGCGCTTGTCGAGATCGAAGTGATTGCAGTTCGCCAGAAGTAACAGCCTTCGTTCCGATAGCTTCTTCCTACTGTCTAGCAGCGGCTCACTCGCCCGTCGTTCAGCGTGCGACGGTCCAAGAAGAAAGGGGAGAAGCACTGTGCTTCTCCCCTTGAGCGTTATGAGCCATAGCACTGAGCTAGCCCATGGAAGCGAAGTACTGAGCTTCGTGCTGGTCGAGGTGGGCCGTAGCCGAGGCGGGCTGATCCATGACCGACTTGAACGCTGTCTTGAATTGAGCCATTTCGGCCGGCGTTCCAACCGACACACGGACCATATTCGGCCAGATAGGCCACGTACGACCGATCATGACATTCTTCGCCTGCATGGCCTTGATGACGTCGCGACCGTTACGCCCGGTGTCGATCATGAAGCAGTTCGAGACAGATGGGATGAAGGTGTAGTGGTTCGCAGTCAGCCAGGCAAAGGTATCGTTGCGCGTGTCGGCGATGATTTTTTTGCGTGTCGGAACCAGATTGGCCTCAAGCAGGCTGACATTGGCGGCGGCTGAGCCGGTGATGGGCATGGCGTTCTGGCCGTAGGGCTGCAGACGCGCGAGAAGGTCTGGCCGGCCGAGTGCAAGACCGCAGCGTATACCCGCCATCCCGTAAACCTTTGAGAAGGTGCGAAGAACGATCAGGTCCTTATCGGCGGCCACAAAGTCGAGCACGTGGGGCGAGTCGGAAAGGTGGATGTAGGCTTCGTCAACGAGCAGGATCGAGCCTTTAGGTTTATGCTCGAGCGCCCATGCAATGTCTTCCTTTGTGGTCAGGGTTCCGGTGGGATTGTTTGGATTGCAGATGTAAATGACGCCAGCGTTCGGGTCGGCGGCAACCATGGCTTTGACATCATGGGCGTACGTAGAAGTGAGGGGGACCTTTGAGATCTTCGCCTTGCTGGCGGCAGCGGCCATCATACCGGCCTCGTAGGAAGGATCGGCCGTGACAAAGCCCTTAGCTGGCGAGGTAAAGGCGAGAACGGTGTAGTGGAGTGGTTCGGAGGAGCCGGCGTACACGGCGATGTACTCCTCTTTGAGGCTATTCTGGGCGGCAAAGGTCTTGGTCAACTTGTCCGTTTCGCCAAACATGTCATAGCGGCCGCCCTGCGGAGCGATAGCGGCAATCGCCTCGCAGGCGGCCTTACATGGACCGAGCGGGTTCTCGTTCGCGTTGATGAGAACAGCATTGGCGGGCATAGCTGCGCGTGGTCGGCGACCGCCGTGAGGGATGTTCTTCGCGGCATCCGCGCCGCTCGCCTGCAGGGCGGCATAGGCGAAATGTGCTTCGGTCAGGATGGGGGCAGAGGCGGCCAGAGAGGCGAGACGCAGGAATGATCTGCGAGAGGAAAGAGAGGCACGTACCGGGGCGGATGGCATGCAGTGGCTCCAATCGAAAGTAATTGATGTAAAGAGGAACGGCGGAGACTACCGGGAGATGAGACCGGTTGTGACGTGCGACAAACGATCCGATGATCGTGCGCGCGCATCAAGCGTTGCGAGTGGGGTGCGTGCGCTTACTGTACCGCAGGATGTATGCGACAAATATCTTTTTTCTCGCTTTTTCCAAACGCCGCTCGGCGCCTGTGCTCACCGCTCAAAGATGACGCGGTGTCGCTCCAACCACCAGCAGGGCTGCACGGCACCCTGAGGAAAAAGGGAGCGACTGCAAGCGAGGTCTTCCGTGCCATCCATGTAGTACTGCTCACGATTGCCTTTAAGCGGAGCCACAACCATGCGCGTAACCTCCACAGTGGAGGTCCCGGTGCCCTGCGCGAAACGAAGACGCCAAGCAGCCCAGTCCACGGCGTAGGTCAGGAGAACCAGCGCAAGAAGTCCGAGAAGCGTTCTCCTTAAAGCCTGCTGCCATCGTTGCCAGTCTGTCATCGAAGAACTTTCCTCTGGAGTCTGGGTCCATGAAGAGGACTGGCGATTTATCGTACGGCAAATGCCTCGTTTTCGTGCGGGGCGGAGCAGGGTTGCCATGGAAGGCCGGGTCGGGAGAGAGTAGTTCATGAGGAATTCGCTAGACTGCTTCACCTGCTTCCGCCGAACGTTTGGTTCGATGTCGCGAGGATCCGCGTTTTGACGCAATGTCGCATGTACGTGACGCAGAGGGTTCTTGCTTCAGCGGCGGTCGCGGTTCTTTCTGCGAGCGGCCAGCAAGCCCTGGCCCAGGGTGCTGCGACGGCTGTTCAGCCGCTGGCCGTGTCGGCCTTTGGGATGGGTACAGGAACTTGGACTAATGTGCTTGGAGGCCGCAATCTAGGGATTACGGCGGGAGCCGATCTGGCGTTTCTGACGTACCGGAAGCTCCGTCCCGTGATCGAGCTACGGGGCAACTACCCGATTGAGGATGGCCAGGTCGATCGTCAGAAGAGCTTCGTCGGCGGGTTGAAGGTGGAACGACAGATTGGCCCGTTACGTCCGTACGCAAACTTCCTAATTGGGCGAGGCGAGGCCGACTACAAAAACGGTCTGCTCTTTGGGAGTCTTTTGTATCTGAAGACGGTCTCGACGGTGTACTCGCCGGGCTTCGGCGTGGAGTACGACGTGACGCCGCATTGGGCGGCGAAGGTTGACTTTCAATATCAGTACTGGAATACGCCTGCAGTAGCGAGTGGAACGATCAACCCGAAGGCACTGAGTGCCGGGGCGGTGTATCGGTTCGACTTCAATCATCACTACAAGGTGCGCCGGCAAGATCGCTAGAGATTGAAGAGATCGCGGAGGCGGCGGGTTTGGGAGCGGCTAACAGGGATCTCGGTCTTCTTCGGGTCGTCCATGCGCAGCTGGTAACTGGATTTAAACCAGGGTACGACCTCCCGGATGTGCTGGAGGTTGACGATGAAAGAGCGGTGAGCCCGCCAGAAAGCGTCGGGATCAAGCAGATCCATAAGCTCTTCGAGAGTTCTGCAGTTAGAAAAGCCCTCGACTGCCGAGGTGACAACGCTGATGGCGCCCTCTTCGATCGAGGCGAAGCAGATCTCACGCTGGTCGACGAGGAGCAAACGATTGTGGGCGCGGACGACGATCTTGCCGGTGTGGCCCTGGGCCTGGGGCGTTAGGACGCGGCTGCCGCTTGCCTGCTCTTCAACGAGGCGGAGGAGGGCGTCGAGCTTGGCCTCTGTAGTGGTGGCATCTGGTGAGAGGGAGTCGCTGGTCACGGGTTGCAGGTCTGTCTGACGTGTGAGTTGCGCCTGTGCCTTCTCGAGGGTCTGGAGAACGCGCTTTCGGTCAAAGGGCTTCAGCAGGTAGTCGATCGCGTTCACTTCAAAGGCGCGAACAGCGTACTGGTCGAAGGCGGTGGCGAAGACGACCTGCGGCATGGGTGTGTGGCGATCGAGGAGCTTTTTGAGGACCGCAAAGCCGTCGAGGCCGGGCATCTGGACGTCGAGGAAGACGAGGTCTGGCTGGTGTTTGCGGATGAGGTCGACGGCCTCGATGCCGTTGGTACCCTGCGCCAGGATCTCGACGCCGCCAGCATCTTCGAGCAGGAACTGCAGCTCCTGGCGGCTTAAAGGTTCGTCGTCGATGATGAGGGCAGTCACTCAGGCGGGTCTCCCTTAGTCACTGTAGGCGCGGAGGCGGGCGGGGGAGTGGTCCTCGGCCAGATCATGGCCGCACTGGGTGCAATAGATGTCTGTGATCTTGACGCCGCGGAAGCAACGACCACAGACGGGCGCCATCTGGAACTGACACTGCGGGCAGAAGTGAAAGGTGGAGGCAATCTCCGTGCTGCAGTGCGCGCAGCGCTTCTGGATGGGGTTGCGGAGGAGGAAGTAAACTACCGCGCCGATACCGCCTGGCATGAGGACCACGAGAAGCATCCAGATACCGGCGGACATGTTTCGACGCCTGACGTCGCGACTGACGTAGCCGACCAGGAGGACGTAGCTGGCGAAGGCAGTGCCCCAGGAGTAGCCCATGAGGAGGCGCACGGGAAGCATCTCGTGCTTGTGGTGCGGCATGACGACGTGGAAGAGGTACTGCACGCCGAGGAAGACGAGGATCGAGAGCGCGATCGACCAGGCCGGAATGACGCTGAGATCGTCCTCATGGCTGGCGAGGACGAGATTGGGTTCTGACGACCCGGATGACGGGTGCTGGCCGGAGAAGAGGTTCATTCGATCGACTCACGATCCGGGTGGGTTCGACGAGACCAGGCCAAGGCCAGGATGGCGGCAGAGGCGGGGAAGAACCAGAGGAGAAAGATGAAGATCTGGCTGCTGGCGTCCGGGATGCCGGTAGGGGCGATCTCATATTGGTCAAGGAGA
Organism: uncultured Acidobacteriaceae bacterium; assembly: GCA_964235665.1. GTDB lineage: Bacteria > Acidobacteriota > Terriglobia > Terriglobales > Acidobacteriaceae > Edaphobacter. The sequence continues at coordinate 541,697 of CAXSAY010000001.1, forward strand.
GACCAGATCGCTGTGCACAGGATGAGGAGGAAGGCGGCGCTGACCGCCATCGGGATCCAAAGGCTGCGACCGCGGGAGCGTTGCGACCGGAGGCTCTGCGCACGCTCACGTACGATGCGGTGGGTGCGATTGACGAGTCTGGCGCTGGCAGCAACCGACGACGGGTCGCCTGTGTGCCCGGTCGCAGGGGGTGTGGCTTTGAGGCTGGTTGCGTGCTGGCTGGGGTGGCTCATGCCGGAACCTCGCTCGAGCGCAGGGAGCGAAGCTTTGCGAGCTCAGGCTTGACCGAGGCGAGACCACGGTACAGACGGGACTTTACGGTGGAGAGGGGAGCGCCGGTGATGGAGGCAATCTCCTCGAGGCTGAGCTCTTCGTAGAAGCGCAGGACGAGAACCTCGCGCGAGCGAGGTTCGAGGTGGACGAGTACCTGGTGTACTTCGGCGCGATCTTCGCCGGTGCGGAACTGGTCAAGCGGGGACGGCTCGTTGTCGACGATCTCGAAGGGCCGTTCGTTGTCGCCGCCTTCGCTCATCTCGTCGAGGCTGGCCATGGTGCGCTTGCGCGAGAGGTCGATGACGAGGTTGCGGGCGATGGTGAAGAGCCAGGTGTCGAAGCGGGACTTGCCGTTAAACTGCGCGCCGCGGAGGAGGACGCGGATCCAGGTCTCCTGGAAGAGGTCTTCCGAGACCTCGCGGTTGCCGGTCAGGAAGAGCAGGTAGCGGAGGAGGCGATGTTGAAACTCCTCGATGAGACGATCGAGCAGTTCAGGATCCTGGCGCTTGAGTCCCTGCGCGATGACGAGGGTATCCGCCTGGATCTGGGCGGCGGCGGCTAGGGCGGAGGCGCTGGTCGTCTGCATCGGCATCGCTCGCATGTCTGGTAGAGACGCTCCCCTGGGGTAAAAAGTCTCTTGGGAGACCCTCGAGGTTCTAGTTTAGACGGCCATGCGGCATGGGGGATACCCCTCCCTACCCTTTGATGGCAAAATCTTCATTCGCGGTGACTTAGGTGTGTATCTCCGGTATGACTGATCCCTGCGGGGGCGGGAGAAGCGTCGCTTCGGCTTTCGGGTTGAGCCTCCGACTTCAGTATGACGGAGGGAGTGGAGGAATTGCGCCACCTGGGAATTGTTCGTTGAGAGAGGGGGGGGGACGGAGCTGGACGGCAGAGTGGACAGGTGTATGCGGTTCGGCGTTGGGGAAACGGGCTGCGTGGCCTTGCGGCGGGAGGCGGCGCGACATGGCGGCGGGTGACTGCGCGGTAGACTGGGGGGATGGATGTTTTGTACGGGCTGCACCCGATTGAGGAGGCGGTACGGGCGAATCCGAGGTCGCTCGATCATGTGCTGATTGCGCGGGAGCGGAAGGATGAGCGACTGGAGCGGCTGACGCGGCAGTGCCGGGAGGCGGGGGTTCGGGTGATGACGGACTCGCGACAACAGCTGACGCGGGTTGCCGGAACGGAGACGCACCAAGGCGCGGTGGCGATGGTGCGGGAGCGCAAGCTGCTGGCGCTGGAGGACCTGATTGGACGGCCGAATACGACGCCGCGACCGGAGGCCGGGTACCAGTTTCTGCTGGCGCTCGATGGTGTGGAGGATCCGCACAATCTCGGGGCGCTCTTGCGGACGTGTGACGGCGCGGGGGTGAACGGGGTGGTGCTGACGGAGCGGCGGTCGGCGCCGCTCTCGGCGGTGGCGGCGAAGACCTCTGCCGGAGCCGTTGAGCACGTGCGGATTGCGCGGGTGACGAACCTGGTGCGGGCGCTCGAGCAGGCCAAGGAGCGGCATTTCTGGGTGATCGGCCTCGATGAACGGGGAGCGATGGACTACACGGAGTTTGATTTCCAGACAAATTGCGTTCTGGTGCTGGGGCGGGAGGGCGAGGGCATGCACGACCTGGTGAAGAAGACGTGCGACCACCTCTTGCGGATTCCGATGGCGGGTCAGGTTTCAAGCCTGAATGTGTCCGTGGCGGGCGGGGTGGTGATGTACGAGGCGATGCGGCAGCGGCGCGGCAAGGGGCCTGCGGCACCGGCTGCGAAGGTGGCGAAGACGCCCAAGGGATTGGGTAGTTGAGGGGACGATCGCTGTCGCTCGCGGCGCTGACGCTGCTGGGCTGCGCGATATGGGGCGGAGCGCAACAGCCGTCCGGTCAGGCGACGACTGGGGTCGGTGGCACGCCAGCTGTCGAGCAGGGAGCAGGGAAGCTGCAGGAGGGCGTGCCGGCTCGTAAGGAACAGAAGACGCTGCCCGATGCGGAGAAGGAGGCCGTAAGCGTAGCGGCCTACGATCTGGATGTGCATCTGAGGCCCGCGGAGAGCCGGCTGAATGCCGTGGCACGGATCACGGTGCGGAACGACGGGACGACGCCGCTTTCGCGGATTGCGCTCGAGCTCTCGTCGACGCTCGAGTGGGAGGCGGTCTCAGAGCGGGCGGGGGCAGGTGCACCGGTGAAGCTGACGATGGAGCGGCACCGACTGGACACGGACACGGACCATACGGGGGCGGAGAGCGAAGCGGTGGTTTCGCTGGCGCATGCGCTGGCGCCGGGGGCTACGACGGAGCTGACGACGATCTACTCGGGGACGATTGAGCGGTCGTCGGAGCGGCTGCAACGAAGCGGCGTGCCAGCGGCGGATGCGGAGCGGGCGGACTGGGATGGGATTGGGGATGATGGCACGTTTCTGCGCGGGTTTGGCGATGTGCTGTGGTATCCGGTGAGTGCGCCGCAGGTCTTTCTGGGTGATGGGGCGCGCCTCGCCGTGGCGATGGGAAGGGAACGGCAGCGGCAGAGCCTGACGACGGCGAGGTTGCGACTGCAGGTGGAGTACAGCGGGACGGCACCGGCGACGGCGTTCTTCTGCGGCCGGAGTGTGACGCTGCGGCCGCTTGAGGAAGATGCGGGCGAGACGGCGAGCCAGCCGGCGGGCATCGCGGTGGGCGAGGCGCCGGCGACGCCGCTGGGGTTTGGCTCGCCAAGCCTGTTTGTGGTGACGGCGGCGCCGCAGATAGAGGGCAAAACAGTAGGGATTGTGACGACGGATGCTGGCTCGGCGGAGCGCGTGGAGGGCGCGGCGAGGGACGCGCGGGCGACGGTGACGGAGTGGCTGGGCGGGCCACGGGAGCGGCAGCCGGTGTTGGTGGATCATCTGGGGCAGCCGTTTGCGCAAGGGGCGTTGCTGGTTGAGTCAGCCGATGAGGCGGACACGAGCTTCGCCATGGTGCATTTGCTGAGTCATGCGTGGTTTGCCTCCGACGAGGTGTGGCTGGATGAAGGGGTGGCGCAGTTTCTGCCGATGGTGGCCATTGAACGCGAGCATGGACGGCAGGCGGCCCTGGCGCAGCTTGACGACCAGCGGGCGGCGCTGGTGTTGGCGGAGTCGGCGGCGGACGGCGCGGGTGGGCTGGTGACGGCGAGCCGGGAGGTGTTTTATCGCAACAAGGCGGTGGCGGTGCTGTGGATGCTGCGCGGACTGGCGGGCGATGAGGCGATGAAGAAGGCGTTCACGGAGTTGCGGAGCCGGCCGGTGGGGGATCGGGGGGCGAAGGCGTTTGAGGCGGCGCTGGAGAGTGCTTCGGGCAAGGATCTTCGGTGGTTTTTTGCGGACTGGGTGCTGGCGGACAAGGGGCTGCCGGATCTCTCGATTGTGAGTGCGGCGGCGCGGGCGAATCCGGGGCGGTCGGGGGCGAGTGAGGGCTACCTGGTGGCGGTGGAGGTGCGGAACGAGGGTGGGGCTGCGGCGGAGGTTCCGGTGACGGTGCGATCGGGCGAGCTGACGGCGACCGAGCGGCTGCGGGTTCCAGGGGGCGGCGTGGCGTCGACGCGGATTTTGTTTCAGAGCAAGCCGCAGCAGGTGGAGGTGAACGATGGAAGCGTGCCGGAGATGGGGACGAGCCGGCATGAGCGGGATCTGGTGTTCTAGGGGGAGTGGCTCAGCGGTGGTGGGTCAGGCGGGAACGGCGGCGGGTGGGACGCGGCTGCGGCGGTGGGGCGGGGTGGTTCAGGGTGTCGGTCCAAAGCTGGGCTGAGCCCCACGGGCGGTGGGCGGTGAGATCGAGGCGGGTTGGACCGGCGGCTCGGTTTTTGGGAAGGGCCGCGGCGAGGCCTTCGCCGAACTGAGGGGCGTCGGCGGCGAGGGCGAGCAGGCGGGGGATGCTGATCATGCCGGAGAGGTGGAGGGTGTAGCCCTGGGCGTCGGCGGAGCCCTCGAGGAGGGCGGGATCGTGGCCGCCGAGGGGAAGCGCGGCCGGGGCGAGCTCGACGGCGCCCCGGGCGACGGTGCCGAGGGAGATGTCGCCGAGGGTGAGGGGGGTCTCGCCCGGGTGGCCGCCGAGGAGGACGAGATCTTCAAAGGTGGCGTGGCCATCCCAGCTGCCGGGCTGTGGGCCGGGGAACTGCGCGGTGGCGGAGAGGAGGCCGGTGGCCTGGGTGTCTGCCGGAATGTGGGCGGAGAGAACGTGGGCCCAGGTGGAGAGGACGGAGGCGGGCAGGTGGGAGGTGCCGACCTGAAGCTGGGCGGTGTGGCGGAGGTCGAGGAGATCAGGCAGGCTGCCGGTAAGGGCGATGCGGGCTCCCTTGCTGTCGGGCACGGGCCAGCTGCAGCGGAGGTCCTCAACGGAGTGGAAGACGTGGGTGGCGAGGGCGGTGCAGTCAAGATCGACGAAGAGGGTGTGCTCGGGGACGAAATCTGCGCGATGGAGGGTGTCGATCTGGGCGCGGATCTGGAGGCGGGCGGCGGCGAGCTGGCCGGCAAGGTGGGCGGAGAGGTTCATCTGGCCGCGGACGCCGGCGTCTTCGCCGGTGAGGAGGCGGCTGGTGGCGCCGAGGGGAGCGTCGGTCCACGTGGCATCGGCGGTGAGGGGAAGGGCGCCGAGGGTGGAGGCACGATTGAGGCTCGCCTCGATCTGGAGGGTGCCGGTGTCGGAGACGTTGGTATCGGTGCGGGCCGGTTTGGCGCTGATGCGCATCTTCCACTGGTTGGGCTGCGGTAGCCAAAGGGCGAAGTCGGCCTCGGTGAGGGAGAAGGGGGTTTTTTCCTGGCCGAGTTTGAGGTTGATGCGGGCGCCGGTGGCCTCGATGTAGGGGAAGCGGGGCGCGACGCCGGCGCTGCGCTGGGCGGTCGGGGCGGTGTCCAGATGGGAGGCCTGGAGGAGGATGCCGGAGAGGTTCCAGCGGCCGTCCGGGAGATGGACGAGGTTGACGCTGGGATCGGTGAAGGTGATGCGGGAGAACTCGACGCGATGCCGCCAGAGCGAGCCGATGCGCAGACGGACGTTGACGGCGTTGGCGCGGATGATGGGTTCGTTGCCGAAGGGGGCGGCCTCATCGATGACGAGGTTCTGGAGGGTGAAGCTGGGAAGCGGCAGGAGATTGAGGGTGATGTGGTCGAGGTGGACGGGGCGGCCGAGGACCTCGGACATGCTGGTGGCGACGCGTCGCTGATAGCGGCTGAGGCTGACAAGGGGCGGCACGACCGTGAGCAGGAGAAGAACAAGGCAGAGCAGCATGAGGGCCCAGGCGCGCGCTGACGGGCGAGGGACGCGCGCGGCGAGCTTTCGCCCGGAAGTTTCCGTCAGGACGCGTGGCGGGTAGGTCTGGGGCTGCATGGCTCTCGATCTCCGGTGCGGGGGGTGGCTGGCACGGGGAGTTGGGCTACGGTCTGGACTCGGATGGCGGCTCGGTCGGGGCTACCTGATGAGATGGAGGGTGCGGCGCCAGCGTGTCTGATCGACGATGTGCAGGAGGACGTGGCCCATGAAGGAGATGCGATCACCAACACTCTGCTTTTCGATCTGGCTGGCGGGGGTCTGGAAGGACCAATAGACGAACATGGGGCGACCGACGATGTTTTCGCGGGGAACGAAGCCCCAGTAGCGGCCGTCGAGGGACTCGGTGCGGTTGTCGCCAAGGGCGAAGACCTTGCCGGGAGGAACGACGAGATCGCCATTCTGGACATACTTCGGCATCTCTTCGGCCCAGAGCGCGGTGATGTTGCTGTAGGCCTGACCGCCATTAGGGAAGTCGTCGCGGTATGCGTCGTAGGCGTGCTGCGGGTTGCCGTCTTCGACGGGCCTGGCGGCGAATGGCTCGTTCTGGGCGACGCCGTTGAGGTAGACGACACCGTTGCGGAGGTGGATGTGATCGCCGGGGAGACCGATGGCGCGCTTGACGAGGAAGAGGTCGGGGGTCTCGGGATTGGGCTTCAAGAAGACGATGACGTCGCCGTGCCGCACGTCACGGTAGTGGAGGAACTTCGCCCAAAGGGAAGGGGGCGCGAGCGAGATGCGATCGACGAGGACATGGTCGCCGATGAGGAGCGTCTTGACCATGGACGCGGAGGGGATCTCGAAGTTCTGGAAGACGAAGGTCATGACAAAGAGGCCAACGGCGAGCACGGTGCAGATGGAAGAGAGCGACTCGAGCGGAGTCTCGGTGCGATTGGCAAGGTTCGCCGACTCGGCCGACGTCTCCGGGCCGGGGGACGCTTTGGGTTCGTTTGGCTCGGAAAGCGTGGTCGTCATCATGGCTCCGGATGTCAGTGTACCGTCTCCTTGCGGGACGGGCGGGCGGTCAGCGAACGATGTGCAGGGCGCGATGCCAGCGGGCGAGCGAACGGAGATTGGCGAGGACGCCGGGCCGTTTGGCGGAGCTATCGTCTGGGACGTTGCGGTCGTCGGTCTCAGGCTCGCGAAGCGAGAGGTAGACGAGGAGCGGCTTGCCGATGATGGCCTGAATGGGGACGAGGCCCCAATAGCGGCTGTCTTCACTGTTGTTGCGGTTATCGCCGAGGACGAAGTAGTGGTCCGCGGGGATGCGGAGCTCGCCGTGGTCTTCGAGACGGCGGAGCTGCATCCACCAGGTGGCGTCGACGTCGGGATCGGTGGTGGTGAGGCGGGGGAAGTTGTCGCGGAAGCTGTCGGGTGCGGACGGGCGATAGACGGCGTAGGGCTCGTCGAGCGATTTGCCGTTGATGAAGACCTGATCGTCGTGCATCCGTAGACGTTCGCCGGGGAGGCCGATGACGCGCTTGACGAGGTGCACGGAGGGATTGGCGGGGAAGTGAAAGACGACGACGTCGCCGCGATGGATCTTGCCGGGGGCCAGCGGAGGCAGATCGCGGTCGGCGGTTTGCTTGTCGACGAGAAGGAAGTCGCCGACGAGCAGGGTGGGCACCATGGAGGCGGAGGGGATGCGAAAGGGCTGCACGGTGAAGGTGATGATGAAGATGGCGACGATGATGATGGAGAGCAGAGCCTGAAGGGCGAGGAGAAGGGTGTTCTCGGCGGCAGCGGCGGTGCTGCCGGCCGGCAAGGAAGCGGGGGAGCTGAGTGGGGGGACGAGGGGATCGAGGCTCACGAGGCCGGCTCCGCGGACGCAGGAGGACCGGGGGCCGGCGCGCGCTCCAGATGCAGGAGAGCGAGACGGGCGGCCTCCTGCTCGGCCCGCTTCTTGGTGGAGCCTTCAGACTCGGCCAAGGGAGTGGTGGCGCCATCCGCGGCATGGATTTCCACGGCGATGCGGAAGAGACGCTGGTGATCGGGACCGCTTTCCGCAGTGAGCACATACCTGGGCTGACCGAGGCCGCTGGCCTGCAGACGCTCCTGCAGGGCTGACTTGTAATCGCCGATGGCAGCGCCCTCCGCAAGGGCCCGGCGGAGATCAGCAAGTGCGGGAGCGATGACCTCTCGCTCGATGAAGGCGGCCGCGGCGGGGAGGCCGCCATCGAGGTAGAGGGCGGCGATGACAGCCTCAAGCGCGTCCGCGAGCAGGGCGGGTTTGCGACGGCCGCCGCTGCGGTCTTCTCCTCGGCCGAGACGGAGATGGGCTCCGAGGCGAAGCCGAGTGGCTACAGATGAAAGATGTTTGCTGCTGACGACGGAGGCGCGCAGACGGGTGAGATCGCCTTCACGGGCGGTGGGGAAGTTGCGAAAGAGGATCTCGGCGACGACGAGGCTGAGAACGGCATCGCCTAGGAACTCAAGCTGCTCGTTATCGGGCGGGGGACTAGCTGTGCCGCTGCTGCGGAGGGATGGATCTTCGTGCAGGAGGGAGCTGTGGGTGAGAGCGATCTCGAGCAGATGGTGATCGTGAAAGGCGTGACCAGTCGCAAAGGTTTCGGGCCGGCGCGGGGTGGACGGTCGCGAGCGAGTCGCCTCGGATTTCAGTCTGGTGTGGGTCACGCGATGGGGTCCCGAGGCGCTCTATCGATGCTGGCTCTCTTACAGTACGGATGCCGAGGCGTTACAGTTTACCGTTCGGGTTGTAGGCGTCCTTTTCGGCTTTGCCGCTGGGGTCGACGTCTTTCTCGTCTTCGGCGGGAGCCTGCTGCCTGGGCAGGGCGAAGGGGGTCTTCAGGCCGGTGGCCGCGGCGGCGCGGGTGTCAGCGGGGGCGCCGTTGACGGCGAGAGCGGCCTGATACTCCTGGAGAGCCTTTCTGCGATCAGGCTGCACATCGTAGAGACGGCCAAGATAGATGTGCGTCCAGGCGACGGTGTGCGGGTTGCGAGCGTTCGACAGTGCGGCCTCAAAGTGAGTCATGGCCTGTTCCGGCTGGCGCTCGAGCAGGGCGATGCGGGCGAGGACATAGTTGGCTTCGGCGTGATCGCCGGCGGGATCGGCTAGGGCCTTGTTTGCGAGCTCTTCGGCGGCTGGAGCGTCACCCTGCATGAGCTTCATCTCAGCGAGGCGCAGACCGGTGGGCGGGAGGGCGACGCGACGGACGACATCGTGTGACTCGTCGGGGAGAAAGGCGACCTGTTTTGCCTCGTGGGCCTGCCGATCGACGTCCATGCCGTAGACCATCTGACCGATGTTGTCTTTGAGGCTAATGTTGTTGCGTTCTTCGTCGATGAGCTGCCCGTAGAAGTAGTCGGTCAGAACCCAGCCGTGCCGGGTGCTGAGATCAGCCGCGTTGCGCCGGCTGGCCTCGGTCTGGCGCTCATAGAGATTCTTTGCGGCATCGTACTTTTCGAAGTCGACGCGCTCACGCAGACCAGCGGGCTTGGGGGGTGGGGTGAGGCCGGTATCCATGGTGCGGGCTTCGATGGCTTTGATCAGACACTCTGTGATGAGCGAGACGATATCGGATTTATGCGCGAAGTCGATGGGCGCGGCCTGGACGGATTTGAGGATGGGTTGCAGGCGTTCGATGGCCGAGGAGCGCGCGTAGATCATGGGCTCGACTTCGTAGTGGAGGTAGGTGTGGCGGATCTGCTCCATATGGAAGGCGTTTGAGGCGGAAGGCGAGACGGCTATGGTGTAGTTCGGGCCGTAGATGCGGGCGTTGACGGCGGAGGGGGCGAGCATGGGCTCAAGCAGGACGAGAAAGCGTCGGCCGTCATAGCTGGAGATGGGCGCACGCAGATAGATGTTGGTGTTGAGGATCATCTTCGTGAGCGGGTCGTGGACCGAGTCGAGAAGGGCCGTGTAGGCGGGCCGATTCTCGATCCAGATGGCGTGGAGGTGGGTGGCGTCTGCGAAGTTATGAACCAACGGAAGGATGTTGACGACCTGCGTGGAATCGGGCGGGAGCTCGGTTTCATCCGCGGTCGGGGTCAGGTTCGGTGAGGTGTAGAGGGCAAGGGAGACATACTGGGCGACGTTGAGGCCGGGGTCGGACAGGGTGTGCTGCTGGATATAGGTGCAAAGGGCGTCGCGGGACTTTCCGGCTTCGGCCGAGGCGGCGACGGCGGTCGCTACCTGACGCCGGATGGTGGACCGGAGGGGATGTGAGGCGGCGAGGTCAGCGTCGTAGCCGCAGGTATTGAGGGCGACGGCGAGGTCAAAGAGGGGCTCACTGGTTTCGAGGGTGACCGCGGAGCCGGTGGCCTCGGGTTGCGCGACGCGAGTGGAGGACTCCTGGCCGCCGCTGCTGCTTGAGGAGGAATCAGGAGTTTGCGTCTGCTTCTGGGCTTGGCTGATCGAGGCGGAGGCGCACAGGCCTAACAGGAGAAGACCGGCAACGAGGGGGTAGCCGCGGTGCGATCGGGCAGCGGGGACTGTGGTGGGTAACGCGGTGCTGCTGCCGGGGAGGTGGAGGGACACGATGGGGTTTCGACGCACCCATGGAGTGTAGGAGAGCGCAGGGACAACGTGCAAGCGATGCGCGAGAGGGAGGACGGGGGAAGGTCAGCCGCGAACGGAGACGCCAGAGAACGCCATCAACACATGGCCACGAACCGGCGCTCCGAAGACGCTGGCGGGGCGGAAGACACTGCCGAGGAGGCGGTCCGCGATCTGATTGCGAAGAGCAGCATCCTCCGGACCGGAGATGATCCGGTAGTCATAGACCTCGCCGCGGGCGTTGATGGAGGCGTCAACCACGACCGTGCTGTCTTCCGTGGTTGCCACGGGCTGCACATCGGCTACGGAGTAGAGGTAGTGCGGCGCAGTGATGGCGCCGAGCGGCTCATCATTGGCCATGACGGGGTTGGCGGTGCTCATGGCGCCGAGCAGGAAGAGGATGGTGCCGAGAAAGATGACGGTGGCGGCCATGCCAGCGCAGGCTTGCAGAACGAGGGGCCGGCAGGCGTTTTGCCACTTGAGTGTGAGGCGGTCGAACCGGCTGGACCAGCTGCGCCGGCCTTCATGCGAGATGGCCAGCCGAAGCCGCAGGCTGAGGTCGGCGGGAACGCGGGTGGGCCCGAGAATGGCAAGCGTCTCCTGCATGGTCCGGGCGAGGGCGAACTCCGCAGCGCATCCGGAACAGAGCTCCAGATGGTCGCCGATCCGCTGCATCTCCACCCCTGTGACGGCGCCGTCGAGATAGTTTGAGAGCCCGGAGCGGACGGCGTCGCAGCTGTCGGAGACAAGTTGCAGCTCGTTGCTGGTGACTAGCTGGTTCATGCGGACCTCCGTGCAGCCACAACGGGCTCAGAGCGGGTGGGCTTGAGGCAGGGCCGCAGAAGGTCGCGCAGAAGATGACGACCGCGGGTGAGGCGGCTCTTGACCGTGCCGAGATTTACGCCGAGTACCTCCGCGATCTCTTCATAGGCGAACCCTTCCATCTCGCGAAGGACGACGACGGTGCGAAAGGCCTCAGGAAGGGCACGAAGGGCCTGCTCAACGGCGGCCCGCAGCTCGCTTTGCTCGGCGTGATCAAGCGGTGTGCCGTGGCTGTCGGCGAGGAGCATGGCGAGGGTTGGAGCGTCTTCCTCGACGTCAAAGAGGGGTGTATCAATGGTGATTTCGCGACGTTTGTGACGGGACCACCAGCGGCGCTGGTTTGAGGCCTCATGAAGAGCGATGCGATAGAGCCAGGTTCTCAGACTGGAGCCGCCGTTGAAGCTGCGGATGGAGCGGAAGACCTTGATGAAGACTTCCTGCGTGATGTCGGCGGCGTCGACCGGGTCATCCAGGCTGCGCGCGATGAGAGAGAAGAGCGGCTGATGGTACTGCGCGATCAGGATGCCGAACGCTTCCTCGGAGCCGGCCTTGAGGTCGGCGATGAGGGTGGCTTCTTCGGTGGAGAAGCCGATCGCACTTGCCAGATGTCCCACGATAGCGCCTGCCTGGATCAACGGAGTGTCCTCTAAAGTACGACCAACGGGGTACGACGTGCAAGCTGCGAGGAAACTGCGCCGCCGGCGGCCGAGTGCTCGCTCACTCTAGGAACTTTAGACACCGGGCCGGGCCCAAATGTTCCCTTCCCGAACGGCCTGCTCCGGGCAGAGCGCATTGACGAAAGGGCGTCCGTCCGCGAGAATGAAGAGGTCCTTCCTGAGAGAGTGGGCCTGTGGCGCAGCTGGGAGCGCGCTTCCATGGCATGGAAGAGGTCATCGGTTCGATCCCGATCAGGTCCACCAAACAACCCCTTTAGAATGAAGCACATGCAGGAAGAGAGGCACTCCCTCCTTCCCAAGACTTTGTGTCATCTTGTGTCAGGGACGCAGAAGGCTTGTGCCGACTCCTAACAACCAGCCCGGTTGAAGCCGCCTTTTTCGGTGTCTCCGGGCTTTGTGCGCTCGACTTTCGCAGTTCCAAATTGATGGAGTTGATGGTCGATTGCACACTCTCCGGAATCTCCTGCATGTACACATCCGTGGTGGTAGCGGTGCGTGAGTGCCGGAGCACGCCTTGGATGTCCTTCACTGTCCCCTTATTCTGTGCCAGGGTCGCAATGGTTCTGCGAATGACCTGGAACGTCAGTTTGGGCAACTGCAGGTCGCGAGCAACTTTGCGCAACACCCGATTGCGAAAGTTATCGGTGTCAAGAAAACCTCCAGCTTCGTTGGCGAAGATGAAGGCATCCTGCGACAAAACCGAAGACCTCGACTTGTCTCTCGCCGCAATTTCCCGAGCACGTTGTTCGCACTCAAGACGCCATGCGTGCAGATCGTCGGCAAGTTCTCGCGGAACATGGATGACCGCGAGACTCTTCTTGGTCTTCCCCCAGTCCCGGAGAGTGCCTTTGTAGACAGTCTCCGCCACGGTGAGAGTCGACGCTTGGTAGTCGAAGCGCTTCCAACGAAATGCGAACAACTCGCTCGGACGGAGGGCATTCGTCATGTCGAGCTCAAGCAAGATGCGGTCCCGAAGCGTCAGCTTCGAGAGAGTCATCCTGAGTTGATCCCAAGTGAGCGTAGTGGTGTCTGTGGCACGTAAATGCACAGGCACCTTTACTTTGCGTGCAGGGTCTTTGACGAGGAAGTCCTGATCAACAGCCTCGGCGAAGATGTCCCGAAGATATGCACGCATTTGCAAGACGCGATCCTTAGACCCTGTTTTGGCCAGCTTGTTGAGGTGCAACTGCAAGCTGAACTTATCGAAGTTGGCCAGCGGGATTTCGCCTAAAGGCTCGACGAGATCAAGCTGAATCAGCACCTTCTTGGTTTTCGCCGTTTCCTCTTTCCAAACCGCTTCCTTCAGCGGTAAGAAGCGATTCTCGACAAACCAAGCGAACGTGACCGAACCGTCATTCATGATTCGGGTTGGAGAACCGGGCTGCCCCAGTTGCTTTGTAATTTCGCGTTCAAGTGCTTGACGGGCTTCCGTCTTCGTCATGTTGGATTTCAGCCCGAGACTCACGGGAACACGAACTGTCTTCTGCTCGTTGGTGGCCGGATCGTTCACTACCTTGCGGTAGTATCCGTACCATTGCTTTGCCCGAGGCGTGACATAGCCTCGCTGGTGCGTAGAACCCATTGGTTTCCTCAGTTCTGTGGCGGGAAAGATGGGCGCGATACCTTATTTTACTGCCATATTCGAGGGTTAGGAAGACATCGCCCCTCCAATGACGGAGCTGATGCGCAGGGACAAACACGTCGGATCAAGCGCTCGCTGTCTATCAGTTCGCGCGACGACGTAGGGCGCTTAGCCGCTCCCTCTCATCGATAAACGCTTCAATACCGCTCGCGCGATATCGAAGCGCCCCATCGCCCATTCTGATGACAGGCAGGAACGGCTTCTTTCGAGATGAATGATCCCAGACCCAATCTGTGCTGACCTTCAGGCGCTTCGCCACATCCTCGGCAGTCAGGAGCGGATCGAAAGCCATAGAGGTGTTGGTGTCAGCATGTGTAGTCATGGAGGGAGTCAGAGGCCTTTGCAGGCTCTCTCGTGATTCTTGCGGTTGTACGGCTAGGGCACGGGATGTTTGGTGGTTTGGCATGAATGGCTCCGAGCTTCACGCCTTCCGGCATGGCTTGGCCTATCGTGCTGGACACACTGTCCCGTGTCCAATAACTTCTGGTATTTCAACTATTCCTAAAAGGAATAGCGTGGCCTCAAACGCCCGATTTGCAGAATGCCTTCACTGCGCAGTCGCAGAACAAAACGAAGCCGCTGCATAATGCAGCGGCTTCGAGCTTCCGCTCAGGCATAGGAACGGTTTAAGAGCTTCCTTGTAGCGCACGCAGTTTGCGGCCAAATCCCCGTACCATCTCGCTTACGGGCTTCGATTCGTTGTCCGCACGACAGGCCAGGTAGGTCTTATGTGTGAGCCGAGGTTCAGCCAGAGGACGGATCGTAATGCCGTCCCGAGCGATTCGCAAAGCCGCATTTTTCGTGAGTAGAGCAAGCGCGTTCCGGTCTGCGATATACAGATATGCTTCTTCGGGCGCGAGCACGTCATGCAACTCACCTGGATGTATGTCCCGTTCACTCGCTACCCTGAGCAACGTGTCGTACACGACAGGATTAGCCGGTCTGGCAAAGAGCACCCAGGGACAGCCGTCTATATCGGTCAGATGTAACGCGGCAAAGTCTGCAAGAGGGTTATCTTCCGAAAGAGCGACGTAGAAGGGTTCCTCTGCGACTTTCATCATGGACAGTGCAGCGTTTTCCGTGGGGTCGGTGACGAGGGCCAGATCAAGCGTGCCCGACAGCACGCCATGCAGGAGGTCTGCAGGATAGCCGCTGGAGAGTTCCACTTTCAGACGGGGGTACAGCGGCAGGCGCAAGGAAAGCAAGGTAGAGACCAAAAAGGGGTCTCCGTGCGGCGTCTTGCCGACCCGAAGGATCGTTTCTGCGTTGGCCAGGGCCGCACGAGCTGACTGCACCGCACGTTCGCTATGCAGGATGGCCAACCGAGCATGTTCTACAAAGGCCCTGCCGGCATCGGTTACGGCGACGGCCTGGCTGTCCCGCTCGAAGAGCGTAAGCGTAAATCGACCCTCCAGGTCGGCGATTCTCTTAGTGAGGGCTGGTTGCGAAATACGTAGCCGCCGCGATGCCCGCGAGAAGTTCAGTTCTTCCGCTACTGCAACGGCGGCCTCCATGAGTCTGAGGTCGTTTGAGCCATGTCTTGGAAAGCTCCTCCGAGGTGAGAATATGCACGATGATTGGCCCGGAAGCCTCGCAACGAGGACAGGTGATGACTCCCGTCGCGACGGTCCTTTGGTTGAAGTCGCGCCCAGGCACGACGGTGCCACAGCTTGGACAGCGGTGCGCGAATGCCATGGTTTTCCGGGTCGTCATGCGGTTCTTGGTAGCCTCTACTTAACAGATGGATTTCGACGGCGGTTTTTGACACCCTCTGGCTGAGATTTTTGGATCGAAAACTGAACCGCATGGGCCACGCACTTCTTTTTCTGGTTGACCGACAGGGCCAAGCCATTGCTCCAGGGCTCCGAGCAGCTGTGGAATCGGCTCATCAACGGGCAGCGCACGACTATCCGAACGTCGATTCTTCTTTGCTGGCGACGTGGGCCGAGCAGATTGGCGTGTACATGGCTGAGAAAGAAACTCTGGTGGCGTCTCCAAGACGCTACGCATCCGCCGCCTTGCAATCCAGAATCAGGGAGCACTTTCGGAGTAGCGGTTCCCGTGAGGTGTCTGTCGGCACAGATCAGGAACTGGACGCAAGGGCAGGGCCAGAGCTTCAAAGCGCCCGATACATCGAGCGTCAGGTACTCTTCCGCGAGCTACGAAGTCAGCTCAACGAACGAGACCGCCAAATCTTTATACTTCTCCAGCAAGATGTGACGAGTCCGCAAGGAATAGCATCGGCTTTGGGCATTAGGTACAGCGCGGCGGCGAAAGCCGTACAGCGCTTACGAGAGCGGCTTCAGGCCATCTTGAGTTCCAAACCCACTCAGCTCTCAAGGAAGGAGCACGATGAAAACGACTGATCCTTCTCTTGATATCGTGCGGCAGTTCTTCCTGGAAGAGAATCCAAACCCGGAGCGCATTGGCTGCCCTCCTGAAGAAACACTGAAAGCCGCTGCCGAGAACCGTCTGCCCGTAACCGATCCGGCGCGCCTGCACATGGCGGACTGTTCAGAGTGTTTTGCCGAGTACCGCGGCTACAGGCTGGATTGGGAAAGCAAGCAATCCGCAAAACGGCGCTTCGTCGGGTGGGCGGTTGCCGCTGGACTGTTGGTAGCCGTCGCCGGCGGCGCCTTCGCTCTTCGGCATCACTTCGGCAGCAACGAAGTTCCGCAGCAGATTGCCATCAATACGCCGCCGCGCGGCGGTCTCGCCCCTCCCAAGGACAATAGCTCTGTCACACCTGCTCCAAAGCAGGAAGATCCACACAAGCCGACCCGGCTCGAGCCGAGGCCACCCCGACATTCTTCGTCCGGAAATCCGGCACTCGAAAACCCGCCGATTGACACACGACCGATCGGGATTCCAGCCCCGGCCACAGAAAACAATGAACTGGTGTCCGCAGTCATCGATCTTCGTGCAAATCAGATTCCCGGCGGGCCGCCCAGGGCACGCACGCAGACCTTCGTATTGCCGGCGTCAAATCTAAAGCTCAAGGTCGTTCTTCCCTCGACAGCACAGAGCGGTGTCTACACTTTGCGTCTGACACGAGACCTTGACGGAAAAGATGTCGTGGCGAGCGCAACGGGTGAGACGGTTCTTGAGGTTGACGTTCTGTCTCTGGACGTGAAGATGCTCCTCAATGGGAAAGCGGCCGGCCCCTACCATCTGTTCGTTGGCCCAACGGGCAATGGTGAACCGACGATTTATGACGTTCGGATCGTCGCCGACCAGCCTTCGAGCGCGATCAAGTAATCCAGCGACAGTATTGTTGGGATCTCCACAAGCTCGAAAACACGAAAGCGCGAGTTTCCTCAGCAAAATCGAAACGCTATTCCCTCTGGTTATAGTGCTCTCCCTGGAAGTTATTGGACGCGGCATTCCGGCGCGCCTTACGTTTGCTTCATCGCTGACGAAGTGAAGTCAGCAGGAGGTGCAAACGTGAAGCAAACCCACCAACCATTCCGGCTGGAAACCTGTTCCAGCCGGTCGTCTTTTCGACCCGCAATTCAGCGATCCATCGTTCGGTCCAAACAGCACGCCGCCCGTGCCGGTCGCATCCTTGGCCCGGCCCTGCTCGCGCTGTCGTTCGCTACTGCGGCTCACGCGCAGGGCACGATGGACTTCTCCGGCGCGACGACGCTGATGGGAACGTTCAAGACGTTCGCCATCTACGCCGGTGCCGTCATCTGCTTTTGTGGCCTGATCTTCGCTGGCATACGGATGATGAGCGGGAGGTTCCAGGACGCGATTCCCGGCATCTTCGGTGCGCTCTTCGGCGCTGGCGTGCTGGGCTGGGGCGCCGGTTGGATCGGTTCTCTAACCGGTCAGCAGATGTAGGGGCTGCCATGCACATGACCAGGCGGGGAGAACCGTTACCGATCAACCAGGCTCTGAACAGGCCGAGAGCCAAGCTCGGGCTTGAACTCTCGACGTGGATGGCCATTGTGTTCGTGACCGTAACGGTTTTCCTCGTTGGGTTCCGAATCATCGCGATCTTGAGCTTTCCAATGCTTTCGGGCGGCGCATGGCTGGCCGTCCGCAAACACCCAAAGATGTTTCAACTATGGGGCCTGAGCCTCAGTCAGAAGTCCTACTATGACCCCCGCAAACACTGAACAACAGAAACACACGCCATGGTTTGCGAAAGCGGGAGCGGCTTGCAGCATCGTTCCGATCTCCCGCTTCGTGAGTTCGAACATCTTCGCCTTGAAGGGCGGAGGCTACGGATGCCTGTTCCAGCTCACGGGCGTTGACGAAGAAAGCCTGACCGACCTCGAACTTGACTCGCGGGTGCGGTCTATCGAGGGCGCACTGCGAGGCCTGCCGGAAGGCTCGTGCCTGTATCAGTACACGCGTGTTCTGTCCGGCTACGATCTGCCGCGCCAGCTCAAGTACAACAGCACCATCACCGAGGTGTTCGTGTCGGACCGGCTGGACTTTCTTCAACAGAACGCCGCACTCCGTTCCATCGACCTGCACTGGTGCCTGACGGTCGAACCCGCGAAAGGCAAGGCTTTCGAGAAGAAGCCGACGGAGAACGCCGGAGAAAACGCAAGGCTACTTTCCGAGCTGGAGAAGACGGCCACATTGCTTGAAGGTCACCTCGGATCTTCGCTGGGGCTCAGGCTCCTCGATAAAAGCTCGACTTTCAAGTTCTTCAGCTATCTCTTCAACCTGGAGCAATGGGCCGGAGACGATGAGCTTCGCTCCGACACGGGTGTCGATCGCCAGATCGCCAAGACTCCGGTCGCGTGGCATAGCGACCATGTCCAAGTCGGCAAACGCTATGTGCAGATGTTTTCCCTGATGACTACGCCCGAAGCGTCGCGCCCCTGCCAGTTCTCCGCCTTGCTCACTCTCGACTGTGACAGCGTTCTTTGCTCCACCTGGCGCGTGAAGTCGGCAGCGGCAGCCCGCAAGGAGATCGACGCCCAAGAGAAGTTCATCTCGTTCTTCAAGGTGGGAGTTCTGAGCAGGGTGATGAGTGGCCGTGACACAGCCTCGCTCGAAACCGGAGCCGGAGCAAAGGCGGCGAACAACAACATCGACGACCTCAGCGAAGTCATCCGGGCTCTCGACAAGAAGGCGCAAGGGAATATTCCCTGCGGCTGCTGGTCGCTGCGGACACGCGTGAGGGGTTGCGCTCAGTGATCCCCGCCGTGCATCGCGTTTTCGTGGACGCCCGGGTGCACCCCCAGTGGCTGGCGGAGGACCATCAAGCCCGGCTGTCCTCTGTGTTCGCTCCTCATCTTGGTCACCCGCATTCCGAGGACTTGAACGCCGAATACCTGAACGTCCTGGAGACTCGCACGCGGACACCGTTCTTTCAGGATGTATATGTGGACGGTGTCAGGGTGATGCTCATTCTGGGGCCGACGGGCACGGGCAAGTCGGTTCATGGCAATCAGATCATTGCGCTGGAACAGAAGTACGGCGGGTTCACCTACATCTTCGATATCGGCGGCAGCTACGAAAGCGTTGTCGACCTGTACGGCGGTCGTGTGGACCGCGTCGGCAAAGACGGACCGCGCATCAATCCGTTCGCCCTGGAACCGACCGAAGCAAACATCAAGTTCCTGTACTCGTTTGTGAAGCTTCTGTTGGTGAACGGGGGAGCGGAGCTCGAGCCAGAAGACGATGACGTGATCCATCGGGCAGTACAGGCGATGTATCTCTATGATCCGGAAAATCGCCGGCTTTCCAATCTCTTTCTTCCCAAGAAGCTCGACCGTTACCTATCGAAGTGGGTCGGCAAAGGCATCTACAACGCCGTCTTCGACAACGTGGAGGACAGCCTCTCGCTGTCACGGCTTCAGTGCTTCGACTTCCAGGGAGTCAACAACGAGCAGTACGCCGACCTGATCGAACCCCTGATGGTGTGGCTGCTGCGGCGCATCAACGACGTTGTTTACAACCCCGCCAATCTCGGTGTGCCCAAGCACATCCTGATCGAAGAGATTTTCTCTTCGATGAAGAACAAGCAGTTGCTTGAAGGTGCGCTGGCCTCCATCAAAACGGTTCGCAAGAATCTGGGCGGCGTAACCATGATCGGCCAGTCTGCGGAAGACCTTGGCGCGAACGCCGACAGCATCGTGAACTCCTGCACCTCGTTCCTGTTCCTGAAGGACGCCACCTTCAACAGAAAGCGGTACGCGGAGCTGTTCAAGATGAACGAGCAGCAAATCGCTCTATTTGAAAGCCTGCGTGATCGCGAGGCCCTTTACATGCGCCGTGATGGGCTCACCAAGGTGGTCACGCTCAACCTGGACAGCCGCAGCTACGCCACGTTTTCTACCAAACCCAAAGATCGTGTACGGCGGTCGAAGCTGATCGAGAAGTACGGTCTTACGGAAGGCATCACCCGCTTCGCACAAGGCGAGTCGGTCTGAACTAAACAACCAACCTAAATCTCGAAAGGAAACACCATGAGAAAACTCGTGCAAGGCCTCTTTGTCTCTGCAACCCTGTTTTGGGCCGCCAGGCCGGGTTTGGCGGCTCCCGAACCCCATCGTTTGCAGCCCAGCGCTCCCCGAACAATCTCGATTGCGGATACCGGAACGCCGCCCGTGATCCGGGCCGGCATCCTTCAGTCCACTCTTATCCTGCTTCCTGCTGAGGAGAAGGTAGCGACTGTCTTCGGCGGCGACACAGTCGATTGGATCTTCGACGGCGGGCATGTGGCAAGCCGGTTCATCAGCATCAAGCCGAAGATCGCCAACAGCACCACGGATGTTCACATCATTTCCGACCACGGAAACGAGTACACCCTGCAGCTCAAGGAAGTCTCGGGAGACGAGGACCCGCACTTCGATTCCAAAGTGTTTCTGAGCCCCAGCGACAAAGCCGGTCAGGAACGCCTTGTCCAACTGCCAGTGTTTGTGCCTGCCGCTGAGTTGGAACGCGCCAAGCAGGACACGGCGGCAGCCAAAGCACAGGCCGAAGCCGAACGGAGGCAGGAGGATGCGAAAGCGGAGCGATACCGCAGTCTCTACCCCGCTTCGCTGCACTTCGATTACGGGTGGGACCAGCCCAAGGGCAAGGCACTCGGCTTGCAGCAGATTTGGCGAGACGACAGGTTCACCTACTTGCGTGGTCACTTCCAGGAGACCCCTGCGCTGTACGAGCTGAAGGACGGCAAGGGCTCCCTCATCAACTTCGATTTCAAAGATGGCCTGTACACGGTTCCCAAGGAACTCGACAACGGCTACCTGACTATCGGCAAACAGCGGGTGGACTTCCATCGCTCCGTGGAAGGGAGATAGCCATGTCGCAGATCGAACCGAACACACCCGCTACCGTGCCAGACCAGCCTGAAGCAGAGTCGCCCGTTCGCAAGAGCAAGCCCATTGTCCTTGCACTCGTCGCCATCGTTGCGCTCATCGGCATCGCGAACGTTTCAAGCCTGGTCAGCGGGAACAAGAAGTCCGCTCCGGCAAGCGCGCTGACCGTGCGTCCTTCTACGGCAAACGCTCAGCAGGTTTCGAGCTTCGAGACCCAACAGCAGCAAGAGGTTCGCCACGACGCGGAACAACGGCAACGGCAGCAGGAGCTTGCGACGGCACTGCAGCAGTTGCAGACCGCACAAGGCGTACCCGGCCCCGAGGCGGACAACGCAGTTCCCATGACGGGAGCGCAACGCCAGGCGATCTATGGGAACAGCCCGGATGCGCCGGCGCACACCTCGAATGTGTCGCAGGCTCAAGCCGAGGCCAAGCAGACGCATCAGCGCGACCGTGCGTTCGGACAAGCGCAAGGTCGCTCAAGAGATTCAACAGCAATACATCAACGCATCAGCAAAGGAGTTGTAATCATGGCGACGCAATGGGGAAGAAAAGAAACGATCATCTGGCCTCCGCATGTGCCCATGCTGAGCTATGCCGCCGTAGCAACGGCCCTGCTATGCACCTGCCTGTTCGTCTGGCAGCGGTTCGCGTTTTCCATGACGCCGCTCCAGAGGAGCTACATGACGGAATACATCCGCTCCCAGGTCGGCGCAACTTTCAACGCCCATGAAGGCTATCGTCTGCTTTACCTCGGTGGCGGCAAGAGCAAACCGCGCCTTGCCTTCCCGGTTGACTTCGTTCCCGGCAAGACGGCCCTTCCCGACGGAAGGATCATGCCCGTAGCCCTCTCGGAGCTGGCCTCTTTACAAGGCTATCGGTGGTTCTACCGAGGACCGGAACGAAAGCTACCCGACGTGTCCTTGCACCGCTGGCTCCGCGAAACGGTTTATGAACATGAGGGCTTGGTGAGAATGTTTGCCGTGGCATTGATCGAGGGCGCTGTCTGCCTTGTTGCGATGCTTTGGTTCGCCGTGCCCCGCGACATTAAGCGTTTCAAGCAACTGAAGTATGGGCGCATCCTGCGTGGACCACGGTTGCTTTTGCCCGAAGAGTTCAACAAGCAGCAGAAGGGCGACGGTATCGGTTTCAAGACGACAGAGCTTGGAAAGATGATGAGGATACCGCTGCGCAAGGAGGCACACCACTTTCAGATCATGGGCGATACGGGCGTGGGAAAGACCCAGCTCATCATGCAAATCCTGCGACAGATTCGTGAGCGCCGCGACTCCGCAATCATTTATGACCCGGCCGGCGAATACCTTCAGCGGTTCTACGACCCAGAGCGTGGCGACATCGTTCTGAACCCACTTGATGAGCGATGCCCCTACTGGGGGCCAGCCCAGGAGATGGCCTCCAACGCCGAAGCGGATGCCATCGCCGCATCGCTCTACCAGCCAACGACCGATGTCAAAGATGAGTTCTTCCACCAGACACCGGCACAGATATTTGCCCATCTCTTACGGAAGGGGCCGACGCCTCATCAGCTCGCCGAATGGATGGCGAGTAGCGACACCCTGGAGCGGCTGGTCGCAGGCACCGAGATGTCTTTCTACATAGACCGCAAGGCCGGTGCGCAGCGGGCCGGTGTCCTTGCGTCCCTCGGATTGGTGGCGAAATGCTTCCGTCTCCTGCCGGAAAAGAATCAGACGGATCGGACCTGGAACGCACGCACATGGGCGAAGGAACGCAAAGGTTGGATCTTCATTACGTCGCGTCCACCCGAACGTGAAACGCTCCGGCCTCTGCACTCGCTTTGGATTGATTTGCTCGTTATGCGCCTGCTCAGCGCACCGCAGCCAGGTCAGAAGCCGGTATGGTTCGTGATCGACGAGCTGGCAAGTTTGCACAAGCTCCCGCAACTTCATACCGCCATCACAGAGAACCGCAAGAGCAAGAATCCGCTCGTGCTGGGCTTCCAGGGGAAGGCGCAGCTTGAGGTGATCTACGGCCATCTAGCAGAGGTCATGCTGTCGCAGCCCGCTACCAAGATCTTCATGAAGACGGCGGAGCCAAAAGCCGCAGAATGGATATCTGAAGCCATCGGCAAAGTTGAGATCGAACGCTTGAAGGAGACAAAGTTCGACGGGTCACGTTCCGGCAAGAACTTTACGGTTGACCGTCAGATCGAGCCGCTTGTGATGGGTTCGGAGATCAGTGGATTGGATGACCGCCACGCGTATCTCAAACTGGGAAACAACGTCGCGCAGTTTGACTTTGACTACCTCGACCTGCCCACGCCGACGCCAGCCTTCGTGCCTCGGCAGTCTGCGGATGGCGAGATGAGCTTTGATCCCGACACGTTACAGCTGCGCCGTCCGCACACTCCCGTAACGGAAGTGACGCAACCTATTTCCGAGACCGAAGTGCAGGCTGGAAGCGGCGCACCGCTGGCCCACAAAATAGCCTCGCAGCCAAGTCAGCAGCCGGAACAGAACGAGCAGCAGCTGACCCAAACTCTTGCTGAGGAACAAGTACTGGATGCAGCGACCGAGCATGAAACGGTTGTGCGGCAGCAGTATGAGTTAGGGCTACAGATTCCATCCGATGAACCCCACCACGAAGTTCATTCGGGGATCTTCTAGCCATGCTGACCGTCTCGAAGGCCCTCAGTTCCAGCCAGGCCCAGAAGTACCACAAGCTGGAGTTCACATCGAAATCCCAGAGCTATTACGGCCAGGGCGACGAGGTCAAGGGCGAGTGGCAGGGCAAGCTCGCCGCGTCGCTCGGACTTCAGGGAGAGGTCGCACCCTTGGAGTTCGCGCGGCTTGCGGACGGGGTTCATCCGCAGACTGAGAAGCAGATGGTCAGGCACCGCGTAGCGATGGATTACAAGAACCCGGACGGCACGACGACGAACGCGGTTGAGCATCGGGCGGGCTGGGATGCGACGTTCTCCGCCCCCAAATCCGTCTCGCTTACTGCGCTGGTCGGCGGTGATGAGCGGGTGCGGGAGGCACACCGCGCCGCCGTCACGACGGCCTTGGACGAGTTGGAGCGATATACGCAAGCGCGAATCGGCGGCAACAATCCCGCCGAAACTACGGGGAAGTTCATCGCGGCGAAGTTCGAGCATGACACCGCCCGCCCGGTGGACGGCTACGCCGCTCCGCAGCTCCACACCCATGCCGTCATCTTCAATGTCACGGAGCGGGAAAATGGTTCGACCCGTGCTTTGCAGGAACGGGCCTTCTTCGAGAGTCAGCAGTATGCGACCGCCGTCTACCAGTCGGCGCTCACCTACCAGCTCCGCAATCTGGGCTACGAAATCGAATCCGGCAGGAGCGGCGCCCCGGAGATCAAAGGCTACTCCCAGGAGTATCTTGACGCCTCCAGTCCACGGTCGAGACAGATAAGAGAGCAGCTCGAAAAAAGCAGCTACAGCGGTCCCGAGGCGGCGCAGATTGCAGCGCATTCCACACGAGATCGGAAGCAGACGCTCTCTGCGGGAGAGGTCCTTGCAGCCCACAAGGAAATGGCCGCGGCCTTCGGAGATCAGCCTCAGCGGGTGATCGACGCAGCCCGCGAACGCGCTCGACAGCAGGACAGAGGGCCCGCGCAACAGACGCTCGCCAGAGAGGCCGTGACCTTTGCCCGCGAAAGGATCTTCGAGCGCGAGGCTGTGGCGGACGAGCGGGTGATTCTCCGTGATGCCCTTCGTCGCGGTATGGGCGAGGCGTCGCATCGTGACATACGAGCGGAGTTCGAGAGTCGCCGGGAGGCGGGAGAGTTTCGCACTGTCCAGGGCATGAAGCACGACTCGGGTCGCAGCTTCACCACCCCCGAAACCATTGCCGCCGAACGCGCCAACATCCGCTACGTTCTGGAGGGACGGAATGCCGTGGAGCCGATAATGACTGCGGAGCGCGCGCAAGAACGAGCCGCCACGCGATCCTTTCTGAACGACTCTCAGCGTCGAGTGATCGAAGAAGTTCTCAACTCTTCCGACCGCATCCACGGCCTGCAGGGTTTGGCCGGCAGCGGTAAGACCACGACTCTCCAAACCATCCGCGAAGGTGCGGAAGCGAGCGGCTATGTTGTCGAAGGATTCGCTCCGACTTCCAAGGCGGCAGGGCAACTTCGTGAGGCCGGAATCGACGCCACAACGCTTCAGAGCTTCCTCGCCCGTGGTCAAAATCACCCAAGCGCCGACACCGCCAACCGGCACCTTTACATGCTGGACGAGTCCAGTCTCGCCAGCACAAAACAGATGCGGTCGTTTCTCGGTAAGCTCAATCCAAACGACAGAGTTCTCGTCATCGGAGACAGCCGGCAGCATCAGGGCGTGGACGCCGGGCGGCCCTTCCAGCAGATGCAAGAAGCCGGAATGCAGACCTCTCAGCTCGACAGGATCATGCGCCAGAAAGACCCCGAACTGCTGAAGGCGGTCCAGCATCTAGCCAACAATGAAACCGTGAAGGGCATCGCGATGCTAGCTGAACAGGGCCGGGTCACGGAGATTCCAAACGGGCATGATCGGATCGCTGCCATCGCGAGAGATTACGTCGCGCAGCCTGAAAATACCATCATCGTCTCCCCCGACAATTGGAGCCGCCAGCAGATCAATGAAGCGGTTCGTGCCGAGCTCAGGAAAGCAGGAGCATTGGCTGAAGACGGGCAAACGGTCCGCACCCTAGCCCACCGCTCAGACATGACCGGCGCCGACCGCACCTGGGCGGCACGCTACAACCCCGGCGATGTTCTTCAGTACACCACCGGTAGCAAGTCCGAGGGGATCGAGCGCGGAAGCTTCGCTAAAGTGCGAGCCGTCGATACCCGTACAAACACCGTCACAGTGTCACTGGAGGGCGGTTCAACTGCCACCTACGACCCGCGCCGCCTGAAGGGTGTGAACGTCTTCCGCGAGGTGGAGCGGGAGTTTGCTGCGGGCGACCGCGTCCAGTTCACGGCACCGAACAAAGACCTTGGCATCGCTAATCGCGACCTGGGAACCATCGTCGGCCTCGAAGATGCCAAAATGACCTTGAAGCTGGACGGCAAGACGGCCCGAAACGTGACTTTCGATACTGACGCATTTCGCCAGTTCGACCACGGCAACGCCGTGACCTCGCACAGCTCACAGGGCCTCACCGCAGGCCGTGTGCTCGCTCACATAGACACCGACTCATCTCGTAACCTTATTAACAATCGACTGGCCTACGTTGCCATCTCCCGAGCGTCGGACGACGCCCGTGTTTACACCAACAACGCACAGACGCTCGGAGAGCGGCTGGCGTCCGACATCACTAAAACTGCTGCCCTAGACGTTGCGCCACGGCCTCCTGCTGGACACACTCCAGAGTCTTTCGGTGTCTTAGGGAAACGCCCAGTTGCACCCGACATCGAACTCGAGGGCTTCGGTCTCGGTATCTGAAGGTTGCATCACGGTCCGAAACCGTTCTCCCGTTGCCGCCGACGCATCAGGCGGCCCAGCGCCCCTGCGGAGTCCAGACCGGGCTTTCTACAGCTACACTTGTTTCTGTTTCTCAAACGGTGCAGACGGTCAGGTTCTTTCGGAGAGTTCCGCTGAAGTGGAGGGCGAAGCTCACCGCAGGCAAACCGCGCGATGTTCCGTAAACGCCTGTGAGGGTAGTCGCTGACGATGGAAAATCGCTTTTTCGAGCATCCGATTCTCAACTCGCCTTACGAGTATCCTGCCCGGCATTGGGAAATGGACGCGAGCGGCCAACCGACTCAACAGGTGATCGAAACCCGCCGCACAGCGCAGTTCATCACCCCCATACCAAAGCTGCGCAAACGCAAAGATGTTCTCGTCCAAGAGGATTTCGAGTTTGACGATGAGACCGGTTTTTCCACAAGTAAGCAGCGTTACGAGCCAATCCCGGTCATCAATGAGGTCAGGCAACAGGTGGATGAGTGGCGCAGGCTGCCCAGTCCGACCGACTGGCTTGTGACACCGGAAACGGCACGCCTTCTCCAGCACTGGAGGCAACACCCGTTCCAGGGAATCCGGCCCTTCTTCTGCCAGGTGGAAGCAGTTGAAACAGCCATATGGCTTGCCGAGGTCGCTCCAAAGCGGCCCGCATGGAAGAAATTTCAGGAGCACTTGTCGAAAGCGAACGCAGACGCCAATCCTGAACTCAGCCGTCTTTCTTTGAAGCTGGCTACCGGTGCCGGAAAAACGACCGTCATGGCGATGCTAATCGCTTGGCAAGCGGTGAATGCAGCGCGCCGATCTGGCAG
This sequence comes from uncultured Acidobacteriaceae bacterium, assembly GCA_964235665.1. Classification (GTDB taxonomy): domain Bacteria; phylum Acidobacteriota; class Terriglobia; order Terriglobales; family Acidobacteriaceae; genus Edaphobacter. Next base: position 568,452 of record CAXSAY010000001.1, read on the forward strand.
TTCCAACTTCACTCGCGGATTCCTGATTGTCACCCCGGGACTCACGATCAAAGATCGGCTTCGCGTCCTTCAGCCGAGTGACCCCGAAAGCTACTACGCCAGCCGCGAGCTGATCCCGCCTGACATGCTGGACGACGTAAAGCGCGCCAAGATCGTCATCACCAACTATCACGCATTCAAGCTCCGAGAGCGACTGGAACTTTCCAAGGGCAACCGCGCCCTCCTGGAAGGTCGTCATGGCGACACCATCAACACGCTGGAAAGCGAAGGCCAGATGCTCCAGCGCGTCATGCCTGACCTGATGGGCATGAAGAACATCATGGTGCTCAATGACGAGGCCCATCACTGCTATAAGGAAAAGCCCGGCGATCCCGACGAGGAAGACCTCTCGCGTGACGACAAAGAAGAAGCAGAGCGCAACAAAGAGGCCGCGCGACTCTGGATCAACGGAATTGAAGCAGCGAAGCGCAAGATCGGTGTCAGCCGCGTCATGGACCTTTCAGCTACGCCGTTCTTCCTCCGGGGCTCCGGCTATGCCGAAGGCACGCTGTTTCCCTGGACCATGTCCGACTTCTCGCTTATGGATGCGATCGAGTGCGGGATCGTCAAACTTCCGCGTGTACCGGTGGCCGACAACATTCCGGGCGCGGAAGTGCCTGTCTTCCGCAACCTCTGGGACAACATCCGCAAGCTCATGCCGAAAAAGGCGCGGGGAAAGAACGACGGGCTAGACCCTCTAAACCTGCCGACTCCGCTCTACACGGCGCTTGACGCCCTGTATGGACACTATAAGGAGACCTTCGAGAAATGGCAGGAGGTTGGATATAAGGTTCCCCCTTGCTTCATCATCGTCTGTCAGAACACCGCCATCTCGAAGCTCGTTTACGACTACATTTCCGGGTTCTACCGCCCGAACGACGACGGCACAACGACCCTCGAAAATGGCCGTCTGGAACTGTTCCGAAACTTCGATGAGCATGGCAACGCGTACGCCCGTCCGCGCACGCTGCTGATTGACAGCGTGCAGCTTGAATCCGGCGACGCTTTGGACGAGAGCTTTCGCAAGGCCGCAGCGCCGGAGATCGAACAGTTCCGCCGCGAGCGCGTGGAGCGCACTGGCCAGCAAGAGCGCGTCGAGGACATTGATGACGTTGCCATCCTACGCGAGGTGATGAATACCGTCGGCAAGGAAGGCCGCCTCGGCGGTGAGATTCGCTGCGTCGTCTCCGTCTCTATGCTCACGGAAGGATGGGACACCAATACTGTTACCCATGTGCTCGGCATCCGCGCCTTCGGCACTCAGTTGCTGTGCGAGCAGGTCATCGGACGCGCACTGCGCCGTCAGTCTTACAGCCTCAATGAAGAAGGTCTGTTCGATGTCGAATACGCCGACGTGCTTGGCATACCGTTTGATTTTGCCGCGAAGCCAGTCGTTGTGGCTGCCGTGCCGCCGCGACAGACCATCCAGGTAAAAGCCGTTCGCCCCGAGCGGGATGCGCTGGGGATTCGCTTTCCGCGCGTGATGGGCTACCGCGTCGAGCTGCCCAACGAGCGCCTCACCGCGACGTTCACTGAAGACTCGAAACTCTTCGTCACGCCGGAACTCACTGGTCCGTCGCAGACCCAGAATTCGGGCATCGTCGGCGAGAGCGTGAACCTCACTGTCTCGCATCTACGTGACACCCGTCCCTCCACCGTGCTCTACAACCTCACCACTCATCTCCTCTATTCCAAGTGGCGTGACCCCGGCGAGGAGGCGCGGCTGCATCTCTTCGGCCAGCTCAAGCGCATCGTTAAGGAGTGGCTGGACACATGTCTGATCTGCCGTGGAGACACCTACCCAGCGCAGATTCTCTATCGCCATCTTGCCGATATGGCCTCGGAGCGCATAACGGCCGCGATCAACAGTGGGGTCGGGGCTGAGGCCGGCGACCGCGCCACCATCAAAGCCCTGCTCGATCCGTATAACCCTGTTGGTTCCAGCAGCCATGTGAACTTTACGACATCGAAGACCACGCGGTATGAGGCTGACGCGCGCCTTTGTCAAATTAACTGGATCATCCTTGACAGCGATTGGGAGGCCGAGTTCTGTCGTGTAGCAGAGAACCATCCTCGTGTCCGGCGATACGTCAAGAATCACAATCTGGGATTCGATGTTTCATATCGCTACGGCTCCGAGAGCCGCATCTATCGCCCAGACTTCATTGTGCTGATTGAGGACGGCCACGGGGAGGACGATCTTCTCCACCTCGTGGTGGAGCTCAAGGGATACCGGCGCGAAGATGCCAAGGACAAGAAGCTGACTATGGAGACATATTGGATTCCCGGCGTCAACGGCAGCAGCAGGTTCGGTCGCTGGGCATTCGTGGAGTTCACTGAAGTCTTCGGCATGAATGCTGACTTTGCTTCGCTCATTGAGACCGAGTTCCAGAAGATGGTTGAGTCTGTAACCGAATCGCACCCACTGCAGCAGTAGAGAAAAGAGAACGATGGCCCCCAACAGATCACAGACTGCAAAGCCGAAACCGAAGAAGCTGATAGAGACACTGGTGCATGAAGAAGCCTCGCGCAAGAACATCCCCACCGCCGAGTACCAGTCGGTGATGCGCGCTGAGGACCTGTCTCCGATTCGTGTGGCATACGAACGCCGCAACCGCGACCTTGACCCGCAACTGGTCTGGCGCGGCAAGGACGAGCAGGACTGGAGTGACCTCGTGGTGCCCGCGCCGCCGCTTTACATCCAGGAGAAGGTCCACCCCAAGGTGCTGATCGACGACCTCGCCCGCCAGACGAAGGCAGGGCAGTCGGCCACGGAGCCGCAGTTCGACATGTTCGCAGACTTCAACGGGCTTCCCAGCGAAGATGCGCGCACGGAGTTCTACCAGCATGACGCTCACTGGTCCAACCGCATGATTCTTGGCGACAGCTTGCAGGTGATGGCTTCCTCGCAGAGAGAGAAAGTCTGCGCGGGAAAGTGCAGTGTATCTATTTCGACCCGCCCTACGGCATTAAGTTCAATTCGAACTTCCAATGGTCAACAACCAGCCGCGATGTGAAAGATGGCAACAAGGATCACATCACGCGCGAGCCAGAACAGGTGAAGGCGTTCCGTGACACATGGCGTGATGGTATTCATTCATATCTGACCTATCTGAGGGACCGTCTTACGGTTTCTCGAGAACTGCTAACAGATACAGGTTCAATGTTTCTGCAGATAAGTGATGACAACGTTCATCGCGTGCGTATGTTGATGGATGAGGTCTTTGGCATGGAGAACGCCATGCCCCAGATTGTTTTTCGTAAGACTACGGGCGCTGGCAGCCCTAGTGGTTATGTCGATGCGCTACCGCAAACCTTCGATTACGTGCTGTGGTATGCGAAGGATGCTTCTAGGATGAAGTTGCGTCGCCTTTACTTCCCACGCAACGTACAGGACGACGACAACCTTCGATGGATTGAATTGAAGGACGGCTCACAGAGGAGGATGACGGAATCCGAAAGTATATTCCCAGATCAACTTCCCGAGGGCTCCGAACCTTTCCGTCCGAATCCCATAACTTCCCAATCGGCTGGTGACACTACAACCTTTCCGGTGCACTTCCGTGACGGGATATACCGCCCGTCGAAGGGTGGGTGGAAAACGAATGCTCAAGGGATGCGTCGGCTTGCAAGTTCAAATCGCCTCACTGCATCAGGAAAAACGCTCGGATTCATCAGGTACTTGAAGGACTTTCCGTTTCGACCGGTAATTGATATCTGGGATGACACGCGTACCAGCGGGTTTGGGGATGTAAAGACCTATGTAGTACAGACCAATCCACGAGTAATCGCGCGTTGCGTCTTGATGACGACGGACCCAGGCGATCTCGTTCTGGATCCCACTTGCGGTTCTGGCACAACTGCCTATGTCGCGGAACAATGGGGTCGCAGATGGATGACTATGGACACTTCGCGGGTGGCACTCGCGCTGGCTCGCGCACGCATCATGGGAGCACGCTTTCCGTTTTACCTACTCGCCGATTCTCGCGACGGCCAGTTGCAAGAAGCGAAGCTGCAAGGTCGCGTTCCACCGGAAACTCCAGTTCACGGCAACATCCGCCAGGGCTTCGTCTACGAACGTGTGCCGCACATTACGTTGAAGTCCATCGCCAACAACACAGAGATTGACGTGATATGGGAGCACTCCCAGACCCAACTTGAGCCACTGCGCGAGAAGTTGAATGCAGAACTAAAGCAAAGCTGGCAGGAGTGGGAGATTCCGCGAGAGGCGTCCGAGGGCTGGAGCAAGGACGCCAGGTCTACCCACGCGGCATGGTGGGATGCCCGCATTGCGCGTCAGAAGGCCATCGACGCATCCATTGCCGCCAAGGCCGAGTTCGAGAACCTCTATGACAAACCCTATGAGGACAAGAACAAGGTCCGCGTTGCCGGCCCATTCACTGTGGAGAGCATCTCGCCGCATCGCGTCTTGGCCGTGGACGAGAACGAAGAGCTGGTCGAGATGCCGGGGCAGAATGATACCGATACGCGTGATGCACAGGACTTCGTCCAGATCATCCTCGACAACCTGAAGACCGCTGGCGTGCAGCAGGCGCACAAGGAAGACAAGATCGCTTTCACCTCGCTTGCGCCATGGCCCGGAGAGTATATCTGTGCCGATGGCCGCTACACCGAGGCCGACGGGACCGAGAAGCGCGCTGCTATCTTCATCGGTCCAGAGTTTGGTACGGTCACCCGAGAAGACCTCGTGGTTGCCGCACGCGAAGCCGGCGATGCGGACTTCGACGTGTTGATCTCCTGCGCCTTCAGCTACGACGCGCATTCGGCGGAGATGAACAAGCTCGGACGCATCCGCGTGTTGAAGGCCCGCATGAACGCCGACCTGCACATGGCCGAAGACTTGAAGAACACAGGCAAGGGCAACCTGTTCGTCATCTTCGGCGAGCCGGAGATCGAGATTGAGGATGCGGGCAGCGGCAAGATCAAGGTCAAGGTACTTGGGGTAGATGTCTTTCATCCAAGCACGGGCGAGGTTCGCTCCAACGGGCCGGATGAGATCGCCTGCTGGTTCATCGACACGGACTACAACGAGGAGAGCTTCTTCGTTCGCCACGCCTATTTCCTGGGTGCGAACGATCCGTACAAGGCTCTGAAGACAAGCCTGAAGGCAGAGATAGACGAAGACGCCTGGGCAACTCTTAAAAGCGATACTTCGCGCCCCTTTGACAAGCCAGAAAAAGGTCGCATTGCGGTAAAGGTCATAAACCACTTGGGCGACGAAGTGATGAAAGTCTTTCGGGTGTGAAGATGCGCCAAAGCCACAACATCGAAAAGTTTTGCCAGACGATGTGAATACTGTATGGGCCCAACTATGACTCAGATGAACTTCCAATTGACACCGGAACAGCTTCAGGCGATTGATCACTTCAATTCGGGCGAAAATCTGAAGATCGAAGCTTTTGCAAGCGCGGGAAAGACCGCCACGCTGGTGGCCCTTGCTAAGGCGGCTCAGGGCAAGAGTGGGCACTATTTCGCGTTCAACAGGTCTATTGCGGATGACGCCAAAGGACGATTTCCGAGCTGGGTGAGCACCAGCACGGTTCATAGTGTGGCCCATCAATATGTCCGACGAGCGTATTCTTACCCCGACCAAAAGCTGAACCTTAATCCGACCGTTAATCAGGTTGCATCGATCCTGCAAACCCAGCCTAAGGGGTACTACCGTTTCTTTGACAGGTTGGATCTCTCGGGACGGGAATATTCGGGCGTCATTCATCAAGCGTGCAAGAACTATTTAGCAAGTGCTGATGCTGAGCCAAACGCCTCGCACTTTCGGCGAACAGGCAAGCTCCAAGCGGTGTCCGACACGGAGTTTGAAGAGTTTGCTAATCAGTATCTGCCGAATGTCTCAGCCATCTGGTACGAGATGCTTAACGAGTCTGGAAACTTTCCGTTAGGGCACGATGGTTACTTGAAGCTCTGGGCTCTTTCCCAGCCACGACTAGCGAAAGATTTCATTCTGCTGGATGAAGCACAAGACACAAGCGACGTCATCCTAGACGTGCTCGGGAAGCAGCGGAGCCAGCTCGTGTACGTCGGAGATGAACACCAGCAGATTTACGAGTGGAGAGGCGCCGTTAACGCGATGCAAAAAGCTGCATCTGGACGCAGCAGCCCGCTAACTCAATCGTTTCGGTTTGGGCAGCCAATCGCGGAAGCAGCAAATGCAGTGCTCGCCAAGCTTGGTGCCCGGTCTCTTGTGCAAGGAAATCCTCGGGTGCAATCCCATATCGGCGCACATGCACCAGAGACCGTGTTGTGCCGGAGCAATGTTCAGGTTATTGAGACCGTCGTCGATCAGATTGATCAATCGAGGCGATGCCACGTTGTCGGTGGAATCAGAGATTTGGTGGCTCTGCTCAAAGAGGTCGCAAATCTCAAGCAAGGTATCCCCTCGAGGCACCCCGAGTTCTTTGGATTTGAAGACTGGCATGACGTTGTTTCCTTTTGTGAGGAGTCCCCGGCCAATCCACTGACTGTGTTGGTGAAATTGGTCGGTCGCTTCGGAGAACAGCGTTTGATAGATCTCCTGAAACGAACAGCAACGGACGAGGCGACCGCACAGATGTTGGTGTCAACGGCCCACAAGTCGAAGGGTAGAGAATGGGATCGAGTGAAGCTGCACGAAGGCTTCGACGGTCCTTATCTTCAGGAAGATCCAGAGTCGATTGACCCGTCCGAGATACGACTCCTGTATGTCGCAATGGCTCGCGCACGAACCCATTTGGAATTGCCTCTAGGTGTGATGCGGCACTACGAAATCAGAACCACGTGAGTCGTGTGTTTCCTGGCGACTATTCATATACTCAGCAAGCTAGAGCTACCCCCTGCAGCAGTGGCGCCTAATCGTTCGTTGGCGAGTTCGTAATGAAGAATATGGAATTTCGAATTGCAGACACCTTCACCGACGGCCTGGGCCGCCTGACTGGCGACGAGCAAAAGGCTGCGAAGATGGCCGCGTTCGACCTGCAACTGAACCCAGCCCATCCGAGTCTTCAACTTCACAAGCTGGATCGCGCCAAAGACCCGAATTTCTGGTCGATTCGCGTGACCCGCGATCTTCACCTTATTGTGCATCGAACCGGAACGAGCTTGCTCCTCTGCTTCGTTGGACATCACGACGATGCCTACCAATGGGCCGAACGGCGACGGCTGGATACCCATCCGAAAACGGGCGCAGCGCAGTTGGTGGAGATTCGTGAACGTGTGCAGGAGATTACTGTTCCGAGATTTGTAGAGTCGGGACGGCTTGCGGCGAAGCGGAAGGCGCTCCACGGTATCTCCGAGGGAGCATTGCTGAGCTACGGCGTCCCTCCAGAATGGATTTCAGAAGCCCTGAAGGCCAGCGAAGATGACCTGCTGGAAATCGCAGGACACTTGCCTGCCGAGGCAGCCGAGGCATTGCTGAATCTTGCAACGGGCATTCGCCCGCCGGTTCCAGAGCCGATCGCTCCAGGCACGAATCCTTTCGAGCACCCCGACGCAATGCGCCGCTTCCGCGTGATGAAGAATGTGGAAGAGTTGGCACTTGCGCTCGACTACCCCTGGGAACGATGGGCCGTCTTTCTTCATCCCGAGCAACGAAAGCTGGTGGAGAAAGACTTCAGTGGGCCAGCGCGAGTCTCGGGCACGGCTGGCACCGGTAAGACCATCGTGGCTCTGCACCGTGCGGCGCATCTCGCTCGAACTAATCGGGACGCGCGTGTGCTGCTGGCGACGTTCTCAGAACCACTCGCCAACGCGCTTCGCGCCAAGCTGCGACTACTGTTAGCCAACGAACCACGCCTCGCAGAGCTTATCGAGGTCTACTCCATGGATGCCATTGGGCGACGGATCTATGAATTGAACATCGGCAAGCTGAAGATTGCGACCGAGCCAAAGATTTCAGAACTGTTACAGGAGGCATCAAGGAACGCTGGAGTGCACAAGTTTTCGCTTCGATTCCTGACCACAGAGTGGGATCAGGTGGTCGATGGCTGGCAACTGGATTCGTGGGAAGAGTATCGCGATGTGAATCGCCTTGGACGCAAGACGCGGCTTCGCGAGGAACAACGAAAACTGCTTTGGACAATCTTTGGGGCGGTTCGCGCAGGCCTTCGTGAACAAGGACTCATCACCGCAGCCGGGATGTTCAACGCACTTGCCCTCCATTATGCCAATGGAGCACCCGCGCCATTCGACTTTACCGTAGTGGATGAAGCGCAGGATATCAGCATCGCCCAGGTTCGTTTTCTCGCAGGCATGGCCGGCGGACAAGTGAACGGACTGTTTTTCGTGGGCGATCTCGGCCAGCGCATCTTCCAGCAACCGTTTTCATGGAAGGCTGCGGGCGCAGACGTGCGGGGACGCTCGACGACGCTGAAGATCAATTACCGTACATCGCACCAGATACGGTTCCGAGCTGACCGTCTGCTCGATCCGCAGATCGCCGACGTGGATGGCAATGTGGAGAGCCGTAAGGGTGCAGTGTCCCTCTTCAATGGACCAAGACCAGATATCAAGACGTATTCGACCAATGAGGAGGAAAGCAAAGGAGTCGCTAGTTGGTTACGACAGCTTGCCTCACAAGGCATTCAACCTCAGGAGATGGCATTATTCGTTCGTTCCGCAGCGCAAATAGATCGTGCGAAGACGGCTGCCGAGCTGGCCGGCATCAATCACCACGTGCTCGATGAGCACGTTGAACTTGCGCCAGACTTGTTATCTATATGCACTATGCACCTTGCCAAAGGATTAGAGTTCCGTGCCGTGGGGGTGATGGCCTGCGACGATGAGGTGATTCCTCTTCAGGAGCGGATTGAAGCCGTGGTAGACGAGAGTGATCTCGAGGATGTTTATAGTACGGAGCGCCATCTGCTTTACGTTGCCTGTACCCGTGCCCGCGACCACCTCTCGGTGACATGCGTTAGCCCCGCCTCGGAGTTCCTACAAGATATGTGCTGACGGCGGCGGGCCATGAACCAAACCCGCATTTGTGTCACATGTAAAAGCTGTATCTTGGCTCGATCCTTTGGTTCGGCTCGCAATGCTTCAGCACATTTCCGACGCTATGGGCCGCGGTCAACGTCAATGGCATACCCCCGTCGAATTGGGTGCTATTCCAGTTCATCTTCGTAAGAGCGAGAATCTCCTTTGCATGCGCCAATGGCGTCTGGTCTCCGGACGCGATCTTGATCGAAACAGGTCGCGGTACATACATGCCCGGATACGTCTCGAAGAAAGGCACGCTTCCCTTGGTATACAAAACGCCGCTTCGCCCACTGGTCTGTAGAAACGTCCCCCGCAAGGGAGGGTAAACTCCGTCCCGGTAGAGGCGAATGTCTGAATCGGTGACATGAACAAGATCGTGGATCGCAATCCTTTCCTCTCTGATGGCGCGCTTAGCTCCCGCCTCTTCATCAGTTGAGAATGCGGAGCTCTTATGAATAACGACGCGCGCGGGCAGCGTGAAATGAACATCACGATAACGGCGCAACGCGTCCGCAATGAGTTTTTGGCAATCCTCCCCCGAAAGATGAGGCTGCCTGTCGTCCTTCGATAGTGAAGCTGCGCCGCCTCGGACCACCACGCCCTCTCCAAGCTCGTTGAACACCTGGGCCATGCTCGTTGTCAAACGTGAACGATCTAAACTCTCATAAAAACTGATTCCCACAAAACAGGCGGATAGTTGCGATGGATCGCGTACCAGCCGCCAAGGCGTTCCGCCTGCCTTGTAGTACAAGGCCGAAAAAATATTCCAGGCCCGTGTCGCTTCATCTTGAAGGGGGCGCGGCGTGCCAGCGCGTTTTTGCTTCTTCGCCTTCGAGTCATCGTAAGTGCTTGGCAAGATGAGCTGTATGGGAATACGAAACTCCATCGTGCGTGCTTTTAATAGATGATGGAGATCTTTCCTTCCCGGACTTTTCCGCTCCTCCGCGAGCAACTCCAATATCTCCAATGGCAGCGCACACATGATGACGTTGGGATTCCCGTTCTCCGCCAAGAACTCAATTTCTTTCGCGAACAACTCGCCCGCGTGTTCTACACGAGCCGCAACGCCTTCTTTTTCCGCCACCGTCTCAATCGCGGCACTCGAAAGAACTCGGGTTCGAGATGCATCTGTAGCGAACTCGCAGCAAAAAGAACTCGTTGATGTTACCGGGGGGAACGCTGGAAACAGATTCGGTTGCTTCGTCTCCTTTTGAGCAACTCCTTGGGCACACGTTTCAAGCCACCGAGAGGCGCCTTCGACGGTTTCCGCCGTACCGATCAGACCGATGCGAACTTCCTTCGGTGCCTTCGGAGCCTGCAGATCGAATGGGCCGTAGTCCTTAATACCGAATCGGATGTCCACATGACGGCTGCCGCCGCCGAATTCAAGTTCAGGCTCTTCGAGTATGGAAAGATTCATAGGTCTAACTCCGTCTGTTCTTCCTCGTCTTCAGCAAAAACCGTGTCCTGACGTTCTTTCTCTTCGCGTTTAACCCAATCTGCGTCATCAAATCCACTGTCGCCCGTAAACTGCAACAGCGGGTAGAACTTCACCAAGTTGTGCTGACTAAAGAGAGTTTCCTTTTGTAGAAACTCTGCCCACATCACGACCTGACCATGCACCGCCTGATTGTTTTCCAAACGCTTGATTCCGCTTAGCGCCTCCGCGCTGAAGCGGCTGTCTCGGTACCCGTCCTTCGTGAACCGGTACGTCGGCGTGATCTGGAGAAACCAGTTGCCATCCATTTCTACAAAATGCCCGTAGAACCCCACATGGCGGAAATAGGAGGAGCGTTCCGGATCGAGTTTGGACTGATACCTTCTGAACACCTCGCGGCTGGCGTTCTTTCGGCGGCTTCGATATTGGCGCGAACGGTCGCTGAGATCGTCGCTAGCCCGATGAAAGTAGAATTTGTCCATGTTCGAGAAGTGAATGTCATCTTCCCGCAGTTGATCCTGCAGCGTCACATTCAATAACTCGACAAACAGCCGCTTGCGGTCTGCATCCGAACTCATCGACCACTCGAAAGTCAGGTCGCTTTCCACCGTTCCTGCATCAACGATCTCTTTCCATCGCGATGATGAGAGATCGTAAAACGAATAGATCGTCTTGTTACTGATGACGAATCCCCGCCACACCTCCGTGCCTGAAGTCTTCGCTCTTGCAAACAGAACGTCCAGCGCCTGCTTGTGGGAAGTCAAGGTTGTGTGCGCGTAGTAGAAGTGCTCGGGGAACTCTGCTACAGGCAGTAGGTCGGTAAAGATTGTTTCCTGTTTTGGGGTGGCACCGAGATAAAGACCGCCGTCATTCGGGAGGGCCAGCTTTCGGAGCACATCTCTTGCGGAGATATCGAAGGAGTCCCGGGATTTCTCGAACCGTAGCTTTCTCGTCGCCCTTTGAATCGGATCTGAAAAGTAATCTTTTACCGATAGCCAGTAAGCCTCGTCCGTTCGTGGACGCGAATACACCAAAATGACCGGAAGATTGCCCTTCAACCAATATCGAAGATCACGTTCGCTGCAAATGAATGTCAGCTCAGTGTCGGTTTCACCCTCGAATGCGCCGTCTGTGGCTTTGCTCTGTACGGAAACAATGCAGTTAGTAACCTCCGCATCCTCGTTGCGAATCTCCAGTCGGCCATCGATCCCCGCTTCCACACCCCCACTCGGATACCACAGAAACCCCATTTCCAGTATTCGACGCTCAATCAGGTTGACCCCGCGTGCGCCGATCATGTCGGAGTTCCCGATCTTTTTGGGTGTAAGCTGCTTCGATTTCGCCATCTCCGCCTCTGAGCTTTCGTCAATTCTATTGCACTAGATTCGTTGCAAATCTAGGTCTCTAACCGACAGAGTTTGGGGAGGAGTCTCCTCCCTCGTTCAGCCGCTTCGCGTCTTTCATTTCCCACCTCAGCGGGCCTTTCCCGCCCGCAACGCCCACCCTGTAAACGCCCGCTCCGCGATCAAGAACGGTTCATAGACCGTGCGCTAAGGGGCTCTGCCCCGATCGCGCGGCGACAAGGGGCTTCCCCAATCTTCCGCGCTTCGCTTGTGCAGACCTCCGCTGCGCTCCGCCCTTTCCGTTCCGCCTTCGGCTCCCTCTACAAGGGTGGGGAGACCCCTCCCCTTGCGCCTTGCTACCCCCGCCTTCGCCAGGTGGCGTTCGGCATGTACATGCCGCGTTTCAACGCGGAAGTGCAGAAGCCAGAACCCAAGGAGGAAGCACCCATGAACACCACCGGCACTGTCACCCCCATCAGCGAAAAGCCCAAGCAGCCGCAGCAACGGCAAACAGCGAAGGAGCTTATCGCCGCCAACGTCCAGAGCCTTATCGAGCAGTTGGAGGCCGGGAAGTCCGATGCGCTAACCGCCTACCTGAACGCAATGAGCCGATTCCACAATTACAGCTTCGGAAACATTTTGGAGATTGCACGGCAGAAGCCGGACGCGACGCGCGTAGCCGGAATGTACGCATGGAACCAGCTTGGACGCCGCGTGATGAAAGGACAGAAGGGCATCCGCATTCTCGCTCCCATCATCGGCTTTCGCCGCAAGAAGGACGATGAGGCGACCCGCAGCAACGACCCCGCCGCGATCAACAAACCGATGCTTGTCGGCTTCCGCTCCGCTTACATCTTCGACGTGTCGCAGACCGAAGGGCCAGACCTGCCGACCATGCGTGAAATCTCAGGCGATGCCGGAGAAAACCACGAGCGCGTTGTGGCCTTTATCAAAAGCCAGGGCATCGAGCTTGTTTGGTCAGAGAAGATCGCCCCCGCGCTTGGCATCAGCTACGGCGGACGTATCGCTATCCTGCCGGGTCAATCAAAAGCCGAGGAGTTCAGCACCCTTGTCCATGAACTTGCGCACGAGATGCTGCACAAGGCAGAACGGCGAACCACCACAACCAATGTCGTGAAGGAGACAGAAGCCGAGGCCGTGGCCTTTGTGGTTGGCAAGGCTGTAGGGCTGGAGACGGGTAGCGCATCCGCCGATTACATCCAGCTTTACCACGGCAACGCTTCGCTTCTCGCGGAGAGCTTGGAAGTGGTGCAGCAGACCTCCGCTGTCATCCTTGCAGCGTTGGAAGCACCTATAGAAGACAAAGCCAGCGACAACAGCAGCGAGAGCGAAGCCATACCCGATGCAGAACTGGCGCAGGTGGCCTAATGCAGACCATCCTTCGCATCCTCAAACAGGCCGGAGGTTGGCACCACGGCCTGTACCTCAAGATCGAGAACCCGCCTTATATGGCGTTGGTAATTGAGGCGACCGACGAATCCGGCCCGTGTGGGCTTCCCGCTATCTCTATCTGTCACTACGGCGAACAGAATGGCGACCTCATGCGCGACCCAGAGATGTGTTTCGAGCTTGGATTCGCGGACGGGCCACATCTGAACGCCTTCTATTACCGCAACGACTATGTAGGCGTTGAGCAGTGGAGCCGCACCATTGTCCGCGACCAGTACGTTTACCTCGCCAGCTTGCACCAGCAGCACGAGCGATTCGCCAAGGTGTGGGACAACAACCTGCAATTGCAGGGCTTCGCCGAAGCCTTCGAGCAGCAACAGCAGACACCACGCGCCTAACCCTTTCCCGCCCCGGAGCGGATGGGAAAGCGCGTCCGCTCACAACGCCAGTGCAGTGCACCCGCTCAAGGAGAGCAGCCATGCAGGACAGCAGCGCATTCCAATTTCTCGCCATCGACACCATTCACGAATCCACCACCAACCCCCGCCGCACCTTCGATGAGGCCAAGCTGTACGAACTTGCCGAGTCCATCAGGCACAACGGCCTGATTCAGCCCCTCACTGTGCGACCCAATAACCGAGGCTTCGAGATCGTTGCGGGAGCGAGACGCTACCGCGCCGCGCACCTTGCCGAGTTGTTTTCCGTTCCCGCCCGCATCGTCGATATTGACGACGCAAAGGCTCTCGAATGGCAGTTGGTTGAAAACAGCCAGCGCGAAGACGTTCACCCTTACGAAGAAGCGCAGGGCTTCCAGCGGCTACTCGACATGCCCGGTTACGACGTGGCCGCTTTGGTCGAGAAGTCGGGCAAGAGCGCAAGCCACATCTACGCCCGTCTGTCTCTCTTGCAACTCATTCCCATGATTGCCGAGGCGTTCACACAGGAGCTCATCACCGCGAGTCATGCAAACTTGCTGGCACGTCTCCCCCAGGACGCACAGGCCACGGCTTACGAGCAGTGCTGGCGCAAAGACTGGCAGGACAAAGAGCCGCACTTGCTACCGGCCAAGCATCTCAGCGCGTGGATACAAGCGAACCTCTATCTGTCTCTCGCGGATGCCCCGTTCGACCGGGAAGACCCAACCCTAAACACCGTTGCCGGAGCCTGCGTCACTTGCCCCCGTCGCAGCGGGCATAACACCACCCTCTTTTGCGACGTGCAGGGCGACCAGTGCCTGGACGCGCCGTGCTACCACGGCAAGGTGGAAGCATTCCTCGACCGGGAGATTGCAGCCAAGCCGGAACTCGTGCAGATCGAGAACAGTTGGCGTAATCCAAAGGACCAGAGGCCGGGAGCGGTGCAGCGCGGCCACATCCGGGAGATCGAGGCAGTTGTCGATAACCCGGACGCGGAGCCAGTCATGCCATGCAAAGCCGCCAAGACAGCCATCATCGTCTACGGCAAGCGCGTTGGCACCAAGCTAACGGTATGCACCGACAAGAACTGCCCGGTGCATGACCCGAAGGCAGCGGCAGAACAAGCCGCACACCCAGCGCCCGTCATGGCCCCCGCGCCGCCCACCGAAACGGAAGAAGAGCGCGAACGGCGCGAATCGGAGTACGCACAACGCAGAAAGGAGCATGAGGAAGAGCAGCAACGCAGGGAGGAAGAGCGCAAGCAGCAATTCGAGCGGGAACAGGAACAGTACGAGGCCGAACGCACCCGCAGAGAAGCCGCGCATAAAGCGCGTCAGGCCACCTTCGAGCGCATCGTGGAGAATGCCCCGGCGATGTTCACCGCCGCTCAACTGAGAGTGTTTCTATGCGCTCTCATCAGCCTTGACCCCTACGACTTCGCCGAAGATGTGGCCGCATACTTCGTTGGCAATGACCAGAACAACGAGCAGACCCCGGAAGAGGTTCTGGCATCGACGCTCACCAGCCTTCCAGACGATAAGCTAACCAGCTTCGCCCTTCGGCTTGCTCTAACCGGGCACACGGACGTCCCGCGCGAAAGCGACTTTGATTTCCTTGCGGAGGCCGAAGCCGTCTTTATACCCCCTCCCACCAATAAGAAGGCCAAACCAGGCAATTCAACGCCCATCACTAAGACGGCCAAAGACAACACGAAGGCCGAGCCAAAGAAAGCAACGGCACCGAAGAAGAAGGTCGCCGCCTAACCGGGAGCGGGAGCCAAAAGAGGCTCCCGCCTCATCGTCACGACCGCAACCGTTACTTCCAGAAACGGCAGGAGACATTCCCTCTCCTGCACCTCACCCTCTGCTCAAAGCAGCATCAGAACTGCACCAAAGCGCCAAGTCTGCTTAAGATCTGAAAATCTGATTACAGGACCACGATATCGACATCGTCCCCCAGAGCTTCCCGTGCAATATCAACAACGAAGCGGTGGTGCGTGAAGAGTATGGCCTGAAGATGTAAACCGATGTCCGCTAGTGCCAGCAAACCTGCACGGGTGCTCACTTCGTCAAAAGTCGTGAAGATGTCGTCGCCAATGAAGGGGACAGGTTCGCTCTTTTTGGCGTAGTCGTCCAGGTAAGCCATTCTAAGCGCAAGATATAGTTGGTCGCGTTGTCCTTCGCTCAATCCCTCAATGCAGACAGTCTTGCCATTATCCCGAACCCCGACAAGTTGAGGCTCATCATCATCTGGATCAAATTCTTGGTCGATGTTTGTGAAAGCGCCAGTGGTGAGGCTGCGGAAGAGGGTTCCTGCTGATTGCATCAAAGGAGCAGTCTGAGTTATACGGTGCTCTTCGATGACGCGATTCAGCATGGTAGCGCTCAGTGCTAGTGTGAGGTAGCCGCGAGCAGCCGTCTCGATTTCTACTTCTGCGCTCTTCAGTTGTTGCAGCGCGACTTCTGCTCCGGAGCCAGATTCCGCATCGCTGAGGGCTTTCGCTTGTGCAGATTTATCGGCAAAGACCTGATTGATTGCGTCATCTTGCGCTTGAAAGCCATGAGTCAAATTTTGAATTGCCGTTTGTGTCGCTTCCAAATCGAACCCATCGAGTTCAGAACGAAGCTGATCTTCGGGGAGACCGTCAGATTGGGCGACCAAGGTTGAACGAGCTTCATTGATTCTGCTCCGAATGGCTGCCGCTCGCTCAAGACGTTCTAACGTTGCAATGGGTTCGCCTGTCAGCACCAATTCAGTCATTCGTGTTTGTACTTGCTTTGAATCTCGCTCAGCATTCCGCTGTGCCGTCTCAAGATTCGAAGACGCTAGCTGGACCTTGCCTTCCGCAGTTTCATAGAGGAGTTGTTGACGAGCCTGCTCCGCCACAATCTCGTTGAGCCGGATTGCCTGGTCAATTGGAGGGAGCTTGGGAAGATGGGGAGAAATCAGCTCAGAAAGGCGGTTGACCTCTTGTTCAAATTCCGTGATGTCACGGTCCATCCCCCGTACTCGTTTCATCTCGCTCTCATATAAAAGACGGCGTGCTGGGAGATCACGCCATACCTTCACGGCAGCAGCAACCGCAGCCAGACTTGCTTGCCCATCGAAACCGAGTGATGTTGTAGAGGCATTCCAAGACGCCTTCCACGCATCTTCCTTCAATGCATGTGCCACTAGGTTTTTCTGAACCAGAGCCAACTGCTTGCGAGCATCTGCTGTTAGTCCTTGACCGACAGCTTTGCTGTTCCAGGCGATGGAAAGTTCCTTAAGGTGTTTGTCAATCAGTACAAGTAGATTTTCCGTCGGAATAGGTGACGCCTTCTCCAGTCCAGTCTCAATCGAAAGTTCTTCGAGAGCCTTATGCAGCTCTGCCATCTGTGGAGCTAGTGCATCGACGGTCGCTTCATCGGCAACGAGCGATTCACGTTGTTCTGTGAGGAGCTTGACGCTGTCGATCCAAGAGCTCATCTCTCCCGGCGTTCCTGGCGAGAGCGTAACGGATGCCCATAGAGCCAACCATTCATCTTGCGATTGCTTGAGTTGTGAAGCTGTTTCAGTCTGTTGCTGTTTGAGCTTAGATCGGTCTCTTATCTTGTCTGCGAGGGCCTGTTGCTCAGTGTTGTAATGCGCGACTCTATCCGCATCGCGCGTGGCGACATCTGCCAGACGATCAGCCTCGCTGACGCGCGTTTCAAAGAGGTCAACGATCACGGGTCTGGAAGCTAACGCGATGAGCGCATCATTGCCAAGAATCAATGGCCGGAGTTGCTGCCAACTGCCTTCTCGCGCGTTACGAGCATCGGCAATTCGATCCGCTGAAGCTACGGGCTCACCGGAAACAAGCGCTTTGATTGCCTCTTGCGCCTTCTCAATCGCCCAGTCTAGTGCTTTGATTCCCGTCTCGGTTTGTCTCCGGGTGTCCTCAATCTCAGAAAAGCGGCTTGCATGTCGCGTGAGGGATTCTGGTGTGGGCAATGTTAGCGTGGCGAGACTCTCTAATTCAGACACCGAAGGTGACAAACGCGCCGAACGCTCTTCGAGTCTTCTGCGAGTTGCCGCAGAATCACGGGCCAGAGCGCGGCTACGTTCCAGAAGTTGGCGGCCAGATTCAAGTGCATCGAAGCGGGTTCGCCATGCAGCAGGGTCTCGCAGTTCGGAAACTGGCCCATCGCGTTCCAGTTCTTCTAGCTTCGTCTCTGCCTGAGAAATTGAATCCTCTAGTCTCTCCCGTGACTCGGCAAGTCTTTGGCCTTGTGCTATCAAGTCTTCTAGCCCTGCCAGAGCTGCATCCGTTGGCTGGGCGGAATCAAGATCATCTTCAGCAATGCCGACACGAGCGGCCATGAGGACAATCTCACGCTGTTTGCTCTCGGCATCGGACGCAACGCGGGCGCGATCTTTAATTGCGCTCTGATATTTCCCGATGTTGGTTTGAAGTGTTTGTACGGAAGTCTGGTGAACGAGGACGGCGACTTCTACGGTGATTCCGTCAAGAACTGCCTTCGCGGCTTCAAGGGCCTCAGCGGCAGAATCTAACCTCTGTGTCGAAGTTCCAGATTCGGAAATCGCCGTGCGAAGACGTGTGATGGCTTGCTCCGAGAGTTCTGGAAGGTCGGAAAAATCACGAAGGTTCTCACACTCAGCATCGAGGACACGAAGTTGGGGGGCGATAGTCCTCAGTCGAGTTAGACGAGCGTGCTTTGCTCTGTCACTATCACGAGCTTGGTTCAATGACGCCAGTTGGGATTCGAGGGACTGAAACGTCGTCCTCATCTCCTCAAGCGTGTCAGCCCGCAGTGTCCGTTTACGAATCTCTGAGCGGGCTTGCGTGTAAGCATCCGCCGCTTGGTCGAAGCGACGTTTGCTCGAACCTTTACCTGGCTTGAAGATCGTTCCCGCTTCCTCATCCAACTCGCGCCGGAGGCGGGTGATTCCTGAAAGACCCGAGGCTGCGGCATAGAGTGTCGCACCGACTTCGCCTTCGCTATCAAGCATCTCCTCGGCGCCCTTCCGGAGTTGCGCGCTATTGAGTCCAAAGGCGTGCGAAAAGACCGGTCGTGTGAGCCCTCCCAAGAACGGGTGGAGTGCGGTATCGTCGAGTAGTTTTCCGTCGCTTGCAAAGAGGACGTTCTTGTTCCCTTTACGACGCTTGAAGCAGAGCTGGGAGAGGTCGCGGGCCTGTAAAGTGGCACCAAGCCGCATTGCCTTTGCCTCATGCAGAAACGAAAACCGTGTCTGAGCTTCTATGCCAAAGAAGAGGTCTGTAATCCCAGCCAGCGCGCAACTCTTACCAGCGGCATTCCGACCGTAAACAACATGCAAACGTGCGTCTGGTTTGAAGTGGAGGGTGCGATCGGTAAACGAGCCGTAGCGTTCAAGCTCAAGGGAAAGAATTCGCATCTAGACTCTCCCTCCTTGAGCAGCACTGGAGCGGCTAAGAAGGAGATCGCGAGCTTCTGAAATCAGCTTTTGTATATCTAGGTTGCCAAAGGCTGCCTCCTCGGAAGAACCCGCAGGAAGTTTGCGAATCAACTCCGCAATAAGATCCTTCGCTTCCTTCTGTAAGGCTTCGGAAAGTGCGATGGTTTCTAGCGTGGAGCTGAGATCGAAAGCGTCTAGCGACGACTTCGCGCTTGCGTCCACTAGAACGGGTTCCGTGGTTTCGATTTTCAACTGCTCTAGCCAAATGTCCTGGCTGCAGTGTTGCAAAGTGGCTTCGATATCGTCGCGTAGCTGGTCCTTTGCCGACCGAAGAGCGGGATGAAGAGCGGTACGACCAGAAAGGTGAATACGGACGAGGAGTAATCGTGGCCGTGAGTCTGCCTCAGCCTCCATAACGATAGGTCGGATTGAGCTGCTGAGAAGGTCATGGACTTCGTTTAGGTCCATCAGGCCTTCCACATTCAAGGAAACGTCGAACCAGCGAGCGCGGTCCAAAATGAGCCTCTCGACAGTGACTTCGTCGTCTTTGACATGGACTAGTAAAGCTCCTTTGGCTCCGCACTCATGGATGCCGCGCCCTTGTAAGTTGCCGGGATAAAAAACGTGGGGGTCGGCGTGGAGTTGCTCATACTCATGGATATGGCCGAGTGCCCAGTATTGATAACCCTTGCTCACCAAATCCTCCAAGGAACAGGGAGCATAAGGATCGTGACCGGGGCGACCATTGCAAGACGTGTGTAGAACACCAATATTGAACCAACCAACGCGGCCGGGAGGGTACGACGTCGCGAAATTCTCGGGGACAGCCCGATTGGAGAAGCTACGACCGTGGATCGCGATCTTCAAGTCGTCAAGGAGAACTGTAGCGGCAGACTTTGACGGAAACTCGTAAACTCCTTCCGGTAATCTCACACTTTGCGTCACAACTGAAACCGCGTCATGGTTGCCGCGAAGCGTATAGACGAGGATGCCCGCGCGGACCAAGCGGGAAATCTGACGATTGAAGAAAAGACCGATTGATGTGTCTTTCCACTCACCATCGTAGATATCCCCAGCAACGATCAGAAACGAGACACGATGCGAAATGGCTTGGTCAACTAACGCGGTGAATGCTTCGCGGCTTGCAATCGCCAGCCGAGCGGCCAGTTCTGGGTCGCGTGCGGCAATGCCGACCAGAGGGCTGCCCAAATGGAGATCAGCGGAATGTATGAAGCTGAATGCCATGGCTTCCATAGTACGAGCGTAGCCGTAGAGAATCGCCTGTTTTCTCGGAAGAGATCAAACGGTCGCCGCGAGATCAGGGAACATCGTTTGTACCCCATTTCTGGACACAGGTTCTTAGAGCCTGGAGTCTATGGGCTCACTTTCCAAAGCTAAAACTCCGAAGACGCATTCGTGAGTAAGGCGCAGCGGTTCCTTGCGAACGAATCGTTCCAAGGCCTCTATGCCAAGCGCAAACTCGCGGCTTGCCAAGGAGCGTTTTGCTCCGACATTCCGCGAACGCAGTCGTTCAAGGTTTGCCGGGAGGAGATACTCGGGGCCATAGATGATGCGGAGGTATTCCGCGCCTCTGCACTTCATAGCTGGCTGGGTGATTCCACGTCGGCCTTCTGCTATGAAGTTGAGCGGCTTGACGACCATACCTTCTCGACCCTGAGCCGTCATCTCCGTCCACCAAGCCACTGCATCCGCAGTACTCGCCTCATCTTGAAGATCGACGGTCTTGAAGGGCGTTCGCAAAAGTATCTCGGGTTCGGCGGCACAGAGCTTGCCAATCATCTCCATGTGCCAGGTATGCGGTTTGTCTGTGTGGACAGAGCCTTCACTTGCCAGGACATGGAAAGGTGCAAGTTTGAGATCGGCCAGCGAACTCACCGGCCAGCAGTATTGCCGATAGGCTTGCGTGTACTGCTCTACAGCGTCGAGCCGTTCAGTGGTCTGCTCCGCGAGCGTTTCCAAGCCAGAGACGCGCAGCATAGCTTTTGCGATTAAGTCTTTCTCAGCTTGCAATGCACGAACGCCAGCATTGCCTACGGGCGCGTACTGCTTCTGGAGCAACTCCTGTGCTTTTGCCGACCAAGGCATCAGCTCGCAGTCGAGGCAAAGCCAATCCGTTGCGAGTTCCTCCCAAAGCCCCGACTTCTCGAACGCCGATTGCAGACGGACTAGGAACTGATGTTCCAATGCTTCGTCAGTGAAGAATCGGCGTCCCGTGCGGGTGTAAACAGTTCCAAGTGACGCTTGCACCACGCCGAAGCGCTTCTGAGAAACAGCCTCGTCTTTGCAGAGGACCACGACAGCTCGCGAGCCCATATGTTTCTGTTCGCAGACAACGGTTGTGATGCCTTCCTTGCGGTAGAAGGCGAATGCCTCGTCGGGATGTTCGAGAAGGTTCTCGTGCTTGCTTGTCTCTGTTGGCGACATCGTCGGTGGAAGGTAGATGAGCCACTTGGGATCGCTCGCAAAGCGGCTCATGACCTCAAGCGCAGCGATTGCATTTTCCTCTCGAATCGTGATCTTCGGCTTCAGCCTCGTGTCGATGAGACGCTTGCCGACCACATCGGCAAGATCCAGCACGTCGTCCTGGGCATGTTGCAATTGCCGTTGAGTCTCCTGCATCTCAGGAAGGAAAGGGCGTGCAGGCTCGTAGTAGGTCCGATGCGCTTTGACGGAGACGATCTCCCGCTCGGGAAAGCGCAAGGCCGTAAGCTGTCCCCCAAAGACGCAGCCGGTATCGAGGTTGACTGTGTTGTTTAGGAAAAGTGGCTCGGGCACGGGTGTGTGCCCATAGACCACTAGGGCTTTACCGCGATAGTCCGCCGCCCAGTTGTATCGAACGGGCAAGCCGAACTCATCCGTCTCTCCCGTCGTCTCACCGAAGAGTGCGAACTCTCGCACTGCTCCTGACCCCCGACCGTGCATAGACTCTTTCAGGCCGGCGTGGGCGACCACCAGCTTGCCATCATCGAAGACATAGTGGCTGACCAGGCCATCGAGGAACTTGGCGACTTCGACGCGGAACTCATTGGACTCTTGGTCAAGTTGTTCCATCGTCTCCGCAAGACCGTGTGTGCGCTTCACGTCCCGGCCTCGCAAAGCTCTGACGAGCTTCACGTCGTGATTGCCTGGGACACAGAACCCTTGCCCTGATTGAACGATGGCAGAGACCAGACGAAGTACCTGAACGGTTCCAGGTCCGCGATCCACAAGGTCGCCAACAAAGACCAACTTGCGGTCGTCTGGTGAAGAAACGGAATATATCCCGTCGTTCTGGCTTACGGCGTAGCCTAGCTGTGCCAGCAGTTCTACAAGCTCATCGAAGCAGCCATGAACGTCTCCAATGAGGTCGAAAGGGCCATGCTCGGTCTTCTTGTTATTCCAAAGCGCGTGACGCTCAATGGTCACGCCATCCACTTCATCCGGGCTAGAGAGTTTGAAGACGTGGCGGATGCCCTCGCGTTCAAGCCCGCGCAGGGAACGGCGGAGCTGCTGAGACTGGTTACGAATGACGTGTGGCCCAAACTGCCGGTCGGGTCGAAGCCCGTTGCGATCCTGACAAACTCGCTCCGAGATGTCGAACACTATCGCTTCTGCGAAGAGGTGAAACTCCTTCGCCAGCGCGATAAGAGATTTCCGTGCCTCTGGCTGGACATTGGTTGCATCAACCACGGTGAGGCGACCGCGCGCGAGCCGCTTCCGCACGATCTCATGCAGAAGGTCGAAAGCATCGCCCGTTGCAGATTGATCGTTCTCGTTATCGGCGACAAGCGCCCTGCAAAAGTCAGAAGAAACAACCTCTGTAGACAAAAAGTGCTTGCGGGCGAAAGAGGACTTGCCGGAGCCGGAGGGGCCAACCAGGAGGACGAGCGACAGTTCGGGGATGCTGATGTTCATGCTGCCACCTCCCTCTGCGTGAAGACTGCCATCTGGGTTGGAGCGCCACGTTCTGAATCGACTGGGCCTACAGGTTCAAAACGAACCCCATAACTAAACCGTTCCGCGACTCCACTTGCCCAGGTTTCAAATTCGACACGCTTCCACTCAAAGCGATGGTCTCCATGCCGGGATTCCCCTGCCGGGAGCGTCTCGAACACCGCGTTGTATTCCGCGTTCGGTGTGGTCAAGACGACATGCGTTGGTCGAGCAAACTCAAAGACTATGCGTTCGAGAGTCGCAAGACGCGGTGCATCCAGGTGTTCAATGACTTCCACGATAGCTGCTGCTTCAAACCCGTTCAGACGTTGATCGCGATACGTAAGCGACCCCTGAATCAACTCGATTCGGCTGCGCTGTCTTTCCGGGAGTTCGTCGAGCCTCAGACGTTCTTTGGCGATTTCAAGTGTGCGATAGGAGACATCCATGCCAAGGATCGTGTCGAACTGCTTTTCGGCCAGGAGCAGCTTGAGCAACTTGCCCTCACCACAACCCAGATCGACGACGCGCTTCGCACCTGTATCCCGGATGACCGACAACACCGTCTGTAAGCGTTGGTCATGCAGGGAAGGTGTTCGCTCCGCCATCGCCTCCGTTAGGGGGATGTCTTCTGTTTCATCGCTTGGAGTGTCTTCGGCCAATAGACGACCCAAAGCCTCGCGCGTGAGGTTGCGCTGACGCTTCAGGTAGCGCGAGACGATCAGGTCTTTCTCCGGGTGGGCGCCAAGCCAGCTTTCGCCGCGTTTCAGGAGCTTTTCTATCTCGTCATTGGCGACCCAGTAATGCTTCTCATTGTCCAAAACCGGGATCAGCACATAGAGGTGGGTCAACAAATCCTGTAGTCGCATCGTGCCTGAGATGGTGAGCGAAACGTAAGGCGACTCGCCCCATTCAGGGAACTTGTCGTCAAGCTGCGATCCCTTCATGTCGATCGTGTAGCCAAGCGGTTCGAACAGACGCCTCACCAGCTCCTCGCCGCCCCGAGCAGCGATGACTGGCAGATGCGCCGTCAGCGGAATAGCCGTCTCCGCAAGCTCTGGACGATCTTTGCTCCGCCCGCTCATAGCCGTGCTGAAGATGCGGCCTAGTGCAACGCTCAGGAACGAGTTTGCAGCGTAGGGCCGATCATTCACATACTGCTCAAGCTGCCCATCCTCACCCGCAGGTCCGCGACCCCGGACGAGAGCCACCGGGTCAATCTCAACCAGCAGGGCCGCCGTGCAATGGTCCTCCGAGGCGTCGGGATAGAAGACATAGGCTTTGCCCAGCGAAAGCTCTTCCGTTTGAAGGCGCGCTGGATTCTTGTGCAACAAATAGCCGAGGTCAGTGGCGGGTTGGTGAGTTGTCGAGATGGTGAGGAGCATCAGAGTCAGTTTAGTTGGTGCTGTACGTCCGGCCTTGCCAGTGAGGAGAACTTTATCTCTGCATATCTCCTGTTTGCACGGCCTTCGGCACGTTTCCGGCGAAAGAGTGAACGTGCAGCATCGAGGGGCTAGAAGGTGCAGACGGCGAAGCCAGGCGAACTCAAGCCAACTACCCCCAAGAACTAGGCGACGCGGAAGAAAGCCGCACAGTGGCCCCCCCGATTCGTACGGGGCCGCTTTGTCTCTAGTCTCGCCTCGCCACGCGCCGCGAGACACCCCTTCGGTTTCGCCGAGCCCTTATCCCGCTCTGCCGACCTCCGACCGTCGGCTGCGCGGCGGGACGGCGGGCCGAGCCTGTTTACAAAACTGAACGCTTGGCCAATATGTAGCAGGTGGCTTACCACAGTGATGCCGTGACATCTCCTCTCCACTCCATCTTCGCCGGTCTTCAGACTTTGGGTCCTCGTGAAAGATGACTGCGCTCGCGCCGAAATAGATGAAACTCCTGGTTAGCGAATAATGGTCTGGTCGCAGGAATGGAGACCGAACGACTCAGATGAAGTTCAAGTTCTCAGAGAACGAGGTTCATGAGTACCTCTATAGCCAAGGCTTGGAAGCGCTAACGGAGGACGAATCGGATGAAGTATTTGCGCTTCCGGTGGACGGTGACGACGAAGAAGGCGGCTTTGAGCTATGGCGGCTTATCAAACTTCGGGCGGTGAGCAAACTCCGAAGGATCCACGAGTCCATGCGCTATGGCGAGTTCATAGGCAGCAAGGTAAAGTTACCCACTGACAAGAAGCAGCCGATGGAACTGGACCTACTTGGAAGCTACGACGATGGGTTGTTCGTCTTGGAACTGAAAGTCGACAAATCCGCCGAAAGAAACGCTTTCTCAGAGCTGTTTGCCTACAGCAACTACATCGCAGAGATGTTTGCGCTCAGCGGACAAAAGGACATCACCAATGTGCTCGTGGCAAATCTGGGTGCGAAGATCACAAGAAGCGCGTTCTTGTACGATCTTCTGATCGCTGAACGAAACATCATCGTCTACACTCCCGAGTTTGCAACGAAAGATGTCACGAGCCTACGCCTCAAGCTCTACCTACCTAGTGACGATGACTTCAAACAATTTACGAATCAGCTGATTTCACATGAGGCTATGCAATGCGTCGTTCTATCTTTCGAAGACATTCCGGGATGGATCGATAGCGATGAGAATGACGGCTCATTGGGCAAGCATACGATAGAGCATCTTCAAGCGATCGGGTGTTTCGCAGCACAACTCATGGAATCGGAAGGGCTCCATGGATTTTGTTTCGTGCGGAAACCATGGCGAGAGCTTCCACGCTATTACAGGAATAGCTTGATCGTTTGTGCCGTAAATCCTTTCCTGACGATCGAGGAGGAGCGCGCCACCGCGATATGCGCGCAGCTTGATGAAAGCGGTATCAGCGAATTGTTCGAGAGGCCGCAGTCGGGCTTCCGAGGCAGATTGATCCGGCTCGCCCAGAGGGTCTTCGACGACACGTTGAAGGCGGGATGTTCTTACGAGTTTGATAGCCCTGATTGGAGCGCTATGGTCAACAGTTTCCTTGAGGTGGTTGGCACCCATAATTTCGGGTTTCATCCGACGGGGCTATTCCGCGAGTCCTACGTGAGCCATATCAACGCACAATATGCAAATGATCAAGGCCTGAACCTCGATGCTGAAGATTGAAGAGATATCCAACTGGCTGAAGGCGTGGATGTTTATGGAAGGATGCGGACTAGCGGGCAGGGACGAAGATGAACCCGAGGGCAGTGAGGAAGTCGGAGACAATTGCGATTGGTGATTACTAGGCTCGTGGAAGGATCTGAGCTCAGAGCGGCAGTCGCGCTCTACCTCGTTGAGGTGCCTGCGCACTACTAGACAAGCCTCGTCTTCGCGCTCGACTCACTCCTCTCGTCTAAGCTATTTTGACGGAGAAACTCCATGCCAGATATTGCTGAACGAAAAAAATACGAGCCTCTCCGCGATTACTTGGCTGGTCTCCCATCGACAACGAACGATTCGAGCCTGACCTTTGACAACATTGCCCAAATCGTTGGAAGTCCACTCCCTCCTTCGGCTGTGAAGCATCGCGAGTGGTGGGCCAATCAAGATGGTGGGTCGCGAGCTCCCCATTGGCGCGCTGCTGGGTTCAAGGTCGATCATGCGGACTTGGTACGTCAAACCGTCCGCTTCAAGCGACTGCCGTCTATCGACGAACCGCCGGAAGCTCTGACCTTGCAACAGGTGGTGACAGCAATCAATAAACGCGCCCACAGTCGACCGTTTGGTCGTCTCCCCGAATGGCGCAAAGATCACAAAGAGAAGAAGAGTCTTCCAGCCACGCCATTCTATTCGGGTGTTGAAACTGATAGGTCTTATGTCTTTCATGTCGGCGGCTTGAGTGAACTGCAATTCAACCTCGGTTTTGAGCCCGTACAGGGAGTTGATACCTTTCGACAAGGCGTAGCGTTTTCACTTCAAACGACACGAGAACTTCCGACGATCGATCCGCTTGTGCCGAAGATTGCAAGGTTCAACGAGTACCTGCATCTCTACCCAGATGCCTTTGTAGGCTTCGAGATGTGGCATTGGACAGAGTCAGACAGCGTCCGGAGTGAAAACTACTCAGTCGCCCCCATCCCCGATGCTCAGGTGCAGCCGGGAACCTTCATCGTCCTTGGCCGATTGCAGCCTCCAAATGCGATCAATCTTGCCTTGATCCTCGACGATTTTGATAGACTCTTGCCGCTCTACGAGTACGTCGAAGGAACGAGTGCGTTTCCGACTCAGGCACCAGAGAGCCAAAGGCGGGGATTCATCTGGTCTCCAGGCAACAAGGCTCGCGTCACGGGGACGAGCTATGAACGTCCAGCAGGCACGGTCGAGAAGTCGCTCCGACACAATTGGCTTCAGCCAGCTCTGTACGAGTACCTCTTCTCAATTCACGGCGACTGCGTGAGCGGCGAACAGCAAACAGCGGATGGGACGTACATCGACGTCGCAGTGCGGCAAGATACAGAGTTTACCTACTACGAAATCA
The DNA here is from genome assembly GCA_964235665.1 of uncultured Acidobacteriaceae bacterium. Classification (GTDB taxonomy): domain Bacteria; phylum Acidobacteriota; class Terriglobia; order Terriglobales; family Acidobacteriaceae; genus Edaphobacter. The sequence continues at coordinate 595,902 of CAXSAY010000001.1, forward strand.
AGACCGGTCTCTCCGCGCAGGCTTGCATTCGAGAGGCATTGGGGCAAATCCTCGAATACTCGTATTGGCCGGGAGCGCAATTCGCGTCTCGTTTGGTGATTGTCGGCGAACCTCCGCTAGACGAAACGGCGAAGGCCTATCTACAGACTCTCAGGACGAAGCACTCGCTTCCTGTGGAGTACCAACGGTTCGACATGACGTCACGACGCATCGTGAATGGTTAGCCGCTTCCATATGAGAAGTCGGCAGGCCGCTCCTCACTTCTGAGAGAACAGCTCATCTGAGAGTTGCGCGTCAACCCACCCCAGCTTTTCGCGTATTACCTGTCGTAACGGCGTCTGAATCTGCGCAGGCGCATTTTCAATGTACTGCCTGGCATTCGAAGAATTTGGCAACCCAGTCAGATAAACCAGCGCATCATCCACAGAAAAGTTCTTGCCCCGCTCCTTCGCCCAATTACTCTCAAGACCAGTCCACACACAAGCCTGTAACTGCGGATGATTGGCAAGCCAGTTGATCATGCTATCGCGAACCGTCACAGGACTTCTGCGGGATGTGGCTCCGTTACAGTCGGCGAAATCGATACGCGATGTCCCTTCGCGCGCCCCTAACTGCGCAATTACCTCATCGAGATTCGAGGAATCGCTTGAGCCCAATAGGTCCGCTACGGCGAACCTTGGTTCGAGATCACAAGCGTCACTCGGTCACGCTTAGAAATACGAGCAAACTCTAACGGCAGTACTGGGCCGTCGTGAAACCAACGAGAGCCCAGCTTGAGTTCGCCGTGAGCCCAAATCAACGATCCCCAACCGATGATCCCGATAGCCATAGACTCTTGCCAAACACAATACGCGTCCGTACTCAAGCGAAAGCCGAAGATGCGCTGTCGCGTTTGTCTTAGCGCGAAACCTGCCAGAACTCATCCGTATGAACGTTGAGAGAACAGAAACTGCGATTGTCCTCTTCCTGGGGATCGATGGGATTCGTGAAAATCACGCCCTCTTTCACCAAACCGGCAGTGTTGATTCCCCAGATCTCGTCGATCTTGTTGCGCAGTTCTACTATGTCAGGCTCGTCACGAACGAGACCATACTGGTCTTCTGTCGTTCCGGCTACGGCATCTTTCTCAAGCAGCAAGATGCGGTGATCGGCGGCGGAAGCGGCCAATTTGGGAAGTTTGCACATCAACGCACCGCGTATCAGATCATGGTCGGGGCTTTCCGAACGGTGACGAGCAGTAAAGAAATGGCCCGGGTCGGTTGGCAACGTTCTCATTTTTTGAACGGAGATTTGGAGCGCGCTGCGACCGATACTCACGGAGACAATGCTGCGACCTTCAGGAAGCTGTGGAAGGGACGTAACGAGCTGCGCTCTAACGATCGAGGGGATGTCGTCCCAACGTACACCGTTCGGAATCGCACCGACAGCTTGGCTTGCGATGCAGGTAAAACCCTGCTGGCGTAACGCCGGGTCATCCTCCAGAACACCAAGAGTTTTCATGAACCGTGCGGCATCCTCTTTTTCACTCTTGAAGGGCTCGATAAGGGTATGTTCCAACGCCAGCGTGCGATTGTTCGCATCGATACAGAGAGCATCGACGTTTTTCTTGGAGGAATCGGAGTCGGGCCAAGCCGTGACAATGTACGAACCACCTGTAAGGCGGTTGTAGAGCCGCAACCAATGCTCGATGACGCGTTTGTCGGGAGAAATTCTTATAGAATGGTGGGAGTGGGAGGAGTTGAACCTCCCTGTCGCCCTCTTGATGAGTGACCCGCGATTGCACTCGCTGCTAACTCTCAGTTGGAGAAGCCATCCGAACTCCCAGGTACGACACGGCCCGCCAAGTGTTTGTGATTGCGATTGAGTTCTTCATTGTCTTCGCCTCCAAAGTTTTAGTCTTGCGAGATTTCGTCGTGCAGTGCGCCGTTCCGGTGTGCACTCGGTTTGTGATGTTGGCAGTTGAATGCCCAGCCGAACTCAACTCAACGTCTGCAGATACCCGAGCGATCGCGTGCAGGTCAGAAGTCTTTGCCGCATTTCCAGATCTGGAAGTTGGGACAACTCCCCCAACCGAGATAGCCAGCGAGCCCAGCAAAGTCACCTTTGCCAACAAGCTCGACAGTCTCATTTTACTGCTTGCGTTGCAATAAAGGCCCCCAAGGTAAGCTACCTCCATGTCTGAGCCTCACCCAGCGTTTGAATCAAAGCCGTCGTCTTGGCACATTTCGGTAGCCGCTGAAGGTATCGCAGCTGCACAGTTCGCGCGATGCGGCTTTGATGTCTCGGTGCAGTATGGTGCCGATCAACCGGAGTATGACCTCATTGTCGCCAAGGGCGATCAGCTCTTGAAAGTCTCGGTCAAGGGTAGCCAAGATTGGGGTTGGGGCCTCACACAGAGCTATTTGGCGCATGCGACGAAGAGGAGCGGGAGGAAGGCGGATTACCAAGGGGCAATCGACCTCTGGCTGGCGCGTCACAACAAGAAGACGGTGTTCTGTTTGGTGCAGTTTGGCGGAGTCAACCTCTCTCAAATGCCTCGCATGTATCTCGCCACGCCGCATGAGATTGCCGAGAGGCTGAGGTCTACATCCAAAGGGCGTGGTGACTCGGTACTGCACGAGTGCCAAGAGTGGACGAGTCGCGCTCATGGTGCGGGGACGGTAGACGAGATTCCTCAAGCTTGGGTCTTTTCAGAGCGCCGCATCCTAGAAATTTTGCAAAACACAGAAGCTGGAATCGTCCTCGAAGCCGGAGCTTCGCAGAACTTTCTGGAAGCGCAAGAACGAGGGGTTTCTAAATCGCCGCAGGCAACAAGGGTAAACAGTGAAGGAAGAGGGAACGAGGCTATTACGAAACCCTCATTTGATTGAATCCAAAATAAAAGCGAGGCTAAGGCGCGCTCGCTCCTCAACTCTTCATCTCCTCTACTTGCTCAGATTACCTGCCTCAATCAGACTCTGTACCCGCTGCTTCACTTCATCACGTATCGTCCGCACTTCCTCGGCGGGAAGTCCCTTCGGATCGCGAAGCGGCCAGTCGTCACGACGCAGGCCAGGGACATACGGGCATTTATCCCCGCATCCCATCGTTACGAGCAACTGAGCCTCGCGTGCCAGCTCCTCGGACAGCTTTTGAGGCGTAGCCTCACTGAGGTCGATGCCGATTTCCTGCATGACAGCGAGAACCTCTGGGTGGACGCGTAAACCGGGTTCGGTGCCCGCCGAAATGGCCTCTGCTTTCGCCGAATCGGCAAGATGGTTGAAGAATGCAGCGGCCAAAGTGTTCGTAATCTTCGCTCGTTGGAAACATCGTTTCGACCTGCTCTTTCTCGTCTTAGGATTCTTCTTTCGATCACGAAGACGGCATTGCAAAGCGGCTGAGCTCCACGGAACCATCCGTTGAAAGCGCCACTTCAAGCACCTGATTCGTCAGGTCGCCCTCTTCACCCAAGTTCGACAAAATGAGATCGAAGAGACGTTTCTGCCTCTCCAGGTTCAGTCCGCCCGGAGCGTCGACGCAGATCAGCCCAGCATGGAGGGAAAGACCGGCATAGACTCCATGGCTTCCGGGATTCTGAGCGGGGCCACGAAAGTCCGTTCCATTGTTCGTGATGAACGTCCAATCTCCTTCGAGGATGGTAGCTTTCAGTTCCCAATCCTTGAGCCCCGTAAGACCCAAGTGATTCATATGTGTGCACACGAATCCCATGGCATTGGCTTGCGCGACCAAGCTCGGACTGAGGTTCTCATCGATCAGGAGCTTCTGCACTTTTCCTCCTAGATGGAGGCCTCTCGAAGATGTTTCTTCGAGACGGAGATTCTGCTTGCTTCGGGGAGCAATCTCCGTTTTGGCCGACCTCGGAGAGGCCGAGCCTTTGCGTACAGAGAAGCCAAGCGAAACTGCTCCTCGGACAAACGGGGATAAAGCTCTTTAAGTTCGTCCATCGGGGTTTTTTCCTCGATCAAATTCGCCACGTCATAAACTGGAATTCGGGTGCCTCGAATGACCGGAGTTCCCGACAGGATCTCAGGGTTTTCTTCCACCATCTGCTGTGCGTTTTGCAGCTCCTTGAGACGGCCGTCAACCTCATCCCAAAGATCCCGAATCCCGACCTCAATCGTTCGCGATTCCTGTAGCTTGCAAGACCGCAGTTCCGGCCAGGAGGCGCACCGGCTCGATCCCTCTAGGATCACCCGCTGCCGGGCGTTTGGAGTGAGCCAATCGGAAGTCTCGAACCAGAATGCAATCCAGAGGCAGGCATCTCGCTTAAGGGTGCGAACCGTAGTCGTGCCGTAAAGCCTTTCAGGCAAGATCCTCCGGTCGATCGTGCGGTTCACGTCGTCTACTGACACGCCCGCGACAACGGCAGCTTCAGTAGTCGTGAGAGTCTCGAACGCCATTTCCATAGCACTCACCTCAGCCCCTATTATAATCATTCCCTGCCTTAGGAAGAATTATTGTTGCGCGAAGCCGTCCCAAATCGTAATAACTCCAAAAGCTCTGAAAAGAAGATGTGTGAGCTGGCCCGCCACGACCCAGCTCACGGCCCAAAAGTTTGTGTCAAGTTTGTGTCAAAGGCCGCCGATTGGGCCGGTTCCTCCGGTTTATAACTCCTTTGCCGTAAACAACTTAGCTTTTTCAGTTTTCCATGGCATGGAAGAGGTCATCGGTTCGATCCCGATCAGGTCCACCAAACAACTCAGTGGTTCAGCGGACACCCTACGTAAATCCAAATGTTTCGTGGCTGCCGTCTGGCCAAGCGATGTTCACCCTTTTATCGCCTTGGAAGCGTCGCGTCTTCGGCTGGCTTCCCCTAACTTTCTGACTATCAGGATGAGCCTCGCTGCGAGGCCGGAGCGTCGCGCGCGCTGCACGCAGCTTCGGATCGGTTGCTGGCACAGCCACGACCTGCGATGACTTGACGATGGCTTCAGGAAGTTCTCCCATCCATAAAGCTCGCTTTTCCAATCTGGCGTTTCTGAGCAAAGAGCTGGGCGGTTCGTGCGGCGGGAAGCGTTCTCAGCCCTCCTTTAGATGGGGGATGCTTGCCTCACAATGGTCGATGACAAAGCGTCGGGGCGTTTCATAGGCTTACCTGCAATCGAGGCAGGTCATTCAACGTGCAGACTAAGTCATGGAGCGAGAGCTCACCCCGGTACGCCGGATGGAAGGTGGTTGCGGCGGCGTTTCTTGGCGTGATGGTCGGGTTCGCGGGTATGGTGCCGTTTACCTTCAGCCTTTTTCTTGATCCGCTTCATGGTGCCTTTGGCTGGAAACGCGAGGCCATCTCAAGGGCTTTTGCGATCGCGGCGCTTACTGTTGCCTTTGTGTCGCCGCTGCTTGGCAGCCTGCTGGACCGCTTGCCGCCGCGCCGTGTCATTCTTCCCTGCATCGCCGTCTTTGCTGCGGCGATGGCTTCGCTGTCGTTGCTGCACGGGGCGCTGTCGCAGTACTACGGCACGTACTTCGTCCTTGGCCTTGTGGGTAACGGAACGGCGCAGTTGGCCTACTCGCGGGCCGTGCTGTCGTGGTTCCAGCGACGCCGCGGCGTGGCAGTTGGGCTGATGCTGACGGGCAGCGGCACTGGCTCCATCCTTCTGCCGATGTTGACCCATCATGTGCTTGCCGTGAGCGGGTGGCGAGCGGCCTATGCCGTGCTTGGGATGACCGCACTCGCCGGATTGCCCATGACTGCGCTGTTTGTGCTGAACCAGCCTGCTCGCGAACCGCAGCAGACAGCAGCGGCAGAGCTCTCGCGCGGCTCGCGCACCGGTAGCCATCGCATCTTCTGGCTGATTGCTTTGCCCACGCTGCTGGTGGCGCTTAGCATTAACGCGCTCATCGCGCACCTTTCGGCGCTGCTCACGAGCCGCGGCGTTTCAGCTGCTTCGGCGGCTATCACGCTCTCGGTGTTCGGTGCATCGGCGATTGCCGGCCGTCTGCTCACTGGCTTTCTGCTCGATCGCGTGTCAGCGCCTGTGATCTCCTGTGCTGTGCTGGCCATCGCCTCTGCCGGAGTGGTTCTTGAGGCATACGCGAACACCCCTGCTACCGGCTGGGCTGGAGCGCTGCTGATGGGTGCGGGCTCAGGGAGCGAGGCTGATGTTGTGCCGTACATGATTGCCACGTATTTTGAGCGGCGGCGCTTTTCCACGCTGTACGGTCTGACGTGGACCGCCTATGCCATCGGCGGCGCGATTGGCCCCGTGTTGCTGGGCCATGCCTACGATCGCAGCGGCACCTATGCCACAGCCGCAGTTCTTGCGCTCGGCGTGCCATGCGCGGTGGCTGCGGCGATGCAGCTGTTGTTACCGCGTGGGGTCGCACCGGGTGAAGCCGCTACTCCGGAGATGCTCGCCACGACCGCCGAGCCGGCGATGTAGACCGCTGTTACAGACCTTCAACCATTTACAAGGAGAGAGACCGATGCCACACATACCCCTGCCAAATCTTCCCGGAATCCGCGCCGCCATGGCTTATCGACCCGAGACCGCAAAGCCGCTCAACGAACTGGTTGATGTGCTCTTGCACGACCGCGATCATAGCTTGACGCCAGGTGAGCGCGAGTTGATTGCGGCGTTCGTTTCCTACCGCAACGGCACGCACTACTGCCATTCGATTCATGGCGCAATCGCAGCCGCGCACCTCGAGAAGGAATGTGGCGCGGGCGAGGATCTGGTGGCGGACGTCAAGCAGGATTTTGAGGCGGCGGAGATCTCCCCGAAGCTGAAGGCACTACTCAACATCGCGGCCAAGGTGCAGGTCGATGGCAAACTCGTCTCCGCTGACGATATTGCGCGGGCGCGGAACGAAGGTGCTGCTGATCTTGAGATCCACGATGCCATCCTCATCGCAGCGGCGTTCTGCATGTACAACCGCTATGTGGACGGGCTCGCGACCGTGCAGCCGAACGACCCTGAGCTCTACCGGGATCGCGGACGTATGGTGGCACGAGGCGGATACGTTGCGGCAAACCTGACCAATCGCGTGAGCCCTGAGCCGCAAGCTCCTGCGCTAACTGAGGTGAGATAGCGATGCCGCACATCGATTTACCGGAGGGTGTTCCTGGCATCGCATCCGGCTTCGCATTTCGCCCTGAGACAGCAGCCCCCATGCGCTCGCTTGCGCATGTGCTGCTCTACGAGCCGGGCGCTGGGGCCAGCCTGACCTCACGAGACCGCGAGTTGATTGCGGCCTATGTGTCTTCGCGTAACCGCTGCTTCTTCTGTCACACCAGCCACGCAGCTGCTGCCTCACACCATGAGGGAGGCAGCGACCGACTGACAGAGCTCGTGTGCGCGAATCCTGAGATGGCGCCCATAACGGAGCGACTGAAGGCTTTGCTCGCCATCGCAGGCCAGGTGCAGGCGGAAGCAAAAGCTGTGAACGCTGAGATGATCCGACGGGCTCGCGAGGCCGGCGCCACCGACCTCGAGCTCCACGACACAGTCCTGATCGCGGCGGCCTTCTGCATGTACAACCGGTATGTCGACGGTCTTGACACCTGGCAACCACGCGACAAGCCCATGTACGACGCTATGGGTGAGCGGCTGGCTTCCCACGGCTATACAACCCGCACGTAGCTCCACTGTCTGCCACAAGAGCGCAGGGCTCAGGCCTTGCGCTTTTGTGTGTCTGGACAGATCAGGTACGTGGAGCAGCGACTCCGCCCAGCGGGAGGTGAACCTTCTCCTCCGATCGACCGAATCTTTTACTAAACCATTGATGGTGGTGCATGGTCGGCGCGACATTGCATGATGCCGTCGTTCCAGTACACACGCCTGAGAGCGTGTTGAACGACTGATCGACACAAAGGAGCAGAGCCTTGAGTCTCGTCATGCAACGTCCTACCTGGCTTCCTGTCGTGGAAGCTAATCCCAAGCCGAGCCCGTATGCTGACCTGATCCGTATCGCCACTGAAGCGGGTCGGGAACATTGGCAGATCTGGCATCTTTTCGCGTTTCGCCCGGAGATCACCGAGCATCTCGCACGCTTCACCGAAGGCGTTATGCGGTTCCCATCTCCACTCACGGCCGGTCTTCGCGAGCTCATTGCCACGTACGTCTCTTACAGCAACCAATGCGACTTCTGCTGGCGATCGCATGCGCCTGTGGCGGCAGAGCTGCTTGGCAGCGACGAGCTGGTCGCCGCGGTGCTTGAGAACCTCGAGACGGCGCCGTTGCCCGAGGCGGAGAAGGCGCTGCTCCGCTTTGCACGCAAAGCAACGGAGGCGCTGCCGGACATGGCTGAAGCCGACGTTGTGCAGCTTCGTGACCTGGGCTGGAGCGATGAGGCGATCTACTCCGCCATTAGCGTCGTGGCGTTGTTCAACTTCTACAACCGGTGGGTCACCGTCTCCGGCGTGCATGCTGCTTCAGCCGAGACTCACGATCTTCATGGCCGGCGGCTTGCCCGAAGCGGCTATGAGCCGAAGAATCGCCTGTCCGGTATGGAGCAGGCCGTTGCATCGCGCTGACCATCGCCGGGGATGCTCTGTGCCTGCTCTTGTGCAGCTCCATGCTTCCCGCGCACCGTTAACCACTTTCGCTTTCCGGTCTCGGAGCACTCTTATGTTCAAGAAGTTCATTCCTGGTGTGGTGCTGCTCGCCACGGCTTTACCAGCCTTCGCTCAGCAGTTCGCCAGCCTCGGCGTTTCCGTCACTGACCCCTCGGGTCAAGCGCTTGCGCGGGCGAAGGTGTCGGCCCGCAACCTTGCTACGGATGTTGTGCGCGAGCTCACCTCCGACGATGCAGGCCACGTCCTCTTTCAGGGTCTTCCTGCCGGTCCGTACTTCGTCACTCTCGATGCGGAGAGCTTTGGCCGCACGCAGACGCCTGTGACGCTGAGCGTCGCCCAGGAAGCCTCGCTTGCAATCAAGGCACAGCTCGCCGCGGTCGTCCAGACGGTTGAGGTTAATAGCACCATTGAAGGCCTCAATGCCGGCGATACGCAAACGAGTCAGGTGATCAATCCGCGACAGATCGCGAACCTGCCTATCTCTGACCGCGACTTCATTGACTTCGTCACGCTTGCGCCCACTGCGAACATCGGCCGCAGCACCAGCACTGCCGCGCAGTCAGCGTTCCAGGAGACTGTGCTCCAGATCAGCTTTGCCGGCCTGACGGAGACACACAGCACCTTTTACAGCCTTGATGGCATTGATTACACCACCAGCATCTCGGGGGTACAGCGGGAAAGCCCTTCGCTCGACTGGGTGCAGGAGTTTCGCGTGACGTACGGACCCAGCACTGCCGACTCGGGTCTGAACCTCGGCTCGATTGTCACGACGGTCACCAAATCCGGCACCGACGTGCTGCATGGTGGCCTCTACGAGTACGCCCGCAACAACGCACTCGATGCGAACAATCTGCTTTCCGCGCCTGGCTTCAACGTGCTGCGCTTCAACCAATTTGGCGGAAACCTCGGTGGGCCGGTGCGGAAGGACAAGGCCTTTTTCTTTGTCGGCTACGAAGGTCAGCGTAGCGCACGCTCGCCGATCTACTCGCGCTTTGTGCTCAACTGCATCGACACGTCTGACTGCCTCGGCCCGGGAACGCCAAGCATCAACCAGGTGAAGCAGACACTCGGCCTTGCGCCTGAGGACCTTCGCTCCTTTCTGATGATCAACGATTACGACAAAGAGTTTGCCAAGTACACGCACAGCTTCAGCAGCAACAGCACTCTGAACGTCGGGTATCTCTACAACAGCGTGCATAACGGCAACACACCGGGAGCCTCGCCTGGCCAGGGCTTGCCCTCAACGTATCGGGATAACCGGGTCTACGACCAGACTGCCACGGGCACACTCTTTCACGTGTTCAGTCCTGCCTGGAGCTCGGAGAGTGGAATCAACTACGGTCACCGTACCTTTTACCTGAACCCGGTTGGCGCTGGCTTTGAGCCCGCCATTCAAGTGGCCGACACGCTGGAGACCGGTGGCTTCCTTGGAGGAGTGTCCTTTTACCAGGAAGACCATTTCGAATCACGCGAGCGCATGAGCTACACGCGCGGCAGTCATTCCCTTGACTTCGGGGTCAGCTACGAGCCGGTCTGGATTCGCGCGCAAACGCCATACTTCACGCCCGGTGTCGGCATCTTCTCGCCGCAAAGCTTCTTCGGCGCGGGCACTTTCGCGCACGCTCCGTTCGGTCCGGGTACGGCGGTGGAGTTTATCTTTCAACAGCCGCGCTCGGATTTTGGCAAGCAAATACCTGCGCGAACTCTGCCCTTTGAAGATGGCTTCTACGCGGGTCCGGACGGCCCAAATCGCGACGCTGCGGACGCCATGCATTTCCTTCACCAGCTGGTCGGCCTGTACGCGCAGGATCACTGGAAGGCCACGGACCGCCTTACTTTGATGGCGGGCCTGCGCTACGACGTCGACGTGCTGCCCTCAGCAGCAGACCTTAAGATCATCGGCAACATGACGAACACCGACTTTGCCGATGTGCAGCCACGGGTTGGCTTGAGCTATAGCTTTCGGGATGGCAAGGGCGTCATACGCTCGGGCTTCGGTCTCTTCCGAGGCTCGCGCTCGTACAGCAACCTGCTGAACGGGTGGCATGGCGCCTCGGCGTTTACCGCGATGAACCAACCGCTGCTGCCGCAGTTTGCCAATCCCTCCCGCAGCCTTGTGGGCTTCGGCGAAGCCGGTATGGTTGGAGCCGCGGGTCCTGTCGCCGCCGGCACGGCCTTTCGCAGATTTGCGACAACTGGGGCTTATCCGGCACCGTCAGGAGTTGTGCAGTTTCCGCTCGGCTTTGTAAGCCGTGATTACCCCATCCAGCTTGCCGAACAGGCGAACCTTTCGATCGAGAATGAGCTCGGCAAGAACTGGGTGCTCGAAACCGGGTACCACTTCCTCCATGCCGATCATTTGCCAAACTCCTTGTCGGTCAACGGCGTTCCCGCAGGCCTGCTCCCTGACGGACGACAGAAGTTCACGCCGGCCGATCGAGGCTTTGGTTTCGCACTCTACTCGGCTGCGACTGGCTGGTCGATCTATAACGCCGGTACCGTCAGTCTGCGCAAAGCTATGAGCCACCATTACAGCCTGATGGCAAACTACACGTACTCGAAGTCGATCGACATTGCCACGGAAGGTCAGCTCCAGGACGAGCCGCAGGACTATCTCAACCAGAACCTTGATCGCGCGGTGGGAGACAACGACGTTCGTCATCGGCTGACGCTGACCGGGACGTTGGAGTCTCCGGAGAGCGCCGGGCCGATCCTCCGCGGGTTCCAGTTCTCGATTCTGAACACACTGCAGAGCGGTCAGCCTTACAGCGTTCTCGCGGGCTCTGATGTTAATGGGGATGGATTTCCCTTCAACGATCGCGTCGGCAACATCGGCCGTAACTCTTATCTGGGCGCGCCCTTCTACAACACGGAACTGCGCCTGCAACGGACCTTTCAGACCGGAGAACACCTGCGCGTGAGCCTGAGTGGAGAAGCTTTCAATGTGTTGAACGTCGCCAACGTGCAGGACGTTGACCAGGTCTACGGAAGCGGAGAGTTTCTCGGTCCTGTTCCGAAGCACTTTGGCGACGGCGTCACCAGCCCCGCGAACCCAAACTTCGGCACGCCCACCTTTGCGGGAGCCGCACGCCAGTTTCAGATCTCTGCCGCCCTCAGCTTCTAAGCTTTCCAGCTACGCTGTTCCGGCCTTCTTTCTGTTGAGGAACGATTGTTTTCAGGCTGTATGTGCTCTGCGCTTGCAGCCTCTTGACGGAATGATTGATGAGAACGCCGATCGTCTCAGACCCGTGTGGTTCCCGGTAGTTGTTTCCGCCGGCACCGAGGTTGAGGCTGGTCAACGAGAGCCGGCTCCTGTTGCCGCCAGAAGTTTGAGGAAGGATCTCCGCTTCATCTCCCTCTCCTTGACCGGAGGGTGACGCATGCCGTACGACGATGTCCTGCTGCTTTAGGCTTTCAGGCGCGGGAAGGCGGTGATGCGCAGTTTTGCGGCTCCGTAGGGGACAAGCGTGATCGTTTCCTCGGCTTCATCGCTGGTTGCCGGGCTCTCAGGAACGAGGTTTGCCACGCCATCTTCCGCGCGCCAGGACGGAACGCGACGCGCCGTGACCTGCAGGGTGACTGGCGTTCCTGCCAGAGAGAAGGGAGTGCCGCCGATGGGATGTTCTTCGGCTGAGAGCCCGTACGGTGCAGCTTCTTTGACAGACAGCGCATAGTTCCAGGCAGCCGAAGGAAAGACCTGCCAGTCTGCCGTCATACCGCGGGTTCGCAGCTTGACCCAGCTTTCTCCGATGGGATACGAGAAGACCAGAGGGCCGCGCTCGACCGAGACTGACTCCCGATAGCCTGTCTTGACCCGGGGCCGCATCGGCAGGGTGAGATCCACGGTGTCTCCGGGGTTCCAAGTCCGGTCCAGCGTAGCCCAGCCAGCCTCAGGTGGGGCGCTGGCGGGTGTGCCATTGACCTGAATGGCGGCTCCATCGGCCCACGCTGGAATGCGCAGGCGGAGCGGAAAGCGCACGGGCGCTGCGGGCGACAGGGTCAGGCGGACCGCGCCGCGGAATGGGTAGTCCGTGGTCTCGGTGAGGCGCACGTGTGTGTTTGCGACGACTGTATTGACCTCACAGGGGGAGTAGGCTGCGGCGACGAGTCCACCATCGTGAGAGGCCATCCAGAGGCTTGCGGCGAACTTCGGCCATCCCTGGTGGAAGTTTGCCGTGCAGCAACCGAAGTTCGGTTCCAAGCCGTAGAGGTTCGACTCTGGCCCGTCGGTGGTCCATGGCTTGCGGTGAAGGCTGACTTCGACCTGGTTGGGCTCCTGGTTGTACTGATGCGCCCACATATCGTCGGTGAAGGTTCCTGGAAGGGCATTAAAGGCTATGGTTTCCAATCGATCGCCGACGGTGGCGTCGCCGAGGATCGCAAGTGACTGCTCGAGGGAAAACATTGCCTCTACCACGGTGCACAGCTCGGAGCCCTGTGACGGGTTGCGACCCGCGAAGTGCTCGTCGCAGGAGAACATGCCATTAGGAAGTCCGTGGTACTGATCCAGCTTTGCCAGCATCTGCTCGAGACCGCGGCGATCGGTGTCGTTGCCGGTGATCATCGACCAGACCGGAGCTGCCTTGAGTGCCTGACCGTTGTTGACGCCGTGGGATGCGAGGGCTGACTCACCGAGGCCGTTGTTCTCATCCAGTTTGATCTTCGCGGGGGTTACGGCTTCAGTGAAGCGGAAGTTTGCGAAGTCAGCCTGCCAGTCAAAGCCCTGCGTGTGGAGCAATCTGGCGAGTTCGATCAAGCCGGGATCGCCATTCCGGTTGTACAGCCAGAGAACGGCCAAGGCATTATCCTGCCAGCGGAACTTTCCCCAGTCGCGCAAGGGGCGGGTTGGCAGGTTCTTCAATTGGTAAGCGAAGTAACGCTCGAGCACGGGTATGACGCGCGGATCTCCGGTGGCCTCCTGATACTGGATGAGGGCTTTGAGCATTACCATACGCGGCCACCAATCCTCATTACTTGCGGGGCCGATCATGCCGGTAGGAGCCTGGTGCGTCAGCGTCCAGTCAATGTACTTCTGCGCTTTGGCTTTGAGGCGATCGTCGTCCAGAAGATACGCGAGCGGAACCAGGCCGTCGAGGAAGTACGGCCCACGCTCCCAGCTTTCCCCGGTTCCACCCAACCATCCACTCTTAGGACCGACATCGGCCCAGATCTCATCGAGATGACCACCTAGTCCTGTCGCCTGAATTTCCAATTGACGACGGAGCCAGCCGGCGGGCCGTACGGAGCCTAGGGGAAGGAGATAGAAGGCGTTTGGCTGCAGAGGAGCACGATTGCGGACGGCCGAAGGGGAGTTAAGCGAAGTCTCTGAGGGTGACTTCTTCGGGATCTTTGGGCGGACATGACTATCAGACGCGAAGGCTGCTTTCCCTTTCAGAGCCATGCCGGCCGCGCCACTGACCAGCAACTTTAGGATCTTCCGACGACGCAATGAAGTCATGCTTAGCCTCTTGTGGGAATCGTCTTGCCATCTTTGCTGTAGCGCAGCATGCTGGGAGCGAGACGCACAGATAGTGTCTCGTTCCGCACAGAGTTTGGTCTATAGTCCATGTGATCTAGAGAGCGGCGCGTAAGGGGAGCTTCAGCTTTCCAATGAGATAAGCCCGCGCTGGATGGCCGTGGTTGCGGCTTCGGTACGATCGGAGACTTCCAGCTTCTCCATAATCTTGAGCACATGATTGCGCACTGTATTGTCACTGATGCCCAGCGTGTGACCGATCTGCTTGTTCGTTGGTCCTCGGGAAAGTAACTTCAGGATCTCCAACTCGCGTGCGGTGAGGTCCGTGCGCACCATGCGCTCTGCCAGGCGGGATGCGATGTGGCGTGGGATGTATCGCTTGCCCGCATTGACGGTTCGAATGGCCTCGAGCATCTCCCGGAGGGAGGTGTCTTTCAGCAGATATCCCTGAGCTCCGGCCTGCACGGCTCGGTAGATATCTTCGTCGGTTTCGTAGTTCGTCAGGATGATGACGCGCCCTGCTTTTCCGGTCGCTTTCAGAGCCTGCAATGTCTCTACACCGCTCATGCCGGGCATGCGGAGATCAAGCAGGATCACATCCGGTTCTCGTTCCGCTGTGAGACGCAAAGCATCTTCGCCGCTGTGCGCTGAGCCAATGAGATCGAGTTCCGCCTGCGTTCCGAGCATGCTGGCGAGCCCAGCCCGTACAACAGGATGGTCATCCACGATGAGAATTCGAATGGAACCTTGCGATGCCTGTGACATGGCGTACTCGTCTCCAAAGCTGTTCTGCCACGATCGGCGATTGTGCCGTCGCGGGTCTAAGGGATTTGGGACCGCAGTCAATCGAGACCTCGGTCCCAGAACCAGGGCTGCTACGAACTTCCAACCGGGCGCCAATGGCAGCGGCACGCTTGCGCATGCTGCGGATGCCAAAGCCGGTCATGTCCTCGGTCGGAATGAAGCCAATACCGTCGTCCTGAATTCGCAGCTGCACACATCCTTTCTCATGGTTCAGATGGATCTCGAGCGTAGCCGGGTGTCCGTGGCGGACGGCGTTCGCGAGCGCCTCCTGGCCGACGTGATAGAGGGCATCGGCGACACGCAACGACAAGCGCACACCATCTTCGCTGCAGCTGGACTGAACGGCCACAGAGCCGCCCTCGACGAGTCGTGTAGCGCATTCGCGAAGGGCTTCGACCAGCCCTGCAGACCCAGGTTGCATGGGGCGCAGCACGGCGATGCTGCGGCGCGTTTCCTCATGGCTATGGCGGACCAGTTCGCTGGCGAGATCGAGTTGCTGCTGCAGCCGAGGGAGGCCGGACGGCATGCCCTCCCGAATGGCTTTCAGTTGGAACCCGATGCCTGCGAAGCTCTGAGAAAGCGTGTCGTGCATCTCGTAGGCCATGCGCTCCCGTTCCTCGAGCACAGCTCGAAGCCGCCAGTTTTCGACACGGTGGTAGAAGGAGTTCACGCCGAGCCCCAGCAGGATTAAGGCTCCGACGAGCAGGAGGGCATGGCGGCGATTCCACCATGGAGGCCCGGCCAAGACTACTGCGTCATCGCTGGATCGCAGCAAGAGGGCAAACGGCACGAGGTCCTGGGTGTAGAGCGAGTCAGAGACGGCGACACCACGCAAGCGCAACATGCTGCCGGGTTTCAGGTTGCTGTACAGAGTGTCGCCCCGGCCACGATTCATGATTGCGCGAAATGATTGCGGTCCTGCCTCGAAGGTGAAGATGAGCGTATCTCCCGGGCCGCGCTCTTTCCCGGACAGGCGTCCTTCTACCTCGACAAAGGTCGCGTCAAAGGCGCCGGTCGCGACCTGCGATGCGATGACCGAGACTGGCGGCATCGGTGTGTTTTCCCAGAGCACGCGAACTGTGGCCTCTGTCGCCAAGGTGCTGAACGCGCTCGCATGAACGACTCCCGCCACTTCTACTTCGTCTCCCACTTTGAGTGCCTGTGGCCGGAGCTGCCGCACGGCGACACCCCCTGTTGCATCCTGCACATAGACCGCCGGCGAGGCGAGTACTACGGTGCCGTGGATCGTCGCCTGTACTGGCTGGGAGAGTGCCAGCAGACGAAGAGAGCTGATGGGCTGCGCCGGCGCGCTCGAGGGAAGCGAGGGCGATGCCGCGGTCGCATAGAGATCCCAGGCACTCTGCTCTGCAGCTGGTCGACGCTCATCGGCTGAAGGTGTGTGTCCTGCGGAGGCTAACATCTCTGCGAGATCCGCCCGGGTGGCCGCGCGAACGGTAACATTGCGCCAGACACCGCCAGCAGCGTAGGAGCGAAGGCCAGCTCGCCCGGCGTGAATGCAATCCTGATCCGTGATTCCGATGGTTGTTCCATCCCGGAGATCAGGTAGAAAGCTAGCGCGCACGGCGAGCTGGCAGCCATACGCCAACAACTTTAGGTGATACCAACGTGAGGCGTGAACGCCGGGCGGATGCAGAGTCAGCTTCTGTATGACTTCGACCCATTCGTGTCCGGCACGACCGATCACAAGCGCCTGATCCAGCGTTCGGAGGCCTGCGTAGTAGCCGGTGTAGGCATCGACGCCTTGCTCTTCATCACTTGACCGCAGTACAAGACCGGCGTCGCCTCCTAAGCCGAGCAGCATGACATCGGCCTCGATCGAGTAATTTTGCCATCGTGAAGAACCGGTGAGCAGCTTTGCCCCTCGTTCGTCGGAGTCGTTGCGCATCGAGCCGTCGGCAAGCTCCCAGGCGCCACCAAAGGCCTTCCATTCGTCTGCTTCGCCCTGCGCGAATGAATCGTGATAGGGAAGCGTGCGGTACGCGTTGCGCATGTACAAGGCGGATGCGGCCCATACTCCTGCTGCAAACAGGACGGCCGCGACGGCGAGAAAGCGTCTTTGCCGGCGTGTCTTGATGGCGGTCATTCCGGCACCGTGGTCCGCTTGAGATCTGCTTCGCCGGGCCGCCATCGCGCATAGAGCATCTTCAAGACCTCCGGACTCTCTGCATTTTCGCGAGTCACAAGCAAAGGTTCGAACTCGATGCGGCCCGGCAGGCTTTGACCTTGAAGACGTGCGTGGATGAGGTGCACGGCTCGTTCTCCCATAGCCAACGTATTTTGGACGATGACCGAATCTAACTTGGGGTTTTCGAAGGGAAGGGATTCGGGATCGAACCCGATCACTTTGATCTGGCGGCCGCCGCGAAGACTGGGATTGCTTGAGATTGCCCCACGGGTGGAAGGGGCCGTGAGCGCCACTATCACGTTCAGTTCCGGGTGATTGCGGAGCATCTCCTCGACGCTTTCCTGTTCATGACCGAAGTTGAACGTCCCGATTCGCCGCACAGCGATATGAACGTGGGGATAGTACGTGGCGAGGTAGCGCTCAAAGCTTTGGGCCCGTTCGACGATACCCGCGATGTCAGTGTCGATACCGATGAGGGCCAGCTCTCCATGACCACGCATCAGGACCGCGGCTCTTTGCGCGGCGAGACGTCCCCCGGCCTGCTCATCATTGAGGACGTATGCGAGGTTCTCACCTGGAGGAATTGGGATAGGCGAACCGACGATGACAATTGGAAGACCGTTCGCGAGAGCACGCCGCACGGGGGTGATAAGCGCCTGCGAATGATCTGGGGCGAGCACAAGCCCTCGATACCGGCCGGTGCGAATCTTGTCGACTAGCGCGATCTGGCCATCGATGTCGTCTTCCCGGGTGGAGGCGTTCCAATAGATGTGCTCCCCCAGGGCGGCGGCGGCAAGCTGGGCACCGACGTTTTCAGGTTCCCAAAGAATAGTTCCCGATGTGCGTGGGATGACGGCGATGCTTGCTTGCTCTCTGATAGGGCAGCCGAGGATACCGGAGAGACAGAGTAGAAGAAAGCCGGACCTCGTAAAGAGTTGAACCGCGCGGGTGTGTGCCATGACCATGCTGCGTCTTCTCATTCGAGGTCCTATTAGATCCTGCTCGACGCGTTTTTATAGTTCATTCGTACTAGAGATTGCTGAGCGAAATGAAACTTGTCACGCATAGCAGCAGCTCTCTAGAGTGGCTCCGTTCCGATAACCTGACTTGCGCAATGAGGGATCTTCCGATCGAACCTATAAAGACCTCTCAAGACATTCCAGAGTGTAACCGCGACAGTTGATTCGAGACGCAGCTTACGACCCTTCTTCGAGGCCACATGATCCAGAGCATTGCTCCCGTTTGCTTTTTTCGTCGCGTAGCAGGCTTCCTTGTCGTGCTGTTGTTGAGCGTCGCCATGGCGCATGCGCAGTTCACGAGTGCTGTCCAAGGCACAGTGGCGGATAACTCCGGATCGGCGGTCTCAGCTGCACAGATTGTTCTAACCAACGTGGACAATAAGGTAAGTCAGACAGTTACCTCGAACGACTCGGGAGCGTATCGCTTTCCGTCGCTGGCGCCTGGAAACTACCAGGTCGTTGTGACGGCGTCCGGATTTTCTTCTGCCAAGACCGCGTTTACTCTAACCACAGCGGAGACACGTGACGTCTCGCTAAAACTTTCGGTTGGTTCCGTTTCTACCCAAGTGGAGGTCACGGCACAGCAGCCTTTGCTTGATACCTCGGACAGCCGGAATCAATTGACCCTGGACACGGCGGCGTTTGAGCAGCTTCCTCTAGCTGCTCGCAATCCTCTTGCTCTGATCACGCTCGCGCCTGGAGTTACGGGCCTCGGCTCCGGAACGGCTACGAATTTCAATCCGGAAAACAGCGTTGACGCGAGTGCGAATGGGCGCGGAGCAAACGCAAATCAATACATTGTCGACGGACTTGATGTTACGTCGAGCATCCGCCCAGGTGTTGTCAATCTAACGCCCAACGCCGATACGGTTCAGGAGGCTGCAGTCCAGACAAACACGTACACGGTGGACTACGGCCGAGCGAGCTCGATCCAGACGGTGATTACAACCAGGTCCGGTACTGACTCCATTCATGGCTTTGCCAGTGAGTACTACACCTACCAGGGCCTGGCAGCGCGTGGCGAATTTGGACCAAAGGCGGGGACGCGCGTGGCACCGTATCACACCAACAATCTCTCTTTTGGGGTTGGCGGTCCGGTGATCCCACACCATCGATTCTTCTTTTTCGCGGGGTATGAACCTTACCTGAGCCTTGCGTCGAATGGGACCACCAACCAAACCTTTGAAGACCCTGCGTTCGTTGCATTCGCGAATGCGGCTCGCCCGAACAGTCCCGAGGTGGCGCTGCTCAACAAGTACCAGCCGAGCAATCTTACGTTCACAAGTGTGCAGAGCACGGCACAACAGCTGTTTGGTAACGCCTGCGGTACGGCCGCGACGGATAATATTCCGTGTGGTCTTCCTGTTGTCGACAACGGCATCTTCAATTCGAGTTCCTACAACAACTCCAAGCAGTACAACGTGCGGGGCGATAAATACTTCAATAAAGATCGCGTTTACGGGTTGTTTTACCGCAATACCATCAATAGCGGTGGTCCGTCACCGAGGCCAGCCTTCGCCACGACAAACAAGTACTTCGTCTTCTCCGTCCAGGGAAGCGAGACCCATACTTTTTCGCCAAGCCTGATCAACGAGGCCTATATGGGGTACAACCGGATCGAGGGGTTTGCGCCGGCTACGGGGAACTTTACGGTTCCAGTGGTCAATGTAACTACGCTGGGTACAAACTTCGGCGCAGGATTCGCGCTTGGCGACTTCATCCAGCATAGCTATCACTGGAGGGACGTGCTGACGTACGTTCATGGAGCGCATGTCATCAAAGCCGGCTACGAGGGCTTTCACGGCGACGACATTGCTCTCTTTGCGGCGGCGTACTCTCAGCCCGCTTTTCAGTTCAATAGCCTTATTGACCTCATTAACGACAATCCTTTCAGTGAGAGCGGCCTTTCCTATGATCCGTTGACGGGCAAGCCCAAAGCCAACAACTATGGATACGCGCAGACTACCGGAGGCGGGTTTGTCGAAGATTCGTGGAAGATCTCAAAACGGCTAAACATCAACTATGGCGTTCGTTACGATAATTTCGGAAATGCTTACCCGTCGCTTGCCGGTACGGGCCTATCGAATCTCCACCTGGGTTCCGGTTCTGACTTCCAAACGCAGGTCGCGAATGCTGTAATCACGCCCCAGAGTCACGTGTTTCCTCACGATCTCAATTATGTGTTCAGCCCACGTGGTGGATTTGCTTACTCTCCGGATGACAACGGCAAGGTTCTGTTTCACGGTGGCGTTGGTCTGTTTCATGATTACTTTACGTTGGGAAATTCGGAAAATGGACTTAGCGGAAATCCTCCGGGCTTTGCCCGACCAACATTCAAGAATGACGGGTCGACCGCGCGTCCTATCTTCGGTTTTGGAACGCAAGATTCTTATCCGCTTGGCTTTCCCTATCCAGCTTTTCAGGGGCAGGCACTCGATGCCAAGGGTGGTATTGTCGGTAGTCAGATCGGCGTATCCGGCGTTGCATCAGACCTGAGCAGTCCGTACACCATCAATTTCAACTTTGCCGTCGATGTTCAAGCCACCCCTGGCTTCGTCGCCAGCGTTGGATATGTCGGTTCTCATTCAGCAAATCTGGTTGCTGCAGGAGGCAATACTTCGAACACCTCGTATGGGAACGACATCAATGCTTTCGCTGGGGATCTAATCCAGCATATCCAGTGCACGATCATTCCAGCAACCGCTACTGCTCCGGCGACTAGTTCATGCAGTGGTATTCAGACTCGTCTTAACACCAGCTTTGGAAGTATCAACTACGCTTCGAACACCTCGTATGCGAACTACCATGGGCTTATAGCCTCAGGCCGCGGCCGCTTTACTCGGCGTGGTTTTCTGACGGCCTCGTATACGTGGGGTCACTCGCTTGACGATTGGCAGAACTACCCGATTGGCAATCCAGTAAATCAGTTTTACGCGAGCTCGCCGTATGATATTCGCCATCGGCTCTCTGTAGGGGCGTCCTATGAACTGCCGGGAAGTCAGCTGCCGAATGCATTTGCTCGAAGAGCGCTGGGCGGCTGGACGGTTGCTGGCATTTCAGTGTTGCAGACCGGGCCGCCCTTCACCGTTTCTAACGGCGCCGCTTTCAGTGCACAACTTATCAATCTCAACCTTCCTGCTACCGCGAGCAACCTTCAGTTCGCTCCAGGTAGCGGCGACTACAACGCAGATGGCAACAATAACGACTACCCCAGCGTAACTTCTTACGCTCAGAGTCATCGGCGAGGCGACTACCATACTGGCCGCGGCATCTTTGCCTCCTGCTCGGGCGCAGTTCTACCGTGCGGAAACTTTGTGCTGCCAGCAATCGGAACTCTTGGTAACGAGCGTCCCAACCAGTTTCGCAATCCTGGCTATGCCGACTACGATTTCACGCTGAAGAAAGTCACCGCCATCAAGGAGCGCTTCAACCTCGAGCTTCGACTGGACACATTCAACGTCTTCAATCGGGTTAACTACAACAATGTCGATGCCAATTTACAGGACGGGAACTTCGGTCAGAGTGCAGGCACGACAAACCCCGCACGCAACATGCTGCTTGGCGCCCGGCTAAACTTCTGAGCTCCGTCAGCGCTGACGTTCCTGCCGCGAGCATACTGTGTCGAAGTGAGTGAGCGTTAAGAGCTGTATTCTGACATCGGCGACATCCTGGTGTCTTGCGAGATAGTACCGGCAGCGTACATGAAAGTAACAGCCTTCTTTCGATCGCGATTCACTGCGTCTACGACGAAGATGATCTTGGCCGGAGCTCAATCTCGACGCCTGGACTTCTGCTATTGTCCGAGTCGAGGCTTCCGCTTCCGCCGCTTTTCCCTGTCTGTGGTCTGCCTCCTCCTAGCCGTAGGTCTTGCAAACTCTCTCCCAGCCCAGACGGTGGCACCTAATCGGACGGATGTCATTGAGGCTTTGAGGCGAGGGGATAACCAGAGCGCCCTTACGCTCGCAGCGGCAGCCTTGATACAGACACCCCGCGACTGCTCTCTTCTTTCGCTGAAAGCAGTCGCCTACAATGGACAGGCAGAGCCTGAGAAGGCTCTCAGCTCGTTTCAAGAGGCGCTGAGTATCTGTCCGAAGTACCTTCCTGCGCTGGAGGGAGCAGCGCAGATTGAGTTTGCGCAGCATCGACCGGAGACCATCCCACTCCTTGAACGTGTTCTTGTGGAACAGCCGGAGAACTCTACTGCCAACGCCATGTTGGCGACGATGCTTCGCAGTCATCAACGTTGCAAAGAGGCACTCCCTTTCTATGCTGCCAGCAAGGCTCTTTTTTCGCTTCGTCCTGACCTGCTGCAGGGCTATGCCGGGTGTCTCGTCACAACGGGTGACTTGGCCTCTGGCCTCGCGCTCTACAAGCGACTTCTCGAGTCACGGCCGGATGACACGATCCGTTATGATGTCGCTCTTCTCCAATGGAAGACTCACGCGCCGGTAGATGCACTGGGCACTCTAGATCCGCTTTTGACCGGCGTACACCAGGTGCCAGCGCTGGCGCTAGCGTCGAAGATTCATGAGGAAGAAGGGGAAACTCCGGAGGCCGTGAGCCTGCTCCGAGAGGCGATCCTTCAATCGCCAGATGAAGTCGAAAACTATCTTGACTTCGCCGCGATCGCGTTCGCTCATACGTCGTTTCAGGTTGGCGTTGCCATGCTCGATGCCGGTCTGAAAAGGCTTCCGGATTCTCCGCCACTCCTCCTCGCGCGCGGTGTACTCCGGGTGCAACTCTCCCAAACGGAAGCGGCCATCGCTGATTTTGAAGAGGCCCACAGGCGTGATCCGAAGCTATCATTTGCGACGGATGCTATTGGGATTCTTCATAGCCAGCAGCACCTCGGTGCGGAATCCCTGGCACTGTTTAAGGCTCAGGTAAAACTGCACCCGGACGACCCGCTGCTGCAGTATCTGCTTGCGGAGCAGCTCGCCGAAAGTGGAACACGTGGCGATCCTGTTCAGCTCGAGACAGCGATCACTGCTGCGACGCGAGCTGTAGCCCTGGACGCGGGCTACCGGGCGGCACATGATCTATTGGCGGTACTCTACGTTCGAAGCGATAAGTTCAAGTTGGCAATCGAACAGTCCGAAGCGGCGCTGGTTCTCGATCCACATGATCAGGAAGCGCTTTATCAGGAGATTCTTGCTCGTCGACACTTGGGAGAGACAACCGAGGTGCAGGCGCTGACGGCGCGGTTGAACGACGCTCGGCAGGTGAATGCAGAGAAGCAGCAGAAAAGTGGACGGTACAGTCTTCAGGAGGAGCCGAATCGTTAGCGGTCTTGGACACCTTGTAGTGCAGACTTCATCGATGGCGGCCTGGCGCCGACACACTTGAAGCACCTCGTCCTTCGTGTGTGTCGGACTTCTCTATTCGAGCTCCTCGACCGACGCCCTCTGGTGCGCTGCTCTGGTGAAGGATGATCACCAGCTTCAGCGCACCATTTACTAACCCGCAAGACCGCTGATGCCGTTGTTCGGTTGGGATTGACTTGCTGTCTAAACGGCGCTGAGTCCGCCATCCACAAAGAGTTCCACGCCGGCTACGAAGTTCGAGTCGTCGGATGCGAGGAACACGGCTGTTTTCGCGATCTCACTGCCGGCTCCGATCCGACCAAGAGGCACCATGTTGGTGACGAAATCGCGAACTTCCTTGACGCTGCCGAGAGTGGATGCATTGCCAGCGGTGTCGATAGGGCCTGGGCTGATGACGTTGACGCGAGGGCCGACTCCCTTGAGTTCTGCGGTGAAGGTCCGCGCGAAGCTTCGGACCGCGGCTTTCGTGGCACCATAAACAGCCATTCCTGGGAAGCCGGAACTTCCGATAAAGGAACCGTTCAGAATGATGGAGCCGTGCTTGTCCATCAGCGGGACGGCCTTTTGGATGGTGAAGAAGACACCCTTAGCATTGATGTCGGCGCACTTGTCGTAGAACTCTTCTGTGACCTTGTCATAGGGCATCTGCTCGTAGATGCCAGCATTGGCAAACAGCACGTCAAGCTTTCCCTTCGCCTGTTTAATCTCGGCAAACATACGGTCAAGATCCTCGAGTTTGCCGGCGTCAGCCTGAATGGCCACTGCGTTTGTCCCAAGCGCCTCGATGGCCTTATCCAGTTCCGGCTTTCGACGACCGGTGATGAAGACAAACGCGCCCTCCTGAATAAATTCCTTTGCTGTATCGAAGCCCATGCCTTCACTGCCGCCCGTCACCAATGCGACCTTGCCACTTAGCTTGCTCATGCGTCACACTCCCCTGATCTGTGTTCTGGCTATGAGACGCTGACCGCCGTTCCGTTGATTGAACGATTCTCCAGATCTATTGCCTGATTCGCCGATTTCTGGATCTTGAGCCAGCCGTTCTCGTCCAACCAAACAGAACAATATGACTCCGACAACACCCTTAGCCTGTCTTCTTGCAGAGGTATGTCCCCGGGACGGATCACACGCCACCGACATCGAGGGTCTCTTTCTGACTCGATACTCCAAGACGGATGTGCCTCGAAACTCGCTGGATCGAGCCGTCTTTTGCGTTGTAGCGCAAGGGGCCAAGTGCATTCTGCTGGAGGATCAAAGGCTGATCTACGACCGCGACACGTACCTGCTTGTCTCGCTCGATCTCCCGCTTGTTGGACAGATTCTCGAGGCCACTGCGGCGCAACCGTTTCTGGGACTAAGTATGGTGCTGGACTATGAGGAGATTGCTTCCTTGATGCGCGAAGTGAAGGACTCTCAAGCGAGCGCCCGGCCGCCCAATCATAGCTCCATGATTGGTGCAATGGACGATGATCTGCTTGATGCGGTTTATCGGCTCGCGAAACTTCTCAAGAAGCCTGCTCAGATCACGGTGATGGCGCCGCTGATCCGACGGGAGATCTTCTACAAGCTTCTTCTGGGAGCACAAGGGGATTTGCTGCGCCGCATGGTGGCGGATGGCGGGAAGATTCAGCGCGTAACGACCGGGCTTGCCTGGCTGCGACGGAACGTGGCACGCCCGATTCGGATGGAAGAGCTTGCCCGCGAGATGGGCATGAGTTCCTCCTCCATGCACAGCTGGTTTCGCGCCGTGACCTCCATGAGTCCGCTTCAATATCAGAAGCAGCTGCGGCTCCAGGAAGCGCGTCGTATGCTGCTCGCGGAGGCGCTCGATGCGGGCACGGTGAGTCGACGAGTGGGGTATGAAAGCGCGTCGCAGTTCAGCAGGGACTATCGCCGCTTCTTTGGAGCACCACCTCTCCGGGATGTCGAGCGTCTGCGATCGGCTTCAATCCCTTGATGCCATGCTTTGGGGCAGTGGCCCTGTTGGTTTCTTGGCGTAAGCGACGACTCGAGTGAGAGCAGCTCTTCCACGACTCTTGCAGCATCTGGACCCTGTGTGATGGCGCGGTTGGTTGAGGCAAAGAGCAGATCAGCCGGGTTGTCGTCGGGGGAGTCGATCTAGTTCTGGTCCGAGAAGTACTATGAAGTTCACCCGGAGACGTGTTTAGTGATGCCTAACTGCAATTTAGGCTATACTAAATGCGACGGCAAGATGGACCAGTGGTGAGATTGCAAAGAGATCAGCATGTTCGAAGAACCGAGGCTGTGGACGATTACTTGAAGGCGATCCACATGCTTGGCGGAGACGAGAGACGGCGTGTGGGTGGCTCAGAGTTGGCGGTCCGTCTGGAAGTGTCGCCAGCGTCAGTGACGAACATGCTGCAGAAGCTCGCGTCAGACCCGAAGGCTCTTGTCGACTATAAGCGGAGTGGAGGCGTCCGGCTTTCAACGACTGGTCGTCGACGAGCCCTGGAGATCATTCGTCATCACCGGCTGGTTGAGACGTTCCTCTTTGAGGTCCTGAGCTATCCCGCGAACGAAGTCCATGATGAAGCAGAACGACTGGAACATTTCATCTCAGAGGCTTTTGAGAAGAGAATCGCGGCAAAGCTTGGCAATCCTACGAGTGACCCACATGGTCATTGCATACCTGCCATTGATGGGACCATGCCATCAGGGCATGGAGTGACATGCCGGTGCGGACTCTGATGGAGACGGTTCAACCCCTCCTACAACCATCTTTGCCCGAATCGCATGCTTCTGTGAGCGTTTCCTCTGCCATGCAGCCGTGGCGAAGGCTCCTCAGCTTCATCGGCCCGGGCTTTCTTATCGCAGTGGGCTATATGGATCCGGGGAATTGGGCGACGGATCTGGCAGCAGGGTCTCGTTACGGTTATGCCTTGCTGTTTGTCGTCATGGTTTCGAATCTGATGGCGGTGCTGCTGCAAAGCCTGGCGCTTCGATTGGGTATCGCCACAGAGCGTGATCTTGCGCAGATGTGCCGCGAACAGTACGGCCGACCACTCAGCCTCTTTCTGTGGATCGGGGCAGAGATTGCGATTGCCGCGTGTGATCTGGCTGAGGTGATTGGGTCAGCCATCGCTCTCCAGCTTCTCTTTGGCATTCCACTGATTGCGGGGATTCTGATCACGAGCGCGGACGTCCTCGTGATTCTGCTGCTGCAACATCGTGGCTTTCGTTATCTTGAGGCTGTTGTGATGGTGCTCATCGGCACCATTGCTGTGCTGTTTGGTCTGGAGATCACGCTCTCGCGGCCTGAGTGGGCTCCTTTGCTGGTGAGCTTTGTTAAACCACCTCGAACCATTTTTTCTGACCCTGACATGCTCTATGTGGCGATTGCGATTCTTGGCGCAACAGTGATGCCACACAATCTTTATCTGCATTCATCAATTGTTCAGACACGGCGCTATGAGCGGAGCGCAGTCGGGAAAGCGGAAGCGATCCGGTTTGCGAACATAGATTCGGCCACTTCGTTGACGCTCGCCCTGTTTGTCAACGCGGCAATCCTTGTTGTTGCTGCGGCTGTGTTCCATCGCGGCGGACACCCTGAAGTCGCTGAGATCGGCGACGCTTACAAGCTACTTGCACCGATGCTGGGCGGAGCAGGGGCAAGCGTCATGTTTGCTGTCGCCCTGCTTGCGTCCGGTCAGAACTCTACCATCACCGGCACGTTAGCGGGCCAAGTCGTTATGGAGGGATTTCTCGAGATCCACTTGCCAGGCTGGCTACGACGTCTGGTTACTCGGATGCTCGCTATAGTCCCGGCGATCTTTGTCGCAGCGCTGTACGGCTCGCGCGGAACGGGTCGGCTACTCCTCCTGAGCCAAGCCATTCTGAGTATGCAGCTGAGCTTTGCCGTGTTTCCTTTAGTCGCTTTTACCAGCAACAGTAAAACGATGGGCGCTTTTGTAAACCGAGCTTGGGTCCGCTTCCTCAGTTATGCCGTCGCTATTCTCATCGCCGGACTTAATCTGTGGCTGCTTGTCGAGATCTTTCGTGGAAGAAGTTGATGCCCAGATGACGGTAACGTGCGAGCAACTTGTCGTTCAGTGCAGGCCAAGGTGCTGGCTCATGCCTTCAAGGGTCTGGCCTTTTGTTTCAGGGTAAACGAGAAGAACGACGACGAACTGAACGGCCATCATGGCGGCGAAGAACCAAAAAGGCAGAGCCTTCGAGTAGACCGCTATGAGTGGAAACAGATTGGCGATGACGGCATTGGCGATCCAATGAGAGGAGGAGCCGAGGCCCTGACCTTTGGCGCGAATGCTGGTGGGAAAGACCTCACTCAGATAGACCCAAATCACGGCGCCCTGCGAGAAGGCAAAGGAGACGATGAAGCTGATGAGGAGAGGCAGAAGAAGTTTGAAGTGCTGGTTGATGGTGAAGACGTAGGCAACACCGGCGAGTGAGAGTCCGGTGCCGACGGCGCCGATGAGCAGAAGGGTCTTGCGGCCGAGCTTGTCGATGATGGAGACGCCGAGCAGGGTGGCGACAAGATTGGCAGCGCCGATCATGACTGCCTGATAGGCGCTCGATACCGAGGAGAAGCCGGCGCTGGCGAAGATGTCGTTGAGGTAGTAGAGGATGGCGTTGATGCCGGAGAGCTGGTTGAAGAGGCCGATCGAGATGGCAAGGAAGATGAGGAGCTTGTAGCGGGAGGAGAAGAGGCTGTGCTGCTCGGCGCCTCCTTCCGCGCGCATCGCGGCTACCATACTGTCGACCTCGGCCTGTGAGTCGGGCGAACCCATGCGGGCGAGGATGACCTGGGCTTCGTCAAGGCGGTTCTGGGTTACCAGCCAACGGGAGCTCTGGGGGACGCTGAGCAGGAGAAGCATAAAGAAAAGCGCAGGGATGACGGCGACACCGAGCTGCACGCGCCACTCAATAGGGCCGAAGGCGAAGTGGGTGATGATGGCGTTTGAGAGGTAGGCAAGCAGGATGCCGATGACGATGTTGATCTGGAACATGCCGACGAGGCGGCCGCGCCACTTAGCGGGGGCGAGTTCTGCGATGTAGACAGGGCCAAGGACGGACGAACCGCCGATACCGAGGCCGCCAAGAAAGCGGAAGGCGAGGAAGGCCCACCAGGGTCCGGCGAAGGCGCAGCCCGCGGCGGAGATGATGTAGAGGATCCCCATGATGCGGAGGGCAGAGCGGCTGCCGATTCGCTGGCCCAGCGGACCGCTGAACATGGCGCCGAGCACGGTGCCATAGAGTGCAATCGCGACGGTGAAACCCTTTTGGCCCTCGGTGAGGGCATAGTGCAACTGGAGCGAGTGCGTGGCACCGGCGATAACGGCTGTATCGAAGCCGAAAAGAAGGCCACCGAGTGCGCCGGTGAGGGCACTCTTGCCTAGCAGAAGGATGGCTTTGGTCTTATCTGAGCTCATTCGTATCCTGGAAAGTTGCGTTCTTGCTGGGTTAGATCGACCAACAAACAATAGCAGCCCTGGTCGAAGACTGGCCTTCTGTCGCTGGGAGAACTGGCTCGCTGCTATCTGGTTCGGTTGTTTTCCCTGCGAGATGCCGGCCAACCGGGAGGAGAGAAGTCATGCTTCGCTACAACCGCGTCTAGCCGGGGATCATCCAGCTTATTAGCCGATGATCTGTCGGATGTACGAGCGCGGGCACTTAGACAGGTGCAGTTCTTTGACCATCAAGGAGATTGTTCATGGCGAATGTAGCAGCTAAGCTCCAGCTTTGGGGCGGTGTTGAGGGCACGATCAATCGAGTCGGTGATCATTATTTCGATCAGTATGAGCGGTCCGGACATCGAAGGCGTGTCGAGGCAGATCTCGCGCAGATCGCAACGACTGGAGTGACGGCGCTGCGAGTGGGGCTTCATTGGGAACATTTCGCAGCTACGGGCTCCTGGGCCGATTTCGACCACATGCTGGCGAAGGTACGAGAGTTTGGGATTCGCCCGATCGCCGGTTTGCTGCATCATGGTAGCGGACCGGCACAGGTGGATCTGCTGCATCCAGAGTTTCCGGAGCAGCTGGCAGCGTATGCGTTAACGGTTGCTGAGCGCTATCCGTGGATGTTGGACTATACGCCCGTCAACGAGCCGCAGACGACGAGCCGGTTCTCCTGCCTGTATGGACATTGGTACCCGCATCACCGGTCGCTTCCGAGTTACGCGCGAGCGCTCGTCAATGAGATTAGAGGCATCGTGCTGGCGATGCGTGCTATCCGAACGGTGCAGCCAAACGCGCGGCTCATCCATACCGAGGATGGCGGAGTGACCTATGCGACCGATGAGGTAGAGAACTACCGCGAAGAACGCGAGCAGCGGCGATGGTTGGGAACTGATCTGCTTTGCGGCTTGGTGAGCCAGACACATCCCATGTTTCGGTTTTTAACGCAGCAAGGCATACCGGCGAATGAGGTGTTGTGGTTTCAGGAGAATCCGTGTCCGCCGGATGTGCTTGGGTTGAACTACTACGTGACGAGTGATCGTTTTCTCGATCATCGGATCGAGCTTTATCCGAGGAATTTCGCGGGAGGAGATACCGGTTCAGAGCCATTCGTCGACATCGAAGCGGTGAGAGTACGGGGCGGGGATCTGCCGGGCATCGGCGCGATGTTGCTCCAGGCGTGGGAGCGGTACAAGCTACCCGTGGCGATCACAGAGGCACATCTGGGCGGATCCGAAGAGGACCAGGTGCGCTGGCTGGCTGAGGTTTGGGAGGGTGCGAACGCGGCGAGACGGGCGGGGGCGGACGTTCATGCGGTCACAGTGTGGGCGCTTCTGGGGCTGTGGAACTGGTGCAACCTATGTACGCAGGATGTGAATTCCTATGAGCCCGGCGTGTTCGATACGCCCAATGGAGAGTTGCGGGAGACGCCCCTAGCGAGCCTGATGCGGCAGATGGCTCGCGGCGACGCACTGAAGGCTGATGTGCTGACAGATCAGGGATGGTGGCGTCGTCAGGACCGCTTCACCTACCCGAAGTATCCGGAGATCGTAGAGGACGTCAAGGCGGAGGCAGAGCTAATGACCGTGTAAGGCCACCGCGCCGTGCTGCGGACTCGGCTTGGACGGAAAGCGCAAAGCAAGACCAGAGGGTCGATACGCGTTGGAGGCTGGTGTGTCTGGTAATGAACATTGTGACAGGCATTTTCTGTGACGATGCAGGTACATAGGCAGCATGCCCCGGTTGGGGCATTTCGCTTTCCGGTTACGAAGTGAAGAGTGGGATGAAGGTTAGTGGCAGGAAGTGACACCCTGCCAACTCTCTGCCTGGCGTAAGCGCGCCTGGCCCGGAAAAGGGATTCCATGTTGACACAAGCAGTCGAGATCAGCGACGCAGACGCTGTGAGTCAGGCGCGACCGGCCGGGCTCGTGGACATGCCATCGGAGCGGGAGTTGCAGGAGGCTGCGGAGCTGGCGACGGAGATCTGTGGCGCACCAATCAGTCTTATCTCTCTGCTGGATGAGAACTGGCAGACCGTACTGGCGTCAGTAGGGATGCGGTTAAAACAGGTTCGCCGCGACATTACAGTTTGTCAGTACACGGTCGAGAAGAACGATCTTCTTGTAATTGACGACATGATGACGGATATGCGATTCGCGGGACATCCGATGGTGACGGGAGATCCGGAGATTCGTTTTTACGCCGGCTTGCCGATTGAGGGAGCGGATGGACGAGCGATCGGGACGTTGTGCGTCATTGATGTGAAGCCGAGGCGGCTGACCCGTACGCAGGAACGAGCCATGCGCGTGCTCGCGAGCCAAATCAAGACAACCATACAGCTGCGGACGGAACACAGACTGCTGGGCGAAGCGCTTGCGGAGAGAGATCGAGCCACGGCGAGGCTGCGCGCGAACGAGCGCATGTTCCAAACGTTCATGAACAATGGCCCGCTGATCTCGTATTTGAAGGACGGGGACGGCCGATATCTGTTTTATAACGCACGGATGGCGGAGCGATGTCAGATCACCATGCAGGAGTGGCTGGGGCGAACTGACTTGGAGGTTTTTCCGGAGGAGATAGCGCGCAGCTACCGAGCGCATGATTTTGAGGCGCTCGAGGCGGGACGGCTCCTGATCAAAACAGAAACCCTGTGCACGAGCAAAGGCGAGTGCTCCACATGGCGATCGTACAAATTCCCGTGTGAAGACGAAGACGGAAGAACGATGCTGGCTGGCTTTTCGTTTGATGTGACCGAAGAGATACAGCGGCAGGAGGAGTTAACGCAGGCCAAGCTCGAGCTCGAGCGGTTGGGACAGGTTGATCCCTTGACTGGGTTGCCGCGACGGCAGGTGTTTGATGAGCGGCTGGAGACAGAGTTCGACGGCGCGCAGATGCGCCGGCAGACGCTCTCGCTGGTGGTCATGGACGTGGATAACTTCCGACAGAGAAATCAACGGATGGGCAAAGAAGCTGGCGACGCCGCCTTAAAGTCAATCGGCGGGATCTTGAAGGAGTGTGTCACCGAGATGGATCTGGTAGTTCGCTTTGGCGGGGCCGAGTTCGTACTGCTTCTTCCAGAGACGACAGCGGACGAGGCAAAGGCGCTGGCGGACCGGATTCAGCGAGAGATGCGCAAGGTGGATTGGGGCATGGTGCCTGTGACCTTGAGCGTGGGTATAGCGACAAACGAGAATGCCAAGCGAAGTGGACGGCAGCTTTTCTGCTTCGCCGATGATGCAATGTATACAGCGAAGACCGCGGGGAAGAATCGTGTGGTGGTGTACGAACCGCGATGAGTGCCGGGCGAAGGGCGACGCCATCTAGGGAAGCTCTTCTGGAGGAAGAAGCTCGTAGGAAACGAAGGCGAGGCGCGAGCTATCCGGGGCCCAGGATGGGACATTGAGGGTTCCCTGGCCACCGAAGAGCTTTGCAAGGGTGCGTACCTTGCTGGTGGCGAGATCAAGGACGCGGACTTCGACGTCCTTATTGGGCGGGTGACCGTCCGTGTTCTTGGGGAAGCTGACAAAGGCGATGAGCTTGCCATCGGGGGAGATGTGCGGAAACCAGTCGTCGGTCTCAGAGGTCAGTAGCTGCCTTTGGTCCGAGCCGTTCGGGCGCATGCGCCAGAGCTGCATGTGACCGGAGCGGACAGAGCAGAAGAAGATGGTCTGGCCATCCGGCGAGTACTCCGGGCCGTCATCGAGGCCTTTCGCGGTGGTGAGGCGAGTCTGCGGGCCGCCGGTGACGGGCACAGTGTAGATGTCGAACTCACCGGAGCGCTGACCAACGAAGGCGAGGGTTTTCCCGTCGGGTGACCAGCCGTGCCAGTATGAGGGACCCGTGGCAGTGATCTCGCGTGGCGTACCGCCAGTCACCGAGAGGACGTAGACGCGGGAGTTGTGGTCAGGGCTGGAGTTATCACTCACAGCGAGCTGGGAGCCATCGGGTGAGAGGCCGTGATCATTGTTGAGGTGGAGTTGGGGGGCGGAGTCGATGAGCTTCGGATCGGTAGCGGACAGCGTTGGCTGGTGCCAGTCAAGATGGAGGATGCGCCCCGTGTTGTTGTCCGATTGATTGACCAGAAGAAAGGAGCCGTCGCGAGACCAGTTCGGAGCCTCGAAGTGCGTCGCTGCGAGATAGGCGACACGGCGATCGGTCGAGGCGACGTTCACGGTTTCAAGTACGCTGACGAGGGTGGGAGGTGCGGTGCTCGGGGGTAACGGTTTTAGATCGACCTGTGAGAAGATTGCGGTCTCGCTAGCGTCTTTGTCGTGCGCCGAGACACCGAGGCCAACGAAGAAGTCACCGGTGAAGGGAACGCGGATCGAGGCGCCGGCGGGATGGAGTTTGCCATCCTGGCCGGAGACGAAGGCATAGAGACGATCACCGCGTTTCTCGAGCCGGACGTGCTGCGGAGCGGTCTCTGCCGACTCAACCTCATGGGTGTCGCCATCGGCGGTATCGCGAAATTGCAGCGAGGTGAGGCCGTCACCGTGGAGAGCGATGTCTACGGCCGGTGAGCCGGTCTCAAGACTCTGACGAATCATCAGGACAGCCTTGCGATGTTTGTTGCCTGTTGCGCCGACAAAGCGGATGTCAGCGGAGAGGCTGAGGTCTCCGGAGGTCTTCTTCCAGAGGAACTGAAACTGATCCTTGCCGAACCACATGTTTTCGCCGGAGCCGGTGAGGGTGTAGGTGTTGGCTGCGGAATCGAATTGGGTGAGGCCGGGATGAAGGACGACCCCGACGTCCTGCGCGTGCTCAAAAAGGCCGATCGATGATGGAGCCTGAGCGGCGAGCAAGCGGCAAACGAGCACAGCGGAACAAGCAATAGGACGAAGCAATGATGGCACGAAGTTCTCCAGGGTTCGCCCGCCATAGTACGCGAGCGCAAGAGTGGGAATCTACCACGGCTAGACGGTGACCACGATCTTCCCGATTTGCTGATTGGATTCCATGTACCGGTGCGCGTCAACGATGTCAGCAAGCGAAAAGATCTTCGCGATACGTGGTTTGAAAGCTCCCGACGCAAGCCGCTGGTAGATGTAGCTCTCGCCTTGCTGGCGAAGTGATGTATCGGACGTGACTTCGAAGAGAGTGTAGCCGCGGATGGTGAGGCGTTGAAACAAGACGTTGAGGAGTGGCAATGGTGTGGGCTCGCGTGAGAGAGCGCCGTACTGGAAGAGAATGCCGTTCATGCTGGTGATCTGGCTGAGCTTCTGAATGGCTGGACCGCCGACTGGATCAAAGACAAGCCGCGCACCTTTCCCGCCGGTGATCTCCTGTACACGGGCGACGAGATCCTCCTCCTCGGTGACGATGACGTGATGGGCTCCGAGGTCCAGCAGAGCTTCGCGCTTGGCAACCGTACGGGTGAGTGCGATGGCGACGGCGCCCTCGGCGCGCACGAGTTCAATGGCCGCCAGGCCAACGGAGGAGCTTGCCGCGGGGATGACGACGACGTCCGATGCGGTGAGGTGTCCAAGGTGGCAGAGAGCCCCCCATGCGGTGAAGTATTGCATCCAGATGCTCGCTCCTTCCTCAAAGGAGAGCGACTCGGGATATGCAGCCAGAGCGTACGCCGGCACGATGCAGACTTCCCCGTAGACGCCATATCGGTTCAGGTGAAAGGCGGGTACAGTTGAGCGGATCTGGCCAAGGAGAGATGGGTCCACTGCGGGTCCGACGGCTTCCACGATGCCGGCAGCCTCATACCCGTTGGTAGAGGGTAGAACAGGCTTGTCGATGTACTGGCCTTTACGGAAGACGACCTCGGCGCGGTTGAGACCGATGGCTTTGACACGCAGCCGAACCTCCCCGCGAGCGGGTTCGGGCAGGGCGTGGTCTTCGATCTGGAGAACCTCGGGGCCACCGAGCGTGTGGAAGCGAACGATTTTTGCAGTCGGAGAAAGGGCAGTTGCGTGAGTCAGCATGACGCGAGCTCCTGCAGCATGGGATTCGCCTACGCGGACGGGGTTGCGTCGATCAAGGTTCTCATCCAAGCGGAAGCTTCGGGCGATGACGGCGCCGGCTTGCCTGGGGAGCGTGGTTGTGTCCGACGGGCGTAGTTCTCAGTGCAGCAGGTGAGTCTCTGGGTGATGCAGAGGCAGCCGGAGGCGTTCCGAGGCCTTGATAAAATCGGCTCAATGCCAACACTTTCCGCGCTTTCGCCAGAGGTTCTCGCCAAGTACCAGCCGGTCATCGGGTTGGAGGTCCATGTGCAGCTGCTGACCGAGTCCAAGGCGTTTTGCGGGTGCCTGAACCGGTATGGCGGCGAGCCGAACACGCACGTGTGTCCGGTGTGCCTGGGGCTGCCGGGAGCGTTGCCAGTACTCAATCGCAAGGCAGTGGAATATGCGGTGCTGGCGGCGCGAGCGATCGGAT
This sequence comes from uncultured Acidobacteriaceae bacterium, assembly GCA_964235665.1. Lineage (GTDB taxonomy): Bacteria > Acidobacteriota > Terriglobia > Terriglobales > Acidobacteriaceae > Edaphobacter. The sequence goes on from CAXSAY010000001.1 coordinate 631,011, forward strand.
GTGAGATCCGCGAGCTGAGTGTGTTTTCACGGAAGAATTACTTCTACCCGGACTCGCCGAAGGGGTATCAGATCTCGCAGTTCGATAAGCCGATTGCCGAGAATGGGGCGATTGTTGTTCCTGATGGGACGGGGCAGCAGAAACGCATCGGCGTGACACGGTTACATCTCGAAGAGGACGCAGGCAAGAGTGTGCATGACGGCTTTGCGGACTCAGGGAAGCGGACGTATATCGATCTGAATCGCTGTGGCACGCCGCTGGTGGAGATTGTAAGTGAGCCGGATCTGCGAACGCCGGATGAGGCTTTTGAATACCTCACGCGGTTGAAGGAGATCCTCTTGTATACAGGCGTGAGCGATTGCAGCATGGAAGAGGGATCGTTACGTTGCGACGCAAACGTGAGCGTGATGCTGAAGGGAGCGACGCAGTACGGGACGAAGGCCGAAGTGAAGAACGTGAACTCGTTCCGGTACATTCGCGCGGCGCTCGAATACGAGATTGAGCGGCAGATTGGTGTGTTGGAGGATGGCGGCCGGGTGGTCCAGGAGTCGCGCCTCTGGAACAACGCTGAAGGCCGAACCTTCAGCATGCGATCGAAGGAGCAGGCACATGACTATCGCTATTTTCCGGAGCCGGATCTGCCGCCGCTGGTTGTTGGAGCGGCGTGGCAGAAGACGATTCTGGAAGCGATGCCGGAGTTGCCGGAGGCACGACGGGCGCGTCTGGTAAGTGAGTACGGCATTAGCGTGCAGGATGCTGCGACAGTAACGGCGACGCGAGCCTTTGCGGACCAGTTTGAGACGGCGGCGAAGATAGCTGCGTCTCCGCGGCGTGTTGTCGCGCTGCTGACGAGCGAGTTGACACCACGGCTGCGAGCCGCAGAGCTTGAGCTCGAGAACTCTCCGGTGACGCTTGCAGGGGTGGTGATGGCAGCGGACCTGCTAGAGGTTGGCAAGCTTTCAAGCAAACAGCTGAAAGGTTTGCTCGACAGTTGCTTTGCGACGCGCGAGGACTTCGCGGCGGTGTACGAACGCGAGAAGCCGCAGCAGATTTCAGATAGCGGATCGATCGAGGCGATGATCGATGAGGTGATCGTGGCAAATGCGAAGCAGGTGGAGCAGTATCGCGGCGGAAAGAAAACAGTGTCGGCGTTTTTCGTAGGGCAGGTTATGCGGCTCTCGAAGGGGCAGGCCAACCCTGCCGTTCTGAATGAGCTGGTCGTGAGAAAGCTGGACGCCCTGGGACCTCTTGCAACTTGAGTCTGGGCCTGAGCAGATCGAGGTGTGCTCCGGCGAAGTCACGGTAGATTCAGTGGTCTTGAAGATCCGCATGGCGTACAACTGTTAGCTATGTTTTCGATCAGCCCAGGGGTGCGTGGTGCAATCAGTCGTGTCATCGAGGGCTTGGTCATGACCTGCCTGCTCGGGTGCCGCGGCACCGCTCGATATGCGCCACCGACACAACCAATGCCAGCAAACACGGTTCTGCTCTCAGAGATGATGCGGCGGCTGAGCGAACAGCCAGGCTTCACTGATGCAGTAATGGCACAGCTGGATATGGGCGGCAAGAATGGTGCGGCACTGATGACGCCGGAGCTGCTGCATCGTATGCGTGAACTGATCCTAGGCAAGCAGTGGGAAGGCTTAGATCGATTTCCGGGTTGGACCATGGGAGCCATCACGCCGACCGTACACGTTGCGGGGCGCGTGATTGGGAAGAACGACAAGAAAGAAGATGCGGTGGCGAACTCGGACACCGCGCCGAACTTATCGCGATTACCATCGGCGAGCGAGGTCGCCGAGTACCTAACTCTCGGAGATCTGTCTCTCGATAAGGCGGCTCAAGTTGACCTCGACACTCCGTCCCGACTTCCTGGATTTCCAACGGCAGAGCTGGTCAAGCCGCTTGGGATGGGCGTCGTGAGTGGGGATGGAGCGGATCCGAAGCTGGTTGCAGAGCATGCCGAGAGTGCTCGCCTGGCGATGCTGCTGAATCGCCTCAGCGTGAATGGGCTGAATCTGGATGGTCCAGAAGGGACGCGGTTGGTGACTGCGGCGGTTGGCGGCAAGGTGGTGCAACGGCCGGAAGAACTGGTGCGGGCTTTGCTCGAAAGTGGACATACGGTGACTGTCGCCGACGCGCGCTATTTTGCGAACTTTGGGCACCTGCATGACAACGGTAGGGATGTCATGATGCCGTTCTGGGTGAACACGCGAATACGGGTGCCAGGCACGCGACGGCCGCTTCTGGTGCCCGTAAGCCACGCGGAGTACGAGTGGCAGGTGCGTGGGCCGAAGGTGAATGCAGATGTCGCGTTTTACTACGGCATTGATGGACATGCGGAGTTTCGCACGATGGATGAACTGAATCAGCCGTGGGTGCTGGGTCGGCACGCACACGAGTACACCGGTGCGGAGGCGCTCGAGGTGACGCGGCTCACGGCGGCGGTAATCGTGGCGTATGTGCACCAGCATGTGGCCCGGCCGAAACTGCCGTTCGGCGGTTACTACACACTTGGCGTCTGCCAGGATGTGGTGTCAGCGATTGAGAAGAAGATGACTGGAAGAACGACTCTGTTCCCGAACACGGCCGATGCAAGGCTTTTTGATGATCCACGAGACGCGGAGGTGAACACTTTGATCTCGGCGATCCCGAAGGATCGGGAAGGAAAGATGCCGGAACCGGAGCGCGTGTTTGGTTCGCTTCCGACTGAGGATCTTCGGGCGATCACGATACCGGGTCTGTCAGCAGACCTTACACAGACGGAGGCCGCATGGCATGGGGGAACGCTGCGGCGGATGCGCAGCCGCAAAGATGCGACCATCGTCGCCGCGCTCGAGGTTATTGGTGCGGCATTCGCTGCAGGGGTGATGTGGTGGCTGATGCGACGACGCGCTCAGGGACGAAGATAGCCGTTGCACATGCACCATAAAAGGTGCATCGTAAAGAGCGGGCGCAGAAAGCGACCTGTTCATCGAGGTGACGCATGGCAACTGCGAAGAAGACAGCGAGCAAGGCAGCGAAGAAAGCACCGGCGAGGAAGACTGCTGCAACAAAGACACCGGCAAAAAGAACGCCAGCGAAGAAGAGTGCGGTAAAAACGGCCGCAGTCAAGAAATCGGCTTCCAAGAAGGCAACGACCGCCAAACCGCCAGCCAAGAAGACGGCAGCGAAGAAGAGCTCAGGAACAAAGTATTCCCCGGGGGCGAGTGCAAAGGTTGGTGCAGGGATGAAGGCGATGAAAGAAGGCAAGTTGCGAAGTTCGAGTGGGGAGAAGGTCACCAATCCGAAGCAGGCCATTGCGATTGAACTCTCTGAAGCGCGGCGCGAAGGCGAGAAGGTTCCACCAAATCCTAATCAGTAGATGTGCTGCCCTGCTGAACGAAGAAGACCGACGCACGATACGTCGGTCTTTTCACGTTCAGCAGGACATGAGCTTATTTCTTGTCACCCGATGCAGCTGGAGCGGGTGTGGCGGCTGGGGCCGGCGTTGAAGCAGGAGAGGCGGTGCTGTCGGCTGCAGCGGGTTTGCTCTCCGGTTTGCTGCCAGAGGAGTCTCCGCCTTCCTTCGCTGCCGGTTTGTTCGAGGAATAGAGGTCTTTGTACCAGCCACCACCGGCGAACGAGAAAGCAGGGGCGGAAAGAACACGTTGGAGCTTGCCGCCGCAGAACGGGCACTCCGTGATCTCGGGGTCGGAGAACTTCTGGCGTTTCTCGGTGTGTTTATGGCACTTCTGACATTCGTACTCGTAAAGCGGCATTGCGGGGTCCTTGGGAAAGATCGTCTCTTTCCCATGCTATCGTGCCGGCGGTGTCGCGGTTAGTTGCCTGCACTCTCTGGTGCTGCAGACGTGGCCGGGCGGGCTTCGCGGGCGCGCTTGATGAGCTTCTTGAGCTTGCCTTCGACGTCAGAGCCTTCGCCCAGCATCTCGGCGGTGAGGACGCCATCGGAGTCGATGGTGAAGTAGTGGGGGATGGCGTTGACGCCGAACTGCTCGCTGAGCTTGTGATCGGCATCCCGGTACTGCACCCAGGTCATCTCGTTTTTCGCAATGAACTCTTTCCACCTATCGGCGTTGTTGTCCCAGCTGATGCTGATGATGACAAGGGGATCGTTGGCGAACTCTTTGGCGATCTTCTTCATGTGAGGGAGTTCGGCGTTGCAAGGGCCGCACCAGGTGGCCCAGAAGTCAATGAGGACGACGCGGCCGCCCATGTTGTCGAGGTTGAAGCGAGAGCCATCGTTGGCGGTGACCTCGAAGCCCGGCGCCATCTTTGCGAGTGACAGAGAGGGGTTCTCGGCGAAGTGGCGGGCACGGACGCGAAGAGGATCTGTAGAACTGGCACTGTCAGCGCAGGTGGAGAACTCGCTTGCGGCTTTGTCCAGCTGACCCATGCGGGCGAGCAGGCAGGCGTCTTCCCAACGGGCGGAGAGGTTGCGCGGGTATGTGGTCAGCGCGGTCTGGTAGGCGGTGTGCGCGGCCTCAAGCTGTGACGGCTTGGGCTTGTCGCCGGCCTGCTGGACGAGGGCCCGAGCACTCTTGGACATGGCGATCGACTTCTCCGACGGAGTTGCAGCGAGTTCCATGAGCCTTCCGGCAGATACCTGCGCGTCTTTTGGCTTGTGGAGAACGATCTCGAGTTCGAACATGTCTTCCAGGCAGCGAACACAGTTGTTGCCGGAGATCTTGTTGGCTTTCGCGAAGGCGTCGCGGGCAAAGTTGTAATCATGCTTTTGCAGGAGCTGCTTCGCGTCGTTCAGCGCGCTGATGAACTTGGGGTCGCTTTCATAGGCCGGGACGGGCTTCTGAGCGAGAGCGGTTGCGGCGGAGAAGAAGACAGCAAGGACGGCAAGAAGAACAGAGCGCACAGACGAGCCTCCAAGGGGATGAAGATCATCTTCGCCTTGAGCCGCCTGCTCCGCAAGAAAAAAGAGAACTATGCGGAACCGTTAGAGCGAGCCGAGCTCTACGAGGCGGGCGGCGGCGATGGCCTCAACGCGACGCAGGGCGTCAACGGCGCTGTTCGCCTGCTGATTGGATTGCGCGTCAATCTGAACGACGGCGAGCGCCTGGCCCTGGGGAACTCGCTGCGAACGGGAGGGCGATGCCGAGCTGGGGGCTCGGCCGAGGGCAAAGTTGGCGATGTTGAGACCTTGTTCGCCGAGGATGGTGCCGATACGGCCGATGACGCCGGGAACGTCGTGATTGCGGATGACGACGAGCGTCCCGTGCAGTGGCGCTTCGATATCGATGCCATCGAGAGCGAGCAGGCGTGGGGAGCTGCCGTGGAGCACCGTCGCTGAACCCGAGGCGTCGCCTTCTGATGAGTGCAAGGTGAGCTTGAGTACGGCACCCGCGCCACCGAGGATGGTCTCCTTCTTGTCTTCCTGAACTCGGATGCCGCGTTCGGCGGCGATGGCGGCGGCGTTGATGCGGTTGGCGACTGTGAGCTTTCCTTCAGCGGAGTCAGAGCTTTCAGACCCGGAGAAGATGCCAGCGATTGCGGCGTTGCGGATGAGGTCGGTTTTGCCCTGGGCGAGACGGCCGGTATAGGTGATCTGGATGTTCTCCAGATTGCCGGAGATGGCGTGCGCGAGGAACTGGCCGAGGCGGCCGGCCATCTCGATGTAGGGTGCGAGCTCGAGGTACTCCTCGTGGGTAAGCGAGGGGACATTGACGGCGTTCTGGACGACGCCGAGCTTGAGGTAGTCACGCACCTGACGGGCGAGCTGAATGCCGATCGCCTCCTGCGCTTCGTCGGTCGCGCCGCCGATGTGGGGCGAGAGGAGGCAGTTGTCGAGGGCGAAGAAGGGGGAGTCCTTGAGGGGCTCCTGGCGGAAGACATCGAGGGCGGCGCCGGCGACCATGCCGGAGGCGAGAGCTTCGGCGAGAGCGTCGTCGACGATGAGCTCGCCGCGGGCGCAGTTCACGATGCGGATGCCGGGCTTCATGATGGCGATGGACTGCCGGTTGATGAGGCCTTCGGTCTGCGAGGTGAGGCCGACGTGGAGGGTGAGGTAGTCGGACTCCTTGAAGATGTCGTCGATCGAGACGAGGGTGACCTCATTCTCGCGGGCGATGACGGCGGCGATGAAGGGGTCATAGCCGATGACGTCCATGCCAAAGGCACGAGCGCGACGGGCGACCTCGAGGCCGATGCGGCCAAGGCCGACGATGCCGAGGGTCTTGCCGCGGAGCTCGGTGCCCTGCAGAGACTTCTTATCCCACTTGCCGACATGCATGGAGCTGTTGGCGGCGGGGATCCTGCGACCCATGGCGATCATGAGGCCAAGGGTGAGCTCGGCGACAGCAACGGCGTTGGCGCCGGGGGTGTTCATGACGACGATACCTTTGCGGGTCGCGGCATCCGTATCGATGTTGTCGACACCTACGCCGGCGCGGCCGATGACGCGAAGCGATGGCGCGTGCTCCAGCAGGGCGGCATCGACCTCCACGGCGGAGCGAACGATAAGGGCATCCGCATCGGCGAGCTCGTCGGCCAGGGTGCCTTTTATCCGGTCGGCGGTAATGACCTGCCAGCCCGGTTCGGCCTTAAGCACGGCGAGGGTGGAGGCAGAGACTTTCTCAGCGAGGACGATCTTCATGGGTGCTTTGATGGTACCCGCTGCGGATCGCCTTTGTACGAGGGGACTGTGCTCTCCCCCACCTTTGGTCGCAAAATCTTCATTGCCGGTCAGTTAGGTCTGGATCTAGATCCAGTTATGGTCTGAGCCGAACGACATGAGCGGTGCGGCTTACTTTTGGAACCGCCAGCTACCCCAGCTAGAGTAGCGGACGTGATTGGCTGCTTGCGCCAGTTTTCGGAGATCCTAGTGATTCTTGCTGGTTGTCTTTGAACGGTTCATCTGCCAGATTCCAAGCACTACAGCTCCGATCAATAACAATGCAGCTACGGCGGCAACAGCAACGGCCATCTTGGTTGTCCTCAACCGATTGAGAGAGCCGTGTGGTCCTCTCCTGTTGCCTTGCAGGAGGGCTCTCAAGCAAGTGCGCTTTTCGCTTGCACACAAACGCCACAGGTTCTGATGAAAGACGCGTTAGTTTCCGGCGCTTGTGCGGCGAGATGCTGCTAGCAGGAGATCAGCCCGGTGTGACGAACGGGGGCAGGTTGACCCGGAGGGTGATCTGTACCCCGGCCGCTGCGGGTTTCCGTTGCGCAAGGATGGCGTGAAACGGTCGTGCTGCACGGCGGCGCCGATCGCTGCGTCCCTGCTGGTGGAGATCCCTTGCTCGATAGCCACCAGCCGGGGAACGCCGTTCGCATCGAAAAGCAGGAAGAGGCGGACAAGCCGCTGGCCACTGCCTGTGTCAGGCGCCGGCTGTGGTGTGGACGGTGCGGGGGTCCAGTTCGCGGGTTTCCTTGGCCATGGTGGTTGGGGTCGTGGCGCCGCCGCCGAAGTCCACATGCTTCACGGAGCAGCACTGATCGGTGCGTCCGCAGAGGCAGCCGGTCTCAGCGGCTTTGGGATGCGAGGCCTCAGCAAAGACGTGCTGGGCGGCGATGAGGCCGTCACCGAAGTTCCGGTTGAGCTGCGGGAGCGATTTGATGACAACCTGCTCGATCGCGGCGATGAGGGCGATGGTATCCATGTAGTCGAAGTAGCCGAGGTGGGCGATGCGGAAGATCTGGCCCTTCATCTCGCCCTGACCGTTGGTGATGATGGCGCCGAAGCGGCTCTTGAGCTCCTTGACGATGAGGCCGGAGTCAACGCCGGCGGGTGGGAGGACGGCGGTGGCGGCGGCTGAGGGAGCGTCTGGCGCGAAGAGGGTGAAGCCGAGGGCGAGAACGGCGGCGCGGGTCATGCTGGCGATAGTTTCGGCGTTGTCGACCAGCTTGCGGCGACCTTCGGCGAGCGAACCGGCAGGGTTGTCGGCGGTCGCAGCCTGCTGGGCGATCCAATCGAGGGCAGCGCCGAGGCCGGCGATGAGGGCGACGGCGGGGGTGTAGGCGGACTCGCCGTTCCTGGCGTTTTTGCGCTCTTTGCGGAGGTCGAAGTAGTAGCGCGGGTTGTAGGTGGCTTCCATGCGGTCCCAGGCGCGCTCACTGAGGGCGAGGTAGGAGAGGCCGGGCGGAATCATGACGGCTTTTTGCGAGCCGCCGATGAGGACGTCGACGCCCCAGCTGTCCATGTCGAGGTGGGTGGTGCCGAGGCCGGTGATGGCGTCGACGACGAGCAGGGCCTCGTGGCCGGAGTCGCGGAGGAGTCTGGCGATGGCGGGGGTGCAGTGACGAACGCCGGTGGAGGTTTCGGTGGCCTGCATAAAGACGATGCGGGTTTCGAGCTTGAGGGCGGATTTGACGGCATCGACGGAGAAGGTCTGGCCGTAGGGGGCGGTGACGACGTCGACGGCGCAGCCGAAGGCCTTGGCGAGGGCGGTCCATCGCTCGCCGAACTTGCCGGCGGAGAGAACGAGGACGCGGTCGCCGGGGCAGGTGAGATTGGACATGGCGGCTTCCATGGCGCCGGTGCCGGAGGAGGAGAGCAGAATGACGTCCGAGTCGGTGCCGACGAACTCTTTGAGCTGGGCGAGGACGCGGGTGTAGAGGGCGCGGAACTCGGGGGTGCGGTGGTGGATGTCCGCGGCGGCCATGGCGAACTGTGCGGCGGGAAGGAGCGGGGTGGGGCCGGGGGTGAAGAGGCGGGTTTTGCGGATCATGGGGATTATTGTAGCGGCGCTGCGGGTGGGGTTAGCGGACGACCTGGAGGAATGCCGTAGGTGCGAGGACGCGAAGCAGGGAGAAGATGTGGGGAGGTCGCAGGAGATGGAGACGGGAGTGTGACGAGCGGGGCAACGCGGGCGGGCCGTGATCGCTCTTGCGTGTCCTGCGAAGGGGCTTATACTTCGACCACACCCGCATTGTCTTTCCAGGAGGAAGTATGTCCAAGCGATCGCTGCTGCTCGCGCTTTTGGTTTCGAGCGTCTCAAGTTTTGGAGTTGCCCAAGAGACTCAAAGCGCCGGGGGACGACCTCTCCCCATCCTGAGTGCCCAAACGAGTGGCACAACGCAGCTGCTGATTGCGGTGAGCCCGGTCAATGCCAAGGTGGTGTGGGCGGCCGGAGCCGGCGGCACGTATGTGGTGACGACCGATGGAGGCGAGACCTGGAGATCGGGTGTGGTGCCGGGAGCTGAGGGCCTGCAGTTTCGCGACGTGCAGGGCGTGAGCGAGAAGGTTGCGTACCTGATGTCGATCGGGGATAACACCGGGGACTTCCGCATCTACAAGACGGAAGACGCCGGCGCACACTGGGCCATTCAGTTTACGAACACGACGGCCAATGCCTTCTATGACTGCTTCGCGTTCTGGACACCGGAGCGCGGCATTACGCATAGCGACTCAGTGGATGGGGTGTTTCCGGATATCCGCACGAGCAATGGATCGATGTGGCACTCGATCGCGGGCAAGCTGCCGCCGGCGCTGCCGGGCGAGGCATCGTTTTCTTCGAGTGGGACGTGCATTGCGACGGAAGGGCGGGAGAACGCGTGGGTGACGACGGGCGGCTCCAGCACGGCGCGAATTCTGGCGACCCGGGATGGCGGCAACACCTGGAACGCCTACAACACACCCCTGGTGAGCAACGCCAGTGCGGGTGGCTTTTCGGTGGCGTTTCGCGACGCGGTGCATGGCATTGTGGGCGGCGGCGACCTTGCTTCAGACACGAGTGCGCAGGCCGCGACCTCAGACGATGGCGGCCAGCGATGGACGCTGACCACGAAGCCGCCGACGCCGGGAGCGATCTTTGGTCTGGCGTATGTGCGCGGCGCGGAACGTCCGGAGGAGTTGGGGGATCGCGAGCGGTTTGGGCATGCCTATGACCGCACGGTTGTGATCACGACCGAGACGCTGCCGGACTTCAGCGCGGGTGCAGCCGCGTGGACTCCTGATGAAGGACATACATGGATCAAGCTGCCGGGGGTGAGCGGGTACTGGGCCGTGGCGTTTGCGAATCCGAAGGCTGGATGGTTCGTCGGGAACAACGGCAAGATTCTGAAGATCAGTTTCTAGTGCCGGCCTGCAGGTGGCACGACGGATGCGGCCATTCCCAAGCAATCCGCGAGTGGAGAGGAAGACGTGAAGAGCCTGGCTTCGGCCAGGCTCTTCTGCGTCTCGGCACGCCTGCGCGGATCGAGCGTTGCGCGGATCTATGATGGAGGGTGACGAGGTGAGTGCGCGATGGCGGCGATTGCGGAGCGGATGCAGGCGGATATTGTGACGGCGATGAAGGCGAAGGATGAGCACAGACTGACGACGCTGCGGATGGTGAAGTCGGCGATGAAGAACAAGGAGATCGACAAGCGGCTGCCGCTCGAGGACGCGGAGGAGGCGGCGGTGCTGACGACGCTGATCAAACAGCGGCGGGAGTCGATCGATCAGTTTACGAAGGGCGGACGGCCAGAGCTGGCGGACAAGGAACAGGCGGAGATCGTGATGATCGAAGCGTACCTGCCACAGGCAGCGGGTGAGGAGGAGATTCGCACGGTGGTGCTGGGGGCGATCGAACACCTGACGAAGGACGCGGGCGGGGTTCGGCCGGGGCCGAAGGATATTGGGCCGGCGATGCGGGTGGTGCGACAGAGGATTGCGGCGAGCGGGATCAGGGCGGATGGCGGCCTGGTGAGCGAGATGGTAAAGGCGGAACTGGCCAAATAGAGGTTTGACTGAAGGCGGTCCTAGGCGTCGGGCACACGCGGCTGGCCTTGATGGACGTGCCTTACAGCGGGATGGGATCTGGCTTGCCATGTTGTGTTGTGCACAGGCGGACGAGAGATTTAGGGGAAAGCGCGACAGGGAGACAACCCCGTGTCTGTTTGTGCCTCCTACTGGGAAGGGTCACAACTTCAGGGGTGATCTACAGAACAGGTGGGTGCAATGGGATTACTGGACAGCTTGACTTCGATGGTCGGTGGTGAGGGCGGTGACAACTCCAAGGTTGCCGGTGGCATGATGGACGCAGTGCAGCAGCATCCTGGCGGTATCGGCGGGATCTTACAGTCGTTCCAGCAGAATGGGCAGGGCGGAGCGGTGCAGCAGTGGGCCGGCGGCAACACACAGGGTGCCTCGCCAGACCAGGTGGAACAGGGACTTGGGGGAACGGGTTTGATCGACAGCGTCGCGCAGCGTACGGGATTGTCGCCGACGATGGTAAAAGGCGCGATGGCGGTGATGCTGCCGATGGTGATTCATCATTTCGTCTCAAGCGGGCATGTCACGCCAGAGGGGCAGATGACTGGCTCACCGGCGCCGGAGACGGGCGGGCTGCTGCAATCGATGCTGGGACGGCTGGTCTAGCTCTGCGCTGGCAGCTGAAGATTTCGATCGCATGTGGCCGCTGACAGAAGTTGGAGCGGTCCGTTACTAACGATGTTGGAGAACGTGATGGCTGATCTGGAACAGTTGAAGCAGAAGTATGCACCGGTACTGGAGATGTTTGAGAAGCTGGCGCCGTATGGGGCGAAGCTCGACGCCGTCGATCTGGATGGGGAGAAGCTCCACATCAAGGGCGAGGTGCCGAGCAAAGTCGCGGCCAACCGGATCTGGGACAAGATCAAGGCGTCCGACGCGACGTACTCGGATCTTCACCATGAGATCAGCACCATCGGCCCGGATGAGCAGCCGGTGACGATTCAGCATGGGGATACGTTGAGCGCGATCTGCCTGTTGTTCTATGGCAACGCGAACAAGTATCCCGAGGTAGCGAAGGCGAATGGCGTCGACGCGAACAACATCCCTGTCGGAAAGACGATTCAGCTGCCGGTTCTGTCTTAAGTTCAGGGCTAACGACGTACACGAGGGGAGCCTAGGCTCCCCTCGTGCGCGTTTGCCTACTCTGGAATGATCTTGACGAAGCGACCTTCAGGCAGGGTGTGACCGCCGAGGAGGTGGATGACGCCATCCCTCGTGAAGCCGCGAAGCATGGCTGGCGGCTGTGTCGCTGGGGGAGGGACGGAGCCGTCCGTATTTGCTCTGGTGCGTTCCGACCCCCCGGGGAGGGTGAGGCTCGAGGAACCGGATGCCCGCGTGGTGGTATCAGAGCTGACCGGGGGCGGGGATGCGGCACTTCTTGGGTAGGGGATGGCACGTAGCGGAAGAGATGCGACGGGGGTCGTGTCGGGGTCGGCGCTGGCGCGGATACGGGGCTGACCTTCGGCGGGCGTGTTGCGCCGCATGCCACGATCCATGGCTTCGTTGGCCAGGCGGTCGGCGGCTTTGTTTTTGTGGCGCAGGGCGTGGGTGATCTCGAAGCGCTCCAGTTTGGCGATGCGGGCTTTGGCTTCCTGCCACAGCGGTTTGAGATCAGGGGAGTTTACCTTGTACTTGCCCTGGATCTGCTTGACCATGAGCTCGGAGTCAGAGATGACGCGAAGACAGGGCTGATGGTGGTCGAGGGCGTACTGCAGGCTGGCGAGGAGGCCGGAGTACTCGGCGACGTTGTTGGTGCAGATGCCGAGGAACTCTGAGAGCTCTGCGAGGACCTGCCCGGAGCTGTCTGTGATCTCCGCACCGTAGCCGGCGGGACCGGGATTGCCGCGGGCGCCGCCGTCGCAGTGTGCGGTGATCCAGACCGGATCCTTGCCAGGGGTGCTCGAGGAGCGCGACTCCCGTGAGGAGAGCGGCGCGTCAGGGGTGAAGAGGTTGGGCGTACGGGAGCGTGGGGCAGTCACTCAAAGAGTGTAGAGGATGGCGGGAGAGGGAAGGACGGGGCAGCCGACGCCCAAGCGCGTTGGTGCGGGCGGGAGAAGACGTGGAGCCTGGCTGTGAATCGGCTGCAGGCGGGAAGGCGCGCGAGGGCTCCGCTTACCTTTCCCTTGCGTCCGGGTCTATTGAGAAGATCGATTTCTCACTCCGGAGTGAGGTACGGGTATGGCAGCAGACGTAGTTGGGCTTGGTTCGGGACTCGGTGTCGGCAGTGCCTTGCCGACGGGATTTGGGGCAGCGCCGGTACGACGGCAGACGGCGTTATCGCCGGCCGGAGTGGATGGCAGGGCGGTAGAATCAAGGCCAGCGATGGCGAAGGCAGCCGCACATACGGGCACGCGAGGTCGGCTAACACCGGCGCAGATGGAAGCGCGCGCTCAGCAGCGAACGGAAGACGACGAGCTGATCCGTGAGGCACAACGAGGGCAACGATCCGCGTTTGACACCCTCGTGCGACGGTACGACCAAAGTGTGCTGCGCTTAGCGCTGCATCTTTTGGGAAACGAGCAGGACGCGCAGGATGTGCACCAGGAGGCCTTCCTTAAGGCTTACCGGCACCTGGGAAACTTTCGCTTTGAGTGCTCGTTCTACACATGGCTCTACCGCATTGTGACTAATCTTTGCCTGGACCAGATGCGGCGGAGAAAGAGCCGACGGGAAGACCCGGCGACGACGACGGATGCGGGCGGCGATGAGATCGATCTGATGGCGAATGTGCGAGACGAGCGATCGATGGCGGACCCAGCGAAGGAGCTGGACCGGCAGGTATTGGCACAGGGGATCGCCGCGGCACTTGATACGTTGACGCCGCGGGAACGGACGGTCTTTGAGCTGAAGCACTATCAGGGCTTGAAGCTGAGAACCATTGGCGAGATGTTGAGCACGACCGAGGAGACGGCGAAGAACACACTGTTCCGAGCGACACGAAAACTTCGCGCAAATCTGGCGGAGTTACGGAGCTAAACCGGTGCACTCGGAGTGAAGACGCGGCAGGATATTGATGTGGCACGACACGATGAGAGACGCGAGCGAATGACTCGCCTCCACGCAGGGCGAAGTAGCTTTTGAGGCTGGTCGGAGTATCTACGATGAAATGTGAGATGGCGCAGGAACAGATCGTGTTGTGGACCTACGGCGAGCTTGAGGACGAGCTTGCGGTAGGGCTGGAGCGGCACCTCGCCGCGTGTGAAAGCTGCCAGGACGAGATGGCCGCGATGCGAGGGTTGGAGGACGGGCTGGGCTTGCTGCCGGTGGTGGAGCCTTCGCCGAATCTGCTGGCACAAAGTCGCATGCGGCTCGACGAAGCGCTGGACCAAGAACATCCGCACGGATTTTTGACACGGCTTCGAGCGAGTGCGTTCCGGTGGACGGGATTTGTCTACAGCGCGCCGGCGCTGGCAGTGCTGCTGGTGGGGATTGGCTTTCTGGGCGGGGATTTTGCGCTTCGCTATCGCATCGCGCACCAGCCACGGCCGGCGATGGCTGTCTCCATGTCGAGCCCGACACAAGGGGCTATCGCGAACGTGAGCAGCATCGTGCAGACGCCGAATTCCGAGCTGGTCCAGGTGAAGTACAACCGCGTTGTGCCTGAGGTGATGCAAGGGAGCCTGGACGATCCGCAGATTCGCGAGCTGCTGCTGATGGGTATGAAGGCGGGGGCGAACGAGAGTGTGCGGACGGACTCAGTCGCGCTGCTGGCGGGGGAGTGTAAGCAGGGTCACGAGTGTGAACGAACAGAAGACGGGAACGGGGTTCGTGGCGCGCTGATGGTGCGCCTGCGGTATGACACGGATGCGGGTGTGCGGTTGAAGGCGCTCAGCGGTCTGGCACGCTATGTGGACAAGGACCAGCGCGTACGGGATGCGGTGCTGGAATCGTTGATGCATGACGCGAGTGCCTCGGTGCGGAAGCAGGCGATTGCGCTGCTCGAGCCGGTGCAATCGGATTCGAGTGTGCGGCAGGTGCTGCGGACCGTGTCGACCCAGGATGAGAACCAGTACATCCGCACCGCGAGCTACCAGGCCCTGCAAGGTACGGCTGACATTCAGTAACACCGGGCGCAGGCTCCCCATCGGCCGCGATGTGCACAGCCGGTCAGCAAGATAGAGGATTGAGAGCGATGAGATGTCGTGTACTGGTAGCGGTTCTGGTGGTGTCTGTGGCCCTGGGCGGCACGCGGATGTGGGCGACGCCGGGAGGAAGAGGGGCGGTCGGGCGAAGTGCGCAGGGATACCTTGGCGTGGAGGTGCGCGACCTGAGTGATGACGAGGTAGCTGCGTTGAAGATCAACGACACGCGGGGTGCGGAGATAACCCGCCTGGACCACGATGGACCGGCTTGCAAGGCAGGTGTGCGCGAGCACGATGTTGTGCTGCAGATGGATGGACGCGCGATCGACGGCCAAGAGCAGTTTCGAAGGCTGCTGCATGAGTCGTCTGCAGGGCGCCAGGTTGTGCTGCTGGTGCTGCGGGATGGGCAGCAACTTACGCTGCACGCAACGATGGCGAATCGTGAAGAGGTAGAGCGGCAGGCCTGGAGCCAGCATATGACCGTGGTCAATCCGGACGGAACGTCCCTGGCGTCGCAGGAGCAGCCCGTCGGTCAGAGTCGCGGGGGAGAGCTCGGGTTCGTCAACGGCGGGCCGGCGGCCGCGCCAGCGCCGGCTGCGAAGAGCCATAGCTTTCTTGGCACGATGCTGGGATCGACCTATATTGGCGCGGTGGTGGAACCGGTCGGGCCGCAGCTGGGTGAGTTCTTCGGGGTGCCGAGCGGCATGGGGTTGCTGGTGAAGAGTGTCGACGCAAACTCACCGGCCGCCGTGGCCGGCATGCGAGCCGGTGACGTCGTAATCAAGGCGAACCAGATGAGGATGGCGACGGAGAGCGATTGGACGAAGTCGTTGCATGAGAACAAGGGACGCCCTATGCCGGTTCTGGTTCTTCGTGACAAGAAGGAGCAGACACTGACGCTTACGCCGGAGGCAAAGCGGAGGGCGATGCTTCAGCCGCCGAGGACCGGTGGTGACGTGGATGACGCGAGACTCCGTGAGATGAACCTGTTATAGGTTCGTTCTCTTTCAACCAGAAGGCGACAGCGCCTTGTGCTGTCGCCTTGCTGTTTAACGTTGCGGGATGGCGTCCGTCTTCGCCCGGACGTCACTGGGTCGCTGTCTTGCACGTTCGTTTCAGGTTAGGTGCGGTCCTGAGCCTCGGGTGTCGCTAGAACAAGCCATCAGGAGAGGGAAGGCTGTCACGGTCCGGAGGCACTTGACGTCCGGAGCCGGTGAATGGGATGGTGAGACTCTTGATCGAGACGAGGAGAGTGGATGCGATTTTTGATGCTTGGGAGTTTGACTGCCCGTATGGTGACGGGTGCGCTGGTGGGGATCGGTGGAACCTACGGGGCGGGGGGACAGGCGGTGCCCGCGGCGGTCAAGACAGCGGAGCAGGGCATTGATGCGGAGCGGATCCGGGCGCATGTGCGATTTCTGGCCGATGACCTGTTGGAAGGTCGCGGGCCGGGACTGCGCGGGGCGGAGATCGCCGCGAAGTACATGGCGACGCAGTTTGCGCTGGATGGTCTGAAGCCGGGCGGGGATAACGGGACATACCTGCAGCAGGTGAAGTTCGTGGGGATGAAGGTGGCGCCAGGCAAGGCGAGTTACACGCTAGAGCCGAAGAGTGGCGCGGCGATTCCGCTGCGATATGGCGATGACTACACGGTGAGCGATCAGGCGCTGAAGGCGGTGGCGGAGTTTGATGTGCCGATCGTGTTTGTGGGGTATGGGGTTAAGGCGCCGGAGTTCGGCTGGGACGACTATGCCGGCGTGGATGTGAAGGGCAAGGTGGTGCTGTGCATTGTGGGCGATCCGCCGTCGGACGATCCGAAGTTCTTTGGTGGCAAGGCGCTGACGTACTACGGGCGGTGGACGTACAAGTTTGAGGAGGCGGCGCGACAGGGAGCGGTCGGCGCGTTGATCATTCATCGTACGGACCTGGCGAGCTACGGATGGGATGTGGTGAAGAACTCGAACACCAGCGAGAAGACGTATCTGGCGGAGGACAAGAATCCGAAGCTGGAGGCCGCGAGCTGGATCCAGCTCGAGGTGGCGAAGCGGCTGTTCGCGGCGGCAGGCAAGGATGTGGCGGCGGAGATGGACGCTGCGGGGAAGAGGGGCTTCAAGGCGGAGACGCTGCCGGTGAGGCTGAAGGCGCATGTGGAGAGCGTGGTGCGGCCCTTTGAGAGTGCGAACGTGGTGGGAATTCTGCCGGGTGCGGACGCTGGCCAAGCACAGGCAGTGATGTACACAGCGCACTATGATCATCTCGG
The DNA here is from genome assembly GCA_964235665.1 of uncultured Acidobacteriaceae bacterium. Lineage (GTDB taxonomy): Bacteria > Acidobacteriota > Terriglobia > Terriglobales > Acidobacteriaceae > Edaphobacter. The sequence continues at coordinate 648,061 of CAXSAY010000001.1, forward strand.
GTTCGTGCCGGGGATGAAGGGGGACAACGTGTATAACGGAGCGGCCGACAATGGGACGGGCTGTGGACTTCTGCTCGAAGAGGCAAGGGCGTGGGCGCAGATGGGTCTTACGCCACCGCACGACGTGGTGTTTGCGGCGGTAACGGCGGAGGAGCAGGGACTGCTGGGGAGTGAATACCTTGGCCAGCATCCGCCGGTGCCGTCGCGGGCGATCTCGCTTGATCTGAACTACGACATGATTCTGCCGGTGGGCGTGCCGCAGGAGGTGAACGTGAACGGGGCACAGCGGACCACATTCTATCCAACGGTACAGGCGACGGCGAAGGAGTTCGGCTTAGCGATTGTGCCGGATGCGCGCCCGGAGGCAGGGAGCTACTACCGGTCGGATCATTTCAGCCTGTCGCGGGTGGGCATTCCGGCGTTCTCGGTTGATACCGGAACAAAGTATGAGGGCCACGATACGGCGTGGGGTGTGGCACAGGAGAAGGATTATAACGAGCATCGGTACCACAACTTCTCGGACAACTACACGCCGGAGATGGACTTTGCCGGGAATGCGAAGCTGGCGCGATTCGGCATGGATCTCGGATGGAAGGTGCTGACGGCGAAGAGCGCGGTGGAGTGGCTGCCGGGAGATGAGTTTGCGGCGGCGCGAAAGGCGAGTGAGGCGAAGTAGCTCGCCTGCGATGCGATGCGTACGCGAGAGATGTGCCTGCCGATCGTCACCACAGACTGTGGGACCGGGAACGCTACGCCGCAAGAAAACTTTCTTTTTCTTCGATGCGGTCATGGATGGAGAAAGGGAAGTTCGGCGCCGTCTTGAAGAAGGCTGCATATAATGAACGGAGATCGAAACGGAGCTGCCGGTTTGGTTTGGAACATTTCGCAACGTAGCAGGTGCTCCTTTCATCGACGAGCCATCGCCAGCAGGGTCATTCTGGGGCTAACCCTGTTGTTGCTGCTGGTGATGCCGATCACGGAGCGATTTACGACGTGGGATGATTTCGGAAGTGGCGGACAGGATATCGAGCTGACGCTGTTGAGCGGGTTAGCGGTGTGCGGGCTGGTGGCGCTGCTGGCCGAGCAGGCGATTGGCGATCCGGTTCTCGCGAATCTTCTCGGGCATCGTCTCCGACGACCCCGGATCCGAACCATGATGCTGGCCTGGCTTCTGGACGAAGAGAGCTTCCTGATGCTGCCGCCGGTGGAACGCTGTGTTGATCGATCGTTACCGTTGTCTCTTTTGTTTCTTCGAGTCTGATCGCCGAAGACGAGCTGGGAAACCTGCGTGCTGAATCAGCACGCAAAACAGACTTTCACCTTTGGCAGTGTGAAGAACAGGGATGGTATGAAGAAATCAGAAGTGGTTAAGGCATGGGGAAGCATTCTGGCAGGTCGACCGCCTTCCCTTTCCATCGAAATTACAAAAGAGTGCCCGTTGCGATGCCCGGGCTGCTATGCGTTTGAGGCGGGCCATCTAGGCGGAGGGACGAAGCTGAAAGAGCTTTCAGACTTCCGTGGAGATGATCTGGTGCGGAATGTGCTGAAGGTCGTGGATGAGCAGAAGCCGCTGCATGTATCGATTGTTGGCGGCGATCCGCTGGTGCGATATCGCGAGCTCGAGCAACTGCTGCCGCAGATGGTGGCGCGCGGCGTACACACCCAGGTCGTGACAAGTGCGTTCCGGGTGATTCCGGCGGCGTGGGCGAAGATGCCGCTGGTCAGCGTGGTTGTTTCGATTGACGGCCTGCAGCCTGAACACGACGTGCGGCGTGCTCCCGCAACGTATGAACGGATTTTGAAGAACATCGTGGATGCGAAGATTACGATTCACAGCACCATTACGAGTCAGATTGCGTCTCGACCGGGGTACCTGCAGGAGTTCCTAGAGTTCTGGTGCGCACGTCCTGAGATTAACAAGGTGTGGTTCAGCCTTTTCACGCCACAGCGAGGGGCGACTGACCCGGAGATTCTCTCACCGCTGCAACGCGCCGAGGTGATGGTGGAGCTGCAGCGGTTACGCGTGCTGTATCCGAAGCTGGATATGCAGGATCGCGTGATCAAGGAGATTGCTACCCCGCCGCAGAATCCTGAAGAGTGCATTTTCGCGCGCACCACGCAGACGATCTCTGCCGACCTGACTACGAAGATTACGCCATGCCAGTTTGGTGGTGATCCCGACTGCTCGCAGTGTGGGTGCATCGCTTCGATGGGTCTGGCGGCTGTGGGGCACTTTCCGGTTGTCGGAAGCCTTACAGCAGGTCAGATCTTTTTGGCGTCGGATCGCATTGGTCGGACGTGGCAGAAGGCCAAGCGAGCGTTTCTGCCGGCGCCGGACAAGAAAGTAAATGCTGTGCCGTTTCCCATCATCAACAGTTAGTCGCTGGGGGCAGCAGAAGGTGTAAGAGGGACCGACTTATCGTCGGTCCCTTTCTTCTTGTGAGTGCGATCATTTCGCTTCAGGTGTGGCCTTGATGAGGTCGGTGAGGGGTTGAAGGAAGGTGAAGCGAACGATCGCTGCGGGTTTTTTGGCTTCCTCGATGAAGGCAAGATTCTTGGCCTTCCAGCCTTTGGGTGCCGGGGTGTTCGAGCTGAGATAGAGGGTTGCCTCAATGCCGGCGAGGGTGAGAGCCGGGAGTTGATCGACCCGCGGCTGAACGGCTTGCAGGCGGGGCGAGGTGAGCATCTGCTGACGGAGCTCGGGAACGGAGGTTGCGACGCTCTGAAAGAAGGAGTTGAGCTGCTGCCGCGCGCCCATGACCTGCGGTGTGCTGCTATGCGGGTCCGCCAGGAAGGTTCTGGTCAGCACCTCGAGATGATGGCGGATGGGTGGATCGGGATAGACGGCATCGACAAAGCTGGTAAGCGGGGTGAGCTGTGAGGTGTGCTGCTGCTCATAGCGCTCGCTGAAGCTTACGGGCTCAAAGGCCTGAGCGAAGGCGTTGAGGACGGCTCGGTCGGCGGTGCTCGCGTGGGCGGGACCAGCCAGATCACGCAGCGCTTCGCCCTCTGTGGAGAGGTGGTGAAGACCGAGGCTTTCAAGCTCGAGAGAGACGCTATCAAGCCGGCGGTACATATCGTCAACGTCGGTGATGGCCTGCGGGGACCAGAGACGCTCTGCGATGGCAGCCGTGCGGGGCCAGATGCGGGAGTCGATAGTGCGAGCGTCAAGCTGCTCGGCCCACATGGTGACTTCGCCACCGAGAATCAGCTTCTGCTGATCAGGATTCAGCGAGGTCGTGGCAGGGACGGGATCCGCGAGGTAATGGACGCTGGCGGGCTTCATGGCGTCGAGGTAGTAGGGCGCGGAGAGAACGCCCTGGTAGCCGGCCTGCGCGCCTTTGGCAAGAGAGGCCTCACCACGCCAGGACTGAACGACGACATCTTTCGGTAAGGCGGGATTGAAGATCTCATCCCAGCCGACCATGCGGCGATGAAGGCCGCTGAGGATTTTGAGAACGCGCTGGTTGAAGTACGCCTGCAGCGCATCGTTGTCTTTCAGGTCGTGCTGCTTCATAAAGGCGAGAATGCGTGGATTTTTTTTCCAGTCGGGGGCGGGTGCTTCATCGCCGCCGATGTGGATGTACTGATCAGGGAAGAGACCGGTCATCTCGGTGAGGAATTTTCGTATGAAGGTGTAGGTCTCTTCCCGGGTGGGATCCATGGCGAAGTCAGAGATGCCGAACTCTCGCCGGATACCGGTGGGCACTGTGCCGGAGGCGAGCTCCGGATAGGCAAAGAGCCAAGCAGCGGAGTGTCCGGGCATTTCAAACTCCGGGATGACCCGAATGCCGCGATCGCGAGCGTAGCGCACAAGCTCGCGGGCGTCGTCCTGACTGTAGAAGAGATTGTCAGAGCCTACGCCAGTGAGCTTCGGGAAGAGCCTGCTTTCTATGCGAAAGCCCTGATCTTCTGTCAGGTGCCAATGGAAGACGTTGAGCTTGACTGCGGCCATGGCGTCGAGATTGCGTTTCAGCACGTCCAGGGGCTCGAAGTGCCGGCCGCAATCGATCATGAGGCCACGCCAGCGGAAGCGGGGCGAATCGCTGATGGTGACGGCCGGAATGACGTAGGTGGATCCGGAGGCCTGGACCAGCTGAACCAGAGTTTCCAGGGCATGGAGAGCGCCGGTGGTGGTTGGTGCCTGGATGGCGATGTGAGAGGCGGTGGCGGTGAGGGTGTAGGACTCGTCCTCGTCAATGGTCTGCAGCAGTGGGTCGGTCAGCACGCTGAGCGAAAGGGAGCCGGTGGTGGCTGATCCGATCTCACGCGGCAGGGGCTGACCGGTTTTATTCTCAAGTCGTTTGAGGGTGCGGAGAACGGCCGCCTGCAGGCGTGGGCCCCGCGCGCCGGTGAGCGCGACGGTGAGAGCTGAAGTGACGGTAAAGGTGCCCTCGCCGGTGCTGAGGGAGCTGGGTACGGGCATAAGACGATTCGTGAAAGTAGTTGTCTGGATGCTGGTCTCGATGGCGGTTTGGCTTTGGAGGCTGACTGGGAGGAACAAGACAGTTACGGCGAGAACAGAAGAACGGAACCGGGCGCGCATCAGCATGAAGCATCTCTCACGGGAAGTGGACTAACGACTGTGAGATGAGGGTACATGCGAGTGGCTTCTGGTGCGAGACGGTGGCAACTCGATCGTCGATTCGATCGTCGATCGATGCCTTGCGGCATCTCGACAAGGCCTTGAAGCAGTGGGCTGTGAGGCAGCGATCCCGGAGCTTTGCCCGGTTCTTTATACTGATATCTGATATGACCAGCGACACAGCACAGAAAGCGAGCCGGCGCGAGACGGCTTCCGGCCGGTGGAAGAAGGTTCAGCGACGCGTACGGGAGCTGGGTTCGATTGGCTCGGCGCTGGCGTCTACAGGTCACCCCTATATGGCGCACATTGTTCCGATGCGCCGGTGCAATCTGGCCTGCACTTATTGCAACGAATACGACGATGTTTCAAAGCCGGTCGACATTGAAGAGATGGAGCGGCGCATCGATCATCTGGGGCGACTCGGAACGAGTGTGATCACGATCTCAGGTGGAGAGCCGCTGCTGCATCCGGAGCTTGATCGGGTCATCACACGTATTCGGAGGACTGGCGCGATCGCTGGCATGATCACGAACGGTTACTTATTGATGCCGGATCGCATTGAGCGACTGAATCGCGCCGGACTCGATCATATGCAGATCTCGATCGACAACGTGATGCCGGATGCGGTTTCGAAGAAGAGCCTGAAGGTGCTGGATGCGAAGCTGAAGATGCTCGCAGAGCATGCAGAGTTCCACGTGAACATCAATTCTGTGGTGGGCGGTGGTATTTCAAATCCGGAAGATGCCTATACGATCTCCCAGCGAGCGCTGGGTCTGGGGTTCTCGTCGACGATCGGAATTATCCATGATGGAAGCGGGCAGCTAAAGCCGTTGGGCGCGAAGGAACGCGAGGTTTGGGATCGTGTGCGTAAGCTGACGCGACGGAGTTACTCGCGATTCAACCACTTCCAAGAGGCGATCGCGAATGGTGAGCCGAATGAGTGGCGCTGCCGCGCAGGCGGTCGTTACCTCTATATCTGCGAGAACGGCCTGGTGCACTACTGCAGTCAGCAGCGTGGCTATCCGGGTGTTCCCCTAGCGGGTTACACGACGGCTGATGTGAAGCGAGAGTTTCTAACGGAGAAGGGTTGTGCGCCGAACTGCACGATCTCCTGCGTACACCAGGTGAGTTATATCGATCACTGGCGCGCGCCGCAGCATCCAGATACGACCGGTGGGGGACTGGATGCCGCGGCGGGCCATGGGTCTGCACCGGCGGAGTTGGTGCAGATTCAGTAGCTATCGCGCAGCGGCTTTGTTGGCACTTTCGAGATAGATGTCGACGTTGTCCTTCGTCACCAGAGCTGTGCCGGTATTGATGAACATGGGATACCGGGAAAACGAGTCGACGGTGTAGTTGTTCTGAAATGGATCGGGCTTGTGATGCGTGATCTCGTCGAGCTGTTTGAGGCCGACGTAGCCCATGGTCCAGGGTTTCTGCGAGACGCTGGCGTCAATGGCTCCTCCCTTGATGAGGCCGAGGGTCTCTGGGCCCACATCCATGGCGATAAGGGTACGGTCCGAAACATTGGCGCGCTTCAGGACCTCTGCGATGGCCGGCCCGGAGGAAGACTCAAGTGAGACGAACGCATCCACTTTCTCGGATCCGGTTTTTGCGAGGTACTGACGCGTTTGATCGAAGGCGATCGAGGGATCGCCTTTTACGTTGAGCACATCGACGATCTTCATGCCGGGATGATCCGCGATGACATCGCGATAGCCGTGAAGACGCTCGTCGAGATTGGGCTGCCCGGGTATAGAGAAGAACACGATGTTCCCTTTGCCGTTCAGTTTGTCGACGAGGCGATCGGCGCCGAGATGACCGGCGGCCAAGTTGTCCGTGCCGATGAAGTAGAGGCGCTGGCTGCTTGGAGCATCGGAATCCACCGTGATGACGGGGATGCCGGCCTGGATGGCGTTGTTGATATCACTGCGGAAGGAAGACGCGTCAGCCGCCGAGATGAGGATGCCTGCGGGATGGCTGGCGACGGCCTTGCGGAACGCGTCGAGTTCCGATGCAGAGTCGTAGGTATCCGGGCCTACAAGTCGCGCATGGACGCCATAGTCGCTTGCAGCGCGTTCAAAGCCGCTGTTGACGGTCTGCCAGTAGGGAAGCTTGAGATTGTTTGAGATGAGGAAGTAGGTTTCATCGCGCGAGTGCTGACGGCAGGCACAGGTAGAAAGCAGAGACGCGCTGACGGCGAGGGTGAGGCAGAGTTGTTTCGCTGACATGGTAGACCTCCGAGGGCGATGCGTACCATCGTGACCGCCGGAGGCGCCTGCGACAGAGAGGTGCGGCCGGTGGCCTGCGTGTGACGGCGAGGATTCTACTCCGCGCGAAGCAGCGTCGGGCGAACTTCTTTTCTTTCCTTGTTCAATGGGGATAAACGGGATGAAAGACGGGGTGAGACGATAGGGATGCAGGAGGCATTCTGGTGCAGGCAGACTTAGGGTCGAGAGCATTCTTATATATCGCGCTTGCGGCAGCGCTGGGTTTGAATCCGCAGGCAGGACGGGCGACGGCTCAGCCGATTGATTCCGCAAGAACGCAGAGTGAGACAGGTGGACAGCGACCGACCAGTACACCCTACGCCGGCGATCTTTCGATCTTTGAGACGCCGGGCCGCGATGCGCGGCTGCAGATCGATCGTGTGATGGATCTGCTGGGGGTGGTACCGGGGAAACATGTCGCGGATATCGGCGCGGGCTCTGGCTGGTTTACCGTAAGGGCGGCACGGCGTGTCGGGCCATCGGGAAGTGTCGTTGCGGAGGACATTAATCCGGAGGCGGTCAAAAGCATTGATGCCCGTGCGATGAAGGAGCATCTGACGAATGTTCACACGGTGCTGGGGTCACCGGACGATCTGAAGCTGGCTCCGGAGAGCGTAGACGCCGCACTGCTGCTGAAGGTGTATCACGAGATAGCCCGTCCAGTGCCGGTGATGAAGGAGCTACGTGCGGCGCTGAAGCCGGGTGGCCGCGTGGGCATTATCGACCGGAATGGGAACGGTGCGGATCATGGCCTGGATCGTGCGATTCTTGAGCGAGAGATGCGAGCGGCTGGATTTAAAGTGAAAGAACGGTATGACTTTACGAAGGCGGATGGTGAGGACTACTTCGTGATCTTTACGGCGGAATAAGAGTCGTCCGGAACGGGAAGGAGCCCCGAACGGCATTCGCCTTCGGGGCTCGAGGGGTTGGATGGCGCTAGCGCTGCGCGGTTGTGGGACGTCGCAGCTTCGAGTTTGCGGCGTGTGTGTCTGACTGAGCTGGCAAAGAAGCCTGAGCTGTGTCGATCGTCTGGTAGAGCTGACTGACGTCGAGGACCTCTGTATACCCTTTTTGCGTGACGACGAAGATGCTGGGCGTGTGGTTAAGCCCGATGCGGGTTGCCAGGTCTGCATCCGCCTGGACCTCTTTGCCGAACTGTCCTGTGGGGTCTACGACAAAGGGCATGCTTCGCCCATGCTGCTGGAAGTACTGCTGCGTGAACGCTTGCAGGTCATCCTTGCTTGCGATGGACTGCTGATTCTGGAAGACGGCGCCGCGAAACTCTTCAGCGGCCTGAGGTGAGATCTTGTCCTGAATGTAACGCGCCGTGATCGCGGCGTCGCGGCTCCAAATGTGCATCTGGAGCGGCCAATCGTGGCGAACAAGCGGGATCTTGTAATGATCTACGGCCTGGTGGACGATGGGAAAGGCGTGTGAGCAGGCGGGGCACTCAAGGTCCTCGAAGTCCACGATCGCCAGCGGCTTACCTGCAGGAGGCTTTAGCAGGGCTGGATCCTTAACCGCGGTGGCTTGGCCCTGAGCGGCAGCCGTTTGATGAAGGCCGGGAACGAGAAGGAGCAGGAAAGCCGCGAAAGCGAAGGGACGCATGGCGTTTAGACGAGTGACTCCCATAAGAGGTCATTCTATCAACTTCATGCGTGCGAGGAGAACCCTTGCAGTCTGGCGTGGCTGGGTTGGCGGTTTGCTGGTGCCCAATGCGCGCAACCTTCAGACGTAGCTGCAGCAACACGGAGCAATAGCTCACGTTGCGTGCGGCGTGCTTTTTTCGCAACCTACTGGAGCTTATGGCACTCTAAAGGGGGTGTTCATGGCTGATTCGAAACTAATCTTCCGGAAGGCAGCGGTTCCGGGCGTGGTGCTCTTGTGGCTTTTTGTGACAGAAGTTCCCGCGCAAACCCCGACTCCGCCCAATGATCCTACGAGTCTGCCGTCTGCGCCTGGCCCTACGGCAGAGGCGATCAATGCCTTTGAACGATCGCTGCCGAGCGACATCAAGGTGTTGCGGGCGAGTGGCGGACCCTTGCCTCTGAGTTTGGACGAAGCAATCTCCCGAGGGGTGAAGCAGAATCTGCAGATTGCTCTCAGCCAGCAGAATGAGAGCCGGGTTCGGGGATTGCAATCGACTGCGGTCAACGCACTCCTGCCTACGCTCGAAGCGCAGGCCTATACGAATACAGAGGAGATCAACCTTGCGGCGATGGGATTCAAGCCGCAGGCCCTGGGCCCGTTGCTTTCGCAACTTGGCCTTTCGGCTTCCACGTTCTCCACCATCGTCAAGGTAGATGTGACAAGTGCTCAGGTCAGCCTGAGTCAACAACTCTTTAACGTTCCGGCTTTCTACCTGTACCGTGCGTCGCAGAAAGCGCGCTCCGTGGCAGAGATGCAGACCTTGAACACACGAGAGGGTGTCGCGTTGATGGTCGGCAACCAGTACCTGACGATTCTGGCTGATGCCGCGCAGGTTGCGAACGCACGAGGACAGGTGCAGTCAGATCAGCTGGCATCTCAGCAGGCGAAGGATCGTCAGCAGGCGGGCGTTGGCGTGAATCTGGATACACTGCGAGCGCTGGTGCAACTTCAGTCTGAACAGCAGACCCTGATTAACGCGGAGAAGACGTACGCAAAGGACAAGATTCAGCTAAGCCGTTTGATAGGTGCGCCGGCGGACCAGGAGTTTACCCTAACGGACACAACGCCGTTTGCCGACCTTGCGATGCTTCCGCAGAACATCACTCTCGAGTATGCCTACGCCAAGCGAAAAGACCTGCTAAGTCTTCAGTCGCAGATGGATGTAGCGCGAGAGACAGCACGCGCGGTGAAGTTTGAACGAATGCCCACGGTGGCCGTCGGTGGGTTCTATGGCGTCATCGGAGAGACCCATGGTCTTTACCATGGAAATTTTACGGCTCAGGGCAGCTTGAACTTTCCTATTTTCAAAGAGGCTCAGTTCCGGGGTGAAGGCGAAGTAGCGCAGTCGCAGCTGATGGCGCTGCGTCAGCAGATCGACGGACTTCGCGCAACGATTGATCAGCAGATACGATCCAGCATGCTTGATGTGCAGAGCGCCAGTGATCTGGTGAAGGTAGCACGAAGCAATGTAGAGCTTTCCCGGCAAGAACTCACCGATAGTGAAGAGCGCTTCAAAGCTGGCGTCACAGACAATCTGCCTTTTGTAGAGGCGCAGGCGACCCTTACGACGGCGGAGAGTCAGCTTGTTCAACGGCTGTTCCAGTACAACACGGCCAAGCTGCAGCTTGCGCGCAATGTCGGTGTGGTTGAGAGTGAGTACAAGAGCTACCTTGGTCACTAAAGCAGCACTGACACTCACCGTGCTTCTCGTAGACGAATGCTTCGGCCGACAGGTCCCGCCTGAAGATGTGGCAGCATAAGGTATGGCGGAGAGCGGTACAGCGGTCGCAGAGCAGACTGGGCAGGTTGATCGCTCGGAAGATCGTGGGGGCGCCTTTCGATCGCGAGACTTTCGCTTATACCAAACGGCGCGGCTGCTGGGAATCCTTGGTTCGGAAGCGCAGTCGGTTGCGGTCGCCTGGCAGGTTTATCAGATTACGCACTCGCCGCTTAGCCTCGGCTACACGGGCCTGGCACTGTTTCTTCCAGGACTCTTCTGCATGCTGGCGGCGGGTCATATTGCCGATCGCTTTGATCGCCGCAAGATTATCCTTCTTTGCTACGCCGTTCAAACGGTCTGCACGGGCGCGCTGCTGTGGTTTGCCCTTCACGGAACGGGCGCGCCCGGACCGGACGGACGCATTCCCATCTGGCCTATCTACGCCGTTCTTGTCGGCATTGGCCTGGGACGCGCGTTTAGTGGGCCAGCAGCAAGTGCGTTGCTGCCAAGTCTTGTGCCGAAGGGACAATTCGTCAATGCCATCACGTGGGGAGCGACGGTCTACCAGATCGCGAATATGGCAGGACCGGCTGTCGGAGGCCTGTTATTTACCTTGCACCTGAAGGGTGAACTGAGCGCCTGGAACGGGGCCGCTATTGTGTATGGCTTTACGCTGCTGATGCTACTTGCGTTTCTGATCCTGGTTGGCGCGATGCGCTCCAAGCCGGTGATCGATGCTGAGGTTGCGAAGAAGGACTTCAACCTGCGAACGGTGCTGGCGGGTCTGGAGTATGTGTACCGGACCAAGCTGCTGCTGGGCTCCATATCGCTCGATCTGTTTGCGGTGCTACTGGGTGGGGCGGTTGCGTTGCTGCCGATCTTTGCCCAAGACGTCCTACATGCCGGACCACGCGGACTCGGGGTGCTACGTGCCATGCCCAGTGTCGGCGCGCTTGCTATGAGCCTGCTGATGACACTCCGGCCGATCCGGCGGGGAGCCGGCAAGAAGATGCTGCTTGCGGTTGCGCTATTCGGGGCGGCGACGGTGGTGTTTGGCCTGTCCCGCAACCTCACGGTCAGCCTGATAGCGCTCGCGCTGGTGGGAGCGAGCGACATGGTCAGCGTGGTGATTCGTTCGAGCATTCTGCAGCTCGCGACGCCGCCCGAGATGCGAGGTCGTGTGAGTGCGGTCAACTGGCTCTTTATTGGTGCCTCCAATGAGTTTGGCGAGTTCGAAAGCGGCCTCACCGCGCACTGGTTCGGAGCAGTGCGCGCCGTCGTTCTGGGAGGAGTGGCCAGCCTGCTGGTCACTGCCAGCGCCACCGGCCTGTTTCCAGCTCTTCGCACAGCCGATAGCCTGACTGCTGAGAGCTTGCGCGCTGCCAATGAGGAGTTCAGTGACGCAGAGCCGGTGAACTGACGACTGGCAGACTGCTTGATAGGAGGCGTATGGAGAACGGAAAGAAGGCTGCCCTAGGGGCGACCGTTGTGGCGCTGCTTGCGGTGGGGATTCGGGTCGGCTTGATCTATCGCGAGCGCCATGCGCCGGCGGCCCAGACCGCGACACAGGAACGGACAAAGCCGCCGGATGACGCGTATGTCTTTCTGAAGAAGAAGCGGCCGTCTTCGATGACCGATCTGAAAGAACTTTATGGCACGACGGTATGGGTGAGCGCTGGCGGACAGATGGACTTCTACCCGGTGATCGCAAAGCATGCGAACTATGGCGAGAAGGCCGGGACGCTCCTGGGCGCGGCGCCACTTACGATCAGCGGAGCGATCGAGCAGGTTGCACCGAAGGCCGCAACCTTTCGCATCCCAGGCGGCGAGCGGCAGGTTTTGCTGACGTTCAAGATTCCACCGGGAGTGCAAGGGCCGGGCAAAGGCGAGGCGGAGTTTGCGGTTCCGGTTGGCTATCGCGAGGGTGGCCAATACACGTTTATGACCGATGAACTCTTCTTCTATGACGATCCGCACCAGCTGTATTCGCATTGGGGTCCGCAGGTATGGGACGCGATCGATCACCACAGGGCGATCCTCGGCATGAGTGAGTCTCAGGTTCAGATGGCGTTAGGGCAGGTGAGTGACAGCGTGAGCAGCGAGTATGGCAATCGCCGAGTGATGTTCAGCAATCTGGGCAAGCCAATGGACGTGATCTTCGTGAAGGACAAAGCGACGGCGATCATGCCGCATCAGTAACGCAGAGCTAATCCGTGCGACCGGTTGGAAGAAAGAGAGAAAAGGTGGTGCCATGACGGACAGCATCGGTGCTCGAGCGCACGGAGAGTGTGCCCCCATGCTTTTCGACGATGCCGTGAGAGATCCAGAGACCGAGGCCCGTTCCGTTGATGCCCTTGGTTGTGTAGAACGGCTCGAAGATGCGGAGGCGCGTCTCTTCTGACATGCCAAAGCCGGTATCGGCGACGATGATGCGGACTCCGGTGCTATGTGTATCGCTCAGCTGAACGTCCTTCGTGCGAATCGTCAGGATGCCGCCGGTGCGCATCGCGTCGATGGCATTTGACACCAGGTTGTTGAGGACCTGCCGGATATCTCCTTCGAAGCAGACGATCGGTGCAGCGCTTCGATTTTCGAGATGCACTGTGATGCTGGAGTTATTCAAGCGGCCGCGATAGAGGGCGAGCACGGGCTCAAGTAATTCCAACGGGGCGATGGCTCTGGCGCGGGTGGCCTGACGATGAAAGCGCAAGGTTTGTCCGGCGATCTGCGAGACGCGCGCGAGCTCCTGCTCTGCAAGGAGCAGGTAGGTGGACGCTTGGGGCGGCAGGCTCTCCTGCTTGATGAGGTAGAGCAGGTTGGTGATCGCTTCGAGCGGATTGTTGATTTCGTGGGAGATCGAAGCGGCGAGCCGGCCTACCGCGGCCAGCTTTTCACTCTGGATGAGAGCGCTTTCCGCCTGTTTCTGATGGGAGAGATCGGTGAGGAAGACGGCAACGTTGGCCTCTGATGGATCATCCTGAGCCGGAATGCTGGTTGCGCCGACCAGGAGCGGGATGCGGCGTCCTGTCTTGCTCAGGTAGACCTTCTCGTACGGGTCAGCGGCTCCCTTTTGCTCTACCTGTTGGATTGCGAGCGCATCGCGATCTGCAAACTCCGGCGGCGTCAGCTGACCCCAGGTGACGGAGCCTGCTGCAACGTCTGCTTCGGTGTAGTCGAGCAGCTTCAGCAGAGTTGGATTGATGTAGGAGATCGCGCCTTTGAAGTCACCGATCAACAGACCGATACTCGAGGCTTCAATGAGCCTGCGAAAGCGCATTTCGCTGTTGCGAAGCTGCTCGGAGGCACGTCTCTGCGCATCGACATCCGAGACGGCGACCACGCCACCAAGCAGATTGCCTCGATCATCGAGGATGGGTGCGGCGCTCAGGGATACCCACGCGTGCGTTCCGTCGCCACGTTGGTAGAGGAACTCCTCGGCGGGCATTGGCTGTTTCGCCGCTATGGCGCGGGGCAGCGGGTATTCCTCGCCCTTAACCCGTCGACCATCCGCGTGGAAGGCGATCCATTGCCCATGCGACGAGATATCAGGGGTTGGAAGCATGGGATGGCGAAAGATGCGTTCGGCGGTGCGATTACTCCGCACAAGTTGCCCGTCCGGCGTCGCCATTAGCACACCGACTGGAAGACTTTCCAGGATACCCTGCAGAGTTTCGCGTTCAATGCGCAGCTCATCCAAGGCGCGATCACGAACGCGTAGAGCATCGCGGATCTGATACTGCTTCTGACGCGAACGCAAGGCTGCACGCACCGTTGCGAGGAGTGTTTCGGTACGGATGGGTCGCTCAAGCAGAACAGGATCGCCCAGCTTAGCGTGGTGCTCCTGCAAACGGGAGTTGCGGGAGGTCTCGCGCCCGCCAGTGGTCAGAAGAATGATGGGCAGGTCAGACCAGGGTTCCTGACTGGAGACGAAGGCACTCAGGTGAGCGATCAGCTGATCACTGAGAGCTTCCTCGGTCAGCAACAGGGCAGCGATGGACTCGGATCTCGGAGCGGAGAGAACCGAGATGAGGTCCGCGTCGCACTGGGCGTCAACGCCCTGCGCGCGAAGCGTGGCGGTGATCAACTCGGCATCTCGGCCGCTTGGCGCAACAACATGAACTAAAGGCTCGCTCACAAGGACCCCTAGCGCAGCGGTGCGTCGCTCTTCGTTCGAGGCATGTCCGGAACTCCGGTGAGAACACCGCGAAGCATATCAAGAGGTTCGCCAATTGTGATGCCGTGGTTGGTGAAGCTGAGCTCGCGCAGGCTACGTTCGTGCCATCCCGTGCGCTGTTTCAGCACGGAGATGACCTGCCGGATCTCACCCTTCATCTCGAAGTAACGAAGCAGGACGACCGTGTCTGATAAATAACTGACATCCAGGTCAGAGTGCATGGTTCCGACCAACCCGTGCTGCGTGAGAACAAGAATCGTGATTACTCCCTTCTGGTTCAAGAAAGCAATCAGCTCGTGAAGATGCAGGATCAGGTCGCGTTCGCCGGGCATGGCGTTTAGAAACCCGTTCAAGGAGTCGATCACCACAACGCGAGTGTCATGTTCCTCGACGTCTAGACGGATCTGCGCGATGAACTCGCCAGGGGATAACTCTGCGGGATCGACCTGACGGATGGAGAGCGTGTCGCGCTCGAGTTCGCGGTACGCGTCCATGCCAAGGGCCTCTGCGCGTTCGATTGCGATACGTCGCCCTTCATCGAAGGCGTAGACGATGGCGCGATCGCCTCGCCTGGCAGCCGCCACGGCATACTGGAACGCGATCGTCGATTTACCAACGCCTGTGGGACCGATGATCAGGGTCGCCGAGCCACGTTTGATCCCTCCGCCGAACATCTTGTCCAGTTCGCTGACACCACTCAGAACGGCATCTTTTTCGAAGCCATTCTCATGTTCAGCGGCGACCAGTCTGGGATAGATCTGCACACCGCCCGGCTTGATCGTGTAGTCATGAAAGCCTTCCCGGTAGGCGGACCCGCGAAGTTTGACGATCTCGACGTGTCGCCGCGTAACGCCGTATGAGCGTTGAATCTTTTCCAGACGAAAGACACCATGGGCGATGCTTTGTAATTGAAGATCGTTGCCGTCCGTCGTTCGATCGTCGAGTAGAAGCACTGTCGTATCTCTGCCGGCAAAGAATTGCTTCAATGCGAGTAACTGCCGGCGGTAGCGCATGACGGAGTCGGCGAGAAGGCGAAGCTCGGAAAGTGAATCGATGACAAGACGATCCGGTCGCTCGCGATCGATGATCTCAGTCAGCTTCTGAATGGTGTTGGCTAGTTCCACTTCGCTGGGATGGAAGACGGTGTATTGCTGATCCGGCGACAAGGAAGCTTCTTCCGGGACAAACTCCGCTATCGGGATCATGGCCGGATCCCAGCCATGGGATCGGGCAGAGCCTTCAAGCTCTGTCCGCGGTTCAGAAAGGGTGATGTAGAGGGCCCTTTCACCGCGAGAGATGCCGGCCATGATGAACTGCATCGCGACCGTAGTCTTCCCCGTGCCCGGGTCGCCTTCGAGCAGGTACATCTGACCTGGCGGAAGGCCGCCATGAAGAATTTCGTTGAGTCCGGAGATGCCAGTGTCTAAACGAGCAGTAGCCTCTACCGCAACAGCCGACGGAGCGAACATAGAGGATACGATACCGAAAAGCAGAGGCGCCCGCAGGGTCTTAACCGGTATTCCGCAAACCGGCGGCGATTCCGTTGATGGTTGCGGTAATCGCCCGGTCGAGTACTGTGTCGGCGCGCTTTTCTGCAGGAAGGGAGCGCTTCCGCCGGAGCAGATCCACCTGCAGCAGGCTCATGGGATCGACATAGGGGTTACGGAGCCGGATCGATTGCAAGAGGACCGGGTTCGTCTCGAGCAGCTCAGTCTGTTCAGTGACTTGCAAGATCATGGTGTGGGTCAGGAGGAACTCGCGCTCGAGAACCTGGAAGACACGATCCCGCAACGCTGCATCCTCCACCAGGGCGGCGTAAAGGCGCGCGATGCCGAAGTCGGCCTTTGCGAGTGCGAGCTCGACGTTGCGCACGATATCAAGGAAGAGTGGGAAGTCGCGCGCCATGGTGCGGAGCAGCTCCAGATTTCCCGGAGCAGCCTGGACGAACTGCTCGAGAGCAAAGCCAACCCCGAAGTAAGCCGGGACAAGATGGCGTGATTGCATCCAGCCGAAGACCCACGGAATAGCGCGCAGGTCCGCCATGGTTCGCTGTCGCGAAGCACTGGCGTCCTTACGCTTTGCCGGCCGCGAGCCGATGCGGGCGTGCTCAAGCTCTGCAACCGGTGTTGCCTGCTCGAAGTAGGTGAACGTTTCAGAATTGTTGACGATGTGCTGCTGATAGAACGCAAGAGATGTTGCTGAAAGCTGGTCGAAGGCCGCTTCCCACTCGGGCAGGATTTCGCCAGTCAGATGCGGTGGCGTGTCGCCGGCTTGTAGCGTGCTGTCAGGCCGACCAAGCGCATCGAGCGAGGCTGCAATCATGAGCTCCAGATTGCGCTCTGCAAGCACAACATCAGAGTACTTCCAATTGAGCACCTCACCCTGCTCTGTAAGGCGGAGCTCGCCCGTGAAGGCGTCAACCGGCTGCGCGAAGATGCTGCGATGGGTAGGTCCGCCACCGCGTCCGACTGTGCCGCCACGGCCATGGAACAACCTTAGAGAGATGCGGCAATCTCGGGCGACGAGATGCAGCGCTCGATGCGCCTTCCAGATCTCCCACGTGCTCGCGATCATGCCGCCATCCTTGTTCGAGTCGGAGTACCCGAGCATGACCTCCTGGCGTCGGCCCCAGCTCTCGAGGAGTGGCTGATAGTCCGGCGAGGTCCACAGACTGCGGCAGATCTCTGGCGCGTGCTGCAGATCTTCGATCGACTCAAACAAAGGGACTGGTTGTAACCCTGGATCCCCGGGTGTTTCGCCCGTCGCCGCCACTGCCTCTACCTGGACGCCGCCGAGGCGTGCCAGCCGAATGACATTCCTTGCGTCGTTCGCGTTAGACGCACCGGAGATGATGTAGTGGCGGATTGCCTCAGGAGGAAAGCTGCGCTTCAGGTCCGCGATGGCACGAAAGGTGGCGAGCACCTCGGCTGTTTGCGTGGAGAGTGGCGCGGGCAGCACCGTGGTCCCTTCCTGAAAGTGTGCGAGTTCTTCGAGCGCAGCAGAGTGCACACGCGCATGCTGCCGGATATCCAGCGTTTGCAGGTGAAGGCCGTAGGTTCGGACCTCGAGCAGAAGCGGGTCCACCAGTAAAGCGGAGAGACGTTCGCCTTTGTTTGCGAGCAAGGAATCCCGCAGGATCGTCAGGTCTTCCAGGAGATCGGTGGCCCGGGTGTAGAGCGGCAAACGGGGCGTGACCGAGGGAAGCGCCAGCGCAGCAGTAAAGCCGAGACGCGCCATGACGCAGACGATCAGCAGCCGAAGCCGCTCAAACTGAAATCGCTCGCTTAGCGTTGCAGCCAGGCTTCCGGCGCTGTCCGCGTCGCCTTCAAGCTGCAGGAGGTATCGATCGAGACGAGCCTCAAGCTCCAGGGTGACCGCAATCTGCTGCGTGGAGCTGCCGAGCTGATCGAAGAGGACCTGCAGTCGTTCGCGGTAGTGACGAAACAGAAGACTGCGCGCCGTCGTCAACGCGTCCCCGGTGGTTGCGGCGTCGACGAACGGATTACCATCCCGATCGCCGCCGATCCATGAACCGAAGCTGATCAGCTGCGGCAAGGTGGCCAGTGACGGCACAGCATCGAGCACGTCGGCGGCCTGCTTAGAAGGGAACTGCTCTTCGAGAGCAAAGGCGACCTCCGTGTAGAGAACCGGCAAGGTGTCGAACAGGCTGGCCTCGTAGTAATCGAGAGCCATGCGGATCTCATCGCGCACGGTAGGACGTGCAACGCGAACATCATCCGTCTGCCAGAGCGCGGTGATCTCAGCAATCATGTCGTGCTCGAGTGCTTCGAGCTCGGTCGCCGCCACTGGAATGCGATCCAGCTTTTCTAACAGCACGGAGATCCGGCGGCGCTTGAACATGACAGAGCGCCGCGCAACCTCAGTCGGATGAGCGGTAAAGATTGGGGAGACGCAGACGCGCTGCAAGAGCTGGACCGCCTCGTCTCTCGTAACGCCGGCTTCTTTCAGGGCGCGCAAAGTACCACGAAGGCTGCCGCGCTGTGGCAAGGCCTTGGCGGAGATCTGGGTGGCGAGCCGACGTCGCTTCCGGTGGTTTGTCTCTGCGAGGTTGATCAGTTCGAAGTAAAAGCTGAAGGCGCGGGCTAATTGATAGGACGTATTGAAATCGTTCGTGAGCGCATGAACGCTGAGCAGTGCCTGTTGCATGTTCGATCGGGATGCCGCTCGCGACGCATCAGACGGTGGCGCCGAGTCAGCCTCGCGCCGGGCAATCGCAGTGCGGCGAAGGTTCTCGACCGCGTCGAAGAGAGTGTCACCAGCCTGTTCACGCAGAACCTCTCCGAGCAGAACGCCAAGCGATCGCACATCTCGGCGTAGCGGCGCGGTCTTCAGCTCGGGAGATTGCGCCTCAAGCTCGGCGAGTCGATCGGTCCAGCTGACAGGGGTCCACAATGACGACATGGCTGATTATCCTATGCAAGCTCGTTCGCCGCGACTACGCGACTAGAAGAGCTTTCCCAGGGTGAAGACAAACTTACGATGGCCGTCGTCTCCGACTGCGGGTGCGAGGGTGATGACGCCCAGTGGCGTCTCGGCGACGACGCCGACGAAGACATCCTGCCGGGTAATCGTGCGCTGATCCGGTGCGCGCACCTGTCCTGCCTCATAGCCCGCTCCGAGGTAGATGCTCTGCCCGAGAGGGGCCGGCAGCTGCGCGATGCGGCGAAGGTACGCCGGTTCGATCAGGAAGTAATCCGTTCCGCGATACTCGTCAATGTTGCTCGCCGTAAGGCGCAGTGGACCGCCCAGCGTGAACCGGAAAGGCTGCGCCACGTTGCGATTGAACAGTGTGCCTCCTTCCGTTGCGAGGACAAAGTCGTTCTTGCCGATCGCATGTGCGAGCGAGATCTGCGTTGTGAGCTGCGGAGCATCAGGACTCTGCACTGTTGCGTGCAGATAGGCCGCCTCAGCGACGATACGAACACCATACTGCGGAATGAGGGCACGATCCTGCGTGTCGTAGGCGAGACGCAGCCGGGCCCGCTGCGTGTTGCCATAGATGTCGGAAGCACCGTCATCGCCAACGTTGCGAGTCCAAGCGATGTGAGCGATCTCGTAGCCGAGCCGCACCTCCCGCGTGCGAGAGTCGGTCCAGCCCAGGTCAAGACCACCGCCGCCAGTTTGCAGGTTGCGCTCGGCGAGGCGACGCTGGTTAAGAAAGATGTTGTACGGCCTGCGCGTGAAGCTGCCTTGAGGCGCCGCGAAGAAGCCTCCGGAGAGGCCCGTGTTGTAGATGCGGCGGGCATACTCGCCACTCAGTTCAGTCTCCCATCCAGCCTTTACGGTTCCGCGGAACTCTGATCCGTAGCCGCCGAGATCCTGCTGCAGGAAGATACCTTCGATGGTGGCGCGCGTGATTCCCCCGCCTAGAGCTTCGACGTTTGCGCCGACACTCAGAAACGGCGGGCCAAAGGACTTATCAGCAACGGTAACAAGGATGACAGGACGATCGGTGTCGCTTGTCTCGTAGCCGACCGTGTAATCAGCGTTGTAGCGACCGTCAGAACGAAGCTCCGCAAGGACCTGATCCAGCCGTTTGGTATCGACGGGTTGATTGACCAACGGCATGAATTTTCGTTCTACGGCTCGCCGGGACCCTTCGGTGGGCGCATTGACCCGCACGCGCAGAATCGTGCCCGCTGGTCCGCGAAGTTTTGCGGCTCGCTCGGTCAGATACTGTTGCCACATCTGGTCTGAAAGCGCGTATCGCAGCAGAGCTGTTCTTTGCTGCTCGGCCGCCAGGTACCCACGTCGTGCAAGGTCCATGGTCTTCAGATAGTCAGTCTGGGTGAAGCCCTGCACATCCGGCATCATGACGACGTTTGCAAGCTTGCGTTCCCGCCGTTCTTCGCCTTCGATCGCAACAGAGAAGCTGCGCTGCAGCACACCGAGGATCGATCCGAGATCACCCTGCTTCAACGGGCTGAGCGGCAGGCTTACCGCGAGGATCACATCCGCCTTCATCTCCTGCACGGTTGTTGTCGGCAGGTTATTCAGCACGCCGCCGTCGACGAGATCATGCCCATTCAGCCGAAAGGGAGAGTAGACAGCGGGCAAGGAAACAGACGCGCGAACGGCGTCCGGGATCGAGCCACGCGCAAACGTCACCGGTTTGGCATCAGTCAGGTCGGTTGAGATACAACGAAGCGGGATTGGCAGCGTGTTGAAGTCTGTGCGGTCATCGTAGCGGAAGAACTGGCGGTCGAGAAATTGATTGAGGCCCTGGTCCGTGAGGACGGAGTTGCGGAAGCTGACGCCATGTTTCAGGCCGATCTGGATGCCATTCGGAAGCGCACGGGAGTCCTCACGCCGCCTAAAGTTCCGAGTTCTGTACGACGAGCTGAAGGAGAAGACGGAGCTGAAGACGTCATCGTTCATCACCGCTTTCAGCTGGTCGATGGTCTTGCCTGTGGAGTAGAGCGCGCCGACCATGCAGCCCATGCTGGTTCCGGCGACGACATCGACGGGAATGTGATTCTCTTCGAACCATTGCAGCACGCCGATCTCGCTCATGGCGAGCGCTCCGCCCCCGCCGAGTGCCAGACCGATTCGCGGGCGGCCCACAGGTCCAGGGGGCGCGGGAGATGGTGCAATGGCTCGCAGGCCGGTGATCTGGCCCGTAGCTGACTCCTCCCTGGATGTTGTTGAGTCTCCCGCGCCGGGCAACGTACCAGTCTTGCTGTCCTTCGTCACGGATCCAGCTACGCCGGCACCGACCTGACTCTGAGGATCAGGCTGTCCCTGCGCGAAGGAGAGCGAAGTTGAAGATGGCACAAGGATTACGCAGAGCAGAAGAAGAGATCGCATACGGTCCAGTCTAGGATGCGCGACCCCGCGGATTTCTTCACCTTCTGCACGGATGGAGCTACATCATCAGGGCGATCTGATTAAGCTCTAACCGCATCGCGGCCAGATCTCCGCCTAGAAACTCCATCCGGCCCGCCACCATGCGCGCCTCCAGCGTTGAGACACCATAGCCCCGCTGGGTGAGAAAGGCACCAATCAGTTCTGCCGCCTGGAACGAATCGAGACCAGCGCCGCGGAGTTCATCCCGCAAGGTCCTCAGGTCAGCCGCCTTAAAGATCTCTAATGCAACATTCATTGCAGCTCCTTGCTTCGCAAGATGCTCTGGTGTGCGGAGTAGTGAGTCGGATGCTTCTTTCAGAAGGACCCGTGCGATCTGGACTAACTTGGCGTTTAGGCGGTGAACACAACCGCTTGTTGGAAGTACGCAGGAGCGGCTTTGTCGGTTTGCCTGGCCGTGCAACATCCTGCGAAGGAACAGCCTGAGGGCATTTCAGGCCAGAAAGCCGGGCGCGGTAGCATACTGCCATGGGATCTCCAGAAAGGCAGGAGGCGCGTGCTCTGGACGGCGTCGCCATAGCGGCACAGATTAAGGCGGAGGTCGCGCTCGACGTCGCAGAGTTGAAGGCTGCTGGTATTCAGCCTGGCCTTGCCGTGATTCTGGTAGGTGATGTCGCAGCATCTGAGATTTACGTCCGCAGCAAGCGAAGAACCTGCACGGAACTCGGCATCTACAGTGAGCTTCTTACTCCGCCCGAGACGATCACGACCGAAGAGATGCTTGATCTGATCGCCGGTCTGAATGGCCGCGATGAGATCGATGGCATTCTTATTCAGCTTCCGCTCCCCCCACACGTCGACACCAAGCGCCTGCTGGAAGCGGTCCGGCCGGAGAAAGACGTTGATGGTTTTCACCCCATCAATGCCGGACGATTGCAGACCAGGCGTCCTGCCCTGGCACCATGCACCCCGGCAGGAATCATGGAGATCCTTCGCCGATCTGAGATCGAGGTCCATGGCAAGTACGCCGTGGTTGTGGGCCGCAGCAACATCGTGGGTAAACCAACAGCAGTTATGCTGGTGAACGCGTCCGCAACCGTCACACTGTGTCATCGATTTACCCCGAATCTGGCTCACTTCACCCGCGCGGCAGAGATCCTTGTGGTGGCGGTCGGCCGTCCTGAGCTCATTACGCCAGAGATGATCAAACCCGGTGCCGTACTGATCGATGTCGGTATCAACCGCATCACAAGCGCCAGTGAGGTAGAGCGGCTCTTTCCCGGAGATGCAGCTCGTGCGGAGAGCTTCGCAAAGCGTGGATCCACCGTTGTTGGCGATATCGCTCCGGCAGCGTTTGCGCTTTCAAGCGCCTACACCCCGGTCCCAGGGGGCGTTGGAGCGCTCACCATCGCCATGCTCATGCAGAATACGGTCACTGCTGCCCGTATGCGCCGCGTTCTGCCGAGTACGTAACTGCCATGCTGCGAGTTGGTCTGACCGGCGGCTTAGGAAGCGGCAAATCGACCGTCGCGCGGATGTTCGCAGAGGCAGGTGCCCACGTGATCTCTGCCGACGATCTTGGCCGGCAGATGATGCAGCCGGGACAACCTGTCTTCGCAGCGATCGTCCGGCATTTCGGCAGGGACGTGCTCACGCTGCGTGGAGACCTGGACCGATCGGTGCTCGCCCGGATCTCCTTCGCTGAGGGCCGGATCGCCGAGCTGAATGCACTTGTGCATCCCGCAGTGATTGCTCGGCAGACTGAGCTCGCGAACGATGTTGCCGCACGGGAACCAGAAGCGGTGCTGCTCGTCGAGTCTGCGCTTCTGTTTGAGACAGAGCATGCCGGGCCCGAGGGGTGGCGGCGGCGCTTCGACCGCATCCTCGTGGTGACAGCGCCTGACGCTTTGAAGGTGGAGCGCTTCGTGTCACGCACGGCAAAGATCTCAGACGCTGACCCATACGCTCGAGCCGCTGATGCTCGCAGCCGTCTCAGCAGGCAGCTCAATGATGCCGAGAAGATTCGCTGGGCCGACTTCGTCATCGACAATAGTGGTTCGTTGCCGGCCTTGCGTGGGCAGGTCGAGTCTCTATGGCCACGACTTCGGCTCGAGGCGATGGCAGGAACGCACTAGCGCGAGGCTCCGTGACTCCTGTTCACAGCACACTCGCGCGCTGACCAAGATTCACCGACTCTCGTTACAATCAGAGACAGGACGTGGACCGAAAGTCTGAGTCCCGAACGCGTGATGGAGTCTTGGATGAAGCTGCGCCCGATTGTTCTGGTTCTCCTGCTGCTCGCAGGCTTTTACACCCTCACCACGCATCTGGCTGTGAGTGGTGCCATGCCGTGGGCGCGGCAGCTTGCCGCGATGCCGGCCGTACCTTCCACCGCCAGTTCGACCGTCACCACGACTGCATTGCGCGGTTCGACCGGCAACTTTGATCTTACCGAAGCCGCGGCGGCACCCGCTTTTGACTCGGAGGAGCAGCAGAATATTGCGGTGTACAAGAAGGCGCTCTCGAGCGTTGTGAACATTACGTCGACAACGGTTCAATTTGACTTCTTCTACGGCCCGGTTCCTCAACAGGGTCAAGGATCCGGTTTCATTCTCGACCGACAGGGCCTCATTCTGACCAACAATCACGTGATCGAAGGCGGACAGCGCATCGAGGTCACGCTCTCAGACAAGCATAAGTACAAAGCCGAGAAGATCGGTGTAGATGTGAATCATGATCTTGCTCTGATTAAGATCACTGCGCCAAATCTGGTTCCTGCAGTGCTGTCCGACTCAAACGGATTGACGGTGGGGCAGCGAGTCTACGCGATTGGCAATCCGTTTGGACTAAACGGGACGATGACGCGTGGCATTATCTCCTCGATCCGATCGATTCGTGGGCCGAACAACAACAACCCGATCGAGGACGCGATCCAGACCGACGCAGCCGTCAACCCTGGCAACTCCGGTGGACCTCTGCTGAACTCCCGTGGTGAGGTCATCGGCATTACGACGCTGATCGCCAGCAACGGTGCCGATCAGAGCTCCGGGATCGGTTTCGCGATTCCGATTAACACGGCGAAAGCGGTCCTGGACGACTTCCAGAAGTACGGTCACGCGCGCCGGCCCTCACTGGATATCCAAACCCTGGCGATCAGCCCTGACATCGCCCAGCAGATCGGTCTTCCAGTGGACTATGGCATCCTCATCGAGCGCGTCTTGCCGGGCGGAGCCGCCGAGCGAGCTGGCCTGCGCGGTGGTACGCAGCGGATGTACCAGGGGAACACGCCTGTACTGCTTGGAGGCGACTTAATTATCGCGGTTGAAGGGCAGGACGTCGCGACGCCCCAGGATCTCTCCGGCGTTATGAACAGCCATCGCGCCGGTGATGTAGTGACCCTCACTATCTTTCGCGGAAAGCGCCGCATCGATCTGAAAGTGCAGCTGGGCGATGCAAAGAGCGACAAACAGCAGGCCTGAAACAGGCGTCTTTGTTGCTCCTGGCCTGCTGAGCCGACAATTTCGATGCAGGGAAAACGCATCCCTCTCCGCTCCGTGTGAAGGACGTCGCAAGGCGGCGGACGGACTCCCGTGGACATAAAATGAAGGTGTATGGACGACGTGGAACTACCGCCGGATCCGGCACCGATCTTCAACTGTCCGCGATGCAGTCATTGGCTGCCCCAAGGCACCTTGGCCTGTCCGGAGTGTGGGTCTTTGGTGTATGCCGATCACATCAGCGGTCTCGCCGTCGCAGCGCAACAGCTGGAAAAAGAGCAACGCTGGCCCGAGGCGCGCGCCGCCTGGAGTACCGCGCTGGTCTGGTTACCGGCGGAGACGTCGCAGGCTCACGCCTTGCAGCAGCGGATCGTTGCCATTGATACCCACGCATCCGCAGACAAGGAGAAGGCTGCCCGATGGGCGAAACGTCTCGGCCCTCTGGCGCCCGTTCTGGTTCTCTTAGGCAAGCTGAAAGGTATTCTCTTTCTTCTTTTCAAATTCAAATTCCTCTTCAGCTTTCTTACCTTTTTCGGTCTGTACTGGGCGCTGTTCGGTTGGAAGTTTGGCCTCGGGTTCACACTCTCGATTCTGGTGCACGAGATGGGTCACTTCTGGGCGGTGAAGCGTCGCGGTCTGAAGGTTGATCTTCCTGTTTTCCTGCCAGGTTTGGGCGCATACGTACGCTGGTACGCGATGGGCATCCCACTCAACGGCTTGGCCTCGATCGCTCTTGCCGGTCCGCTGTTCGGTCTGGGAGCGGCGCTGATCTGTCTTGGCCTGTTTGCCTGGACGCATCAGCAGGTCTATGTTGCTCTGGCGCATACTGGCGCCTTCATCAATCTACTGAACCTCATTCCGGTACTCGGGCTCGATGGCGCGCAAGCAACCTACGCGCTCACCAAGCTGCAGCGCGGTCTCTTATTGGCGTCGACTCTGGCGCTCTTTGCCGTGATGCACGAGGGCGTCTTCCTGTTTCTCGCTGCCGGGATTACGTGGCGCCTGTTTACCAAGGACGAGCCGGCGGAGGCAAGCAACACAACCATGGTGTACTACCTGCTTCTGCTCTTTACGCTCGGCGCCTTCTTGCGTATTGTGCCGCCCGGCACTATCACGCGGTGATCCTCGTGAACGCAAGGTAAGTCAGCCCGCACGCACCCGAACGTAGCGCCGTCCCTGGAGTTGATACTCGCCGTCGATGACGCGTCCGATTGCCTCCGGGTAGGCCTCATGTTCCTGCTCAAGGATGCGCGCGGCGAGAGTGTCTGCCGTGTCAGTCTGCTCGACGCGAACGCTGCGCTGCAGAATGATGGCGCCGTGATCGAGCTCCTCGTCGACGAAGTGAACCGTGCAGCCAGTAACTGCGACGCCATAGTCGATCGCCTGGCGCTGTGCTTCCAACCCAGGAAAGGCAGGAAGCAGGGAGGGATGGATGTTCAGAATGCGGTTAGGATAGGCGCGCACAAAGCCTGGCGAGATCAGCCGCATGTATCCGGCGAGACAAACAAGATCAACGCGGGCTCGGCGTAAGTGTTCGACCAGATCAGCGTCCTGCTCGGCTCGTTTGCGTCCATTGGCCGGCACTGCATGTGCGGCAAACCCCAGGGTTCGCGCCGCTCCAAGACCTGGCGCGTCTCGCTGGTTGGAGAGGACAACAGCAATCTCCGCATCGCGCAGACGACCGCTCTGCACGGCATGAGCAATGGCGAGGAAGTTGGAACCGCGACCAGAGAGCAGGATGCCGAGGCGAGTCACGAGGTCGGAACTCCTACGAGTAGCTGACTTTGCGTTCGCCGCGAACGATACGACCCAGGATGAAGTGACGCTCATTTGCGCGATTAAGGACAGCTTTCACTTTTTTCACCTTTTCGGCGGGCACAACGCAGATGAGCCCAATACCCATGTTGAAGGTACGAAGCATCTCATCCGGCTCGACCGAGCCGAGCTCTTGCAGGTGCTCAAAAAGTGGCGGGGGCTGCCAAGACGCTCGATCGACGACGGCGCCCAAGCCCTTGGCTAGGATCCGAGGCAGATTATCGGTGATACCGCCGCCGGTGATGTGGGCCATTCCATTGACGAGGTCGGCCGCGCAGAGCTTCTTGATGATGCCGAGGTAAGACCGATGCGTTCGCATCAGCGCTGCGCCCGTCTTGTCCTTTAGCTCGTTGACGTACTGGTCCGCACCGTATCTGGCGACTTCGAAGAGGAGCTTGCGGGCGAGCGAGTAGCCATTGGTATGGAGACCGTTCGAGGGAAGGCCGATGAGGACGTCGCCGATCTCGATCTTTTCGCCCGTGATGATGCGATCGCGGTTGACGACGCCGATGATGGTGCCGGCTAGATCGTACTCGCCGTCGGCGTAAAAGCCCGGCATTTGAGCGGTTTCGCCACCGATAAGGGCGCAGCCATTGGCGCGGCAGGCTTCGGAGAGGCCCTGGACGACGGTTTCGACGGTGGAGTCGTCGAGTTTGCCGGTGGCGAGGTAGTCAAGGAAGAAGAGCGGGGTTGCGCCCTGCACCGCAATGTCGTTAACACAATGATTTACAAGGTCTTGGCCGACGGTGTGATGAATGTTGAGATCGAAGGCGACTTTGAGCTTGGTGCCGACGCCGTCGGCAGAGGAGACGAGGACGGGAGCAGGGAAGCGCTCTAGATCGAGGGCGAAGAGGCCGCCGAAGCCGCCTATCTCGCTCAAAACATGCTTGTTAAAGGTTTTGCGGGCAAGCATCTTGATGCGCTGCTTGGTGCGATCTCCAGCGGTGACATCGACGCCCGCGTCGGCGTAGCTGACCGGCTTACGGGTTGTTTTTGGACGAGGTGCGGCGGCTTTTCGCGGAGGTAGAGGGGTGTTTTGCGCAGATTTGGCGGAGGTCTGGAGCGAGGAGCCGGCGGCGAGGTCGGGTTGGGGCTCGGCTGGGGTTGGAGTCTCTTCGGGCAAGCGGGAGTACCGTCCTTCAACGTTTGAGAGCTCAAGTCTAGCAGGGCGATTTACTCCGTCTGGTAAATGGCCGCCGTGCCCGAAGCAAGGTGGACTTCTATACTTCGGGGATGGCAGAGACGATGGTGCGGGACGTGCGGCGGGTGATGACGAGGTCGGGCGAGATGCAGCGACGGGCGGAGCGATTGCTGCCGGGTGGGGTGGACTCGCCGGTGCGGGCGTTCCGGGCGGTGGGAGGTGAGCCGCCGTTTGTCGAGCGGGCAAAGGGCGCGTATTTGTGGGACGTGGATGGGAACCGGTATGTGGACTTCTTTGGCTCGTGGGGACCGATGATTCTGGGGCATGCGTACCCGGCGGCGGTCGAGGCGATCCGGCGGGCGGCGGAGCGGAGTGCGAGTTTTGGCGCGTCGACCGCCGCCGAGGGCGATCTGGCGGAGCTGGTGATGCGGTGCTTCCCTTCGGTGCAGCGGCTGCGATTTACGAGCTCCGGGACGGAGGCCTGCATGAGTGCAGTCCGGCTGGCTCGCGGGTTTACCGGGCGGAACCTGATCGTGAAGTTTGAGGGGTGCTACCACGGGCACTCGGACGCGATGCTGGTGAAGGCGGGATCGGGGGTAGCGACGCTGGGGATTCCGGGGTCGGCGGGGGTGCCGGAGGCGGTGGCGATGGAGACGCTGGCGCTGCCGTACAACGACATAGCGGCGGTGCGGGAGGCGTTCGCGAAGTTCCCGAACGGCATTGCGGCGGTGATCGTGGAGCCGGTGGTGGGCAATGCGGGAACGCTGATCCCGGAAGAGGGGTATCTGCAAGGGCTGCAGACGATCACGCGGGAGCATGGGGCGTTGTTGATCGTGGATGAGGTGATGACGGGGTTCCGGCTGTCGCTCGGGGGAGCGCAGGAGATCTACGGCATTACGCCGGACCTGACGACGCTGGGCAAGATCCTGGGGGGCGGGCTGCCGTGCGGGGCGTTTGGCGGGCGCGAGGATGTGATGGCGTACCTGGCGCCGCTGGGGCCGGTGTACCAGGCGGGCACGCTGAGCGGGAACCCGCTGGCGATGGCAGCGGGCCTTGCGACGGTAGGGGCGCTGATCGAAGGCGAGAGCACGATCTATGCGGAGTTGGAGCGGGTGACGGCGGCGGTGGCGGAGGGAGTTGCCGGCCTCGCGCGGGAGGCAGGGGTGGCGGTGACGACGAACCGCGTGGGTTCGATGTTCACCTGGTTCTTCACCGAGCAGCCGGTGCGGAACTTCGCCGATGCGACGACGAGCGATACGGCACGGTTTGGGCGATTTCATCGGGCGATGATGGAGGCGGGGGTGTGGCTGCCGCCGAGCCAGTTTGAGGCGGCGTTTGTATCCGCGGCGCATGGGGAGGCGGAGGTGGCGTTGACGATGGAGGCGGCACGGGGGGCGCTGCGGGCGTAGCTGAAGCGAGCAAGGAAAGCGGGTCTCTTCACTTCGGTCGGGATGACAGTGTGTTGGGTTGGAAGTTGCTGGGGGAGAGGCGAGCGACGATGACGATACAGGCGGAACGGTGGCCGCGGCGGGTGCTGATCAGCGGGGCGACGGGGTTGATTGGGGGGCGGCTGGTGGCGGAGCGGCGGGCGGCGGGAGATACCGTGGTGGCGCTGGTTCGGCGGGAGGCGCGGGGCGATGGGGAGATCCGGTGGCGGCCGGGGGTGGAGGCGCTCGATCCGGCGGTGGTGAGTGGGTTTGATGCGGTGGTGCATCTGGCGGGGGAGCCGGTACTGGGGCTGTGGACCGCGGGAAAAAAGCGGCGGATCCTGGAGAGCCGGGTGGTGGGAACGCGGACGCTGGTGGAGGCGCTGGTGCGGGCGGAGCGGCCGCCGCGGGTGTTTCTGTGTGCGTCGGGGATCAACTTTTATGGGGGCACGCGGGCGGGTGTGGTGGATGAGAGCGCGGCGGCGGGGAGTGGATTTCTGGCGGGGGTGTGCGAGGCATGGGAGGGGGCGTGCGATCCCTTGCGAGCGGTGACGCGGGTGGTGAATCTGCGGATTGGCGTGGTGCTGGCGCGGGAGGGTGGAACGCTGGGGGCGATGTTGCCGCTGTTTCGACTGGGGCTGGGTGGATCGGTGGGAGCGGGCGAGGGATACGTGAGCTGGATCACGCTTGGGGACCTGGTGCGGGCGATCGGCTTTGCGGTGGAGACGGACGAGCTGCGGGGGCCGGTGAATGCGGTGGCGCCGGAGCCGGTGACGGGACGGCGGCTGACGGAGGCGGTGGCGGCGGCGGTGAGGCGGCCGGCGGTGTTGACGGTGCCGGCCTGGCTGGCGCGGCTGGTGCTGGGGGAGTTTGCGGAGGAGACGGCACTGGGGAGTGTGCGGGCGACGCCACGGCGGCTGTTGGAGAGTGGGTTTCAGTTCGAGGATGTGCGGATCGCCGAGGCGGTGAGGGGGCTGGTGGCTGAGCCGCGATGAGGTGCGGTTGGCGGCGTCAGTCTGGTGCTTCGCCTTGGCTCGGTCGGATGTAGGCGGGGCTCCCTCTGAGCTCACGATGCGCGTGGTCTTTGCTCAGTCGATGGTCAATCGGGGGAGGGCGGGTCGAGCCCATCGATGACGAGGACCTGGACGGGGCCGCGGGTGGGAACGAGTTTGAGGCCGAGCTGCTCGCCGAGAGCGGTGAAGAGGGATGGGCCGGCGTCCGGGGATGCGTCGGTGGCGCCGGTGTCGGGGGCCCATTTGAGGGAGAGATCGAAGCGGCCGGGGGTGTTGGTATGGTCCGTGACGATGCGGCCGAAGCTGTGCGAGAGCTCCTGGGTGAGGGTCTGGGCGAAGTCGGCGAGGGTGACACCTTTGGCGTCGATCTCTCCATTGTTGGTGTCGGTATCGGCGTCAGGCTGGGTGGACGGGTGAAGGCGCGGGCCGTTCTTGGCGACGACGAGGGCGTAGAGAGCCAGGGTGCGCGTCTCCCAGTGGTAGCGGAGGTGGAAGCGATCGGCGAGAAGCCCCTGGAAGAGGGCATGGCCGGCGAGGCTGTGCTGGGGGCGATCGAGGTGGTTCCACTGGGCGAGGGTGGCGGCGTCGAGCTTGGCTTCGATGTCGAAGCGCTCGGTACCGAGCCATTTAGGGCCGCCGAGGATGCGGGGCTCGGGGATATTGAAGGCGGTGTACTCGATGAGGTTTTTGATGGTGACGTTCGAGGCGGTGAAGCGGCCGTTGTCCATGCCTGAGTGGGAGCTGGAGGTGTTGGTGTGGCTTGGCTTGACGGAGGTGACCTCGAAGGTGAGGAGCGGGATCGCGGGTGCCGGGTGCGGAGTTTGCGCGGGCGTGGTGAAGGCGGCTGCGGTGAGGAGGGTGGCGAGCAGGAGGCGGGGGAGGAACACTGAGGGGAAGTATAGGGCAGCAGGGGTCTTCACTTTGCTCGGAATGATAAGCAGAATGACCTGACTTTTAGCGTTAGGCGGGGGTTGGTTTGGGCTCCATGAAGAGGCGGCCGGCGGCGATGAGCAGGGCGAGCAGGATGGCGCAGGTGGCGAAGACGTGGCGGACGCCGATGTGGGTGGCGAGGAGGCCGGAGAGGATGAGGCCGGCGATCTGGGCGGAGAAGACGACGGACATGAGGGTGGATCCGACGCGGCCCATGAGGGCGGGTGGGGTTTCAGTCTGGATGAGGGTTTGGGAGGGGATGATGATGCCGGCGGTGCTGAGGCCGATGGTGATGGTGCCGAGCATGGTGGACCAGATGGCGGTGAGGCCGGTGAGGAGAGCGAGTCCGGCGGCGATGCCGCTGAGGCCGGCGTAGACGAGGAGGTTGTTAGGGAGGCGTTTGCCGGCGACGGTGAGCAGGTTGATGCCGACGAAGAGGCCGATGCCGATGCCGGCGCTGGCGAAGCCGAAGACGCGGGTGGAGGCGTGGACGCTGTCGCGGACGTAGACGGCGATGAGCGGGCCGAAGCAGCCGAGGACGAACATGCCGGCGGCGAGGGCGAGGATGACGAAGAGCAGAGCGGCGTTGTGCAGGATGAAGGAGATACCCTGCTGCATGTCAGACAGGATGCGGCGGAGGGGGGTGCCGGGGACGGCTTCGGCTGGATCGGCGGGGGTGGCGGCGGCGGGGGCAGCGGCGGAGGAGATGGGTCCCTTCGAGGAGCTCAGGGCAGGCTCCTCCACTTCGGTTGGGAGGACGGCGTCTTCGGCGGATGGGAGAACGAAGGAGATGGAGGCGATGAGGAGGGCGGAGCCGGCGAAGGAGGCAGCGTCAGCAAGGTAGCAGACGCGTGGGCCAAAGGTGGCGACGAGCAGAGCGGCGAGTGCGGGGCCGATGATGCGCATGCCGAAGATGACCTGCTGCATGAGGGCATTGGCGGAGCGGAGGCCGTGAAGCGGGACGGCGGAGCGGATGGCGACACCCTGGGCGGGGCCGAAGAAGCTGGAGATGACGCTGATGGCGGCGAGGACGGTGTAGAAGTGCCAAAGCTGAGTACAGAGAAGGAGGACGAGGACGAGGCCGCAGCGGATGGCGTCGCTTGAGACCATGGTGGGCTTGAGCGGCCAGCGGTCTACGAAGACGCCGGCGACGACTCCGAGGATGGCGATGGGGAGGAGATAGGCGATCTGGAGGTTGATGACCTGCTGGGCGGAGGCGTTGAGGCGGAAGGTGAGCACGCCGATAACGGCGAAGAGGGCGAGGAAGTCGCCGAAGACGGAGATGATCTGGGCGTACCAGAGCCGGCGCATGACCGGGATGCGGAGGACAGCACCCATCGAGAGGGGTTCGGGGGATGTGGTGGGCGGCGGGCTCGCGGAGGTGGCCATGATGGTGTTGATGGTAGCGAGGGGGACGTGGGTGCGAAAGATTTCTGGGGCGGTGGTTAGAGCCAGGTGTCGAGGGTGACGAAGCGGGCGTTGCGGTGTGCGGCGAGGATGGCGCGGGTGGCGGCGAGGGAGCGGGAGCGATCGGCGATGGGGGTGCTTTGCGAGCCGTCGTGGAGGACGATGTTTGAGGCCTGACCGCGGCGCTGATTGCGGGCGATGCCGGTGAGGAGGCGGGCGGTGATGCCCTTGGCGGAGAGGGGAGTCCAATCGTTGGCGATAAGGTTCCAGGTGGTTGGGGTGAGGCCGAGATTGCGGGCGGTCCTCAAGACGAAGGGCGTGCGGAAGCCGTGGGGCGGGCGGAAGAGGCGGATGGGGGCGCCGATGATGTCCGTGATGGCGTGGTTGGCGTCGGTGAGCTCGGCCGTGATGCTGGCGTGCGAGCAGAGGGGGAGTTTGGGGTGGGACATGGTGTGGTTGCCGACGGTGTGGCCTTCGGCAAGGATGCGGCGGGTGAGGTGCGGCTGGGCGAGGGCGTAGCGGCCGATGAGGAAGAAGGTGGCGTGGACGTGGTGCTCGGCGAGGAGATCGAGGAGGTAGGGGGTGGCGGTGGGGTTGGGGCCGTCGTCGAAGGTGAGGGCGAGTTCTTGGGGGTGCGGCGGGGCGATAAGGGTCCGGCCGAAGAGCTGGGCGGATGGGACTACGGTGGCGTAGGCGAGGGCGGCGGCGGTGACGAGGGCTGTAGCGGCTAGAGGCAGGGTGGGTCGCATGAGGCTGAGGGAAGTTTACGTTTCCTTAGCGTCTGGAGTGGGTCTGGGTGGCTCGACGTTCCGCTTGGGTGACGATAACGGCGTTTATGGGGAGTTATCCGACCGTTCCGTGCGGATGAAAGCTCTAGGCGAACTGCCTCTTAGCTGTTTGAATGCTGCGCTGAAGGCGCTCTCCGACCGGTAGCCGACGGCGGAAGCAACCGAAGATACCGGTTTTCCGTCTTTCAAGAGCTTTGCAGCTATGGCCATGCGCCAGTGCGCGAGGTAATCCATCGGAGTTCTTCCGACCTTTGCCTTAAACCGCTGGGCAAAGGCTGTCCGCGACATCCCTGTTGCGTGGGCCATTTCTGCCAGCGACCATGCTCGTGCCGGTTCCCCGTGCATGCAGGCCAGGGCCGGACGCAGGCGGATATCGGCAAGCGCAGCAAGCCATCCTGGTTTACTCATATCTCCCGCCACATGCAATCGCAGCGCTTCCACGAGCATCGTGGAGGCGATCTGTTGTGCAATCAAAGTGCCGCCCGGCTGGGGATCACGCATCTCCTGCAACAATCGCTCTCCTGCCCAACGCAGCGATTCGCGTTGGGCGTCGCTTTCAAGGAGAACAATCGGCGGCAACGCATCCAGCAGAAACCCTGCTTCACCTTCCAGCCGAAAGTGGCTCCCAAGAATGAGAAAGTCGTCACCGGGAGTCAGCGGCAGGATACCGTTGTACCGTTCTTGTTGGGAAAGCGTTGCCCAGGAAGCGAGCTGTTGCGTAGGGTCGCTCGACAGGCTGAACGGCCGGCCTTTGGGAAGCAGAAAGCAACTTTCCGTTCGGAGTCGGACGGGCTGTTCCACGTTCTCTACAGCCAGCCAGCACTCGCCCCGAACTACGCTGTAGCACTTGATCATGCCGTGCGCCGGGAACTGAACACCCCAGTCTCCCCCAGCGCTCAGACCGCCTGTGGCATAGGTGCGTGGCTGGACAAGGGCCAGAATGTCGGAAAGTGGGTCCATCAGTTCTGTACGCACGCGACGATCATTTGAACTCTCCCGCATTGATCGTACAACTCAAAACTCCATAACCTGTGGATGGAGGTTTCACATGCACATCTTCGTCACCGGCGGCTCTGGGCAGACTGGCCCCGCCATCGTTTCTGAACTGATCGCCCATGGCCATACCGTGACGGGCCTGGCCCGCTCTGACAAATCCATCGCTCGCCTCGACGGACTCGGGGCGAAGACGCTGTACGGTTCGCTCGACGATCTCGAAGTGTTGGCGAAGGGTGCGAGACACGCCGATGGCGTCATCCACATGGCGTTCGGAGGCGACTTCTCTGACCCCGCGAGTATGACGAAGCGCGATTGTGCGGCAATCGAGGCCATGGGCCAGGCGCTCATCGACTCGGGAAAGCCCTTGGTGATGACATCGGGAACCCTGGTCATGCCGACCGGAAAGGTCGCAACGGAACAGGATGAACCCGATCCGCAATCGCTTGGAACGCTGAGAATACCGGGAGAGCAGGTATGCCTCGGTTTTGCCGCTCAAGGTGTTCGCGCTATCGTCCTGCGCCTGGCCCCAACGGTGCATGGTGCGGGTGACTATGGCTTTATCCCGTTCCTCATCTCTACGGCACGGCGAACCGGTGTCTCTGGCTACGTCGCGGAGGGTGCAAACCGCTGGCCCGCTGTTCACCGCCAGGACGCCGCAACGCTCTACCGCCTTGCCGTCGAAAAAGCTCCGGCTGGTTCCCGCCTGCATGGTACGGGCGAGAGTGCGGTCACCTTCGAAACCATCGCACATTTGATTGGTCGCATGCTGAAAGTGCCTGTCGTTTCTGTTCCGACAGACAAAGCCGTGGAACACTTCCAAAATCCCTTCTTCGCGAAGGCGTTCGCTGTCGATTCACCTGTTTCCAGCGCCTACACACGCAAGCTGCTGGACTGGAAACCGATTCACTCCACTCTCCTTCAGGATCTGGAAGGGGGCGACTACTTCTCGGCGGGTGCGGCGTCAGCCTTCGATAAGACGGGGCATTAGTCTCTGCAAGTCGCATTAGCGGAAGTAATCGACTGATCGGACCGCATGCTTGAGCCGGTTCGCCGTAGTGGAGCTGGAAGCGCTTGCTGGCTAGGTCGCGTGGGAGCTGGCGAGGAGGGTGAGGACTTCTTCAGCGTGGCCGGCGGGGGTGACTTTCTCGAAGGTGTGGAGGAGGCGTTGTTCGCCCTGGGCGTTGGCGGGGGCGATGAGGAAGGTGGTGCGGGCGACGCCTTTGACGAGCTTGCCGTACAGGTTCTTGGGCTTGATCAGGTCGAAATAGTTGCAGACGGTCTCGTCGGCGTCGGCTAGGAGCGGGTACGGGAGGTTGTACTTTTGCTGGAACTTCTTTTGGGATTTGACGGTGTCGCGGGAGATGCCGAGGACGGTGATGCCTTTCGATTGGAAGAGCTCGAAGGTGTCGCGGAAGCCGCAGGACTCGATCGTGCAGCCGGGGGTGTCGGCACGCGGGTAGAAGAAGAGAACGACGGGTGTGGACTTGAAGTTAGAGAGCGAGCGTGGGGCGCCGTCCTCGTCGGGGAGGGTAAAGTCTTCTACGAGATCGCCGGGGTTGCGGGGCGCGGGCATGGAGTGAGGCCTTTCTAGAGGGCGAGGGCGGCGAGGGTTTTTTCGAGCGAGGCGGTGTCTTCGACGTTGAGGGCGGTCTGGGCGCGATCGATCTGGCGAAGAAGGCCGGAGAGGACGCGGCCGGGGCCGATCTCGAGGAAGTGAGTGGCGCCATCGGCGATGAGGATCTGGATGCACTCGACCCAGCGGACAGGGGCGGTGACCTGGCGGATGAGGCAGTCGCGGGCGTCGGCGGAGCGGGTGATGGCGCGGGCGTCGACGTTGGCGAGGATGGGGTAGGCGGGATCCTCAAAGGCGATGGATTCGAGGTCAGTGGAGAGGCGCTCCTGGGCGGGCTTCATAAGGGAGCAATGGAAGGGTGCGGAGACCTGGAGCATGACGGTGCGTTTGGCGCCGGCGGCTTTGCAGAGCTCGGCGGCGCGGGTGACGGCGGCGAGGGCGCCGGAGATGACGGTCTGATCGGGCGAATTGAGGTTGGCGGGGGAGACGACGGAGCCGGTGGAGGTGGCGGCGTGGGCGACGCTGACGGGATTGACGGTGGCGTCGGAGGTGACGGATCGGGCGCTGGCGGAGTCGGCGAGGGGCGCGTCGGCGTGCGCGTCGGCACTGGCGTCGGCGCGGGTCTCAGCCGGGTCGGCGGTCGACGGGGCGTCGTCGATGCCGGTCTGAACCTGCGTGGCGATCTCCCTGCCGATCTCGGTGGCGAGCTCGTCCATGGCCTGACCGCAGAGATCGTTGATCTGGTCGGAGGGGAGACCGAGGATGGCGGCCATGGCGCCCTCGCCGGCAGGGACGGCGTCCTGCATGTAACGGCCGCGGTTACGAACGATGCGGACGGCGTCCGCGAAGGGAAAGGTGCCGGCGATGACGTGGGCGGAGTACTCGCCGAGGGAGTGACCGGCGGCGAAGGCAGGTTGGAGGTCGCCGAGTTTTTCCTGAAGAATGCGGGCGGCGGCGACGGAGACGGTGAGGATTGCGGGCTGGGTGTGTTCGGTGAGCTTGAGGGTGTCGTCGGGGCCGTCGAAGATGATCTTCGAGAGGGGGAAGCCGAGGGCGTCGTCAGCCTCTTCAAACGTGGCGCGGGCAGCGGGGAAGTTATTGAAGAGATCGCGGCCCATGCCGACCGATTGCGAGCCCTGACCGGGGAAGAGGAAGGCTGGTTTCATCAGGGTTTAGGGTAACTCAGGGGGAGGGGGTAGGGCAGAGAGCCCCCTCGCGGGAGTTGCTCCTGCGAAAAGCAGAGCAGACGTGCGGAACAGAACGCAGATCTGAGTGCAAGACAGAGAAGCGAACGACTCAGCAAAGGGCGGGGCACCGGTGCGGGGCTTATTGGTGTGGCTGTCGCGGAGCCTAGATGCCGACGCCGAACTCGACGTCGTTGTTGTAGTCGCCGGCGTGGGCGTAGAGGTCGTAGGGGGTGCGGCGTTTGAACTTGTAGCGGCGGCGAAGTTCGCGGCCGGCGATGAGACCGAGACCGAGGGCGCCGGCGCCGGCGGAGATCCAACCAAGGGTGACGAAGAAGGTGTTCGACTGGGACTCGCGGGTGGGGAGAGATTTCGCGAGCAGGGCTGGGATGCGTTCCAGTCTGGTGCCGAAGAAACGGAGCGTTCGGACGGACCTCATAGGAAGGATGATAGCGCAGACCGGGGTGACGATGGCAACGTGCGACTGCAGCGCGATCAGGTGACGTCGACTCCCTGAAAGCCAAGGCCGTAGAGAACGCTGGTGACGGTGCTCCGGGCATTTCTGGTGGCGGCATCGAGGATGCCATCGTCAAGCGCGGCTTTTTGCAGCTGCGTCTGAGCGCGAGCGCGGGTATCGCTTTCGAGGTTCTGATCGGCGGGGACGAGGAGGCCGGTGGAGCGGGCGTAGACGCGGGTGTGCTGGTTATCGAGGGAAGTCGAGAAGAGCTCAGAGGGTGGAAGCGAGACGTGGATGCTATGCGTTGCGGAGTCGATGCGGACGTCTTCAGGGCGGAGTTTCGACAGATCGATACCGGCGACGGACTGGCCGTGAACGATGAGGAGAAGTCGATCGCCGGCGAGGAGATCGGGCAGGACCACGCTGGACTTGTTGCCTTCGACGACGGTGTCGAGTGAGTAGACGACGGTCTCCAGCCGCTGCAGGCGTTGGATCTTCTGAACGACAGCGGGGACGCTCGTGTCAAACGAAGAGGTGCGGGCGGAGATGAGGGCGGCGAGGCGCGCCGGAAAGCCGGTAGTGGCGTGGCGCATAAAGACGATGACGGCAGCGGCGCCGAGGGCGATGGCGAGCAGCAGGGCGAGAAAGGTGCCGGAAGAGGAGGAACGACCGGAGTTGTACTGGGTGGTCATGGAAGGTTAGAGCCTCGGCGAGGTGCTGAGAAGGCGGCTCGTGTCGGCTTCAGTCTCGGGGAAGTCGCCGGCGCGGGCGGTGCGGTGGCGGTAGCTGGCGGCGATGAACTCGCGGAAGAGTGGATGAGGCTCGAGGGGCTTGGATTTGAACTCGGGGTGGAACTGGCAGGCGAGGAAGAAGGGGTGGGTGGGGAGCTCGACGATCTCGACGTAGGTATGGTCGGGCGTGGTGCCGGTGAGGCGGAGACCGGCGCTGGTGAGGATGGGTTCGAACTCGCGATTGAATTCGTAACGGTGGCGGTGACGTTCTGAGATGGCGGTGGCGCCGTAGGCATCGGCGGCGAGGGAGCCGGGCTCCATGATGCAGTCCCACGCGCCGAGGCGCATGGTGCCGCCCATTTCTTCGACGCCGGTGAGCTCGCGCAGCTTGTAGATGATGCGGTAGGGCGTGTTGGGGTCGAACTCGCCGGAGTTGGCGCGGGCGAGGCCGCAGACGTTGCGGGCGTACTCGATGCAGGCGGTCTGCATGCCGAGGCAGATGCCGAAGTAGGGGGTTTGTGACTC
Source organism: uncultured Acidobacteriaceae bacterium (assembly GCA_964235665.1). Lineage (GTDB taxonomy): Bacteria > Acidobacteriota > Terriglobia > Terriglobales > Acidobacteriaceae > Edaphobacter. The sequence goes on from CAXSAY010000001.1 coordinate 686,769, forward strand.
GCGCGCATAGCGGATGGCGTTGAGCATGCCTTCGATGCCGCGCTTGCCGAAGCCACCGGGGACGAGGATGCCGTCGTGCTGCTCGAGGAGCTCCATGTAGTCGCGGTTGGGGGTGCCGTCGGCTTCGGTGGTCTCGAGCGCTTCGGCTTCGATCCAGGTGACGCGAAGCTTGAGGTTGTGGGCGAGGGCGCCGTGCACGAGAGCTTCCTTGAGCGATTTGTAACTGTCTTCGTACTCGACGTACTTGCCGACGATGCCGATCGAGACTTCGTCCGCGGGATGGGTCGCGCGATGGACGATGTCTTCCCAACGCGAGAGATCGGGCGTGGGCGCGTCCATGCGGAGGTACTTGAGGATGAGGGTGTCGACGCCTTCTTCGGAGAAGTTGAGCGGCACGCCGTAGATGGAAGGGACGTCGAGGGCGGCGATGACGGCGGGCTCTTCGACGTTGCAGAAGGCGGCGATCTTCGAGAGCATCTCGCGGGGGACAGCGCGATCCGTGCGGCAAAGAAGGATGTCGGGCTGGATGCCGATTGAGAGCATCTCTTTGACGGAGTGCTGGGTGGGCTTGGTCTTGAGCTCTTGCGCGGCGGCGATCCAGGGGATGAGGGTGACGTGGACGAAGACGGTCGAGTCGCGGCCGAGGTCCTGGCGCATCTGGCGAATGGCTTCGAGGAAAGGGAGGGACTCGATGTCACCGACGGTGCCACCGATCTCGACGATCGCAACGTCGGTGTCGGCTGCGACTTTGCGCATGGCGTTCTTGATTTCGTTAGTGACGTGCGGGATCACCTGGACGGTTTTGCCGAGGTAGTCGCCGCGGCGCTCTTTGGTGATGATGTTTTCGTAGATGCGGCCGGTGGTGAGGTTGTTGTCGCGGGTGAGGTGGGCGTGGGTGAAGCGCTCGTAGTGGCCGAGGTCGAGGTCGGTTTCGGCGCCATCGTCGGTGACGAAGACTTCGCCGTGCTGGAAGGGCGACATGGTGCCGGGGTCGACATTGAGGTAGGGGTCGAACTTCATCAGGTTGACGCGCAGGCCGCGGGCTTCGAGCAGACAGCCGATGGAGGCTGCGGCGAGACCTTTTCCGAGCGAGGACACAACGCCGCCCGTTACAAAGATGTATTTGGCTGACATCTCCGCCTCCGGTGATTTGATTGTCTGGTTTGGTCGCACGTGGGGTGCACGATTAAGTATCGCAGGGGATGGGGGGCTGGGCAAGAGCGGTCTATGTTGGCAAGAAGGAGCCGATCGTTGCTGCGAGCAGGAAGGGCGATGTGGGGCTGTGCCGCGTCGGGATCTCCGCTTCCTGAGTGGCTAGCTCCTGATCTCGAACGCGCTTCGAGTCGGTTTTGCAGATCAAGGGGAACGTGGAGGATGATTGACGTGAAGGCAGAGGTAACACGAGAGCTGTTGCAAACGGCGCTGGTCGCGGAGATGCCGGGATGGGAGACGCGCCTGTTTCTGGTTAACTATCCGCCGGGAGCCGATGCCAGCAATCATTCGCATCCGATTCCCGGGCTAGGTTTGGTGCTTGAAGGTGTGATGGTCTCAGCCTTTGATGATGCCGCTGAAGAGGTGTATACGGCGGGCCAGAGCTTTCAAGATCTTGCCAGCTTCCACCGGGTCAGCCGCAATGGCAGCCAGACGGAGACGATGCGGTTCGTGATCGCGTATACGGTACGGAAGGGTGAGCCTAACACGGTGTGGCCGGAAGGTTAGACCGCTACGCGCCTGATGCGATGAGCGTGGCGACGAGGCGGCGGCGCCTCCCTTACTGGGTGAACTTTCTTTTTAGATTGGTGGCGTCGAGACGTTCGGCAAGCGCGGGGAAGGCCGGGGTAGGACCGGCCCAGCGCAGTTCGTCGACATCTCGCAGCAGCGGAATCTCGGTACGGAGAGTGGCGAGATCGCGGAAGAGGTGGGCGAGTTTCAGATCGCGGACAAGGGTTTCGGCGAGGGCGCGGGGGCTGGTGACGGGGACGTGCCAGTCGCGGGAGTCGGCGGGGATGGTTTCGAGGTGGCCGAAGCGGGCGAGGACGGCGGCGGCTGACTTGGCGCCCCAGCCGGCAAGGCCGGGGAAGCCGTCGGCGGTATCGCCGACCAGAGCAAGGTAGTCGGGGATGGAGGCGGGTGGGACGCCGAACTTGGCGAAGACGCCCGCTTCGTCGCGGGTGACGCGCTTGCGGCGGTCGAGCTGGACGACGTGCGAGCCGCGGACGCACTGGGCGAGATCTTTGTCGGGGGTGCAGATGAGGACCTGCGTGACGCGCTTGTCTGTGCTGCAGAAGGCAGCGGCCGAGGCGAGGGCGTCGTCGGCTTCCCACTCGACCATGGGCCAGGTGACGACACCGAGGGCGGCCAGGGCTTCTTCAAGCAGGGGGAACTGCGCGAGGAGCTCGGGCGGGGTGCCTTCGCCGGTCTTGTAGCCGGGCCAGAGATCGTTGCGGAAGGATTCGATGACGTGGTCGGTGGCGACGCCGAGGTGGGTAGCGCCCTCTTCGATCATCTTGAGGACGGAGGTGAGGACGCCACGGACGGCGGCGACCTCCATGCCGCCCGTGTCCTTCATGGACGGGAGGGCGTGAAAGTGGCGGAAGAGCTCGTAGGTGCCGTCGATAAGGTGGATTTGCAGGGGCTTCATGGGAAAAGAGGCGGCGAGGGGAAAGCAGGTCCCTCCACTTCGGTCGGGACGACGGGATTGGAGGGACGTTAGTCGCCGGGAAGCTGGAGGGCGGCTTCGGGGCCCCGGCCGAAGCGGGAGAGCAGACGGCGAAGGGCGCGGAACAAAGCGCGGGCGGCGAGGACGGCAGCGGCGAGCAGGATGAGGGCGGTGGAGGCGGCGGCGACGGGATGGTGGGTGGCGAGCCAGGTGACGCCGATGGCGACGGCGTCTTCAGAGGTGGAGAGGGCAATGTTCGAGAAGGGTTCGGGGCTGGGGGTGACGGCGGCTCGGACGGCGTTCTTGGAGCCGTGGGTGAGCAGCGCGATACCGGCGCCGGCGGAGGTGGCGAGGAGCTGCAGGCCGGGAGAGAGATGGTTGGTGGCCTGCCAGGCGACGAGGGCGGCGACCGGGATGCGGATGAAGGTGTGGAGGGCGTTCCAGACGAGATCGAGGGCGGGGATTTTATCGACGATGAACTCGGCGGCGAAGAGCAGGCCGGCGGCGACGAGGACCCAGGTGTGCGAGAGGGCGTCAAGTCCCGAGGGGAGGGCGACCCAATGGAGACGACTGAGCAGGCCAAGGGTGAAGACGGTGGCGTAGACGTTGAGCCCGGCGGCGAAGCTGGCGGCGATGACGAGGGCTGCGAGATTGGCCGGGGAGAAAGGCATGTGCCGGATTTTAGGCCTAGACGGGATAAGTGGCGGGATGTTTTCTGCCGTGCTTGGCCTGGTGAAACGATGTACGCGTCGCTGCGTTCAGTCGAGATGGGCAAGACGCGGGGTTCTTCGCTGCGCTCAGATCGGATGGGGTCCCGGCAGAGAAGCAGATCCCGACGGGAAGACGGTCAAAGGAGGACTGTGGCTGGAGAGACAAGCCCTCCACTTCGGCCGGATGACAGGATCAGGACGGCAAAGAGAGAGGGCAGCCAGGTTTGGCTGCCCTTCTCGAGACTGCTGAAAGCTCCGTGCTTACGCAACCTGAACGTTCTCTGCCTGCCAGCCCTTGGGGCCCTTGACGACGTTGAACTGAACGCTCTGGCCTTCCTGAAGCGAACGGAAGCCGTTGCTCTGGATGGCGGTGTGATGAACGAAGACGTCTTCGCCGTTGGCGCGGCTAAGAAAACCGAAGCCCTTGGCGTCGTTGAACCATTTTACTGTTCCTGTTTCCATGATGATTGTCCTTGTGCTGCTGTATGTACCGCGAATGCAATTTGGAGTTTTATTTGCGGGTCGCGTTTAGCAGAACACACAAGAAAAACCAGATCCGATTCCACGATCAGCTTTTATTCTACACGGACTGCAGAAACTTGCCAGCGTCGTGGAAAAACGATTCTACAGAGACTGTCGGCGTGGGAGGGCGAAGCGAGTGGGGATGGCGAGTGCAACGCAACGATGGGCCTTGCGGCAGATGGAAGGGTTGGCGGAACGGAGCGGGCGGCTGCGCGGGAGGCCGCTACATCTGCTGGTGGGCGAACGTGGGGAGCGGGAGGCGGTGTTCTATCTGCGCTCCGAGGGATATACGGCGGTGGCGCGACGATGGCGAACAGGGCGGCTGCGCGGAGATGTGGACGTGATCGCGTGGGATGGGGACGTGCTGTGCTTCGTTGAGGTGAAGACGCGAGCGGAGCGGAGGGCAATGGATCCCGCAGAGGCCGCGGTTGATGAAGACAAGCGACGGATGCTGCGGAAGATGGCGGACGCGTACGTGCGCGGATTTCCGGAGGCGGAGCGCGGGCGGGTCGTGGTGCGGTTTGATGTGTTGGCGGTGTATTTGTTGGGGACGATGGCTGCGGGGGCGCATGGGGCGGAGTTTGAGTTGTTTCGCGGGGCGTTTGGGCGGCGGGACTAGATGCGGCTTGGCGCCGCGAGAAGATCCCATGTCTCCGAAGCGAGACATCGGGCACTCCTGCAAGACACAGGACCGCCGCCTCCGCTCTTGCGTACGGGCGCGGCACTTTCTGGCAGCTTGCGGTGTCTAATACATCTGCGCGGGCGCACGACGCCAAACGCCACGATGGGGAGTTGAACGATGACGCTGCTGAATGCACCGACCTACGACGAAACAAGCGAGAAGCGAAAGCTGGGATTGTTGATCACGGGGGGCGTGGCGCTGGCGCTGGCGTTTGTGTTGGGGATTGGTGGATTCCTCTTGGGGCATGGCTGGTTCTTTTCGAACCTGAAGGCCGAGCATGTGGTGAACAACTTCTTTGACGCCCTGCAGACGAAGGATTACGCGACGGCGTACGGGATCTGGATGCATGATGCGAAGTGGCAGGAGCATCCGGACAAGTATGACTACAAGCTGAAGCGGTTTACCGAGGACTGGACGACGGCGAGTGACTTTGGGCCAATCACGTCGCATCATGTCGATATTTCGAAGACAGATGGGACGGGAAACTTCGGAACCGGGATTATTGTGGCGGTGCGGGTGAACGGGGATAAGAAGGCGTTCATGTGGTACCAGAAGAGCGATGGGACGCTGACGTACCCGGCGCCGCATCAGTTGGAATACTGAGGGCTAGTGCACGAGGGCTCATCGAAGATTAGATCGCCCATCCATCAGCAGGGAGCTTAGAGTTTACGATGTTCGTGCTTCGGAAGAGCTATGGAGATGGAGCCGTTAGACGGTATTGAGTGCAAGTCGATTCCATCCTTAGACGTCTGCTTCGATCTAAGTTCTTCTGTGGTGCCGACCTCGTAAACGCGTCCCTCTTCCAGGGTGGCACTTTCAGGTTGACATGATCTGCAGAGATCGTTGTAAGTCTCATGCAACAACTCGGCACCTGGTTTGTTTAGCAGTACGCTATCTGTTCCCTTAACGTACACAAGCCGGAGCTCGCCCTTATCGAGACCCTCTTCGATGGCTGAGACCCCGTCCAAGATGGATAGGAAGCTGAAAACAGCAAGTTCCGCAGCTTCCTGCGCTACTTGGGCAACAAGGCCACGGTGTGAGTCGTTCAGAGCGAGATACCAAGCGGAAAGCTTTACATCCAGCTGACTCGGCCCTCGTCCAGGCGGTTTCTCTAAGTTTTGCTTGGTGCCAAACAAAGAAGCGTCACTTGTTTGAATTTTGAGGGCTCGAACCAATTCAGATTTGGTCGTAGATATGCTCCTCATAAGCCTAGCGACAGGGCGTGGCGGATGCCGCGGAGGGCCTGGCGGGTGCGTTCTTCGTTTTCGATGAGCGAGAAGCGGACGAAGTCATCGCCGTGCTCGCCGAAGCCGATGCCGGGGCTGACGGCCACTTTGGCGTGCTGGAGCAGGTGCTTCGAGAACTCGAGCGAGCGCAGGTGGCGAAAGCGCTCGGGGATACGGGACCAGGCGAACATGGTGGCGCGGGGTGATTCGGTTTGCCAGCCGAGGCGATTGAGGCCCTGCACGAGGACGTCGCGGCGGCCGCGGTAAATTTCGGTGATGTCGGCGACGCACTGCTGGGGGCCTTCGAGGGCGCAGATGCTGGCGACCTGGAGGGGGGTGAAGGTGCCGTAGTCGAAGTAGCTCTTGATGCGGCTGAGGGCGGCGACGAGGGTGGGATTGCCGACCATGAAGCCGACGCGCCAGCCGGGCATGTTGTAGGACTTCGACAGGGTGAAGAACTCCACGGCGATGTCTTTAGCGCCGGGGACCTGCATGATGGAGGGCGGCTTGTAGCCGTCGAAGGCGATATCGGCGTAGGCGAAGTCGTGGACGAGCCAGACGCCGAACTCCTTGCAGAGGGCGACGAGGCGTTCGAGAAAGGGGAGGTCGACGCACTGCGCGGTGGGGTTAGCGGGAAAGTTGACGATGAGTAGCTTGGGCCGCGGGGTCATGCGCGGGATGGTGGCTTCGATCTCGGCGAGGAACTCGGTAGTGGAGTGGACGGGAAGCGAGAGAATGTCGGCGCCGGCGATGACTGGGCCGTAGATGTGGATGGGATAGCTGGGGTTGGGGACGAGGACGGTGTCGCCGCGATCGAGGACGGCGAGGCAGAGATGGGCGATGCCTTCTTTCGAGCCGATGGTGACGATGGCCTCGGTGGCGGGATCGAGGTCAACGTTGTAGCGCGAACCGTACCAGTTACAAATGGCTTTGCGCAGGCGGGGGATGCCTTTCGAGAGCGAGTAGCGGTGGGTGCGCTGCTTGCGCGCGGCCTCGATCATCTTGTCGACGATATGGGGCGGGGTGGCGCCGTCGGGGTTTCCCATGCCGAAGTCGATGATGTCTTCGCCGCGTTTGCGGGCGGCGGCCTTGAGCTCGCCGGTTATGTTGAAGACGTAGGGCGGAAGGCGCTGGAGGCGGGGGAAGTCGTCCATCCCCAGATGCTACCAAGCGTGGTTGCGGAGAGGGAGAGGCGAAGATGGTGCGGAAGCCGGTGGTGGTGGTGGGCAGTCTGAATGCGGATCTGGTGGTGCGGGCGGAGCGGTTTCCGACGCCGGGCGAGACGCTGCACGGAGAGAGCTTCAGCGTGCTGACGGGCGGCAAGGGTGCGAACCAGGCCGGGGCGGCGGCGCGGCTGGGATGGCCGACGGAGATGGTCGGACGCGTGGGAACGGATGGCTTTGCCGAGCAGGTGCGGCGCGAGGTGGAGGCGACCGGGGCAGGGTGTGGGGCGGTGGAGACGGCCGAGGGAAGTACGGGCGTGGCGGTGATCACGACGGTAGCAGGCGGCGAGAACACGATTGTGATTGCGGCGGGTGCAAACGGAGTGATGGATGTGGCGGCAGTGGAGGCGGCCTGGCCGGTGATCAGGGGGGCGGGGATGGTGCTGCTGCAGCTGGAGATTCCGCTCGAGACGGTGGTGGAGGTGGCGCGGCGGTGCGCGGCGGCGGGGGTACCGGTGATGCTGGACCCGGCGCCGGTGCGGGAGTTGCCGGAGGAGCTGCTGCGGGCGGTGACGTGGCTGACGCCGAACGAGACGGAGGCGCGGATGCTGTGCGGCGTCGAGATGGAGGATGACGCGGCGATGGAGCAAGGGGCGGAGCGGCTGCTGGCCACCGGCGTCGGGAACGTGGCGCTGAAGCTGGGCGGGCGTGGGGTGTATGTGGCGACACCAGACAAGCGTGAACTGGTGCCGGGGTTTGCGACGGAGGTGGTGGACACGACAGCGGCAGGGGACTGCTTCAATGGGGCGTTTGCCGTGCTGTTGCTGGAGGGCGCAGAGGTGATGGAAGCGGCTCGGTTTGCGTGCGCGGCTGCGGCGCTCTCGACGACACGGGCGGGGGCGCTGCCCTCCATGCCGACAAGGGACGAGGTGCAGTCGCTGCTAGGGACCTGAGGAGCGTTCGGAGCTGAAAGGCGGATTTTCCATTTCGTTGAGGACGGTGCTGAGGTGAGGTGGCGGAGTGCAGGTCAGGCTTGCTGCGGCGATCGAGGCGGAGGCGAGTCAGGGAGTGGTGGCGGCTGGTGAGGTCAGGGTGAGGGCTTTGCGGCGTTCCTCGGCGGCATCGGCTTTGCGTCCGGCCTGGTCGAGCGCGGTGGCGAGTGCGGTGTGGGCGGGGGCGTAGGTGGGATCGGCGGTGACGGCGCTTTCGAACTGCACGATGGCCTCGGCGAGCTGACCGCGCTTGAGGAGCACGGAGCCGCTGTCGAGGCCGAAGTCGGCCTTTTGCCGATTGACGGCGACGCGGGTGAGGGCGGCGGCGATCTTTCGTTCGCTGGCCGCTTCGTCTTTTTTGCCCTGCGAGGCGAAGATGGCGGCAAGGGTGATGTGGGGACTGGGTTGTGAGGGAGAGAGCGCAATCGCGTGTTGCAAGGCGGGGATGGCCTTGTCGGGATCGTTCATCTGGCGATAGACGCTGCCGAGCGTGGCCCAGGCGTCGCCGTTGCCGGGGCGGAGGGTGAGGGCTCGCTCAAAGCTGGCGGCGGCCTCCGGAAGGCGGCTCTGCTGCATGTAGATGATGCCCAGGGTGTAGGGCGGGTCGGGCAGGGAAGGATCGAGCGTGGCGGCGCGGTTGAACTCCGGAATGGCCGCGGCTAGATCATCCTTGAGCTTGAGGGCGAGGGCGAGGTCGTAATGCAGCTGTGGATTGTCAGGCTCGATGGCGAGGCCATCGCGGAACTGGACGAGGGCCTGATCGAGGTTGCTCTGCTGCAGGTAGGCGACGCCGAGATCTTCATGGAGGGTTGGGTCTTTGGGGGACCGTTCGAGCGCGCGGAGATAGAGGGGAATGCCACCGACGGCGTCGCCGGTCTGAACGCGGGCGAGGCCGGCGTTGGTGAGGACCTCCGGATCGTCCGGTCGCGCTGTGAGGACTTCGGCGAAGAGTGGAAGGGCATGCCGCGGGTCTTCGGCGGCCTGGTAGGTGAGGGCGAGACGATAGCGAAGGTCGACACTATCGGAGGAGGCGGCGGACGAGGTGCTGCGGAGTGAGGTTTGGAGGAGGGTGATGGCGTCCGCTTCGCGACGGGTTTCGACGAGGGCGCGCGCGAGCTGGATGGTGTAAGCGGCGACTGCGGGTTGGAGGGTGTGGGCCTGTTCGAGCGGGGGAGTCGCCTGCGCGGGCTGACCGATCTCAAGCAGGACTGAACCGAGGTGAAAGTGTGCCGGGGCGAGCGAGCTGTCAAGGGAGATGGCGCGGCGAAGCGTTTCGTCGGCCTGAGCGAAGTGTTTCTGGCGGGCCTGGACGGTGCCGAGGGCGTCGGCGAGGACGGCGTCAGTGTACGCAGCGGCGACGGCGTGTTCGAGGAGAGCTTCGGCTCCCGGGAGATCGCCTGTAGCGGCGAGGGAGGTGGCAAGGGGAAGGGCTGTGTCTCGGCCGGTTGCCGTTCCGAGAGCGGGGTCTAGGGCCTGCAGGCGGTGCAGGGTGTCCGCTGCGGAGGTGTCCTGGTGATTGAGCGAGAAGGCGAGCGCAAGACCAAGAAGCGCGGCGGGATCCTGCGGTGACAGGTGGAGGGCGAGCTGCAGTTCGCGGATGGCGCCGAGGGTGTCGCCGCTCGACAGAAGCACGGAACCAAGGGCGGCGTGGGCGGCCGAGACGCCGGGAGCAAGGTGAACAGCACGCTCAAAGGCGTGGCGCGCGGTGCTCAGGTCGCCTTTGGCGTAGGCCACGGAACCGGCTTTGAAGGCGCTGGTTGCCTGCTCAAGGGACGTCGGTGCGGTGCGGGGCTGTTGCGCGGCAGCGGACGTGTGCTGGGCAAGCAAGAGCACGATGCCGAGGAGCGCAGATGAAGCGATGGTCATACGACGCCTGATTCTAGCGGTTCTGTTCGATTTTTGAGGGAGGTGAGTGAGATGGAGCGGGGCGTTCGTTTGTGATTGACATCGGGGTTCGGCCGCGCGTAGATTTGCGCACGCTAACCGGAGAGTAGATTTCGCGTCCCGAAGGCTGCTTAGTGCGGCTCAGGACAAAGATGGAACACTCCCCACGTATCCCTAGTCCGGCGATGGAATGCGCTTCGCCGGAGACGTTTCCTGTTTTGTAGAGCTTTGAGTGAGGTCGACATGAGAAGGATGAGAGCAATCGCGGGTGCGGGTCTGGCGGCGCTGCTGCTGGGGGCGCCCCACAGCTACGGACAAGCTGTGTATGGATCCATCTTCGGAACGGTGACGGACGTTAGTGGGGCGGTCATTCCCAACGCGACGATCACGGTAACGGATGTGGCTAAAGGAACTTCCGTGACCGTGACTGCGAATGGCAGCGGAGAGTTCACGGCGGACCACCTGATTCCGGATATCTACACGATCAAGGTGAGCGCGGACGGCTTCAAGAGTTTCCAGCAGAGTGAGCTTCAGATCTTTGCCGACACATCTGCGAAGATCACGGCGGCAATGCAGGTGGGTGGAAGCGATCAGACGGTTGAGGTTGCCGCCGATCAAGTGCCGCAGTTGAAGACGGATCGAGCGGATGTGTCGACGACCTTCAACTCGAAAGAGATCATTGATCTGCCCATTCCGGACCGAAACTTCACCAATCTGCAATTGCTGCTGCCGGGCGCGCAGCAACTCGGCTTCAGCCATGCGGCGAGTGAAAACCCGCAGGGGTCGAAGCAGATCGAGGTGGATGGTCAGGCGTTTGCGGGTACAGCGTTTCAGCTAGATGGAACGGATAACCAGGATCCAATCCTGGGCATTATCGTTGTCAATCCCAATGCAGATTCGCTGTCCGAGACGAAGATCACGACGCAGAACTACGACGCGGAGTTCGGCAAAGCGGTGGCATCGGTAGTGACGGCGCAGACGAAGTCGGGGTCGAATAACTTCCACGGATCGGCGTTTGACTATCGCGAGAGCAATGCCAATCTGGCCAAGGATCCGTTCACGCAGCACTCTGACGCTGGATTTCCAGACGGTCTTAAGAATCAGTTCGGCGGATCGGTCGGTGGTCCGATTTTGAAGGATAAGGTGTTCTTCTTTACCGATTACCAAGGGACACGGCAGAAGGTTGGTATTGCGAACACAATGACCGTGCCGACGGCAAAGCTGGTCTCGAGCTGCCTGGGCGGCGGGTGCGACTTCAGCGAGTACGCGGCAGCGGGAATTAAGATCTACCAGCAGGTACCGACCGCCGGGCCGAACGGAACGACGGTGAACCAGTCGGTGCAGTACGCAAACAACATCATTCCAATGGCTCAGCTGTCTCAACCTGCTCTGAATTTTCTGAAGCTGTTACAGCCGTATGCGCCAAATACGCCGGGATCCGCTGTGGGCGGTCAGACGTTTCTGAAGAACAACTACACGGCCAGCGGCATCGGCGGCTTCAACAGCGATCAGTGGGACGTCCGTGGAGACTGGACGGCAACTGATCGTACGCATGTGTTTGGCCGGTTTAGCCGCTTTACGGACACGCTGACTGGAACGACGATCTTTGGGCCTGCCGGTGGAGCCGGATTCGGCTTGGGGGGTTATGGCGGTACGTCGCAGGGCGCCAACGACAGCGCTGCGGCCGGTGTCGATGTGGCCGTGAATGCAAAGCTTGTAACGGACGTCCGTCTGGGCTACTTCCGCTACGACATCGCCACATCCAAGTACGACGCAGGAACACCGCTGGCCACGCAACTTGGCATTCCGGGGTTGAATACGGATAACGCGTTGAGCGGTGGCGCACCGTCGTTCCAGCTCACGGAGGTCGGCAGCTTCGGCGGACCGAACAATGCACAGGCGACTGGACCGCAGTATGGTGCCGGACTGAACGTAGACCGCTGCAACTGCCCGTTGATTGAACGGGAGGATCAGTTTCAGATCGCAAATAATTGGACCAAGACGATTGGCAATCACAGCGTGAAGTTCGGTGCAGATCTTCGATACGCCCGAAACCTGCGCGTGCCGAGTGACAATGACCGAACCGGCATTCTTTATTTCGGCACCGGACCGACGTCCAATGGCAATGACGGAGCATCCGGTCTCGGGTTTGCGTCCTTCGTCACCGGACAAGTAACGCAATTCAACCGGTATGTGAGCACCTCGAACAATGCGAAGGAGTTCCAGAAACGCGACTTCTTTTACGTGCAGGACACGTGGCGTGCGACATCAAAGCTGACGGTCAACTATGGCGCACGCTATGAGCTTTACTTCCCCGAGAAGGTAAATGGGAACGGGAATGGCGCGCTGCTAAACCTGACGACCGGGTATCTCCAGGTAGCCGGAGTTGGCGGCGTGAGTCGCAATATGAACTACAGCCTGCCCCAGAATACGTGGAACCCACGCCTGGGTGTCGCTTACCAGGCCACACCGCAGACGGTCATTCGTGCGGGATACGGACGGAGCTTCGATATTGGAGTGTTCGGATCGATCTTTGGACACGCCGCAACGCAGAACCTTCCGATCCTTCAAAACCAAGCCATCACGGCAAGCGGGACCGACAGCGCATTTCAGCTGGTAAACGGCCCGGCGGCACCGACGACAGTGACGGTTCCCTCGAACGGATTACTGCCGAACCCTGGATATTCCGTGACGTCGCGCAGTCGGCCAACAACGTTGCGCCTGCCTACGCTCGACGCCTGGAATCTGGCGATTCAACAGTCGTTGTCGCCGACGCTTTCAGCTACGATCTCGTACGTCGGCAACAAAGGAACACACACCTTTGGCGATAACTCGGGTAACACGACAAATCCGAATGAAGCCGCCATCGCGGTGAATGGGCTGCACTGGAATCCTAATCTACCCAAGTTGGCAAATGGTAATAGCCCGTACGACGCGAACGGGATTGATACAGGTGGCAGTGGATCGGTAAACAACCAGAACGTTCTTCGGCGTTATTACAGCGGCACTCTTGCTGCCTGCCAAGATCCGGGATACATCGCAACGGCACAGGCTGCTGGACAGACGTTGCCTGCTGGCGGGGGATGTGGCTGGACGAACGACATCACTGACTTCAGTGACAACCTCGATACCCACTACAACGCGCTCCAGGTCACGCTCACCAAACAGCTTTCACATGGCGTCAGTGTGAACGCGAACTACGCGTGGCAGCAGGCCCTGAGTGACTCAACGAGCTACTCGTCGTGGGACAAGCCCATCACTGCAGGGCGTGAGAGTGCCCTGCGTGAGCAGCAGGTTATTGTGTATGGGCTCTTTGAGCTGCCATTCGGTAAGAACAGGATTCTGCTGGGCAATGCACCAGGGTTCATCCAGCAGATCGTTGGCGGCATTCAGATTAGTCCGGTAATCACCTACTCGAGCGGGCTTCCATTCACACTCGGCTACTCGAGCTACAGTCAGCAAGTTCCCACGGACGCGCCGAACCGGATCAACGGCGACACACATGCCTTCCACTCACAGATTACAGGGAGCCCGGGGAACAATCTTACTTTCTATCAACCGGTGAATATTGATGCAGGTGGGACCTTCACACGGCCCGCGCTGGACCAGATTGGTAACGTGGGACGGAACACGGTGTTCGGACCGCGGTTCTTCAATGGGGATATCTCAGTGCAGAAGAACTTCACGATTCGTGAGAAGACAACCCTGCAGCTCCGGGCGGACGGCTTCAACGCCTTCAATCACATCAACTTCGGAACTCCGAACGGTAACATCGATCAGGGCGGTCAGATCACGAGCGGAGCCTACCCGAACGGAGCGTCGAACCCACGTCAGATGCAGTTCTCTGGACGGGTGCAGTTCTAAGCTGAAGTAAATGATCAGTGAAGGGAGGCTGCGGCCTCCCTTCACCCTTTGTTGATGTTGGCCTCGAGGAAATGGGACTGAGGCGCGTGAGGAGCGCGGCAGATGGACCTGGGTGGGCGACGGGTTCTATGATCGCGCCTGATGATGTGAGGTGAAGGCGCCTAATGAACGTTCTACGAACTATCTCCCTGTTGTGCGTTGGCGCCGTTCTGGCGAAGAGCGGATTGGCACAGAGCGGATCAGTGGCTCCCGAGGATTTGAAGGCGGCAGAAAAGCCCTCAAGTGATGCGACCTGGTGGAAGCACGCGGTGGTGTATGAGATCTATCCGCGATCCTTTCAGGACTCAAACGGCGATGGCATTGGAGATCTGAACGGCATCACGCAGCGACTGGACTACCTGAAGGACTTGGGCGTCGATGCTATCTGGATCGCACCGATGTATCCGTCGCCCCAAGTAGATTTCGGTTACGACATCTCGGATTACGAGAATGTGGATCCGCAGTATGGGACGCTGGCGGATATGGACCGGCTGATTGCGGAGGCCAAGAAGCGCAATATCCGGATCTGTCTGGATATGGTGCTCAATCACACATCGGACAAGCATGCGTGGTTTCAGCAATCGTCTCAATCCCGAACCGCTCCAAAGCATGACTGGTATGTGTGGAACGACGGCAAAGCCGCGACTGACGCGAGTGTGACGCCGTATGAGAAGCGTTTCGAGCATGACGGCAAGATTCCGGTGAACAATTGGGAGTCGCTATTTGGTGGGTCGGGCTGGCAATGGACACCGGCAACGCAGCAGTTTTACTATCACAAGTTTTACAAGGAGCAGCCAGACCTGAATTGGCGCAATCCGGCGGTTGAAAAGGCGATGTTCGGGTCGATGCAGTTCTGGCTCGATCGCGGTGTTGCGGGATTCCGCCTGGATGCGATTCCGACGCTGTTTGAAGATCCGCAACTGCGCGATGAGCCAGAGATTGACGGCGTGAATGCGCAGAGAGATCCGAATCTGAAGGATGTGTACACCTCCAATCTGCCGGAGGTCCATGGCGTCATCCGGCGGATGCGCACGATGGTGAGCAAGTACCCGGACAATCGTGTGTTGATCGGGGAAACGTATTTGCCCAACACGATTGAGTTGGACAAGTGGTATGGCAGCACCGATAAGAATGAGTTGCAGCTGCCGATGGATATGCTGGTTGGCTTCCAAGGAGACCACGCTAAGCTGGACGCGGCGATGTTGCGGCGGTATCTCACCGAAGTGGAGACGCAGGTGCACGGATCGCAGCCATTGCTGGTCTTTGACAATCATGACAATGTTCGCAGCCATGATCGCTATGGCGACGGCACGCACGACGCTGCGATTGATCGTCTGATTGCGGCCCTGCTGCTGACTTCGCGTGCTACGGCGCTGATGTATTACGGCGAGGAGTTGGGGATGCCGACGACGACTCCGACGCGGGTGGAAGACGTGAAGGATCCGATCGGTGTTACAGGCTGGCCGAAGGAAAAGGGACGCGATGGTGAACGAACGCCGATGCAGTGGGACGCCAGCAACGCGCAGGCGGGCTTCAGTACGAATGCGAAGACGTGGCTGCCTGTCCCGGCGAACTACGCAACGCTGAATGTGAAGACGGAACAGGCGGATTCACAGTCGCTGCTGAACTGGCACAAGACCCTGATCAGCATGCGGCGGACGTTGCCTGCGCTGCATGATGGCGGCATTGTGATGCTCGATACCGATAACGCGCAGGTGTTGTCGTACGTACGGACTGCGCCAGCCGGGTCCAAGGCGGTTGTGGTGTCGTTGAATATGAGCGCAACATCCCAGACGATCCACCTGGATCTCGCCACTGCGGGAGTCAAGGGAACGACGGTGAAGACGCTGCTAACAAACACGTCTGAGTTACAGCAGACGAATTCTGTTTCGTCGCTGACGCTGCCGGCGTTCGGATCGTATGTCGCTGAGATTCAGTGAGCATTTGAGGGAGTTTTACCGCATCGTCTGGTAGGTTTCGCTCTACGTGGTGGGCCCACCAGGACTTGAACCTGGAACCAACGGATTATGAGTCCGCTGCTCTAACCAATTGAGCTATAGGCCCATCAGCCGTTCGTGCGTTTCCGCCCGGGCTGGCCGGTCTTCTTATTGTACTGAGGACGATTGTCGGTCGGGGTTGAGGCTTCTTCGACTTCCTTGAAGATAGTTGAATTCGTTGACTTAGACGTATTTGCCACAACTTCGATGCTCGTCTGCTACACCGACGGCTATTTCTCGGATAGGCTTCCGGGGGTGGTATTTGAATCTTCGGGGGCGGAAGGATTGAGGTGGCCGAGACGGTTTTCAGGCGTGTCGCTGCGGACGGCGGTTTGTCCAGGTCCAGCAGTAGAGGGATTGCCGCCGGTGTAGCCGGAGGGTTCGGCCTTGGTGTCCTGTGGTGAAGGAGGCACGGGTTGGGTGGGGGTCTGCTCGTGATCGTCGGATGCGGCCATCGGTGTGTCTCCTGGGTGGAAGCGTTCAGGGCTGTTTGACCATACATAGTCACCGGCAGTTGCCTTGCTTCGTTTGCGCTTGGAAAAGTTCGCTAGACTTGAGGCGAGGCGAGCGACGACCAAGCGGTGTGCATGCCTTTATGGCGGGAGATGATGAGACGGACGGCAAGACGCAGAGATGAATCGCTCGGTCGAGCGCCGGCGGCAGCGCGGCAGGGTACCGCTGTTGCTGGCTTGCGGCGAGACAAGCGGAAAGGGACTCGCTCCCGTGGTGTGTGGGCGATCGCGCTGATGGCTCCTCTGCTGATGGGCTCGTTAACGACGGCGACGACGATGTATGCGCAGGTGCCAAATCTGTTTTCGACTTTGAGCGGGCAGCAAAGCTCGGGCCAGACGGGACAAGGCGCAACGACGGCCCCTGCGACGCAGCAAACGACGGGCCAGCCGCAAGCGTCTGGACAGCCGCCGGCGGCAAACGACGATGCTGGTTCGGCACGGGGAAATCAAGCGACGGACGCCGACAATCAGGGGAGCGACGGACGCAGCCCTGGCGGGTTGTCGACGCTTGATCCGCGGACGCGACCGGAGATGTCTGCCCCGGAACAACAGACGGAGTTCCAGCGATTGATCGAGTCGACCACGGGGCAGCGGCTCCCGACCTATGGCGCGTCCCTCTTTCAGGGGGTTCCCTCAACGTTCGCGCCGGTGAACAACGTTCCGGTCACGCCGGATTATGTGATTGGGCCGGGCGATCAGATTCGGCTGCAGATCTATGGGCAGGTCAATCAGCAGGGATCCTATGTGGTGGACCGCAACGGAGAGATTGCTCTTCCGCAGGTTGGGACGGTCGAGGTGGCCGGTGTTCACTATGCCGATTTGGCCGGGTTTCTGCGATCGCAGCTCGGCAGGGTGTACCGAAACTTCGATGTGAACGTGAACCTGGGGCAGCTGCGATCGATTCAGGTCTTTGTTGTCGGGCAGGCGCGGCGACCGGGAAGCTATACGATCAGCTCGCTTAGCACGCTGCTGAACGCTCTGTTTGCCTCTGGTGGACCGGCAGCACTCGGGTCGCTGCGGGACATTCAGGTAAAGCGCGGCAGTGAGACGATCGTCCACTTCGACCTGTACGAGCTGCTGCTTCGGGGTGACAAGGGCAAGGATGTGCGGCTTCTGCCAGGTGATGTGATCTTCATTCCGCCAGTGGGGCCGCAGGTTGCGCTGCTTGGCAGTGTGAACAACCCAGCCGTGTACGAGCTACGAGGGGAGACGCGCGTAGAGCAGCTGCTGGAACTCTCGGGCGGTGAATCAAATGTTGCGGCTGGATCGCAGGTGAGGCTGGAGCGGATCTCCCGACAGGAGTTTCGAAGCATTCTGCAAGTGGATCAGGCGCACCTTGCTGACACGGTGCTGCAGAATGGCGATCTGCTTACGATTACCTCGATCATCGACCGCTTCCGCAATGCAGTGACGCTGCGGGGGAACGTGGCAAATCCCGGCCGGTATATGTGGCATGCCGGTATGCGTGTCACAGATCTGATCCCGGACAAAGAGATGTTGATCACGCGGGACTACTGGCAGAAGCGGAGCCGGCTGGCGTTGCCCCTGCCGGTCGAAGCGGCGCCCACTCCGGCGGGAGCGGAAGGATCCTTGCAAGTCTCGTCCAGTCCTGCGGCGGGGACCGGATCGACTGGGGGTGCGACGAGCGGCACGCGTACGAACACTTCCGCAAGCGGCGGCGGCAACTCTGTGGCGGCGGCGCTTGCGGCGGGTGACTCCTTGTTTGCGCCGCGGACCGATGTGCTGCTGAGCGCGCCGGATATTGACTGGAGCTATGCGGTGATCGAGCGGCAGAATCCGGGTGATCTGAAGACCTCGCTCATTCCGTTCAATCTAGGCAAGGCAGTGCTTGAGGGTGACGCGACGCAGAACCCTGAGCTGCTTGCGAACGATGTGGTGACGATCTTTTCGACGGCGGACCTGCGCGTACCGACCTCGCAGCAGACGCGCTTTGTGCGGCTGGAAGGCGAGTTCATCGGGGCGGGTGTCTACAGCGTGAAGCCGGGTGAGACTCTGCGACAGCTGGTGATCCGGGCCGGTGGGTTTACGCAGGACGCGTACCTGTATGCGTCAGAGTTCACGCGGCGATCCACCCAACGGGTTGAGCAGCAGCGGCTGAACGACTATGCCGATCAGCTGGAGGCGCAGGTTGCGTCCGTCACTGCCAGCAACAGTTCGCGGGCATTAACTGATCGCGATGCGGCGGGGGCGGAGAGTGCGGCCACTGGCGCGCGGGCGTCGATCAATCGGCTTCGACAGCTGCAGCCGGTAGGTCGGATTGTGTTGCAGCTGAAGCCGGACAGTGAAGGCGTCAGCAGTCTTCCGGAGCTGGCGCTTGAGGATGGTGATCGATTTATCGTGCCGAAGATTCCATCGAATGTGTACGTGGAAGGCCAGGTCTACAGCGCGAATGCATTTGTCTTCGAGCCTGGCCGGCGGACGTCGAACTACCTGAAGCTGGCGGGCGGACCGGATCGTGAGGCTGATCGGGGACGGTCGTTTGTGCTGCGGGCAGACGGCTCTGTACTCAGCCGGCAGTACAGCAACTTTGAACACGCGCTGATCTATCCGGGCGATACGATTGTGGTGCCACCGATGATCAACAAGCGAGCCATCCTGCGGGATCTGGTGGACATTTCGAACATTATTGGTCAGTTTGGGATTGGAGTTGCCGCGATTAACGTGCTGAAGTAGCCCCCGGGGCAGGGACTGCGGAGAGCCGCGGCCGAGGTTGGTTGCGCTTCAAAGATGAGGTATACCCCCCCCCAACCTTTTACGCAAAATCTTCAAAAGAGAGGATTTAGGTGTAGACGTATGGGGTACCGGAGCAACAAAGCTACAAGGGGTGAGATGAGTAGTGTAGAGCGGGCTCAGGGGAGATTGCGCCACGGAGGTTGTAGAACATGGGGCCGGGGCCGACCATAGGATAGAGGGGAGGCTACGTTTTGAACTCTGCAGGCGGCATTCTCGTAACGGGCGGCGCCGGCTTTATCGGCTCCACCTTTATTCTGGACTGGTTGCGGCCGGGTGGGGAGATGGGCCCGATCGTCAATCTGGACAAGCTGACCTACGCGGGAAATCCGGAGACGCTGGCCGCGGTACAGGCGTCGCCGCGGTATCGCTTCGTGCACGGAGACATCTGCGATGCAGCGCTGGTCGAGAGGCTGCTGCAGGAGCACCGGCCACGCGCGATCGTTCATTTCGCGGCAGAGAGCCATGTGGATCGGTCGATTCTGGGGCCGGAGGAGTTTCTGCGGACCAACATCCACGGAACATTTACGTTGCTGCAGGCGGCGCGAGTCTATTTCGAGAGCCTGGAGGGAGAGGAACGCGCGACGTTCCGCTTTCTGCACGTGTCGACCGATGAGGTGTTCGGGTCGCTTGAGCCGAGTGATCCGGCCTTTCATGAAAAAACGCCCTACTCTCCGCGCTCGCCGTACGCAGCGAGCAAGGCGGCGAGTGACCACCTGGTGCGGGCGTGGGGGCATACGTACGGGCTGCCGACGCTGATCACGAACTGTTCGAACAACTACGGGCCGCATCAGTTTCCGGAGAAGCTGATTCCGCTGGTGCTGACCTACGCCCTGCGGGGCAAGGCGCTGCCGATCTACGGCGACGGGCAACAGGTTCGGGACTGGCTGTATGTGGGCGATCATGCAAGCGCTATTCGGGCCGTGCTCGACGGCGGACGGGTTGGCGAGACGTACAACATCGGCGGCAACAACCAGCGCAGCAATCTGGAGGTCGTGCTCGCGATCTGTGCGCTGCTGGATGAGCTGGTTCCGGAGTCGGTGTTCCGGCCGCACAAGCAGTTGCTGACCTACGTGCAGGATCGTCCGGGGCACGATCGACGGTATGCCATAGACGCACGCAAGATCGAGCAGGAGCTGGGATGGAAGCCGGCGGAGAGCTTTGAGACTGGCCTGCGAAAGACGGTGCAGTGGTACCTCCACAATCCGGAGTGGGTAGCACGCGTGACCAGCGGCGCGTACCGCGAGTGGGAGCAGACGAACTATGCCGATCGTGGGTCTGCCGATCGCACGTTTATGGATCGCGATTCTGCGGATCGCGACGTGGTCACCAAGGGCGAGCGAACGAGAGCGGAGGCGGGGCGGTGAAGGGAATCATCCTGGCTGGCGGCTCCGGCACGCGCCTGCATCCGGTAACGCAGGCGATCAGCAAGCAGCTGTTGCCGATCTATGACAAGCCGATGATCTACTACCCGCTATCGGCGTTGATGCTGGCGGGCATTCGCGAGATCCTGATCATCTCAACGCCAGTGGACACGCCACGCTTTGAACAGCTGCTGGGCGACGGAGCGCAATGGGGTTTGACGCTCCGGTACGCCGTGCAACCGAGCCCTGACGGGCTGGCGCAGGCGTTTCTGATTGGCAAGACGTTTCTTGCCGGGGAGGGCTGCTGCCTGGTTCTGGGCGACAACATCTTCTACGGACATGACTTTCAGAAGACGTTGCGGGATGCGGCCGTGGAGACGGACGGTGCGACTGTGTTTGCCTATCCGGTGCTTGACCCGGAGCGCTACGGGGTCGTTGAGTTCGACGGAGATGGCAAGGCCATTGGGCTTGAAGAGAAGCCGCTGAAGCCAAAGAGCCGCTATGCCGTGACGGGAATCTACTTCTACGACCGGCAGGTGGTCTCGATCGCGGAGGGATTAGAGCCCTCACCCCGTGGCGAGCTGGAGATCACGGATGTAAACCGGTGGTACATGGAGCGCGGCCAGTTGCGGACGCAGGTGCTGGGGCGGGGCATGGCGTGGCTGGACACGGGCACGCATGATTCGCTGCTCGAGGCATCGACGTTTATCCATACCATCGAGCAGCGACAGGGCTTAAAGGTCTCCTGCCCGGAGGAGATTGCCTTCCGGCTCGGGTACATCTCGGCCGAAGATCTGCGCGCGCTGGCGACGCAGATCCAAAAAAGCAGCTACGGCCAGTATCTGCTGCGGTTGCTCGAGGACCGGATCTTCTAGCAGCAGATACGGGCGTGGTTCGTTGCAACACAAGAGGATGGCGCTTCCCCAAAGAGGCGATCCCGGCTCGAGTATCCTGATGGGTATGGGCTATCTGGAGCCGACGGTTTGACTGCTGCCTGTACGGTGATTTCGCCTAACTACCTGGCGTTCGCGCGAGCCCTTGCTGCGTCTTATCTGAAACATCATCCTGGGCATCGCTTCTTTGTGCTGCTGGTGGCGGATGTGCAGGACCGAAGCCTGTTTGCTGGCGAACAGTTCGAGCCGGTGCTGGTATCGGAGATCGGGCTCGATGATCTTCGCGGCGAGGCAATGAAGTATGACATTCTCGAGCTGAATACGAATGTGAAGCCAGCGTTCCTGCAATATCTGTTCCGAACGCATGGGCTTGAACAGCTGGTTTACCTAGACCCCGACATCGTTGTGTACAGCCCGCTCGAGCCGGTCTTTGCTGCTTTGTCGGGTGGAGCAGCCACGGTGCTGACGCCCCATCTCACGACACCGCTGATGGATGACCGGCTGCCGAGTGAGCAGGATCACTTGTACAACGGCACGTATAACCTCGGGTTCGCGGCGTTTCGCCGCTGCCAGGAAGCGGACCGCCTCCTGGCGTGGTGGAGTGAGCGATGTCTGGCGCTTGGGTTCAGCGAAGGCCGGACGGGTTTGTTTGTGGATCAGAAGTGGATGAATCTGGCGCCAGGGATGTTTGCCGGCGTCACGATTCTGCGCGATGCGGGCTGCAACATGGCCTATTGGAACCTGCATGAGCGGACGCTGCTTCCGATGGATGGACGATCACCGGCGGGCGGACCGCCGATGGTCGAAAACCCGAATGGGCCTGCGGTGCCGCTCTGCTTTTTTCACTTCAGTGGTGTCGACCCGGAGGATGAGGACGGGCTTTCGCGGCACACCAACCGGTTTACGCTGGCGGAGCGGCCAGACCTGCGCGAGCTGTTTGCGGGGTACCGGCAGAATCTTCGGCGGCTTGCGGACGAGCGGCTGCAAGGTGTGCCGTATGGCTTCGATCGATTGTCAGATGGCACCGCCATTACGCGTCTGGCGCGACGAATCTATGCCAAACACCAGGCACGTTGGCGAGGGCAGGATCCGTTTGAGGCTCGCGGCGAGTTCGCCGGGTTCGCGCGGCGGCTGCGATTGGTGGCCGGCAAGAGCGCGCCAGCGAAGTCAACGTGGAAGGAGTTCAACCCGCACGACCGGCGCGTGGAGGCGGTGCATCGGGCATTGAAGCTGGCCTTGCGGGTTCTGGGTCCGCACCGGTATGAGTTGCTGATGCGATACCTGGCCTTTATCGCGGTTCTGCGGAATCAGTCTGTCTTTCTGGACGAGAGATAGGCCAACGATGAGTCGCGTTCTTCTGGTGAAACTGGGGGCAATCGGGGATGCCGTGATGCTGCTGCCGGCGGCGCGCGCGATGCAGGCGCGCGGCGACACGGTGGAGTGGCTCTGCGGGAAGCAGATCGCGCCGCTGCTGGCGCTTTACCCGTGGATTATGCCTATTGTTGCCGACGAGGCTGTACTTCTGCGCGGCAGTCTCCTGGCGCGGCTGCGGGCGCTTGCGACGCTGTGGAAGCAGTTCGCGGGACGTCGCTACGATTTGATTGCGACGGTCTACTACGACAGCCGCTACCGGCTGCTGACGCGATCTGCGCGAGCTGCGCGAACGACGTGGCTCTCCTGGGAGGATCGCGAGCGACGCATCCTGCCGGGGCGCCCCTATGCCGATGAGTATGCCCGGCTATTGCTAGGGCTGACGGATGATGTGCGAGCGGAGACGATGGCGCCGGTCGCACCACCGATCCTGCCGGACTCCCCTGTCCCACGGAGCGGCAGCGCGCCCCGCGTGGTTCTGGTGCCGGCGGGGGCGAAGAATCTGGTGCGGGAGGACGCGTTGCGGCGGTGGCCGGTGCAGTCGTTTGTTGTGGTCGCGCGGGAGCTGCTGATGCAGGGTTGTGAGGTCCTCCTAAGTGGAGGCCCGGATGATCGCTGGGCGTCGGCCGCGTTCGCAGGGCTGCCGGTGTTGGATCTGATCGGGGAGCACACGCTGGTCGGGACGGTGGGACTGTTTGACTCGAGCGATGTGGTGGTGACGCCCGATACCGGACCGCTGCACCTGGCCGGGATCACGCGGGCGTCCATCGTGGCGATCTTTGGGCCGACGAGTCCGTATGCTTTTCTGCCGCAGCGGCCGAGAGTGGTGGCGCTGTGGGGCGGCGAGAGGTTTGCGTGCCGGCCGTGCTACGACGGAAAGAACTATGCGCCCTGTCAGAACAATGCCTGCGTTCAGCAGGTGACGCCGGGGATGGTGATCGCGGCGGTGAATCAGATGCTGACTGCCCGGCGGGATGGGCTTTCGCCGGCGCCGCGCATTGAGGTCCCGCCTACTACTGTTGCACCGGCATTGATCGGATTGGATCTTTCGCAGATGAGGTCGATCCATGGCTGATCGCGCGCTCTTTCTGGATCGGGATGGAGTGATCAACGAGGAGATCGGCTATCTGATCCGGCCGGAGGATGTACGTTTCGTTCCCGGGATTCTCTCGCTGTGCCAAACGGCGATGCGGCTGGGCTACAAGCTGGTGGTGGTGACCAACCAATCCGGCATCGCACGCGGGCTGTACAGCGAGACGGACTTTCAGGCCCTGATGAACTGGATGCGGGAGACGCTTGGCCGTGACAGGGTTCGCCTGGACGCGGTGTACCACTGTCCGTATCATCCCGACCATGGCGTGGGCGACTACCGGCGGGAGCACGAGGATCGCAAGCCGTCCCCCGGCATGCTCTGGCGTGCAGCAGCCGATCTTGGGCTAGACCTGAAGCGCTCGGTGATGGTTGGCGATCGCTGCAGTGATGTGGCTGCGGCGAATGCAGCTGGCCTGCTGCAGGCGTTTCTGCTGCAGGGAACGGAGCCGGCGGGTTGCGCGGGGGAGTACCAGAAGATCGCATCACTCGGAGAGATGGAGACCTGGTTGCTCCGTCAGGCGGAGGCAGTGGTGCCAAGCAACGATTAGGGAAGCTCGGCGGCGGTGAAGGCGATGCCCGCCGCATCCTTCCCACTGACGCTGGGAGACTCACCGCCGAGCAGATGAAGAGGCCAGCTGATGTTGAGGACGGCGTCGTTCCAAAGGATGGAGCGCTCGCCGGCGGGATGGTAAAGGTCGGTCGTCTTGTACAAGACCTCGGCGGTCTCTGACAGAACCAGGAAGCCGTGCGCGAAACCTTCCGGAATCCAGAGCAGGTCAAGATCGCCCGTGTCGGTAAAGGGCTTCAGATCGAAGGCAGCCCACCTGCCGAAGTCGGGGGAGTCGCGCCGGAGATCGATAGCGACATCCCAGATGTGGCCGGAGAGGACGCGAACCAGCTTTCCCTGCGGGCGACCAAGCTGATAGTGCAACCCGCGAAGGACGCCTCGGCGAGAGCGGGACTGGTTGTCCTGGGCGAAGGAGGCTGGCAGACCGGCGGCGGCAAAGCGCTCCGTGTTGAAGACCTCGGCAAACCATCCACGGTCATCGCCGAAACGCTGCGGATGGAGCCGTTTGACATCACGCAATGAGGTGTCGATGATCTGCATGGAGACATTCTAAGGGTCGATGGCCCCCGTTAGAGAGAAGCGACCTCCCCCGAACGGGGCACGATTTATCTCGAGGGCTGAAGGCACGCAGGGTAGACTGAAGCGGAACATTTGCAGCATTGGACTGCCTTTTCCAGGCAATACCCGCTGATCCGGGGTTTGGACGCGGTTTTGGCTTTATCGGACTTCCTCACAGATCCGGCTTTCATTGAATGCGTTACGCTCGAAGCGGCTCGATCTTCTGGATCGACCGACGACGGAGCAGAGGGCAAGGGGCAACGTAGCAGCCAGCCTTCTGTAAAACCGCATACAGCAGACACCACGTGAGGGATCGCCGAACTCGTGCACAGACAGGATCCACATGCAGCATGAGGAGCAGTTCCCGGCATCGCGTTCCGTTTCGCTTCAGGGGCCATATTCTTATACCGCGACAGCGGACGCAGCTGCAGGGCACGAGCGGCGGACGACCGCGGCTGAAGACCTGCCCTCGAAGCTGCTGCGATATCGTTCGAAGCGCATCATCGATATTGTGCTGATCCTTCTGTCACTGCCCGTGACCCTGCCGATTCTGGGCGTGCTCTCTCTGATTGTGCTGCTGAGTACGCCGGGACCGGTCTTTTACTCGCATCGCCGGATCGGCCGGAATGGCGCGTTCTTCTCCATGTGGAAGTTCCGCACTATGTGCGAGAACTCGGCTGAAGTGCTGGAGCAGTACCTCGCACGGCATCCCGCGGCTCGGGCAGAGTGGAGCCGAACGCACAAGCTGCGCCACGATCCGCGCGTGACGAGGATCGGGCGGTTTCTGCGGCGGTACAGCCTGGACGAGTTGCCACAGCTGTGGAACGTTATGACCGGCAAGATGACCCTGGTAGGACCGCGACCGATTGTGGCTGCGGAGGTAGAGAAGTACGGAGATGGCTTTCGTTTTTATCGGCGGGTCAAGCCGGGGCTGACTGGCCTGTGGCAGGTCTCCGGGCGGAGCCAGCTGACCTACCCACAACGGGTGCAGCTGGATTGCGACTACGTAGAACGGTGGTCGATGCGGCGGGACTTTCTGATTCTGCTACGAACCTTTCTCTCCGTTGTGAACCAGGACGGCGCTTACTGACAGAGCGCGGCGCGCCCTGGAACACGGTAGGCTGAGCGAGTGCGGGTTGCGCTGGTTCATCATTGGTTTGTCACGCGGGGTGGTGGAGAGCGCGTCGCCGAGTGTCTTGGGTCACTGTTCCCCCGGGCTGACCTCTTTACCCTGGTCGCTGACCTCAAGGCACTTCCAGACGGCCTAGCGGGGCGATCGCTGCGTACTTCCTTTCTGCAGAACGTGCCGCTGGCGCGCCACTTTCATCGTCACATGATGCCTCTCTACCCGGCGGCGACGGAGAGCTTGGATCTGCGTGGGTACGATCTGGTGATCTCGTCTGACAGCGGCCCAGTAAAGGGAGTGCGCGTCGACCCAGGCGCAACGCATATCTGCTACTGCCATTCACCGATGCGGTACCTCTATGACGGGTATCAGGCGTATCGGGCGGCCATGGGCCCGGTCACACGGGCTGTCTTCGCCGCGACGGCGGATCGCGTACGGCGATGGGACGTGGCGGCAGCGGCGCGGGTGACGGATTTCGTGGCGAACTCCCGCTATGTCGCAGACCGGATCGCCCGCTACTACGGCCGGGAGAGCTCGGTGATTCAGCCGCCCATTGATCTTTCGCGCGCCCAAAGAGCGGTGCCCGGGCAACACTACCTCGCCGCGGGACGGCTGGTGCCGTACAAGCGGACGGAGCTGATGATCGAGGCCTGCCAGCGGCTTGAACGGACGCTGCGGATTGTGGGCGCAGGACCAGAGATGGCACGACTGAGGAGGATTGCTGGTCCGGAGACGACGTTTCTCGGAGAACTTCCGACCGAGGAGTTGTGGGGAGAGTACGCCCGGTGCCAGGCTCTCCTGTTTGCCGCGGATGAAGACTTCGGGATGGTGCCGCTCGAGGCGCAGGCTTGCGGCCGGCCGGTGATTGCCTATGGCGCTGGCGGGTCGCTCGAAACTGTTCGAGGTACAGGATCAGACTCGACAGGGGTGTACTTTCAGGAGCAGACGACAGCGTCGCTTGCCGCAGGCATGTTGGCGTTTGAGGCAGGGGAGCCGAGCTTTGACCCGGACAGAGCGCACACTTGGGCCGAGAGCTTTCGGACCGAGGTCTTTCTCTCACGTATGCGCGCCCACGTGTTTCAGATCCTTCCTTCAGCCGAAGCGGAGATGGCCCCTGTCAACACCGAAGCTGGATCAAACGTCGAAGCTGGCCCACACTAGACGCATGGAGGCAAGCGATGCAGGGGATGCGGGAGTTGTTGCGATCTTCGCTGGGCAAGAGCCTGAGCGCGCTGTCGCCGGCGGATAAGCTGGCAGCAGCCTGGCCGGTGGCGTGTGGCCGCTCCATGGCAGAACGCGGCACGGTTACGGGGTATGCGGATGGGTGTGTGACGATTGAGGTAACGGATCCGGCCTGGCTGCAGCAGATGCTGGCCATGCGGCCGCAACTGACGGTCCAGTTACGCCGCATCGCGTCGGTGGAGCTGCGCGAGATACACTTTCTGATGAGCGGAACATCGGGGTCGGGGAGCAATTCCCATCGAGCAACGGGCTCGAAGGGTCGATCCGCCAGACCGCATCGGAGCAAGGACTAATGGAACAGGACAGTGGCCACAAGACAGTTACGCGAGATGAGGTGCGGCATGTGGCGGAGTTGGCGAACCTGCAGCTGACCGCTGATGAAGAGCTGGCCATCGAACGAGACCTCAATGCCATTCTCGCGTACATCGCGCAGATGGATGAGCTAGATACCGCAGGCGTGCCGGCGATGGCGCAGGTTGGCGAGATGCTGGCGCTTTTGCCCGACGAGGCTGGGCAGGAGCTGCGCGCTGACGGAGTAAGACCCTCGATCGATCGCGCCGCCGTGCTGGCCTCCGCGCCGGAGACAGATGGCCGGTTCTTCAAGGTGCCTAAGGTCATCGAGCGCTAGCGAAAGATGGGGAGGATGTGTTGGACGGAACGAATCTGAAAGGCCTGACGATCGTCGAGGCGCGCTCTGCCGTGGCCGACGGTCGCATCTCGGCGACGAACCTGGCAGAGCTGCACTATGAGCGAATTGCGGCGGTGGATGGTCCGAGCGGCGAAGGGATCAACAGCTATCTCGCGCTCAGCCGCGATCGTGCGTTCGAGCAGGCTGCCCGCATCGACGCCATGGTGGCTGCGGGAGAGACGTTGCCGCCGCTGGCAGGGGTCCCGGTGGCGATCAAGGACGTGCTGGCGATGCAGGGTGCGCCGGCGACGGCGGGATCGAAGATCCTGGCAGGCTATCAACCGCCGTATGACGCCACTGCTGTCCGCAAGCTCGAGGCCGCAGGTGCTGTCCTGCTCGGAAAGCTGAACTGCGACGAGTTTGCGATGGGATCGTCGAACGAGAACTCAGCCTATGGGCCGGTGCGCAATCCACGCGCTCTCGATCGCGTTCCGGGTGGTTCGAGTGGCGGATCAGCCGCGGCCGTTGCGGCAGATCTTTGTGTGGCAAGCCTCGGCACAGATACGGGTGGCTCGGTGCGGCAGCCGGCGGCGTTCTGCGGCGTGGTGGGTGTGCTGCCGACGTATGGCCGTGTCAGCCGGTACGGATTGATTGCGTTTGCCTCATCGCTTGATCGTGTCGGACCACTCGCAAAGACAGTGGAGGATGCGGCACTCCTGCTTGAGGTGCTGGCGGGCCAGGATCCGTGCGACGCAACCAGCTCGGAACAACCGGTCGGCGCCTACAGGGCAGGGCTGAGCCAGCCTGCCGCCGGCCTGCGGGTTGGCGTGCCGGCGGAGTACTTCGGCGACGGGCTCGACCCGGAGATTCGCGCCGCTGTGGAACGTGCCATCGAGGGCCTGCGCGGGCAGGGATGCGTTATCAAGCCGGTTGCTCTGCCACACACCCGCTACGCCATTCCAACGTACTATGTGCTCGCCACGGCGGAAGCTTCCTCGAACCTTTCGCGCTTTGACGGGGTGCGCTTCGGTCTGCGCGCGGAGGACGCGACTACCTTGAGCAGCATGTTTCGCGAGACGCGGGACGAGGGCTTCGGGCCTGAGGTAAAGCGACGGATTTTGCTGGGTACCTACGCGCTCAGCTCTGGCTACTACGACGCGTACTACCGCAAGGCGCAGCAGGTACGCACGCTGCTGACGCGCGATTTTCTAGCGGCATTCGAGCAGGTCGACGTACTGGTTGGACCAATGACGCCCACACCGCCGTTCCGCCTAGGCGAAAAGACGGATGACCCGGTGGCGATGTACCTTGCCGATATCTATTCGGTTGCGGCCAGTCTGGCAGGCCTTCCTGCGATGAGCGTGCCGTGTGGAGAGACGGCGGCAGGGCTGCCGATCGGGGTACAGATCATGGGCCGCCACTTTGATGAAGCGACCATGTTCAAGATCGCCGCGACAATTGAGCGCCAACCGAAAACGCGCTAACCAAGACGGCGATGCGGTCAGAAGGTGTGCCGCATCGCCGCACACAGATGTAAGGAGAAGCATGGGTCTCATCGAAAAGCTATTTGGGAAAAAGGACGCTGCGGCGTCAGACGAACACAAGAGCGGAATATCGAAGGATGAACCGGCGGCCGCGCCTGAGGCACCATCCCGGGAGCCGCTACCGATTCTGGAGGTCGCACCACCCGTGGCCCCTTCGATCGCGACCGCTATGCCGACACCCGTGGCGACACCGCTCGCGCCGCCTGCTCCTGCCGCGGAGGAGCCTCCGCTCGCGACCGGTTCCGGTCCCATGCTGGTGAAGAACACTCCACGAGAGACCCAGCAGGAGCGTCAGATCGTGCCGGAAGCTCAGCCTGCCCAGGCCATGACGGTCGAGCAGATGCGCAACGATCCGAACTTCGTGCGCGTGTATGACCAGTACGGTCAAGAAGTGTTTCTCACGCGCCAGCAATGGCGTGAAGAGATTCTGCCAGCGAGTCTGCAGGCAAACTGGGATGCGCCCAATGAGCTTTATGCGATTCTGCTAAACGCGATGAATGATGGCCTGTTTGCGGAGATTGAGGCTGCGGCGGCGCGCCTTCGTGCGATCGACACGATCCCGGTGCGAGGTGCGTGCATCGACGCGATCGTGCTGCTGCAGATCGGACGCGTCGACGATGCGGAACGCGTTCTGGACGAGTACACGGCGCGCTTTGGGGAAGAGGGTGCGGTCCTCACTAACCTCGCAAAGGTCTACGCTACCCGCAATGAAACGCAGCGTGCGGATGAGACCTTGTGGCGCGCCATCGAGCTTGATCCCAACATTGAGAACGGCCTGGGCTGGTATCTGACGACTGCATCGGACCGAGGTGGCGAGACGGCCAGGCTGCAGGCGATGGAGCGTGTGGCCGCGCTGCCAAACAGCTGGCGAGTCCGGCTCTGGCTGGCGAAGATGGCGTTGGGAGGCAACGATCTGCCTCAAGCAATCACGTTCTACCGCGAAGGGCTGGCCAGCTTCCCGGGGCCAGTGCCAACAGAGTTTCTCTATCCCATGAGCGGAGATCTCGGCATGGCCGGCTACCTGCGCGAGCTCATTGAGATGACCGAACCGCTCTTTCTTGCAGAGGTTCACGGGCTGATGGTGGGCAACAATCTCATCAAGGCGCACGTGGATCTCGGCGAGCTTGAACCGGCGACGTCGATCGTTAATCGGCTGTTTGCACAGAGGCGGCCGGACTGGCGCGAGACGCTGGGCTTCTGGGAAAGCACCATTGGTCGAATGCGACAGACCAGCACGCATCGCGATCCGCAGGTGCCGCTCGAGATCGGCATGCTGGAGATGATCGGGCCGGTGTGGAAGCGATCTGGCGGCCCGCTGACTGAGGTCTTCGGCGATAAACCCGACGGAGCTCCGGTGGTGACGCTGCTTGGCGGCACGGCTGATTTCACGCCGCCCGAGGGACCACAAGGCATGCAGATGGCGGACGCTCTTGGTCGTCTCAGTCGTGCGCTGCCGCTGTTTCTGGCGGAACAGCTCGAGTTCCACACTGCGGCGCGCGCCCGTACATTGATTCCGCGAGTGACGCAGGGCGGCGCGGGCTTTGTGTTGCGCGGTGGGGAGTGGAACGACACGGAGGCTCTTGAATCAGCATTTGAGGCCGAGCTGACGCCGGATTTTGTGGTCAAGGTGCACCTGAATGCCACATCACCCGAATGGATCTTGCAGGTGGCTGTGTTGCGCGCCTCTGATTCCGCCGCTGTTGGTAGGGTAGAGGCTGCATGTCCGGCGGGTCAGCCGGAACTCGCGGTTCTCGCACTCGCGCACGATCTGGCTGCGCTGCTCGCGCAGAACGGTCTCGCCGCGGAGGCGCCTTCGCCGCTCTACATCCTTCCGGATGGCCCCGCTCTGGCGAACTACATGATTCGACTGGAGCAGCTGCTGGCCGTACGTTCAGCCGTCACGGCGGGCGATGAGCCGCCGGCGATCGCGGGTGAACGCGACATCCTCGAAGGAACGCTCTTCCTCGCGCTGCAGCAGCCGCAAAGTCCTGCCGTGCGCGCTTTGCTGGCGACAATGGTGGTTGCCATGCGGCGCATTCGCCCGGAGATCGTAGACGAGTTTAGGGATCGTCTCACGATGCTGCAACGAGACCGGCCGTTGGGAGAGCCGCTCGACGAGATTGTGCTCGACATGGTTACAGACGACTAGAAGCTGGCCGGCTGGCTTCCCATGCTTTGCGAAAAGCAGGGACCAGCCGGGCTCGCTATAGATGAAAGATCCTGTCGGTGCCCAGCACCAGGCCGAGCGTGATGATGGCGATGGCAATCTCTCCGAGCGCGCTGACGATGAACGGCCGTGCGCCCTGTTTGCCGAGGTCACGCAGATTCGTACGCAGGCCGACTCCCGCAAACGTGAGGAGAAAGGCCCATCGGCTCAGGTTGCCAAGCACGAGCAGCTGTGGCTTGTTGAAGCCCAAGGCGGCGATTGCCGGATTTCGCGACGCTCCCAGGGTGGCGAGCAGCGAGATCAGCACAAAGCCCAGCACAAATTTCGGGAACTTTGCCCAGAGGAAGGCGCCTTTGTTCTGGAGCTGCGCCGTGGTCGCGGCATTGGCGAGACCGTTACGCGCCCACTGCACGGCATAGGCAAGTACGACAAAGCCGATCATGGCGTTGCGGCACGTCTTGGCGAGCACGGCGAATTTGCCTGCAGCGTCCGAGTAGAGTACGCCGGCGGCAGTCGCCTCCGCTGTATTGTCTACCGCAAGCCCGGCCCATAGCCCATAAGCCTGATCCGACATGTGCAGGCTGTGGCCAATCAGCGGGAAGGCGATCAGGGAGAGTGCGCCAAGCGCGAGGATGGCAGCGATAGCGGTGGAGGAGTCGCGCTCATCGGCTTCGATCGTCCCCTGAATGGCGATGATGGCCGACACGCCGCAGACGGAGCTGCCGACTGCGAGCAGGGTTGTGAGCTTCTCACCAAGGCCGAACCGTCGACCCAGCCACGTCATAAACGCGAGCGACAGGGCGAGCTCAACAAACACCAGGACCAGCGATCGTCCGCCGAGCTTCAAGACATCGCCCAGCACAAAGCGAGCGCCAAGCAGGATGATGCCGGCTTTGAGCCAGAACTCATAGGTGGCGACACCGGCGCGGAAGATACGCGGCAGACCCACGGTGTTGGCGATCAAAGCGCCGAAGAGGATAGCCCACAGAACGTACTCAATGTTCGGCAGGGTTAGGTGGTGTGCCTTGCCGTAGCGATTGATGGATTGCTCGACAAACTTACCGGCAAAACCGACGACAGCGAGCAGCAGCACGCCTGGAACAAGCGCCAGCAAGGTGGTGCGTGGCGGAAGGCGACTGGCGGCCGTGGCGGCCAGCGTCTCTGTGGAGTTGCTGCCGGGATACGTAGACATGGTGGAGCATTCCTTAAGGCAAGTGGGATGTGGCCAGATGGCTGACGAGCAGGCGCAGGCAGGCGGTTACCAGGGAACCGAATGAATGAGCCCGAAGCGAACGCTAAGCGCGAGCGCCAGCGCAAGCAGAACGGCCCAGATATCAAGCGAGAGACGAGGTGTGTCGGACATGGAAGATCCTTCAGGTGAGAGCAGCAGAGGAGAGTTCGTGAAGAGCACGGCGGGAGAGTGAACGGAGAGAAAGCGCAGAAAGCTCGTGCGGCAGACTTCCTAACGACAGCGACAACAGAACGGCATGAGGTGCAGCAACGCGGGCTGGCTGAAGACCGTCATGGTCTGCGTAGTGTACAGGAGAAGATGGGAACGCGTGATAGACTCAGTCTCAGTAGCCCGGCTGTATGTGGGCAAACGGCAATCGCAGGCAAACGACGCACCGCTGCACTGAAGAGGACTGGCCGGATTGATTGTGGATCCCTGGTTTCGCAGCGACGCAAGTCTGGCCAGAGACTGCGATTGTTCTTCCACCCGATCTCCTTTGCAGAGTCTGTAGAGGTTCGGCTGGTTGCTCTGGCTTTGACGGCAGCCTCATCGGAGGTGGCCTCGCCACGCAGCAGCAGCGCTTCGCACCCCAAAGCAATGCTGAACGGAACTTCAGTCATCAGGTGTTACAGCACCCCTGCACCATGCCTTCGCTCTTCCCTCCTTTAAGGATTTCTCTTGACTAACGCAACACTTGAACCACAGGCCACGCATGGCCTTCCTGAGACGCCCGTCTCCAGCTCCAACCCCTCCAACCTTCCGCTGGTAGAAGGTGTGTCGTTCTCCGACTTCGCCATCTCCGACTCGCTCAAGCAGCGCCTCGCCGCAGCGAAGTTTGTCACCCCGACGCCTGTCCAGGCTTCGGCCATTCCGCCCGCACTCGAGCAGAAAGACATCCTGGCCACTGCCTCGACCGGCACAGGCAAGACGCTTTCCTTTCTTATCCCGATGATCGAGCGCATGGACGCTACGTCTGTGCCCTCGACGCGCGGCAAGCGAGGCCCTATCCGCTCCCTTATTCTGTTGCCGACGCGCGAGCTCGCCATGCAGGTGCTGGAGGCTTATGGCAAGCTTGTTCCCCAGGCCAAGCACGACTCCGTGCTGGTCTGCGGCGGCCTTTCCGAAAACAACCAGCTTGATCAGCTTGATCGTGGACCACGTCTGGTCGTTGCTACGCCCGGACGTCTCGAAGATTTCCTGCGCCGCCGCGAGGTGAACCTCGGCTCGGTCGAAATGCTTGTGCTCGATGAGGTGGATCGCATGCTCGACATGGGCTTCCTTCCTGCCATTCGCCGCATCGTTGGATCTTTGCCAAAGACGCGGCAAACCATGTGTTATTCCGCGACGCTCGATGCCAACATCACTGAGATCGTCAAGGATTATGTGCAGAAGCCCGTTCGCATTCAGATCGGCGCAACGTCTAAGCCGAGTGATCGGGTAGAGCTTGTGGTCTACACAGTTATGCAGGATCAAAAGCTCGGTCTTTTGGACCAGATGCTGAAAGAGCATGCCGGAACATTTCTGGTTTTCTCGCGCACTAAGCATGGCGCCGACCGCATCGCGAAAAAGCTCGAAAAGCTCGGCCACGATTCTGACGTCATCCATGGCGATCGCTCGCAGTCACAGCGAACGGCCGCGCTCAAAGGTTTCACCACCGGCAAGCATCGTGTGCTCGTCGCTACAGACGTAGCGGCTCGCGGCATCGATGTGCAAAATATCGCGCACGTGGTGAACTTCGACCTGCCAAACGCGTCGGACGACTTTGTGCATCGCATCGGCCGAACGGGCCGGGCTGGTGCCAAAGGTGTGGCGACAACCTTTGTCATGCCGCAGGAGCGGTCAGACGCGCGCAAGCTCGAGCGAGAGCTGAAGATCAAGTTCGAGTGGCGCGAAGCCGACAAGAATCTCGAGAAAGAAGAACGCAACAAGCCGGTCGACTTGAATACCGCAACCTCAAACGGCGATCTGTCCGGCCTGCTCGCCATGGAAACCCGCTCCTGGAAGTCTGGCGATGCCGCAGGATCG
Organism: uncultured Acidobacteriaceae bacterium; assembly: GCA_964235665.1. Lineage (GTDB taxonomy): Bacteria > Acidobacteriota > Terriglobia > Terriglobales > Acidobacteriaceae > Edaphobacter. The sequence goes on from CAXSAY010000001.1 coordinate 721,579, forward strand.
AGTGCGCCTTCAAGTGATCGCTCGCGCTCCAGCCGACCTTCCGGCGGTCGCGGCGGATTTCGCGGCGCATCCAGCGGTCGATCCGGGCCGGGTGGGTCCGGCGGTGGTCGAAGTGGAGGCGGTGCTGGGGGTGGTCGCCCTTCCGGACCGCGCAGCAACGCCGGCTCACGCCCCACCCGCGGCAATCGCGGTCGTTAACGCAGACGATGCAAGGGCGGTATCTGCCGCCCTTGCATCGCTTAACTCCGCTCATCCATCTACTCTTACATGATGGCTTTCTCTGGAAGATCGCAGGAAGTCCTGACGCAGGAACAGTTTCAGGCAATCGCACGAACCCTGGCGGATCCACGACGTTTCGCCATCCTGCAGCAGATCGCTTCGCAAGATAGTCTGCTTTGCGGCAGCTTGGAGGCGCACGGCTGTATTAGCCCGGCCACTATCTCGCATCATCTCCGCGAGCTGCAGGGGGCCGGTCTGGTTGACGTAGAGCGCCAGGGCCGAAGCATGTGTCTGCGCCTTCGCCGGCCTGTCTGGGACGCCTACATCCATCAGCTGCAGCAGATTTGAAGTCCACCCGCTTTCCTCGCATCCTTCCATCTCACCACACATCTCTTAGATGAACGTCGAAGTATCAGACGCAGGGATCAAGGAGACAGTAGATGGCGAAGCTGACAGGGAAAGTCGCAGTTGTGACAGGCGCGTCGAAGGGTATCGGCGCAGGGATTGCGAAAGCGCTGGGTGCCGCGGGTGCGAGTGTTGTTGTTAACTATGCAAGCGACAAAGCAGGTGCCGATCGCGTGGTGGTAGAGATCACCGGCCAAGGCGGCAAAGCGATCGCCATTGGTGCCAGTGTAGCCAAGTCCACTGACATCGACACTTTGTTCTCCGAGACCAAGAAGGCCTTTGGCAAGGTGGACATACTGATAAACAACGCAGGCGTCTATGCCTTTTCGCCCCTCGAGCAGATCACGGAAGAAGAGATCCACCGTCAATTCAGCGTCAACGTTACCGGCCTCCTGCTTGCCACACGTGCTGCAGTGGCCCTCTTCCCTGCAGAAGGCGGCAACATCGTCAATATTGGCAGCACGATCTCGGAGACGACATTCGCACAGTCGGCTATTTACAGCGGAACGAAAGGTGCGGTGGACGCTATCACCCGTGTCTTTGCCAGGGAACTTGGCGCGAAGAACATTCGCGTGAACTCCGTGAATCCGGGTCTGGTCGCGACCGAGGGCAATGCGGGGTTCCGTGGTCCTGAGAGCCCTTTCGAGCAGGCAGAAGTGGCCAAGACGCCACTCGGCCGCATCGGCGTACCGGACGATATTGCGGACGTGGTCACATTTCTCGTCTCAGACGAGGCCCGCTGGGTATCTGGGTCCCTGCTGCAGGTCGCCGGCGGTTCTCGCTAGACGGCAAGCCTTCCTCTAGCCCGGCCTGAGTCACGGGTCGAGCTAGAGGGCCCAGTAGCCCTTATTCCTCAACCACGGCCATGCGATCAGGAGTCTAGTCATGAACTTCATCTTCTTCGTTCTCCCAACCCTTCTTGTGGCCGCTAAGTACCTCGTGTCTTACGACCGCACACCTTCCGCACCGGACTGCTGCATCTAGCGGACGCGGAGGCGGATGCGTCTGCGGAGTTGCCAGGCGTTGTGAGAAAATCTTACTGATGATCTCTGTCTCGAATGTCACGATGCGCTATGGCTCGAAGCTGCTCTTCGAGGATGTCTCCGTCTCATTTACCGATGATCGGCGCTACGGTCTGACAGGGCCGAACGGCGCCGGCAAGTCGACCTTCATGAAGGTGCTGACCGGTGAGATCGACGCTCAAAAGGGCTCGGTTGTGCGGCCGCGCAAGCTCGGAGTCCTCAAGCAGGATCAATATGCCTTTGACGCTTATCGTGTCATCGATACCGTCATCATGGGCAACACCGCCCTGTGGGCGGCCCTTGAGGAACGAGAGCGGCTGTATGAGAAGGCTGAGCTCACGGACGAGGATGGCTCCCGGCTTGGCGAACTCGAAGGTGTCGTTGGTGACGAGGATGGGTATGAGGCAGAGGCGAACGCCGCCGTGCTTCTGCAGGGTCTCGATATCGCGGACGAACTCCATGAGCGCAGGATGAGTGAGTTGCAGGGCGGGCAGAAGGTTCGTGTGCTGCTGGCGCAGGCACTCTTCGGCAACCCCCAGGCGCTCCTCCTCGATGAGCCCACGAACTATCTCGATCTGGAGTCCATTCACTGGCTGCAGGACTTCCTCAACCGGTACAGCGGCACCGTGATCACCATCTCGCACGATCGCCACTTCCTGAACAATGTCTGCACTCACATCGCCGATATCGACTACGAGACGATCATCACGTACAACGGCGGCTATGACGACATGGTGTTGCAAAAGACGTCGATCCGGACCCGCATCGAGTCGCAGAACGAACAGCGCGAGAAGAAGATCGCTCAGCTCAACGACTTTATCGCCCGCTTCTCTGCCGGCACACGGTCCAGTCAGGTGAACTCGCGCAAGAAGGAGGTTGAGCGTCTTGCCACCTCGGAGCTTGCCCGTTCAAACATCGCGCGCCCCTTCATTCGGTTCGACATGCTGCGACCCTCTGGCAAGAACGTGCTCGACTTCGAAGATGTCAACAAGAGCTACGCGCAGCCGGATAGCAAGACCGAGCACGTCATCAAGTCGTTTTCTGCCTCTGTCATGCGTGGTGACAAGATCATTCTGATGGGCCGTAACGGGCAAGGAAAGACCACCCTGCTCAAGGCTCTGTTGGCGAACGGTCCGGGCATCGACGAGACGGACGTTTCGATTGACTCCGGCACTGTCAAGTGGGGCCATGAGGCGCAGATCGGTTACTTCGCCCAGGATCACAAGGGGTCCATTCCGCACGGCACCACTGCTGCAGAGTGGCTGCATGGCTTCGATCCGCAGGCTACCAAGGAAGACATCCGTGGCATCCTCGGCCAGATGCTCTTCCGCGGCGAAGAAGGCAACAAGAAGACCGAGGCGCTCTCGGGCGGTGAGGCGGCCCGGTTGCTTTTCTGCAAGATCATGCTGCAAAAGCCGAATGTGCTTGTTCTCGACGAGCCTACGAACCATCTTGACCTTGAAAGCATCAACGCGCTGAATCAGGCGATCCAGAAGTATGAGGGAACAGTCTTCCTGGTCACGCACGACCAAGACTTGATTGAGGAAGCTGGCACCCGCATCTGGCACTTCGAGGGCGGCCCGACGGACTTCCACATCACAGATCACAAGGGCCCTTACGAGGAGTACCAGCAGCAGCTTGCATTGGTCGCGAAGTAAGCACGATCCTCAGTGGTGAGAGCGGCCCCGTCATCACCGCGTTCTATTTCACGCACTCTGCCGAGAGTGGCCTCCTCCTTTTGATGGATGGCCAAGGGAGGCTTGCGCGAGCTATTCTTCTCGTCGGTCGTCTCCGGATCTGCGAGACGTCGTGCGTCGAATCTCGGACCCCATTGGAGCTGCATGAGCTTGTCGAGACGGAGATCGTTGTTGCATCTCTGCCTTGGCGCAGCGGCGCTGTTGCTGCTTACCTCCGGCTGGATGTTCTTCCATCCGGCAACAGTTCGCGCTGGCTCAGAGGCTGCTGTGGCTGCGGACGATCATCAAGCCTTCAACGACAAGGCTTCAAGCAAGTACAACGATCACTTCGGCAAGGATCTCCACTTCCTTCCGTCGAACGCGACGACGGCGGATGGCCAGTTCATCGATCCCAAGCTCTTTCCGACCGCGCAGTATTGCGGGCATTGCCACCAGGAAGCGCACAAGGAGTGGCGTGAGTCCGTCCACTCGAACTCTAATCGCGTGCCCTACTACCTGCGGAATGTTGACCTCCTGACGGCACAAAAGGGTGTGGAATATACCCGTCATTGCGAGGGCTGCCATGACCCCGTCGCGCTCTTCGCCGGTGTGCTGACGCAGGGCGCACCGAAGAAGCGGCCCTACGACCAGGATGGCGTCACCTGCATGGTCTGCCACTCCATCGCCAAAGTCGATACCCGCGGGACAGGAAGCTATGTCATGGGCACGCCAGCCGTGCTGGTGGATGATGCGGGCCAGCCCATCACCCGGCAGGTCTCGGATGCGGAGATCCTCGAGCACCTCGATCGACACTCCGCCGCAGTTATGAAGCCTTTCTACAAGACCAGCGAGTACTGCTCTTCCTGCCACAAGGCCGCATTGCCTCACAACCTGACCGACTACAAGTGGCAGCGAGCTATGTCGCCTTATGACGAATGGCAAAATAGTTCTTTCGCCAAGCAATCGCCGTTGCCGTTCTACGTCAAAGACTCGGTCTCGACTTGTCAGACCTGCCACATGCAGCGTGAAGGTGGCTCCAAGCTGCCGGATCCAGGTATGAAGAAGGGCGAACTGGCGAGTCATCGCTGGCTCGGCGCCAACACTCTGATCCCGAAGATCTACGGCTTCGATGAACAGGCGGCGCGCGTCGTGAAGTTTCTCCAGAACTCCGTCTTCAACCTGGATCTCTTCGCAGTGGAGCATGGCGATGCCTCCGATTCCGCAACCCCGGTCGTCGTCAACGCGCCACTTGGTCTGGTTGCCTTCAATGTGCAGCCCGGCGAGCGTCTGACGACCGATGTCATCATCCAGAACAAAGGCGCTGCGCACTCGCATGTTCCCGAGCAGCGCGACATGTACGAATCCTGGATCAACTTCACGGTAAAGGACGCCGCGGGGAAGATCCTGCACGAAAGCGGCTTTTTGAAGCCGGACGGCAACCTCGACGAGAGTGCACACAGCTTCACCAATCGCCTGATCAACGTGAACGGGACTCTCAACGACGTCCACCAGGTCTGGAACAACCGTGTCGTCGCCTATAACAACACCATTCAGTCCGGTCGGTCGCAGCTGGTTCGTTACAGCTTTCGCATGCCTAAGGAAGCAAATGGCCAGGTCACCATCACCGCGACAGTAAAGTACCGCCGTTTCAACCAGCACTTCATCGACTTCGGCATGAACCAGCACTATGAGCAGCCGGTTGTCGACATGGTCTCGCAAAGTCGCATCATCCACGTCGGCGAGAACAAACCATCCGCACCCATGGCCAATGAGAACAAGGAGTGGATGCGCTGGAACAACTACGGCATCGCGCTGCTTGATGCGCAGCAGTACGCGGCGTCGGTCAGCGCCTTTGAGCATGTGGCGAAGCTTCGACCGGACTACGCCGACGCCTACACGAACATGGCCCTGGTTGAGATCCAATGGGAGCAGTACGACGCCGCCAAGCCGCATCTCGAAAAGGCTCTGGCACTGGCCCCGGACAACGCTCGCGCGCTCTACTATCGTGCTCTCGTCAAGCGGAACGCCGGTGATCTTGATGGCGCCATCGAGGACCTGCAGGTTGTCGCAAAGGCTTTCCCACGATCCCGTGATGCGCACCGCGAGCTCGGCTTTTCCTTCTACCAGCAGCATAAGTATGCTGAGGCGCGTTCCGAGTACGAGACGGTTCAAGGCGTCGATCCGGACGACCTGGCCGCTCACTACAATCTTGCGATTCTTTATCGTCGCCTCGGCATGAAGGATAAAGCGGCGATCGAAGCTGCGGCGTTTGCCGATCAGAAGGATGATCCCACGGCAAGCATCTACGCGCTGCAGTTCCTGCGCAAACATACGGAGATCGCCAGCGAAAGCGTGGTCTGGCATACCCACGAGCTCGACGGCTCCACTCCGGGCGGTGCCAGCAGTGTTGCCTTGCCCGGCGCCTTCTCAGCAAATCAGTAGCGGGCGCGAGGGCATGCAGACGATGCAGGCCGGACCCGACTAGAATCGAACTCGTTATGTCGCTCCCTGTGTTTCGTTCTGCAGCTCTGACGATCACCACCTTGTTCGGATCTCTTCTGATTGCCGCAGCGATCTCTGGACCGCATCAGCACCTGGTCCTCGCTTCGACAAGGTCGGACCGGACTGCCGGGATGACGCTCTTCCACGAAAAGGGCTGTGACCACTGCCACGGTACTGACGGGGTCGGTGGTGACAAGGGCCCCACTCTCGCCGGTGTAGGGCGCAAGCGCAAGCCCGCGGAGATCGAGAACCAGATCCTGAAGGGCGACGATGCCATGCCGGCGTTTGCTGACGTGCTCGCCCCCGACGAGGTCAAGCTGCTGGTCGACTATCTTTCCGCAAAAAAGAAGGTGGTGAAGCCGGAGCGTCCCCCAACAGCTGCGGAGAAGTCTGCTCCGAAGCCGAACACTGGTGGCTCGGATGATCAGTAACTGTCTTCGTTACAGTCAGCGTAAGAGCTCACTCCTTTGGCCCCGCTTCGTTGCGCTGCGGACTTGCCGGGTGGCCATCGCTCCTGTCCTTCTGCTCTGCATCGCCCAGGCGCTCTCCGGTCAAAGCCCGCTGCCGATCAACCCACTTGAGCAGCAAACGCCAAAGGCGACCGAAGGATCACAGCCGGCGTCGAACTCGGCCGTTAATACGGGCGGCGCGCACGCGACGGTGCTCGACAGTCAGCATCGCCCGATGACCGCCGGCGGTTTCGTCAAGAGCGGTCCCGTGGTCTTTGAGGATGTTGCGGCCAAGGCGGGTCTCACCACCTGGCACCACCTGATGGGAACGCCAAAGAAGGCGTACATCCTTGAGAGCATCGGCTCGGGAGTCGCTCTGCTTGATTTCGATAACGATGGCTGGCTCGACATCTATCTCGTGAATGGCTCAACGGCCGAAGCCGCGTCCGGCAAAGCACCCGTCCCGCACGCAGCCCTTTTCCATAACAATCACGACGGCACCTTTACGGACGTCTCAGCGAAGGCCGGCGTAGCCAACGATCGATGGGGCTTTGGCGCTACCGTCGGCGACTTCGACAACGATGGCTGGCCCGATCTCTACGTCACGAACTTCGGCAAGAACCGTCTTTATCGCAACAACCATGACGGTACCTTTACCGATATTGCGGAAAAGGCCGGTGTCGCCCTTGGCAATTGGTCAACAGGCGCCACCTGGGGCGATTTCGACGGCGATGGCCGCCTCGATCTCTTCGTGCCCGGCTACGTGCATTGGGACCTCGCGAATCAGCCGCTGCAGGGCGATGGCGGCGTTTCGTTCTCCTTCTGTACCTTTCGCGGAGTCAACGTCATGTGCGGTCCGCATGGACTCAAGGGCGAGCCAGACCATCTGTTCCACAACAATGGAAACGGAACCTTCACGGACGTCAGTCAGTCTGCCGGTGTAGCCGACCAGCACGCCTACTATGGTCTCGCTTCGCTCTTCGTTGATGTGAATGGCGACGGAAAACCCGACCTGCTCGTGGCGAACGACTCGACACCAAACTACCTGTACCTCAACAAGGGAGACGGCACCTTTGAGGACGTCTCCTTTGCCTCCGGCTACGCTCTGAATGAGAGTGGCCGCGAGACCGCGACGATGGGTATTGCGGAAGGTGACTACACCCACAACGGTCGCCTTGATCTCTTCAACACGACCTTCTCCGACGACTACAAGCCGCTGTATCGCAACGATGGCGACGCGAACTTCACCGACATCAGCTACGAGGCTGGCATCGCCGAGCCAACAGTACCCTTTCTGGGCTGGGGCGCCGCCTTCTTCGACTACGACAACGATGGCTGGCTCGACCTCTTCACCTCAAACGGTCATATCTATCCCATCGTCGACCAGCAGCCGTGGGGCACCAGCTGGCGGCAGCGGCCGCTCTTACTCCACAACATCAAAGGCAAGCTCGAGTTTGTTCCACCCGTGGAAGGAACCGGCCTCGCCAAGATCGCCACCGGTCGTGGCATGGCGTTCGGTGACCTCTTCAACGATGGCCGCCTCGATGTCGTCATCAACAACCTCGACGCGACGCCGACGCTGCTACGCAACGTAACGCACGAAAGCAATCACTGGGTCGCCTTCAAACTGGTCGGCGGGCCAAAGAGCCCGCGTGACGGAGTCGGAGCAACGCTTTACCTCACGGCCAACGGCTTTCGCCAGCGGGCCGATGTCATCGCTGGAGGCTCCTTCTCCTCGAGCCCCGACCAGCGTCCACACTTCGGTCTTGGTTCGTCGACCGGGATCGATAAACTTGAGATTCACTGGCCCAGTGGTCTGACCGAGGAGGTCGCTCCACCAGCCTCGGTCGACGCGTTCTACACCCTCACCGAAGGTCAGGGCGTGACCAAGCCGTCCCGCTGAGCGCAAGCGGCAAGAAGGCTATGCGCCGACGGAGAGCACGTAGCTGCGTTGCTTCGCAGTTTACTTCGTCGCGAGAGCGAGCACCTGTACTGCATAGGGAGGCATAGTGTGGGTAAAGCTCGCCGCCGCATTCTTGATCGTCGACTTCACCGGCACAAGGCGCGTCGGCGCCGTGATGGTATTCGTCTCCGTCGGATTTGTGCCGCTTAGTGTTACAAAGGTCGCCTCCCGCCCAACCTGCCCTGCGCCCGCCAAGTCCAGCTTTACTTGTTGCGGCTCGCTTGAGGCGTTAACCAGCTTTACGTAGGTCATGCCCTTCGCCGGGTCTCGCGTCACCGAGGTGAAGAAGCGCGTGCCGCCTCCTGTTACTGTCGTTGCCGGCACCTCTGTACCGAGATATCCGGCAAACATCACCTGGGCGTAGTAGCCTGGCGACCCAAAGCTCGTCAGCGCGTCATAGCCGATCAGGTCAGACTCCCACTGCATCCCGCCCGGGTTCACGTTCACCATCATCGGAGCATATGACGAGAGCACGATAAGGTCGCTATTGTGCTCCATGCCAGTCATCCAGGCCGCGTCGCCCAGCGCCGCACCCAGGTTCGTGGTCGGGTTCCCTTCTCGCGTCGCCCACTCGCCGACAAAGATCTTTGGACCGTTGCGGTCGGCGTCGTCGTACTTCTTCACCATGTCGAAGAACTCATCCGCGCGCTTGTAGTAGTGGTCATCCAGCACGTCGGGCTTCATGCGCTGGAGTGGCGCCGTTGCGATCAGCTGCAGCTGCGGGTACTTCGCCTTGATCTCTTTATAAAACTGCGCGTATCGCCCTTCGTAGCTGCCCGATGTATCAAACCAGTCCTCATTCCCAATCTCAACGTAGTGAAGCGGAAAGGGAGCCGGATGCCCGAGCTTTGCGCGCACCGCGCCCCATTTCGTTGAGCTGTCGCCCGTCACAAACTCCAGCTCGTCCATCGCATCCTCCAGAAACGGCTCGAGTGCCGGCCCCGGTTCGATATGGATGTGTTTCAACGAGTAGCCCGCGTAGACTGCAAGCACCGGCTGGATCTTCAGGTCTTCCGTCCACTCCAAAAACTCGAGCAGCCCCATGCCATCCGACGACTGGTAGTTCCATGGGCTGCGGTGAGTCGGGCGGTCAACCAGCGAGCCAATCGTCGTCTTCCAGTTGAACCGTTCTTCCACCGTGTCACCTTCGAGATAGTTGCCGCCTGGCTCGCGCAAGAACGTCGGGTGCATGGCTGCCATCATCTCCATCAGGTCGGGCCGGTTGCCGTTGTCACGATTCTTGTACGTCGGCGGAAACAGGCTGACCAGGGTGAGCCAAACCTTTCCCGGGTGGCTGACGGTAAGCTGCAGATGGTTCTCGACCGAAGGCTCCACCTTGGCGCCGGTGGTGAAGCTGTATTCATAGCGCGTCCACTCGGTCGAGAGCGGCTGGCTGGTCGCAGAGGCAAGCGGCTTCCCGGAGTTGTTGCTCACCAGGGTAACGTTTACCGGACCGACCGCAGAGGTATCCGCCTTTGCATAGAAGGAGCCCTTGTAGGTGGTATTCGGCCGAACGGCCATGCCCCAGAACCCTTCGTTGCGCACGCCTGCCTGGTTGTTGCCGTCAGCCTTCGTCACCGTCAGCATCATGCTCTTAGGCAGGGCAGGGCTCGGTCCTGTTGTTCGATCCAGAACAAAGTTTGCCGCGCCGTCTCCGTAATGCACGACGTCCCACCGGGCAAGACCGGCCCAGTCGTGATCCTGCATCGTCCGGTTCCGCACCATCTCTGCGTAGAGGCCTCCGTCGTAGGAGTAATTAATCTCCTCCGTCATCAGCCCGTAGAGCGTCGGGCTCACACCGTGCAGCGCTGGCTTGTCCAAGGCAATTGTCAGGGTGGCCGGCGGTGCTGCCTGCGCCGCCGCGCCGATGCTCAAAGCCGTGCTTGTAACGAGGATCGCCAGCGCCGTCCTTCGTGTTCGTCCCATCCGCATCTATCACCTCAATCTCGTTGGATCGGTCCTGAGTCCGCTACCGAATCCGGCCACCAGTATGCCGGAAAGTCCCTGCTACGGGATAGTTCCTGCCCCCAGGCTTGGCCAGACCTCCACCCCACCCTGTATTCTGTCCTCCGTCGGCCATGTTGGCGGCTGCATCAGCACCCTATCGCGGTGGAGATTTCAAACCATCGCCAGCTAACCCATTCGGAGACGCCTTGACTCTCGTGCAACAACCATCCTCAGCTCGTATGCGCATCGGTGTTGATCTTGGCGGCACCAAAATCGAAGGCGTTCTCCTGGACGCCACGGGCTCTGTGGTCGCCCGGCAGCGGATCGCCACACCTCGCAACGACTATGAAGGCACAGTCGACGCACTTATCGGCCTCGTCCACCATCTTGAGAAGGAGGGTGGCAACGTCACGGCGTCTGTCGGCATGGGCATTCCGGGCAGCATCGTCGCTTCAACAGGTCTCGTCAAGAACGCCAACTCAACCTGGCTGAACGGCCGGCCGCTCGAACGGGACCTGAGCCGAACCCTCGGTCGACCGGTTCGCTGCGCCAATGATGCCAACTGCTTCGCCGTCTCGGAGGCAACCGACGGGGCGGCAGCGGGCGCGGGCGTAGTCTTCGGAGTGATCGTCGGCACCGGCTGCGGCGGTGGCGTCGTCTTCCACGGTCGTCCGCACAACGGTCCCCAGGGCCTGGCCGGAGAGTGGGGCCACAATCCCCTCCCTTGGCCTACAGTAGACGAAGCCCCAGGCCCCCCCTGCTACTGCGGGAAGAACGGCTGTCTCGAAACGTGGATCTCCGGTACTGGCCTCATGCGCGACTTCTTTCACCACACAGAGCGTCCGCTCGACGGACCTGCCATCGTTGCCGCCAGCGAGGCTGGAGATGAGCAGGCTGTTGCTGCCATGGACCGCTTGGAGAACCGCATGGCGCGCGCTCTCGCCACCATCGTCAATGTGCTCGATCCGGATGTCATCGTGCTCGGCGGCGGTCTCTCAAAGGTCGACCGGCTCTATCGCAATCTGCCCTTGCTCATCCAGACCTATACCTTCGGTCCTGCACCGGACGTGCGCATCGTCCAGCCACTGCATGGCGATGCGAGTGGTGTCCGGGGTGCAGCCTGGCTCTGGGAGTGAGCAACGACTCTGGCCGACAGTACACTGACCCTCGGCGTCTTCGTGTTGTCCGCTCGGCTGTTTCGGCAACGCCTATCATCAATGGAAGGAGCGTCTTATCTCCATGCATAGCAAGCACAGCCTCTCGACAGTGACAATCATCTGCGGTCTCGCCATGCTCCCAGCCAGTGGCTGCCATTCCCCTTCGGATCCCTCACCGGCAAACTTCACCAAAGGCCTCACCAAGTTTCTGGTCGATCATCCGGACTGTCTCTACAAGACGGCGCTGCGTTTCCCCTATGAGACCTCGGATAAGGATGAGATCCACCAGCTTGATACCCTCGTGGCCAGCAAGCTGCTCGAGAAGGGAACTGAACCTGCCATCCACATCACCCGGTACAGTGTCTCTGATTACGGCCAGAAGTCCGCACCTCGCTTCTGCTACGGCTTCCGCCATGTCACTGGCATCGCCAGTTACACGCCGCCCGCGAAGGGAACCAGCGGCTTCAATGAATCGAGGGTGACCTACAACTACAGCCTTGAGGACGCGCCCGTGTGGGCGAAGTCGGATGCGGTCATGGCTGCCTATCCAGACGAAGCCAAAGCCATCTCCGGCGCGACCAGCGCCACGATTACTATGGCGCAAACTGGAGTCGGCTGGCAGGTTCCGGACTAGCTTATTCAAGTTCCTACGCCGAGCCGCAACTGGTAATGGCAGCTTTCAGAGACGTACGGCACCAAGTAGTCAGTCAGGAAGTTTGTTTTGTCTTCCCGTTCACAAACCATCGCTTCAGCATTGATTATTCTGCTTGTAACGATCGCCGCTGGGTATGCGACGGATCGTCTCGTTCTGAAGCTTGCAGAAGAACATCAGTCTGCTTCGGCACAACTTTCTATGGCAGCTGCTATGGGCGGCCTGTTTGCCGCCGGCTTGGTTGCCCTGCTGGCTATCCTCATCGCAACCCGAGCCGGCTCTCCCCGCCCCTGACTCGGCGTTATTCCTGCGGAAACGTGACAATCATCGCTTTGGCACCCTCTTCGCCGCTGCTCACATACTGCCGTCGGGTGCGACCGTCGATCCAGCCCACATCGCCGTTGGTCAGCATCTGCCGATCTGTCGGTGTCGTCAAGCAAACCGAGCCTTCCATCACATAGACGAATTCAAACCCTGGAAAAATCTTCGGCGTGAACTCGCAGCTGTCCTCTCCCGGACGAAACTCGGCGAGGCACGGAATCATCCGGCTATCAGGAATCAACGAGCTCAAGCTTTCCGAGATGAAGCGCGATCCGTCCTTCAGGTTCCGCGTCAGCCGTACGCGATCACTCTTCTTCAAGGAGCGAAAACTGACCGTTCGATCCTGCCTGAAGAAGTAAGCCAGATCTTTCTCAAACACAAGGGCAATCTTCGCGAGATTACGAATCGTTGGGATCACCCGTCCCGTCTCCAGCTGAGACAGAAAGCTCGCAGACAACCCCGTCCGCTGTCCTAACTCCACCAGGCCCATCGAACGTTTCAGACGAAGTCGTCTGATTCGGTCGCCGATTCCCTTGTCATCAATCGTCTGCTCGACCTTCGCCGCTTCGACGACATCAATTTCGTTCTCTGCCAGTATTTCGATTGCCTTTGCCATCAGAGACCTGTCCCTCAACCAACAGTGCTATCGCCGCGAGCGATCTGCGTGCCATCTCGGTCTGGTTGTTCAGATGACAAAAGTCTTTGAAGGGCTTTCTCGGCCAAGTACGCCAAAGTAACTACCCAGGCGCGATCGTCCCGTCTTCATTGACCGCACGCACAGGCCGAGCACCAAAGATTGCCGTACCCACTCGAACCGCCGTCGACCCCTCCTCGATGGCCACCCGGAAATCATTCGACATCCCCATCGAAAGCTCTCGCAGACCCGGAAACTCTCCTGCCAACCCATCGCGAAGCTCCCGCAACTGCCGAAAATACGGTCGTGCCGTCTCACCATCCTCATCCCACGGCGGCACCGTCATCAGCCCGCGAACCTCCAGCCCATCCATCCCGACGATCGCCCTCAACAGCCCTGCAACGTCAGTCGGCGCCACCCCATGCTTTGACTCCTCATGCGACAGCTTCACCTCCACCAGCACCGGTAGCACTTTGCCCAACACCATCGCCGCCGTCGCCAGCCGCTGTGCCGTCTTCATCTCGGTTACCGTATCGACCGTGTCGAACAGCTCAGCCGCCTTCGCCGTCTTGTTGTTCTGCAGCGGCCCGATAAGGTGGAACTCCGCACCCGCAAGCCCTCGTACCGCGCCGGCCTTTGCCTGCAACTCCTGCACCCGGTTCTCGCCGAAGATCCGCTGCCCCGCCGCGTACGCCTCTAGCAGCCGCTCCGCCGGATGTACCTTGCTCACCGCAATCAGCTCGACCTCAGACTCCGCCCGTCCCGCCAGCCGGCATGCCTCTGCGATCTCCGTCCGCACGTTCGCCAGATTCTCCCGAATCGCCATACCCCTGAGTCTACCCAGTGCCGGTCCGGCCGCTCCCGTTCGCCTTCACGCGGTCAAACGCCCCGGCGCAAATCCATCTCCCAGCCGATCCCGCATCAGCGGCGCGACCGCCGTCCCCAGCAGCTCCGTTGCACGCATCAGCTCGGCATGCGTCAGCGTCGCCGCACTCATCTGGAAGTGCAGCCGCGCCACACCGCCCAGCGCCTGGTTCACTGCCGCGATCTTCTCCGCCACCGTCGCCGCATCGCCCACCAGGAGCGCGCCTGTTGGCCCTAGCAAGGCGTCAAACTGCCGCCTTGTCACCGGCGGCCACCCACGTTCCTTTCCAATCTCCGTAAACGCATGGGCGTACCCGGGAAAGAACGCATCCGCCGCCTCCTCCTTCGTCTTTGCCACGTAGCCCAGCATATGGAGCCCCACCTTCAGGCTCTCCGCCGCATGTCCTGCCCGCCGGCCCGCCTCACGGTATAGATCGATCAGCGGCCGAAACCGATGAGGCTCCCCACCGATGATCGCCACCATCAGCGGCAGTCCCAGCATCCCGGCACGCGCAAACGACGCCGGCGTTCCGCCCACACCTAGCCACACCGGCAGCGGCGTCTGTAACGGCCGCGGATACACACTCTGCCCGGTCAAGGGCGCCCGATGCTTTCCCGACCAGTGCACCTCTGTCTGCTCGCGCAGCTGCAGGAGCAGATCCAGCTTCTCCGCAAACAGCGAGTCGTAGTCCTTCAGCTCCAGCCCAAACAGCGGATACGCCTCGATAAAGGATCCGCGCCCCGCCACGATCTCCGCCCGCCCGTTCGACAGCAGATCCAGCGTCGCAAACTCCTGAAACACCCGCACCGGGTCCGCCGCGCTCAGCACCGTCACCGCAGAGTTCAGCCGGATGCGTTTCGTCCGGGCCGCCGCTGCCGCCAGAATCATCGCCGGCGCCTCATCCACAAACTCCGGCCGGTGATGTTCGCCTACACCAAATGCGTCCAGCCCCACCTGGTCCGCCAGTTCAATCTCCTCCAGCAGATCCTGCAGCCGCTCCACCGCCGTCGGCGCCTTGCCTGTGCGCGGGTCCGGATATACCGCCGCGAAACTATCGATCCCAAGCTGCATACGACTCTCCTGTGCCTCCGTCCACCGGGCACTCACAAGTAGTTCGATGTCGTACCTTTAAGATCGATTCACCGCCTAGCTCACTCCAGCTGCAGTGTTCCTGTCTGTCCCGTCTCGAGATCGCGAACTCCCAGCCGCAGCATCGCCCCTGCCGTCACCCCGGCAATCGTCTGTCGTACCGGCAACCCTCTCGCCAGCACGGCCCGGTAGTCCGCCGGTTCAAGTCCGATGTTGAGCACAGCCTGCTTCTCCGTAGGAGGAGCCCCAGCCGTGGGCGCCGCGGCCGTCAGCACCATCAGCAGCTTCGCGTGTTGCAAACCGTCCACCCCGGCCGCAAAGGTTACGCTTGCCGGATCGATCACCACCTCCACTGTTGTCTCGCCGCCCGGCGCATGCGGTTTGATCACATTCGCCCGCAAGAGAATGCCGCTCCTGGGAAGCTCCTCCTGCCGCACCGTCGCACTTAGCCCTGGTGCTCCAGCGGCCGGGTGCGCCTCAATCGTCGCGAAGTAGCCCTGCCGGTAGGCCAGATGGTAGCTATGTCCGCGCACGGAGACTGTCACATGCCGGTACGCTCCATCCCACTTCTTGTTCTCTGGCGAGTAGTCCAGCCGGTACGAGTGCCCGCCCTCTTCTACACTGTGCTCAAGCGCCCCCGCAAGATCGTTTGTGTTGTAGAAGGCGTGCCCGCCCGTCAACGACGCCAGATGCTCCATCGAAACCTGCAAGTCGTACTGCCGGCTTACCTGCCCCTCGATCGTCCGCAGGCCGTTCCGCCCACTCGGGTCCGCCTCGGCCTCGCCTGAGACCTCCGCCCCCACCGCTGTCGACGTCATGCCACGCGTGCTCACCGGATAAATCGCAATGCCTGATCCCGCCATCGCTGCCGTATTGTCCGTGATGCCGGGTAGATCCAGCGTCCGCGGCAAAGAGGACACAGCATCGCTCTGCAGCGATGGGCCTATCCCTACCGGAAAGCTGCCCGCCATCCAGATCAGGTTCTTGCGGCCCGGGTAGCCGGCTGAGGCCTGCGTGAGCTCCGCCAGCGCCTCCTGCGTGTCGCTCGCACGCTGTCGGAAGGAGTCCACCTCCTCACGTACCGGGGCGTTACTTCCCGGCGCCGGCGATCGCCCCCGTGCTGCCTGTTCTCTCACCAACTGGTCCGCCGCCATCTCGCGACCGCTTTCACCGTGCACCAGGTTCGCAGGCTGAACGGACAGCCGGTCAACCGCGGCGATCAACTCGTTCTTGTTCGCCGTCACGTTCTGCACGACGCGCACCCGGCTGGTCAGGGCGAACAATCCGCATCGGCTGCCCGCGGGCAAGCGCGTGAAAAAGCGAATCAGCTCCTTGCGCGCAAAGGGCTGCTCCTGCGTGGGCGTGTTCAGCAGATCGAACAGGATCAGCGTCACCGGGCCAGTCCGCGCAGCCTCAGGCACGTTTGAAAACTGGTAGTGCTGCGTCGCGCCAGCACCCGTCGGCGTCGCCGTCGGCGGCCCTGTCTGGTCCGTGAACGCTGCAATCCGCTGCTCGCGGCCGTTCTCCTTCACCACAAAGTCCTTCGCGGTCAGCCCCGTGACGATGTGCCCGCTTGCATCCTGCACCACCGCATCCACCGAGACCAGCCGCGTCGTCACCCGGATCGCCGGCGTTGGTGCTGGAGTCTGCGCTCCGGCGCCAGTCCACATCCCGCACAGCAGACAGCCAGCGACCGAGATCAGCCCACCTTGCTTTCCTCCTGGCACCCGCATCAGCAATCGTCCTCCTCGGCATAGAAACGCGTCCATGGTACGCTGCGAAACCCGCCGGGCACAGCTCTTTGCTTCACAGAGAGGACGCAGCCGCTACCATGGATTGAACCGGCCATCTCTTGAAAGACGACGTACACCATGCCCCACAGCCTTAGCCGTCGCACGCTCCTCCGTAACGCGGCCTCAGTCTCCACCGCGGCCGCCCTTTTCACCCCATCGCGGCTACTGGCCCAGAGCGCACCTGATAGCTCCATCGTTGCCGCTCCTGCTGGCACCTTTCAGGGCGTGGCCGAGCAGGGCGTCCGCATCTTCCGCGGTATCCCTTTTGCTGAGCCACCTGTCGGCAAACTGCGCTTCCGTCCGCCTGTCATGCTCAAAAGCTCATCTGGCGTCCACGACGCGACCAGGTTCGCCCCTGAAGCCATGCAGAAGGCAGACTCCGGCGTCGCCCGCAGCGAGGACTGCCTCCGCCTCAATCTCTGGACACCTCGCAGCAAAGGTCCACATCCTGTCTTTGTCTGGATTCACGGCGGCGGCTTCACCGGCGGCAGCGCCTTTGCTCCCATCTTTGATGGCTCCGGCTTCGCGCAGGCCGGCGTCCTCGTCGTCACCCTCGCCTATCGCCTGGGTGTCTTCGGCTTCATGGATCTCGAACCGCTGCTCGGCGCAAGCTACGCCGACAGCGCCAACAACGGCACCCGCGATCTCATCACCGCGCTTCATTGGGTCCACGAAAACATTGCCGCCTTCGGTGGCGATCCCTCCCAGGTCACGGTAGGGGGCGAGTCTGCCGGCGCCAAAGTCACAGCCGCGCTGCTCGGCATCCCGGAGAGCGCCGCGCTCTTCCAGTCCGCCATCTCCGAGAGCGGCGGCGGAGAACGCGTCCTCACCCGCGACCAGGCTGCGGGCGTTGCCGGGAACTTCGCCGCGCTCTGGAAAGCCGGAGTCGCGCCAGAGGACCTCCGTACCGCGCCGGCGGCTGCGTTGATCGCTACGCAGGAGCAGCTGATCGCTACCTCTTCGCTCCATTTCCCGTTTCGTGAGCAGATCGGGGGAGCGCTGCTGCC
Organism: uncultured Acidobacteriaceae bacterium; assembly: GCA_964235665.1. Classification (GTDB taxonomy): domain Bacteria; phylum Acidobacteriota; class Terriglobia; order Terriglobales; family Acidobacteriaceae; genus Edaphobacter. Next base: position 739,280 of record CAXSAY010000001.1, read on the forward strand.
GTTGCGGCCGGTGGACTTGATTGCGGCGGGGTCGTCGCGGGGGAAACGGCTGCTGATCGGGTCCAACCGGGATGAGAGCGCGCTGTTTCTCGGACCTCATCCAAAACCGCCCCTTAAGCCCTCAGACCTCGGCAATTTGCCGCTGGACCTCGTCGAAACCGTGCTGAAACAGTACGCGTCGCTCTATCCCGGTATGTCGTTGTCTCAGCAGGAGATACGGGCGGTGACGGCGGAGGAGTACTGGATCCCGACGGTGCGTGTGGCCGAGTCGCACCTTCAAAACAAAGGGGATACCTGGATGTACCGCCTCGACTACACCTCTTACAGCGGCCGCCTCGAAGGCGAAGCCTACCACTCCGAAGACCTCGGCTTTGTGTGGGACAAGCTGTCTCCCGTAGAGCGGCAAGATGAACAAGCTACAGCACTTGCAGGCCAGATGCACACCGCGTGGATTGCCTTCATCCGCGGCAAAACCCCCGCCGCTGAAGGCTTGCCGGCATGGCCGCAGTTCGACCTAAAAACCCGCGCAACGATGATCCTAGACCGCGTCAGCCGAGTCGAAAACGACCCGAACGCAGCTGAGCGAGCGTTGTGGACGGGTGTTATGTAGGCGATTTCTGTCGAGGTGCAGGGGCTTTCGCCGAGGTCAAGGGGTGTTTCGCACAATCTGGCGGAGGTTAAGGCGCGACCGAGCGGGTTAAGAAGGGAAGAGGCGACCGTAGCTGCGGTCGCCCCTTGTCTCTGTTGCATTATGGCGTGACCCGGCACGTTCGAGGTCAGCGGCCGTGGTCTTCGAGGTACTTCTCGACTTCCAGGGCGGCCATGCAGCCGGAGCCGGCGGCGGTGATGGCCTGACGGTACTTGCGGTCCTTGATGTCGCCGCAGGCGTAGATGCCGGGCAGGATCTCGCCATTGAGGGTGCAGTAGACGTCGTCCTTGGCGAGGATGTAGCCGTCCTCGTCGAGGTCGAGCATGCCAGTGAAGGCTTTGGCATTGGGAATGTGGCCGATGCCGAGGAACATGAAGGAGACCGGAAGGGTGGACTCCTCACCGGTGCCGCGGTTCTTGAGGCGAAGGCCTTTGACGTCCTGTTCTTCCACGCCGAGGACCTCTTCCACGATCGTGTTGGAGAGGAACTCGATGTTGGGGTGGGCGACGGCGCGCTCGAGCATGATAGGCGAGGCGCGGAACTTCTCCGTCCGGTTGATGAGGGTGACCTTTTTGGCGAAGCGAGTGAGGAAGAGGGCTTCTTCCATGGCGGAGTCACCGCCGCCGATGACAGCGATCTCCTTCCCGGAGGCGAAGAAGCCGTCGCAGGTCGCGCAGGAGGAGACACCGTGGCCGATGAGGGCCTGCTCAGAGGGCAGATTAAGCCAGCGAGCGCTGGCGCCGCTCGCGATGATGAGGGTGCGGGTGCGGACGGTCTCTTTGCCGAGCTGGAGCTTGAAGGGCCGCTCGGAGAGATCGATGGCGTCGAGATGACCCATGCGAAGCTCGGCGCCGAAGCGGGTAGCCTGCTTTTTCATGTTCTCGATGAGCTCTGGACCCTGGATGCCGTCGGGCCAGCCAGGAAAGTTTTCGACCAGGGTGGTGATGGACAGCTGGCCACCGGGCTCATGGCCTTCGAGGACCAGAGGCTTGAGATTGGAGCGGGCGGCATAGATGGCGGCGGTGAGGCCGGAGCAGCCGGAGCCGAGGATGACCGTGTCGCGGATGAGAGATTCTGTCGGTGTGTCTGTCATAAGAGGCCTACCTAGTGTAAATGCGTGATGGAGCGGAAGGATTCCTCAGCAGTGGACCTGGTCAATGGGCAGTGCGCCAGGGTTCACGAGATGCAGGTGACTCCGCGCGGTCCTGCCGATCGGGACGTCCCGGGCCGCGCTGCCGAGGGGCGCACCGAAGCCAAGAGTTTGCCCGGTACCCGGAGCTCCCGTCGAGGATGGGACGCCGCACGCACCATGTCACGGGAGGGGGGCACGACCGGAGTTGGTCGAGCCGGAGAGGAAGGTGCATTTGCTTGGGGATGTCAGGGCTTAGCGGCGAGAAGGGAGCGTGCACCGGTTCGGGCAGAAGGTGGAGAATGGGGTCTATGGCAAATTTGACGTTGGTGTACGGGATGCGGCTCTTGCCGGCGGACGAGGTAGCAGAGGTTGGGGATGCGCCGTTGAAGCTGCGGAACGGCAATGAAGCGCGGGTGACGATGCATGTGCTTGAGGGATCACGCGAGACGATTGAGGCGCAGCTGAAGATGAGCCTGGATGCGTTTTTTGACTTTTACCCGGAGATCTAGGCCCGGCAGCACTGGGTGAGGGCTGGCTGCTGACGCCGGGACGGGCGGCGCTGCGCTGGCGCGGTGCGGGTTGCGATACGGGGCGGTGCGTAATGAGGCTCGCTTTGGGTTTCGCATTCTGGGGTCTCGCATTCTGCAGGAAAGCTGCTCAAGTTATTCAGATCGGTGCCGATACCTTCTCTGACGACCTCCATGGTTGCCGAGAGGAGGAACTGAGATCGCGAGAGCACGTCGGGGTTGGCCGTACCGGGCCGGCGCCGGCGGCCTTGCCTCCGACAGGGATCTGACGCGCACGACAAGCTTTGCTGAGGGTGGCGCACGCCCATGAGGAACCGGGCGTAGGTCCGCCTCTGGTGCGGAGGTGACCTGGTCACGGCTTGGACTGCGACGCGCCGACCTCGCCGGCGACGGACCTGGTGTGCGCTTCGTTGGGCCGAGCAGCGGACTTCGGCAGCTCCGGGCAATGCGTGGACGACGTGCGACTCCCTGCTGAAAGGACGCCGGCCTGACAAGGGTTGAAGGCGGGATGGCGGCTTGTGGAGCCCGGAGCGGGTCAGGCGCGGGCGGATGGAGGACGAAGAGGAGGAGGCTCGGCCAGAAAATCTGGCCGCGGCGAACCTGTGGATTTAACTTCTGGCGGCGCCTGCCGATCAAGCAGGTGTGGTTGGAGGCGTTGCGATGCGAGCAGGTTGGCAAAGAGGTTCGAAGGTAGCAGGGCTGGTGGCGGTGGCGGGGCTGGTGGGTATGGCTCCCCTTCCCGCGCCGTCACAGATGACGACAGCGCCGGCGGCGTATGCGGGTGTGGACGCGGCGGGCCATGCGACGACGGTGGAAGCGGCGCTGCGAGGGATGACGGCGCAGGCCGCGGTGATGTTTGTGGGAACGGTGACGGGCGTCACGCGGGTGGGTGGGGATGGGTTTGCGGCGGCCGCGGGTGTGGTCGAGATTACGTTTGCGGTGGAGCGTGGGATTCGCGGTGTGAGCGATGGCCAGAGCTACACCGTGCGGGAGTGGGGCGGGCTGTGGACGGCGAGCGAACAGCGGTACCGGGTGGGAAGCCGGCTGCTGATGCTGCTGCATGCGCCGGGGCCGACGGGTTTGAGCTCGCCGGTGGACGGGATGGATGGCGCGATTCCGGTTAAGGGATCGAGCCCCCTGGTGGCGGCCGAGAACGGAACAACAGCGACGGATGCGCCGGTGGCGGATCTGCGATGGCTGGCGGCGAAGCTGGCGCGGACGGTGGTGTATGGCAACCGCACCACCGGGCAGGTGATGCCGCAGACACATGCGGTGCGGACGGTGGTGGCGGCAGCCAGTGCCAAGCCGGCGGCTGCGCAAAGCATGGCGGTGGCGGCGGAGACGGCCGGTGTTGAAACGGCACGGTTACAGGATGCATCGGTGCCGGTGGCGCAAGCCTCGGTCGCGACGGTGTTGCAGATGATGGCGGGATGGCAAAAGGAGACGGTCGATGCGCGCTAAGAGCCTGGTGATTGCGATGATGCAGGGTGTGGTGGGTGTGGCGATGCTGCTGGCGGGTGTGGCGGCGCAGGCAGCGGGGCCACGATGGGTGAGCGGGCCGCCGTTCTTCTGGCCGCAGGGTGTGGCGATTGCGTGGTATACCAGCCAGCCGACGTATTTCACGGATCCGGGCGATCTGAGTGCGTCGGTGAACCATGCCGCGGCGGATGCGATGGTGGCGCAGGCGGCGGCGGTTTGGAATGTGCCTACGGCCTCGCTGGTGTTGACGCAGGGTGGATCGCTGGACGAGCACGTGACCGGAGCGGCGATCACGATGGCGGGACAGACGACGCCGGTGCTGCCGGCCGACGCGCGGGCGACGAACTGGCAGGCGAAGAACATCGCGGTGATCTATGACACGGACGGATCGGTGATTGATGCGCTGCTGGGCGCGGGTGGAAGCGACCCGAGTGGATGCCTGCAAACGGGTGTGGTCGAAAGTGTGGATTCGTTTGGGTCGAACTCGACGATCCAGCACGCGGTGCTGATCCTGAACGGACGATGCACGGGGCCGCAAGCGGAGAAGCAGCTGCAGATGCAATATCAGCTGGAACGGGCGTTTGGCCGGGTGCTGGGGCTGGGCTGGTCGCAGACGAACGATAACGTGTTTACGAGTGTGCCGGTGCCGACGAAGAACGATGCGGCGAACTGGCCGATCATGCACCCGATTGATGTGATCTGCGGGCCGTATACGTACCAGTGCCTGCCGCAGCCGTTTACGTTGCGGCCGGACGATGTGGCGGCGGTGTCGCAGCTGTACTTCATCTGGCAGGGGCAGGGCGCGGGGATGGCGGGCAAGCAGGACACGCTCGCGAATGCGTCGACGCTGGACGGCTTTGTGACGTTTCCGAACGGGCAGGGCATGGAGGGTGTAAACGTGACGGTGCGGCGTCGGCCTTATTTTTCGGCGACGGTGGAAGAGTGGCAGACGGTGTCGGCGGTGAGCGGATACAACTTCCGGCAGCAGACGGGGACGCCGGTTGCAGGGCAGGATGGGTCGGCGCTTGAGAGCATTGGCGTGTATGACGGTGTGTGGGAAGGCTACTGGAAGATGGGCCAGGTGCCGATGCCGGTGGCGGACCCATGGCAGACGGTGGTGGTGACGACGGAGCCGATCAACCCGCTGTACACGGGGCCCTACGCGTTGGCGACGATGGCTGCGGGATCGCTGACGATGGCGCCTTCGGGATCGGCGATGCAGACCGAGACGGACATCATGGGGCGGTACTATACGTGGCCGCGGGCTATGCTGACGGCGAACGATGCGGTCAGCGACTGCCATGCGGGCGCGGATGGCACGGAGGGAACGCCGGTGGCGATGACGCAGACGGGCTGGTGGAACGGCGCACTGTGCGGGTACGCGCACAGCGCATGGACGAACGTGGCGGTAAAGGCGAACCGGAGCCTGACGATGGAAGTGACGGCGCTTGATGAGACCGGGTCGGCTTCGATGGTGAAGGCGATGCCGATGATTGGTGTGTGGAACGCGACGGATGCGACTGGCGTGGCGCCGACCGTGGCGGTGACGCCGGTGGCGTTCAACAGCTTTGGTGTCGGGCTGAGTTCGGTCTCGGTGCAGGGGACGGGCTCAGGCGCGGGCAGCTTGCGCATGGCGATCACGGACCAGCGTGGCGCGGGGCGGCCGGACTTTGCGTACCAGGCGCGGGTGCTCTACGCGGATACGATTCAGCCGGCGAATGTGGGAGCGAATGGCGGGACGGTGGTGATTACGGGTACGGGCTTTCGTGCAGGCAATGTGGTGACGGTGAATGGTGTGGCGGCGACGGTGACCAGTGTGACGGCGAATGCAATTACGGCGGTGGCGCCGAGCCTGCGAGCGTTGGGCTCGACCAAGGCGCTGCTGGCGACGGTGGCGGTACGGGATGTGACGACGAGTGGTGTGACGACGATGACCTCGGCGCTGGGATACGGATCGGTGCAGGAGCGGCTGCAGGTGGTGAGTGCGCCGGTGGGCACGGTGGTGCAGGGCAAGGCGGCAGCGACAGCCTTTGCGGTGCAGGTGCTGGCAGCTGATGGCGTGACGCCGGTGGCGAACGAGACGGTGACCTTTGCGGTGACGACGGGGTATGCGACGTTTGGCGTGTGTGGCTCGGTGAGCTGCGCGGTGAAGACGAATGCGCAGGGCCTAGCGACGACGACGGTGACGCCGACGACGCTCGGAGCGGTACAGCTTTCGGCGAGCACGAGCCTGCTTTCGGTGCCGGCGAGCTTTACGGTGGTGGTCGCACCGGATGTGATGACGCTGGTGAGTGCGCCGACGGGTGTGGCGACCGTGGGTGCGCCGGCGAGCACGGTGTTCGCGGTGCGTGTGATGGCGGGCGACGGCGTGACGGTGCGAGCTGGACAGACGGTGACGATGACGGGCACGGGCGCGCGGCTGGAGGCATGCGGCGCCGCGACGTGCAGTCTGAAGACAGACGCGACGGGTATGGTAACGACGATGGTGACGCCCTTGGTGAGCGGAACCGTCTCTCTGACAGCAACGAGCGCAGCGGGAACGATCTCGGCTAGCTTCCGGGCGGCTGCGGAGACGATGTCTCTGGTGAGTGCGCCGGCGGGCGTGGTGACGGTGGGCGCGACGCCGGGAACGATGTTTGCGGTCAAGGTGGTGGGTGGAGACGGCTCGCCGGTGGCGGGTGAGGCGGTGGTGCTGAGCGCGATGGGCGGCGGAATCAAGTTCATGGCGTGCGGCGGAGCGACGTGCACAGTGATGACGACGGCGCAGGGCGTGGCGGCGAGTGCGGTGACGGTGACGGCGGGCGGTGCGGTGGTGCTGTCGGCAGCGGCGACGAGCGGATCAGTGACGGCCGGGTTTACGGCCGGCGTAGAGACGATGCATGTGGTGAGTGCGCCGACCGGCGCTGTCACGGTCGGAACGGCGGCTACGACGAGCTTTGCGATACAGGTGCTGGCAGCGGACGGAGTAAGTCCAGTGGCAGGCGAAGCGGTGCAGTTCAGCACGACGGCGGGCTCGGCGATGCTGGGCGCATGCGGCGCGGCAGGATGCGCGGTGACGACGGATGCACGTGGCATGGCTCAGGTGACGGTGACGCCGATGACGGCGGGCGCGGTTACAGTAGTCGCGAGCTCGGCCGCGGGCAGTGCGACGACGACGGTGATGGGCCAGGCTCTGCCGGATGTGTTGCAGGTGGTGCAGGCGCCCTCGGGTACGGTGTACGCGGGAGATGCGATCGGAGGAGGCTTTGCGGTGCGGCTGGTGCTGGCGGATGGAAAGACGGCGGTTGCGGGGCAGGCGGTGACGTTCTCGGTGAGCGCGGGCTCGGCGACGATGGGAGCGTGCGGCGCGGCGAGCTGCACAGTGATGACCGATGCCAAGGGATTGGCGAGCACTGCGGTGACGGCGACGGCGGCGGGTACGCTGACGGTCGTTGTGCAAACGGCGGGCACACAGACGACGACTGGAACCAGAGTTCTGGCGCAGACGGCGACCGTGACGGTACTGGCGCGGCAAAGGGCGGTGACGGCGGTGCAGCCGGTGGCGTATGTGGCAGAGGGTGTGGCGACGAGCTGGATGACGCAGGTTGCCCTCAGCGACAACTCGGCCGGGACGGGTGGTGTTCCGGTGCTCTGGACGGGCGCGGCAGGGATGCAGTTTGCCGCAGGTAGCTCTTCCGCGAGTGGATCCGTGGCAGGGATGACGGTGCAGGTGACCGGTCTGGGCGCTGGAGTTCGGGTGCAGGGATCAGCCTGCGCCTGGGGCGGGGTGTGCGGAACGGTGGCGGCGCAGGGTGTGAGTGCGGCTGAATGGCAGGTGCGGGTGGTGAGTGGAGCCGGGCAGCAGGTGAGTGCTGCGATGACGATGCAGCCGATCGTTCTGCAGGTGACGGACGCCGCTGGGCACGCGGTGATGGGGGCAAGCGTAGCGGTGTACCAGGCGGTGACGGCGTTGCAGCAGGCCTGTGCGGATCACGGACGATGCCCGGCGGCAGCGGTGCTGAACAGCTCAACGATGCGGGTGGTGAGTGATGCGAACGGGTTGGTGACGATCGCTGGCGGCGAGGTGGTGAGTGGTTCGGTTCAGGCGGGATCGTTGGTCCAGATCACGGCGGCTGCTGGAATCCAGGGGACGGCGACGGTGACGGTGGTGCGACTACCGTAACGGACAAGGACGATGCGGTTCGGACAGGGGTGAGCTGATAGGGAGAGGTGAGAAAGGAGGAAGGCAAGGAAGAAGCGGCGGGGAGACAGGACGGATCGTGTGTAGTCCGGTGCGGTCAAGGTCGAAGTTGGGACGCGGTTCTCGGGTCCGGAAGAAGGGCCGTGGTGGAAGGGGAAGGGCGAAAAGTCAGGCTTAGGGGACGGGGACGCGGACGTAATGCAGGTGGAATGGACGGCCTTTCACGCAGCATGAAGAGGGCTGGGGAATGTGGATAGGAGAGGGAGCGAGACGCGGTTTACCGGCTTCCTTATGGTCGATTGAGATCGGTGCGCATCTGATAGAGAAAGACAAGGTACGGAGGTCAGATGTATGGCAATGGCAGCAGTAGCACAGGGCAATAGCCGGAAGCGAATCGTGATTATTGGCGGAGGATTTGCCGGGATCAATGCGGCGAAAGGCCTGGCGAAGCTGCCGGTGGATGTGACGCTGATCGACCGCAAGAACCACTACACGTTTCAGCCGCTGCTCTACCAGGTGGCGTTGGCGGTGTTGTCTCCGGCGGACATTGCACAGCCGATCCGGTCGATTCTGCAGAAGCAGCAGAACGTGGAAGTGCTGATGGACGAGGTCGTGGGGTTCGACAAGGACAAGCACCGGGTGTGTCTAAAATCGGGATCGATCCTGGAGTATGACTATCTCATCCTGGCGACCGGGTCGACGCATTCGTACTTCGGACATGATGAGTGGTCAAAGCTGGCGCCGGGCTTGAAGACCGTAGAGGACGCGACAGAGATTCGACGACGGGTTCTACTAGCGTTCGAGCTGGCGGAGCGCCAGATGGTCGAGACGGGATCGCACCCACCGTTGAACTTTGTGGTGATTGGCGGCGGACCGACGGGCGTGGAGCTGGCTGGCGCGATCTCGGACATTGCGAAGCTGTATATGGCGAAGGACTTTCGACATATTGATCCACGAATGGCGAAGGTGCTGATTCTGGAGGGTTCGCCAAGTGTGCTGGCGGCCTATCCGGAGGATCTGCAGAAGAGTGCGATGAAGCAGCTGCAGATGCTGGATGTGACGGTGCGCACGGGCGCGCACGTGACGGATGTACAGCCGGGCTATGTGATGGTCGGTGATGAGCGCATTGATGCGGTGGTAACGCTGTGGGGCGCAGGCGTTCAGGCGTCGCCGCTCGGCAAGATGCTGGACGTGCCGACGGATAAGAAAGGCTGTGTGCTGGTTGACGGGCATCTGAATCCAGCAAACCATCAGGAGATCTTTGTCTGCGGCGATCTGGCCCATGTAGACCAGGACGGCAAGCAGGTTCCGGGAGTGGCACAGCCGGCGATGCAGATGGGCACCTATGCGGCGAAGCGAATCGCAATGCTGAGTGCGGCGCAAGGTACGAGGCATGCGGGAAAGGACAAGATGTTCCGCTACTTCGACAAGGGCGACATGGCGACGATCGGCCGATCAAAGGCAGTAGCGAACATCAAGTGGCCGTTCCATGCGCATTGGAGCGGGTTCATGGCCTGGGTCACATGGCTGGTTGTTCATATCTTCTTCCTGATCGGCTTCCGCAATCGCTTTGCGGTCTTCAGACAGTGGGCATGGACGTATTTGACGCTGAATGATGGGGCTCGCTTGATCACCGGGAGTCAGGATCTGCCGGGATGGGAGAAGTTGGCGACGGCATCGGACGAGCTGCGAGCCAGCGATGAGCAGATTGTCGCGGTGCATCCATAACACACGATGCATGAGAGTGAGGGGCCCTTGTCGCAGCTCGCGATGAGGGCTTTTTCTCTTCCGAGATGTTGAGTGGACGGAAGGATGACGCGGGAAGCGGACATCTGCAGGAAGTGGATTGGCGTCTGTTGGAAGAGGTCTGGGGCGTGCGGGTGCGAACGCGCCGGTCTCGGCTAGATCCCCGTTTAGAAGAGCCATAGCTTAGCAAGTGACAGGCGGAACGTGCACGGGCGTGAGGCACGCGCATGAAGCCTGCGATGTGAATTCAGAGATGTATTGTAACGATTCTAGTTACACTAGGGGGGAGGGCGATGTGATGCAGACAAAGACAACACGGCGACGATTTCTAGAGGTAAGTGGAGCGGCGCTGGCGGCAGCGGCCGCGGCACCAGGGATCGAGGCACAGGACAGAGTGGTGCCACGGTCCGGGGATCATCATCTGCCCAATGAGATGCAGCCCGGAGCGAACAACGCGGCGCTTGATGCGGAGAACCCCAGCTCGGTGTCTGCACCGGAGACGGATGAAGGGACGGTGAAGCCGTTCAAGTATTCCTTCGGGCTGGCGCACAAGCGTCTGACAGACGGGGGATGGACGCGGCAGGTGACGGAGCGCGAGCTTCCGATCTCAAAGGCGATGGCAGGCGTGGAGATGCGACTGATCCGGGGCGGGGTGCGGGAGATGCATTGGCATCCGAGTGCGGAGTGGGCCTACATGATCTACGGCAACGCCCGTATCACCGCGGTGGACGCAGATGAAAAGAGTTTCGTGAACGAGGTGGCTGCGGGAGATCTCTGGCTATTTCCGGGTGGGATTCCACACTCCATTCAGGGTCTGGGCCCGGATGGGTGCAAGTTCCTGCTGGTATTCAACGAGGGCGACTTCAACGAGTTTGGGACGTTCCTCTTGACGGACTGGTTTGCGCATACGCCGAAGGAGGTGCTGGCAAAGAACTTCGGGGTGCCGGAGTCGACGTTTACAGAGTCGCCGAAGAAGGAGCTCTTCATCTTTGCGACAGAAGAGCCGGGGCCGCTCGCGGAGGAGCAGAAAGCGGCAGCGATGGGAACGGGCGTAGTGGATAGCAAGTTTCTGTTCAAGGCGAGCACGATGCCGCCGACGAAGGTTTCGCATGGCGGTGAGGTGCGGATTGTGGATGCGACGCTGTTTCCTGTGACGCCGATCGCGGCGGCGATCGTGCGATTAAAGCCAGGTGGTCTGCGCGAGATGCACTGGCATCCGCTCAGTGATGAATGGCAGTACTACGTGAGTGGCAAGGGCCGCATGACGGTGTTTGAGGCGGGGGCGAAGGCGCGGACGTTTGACTTCGAAGAGGGCGACGTGGGGTATATCAACATGTCGATGCCGCACTACATCGAAAACACGGGGACGGAAGACCTGCTGTTTTTGGAAGTGTTTCCGATCGGGACGTACCAAGATATTTCTGCGGCGATGTGGCTGGCGCATACGCCGGCGAAGCTGGTGAACGAGCACCTGAAGACTGGGGAAGCCTTTGTACATGGGATCGCAAAGGCGAAGGCGGTGGTAGTGCCGGCGTAGCGGTTCCGGAGGTTCTCTGACGAAGAAATGCCCTGCGATCCGAATGGATTGCAGGGCATTTCTGTCTGTAGCGCAGGGTGAGTTAGAAGATGACCTTGGCGCCGAACTGGGTGTTGAAGGGCTCGCCGGCGCCTATACCAGGAGCACCGTTGTAGCCGCCGATGGTGCTGTTGAGGACGAAGCTACCGCCACTGCTGGCGCTTCCCGGAGGGGCGAAGTTGCTGCGGTTGAAGAGATTGAACATCTCGGCGCGGAGCTGGATGGTAGCGCGCTCTGTGACGTGAGTATCCTTGAAGACGGAGAGATCGACATCGGCGAAGCCGGGGCCGTAGAAGCTGTTGCGACGAAGCGAGCTGAAGGTGCCTGGGGTTGGGTTGGCGAAGGCTGCAGGATCGAGCCAGCTTACGTTCGGCTTCTGACCCGCAAAGCCTTTGCGCGGATCGCCAACGAGGACCGCACGGTCGTTGCCTTCGTTGGTGCCGCTGATGTCTCCAGAGGCGAGGATGTTGAAGGGCTGACCGCCATGGAGGGAGATCAGGCTGTTAAGGATCCAACCATTCGAGAGGGCTCGCGGGCCGTGGCTGGAGCCGGGGAGGGAGTAGGAGACGAAGTTGACGAAGGTGTTGCGGGTGTCAAAGTCCGAGTTGCTGTAGTCGCCTTTGAAGTTTCGGCTGTCCTGCGGCAACGCGCCGCGGTAGGCGGTGACCTCATCGAGGTTGTGACTCCAGGTGTAGATGCTTTGCATGGAGAGCCCATGGAAGCCCTGCAGCCGGAGCTGCGCCTGTAGCGAGTTGTAGTTAGAGGTGCCGATGCTTTCGATCTGGTTGATATTGCCGTACTGAGGGAACTGGTTGAAGTAAGGCCGAGCTGCCTGGACGGCGTCGCCGGAGGAGTAGACGCCTGGAGCAACCTGGTTGATATCGAGCAGGCTGAGAAGATGACGGCCCTCACTGCCGACGTAGCCAAGCTGCAGGATGACGTTGGGCGCCAGGGTTCGCTCGATGTTGAAGGAGTAGTTCTCGTTATACGACGGACGGAAGTTGGGGTTGACCGAGAAGATGCCGCAGGGGCTGGTGGGTTGGCACTGCTGGACGATGTTGACGCTGGTGGGGAAGATCGACGTTCCGTCGATGATCTGCGTCTTGCCGCCGTTGGCGCTGACCGTGGCGACGGGGTTGTTGGCGGTTGGATTGCCTTCGACGCCGTTCGGAGCCTGATTGCCGGGACGGTTATCGAGGAAGGGGTTCAGGTTCGGGCTGTCGAAGTACCAGCCATAGCCAGCGCGGAAGACGGTCTTCTCATCCGCAGCGTAGCTGACGCCGATGCGAGGGCTGATGGAGGTCCGGTACTGCTGAAAGAGATTGTCGATGTTCTGGCCCTGAATGCCGAGGCCGTTGGTGGCGGTGAGGTTGGGGCGGAAGACGGACATATCTTTGTTGCTGTTGTGGAGTGGGCCGGTGTAGTCGTAGCGAACGCCGTAGTTGATGTCGAGCTTCTTGCTGGCCTGCCAGGAGTCGCCGGCGTTAAGGAAGAAGGTGTTGACGAAGACCTGACGCTCGGGATCGCCGACGGTGATGGAGGCGGAGGAGGTTCGGCCGGCAAGGTAGTCTGCGAGGGCCGAGGCGTAGGTATCGACGCCACCGCCGACCTGGGTGCCATCGAAGGTAAAGGAGCCGGTGGCTTTGCGGTGGTAGAACTCGTCAAGCTGCGCCTGGCGGAACTCGCCACCAAAGCGCATCTGGTGAGCGCCCTTAATCCAGGAGAGTTGATCGGTGAGATGACCGGTGATGTCGTTGCGGCCCTCGGGAGGGGTGAGGCCGACAGGATCAAAGTCGCCGATGTTGATATTGGGCGCGTTGGTGAAGGTAGCACCGGTATCGAAGCCGAGGCTTTGCACGTTGAAGCCGGTGTTGAAGTCGTTGAAGACCTGGTTGAAGTAGTTGACGCCTGCCAGAATCTGGTTGGTGATGTTGGGGTTGATGACGCGGTTGTAGACGATGGCGATGTTCTGCACGTGGATGGGGGCGACCTCGTAGTAGCTGAGGAGCTGTGAGCCGACGGGTGCGACCTGATTGCCCTGGCCGACGAACCAATGCACGGAAAGATTGTCCTTGGAGGAGAGGCGGTAGTCGACTTTGGCGAGACCATTCCAGCTGTAGCCAAACTCCGGATCGGTGGAGTGATAGTTATCGACGACACCGACGGTGTCCTGAGCGAGAACGTTGGCTCCCCAAAGGGCGTTGAGGGTACGCTGCATCACGGGAAGCGGGGTGAGGCCCTGGGTGGCGAGGATCTGAGTGGCTTTAGCCTGCCAGCCGACGGAGGGCTCGGTGGCGCTTTGCGATTCGCCGATGACGAAGCGCTGGTGTTCAAACGTGAGAAAGCCGAAGAGCTTGTCTTTGAGGAAGGGACCGCCGACGGAGAAGCCGGTGTTGTAGTTACGCACCTTCTGCTTGTTGCCGACGGTAGTATCGAAGGGGTTCTTGGCGCCGAAGAGCTCGTTGCGATTGAAGTAGTAGGCGGTACCGTGGAGGGCGTTGGTTCCGGAGCGGAGGGTGAGATTGATCGTGCCGCCAGGATTCCGGCCGCCTTCAGGCGAGGCCTGGGTTTGAGCCGAGAACTGATCGACGGCGTCAAGCGGGAGGATGATGCCGGCGATGCCGGAGACGCCGCCCTGGTTGACGGCGGGAATGTTGTGCCAGAGATCGTTGTTGTCAACACCGTCGATCTGCCAGTTCATCTGATTGGCGCGAGTGCCGTTGAGTGAACCGTAGCCGCCGCCGGAGTAGCCAGCGTAGCCGGGCGTGAGCTGAACGATCTGGGTGAAGTCACGGCCATTCAGGGGAAGATCGGCGACTTCCTTCGAGGTGAGGACGGTGGTCTGGGTGACTGTCGTGGTATCGAGCGTAATGGCGGCTGCGTCAACCTCAACGATGGTGTTGGTACCGGCGCTGGCGACCATCAGCTTGACCGGAAGGGTATAGATGACGCCCGCGGAGACCATGATCTTGTCAGTTTTCGAGGAGTCAAAGCCGCCGGCTGAGACAAGGACGGTGTAGGTGCCAAGAGGCAGATCCTGAAAGAGAAATTCACCAGATGAGGTGGAGACGGAGGAGATAGTGGCCTGCGTATCGACGTTGGTAGCGGTGACGGTGGCGCCGGGGACGTTGGCTCCACTAGCGTCTGTGACGGTGCCGTTGATGCCGCCGCGAAAGGTCTGGGCAAGCGAGAGTGGATGCAGAAGGATGAGTACGAGAAGAGCTAGCGATACGGCAGTGCAGCGGCGTATGTAGTTCAGCACAGGCGCTCCTAAGGCAATACGGGTCTATGACCACCTCTGGGGTGGTGTTTTTCGTTGGGACGTGCGGGTGCGGCTACAACAAAATGGCGGACGATCTGACGGACTGCGGGTTTCTAAGAGAAAGAGCAGTGATTCAGTGAGCCTGAAACTTGGAAATCAGTTGTAGAGGTGGGTTCACCTTACGGGCAACGCGGAGAATTCACAACAAAAAAATACGAGGGTCGGGCAGAAAAGTTGACGCAGGGAGCGGGCGATCAACACGTGCAGGGATGTGGTGCAGTTCAAGCTCTTCCGCGGAATGCGTGAGCCGCGTGTCTACCATCGAACCCTCTAGAACCGCGAGGAGAGACTATGAGCTTGTTTGGAAAGAACGGTGACACGAAAGGCGACGCGATCAGCGTCGTAGGGCAGATGCGTGCGAAGTCGGGGCATGAAGGCGAGGTGCGCACAATGCTCGAGGCGCTGGCAGCACCTTCACGGAAGGAGTCTGGCTGCCTGCGTTATGACGTCTTCGAGGACAAGTACTACACGGGATCGTTCTACACGTATGAGGAGTGGGAGAATGAGGCGGCGCTCGAGGCGCATCTGGCTGGGGCGAAGGATGGCTTGAACAAGGCCAAAGCGCTCTTGCGCGAGGAGCTGACCATCAGCGTGCTGCGATCGCTGACGTAGAGCAGAGGGTGACGAAACGGGTGTGGAAGGATCACCTCGGAGCGGCGCCGATCCTTCTGAGAGAACGGCCACCCGATGTGGGTGGCCGCGCTTTGCTGATGATCGAGGGAAAGAGCTCTTAGGCGACGACGGGTTCAGCGGTCTTGACCTTGACCGGGGTGAGCCAGTTGAAGCGATCAGGCTTGGTGCCATTGACCAGGGCGTAGAACTCGTCGTGAATGGCAGTGGTGATCGGGCCCATGGAGCCGTCGCCGACCAGGATGCGATCGACGGAGCGGAGGTGGGTGACCTCGGCGGCGGTGCCGGTAAAGAAGGCTTCGTCGGCGATGTAGAGAAGTTCGCGAGGAAGTGCCTGTTCCACAACGGGAATGCCAAACTCCTTCGCGATGGTGAGGACGGAGGCGCGGGTGATGCCGTTGAGGACGGAGTTGGCGAGTGGCGTGGTGTAAAGGGTGCCGCCGCGGACGACGAAGAGGTTCTCGCCGGAACCTTCGGAGAGGTAGCCGTTGACGTCGAGTGCGATGCCTTCGGCGTAGCCGTTGATCTCGGCTTCCATGCGAATGAGCTGCGAGTTCATGTAGTTGGCGCCGGCCTTGGCGAGGGACGGCATGGTGTTGGGAGCGAGGCGGGACCAGGAGGAGATGCACACATCGGCGCCGGTGGTTCCGGGGACGTATTTGCCCCAGGGAAAGTTGGCGATGTAGACCTCGACCGGGGAACGAAGCGGATTCACGCCGATCTCACCGTAGCCGCGGAAGGCGACGGGGCGGATGTAGCAGGGCGCGATGCCATTGGCCTCGACGACATCGATGACCGCAGTGCAGAGCTGGTCGACGGTGTAGGGGATCGGCATGCGATAGATCTTGGCCGAATCGATGAAGCGGGCCATGTGCTCTGGGAGGCGGAAGATGCCGTTGCCTGGCTCTGAGCCGCCCGCGCCGGTCTGGCTATAACAACGGATGCCTTCAAAGATGGAGGAGCCGTAGTGGACGACGTGGCTCATGACGTGGATCTGGGCGTCTTCCCAGGGGATGAGCGCACCGTTGCGCCAGATGTTTGTGGTAGTTTGCAGGGGCATATTCGATCCTCGATGTGAGAAGCACTGATTATAGGTTGTGCTTTGCGAATGCAGGTGTTGCGGTGAGGCACGGCACTTGTAGTCTAGGTGGGAGCTTGAGGTCATTTTGAAGGAAAGCGTGTGGAGATCACACCTTCTTCGCCGAGGTCTCAACCAGTCTTCGCCAAGGATATGTCTTTTATGTCGAGAGTACGAGTGGGCCATGCCGAAGGGCTGGCGGCGCCTCTTCGCAACTTTATGATTGTTTCATGGTTGCTGACGGTGCTGTCCTGGGTGGTCGCCGGACTGGTTTGGCGGGCGGGCTTTGAGGAACGGGGCGGCATGTGGAGTCGCTACGATGATCGCTTCGCAGATTTGACGCACTATGACACGGTCTTTCCCTACCTTCATCAGGAGCGATTCTTCACCGGGCCGGAGCGCTTTGCCTACCCTGCGCCGGCGGCAGTGGTGTACGACGGGTTGATGCACCTGACCACGCATCGGCTGGCTGCGTTCCTGATCTTTACGGTGCTGCTTGCCGTCATTCCAGCATTGGTGTTCGGCAGGAAGCTGGCGACACGCGCGATGCCGATAGGCTCCGTGATCGGCCTTCTGGGTACGGCGGTGTTGACCTCCTGGCCACTGCTGTTTCTATTGGAGCGGGCCAACATCGAGAGTCTGCTGGTTTTGCTGACGCTGGTCGGTTCGGTGGCCTTCTGGCGTAAGCAGCCCGGTGTGGCGGCGTGTCTGTGGGGTTTGGCCGCTGCGTTGAAGATCTACCCGGCGGTGCTGCTGGTGCTGTTTCTCTCTCGTCGCCGGATAGGTGCATTCTCGATCGGCGCGGGGACGATGGTGGCGACTCTGCTGGCGAGTTTCTGGTTTGTAGGACCCACGATTTCATTTGCGGCTCGCGGCACCGTTCAGGGTATTAGCGGCTTTGTCGGCTCGTATGCGACCCGCTCCAGAGAATGGGAGCTGCGGCACGACCACTCGTTCTTGGCGTTTCTGAAGCAGCCGCTTGCCATTCACCGCCTCCACCTCAGCCCTGACGTGAGTCATCTGAGCGCGGTGTATTTCCTGGTTGCCGGAATGGGGATTGTGGTTCTCTATGTGACTCGATTTCGCACGCTGCCGGATCTCAACCAGTACATCCTGGTCGTGATCGCGATGGTTGCGCTGCCGCCGGTCTCTTACGATTACACCCTGATGCATCTCTATCCGAGTTTTGGGCTGCTGGTGCTTCTTCTGCTTGGCTCGGAGCGAGAGGCGCGATCGATCGCCGCGTTACGGTCGCTGTTCTGGTGCTTCACGCTGATTCTCGCGTCGGAAAACTTTGTGTTCTGGATTGCCTTTCACATGAATGGCATGATCAAGGCCGCGGCGCTCTTTTGGGCGGCCGTTCTGCTGGTTCGATATCCGCTTCCCACCCTGCGCTCTGAAGACGCGATCGCTCCTCCGCGCTGACAGAGGCTCCTCGTAGCGCATGGGAGAATGGCGGAGTGACTTTGGCTCTCTATTCCGTGAATCTCGCTGGACTGAGCAACTCCGTGTACGTGCGGTTTTCGCTGCTGGCGCTGAGTTCGATCTTCTTTCTGGTGGACCCGTTTGCGGCGCTGCCGACGTTTCTGGCGGTGACGGAGGGCGCAAATGGCGTCCGGCGGAAGCAGATTGCGCGGAAAGCGACGCTGACAGCCTGGATTGTATTGACGCTGTTCTCGGTGGCGGGAAAGTACCTGTTTCAGCTGTTTGGAATTTCGATTGCGGCCTTTGAGATTGCGGGCGGAATCATTCTGCTGCTGATCGGGCTGGACATGCTCGAGGCGAAGCGGTCGGCCACGCAGGAGTCGAGCGAGGAGGCCGAGGAGGCAACGCACAAGCAGGATGCGGGGATCGTGCCGCTGGGTGTGCCGATGCTGGCTGGGCCGGGATCGATCACCAGCGTGATGGTGCTGGTAGGGCAGGTGCAGGTGTGGTGGCAGATGGCGGCGATTATGGGATCGATTCTCGTGACGGCGGTGATCTGCTATCTGGTGCTGGGGAACTCGGACCGGGTGGCGAAGGCGCTGGGCGAGACGGGCATTCGCATTCTGGTGCGGGTGATGGGTCTGCTGCTAGTGGCACTGGCTGTGCAGTACTTCGTGAACGGAATGTCGGATCTGGGTGTGATCACCAGACCGGCGAGCTGAGGGACGGGGCTGGCGACCTGGGCGTTGTGGGAGTGATGAAGATGAGGGCGAGACGGATGGGCGTGCGACGGATACGGGCAGTGCTGCTAGGCGTTCTCTTTCTGACAGCAGGGTGCGGGAAGCGGGCATGGGCGCGATTTGAGCCTGTAACGTGTCGCAACTCCTTCACCGAAGATCAGGAGATTGCCGAGGGCAACAAGGTCGCGCGGCAGGTGTACAGCCAGATGCCGGTCTTGCCGGAGAGTGATCCGGTGACGCGGTACGTGCAGGCGCTCGGTGCGAAGCTGGTCACGCAGGCGCCGCTGGTGCCCGGCGTGCAGCGGCAGTGGCCGTTCAGCTTTCATGTGGTGGCGAGTGAGGAGATCAACGCCTTTGCGCTACCGGGCGGATCGATTTTTGTAAACCTGGGGACGATCCAGGCGGCGGAGACCGAGGCGCAGCTGGCGGGGGTGATGGCGCATGAGATCTCGCACGTGGTGATGCGCCACTCGACCTGCAATCTGGGGAAACAGAGGAACAAGAGCATTTTGTACGGGCTGGGAGCGATCGGCTCGGCTATTCTGCTGGGCGACAGCGCAGCAGGATCACTCGCGCAGGCGGGAATCGGGTACGGGCAGAATCTTGACTTTCTGCATATGTCGCGTGGGGACGAGCAACAGGCGGATCTCGAAGGCGTGAACATTCTCAACCAGGCGGGCTACGATCCGCGTGGGCTGCCGCAGTTCTTCGAGACGATCAAGGCAAAGTACGGTGCGGGTGGGGCACAGTTCCTGAGTGATCATCCGAATCCGGGCAATCGGACGGAGTATGTGAACGCGGAGATCGCGACGCTGCCGCGGCTGGAGCATCCGGTAGTGACCACGCCGGCGTTTACGACGATGCATGCGACCGCCATGACGCGCGAGGCGTTGACCGCCAAAGAGGTGAAGGTGGGTGCCTGGAAGCAGAGCGGCCTGTATGCGGCGCAGCCGGGCGGGAACGGTGTGGTGATGGCGAATAGCCCTGCGGCGCCGGTGCCGGGACAGAGCAACGGGCCGGCCGCAGTTCCGGTACAGACGGTTGCACCACTGAGCCGCGCGGCTATGGGGCTGAATGATCGAACGGTGGCGGTACAGCTGTCGCGCTCTGCCATGCAGGCACCTTCGAGCTGGAAGCGGACCGACGACGCGGATGGAACTGTGACGCTTGCACCGACCAATGGCGCCGGCAGCTTTGGTGTGGCGTACGGCGTGGTCGCAGGGATCGCGAAACAGGATGGAAACGGGGTGACCGATGCGGCCTCGCTGGCAGCGGCAACGACGGCACTGGTGCGGGGATTCGTCGGGCAAGGATCTGGGCTGTCGCAGGCAGGAGCGGCGACGGGACTGCAAGTGGCCGGCAGGCCGGCGCAGGCAGTGGTGCTCGGCGGGACCTCGCCGGTGATCGCCGGGGGAGTACAGCTGCCGGAGCGCGATTGGCTGGTCACGGTGGCGCGGCCGGATGGAGATGTGAGTTACCTGGTGTTTGTGGCGCCCGAGCGGGAGTTCAGCACGCTTAAGCCGATGTTCGATGCCATGCTCGCGAGCTTCCGGCCGCAGTAACAGGTCAACGCGCTAAGAGGGGAGAACTGGATCCCCGCCGGGACCAGCGAGTGGGTCGGGCAGGTTGTTCTGGAGCAGGGTGAGCGTCGCGAGAAATAGGGCCGTGGCTTTGATGGGGCCGCTGAGGCGGAGACCTAGCCAATAGACGAAATTTTCTGATGCAAAGAGAAGAGTGAAGCACCAGAACAGGTGTTTCAGAACAACAGGGGTGGAGCCGCGCCGGAAAGCGTCGACGGCAAGGAAGGTGAGCAGCGCAAAGGCGGGATAGAGGTGGAGCAGGGTGTAGTCGTACGACACGGGCGGCAGCGAGACCATGGCGATGCTGATCAGGGTGAACTGATTTATGCGCGAAAGGTGACGCACACGGAGGAGATAGACCATGACCGCGGAGATACCGAACAGGATCAGGTAGGTGTGGCTGAGCCAGCTTACGTCAGGGTTGGCGTGGAGATGACGGATCGCGAGTGGGGCCTTGAAGAAGGCGAGATAGGAGTGGTCGAAGCGGAGCTCGTCGCCGCGGGTCTTCATGGCGTAGGTCGAAACAAAGCCGCCGATTCCGTGGAGCGTGCCGAGAGCGGCCAGGCGAACAGTAGGTCCGACGAACCAAAAGCTGAGCTCAAGGGCTGAGGCAAAGGTCACCAAGCCGAGGAGTGCGGCCGCGCGCTGCCGGCGATTGCAGAGCAGGAGAAGCAAAACAAGGGGATAGATCTTGAGCGAGGCAGCCAGACCCCACAGCACCCCGGCACAAAAGGGTCGTCCCTGCCAGAAGGCAACAGCCGCGGCGAAGGTGAAGGAGATAACGACAGACTCGATATTGCCGCGTTCCAGGAGGAAAAGAAGAGGCCAGGAGGTAAGGAGCAGAAGCGAGAGAAAGACAGTGGTTGAGGTGACGGCGAGACCCCGGCCAACCAGGGCGCGGCCAAGGAGGATGGCGGGGACGACGCCGAGAAGGAGAGTAAAGGCGAGAAAGACGGCAAGTCGAAGAGGGCCAAGGTGCAGGAGGAGGTCATACACAAGAGCGGCCGGTGCGGGATAGGCAAATCGTTCCGCGCCAGTAAAGAAGCGAGCATCGTGGAGGAGGAGAAAGATGCGGTCGTAGTGCGTGAGATCAGCGAAACGATCGTCGTAGTGGGCCCACATTCCACCTTGTTCTGTGCGACCGCTGGCCCAGACAAGAACAGCGACAACCCACGAACAGAGCGTGAGGAGAACCGTCCCTACGGAGAAGAAGCGGAGCAGAGGAGGAAGGCTGACAGGCGGGGGCGAGGGGGAGAGGGCACCACGAGAGGTCTGAGGAGGCACAGGCCGAGGAGCCTTTCAAGCAGGTGGCGATTGAGGCAGTGTAGCGCGGCGGCGGCGGAACGGGTGTGATCGGAGACTCGTATTTGCGTGAGTGTTACGGGCCGGCCGGCGACATGATGAGAGGCAACAAGCGAGGGAATCCAAGTTTTTCACAAATTCCACAGCAGCGGGGTTGCATCCGAGCAGCACCGCTGGTACTCTCAGGAAGTCGCAGCAAGGCACTGGACAGCGAAAGCATACAGGCCGGGCGACAAGAAGCAGATTAGTTCGAGCTTGACTCCTGAAGAGATGTTCAGGATGTCGAAGCGCAGTCCAAGTGTTTGATCGCGGTGAGGCGTCGCCCCCGTATCCAAGCCCAAGCTACTGCAATACCTCGGAGCTTAGAGCTCCCCACTGGATCTTATCCCGTGGCACGATATTTCACACAAGCGCGGTCGCGTCGAGATTATTTCTTGACCTGTCAACCGATTCCGAGCACCACACTCTTCATCTGGAGAGAATAACGCTTCGGAAAGAACGCGGTTGACAGGCGCGACAAACGGCGATACTCTAAGAAAGTTCGCCAAGATCTGGTTTAGCAAGCAATAAGCTTGAACGAGACGAAGCATCTCCCAGACAATATGCGCACAAGTTCGAGGACACGCACCAGAGCTTAGCTCGGTGAGGTCCTTGATCCAAAGCTGACCGCTAAGGCGGATCCGCTAGGATCTTTGACAACATAGTTGAACATGCCAGTCGTGAGACAAGACGAACTTCGGTTCAGTCATTCTCACTAGTTACATCCTGCAGCTCTTTCGAGCAGCTGCAGGCGCTCGGTCAGTCCGGGACCCCTGTCCTTGGACGCGAGCATACCAAGATTAAACGAGAGTTTGATCCTGGCTCAGAATCAACGCTGGCGGCGTGCCTAACACATGCAAGTCGCACGAGAAAGGGGAGCAATCCCTGAGTAAAGTGGCGCACGGGTGAGTAACACGTGAATCATCTACCTCCGAGTGGGGAATAACCTAGAGAAATCTGGGCTAATACCGCATAACACTTACGAGTCAAAGCAGCAATGCGCTTGGAGAGGAGTTCGCGGCAGATTAGTTAGTTGGCGGGGTAATGGCCCACCAAGACGATGATCTGTATCCGGCCTGAGAGGGCGCACGGACACACTGGAACTGAAACACGGTCCAGACTCCTACGGGAGGCAGCAGTGGGGAATTTTGCGCAATGGGGGAAACCCTGACGCAGCAACGCCGCGTGGAGGATGAAATCCCTTGGGATGTAAACTCCTTTCGATAGGGAAGATAATGACGGTACCTATAGAAGAAGCCCCGGCTAACTTCGTGCCAGCAGCCGCGGTAATACGAGGGGGGCAAGCGTTGTTCGGAATTATTGGGCGTAAAGGGTGCGTAGGCGGTTTGACAAGTCTCATGTGAAATCTCTGGGCTCAACCCAGAGTCTGCATGGGAAACTGTCGGGCTTGAGTATGGGAGAGGTGAGTGGAATTTCCGGTGTAGCGGTGAAATGCGTAGATATCGGAAGGAACACCTGTGGCGAAAGCGGCTCACTGGACCATAACTGACGCTGAGGCACGAAAGCTAGGGGAGCAAACAGGATTAGATACCCTGGTAGTCCTAGCCCTAAACGATGATTGCTTGATGTGGCAGGTACCCAATCCTGCCGTGTCGAAGCTAACGCGATAAGCAATCCGCCTGGGGAGTACGGTCGCAAGGCTGAAACTCAAAGGAATTGACGGGGGCCCGCACAAGCGGTGGAGCATGTGGTTTAATTCGAAGCAACGCGCAGAACCTTACCAGGGCTTGACATGGACAGGCTGTATTCAGAGATGGATATTTCCCGCAAGGGACCTGTTGCACAGGTGCTGCATGGCTGTCGTCAGCTCGTGTCGTGAGATGTTGGGTTAAGTCCCGCAACGAGCGCAACCCTTATCTTCAGTTGCTACCATTTAGTTGAGCACTCTGACGAAACCGCCTCGGATAACGGGGAGGAAGGTGGGGATGACGTCAAGTCCTCATGGCCTTTATGTCCAGGGCTACACACGTGCTACAATGGCCGGTACAAACCGCTGCAAACCCGCGAGGGGGAGCTAATCGGAAAAAGCCGGCCTCAGTTCGGATTGGAGTCTGCAACTCGACTCCATGAAGCTGGAATCGCTAGTAATCGTGGATCAGCATGCCACGGTGAATACGTTCCCGGGCCTTGTACACACCGCCCGTCACATCACGAAAGTGGGTTGCACTAGAAGTCGGTGCGCTAACCGCAAGGGAGCAGCCGCCCAAGGTGTAATTCATGATTGGGGTGAAGTCGTAACAAGGTAGCCGTAGGAGAACCTGCGGCTGGATCACCTCCTTTCTAAGAGAGAACAGTCTGGTAATTGCCACCGATCCGCGGGAGCGGACAGCGAGAGCTGAGATGGCATGAGACCAGAAACCTCCAAGAGCGTCGGCGCAAGCCGACAGCTACGGAGAGCTTGTACTGAACCATCTCTTTCTCGTTCTTGTTGAGATCGACGGTAAACGGAGGCGTAGCCTCCTAGCGTGTTCAACTGTGTCCTCGAAACCTTTCGAGAGAGCTCACAGCCGGCCTTTGGGCCGGCGACAGAGCAGCAACTGCGCTTCAGCTTCGGCGGCAGCGTTTTGCCGGGCCTGTAGCTCAGTTGGTTAGAGCGCACCCCTGATAAGGGTGAGGTCGGTAGTTCGAATCTACCCAGGCCCACCACTTCTATCCCGCGCTTCTGCGCTGGATCTACGGGGCTGTAGCTCAGTTGGGAGAGCACCTGCTTTGCAAGCAGGGGGTCAACGGTTCGATCCCGTTCAGCTCCACCATCTCTCGAGATCGTTTCCGCCTGCTTGAGGCTGATGTGCTTGACCGAGCATATGAGCCTTGAGCAGACTGCTCAAGCCGCCCTAGGGCGCGATAGTGGCGATGGCCGCTAGGTGATTTTTGACAACTGAATAGATTGGGTAAATATAACTACAAGGCTGAGCAGCTATAACCTTCCAGGTAAGTTCTGGTTGGTGAGCTGATTACAGTGTTGAGTGTCTTTAGATACATATCGAATCGTTGCAGAACGACGATTCTGGCGGACTAAACGTAGCGTGCTCGACGATGGCGGGTTGTTGCTGCTGCGTGTGAGTAAATTCTATGGTCAAGCTACTAAGGGCGCACGGTGGATGCCTTGGCAGAAACAGGCGATGAAGGACGTGGCAAGCTGCGATAAGCTTCGGGGAGCCGCACACAGGCGTTGATCCGGAGATTTCCGAATGGGGAAACCCAGCCAGGCAAAACCTGGTTATCACCTACTGAATACATAGGTAGGATGAAGCGAACGGAGGGAAGTGAACCATCTCAGTACCTCCAGGAGAAGAAAGAAACCTCGATTCCGATAGTAGTGGCGAGCGAACTCGGAATAGCCCAAACCCGTTGCATCAAGGTGTATCGGGGGTTGTAGGGCCTGCGACAGTAGAGTTACCAATCTGGTCGATAGTCGAAGTCTCTGGAAAGAGACTCCATAGAGCGTGACAGGCGCGTAGACGAAATCGATCCAGACTCGAAGCAGGTACCTGAGTAAGGCGGGGCACGAGAAACCCTGCTTGAATCCACGGGGACCATCCCGTAAGGCTAAATACTCGTTTCTGACCGATAGTGAACCAGTACCGTGAGGGAAAGGCGAAAAGCACCCCATTGAGGGGAGTGAAAAGTACCTGAAACCGTGTGCCTACAAGCAGTGGGAGGACTATGCCCGAAAGGGAATGTCTGACCGCGTGCCTATTGCATAATGAGCCGGCTAGTTATTCTTGTCAGCAAGGTTAAGCGTGAGCGAGCCGCAGCGAAAGCGAGTCTGAATAGGGCGTTAAGTTGGCAGGAATAGACGCGAAGCGGGATGATCTACCCTTGGCCAGGTTGAAGATGGGGTAACACCCATTGGAGGACCGAACCGGTGTTTGTTGAAAAAAGCTCGGATGAGCTGAGGGTAGGGGTGAAAGGCTAATCAAATTCCGTGATAGCTCGTTCTCTCCGAAATAGCTTTAGGGCTAGCGTCGTGTGATTTGGATCGGTGGTAGAGACATGGATGGACTAGGGGGCTTTCCGGCTTACTGAATCCAACCAAACTTCGAATGCCGATCACAACCAGCACGGCAGTCAGACTGTGGGGGCTAAGCTTCACAGTCGAGAGGAAAACAGTCCAGACCGCCAGCTAAGGTCCCAAAATTACAGTTAAGTGGGAAAGGAAGTCGGAACCCTCAGACAGCCAGGAGGTTGGCTTAGAAGCAGCCATCCTTTAAAGAAAGCGTAATAGCTCACTGGTCAAGCGGTCCGGTGCCGACAATACAACGGGGCTAAAACTATATACCGAAGCAGCGGATGCACACTTATGGTGTGCGTGGTAGGAGAGCATTCTCACAGCGATGAAGTCAGACTGAGAAGACTGATGGAGCGTTGAGAAGAGACCCTGCCGGCATAAGTAGCGATAATGAAGGTGAGAACCCTTCACGCCGAAAGTCTAAGGTTTCCTGAGGAAGGTTAATCCGCTCAGGGTTAGGCGGTCCCTAAGTCGAGGCCGAGAGGCGTAGACGATGGAAATCCGGTTAATATTCCGGACCTCCCAATATTTCGTTATCACGACGGGGTGACGCAGAAGGATAGGCAGGACCTCCTATGGCTATGGGGTTCGATGCGCGCAAGCTGGTTTCTCTAGGCAAATCCGGAGAGACTTAACAGTGAGGCGCAAAGCAGTAAGCCGTATGGCTGAAAGCTGCCGAGTTCACGCTGCCAAGAAAAACCTCTAAGGAGAGAGATTGGGAACCGTACCACAAACCGACACAGGTAGACGAGGAGAATATCCAAAGGCGCTCGAGTGAAAGCTTGTTAAGGAACTCGGCAAATTAGACCCGTAACTTCGGGAGAAGGGTCGCCACATGGGGTGAATAGCCCTGAGTGGCCGCAGTGAAACGCGTACGGCGACTGTTTAACAAAAACACAGGTCTCTGCAAAGTCAAAAACGACGTATAGGGGCTGACTCCTGCCCGGTGCCGGAAGGTTAAAAGGAGAGGTTAGCCGCAAGGCGAAGCTTTGAATTGAAGCCCCGGTGAACGGCGGCCGTAACTATAACGGTCCTAAGGTAGCGAAATTCCTTGTCGGGTAAGTTCCGACCTGCACGAATGGAGTAACGATCGTACGACTGTCTTAACGAGTTGCTCGGCGAACTTGTAGTACCGGTGAAGATGCCGGTTACCCGCAGCTAGACGAAAAGACCCCGTGCACCTTTACTATACTTTTACTATGGTTTACGGCCATTGCTGCGCAGGATAGGTGGGAGGCTTTGAAGCCAGACTTTCGGGTTTGGTGGAGCCAACGGTGAGATACCACCCTGCGATTGTTGTGATTCTAACCTGCTTCCCTGATCGGGAAGAGGGACATAGTAAGACGGGTAGTTTGACTGGGGCGGTCGCCTCCTAAATTGTAACGGAGGCGCGCGAAGCTACACTCAGGCCGTTTGGAAATCGGCCGTCGAGTGCAAAGGCATAAGTGTGGTTAACTGCGAGACCTACAAGTCGAGCAGATGCGAAAGCAGGCCTTAGTGATCCGGTGGTTCTGTATGGAAGGGCCATCGCTCAACGGATAAAAGGTACGCCGGGGATAACAGGCTGATCGGAGCCAAGAGTTCATATCGACGCTCCGGTTTGGCACCTCGATGTCGGCTCATCACATCCTGGAGCTGTAGAAGGTTCCAAGGGTTCGGCTGTTCGCCGATTAAAGTGGTACGTGAGCTGGGTTCAGAACGTCGCGAGACAGTTCGGTCTCTATCTGCTGTGGGCGTAGGAGATTTGAAGAGGGCTGTCCTTAGTACGAGAGGACCGGGATGGACGAACCTCTTGTGTTCCAGTTGTCCTGCCAAGGGCACGGCTGGGTAGCGAAGTTCGGTTGTGATAACCGCTGAATGCATATAAGCGGGAAGCACGCTCTGAGATGAGATCTCCCAACCCAAAAGGGAAATGAAGGGCCCTGGAAGACCACCAGGTTGATAGGCTGGAGGTTGAAGCGCAGTAATGCGTGTAGCTTACCAGTACTAATCGCCCGTTCGGCTTGTCCATAGAATTTACTCTGCGCAGTGAATTAATCCACTGTTCTCAAGTCATTCAATAACAAGCTTTGTAGTTATACCTTTAGGAAAGTAAGAACGTCTAAACCCAATCTATTCAGTTGTGAACGATCGCGAGAGTGCGAATGTTCATAAGTTTGCCGGTGAGTTTACCGCGAGGGTCACACCCGTTCCCATCCCGAACACGGAAGTTAAGCCTCGTCGGGCCGATGGTACTGCACGCGTAAGTGTGTGGGAGATTAGGTAATCGCCGGCATAATCTACTAAGCCCCAAGAGCTAATGCTCTTGGGGCTTTTCTATTTCTAATCAGCAATGCAGTTCCTTCAGAGCTGTTGCCCAGTATCGCTGTGGCTCTTCCGGGGCAGCTAGTTTAGAACCTGGCCAAGCTCGAAGGACTTGACCCTCTCCGCACAGTTTGAGGAAAGGATTCTAGCAGTCCTCAAGTTTCTAGTATCAGCTGCAGTCCTTCTTCCGGCAGCTCATAGGCTACCGAGAGTCATCGGTTCCATCATGTGCTTCCTTCGCCGCGTCGCGCGCCTGTTTTGCCGCGTCCCGTGCTTGTTTTTCGGCAAGTCGACCCTGCTTCTCAGCATCGCGCGCGAGCTGTTGAGCCCGCTGTACTTCCTTCTGCGCGTTTCGCATCGCGTCTGCTGGTACGCCGGTGAGATGCGGAGGCATGGGAGGGAGTGGAGTAAGCGGCGCGACCGATCCTTTGTGTAACGAGATGTCTGCTTGGCTGGTGCTGATTTGAAGCAGCGGACCGCCCTTGCCAATCGCCCCGACAAGTTTAGGGCGGTCACCTTCCTGGGTGAGAGCGAGGCCGAAATCATTTTCGAGATCCGCATTGCTGGTCTCCGCCTGAATGTTGAACTGCGCATCCGTTGGAAGCGTGACATCGATCTCGCCGTTGCGGTTCTCAATGGTTACCGGAGCGAGCGGTTGGGCGATAGCGACGGTCACGGAACCATTCCGGTTCGTGATGTTGAGCGGCCCCGAGACACGTTCCAGATTGATGTTGCGATTGCGCGTGTTCAGAATCATGGGTCCCGTGACCTGACTCGCTGTAAGGTCCGCGTTTGGGGTGATCTCGAGCTCCCCATCGAGCCGAATCAATTGCAGGTCGGTACGGCTGGTGTGAAAGGTGACTGGAGACGTGATGCGTTCCAGGTGCGTTGTTCCGAAGAAGTCGCCGTGGAGCGAAACCGGGCCTTGCATGTCTGAGAGCGTCAGGTCCAGGCTTCGTCCCTCCACATCGAAAGGGCCGCTCAGATTGTGGGCGGAAAGGGAAGAATCGGCATTGTTGATATGGGCCTGCACCGGCCCGGAGAGTCCGCTTAGCTCTACATCGCCATGATTGGCGGTTACGGACACCGGTGAACGGAGCGAGTGGACCTGAATATCTCCGTGATTGACCGTGCTACTAACGGCCGTTCCGGCGGGTACGGTGATGTTCAAGTCAGCGCGTGCGCTGCCGACGGACGGCACCGAGATCATCAGCTGGCTTCCATTGTGATCGATCCTGGGCGCTATCTGATGAACCCGATTGGCTGCTTCCGTATCAGAGCGCGTAAACACCTGAGCGCTGAGGACGACGTGTAGCTGATTGTCATCGCTAGTGCCTGAGATCGAAACGTTGCCGTGCGGATTGTCGATGATCACGCTGGTTCCGGGGGGGCACGCTTCGGTCAGGGTTTGGGTGCTCTCGTGCTTGTCGCCCAGAAACTGCTCTAAATTGTCCTGGTTCAGGTCGAAGTTCGGGCCGAGCAGATGGCCGGCATCTTTGCGAGCGAGGCTGCTCGCCACTCCCGCTATGACCAAGAGGCTAAGCAGGACAAGAACCCCGGCCCCCAGCGTACGTTGCGGTGTCAGCGATCCGTTGGCTCGCGCCCGTTGATCCAAGAGCCACTCCAGCAGGCGGACAATCCCGAAGAGAACGAGCAGCAGCGGCCACCAGTGGGAAAACCAGAGCAGTACCAGCGCGGCCGGAAGGCGGCCGATCTGAATAAGAAGAAAGATCAGGCCGATGGCGATCACCAGCAAGGGGCCGACTGCCGACGTGCGACGCATGCCCTGCATCTGCAGCCGCTGCAGGCGTGCCTGGTCACGCAGCATACGCCGCTGTGTTCGGGGATCGTTCGGGAACGGAGGAGGATAGCTGGCCATGATTAGGATCCTTCCCGGTCGCGTGAGATGAGGTCGGTGCCTGGTTCAGCGGGAACTGGCGCTGGTGGCGCCTGCGAGGTGGGCGATCCGTAACTCGGAAAGGGGATCTGCTGCACAGCTGCGGCGGATGCACTCCGTTGAACGAAGGCCATGACTCCGCCCACGATGATGAAGAGAGGCCAGCTGCGGCCCCACGAGAGAATGTTGAGGGTGTCGAGCAGGAAAAGAATGCCAACAAGCACAATCCACACCGAGCTCTGCAACGCCCGCACCAGGCGAAGGCGATAGGCGACACTTCCGTCAGCAATCAGGCCGGCACCCGAAGACGTCATTCGCTGAACAAAGAGATATACGCCAAAGCCGATCAGCAGGACGGGCAGCAGAAAGCGAATAGGCAGCCCAAGAAACAGGTGCGTATTGCCCACTAGGAACAGCACGCCCAGACCGATCAGGACCACCGCGCCGACCGGAAACTGGCTGCCCGGCGCGACAGGAGGTGCGGGCGGAACCGATGACGCGTAAGCCTCGACCGGAGCCCCCCAGGCAGGAGCCGGCTCGTTCAAAGGCGAGACGCGCTCGGAGTAGGCAGGGGCTGAGGCGGCAGACCCGTACTCACCTGAGGGATAGTTCGGAGGGGCTGGCGGCGTGTACGGCAGCGGTGGTGGTGCAGGCTCTGACGCCGGAGGAACGTGTGCGCCAGAAGCCGGAGTGGGAGCAGAGACAGGACCCCCGGCGGAGGTCGTGGGCCACGATCGGCCAAACCCAAAACGCTCGCCGATGTCGTTGAAACCGAACGGATTCGGCAGTGCAGTGCCGTCCCGGCGCGCCCGCGCGGTGTGGTACGCCTCAAAGGCTTGATAGAAGATCCAGGCCGCGACAAAGATACCAAAGATGCCGTTCTGGTCAGAGAGCGAGACCAGAACCGCGAAGACAATGAGATGCACGACGCCCTTGGCATACTGGCCGTTGTACATGGCGCCAACCCCGGGAACGAACCCGAGAAGGAAGGCAATGCCGGGATTGGGAGATCCGGGTGGCGGTGCGACACCGCGAACATTGTAGGGAATCCCTTCCCCGGTGCCGGTGTAGGTATATGCGGAGCCGCCGCCGGGAACGGTCTGGTAGCTGGCGGAGCCGGTGGTCGGACCAGTGCCGAAGGGCTGCGATGCTCCTGCAGTAGCCGTGTTGGCAGCGGCAAGGCGGGCTTCGAGACATGGCTCGCAGAAGACTGCCTGGCCTACCGTACGTGCGCACTCCACGCACAGGGGTTTGCCGCAGTTCTGGCAAAATGCTTTTCGTTTACGATCTGGATGATTTGCGCAGTTCATGCCAGGCCCCTTATCTGCCGGTCCGGCAAGGAAGTGGAAAGCGAAACAGGAAGGATTGCACCGTGCGGTGTCCACTCGGTTGACCGCCGGCCAGCCATGCCAGCATCGGTCTCACGTCCACCCGAGAGCGGATTGCGCCCTCGGCTCTCCGAGCCGGAAGACAGACCGCTGTGAGGTTTGCCTACAGGCTTTGCCGACGGAGTGGCGGGGAAACTGCCTGGCTTCGTTGGCGGCGCTGCGTCCGGCGCTTCAGCAGCCGGCCGGGTGCTCGCTGGTGTGCTGTCCGTATCGCCCGAGTGCTGCAAATCGCGAACGCGAGACTCAAGCTCATACACAACGCGCAGGTTTTCGTAGTAGCGAACCACGTGGGCGTTGGCCTCATAGAAGCTACGTCGCAGGCTCGCCGGCCGCAGATCGCGAGCATGGAGGTCGGCCAGATGCACGCCGGTAAGGTTGAGCGTAAGCGCAACCGAGAAGAACGCCATTGCAGCCGTCATGGCAAACCGCGTCTGCAGCACGGCCGCGGCGACTGGACGAAGCGCCGCGGGCAAGCGGTTCCGGAAGGGCAGAACCTTCCCGCCTCCGATCTCCGGAACGGCATCGTTCGGGAACGCCGGGGACGCGGCATCGCCGGAAGAAGGCCTGGCGGGACCAAGCAGGGAAG
Organism: uncultured Acidobacteriaceae bacterium; assembly: GCA_964235665.1. Lineage (GTDB taxonomy): Bacteria > Acidobacteriota > Terriglobia > Terriglobales > Acidobacteriaceae > Edaphobacter. Next base: position 770,893 of record CAXSAY010000001.1, read on the forward strand.
CAGCTTCGGCGGCGGCGCGCTGCGCAACGCGGACAGCTTCTGCCTCCTGCGCGGTGCGAACGCTGGTCTCTGCCAGGATCCGCGTGACCAGCGCGGCTGAGGGCTCTGGCCGATGTGGCTTCAGCATCTCCAGCCAGGCGGCACCCCGCCGCGCATCCTTCAGCATGTCAGAACAGCTGTCGCAGGTCTCGCGATGCCGATCGAAGGCGGCCTGGTCTTCGGCCGAGAGCGTGCCGTCGATGACATCCGCGAGCATGGCCTCATAGCGCAGGCAATCGCGTGAGCCGCCTCCTCCTGCACCGGGTGCCACGCTTCCAAACTGATCGAACTTAGCCACTTAAACCACCTGCCCTTCTATACGTTGCAGCAACCGTGCAAGTTCACCGCGACCCCGGCTGATGCGGCTTTTGACAGTGCCTTCCGGAATCCGGAGCACCTGGGCAATCTCCTTATAATCCATGTCTTCCAGATCCCGCAGGATCACGGCCTCGCGGAGCTCAGGTGAGAGCTCCTTGAGCGCAGCCTGCACGCGAATCTTCAACTCTTGCCCCGCAACGTGCGTGTCCTGTCCGGGTCGTGAGTCAGCCAGCTGGTCGGCCAGGGTCGGCGAGTCTGGGTCGCCGTCAAAGCTGGCATTCAGCGAGTCCGTCGCACGGTCCATACGCGTTCGCCGAAAATGGTCGACCAGAAGGTTGCGGGTCAGCGTCGTGATCCAGGTATTGAAGCTGCCGCGCAACATGTCAAAGCTCGCCAGATTGCGATACAGCTTGAGGAAGACCTCCTGTGTCAGGTCCTCGGCATCGAGCGAGGAGCTGGTGAAGCGGTAACAGATGCCATAGACGCGGCGATGCTGCGAAAGCACCAGCTGCTGCCAGGCTTCGGCATCGCCGGCCAGGCAACGGGCGACTTGACGGGCAAGCGCCTCCTGCTCGGCGATCTGTTCGGGCGTCTTCTCCAACTGTCCCTCAAAGGAATGTTGCGGCGGATGCAGTGTATCGCGAGGTGTCTCGGTCGCTGGCGTCGCTTCCGCGCGTGGCAGCGTTCCTCGCGCACGCAGGCTGACCGCGGCAGCTCCAGTGCCGGCCGATGCGGTCACCGATCGTGGGGTCCGGCGCATCACAGCTGGCTGGCGGGAAACGGACAAAGATGCCGGAAGCATCGACGACTTGGCTGGCAGCGCAATGTGGAGGACGCCCATAACCATCTATACGCAGGCGGTTTGCGGGCAGTTCACTGAGCTCATGGGCTCGGGGGCTGCCTTCTAGCGCCGAAGCGCCGCAAGCAAAGCAGAGACCTTGCCAGAGTCAATCGCCTCAGCGGCCTGGAGCAGCCCTGCTGCAAGATCCCCAACGACCTCGGCGGCCACCAGAACAGCGCTGGCGTTTAACAGGACAACATCGCGGCCGCTACCGGTGCGGCCGGCAAAGATCGCCGACAGAATGGCAGCGTTCTCCCGCGCATCGCCGCCCCGCAGCTCCACGAGCGGAGCGCGCCGTAGCCCAAGTTCCTCAGGGTCCAGGGTCCAGTGCGTCACCGTACCGCCGCGCACCTCGGCTACTTGGCTGGGGCCGCTGATCGAAAGCTCGTCCAAGCCAAATCGCACCCGCTGTCTCTCGTCGCCGGTTGCCCCGCGGCGAGCGTCGCCGTCGACGGCGGCCTCGCCATAGACCACCAGCGCGCGCCGTGTGCCGAGCAGAGCCATAGCCTCCGCCACGACAGGAACCAGCCGCGGCGCAAACACTCCCACGACCTGACGCGAGGCGCCGGCCGGATTAGTCAGCGGACCGAGGATGTTGAACACCGTCCGAACGCCAAGCGCACGACGCACCGGCATCACGGCCCGCATGGCCGGGTGCAGCGCGGGCGCGTGCAGAAAAGCAAAATGATTGCGGCGGAGCGACTCCGCGGCAGCTTGCGGGGTGAGGTCGACAGGGATGCCGAGCGCCTCCAGCACGTCGGCCGAGCCGCACTTCGAGGTCACGGCGCGGTTGCCATGCTTGGCTACCGTGGCCCCGGCTGCCGCAGCAACCAGCGCCGCCGCCGTCGAGATATTGAAGGTGCCGCTCGAGTCGCCGCCCGTTCCGCATGTATCGACCAGGCTCGCCCGCTCCTCCGCTGTCAGCGGCAGCGACGTCGCCTCGCCGCGCATTGCCTCGGCGAATCCGGCAATCTCACCAGAGGTCTCGCCACGCGCGGCAAGCGCACCTAGCAGAGCAGCTACCTCCGTCTCCGTTGCCTCGCCGCGCAGAATCTGCTGCATGGCAGAGCCCGCCTCCGCCCGGTCGAGCGGCTCGCGCGCTTCCATTAGGCGCCGCAGCTGAACGTCCAGAGCCATAGCCAAGCCTAGCAGGGCCGCTTCTGAGCGCTCAGCTGCCCGCGCGATAACCGAACATCCGTGCGGTCCGTTTGCCGAGGGCTTCCGCGCTCCGCTACACTCTTCGCGCACCCTTCCGTTTGCGAATCCCGCGCGGCACGGGCGGAGAAAGGCTTCCCGGAAGATGAAGATCCATGAGTACCAGGCGAAGGAGATCCTGCGCCGCTACAACGTGCCCGTGCCCAACGGCGAGATGGTGACCACGCTTGAAGAGGCTGATACGGCGGCCAAGAGCCTGTTCTCCGCCGGGAATGCAGCCGTGGTGGTCAAGGCGCAGATCCACGCTGGCGGCCGGGGCAAGGGCGGCGGCGTCAAAGTCGCCAAGTCGCTCGAAGACGCGAACACTGCCTCAAAGGCGATCCTCGGCATGCAGCTGATCACGCATCAGACTGGCCCCGAGGGTCAAAAGGTCCAGCGCCTGCTCATCGAAGAGGCCAGCCAGATCGAGCGCGAACTCTACCTCGGGCTGGTGCTCGACCGCGCCCGCGCACAGTACGTTTTTATGGCCTCGCAGGCGGGCGGCATGGAGATCGAAGAGGTCGCTGCCAAGGATCCCGATGCCATCTACAAAGAGGCCATCGATCCCGCAGTTGGCTTTCAGCCCTTCCAGGCGCGCAAGCTGGCCTTCAAGCTTGGCCTGAAGCCGACCCAGGTCAATCAGGCCGTCGCCTTCATGCAGGGCCTGTACAAAGCCTTCGTCGACACCGATTCGACCCTCATGGAGATCAATCCCTTCATCACCACCAAGGACGACAAACTGCTTGCGCTCGACTGCAAGATCAACTTCGACGACAACGCCATGTTCCGCCATAAGGATCTGAAAGAGCTGCGCGATCTCGCGGAAGAAGATCCCCTCGAGGTCGAAGCCAGCAAATACGCGCTGAACTACATCAAGCTCGATGGCTCGATCGCCTGCATGGTGAACGGCGCGGGCCTGGCCATGGCGACCATGGACATCATCGAGTACGCCGGCGGATCGGCGGCCAACTTCCTCGATGTCGGCGGCGGCGCCAACCAGCAGCAGATCGAACAGGCGTTCGGCATCCTGCTGTCCGATCCCAACGTCAAGGCGATCTTCATCAATATCTTTGGCGGCATTCTGCGCGTCGATGTGCTGGCGCAGGGTGTGGTTGCGGCAGCCAAGAACCTTGGCGTCACACTCCCAATCATCCTCCGGCTCGAAGGCACCAACGTCGAAGAGGGCCGCAAGATCCTGAAGGAGTCCGGCCTCAACTTTCAGGTGGGCGAGACAATGAAGGACGCAGCTGATCTGGCCGTCGCCGCGGCCCGGAACTAGCCGTGGCTACACCGATTCGCGCCATTCTCTTCGATACGTTCGGCACCACAGTGGACTGGCAGGGAAGCCTGACAGCGACGGCAACGCAGCTTGGTGCGGAGCGGAAGATTGCTGCCGACTGGGCTGGGCTGGTCAAGGAATGGCGCGCGCACTACGCCCCCGCGATCAAGCCTGTGCGGGAGGGAAAGCGGCCATGGACCGGGTTCGCGCAGCTGCATCGGGAGGAACTGGACAAGATCGTCAAACGGTTTGGCGCGGCGAAGCTGAACGACGCGGATCGCGACACGCTGACGTTCGGCTGGTCCTTCCTGCAACCCTGGCCGGATGTGGTGCCCGCGCTTTTACGCCTGAAGAGTCGCTATATTCTTGGGCCGCTCTCGAACGGAACAGTCCGACAGATGGTAGATCTTGCTCGCTACGGCAATCTGCCGTGGGATGTCGTCTTTGGTGCGGATTTATTCCGTACCTACAAGCCCGATCCACAGATCTATCAGGGCGCGGCAAAGCTGCTGGAGCTACGGACCGATCAGATCCTGTTAGTCGCCGCACACAACAACGATCTGCAGGCAGCGAAGCAGCAGGGCTTGCAGACCTGCTTTGTCTATCGCCGAACGGAAGATCCAAAGGCAACAGCGGACTACACCTATACCGTGAGCGACTTCGAAGAGCTTGCACGAACGCTGGAAGGTATCTAAACCATCGCGGAGTCGCTGCGACGGACGGACTGGGAGAGATCGATGGCAGTTTTAGTAGACAAGAACACGCGCCTCATCGTGCAGGGCATCACTGGCCGCGAAGGCACCTTTCACGCCAAGGGCTGCGCCGAGTATGGCACCAAGGTCGTTGGCGGCATTACGCCGGGTAAGGGCGGAACGACGCACGAGGGCTGGCCCGTCTTCAACACCGTGGAAGAGGCCGTGAAGGAGACGGGCGCCAATGTGAGCGTCATCTTTGTGCCGCCGCCCTTCGCCGCGGACGGCATCCTGGAGGCAGCCTCGGCCGGCCTTCCGTTGGTGATCTGCATCACGGAAGGCATTCCGACACTCGATATGGTGCGGGCCTGGGAGGTCGTGCGCCAGTCGAACTCACGTCTCATCGGGCCGAACTGCCCGGGCGTGATCTCCCCGGGCAAGGCGAAGGTCGGCATCATGCCAGGCCGCATCCACAAGGAAGGCTCGGTCGGCATCGTGTCCAAATCAGGCACGCTGACCTACGAGGCCGTCTACCAGCTCACCACCCGCGGCATCGGCCAGTCCACCGCCATCGGTATCGGCGGCGATCCCATCATCGGAACCACCCACATCGACGCCCTCAAGCTGCTCAACGAGGATCCCGAGACCGAGGCCATCATCATGATCGGCGAGATCGGCGGCACGGCCGAAGAGGCGGCCGCAGCCTACATCCAGGAGCACGTCCGCAAGCCGGTCGTCGGCTTCATCGCCGGCCAGACCGCACCTCCCGGGCGCCGCATGGGCCACGCCGGCGCCATCATCTCGGGCGGCGAAGGCACCGCTGCATCCAAGATGGCTGCCATGCAGGCGGCTGGCATCCACGTCGTCAAATCGCCCGCGGAGATGGGCGAAACCATGGCCCGTGTCCTCGGAAAGGCTTAGCCCCGGGGCGCGGATCTGGTTAACGTGAGGGTTTGCGATACAGCAGGCCTGCGGCGAGAAACACCAACGCCAGCAGAAACGCCAGCTCCGCGTGCTGCCAGGAGCGGAAGTGAACGCTGACCGCCCCGTCAACCAGCCACACTACGCAGCCGACAAACCAGATCCAGGCGAATCGCCGCATGCAGGTGAGACGCTTGCCTAGGCCGAAATGCTGCCGCACTGATCTGCCGCATCAACCGGAAAGCGATCCTTCCGAAGGGAAGAGGCACCGGTCCGCCAGACCTGATCCGGCAATCAGTCCCACCACTTGGCTCGGGACGACCCGCAACGCGGCCGGCTACTTTTCCATCAGCTTGCGCTGCAGGTATGTGTACGTCATCGCCCGCGTGCCCGCCTCTTGCTTCAGGTCCGCTCCGGAGCCATGGCCACCCTCCGTAATCTCCTTGTAGAAGAACGGCTTGTTATACTCCGCCAGCTTCGCCGCGAACTTCCGCGCGTGCTGCGGTCCCACGCGGTCATCCTTCGTCGTCGTCCAGATCAGCGGCTCCGGATACACCGTATCTGGCCTCAGGTTCTGATAAGGCGAGATCGATTCAAGAAAACGCCGCTCCGCGGGCACACTTACTGAGCCATACTCGCCCACCCAGCTCGCCCCCGCGGCGATCTGCTCGAAGCGGATCATGTCGAGCAGCGGCACCTCAATCACCACAGCCTTCCACAGCGTCGGGTGTTGCTCCATCTCGACACCCATCAGCAGCCCGCCGTTCGATCCGCCGATGATCCCGAGCTTCGCCGGAGACGTAATCTTCCGCGCTACCAGATCCTGCCCTACAGCCGCGAAGTCATCGTAGATCCGCTGCCGATGCGTCTTCAGTCCCGCCTCGTGCCACGCCGGCCCAAACTCCCCGCCGCCCCGTAGATTCGCCTGCACATACACACCGCCATGCTCCAGCCACATCTTGCCCACGTTCGGGTTGTAGTCCGGCATCAGCGAGACCTCGAACCCGCCATATGCCTCAAGCAGCGTCGGGTTCGACCCGTCAGGCGTCATCGATCTCGGATGCACCACGAAGTACGGCACCTTCGTCCCATCCTTTGACGTCGCCTCAAACTGCTCCACTACATCCCCCGCCGCGTCGAACCGTGCGGGCTCGCTCTTCACCTCTCGCGCCTCGCCCTTTGCTGCATCCCCAAGCCACATCGCGGGCGGCATCACAAAGCTTTGTACATTCAGGAAGAAGCGATCATCCGTGTTGCTCGCAGAGACCAGACTCACCGCCGCATTGTCCGGCACGGGCAACGCCTTGACTGACCATCCCGTTACCCCCGGCGTATAGACCGCCGCCCGCCCCTTGACATGCTCGAGCGTCGTCAACATCAGCTGATCTCGCGTCGTCATCACCTCTTGCAGGAAGCTCTCAGCCGTCGGCGCAAACACCACCGCCGGTTTCAGGTGCGCCGGATCTTTCATCACCTCTGGCAACAGCAGTTCGAGCAGCGACCCCTGCCTGAACGTCGCCCCACCCGCGCTGGGCGTCCAGTCCTCTGTCACCTCCACCAGCACCCTGCCCCGCAACAATCCAACAACGTTCGCCTTTGCCGGAATGGCCAGCCGCTCCACCCCGCGTGGCGTCCGCACGTAGGTCTCACTTTCGAAGAAGGTCAAGTTCCGCCGTAAGATCTGGAGACTCTCGCCCTGCGCGTCGTGCAGCACCGTCGTGTCCACCGCCTCGTCCGTAGGCTTGCCCCGAAAGACCTCCGTCGCCGCACGCAACGGTGTCCCTCGCTTCCAGACCTTCACCACAAACGGGTATCCCGAGCTCGTCATCGTGCCCGCGCCCCAGTCTCGCGTCACCAGCACCGTGTCCTGATCCACCCACGTCATGTCCTGCTTGCTGTGCGGCGAAACAAACCCACCCTCCACAAACTTTCCCTGCTTCAGGTCAAACTCCCGATTCGTCGTCGCATCTTCGCCGCCGTCGGAAAGCTGCACCAGGCAATACCGGTCTCCCGGATACAGACACTCCAGCCCCTTGCTCACCCATCCTGTCTTCTCCGCCTTTCCCAGCGCGTCAAAGTCCAGCACCGTCTGCCAATGCGGTGTCGCCGTCAGGTAGTCCGCCACACTCGTCCTCCGCAGCAGCCCTCGCGGATTCGTCTCGTCGCGCCATTGGTTGTAGATCTCGCCGCCCCGCAGACTGGGCACCGCCAGCCGTCGCGGATCTTCCGCCACCTTCAGCGCGTCGGCAAAGTTACCCGCATACCGTGGGTCTCGCTCGAGCACCGCCGCGGTCCGCGCATTCTGCTCGTTTACCCAGTGCATCGCCCGTTCGCCGGAGACATCCTCCAGCCACACATATTTGTCAGGCGAGTCGGATGGAGCCGACGGCGTCGCGGCGCCGAGCACCGAGCACCCCATCATCCATGAAGTCAGAAGCAGCGCGGCGGATCGGCGCATCCCGGTTTCTCCTTGTGGCAATCCCTGGCAAACGTTCGTACCAGCACTCTACCAGTGGAGCATCCCAATCGGGGGTCAGCCCATCATGGCCGCGCGCCAGCTTCGGCCGGCAGATAGCTCGTATGCGGGTACTCCGCCAGAGACAGGTCGTCGCGCTCGCCATGCCGGATATCCTGTCGCCTGTCTCTCCACTCCGGAAGGCGCCGCATCCCCCAAACGGGCCATCCTCATCCCTAACCCTCCCGTCACCTCCACGTCCAACTCACAGCCGCCACACGTTACTCTGTAGAGAAGAAACTTCGGTATCACGTCAGCAATGGATCTCTTCCCCACCTCCGTCGGAACTCGCCCACGTCTCGCCTGTGAGATCCGCCCTGAGGGCGTCGTTGTTGCGCGTGGTGAGTCTCCCGCCGGCACCCTCACCGCTGTCGCCCGCGCCGAGCTTCGCCCTGGTCAGGTGGTTCCGGGTCTGAAAGCCGGTAACCTGCCGGACCGGTCGGCCGTCGCCGCCGCCCTTCGCCGCGCCTTTGACGCCATCGCGGCCCGCGGTGCCGATCGTTCCAAATACCTGACCGTCATCGTTCCCGACGCTGCCGTGCGTGTGCTCCTGCTCGACTTCGACGCCCTTCCCTCAAAGCCCGCAGAGGCCCTTCAGGTGGTTCGTTTCCGCCTCAAAAAGCTGCTCCCCTTTGACGTCGACCACGCCCTTGTCAGCTTTCAGATCATGAGCACCGAGCGCACGCTGCTGCGCGTGCTCGCCGTCGCTATCCCGCAGGAGGTGCTTGCGGAGTACGAGGCCGCCATCACCGAGGCCGGCATGCAGCCCGGCGTCGTCCTCCCCAGCACTCTCGCCGCGCTCGCAGGCCTCGATCCCACCGAGCCGAGCGCCCTTGTTCTCAACGCCTCGCCAGCCGCCATGACCACCGCCATCGTTCGCTCCGGCGTCCTTCTGCTCCATCGCACCATTGAGGTCTATCCCGCCGAGTCCAACGACGCAGCATCGGCTTCTCCTACCCCTCCCCCCAGCGCTGCCGTCGCCACGCGAACCCCGCCCTTTGCCGACCTCCCGTCCCTCTCCGCTTCCCCTCAGATCCCGTCCTCCCGGCCGGAGCACAGCGACGTGGAAAGAGCCACCTATCTCGCCCCTGCTGGAAGCAACGGCACAGCCGCCGAGCCTTACCTTGATCTCGGCACCAGCGAGACTGCCGGCAGTCCGATCGATCTCGCCTTTGTCGATCGCGCTGACACCGCCGAAGAGTGGTCTCGCCCTGAACCGGTTGACGACGCATTCGCCATCGAGCGCCTTCACCCGGAGGCTGAGTCCACCGTCGCCGTCCTCAACACGGCACCCGATGTCAACAACCGCGGCCGTGATCTCGCCGAGTCGGTCTCCGTCGCCGCCGCCTACTTCGAGGACACCTTAGGTACCGTTCCCGAACTCGTCCTCTCTGCCGGCTCAGCGACCGCCTCGTCTCTCGATCGCACCCTTGCCAGCAGCGGCCTTGAGGGCCTTCGCGTCCGTGAACTGCTCCATGCTGACGCCCTCGGTTCCGCTGCGTCCACCACCACCATCCCACTTGGCTGGCTTGCCGGCGTTCGAGGAGCCCTCCGCAGCTAATGCGCATCTCGGTCAATCTCGCCAGCCGTCCTTTCGTGGAGATCCGTCCACTGCTTGCCCGGTTGCGTCTGCTCATGGGCCTGCTCGCCGTCCTCGCCCTCGGTCTCGGTCTCTGGTTGCACTCTGTTAGCAGAAACGCCGCCTCTGCCCAGGCCCGTATTGACGCTGTCCGCGCTCAGACCCTCGCACTGCAGCAACAGAAGACGGCAAACGAAGCCCGCATGCGTCAGCCGCAAAATCGTGATGTGCTCGACCGCTCGCACTTCCTGAACGGCGTCTTTGCCCGCAAAAGCTTCTCCTGGACCGCCGTGATGATGGATCTTGAGCGGGTTCTTCCGCCCGGTGTGCAGGTCACCAGCATCGAGCCGCAGATCTCAAAGGATGGCGAAGTCACCATTCGCCTGCATGTCTCGGGAGATCGCGACCGCGCTGTTCAGATGGTTCGTAACCTCGAGCACTCCTCCCGCTTCCTGCAGCCGCGTCTGGCCTCTGAAGCCACGCAGGCGACCGAGGGCGCAAATGGTCTCGCCGGCGGCGCTCGCACAGCCCCGTCCGCGCCCACCAGCTTTACCTTCGCCAGCACATCGCCCGGCGGTGGTCGCGCCGCCGCCGCACCACCTCCGGGCGGCGTTGAGTTTGAGCTGCTGAGCGGCTACAACCCATTGCCAGAGCCGAATCGCCGTCCTACCGTCACCTCCGTCCCGCCCAGCCCCAGCGAGCGGGGAAACACGCCGGCTGCGCCCAGGTCGCAACCAAACGGAAGGTCCCGATGAAGCTGCCCGGTGCCGTCTCTACCGCTCGCCTGCCTGAGAAGGTGCGAACCCTCGCCACCCTGGTCAACCTGCACTATGCCGGCGCAGGCCTTTTACTTCTGGTCAACCTTTACCTCCTGCTTCAGCTTGGCCTCGCCTGGCACACCACCTCCGACTCCGGCGCTCAGGCCTTGGCACAGGGAGAGATCGCCCTTAAAACGGCCGATCTCCAGGCCCGACCGCTTCAGGGTCTCGACAGCAAGCTTGCAGCAGCCAACGCCGAGGCTGACACCTTCTACACCCGCCGTCTGCCCGGCAGCTACTCGCAGGTCCTGACTGAACTTGGAGCCCTGACCAAGCGAGAAGGCGTCAAGCTCACCCGTGGCCAGTACGCCCAGGCGCCCATTATGGTCGACACGCCAGACGAGCTCACCGAGGTCCGCATGGACTACGCCCTCACTGGCGACTATCGCTCGCTCGTCCACATGGTCAATGCCCTCGAGCGGGATCGGATGTTCTTTCTCATCCGTGGTGTCGCCCTCACTGGTCAGCAGGCCGGCACCGTAGGCCTTCGGCTGGGTGTGAATACCTGGCTGCGCCCCGGTGCGGCTCTCGAAGCCGGCTCCCCGGCTGCTGCCCTCCCTGTCTCCGGCGACGCGCCTGTGGACGCCACGGCGGACTCAGGCACCGGTGCCGCCCCTGATCCCAAAGCTGCGCCTGCCAACCCGCGCGACCGCGGCCGCAAGCTCAAGGCCGGCGACGTCGTCTACTCCGAGGGGGCGCCGCGATGAATGTAGGAACCGAAGACAAGAAAAAACTCGCAATCCTCTCCATCGCCGGCGTCGGCGCCCTCGGGGCGATCGCCTACATGTACACCCAGCTCTTCCCGTCGGACCCACCGCCCACGACCTCTGCAAATACAGCGTTAATCTCGGCGAAACCCGCGCAGACCTCGACGAAAAACAGCGAAAAACCCCTCGCAACGACCGCCGCAGCACTCGATCCAACCCTCCACATGGGCCCTATGCTCACGACCGAAGCTCTTGAATACAAAGGCTCTGGCCGCAATATCTTCTCCTCGGACGCGACTCCCGCCGCCTCCACCCTCCCCAAACCCGTAGCCTCGGCCCGCCCCACCATCACCCAAGCCGTCTACACTGCGCCTTCCGGCCCTCCTCCACCCCCACCTATAGACCTGAAGTTCTTTGGTACCGCTGCCCATGGTGCCCAACAGCCACGAGCGTTCCTGCTTCGCGGCGAAGATGTCTTCCTTGCTTCGGTTGGCGATGTCGTTCAGCGTCGCTACAAGATCCTGGCGATCACGGCTAACGCAGTCACAGTGCAGGACTTGAGCAACAATAACCAACAGGCGCTGCCTCTGGTCCGAAACTAGCATGACCACTCCACACCTGACCCACACCAGTCAATCAAGCCCGCAAGACGGGTTTGCCCTGGTTGGCATGATCGTCGCTATCTTTATCATCCTGCTTGCCTTATCTGTTGCTGCGCCCACCGTAGCGCGGGCGTTGCGGCGCGAGCGGGAGGTTGAGGCCGTTCACCGGGCAAACGAGTACGTCAATGCAATCCGCCGCTATCACCTCAAGACGAATACTTACCCGGGATCGCTCGACCAGCTGGAAAAAACCAATAACGTCAGATACCTACGGCAGAAATACAACAATCCAATGACCGGCAAACCAGATTGGAGGCTGATCAAGGTAGGCGAGAACAAAACCACCGTAAAAGGCTTCTTTGGCCAGCCGTTAGCCGGTTTGGCGAGTACAGGCATTGGCGGTGGATCACCGTCCTCCTCGCCAAGTAGCGCAGGAACCTCCACAAACCCTGTCAGCGGATCTGGATCCGGCGCCGGAAGTTCGCCGTTGAGCAGCGGCCCAAACTCCGCAGGTATAGTAGCGGACACATCCGGCACAGATGCCATTGGACCTGGTGCTTCAAATGGGCTCGGTTCGAACACCGGGGTGCCTGGAGGCTCAACTACCGGCTCGAGTGGCATTGCTCACCAGTCAGCGAGCTCCTTCTCTGGTGGAGGCTCGCCTTTCCTCGGAGTGGGTCTGCCCACGGCGGGTTCTGCCATCATCGTAGTTAATGAGCAGACTACCTATCCCGAGTGGGAGTTCCTCTACGACCCACGGATCGAGCAGTTGCGGTCCAAAGTAAACCTCTTCGGAGGCGGCGTGAGCTCAACCAGTTCCTCCAGCCTGGGATCACTTTCCAACAATCAGTCGAATCAACCTGGAAGCAACCCTTCCACCTCCTCAACGCCAACGACGACCACTTCTCCTCAGTAAGAGATTAAGGTCTAGGCAGAACATCACCGCGGAGCTTGCCAATACGGCCGTGCGGACCCACGGCGAATGGTAGCGAGACAGCGTTCCATCGACTGTCCGCATCAGGTGCGTCCTTTGGTCCTGGTTTCAGCGGTTTCCAGTTTCCGCCGTCGTCGGTGGAGATATCGGTGCCACCCGGCCCGACAGCGATCCATGTGCGGCTTGGCGCATCGTAGGCAACAGCGCTGCGATACCCGGAAGGTTTCGTCGTTGCGGGGGCAAACTGGAAGAGAGGATGCGCTTTGTTTTCAGCGTCATTCTCGGCTGCGGTTGTCCACGCCGTGTTGTCAGCCTGCTCTGGATGAGCGTAGTCACCCCCAACCGCAACGATGACCGAGCGACCGTCGCGACGTTCCGCCAGCGAGAAGCAGCCGCTGCTGGCCGACTTGTTGAAGTTCACTAGCTGCTCGGATGAAGCAGTCGTTCCAAACTCGATTTGACCCGCTTTCGAAGGACCTGGTCGGGGACCAAGCGTCTGCCGAACCACTGCGGTGCCGCCGGGTCCACCCGTGCAGAAGGCGCGGCTGGAAGACGAACTCACCAACAGGCTGGAGTTGCTTGCGGCGAAGGCGCTCTGCCCACTTACGGACTCGGCAGGACCCACAGGTAAGGGCGACCAGGTCGTACCGCCATCCGTCGTGATCAGGAGAACAAAGTGTCCGCCAACGGGGTCACCGAGCAATGCACCATGCTGGCGGTCGGAGAACTGTACGGCGTCCCAAAATCCATCTCTATCCTTGTTGGTCAACAGCAGGGTCCAGGTCCGGCAACCGTCGGTCGTCTTGTAAAGGCGAGACTGATCGCCTGGGCCCGAACTCATGACGATCGCGGTGTTCTCATCCCACGCCTGGATGCCGCGAAAATCGAGCTTTGCTGAGCCCTGTGGCGGCACACAGGTCTGCCATAGATAGCCTCCGTCTTCCGACCGAAGGACGGTTCCGCCGCTGCCGCTGGCCCACGCCACACCACCACCAACGCTAGAGATCCCACGGAGACTAGCAGAGCTGTTTGACTCCTCAAGCTCCCATTGCGCGAAGAGAGCGGGTGTGCCCAGAAGCAGGATGAGGAGAGAAAGGACCTGAAGCATTCCCCGAGTGTAGACGTAGGGTGTCGCCAGCGTAAGCCTTCAAGGCAGCCGCTCGATTTAAGCGCAGGCGGTAACTGGCTCAGAAGGAAGGCACGGTGTATTTCGCGAAGGTGAGAGAAGCGGCTTGGCGGAGGTAGCGCCCTGGTCGGCGTTCAGGTGTGTTCAAGGACGCGACGAAGGCCGTTCAGTAAGAGGAGCGAGCGAAGGCTCCATAGAAGGGTTCGGATCCAATTGCCGCGGACTAGCCGCAGGATCAGCGCCAGGTCGCGTTGCTGACCAAGGCGTGTGTGCAATGGTACCTGCAGCGCTCCAGTGGTCGCCCAGAGTAGAAGGACCAGAGACGCGGACGCGACGGCCGTGCTGGCGGAGAGAAAGGATGGACGGAGCGAAGGCACCAGGGCCAGCAACGCAGTGGCTAGTTCGGCTGACATCGGCGGCCCGACAACATAACCGGTGAGGATTGCGTGACGGCGAGCATAGGCGACGAAGACAGCTTGGCCAACGTCGGCGAATAAAGGATAGTGAACGATCTGTACGAACCAGATCAGTCCAGTCATGAACAGCGTGGCCGCGACTTGAAATAGAAAAAGTCGGGTTGCTAGAACTGCAAGGGCGGATCCGTGCACGCTAGTGCGCCCCTTCAGGCCCCTTGCCCGGGTTAACTTTCTTGAAGGTCCAAACGATGCCGACGCAGGACAGGCACAAGACCGCAAGCCAACGAAAGACGTCTACAAATGCCCAGTTCGCAGCTTGCCGGCCAAGCTCCTGGTACAGCGTTCCCTGGGCGGCAGGCAGGGTGTTGGCCGCACCATAATAGCCGCGGACAGACTGTTGCGCTGCCGCGATGGAGTTCTGGAACTGCTGACCGCTGAGTGGAACACTGTTGATGATGTAGTTCTGATGGGCAGCGGTGCGGCGTGTGATAAGTGTCTGTGCGACGGAGATGCCGATCGAGCCGCCAACGTTTCGCATGAGGTTGAAGATGCCGGAAGCGTTGCCGATCTTCTCGTTGCTGAGAGTGCCGTACGCAGCGCTGGAGATAGGCACGAAGACAAAGGAGAGGGCGAAGCCGGTCAGGGTGATAGGGATCAGCAGGCTTGTTGGGGAGATCTGGAGTGTGACGTTGCCGAAGTAGAGGGTGGCAAGCCCGAAGAGCCCGAAGCCAAAGGTCAGCAGGTAGCGCGGGTCTACCTTGTTTGAAAGATAGCCGATGACGGGCATGCCGCAGATGGCCCCTACACCGCGTGGAGCAACCGCAATTCCAGCAGTGAAGGCGGTGTACCCGAGAAGTTCCTGATAGAACAGCGGCAGGACCGTCGTAGTCGAGTAGATGCCGACACCGAAGAGAAAGATAAGGACGGAACCGATGAGGAAGTTCCGATCACGGAAGACCTGCAGATCGACCAGTGGATCTTTCTTGGTCCAGGAATGCCAGCAGAACCAAATAAAGGAGATGACGAGAGCGGCGACGGCCCAGCGGATCCAGAGAGCTCCAAACCAGTCATCTTCCTGGCCCTTATCGAGCACAACCTGAAGGCATCCGGTCCAGACGATGAGGGTCCCAAGACCGATGTTGTCGAAAGGTGGAGCCTTCTTATCTTTGATATAGCTCGGATCGTGCACGAACGTGTTGATCATGAACACAGCAAGAATGCCAATCGGGACATTGATGTAGAAGGCGTAACGCCATGAGTAGGTGTCCGTTAGCCAGCCGCCCAGGGTGGGACCGATGACTGGCGCAACAACGACGCCAAGCGCAAAGACAGCGAGTGCCGCGCCACGCTTGGCAGGGGGAAAGCTTTCGAGAAGGATGGCCTGAGACAGTGGTTGAAGAGCGCCACCGCCCGCGCCCTGAATGACACGGCCAAGCAGCATGAAGGCAAGAGTTGGCGCGGCTCCGCACAGGAAGCTCGCAACGGTGAAGACGATGACGCAGGCGACCAGGAAACGCTTTCGACCGAACTTCAGCGAGCACCAGTTCGACATGGGCAGAACGATCGCGTTTGCGACGAGATACGAGGTGAGAACCCAGGTCGCCTCATCGTTCGAGGCCGATAGCGAGCCGGCGATGTAGGGGAGCGCCACGGCGGCAATGGAAGTATCCAACACCTCCATAAAGGTCGCAAGCATGACGGCGGCGGCGATGATCCAGGGGTTGACGCCAGCCGTAATCTCTTGCGCTGGGTCGGCTGCTGCGGCGGTGGCTGCCATAGGAGACCTTCTCTTGCGCCTGTCGTAGGGTACCCCCTTTGGCGCGTGCAAAATCTTCGAACGGTGAGGGTTAGATCTGGACCAGATACATAGATGACCGGGTATCTGATGCCGGAAGGGTGCTAACCATCTTCGAAACTCGACTAACTAGAGCCTCAGCTCTGAGGGTAGTGAAAGACAGAAGGTGGTTGCGCCGCGTGGATGCCTTTTCGGGGCCGCTGCCCTGCAGACTGCCTAGAGAGTACCGGAAATATTCGTGGCAAAGGAAGATGGCGAGCCGTTTTCGGCTCGCCACTGTTGAAGATTGTTGTAGGTGATGAACTTAGTTTGTGTGGCGCGTGAGGAGGCCGGTGCCGGTATCGTCCCCGCAGCCGGACAGGATCCAGTTGGTGATAGTGAGGGTTTGGGCGTCGGAAGAGAAGGTGCCATTGCCGACGACGGTGTTTCCGGTAGCCTGGTCGGTGTAAGTGGCCTGGATAGAATCACCTGTGATAGTTGAATCGGTGATGACCGGGGTGTTGAGGCAGGAGGTATTGGGGAAGGTGGCATAGCCGGTGAGGTGATAGACGCCGTTGGCGTCCGGGGTGGTGGGTTGCGAGAGGCTGGCGGCAACGGTGAGGGTGGCACCGGAGGTGTCGGTGAAGATGCCGTTGTAGTTGCCGGTAAGTGGTTCATATTGCTGAGCTGTTGGGGCGGTGTCGACGTGGGCGACGGAATGTACAGAGGGCGTCGCCGCAGTGGCGCAGCTGCTGCCTGAGATGGTGATGGTGGGATCGATGAGGGAGTGCTGGTCGGGGGCAAGAGCGCCCGAAATGGTGAGCGTGCCCGTTGCGAAGTTACTGGAAGTAATTGTAAACAGACCAGATGCGCTGACCGTTCCAGCTACCTTGAAGGGATCGGTGGAGGCGGCGCAGAGGGCTGTGGTGGGGTGAAGCGTGCCAGAGACGGTGTTTCCGGAGACGGTGATAGCTCCGGCGAAGGCGATGTGGGTGGAACTGCCGGGCGTGAACTTCCAGTTACCGCTGGCAGCGACAAAGGAGGTCGCAGAAGCGGCGGAGCTTTTGGAGTTGATTTCAGGTGAGTTACCGGTGCCGCAGCCGGCGAGAAGGCCGACGATGAGGCCGGCCAGGCCGAGGGTCGTAAGAGCGGCGAGACGGCGTTTGCGGCCGAGACGGCGGGGGCGGGTGGTGGGGACGGGACGAGAGATGAGCATGCGGAGGAGGCCCCTGAGGAAGATCCAGATGAGGGTAGAGGGCCGAAATCGTGCGTGACTATAGCGCTTTTGGGTGAGGTTAAGCGGTGTTTCGCCATAGTTGGGTGTGGTTTTGTACAGGTTTGGTGAAGCTGCGTTTTGCGCTGAGGACGTCACGTTCGCCGTCAAAGGCATGCATCCTCTATACAGTGGGCGCATCATATTGATTGACAGTAAGTGACTCAACTTGAGATGATCAGAGGGTCGCTGGCTGACGAGTTTAGATGGACCGGATCATATGCCGCGGATGGCGGCTGACCGGGGTGTACAGGAGAGAGCAGAGTATGGGCAAGATTATTGGCATCGATCTCGGAACCACGAATAGCTGCGTTGCGGTGATGGAGGGCGGCGAGCCGAAGGTGATTCCGAACGAAGAGGGTGGGCGGACGACGCCGTCGATCGTGGCGTTTACCAAGTCGGGTGAGCGTCTGGTTGGCCAGGTCGCGAAGCGGCAGGCGATCACCAATCCGGAGAACACGATTTACTCGGTGAAGCGCTTCATGGGTCGTCGCCTGAACGAGGTAAGCGGCGAGATGAAGATGGTGCCGTACAAGGTTGTGGCGAAGGGCGACAACGTTGCCGTGATGGCGCAGGGCAAGGAGTACACGGCGCCTGAGGTTTCGGCGATGATCCTGCAGAAGCTGAAGAAGGCGGCTGAGGATTACCTGGGCACGTCAGTGACCGAGGCGGTCATCACGGTTCCGGCGTACTTCAACGACGCGCAGCGGCAGGCTACCAAGGACGCGGGCCGGATCGCCGGCCTCGACGTGAAGCGCATTGTGAATGAGCCGACGGCGGCAGCGCTGGCGTACGGGCTCGACAAGAAGAAGGACGAGACGATCGCGGTCTATGACTTTGGTGGCGGTACGTTCGACGTATCGATCCTCGAGGTGGGCGATGGCGTGATCGAGGTGAAGTCGACCAACGGTGATACCCACCTTGGCGGCGACAATCTCGACCAGCGGATTGTGGACTGGCTGATCTCGGAGTTCAAGAACGAGTCGGGTCTGGACCTGACGGCGAAGGGCAACGAGATGGCGCTGCAGCGGCTGAAGGATGCGGCCGAGCGCGCGAAGATCGAGCTCTCGACGGCGCAGGAGTCCGAGATCAACCTGCCCTTCATCACGGCGGATGCGAGCGGACCGAAGCACCTGGTTCGTACCCTCTCCCGGGCGAAGCTCGAGAGCCTGGTGGACGACCTGCTGCAGAAGTCGGTTGGACCGTGCAAGCAGGCGCTGAAGGATGCGGGCGTCGACGCAAGCAAGATCGACGAGGTGGTTCTGGTCGGTGGCCAGACGCGTATGCCAGCGATTCAGAAGCTGGTGAAGGACCTGTTCGGCAAGGAGCCCAACAAGGGTGTGAACCCGGATGAGGTTGTGGCCATTGGCGCGGCGGTCCAGGCTGGTGTGCTTTCGGGCGACGTGAAGGATCTGCTGCTGCTCGATGTGACCCCGCTGACCCTGGCGATCGAGACGATGGGCGGTGTGGCCACCGGCATGATCCAGCGCAACACAACGATTCCGACGAAGAAGACGGAGACGTTCTCGACGGCGGCGGACTCACAGACCGAGGTTGAGGTGCACGTGCTGCAGGGCGAACGGCCACTGGCAAGCCAGAACCGTACGCTGGGCAAGTTCAAGCTGAGCGGGATTCCACCAGCTCCGCGTGGCGTGCCGCAGATCGAGGTCACGTTCGACATCGACGCGAACGGCATTCTGAATGTGACGGCGAAGGACAATGCGACGGGCAAGGATCAGAAGATTACGATCACGAGCTCGTCGGGCCTGAGCAAGGAAGAGGTCGAGCGCATGGCGAAGGACGCGGAGGCGCATGCGGGTGAGGACAAGGAACAGCGCGAGCAGATCGAGGCGCGCAACGGCCTGGACTCGACCGTGTACAACGTCGAGAAGATGCTGAAGGAGGCGGGCGATAAGGTGTCCGCTGACGAGAAGGCAGAGACTGAGTCGGCGCTGGCGGATGCGAAGGGGACCCTGACCGGAACACCTTCGGCGACCGAGATGAATGCGGCGAAGGATCGGTTGACAACGGCGAGCCACAAAGTGGCTGAAGCAATGTACAAGGCGGCCAGCACGGCGCCGACGGACGGAGCGGCAGCTGCTGAGGGAACGACCGAGCAGGCGAAGCAGGATGAAGGCGTGATCGACGCGGAGTATGTCGACACGAAGTAAGTGAAGTGGGCGCAGTGAAGAAAGCGGGTCCTTCGCTGCGCTCAGGATGACAAGGCTGAAAGGGAGGGGCAGACCAGTGCATCGGCGCCCCTCTCGTTTTATCTAATGAGGTGTGGGTGAGAGCGTATGACGAAGTTTAAAGATGAGGGGTACGGAACGATTCGGTGGAACCTTGCGATGGGTTCCGGGTTAGAGCAAGGGAAGGACGGAGGCAGGGCCATGAACGAGACACTGTGGATGTGCGACCAGATGCGAGCGGGACGGCTGTATACGCGGAAGATCTTTGATACAGAAGCCGAGGCACAGGCTTTTATGCGGAAGATGACCGAAGTGGAGCCGGATGCGATCTTCAACGTTGAGGCGATTCAGGCGATGCAGGTCTGGAACTAAGCTGGTGCGTGGAAACGCCTCACATCCGAGCGCCTGGATGTGAGGCGTTTCGCTGGTATGTGGCGCAAGTTCCCACCGAGCTTGCTGAGAATGGAAGCGACTGCATCTGAGGGTAAGAGCAGAGATCGGGTGGCGGCGAGCGATGGTGAATTGGACAGCAGTCGAGGCGATTGCGAACAGCTTTCTCGTGATGACGAGCGCGAGTGCGATCGGGTATGCGGGACTGCAGCTTAAGCATGAACGGCAGTACCGGTCGGTAGCGAATCTTGAGAAGCAGCTGGGGTTCTTTCAGTCGGAAGGATTTGTGGCGACGCGGCGCCGGCTGGCGCTTGAACGGTTGGACGAGGATGGTCACTCACTGCGGACGTGGGATCTTGACGAGCCGCCGGTAAGTGCGTTCGAGGTACTGGACTTTTACGAACATATCGGGTTGCTGGTGAAGAAGGGCCACTTGGATGTGTACGACGTGTGGCATACGTTTTATGAGTGGGCGCAGCCGGTGTATGTCGATATGCAATCGATGATTGAGAGTGACGAGAGTGCGTATGTCGACCACTACTCGGACCTGCGGACGCTGATGCGGCAGATGGACGATATCCAGCTGAAGCGGATGCACGAGAACAATGCCAACCACTGGGCACTGTGGACGCCGGACCGGATTCTGGAGCATTACCGGTACGAGACGGAGATCGCCGGCAAGTCGGGACGCGGAAAGCGCAGCGCCGAGCGGCGAGCGGAACGGGAGCGGGCGCGACAAGCGGAGGCAGAGCGTCTGGATCTGGACGCGGCGGCGCTGGCGGTGCTTGATGGCGAGGCGAGTGTAGCGGACGAGGCGAAGCTGCGGGAGAGTTTGGAACGGCGGCGGGACGAGGAGAAGCAGCGTGCCTGAAGGGAATGAGATTCATCGCTGGGCGGCGCGGCACGCAGCGGCATTTGCTGGCAAGAAGGTGCGGGTAGAAGCGCCGATGGGCAGCCGGTTTGAGGATGCGGACCGGCTTGATAACAAGACGCTGGTGGATGTGCGGGCGATCGGCAAACACTTGGGCTATGACTTCGGGAAGGATCGCATTCTGCACGTGCACCTGGGGATGTACGGGGACTTTACCGAGGGCACGGGCGAGCTGCCGCCTGAGAAAGGGGCGCTACGGGTGCGGCTGTGGAATGCGGCGGCGGTGAAGCTGGGGACACAGCCGGGCGAGAGCAAGCGGCACGCGTGGTACTCGAATGATGATGGGACGGGGCATATTGCGCCGGATAGGGTGGCGTGGGTGGAGCTGCGCGGGCCGACGGACTGCAGTGTGTGGACCGAGGCGAAGTGGAAGACACTCGAGGAACGACTGGGGCCGGACCCGCTGAACGGGGACAAGGCGACGCGGTTTGTGGAGAAGATCACGAAGCGGAAGACGCCCGTGGGGGCGTTGATGATGGATCAGACGATCGCGGCGGGAATTGGCAATATCTATCGGGCGGAGCTGCTGTTTCGGGCGCGGCTAAGTCCGTTTGCGGCGGGAACCACGGTGCCGGCGAAGACGCTTGAGGCCATCTGGAAGGATGCGATTCCGCTGATGAAGGCGGGCATGGTGGATCGACGCATTGTGACGACGAAGCCAAAGGACCGGCCGGGTTACAAATTGAGTAAGACGACGGGGCCGGTGCTGAAGGAAGAGGCGCACTATGTCTATCGACGACATGGGAAGCCGTGCTTGCTGTGCGGAACGACGATTGTGACGAAGGTGATGGCGGGGCGGAATCTGTTCTGGTGTCCGAGCTGCCAGGCACCGGAGAACGCGAAGGATTGAGGGAGCGGCCGACGCGCGAGGTAAGGACGCGCGGCTGGAACGAGGACGAACGAAACGATGGCACCGACACAGAACAAGGATTATTACGGCACGCTGGGCGTGAAGAAGACGGCGACACCGGACGAGATCCGGAAGGCGTTCCGCAAGCTGGCGCGGAAGTATCACCCGGATGTGAACCCGGGAGACAAGAAGGCGGAGGAAAAGTTCAAGGAGATCTCCGAGGCCAACGATGTGTTGAGCGAGGAGAAGAAGCGAAAGGTCTACGACCAGTTTGGTTTTTACTCGGACAACATCGATCCGGCAGCGGCAGCAGCGGCGGCACGTGGGGGCTATGGACCTGTGCCTGGCGGCGGGCGGGCTGCGGGTGGGCGCGCAGGCGGTGGACGAGGCGGGCAGGAGGTGCCGTTTGATTTCTCAGGGTTTGATTTTTCTGGATTTCAAGGCGGCCCGGGGGCTCGGCAGGAGACGCCAGCGGGTGGTGGCGGTGGGTTTCGGGATATCTTCGGGTCGATGTTTGGCGGCGGACGGGGCGGTGCGCAGAAGCAGGGGGCGGAGCCGGGAACGGATCTCGAATACACGGTGCAGGTGGACTTCTGGACGCTGATTCGCGGGGGTGTGACAAAGCTCGAGATTCAACGGCAGGAGGTGTGCAAGACGTGTAACGGGCAGGGGACACGGGGCGGTGTGGCTGAGTGTCCGGAGTGCCATGGGACGGGAGAGGTGACGCAGATGGGCGGGCGGATGAAGTTCAACATCCAATGCCCGCGTTGCGGCGGAGCAGGGAAGGTGCAGAATGCGTGTCCGACGTGCGATGGCAGTGGCGTGCTGCTGCGGAAGGAGCCGCTGGAGTTCCGGATCAAGGCGGGGACGCGGGACGGGCAGAGGATCCGGTTGGCGGGCCGGGGCAATGCGGGCAGCCACGGCGGAGCAGCGGGTGACTTGTACCTGATCATCAAGGGTGGAACGAATGCGGTGTTCACGCGCAAGGGCGACGACATTTATGTAACCGTTCCGGTTACGATGGCGGAAGCGGCGCTGGGCGCAAAGATCGATGTGCCGACGATCGACACGCACGAGGGTGGCGGGCGGACGCAGCTGAAGGTGCCGCCGGGTGTGCAGACCGGGCAGAAGCTGCGGTTGCGGGAGAAGGGCGTGCCGAGCGCGGCGAAGGAAGGTCTTCGCGGGGACCAGATTGTAGAGGTGAAGGTGATCGTGCCGAAGGTGCAGGATGAACGATCGAAGGAGATCCTGCGTGAGCTCGCGAAGCTGAACCCGGAGGATGTGCGCGAGGGGCTATTCGCGGAGGTGTAACGGATGACTGCGCTCTGTCGGGTCGCGAGGCGAGAAGAGCGGAAGCTCACGGCGAGCACGTCAGGGCTTGAAGACCCTACAGATGCGGTAGTCTGCAGGCTTGGACGATGGCAAGATTCGGTTGGTTGGGGGCTGATTGCATGGCTGAGACGAGAGTTGGCGCTGTGGGTCGGGGTGTTAGGGCGGTGGGGCTTTGGGTGATCTTTGCTGGAAGGCTGATTGCCGCGGGGCAGCAGACGGCGACGGTGGATGGGTCTGCTGGAGCCACGACAGGATCGCTGACGGGTGTGGTTGAGCTGGGAGACACGCGGGCGCCGGCCGCGGGTGCGATTGTATTTCTGACAATGCCCCCAGCGCCCGCGCCGAAGATTGTGGATGGCGAGTATATCGTTCGCGACGAGCCACCACGCGGGGCGGTCCATGCGACGGCGGACCCCACAGGGCGCGTGGCGATGCGGGAGGTGCGGCCGGGCGAGTACCGGGTGGTGGCACAGGTGGAAGGGTATGTTTCGCCGGAGGAGTATATAGCTCCGTGGGGGTTAGCTCCGGTCGATGCGGCCGGGCGGGCGGAGCTGCCGGCATTTGTGCAGACGGTGCGGGTGGAGGCGGGCAAGGAAACGCACTTCGTGCTGCGGCTGGAGCGAGGTGGGGCGGTCGAAGGCCGGGTGCAGTATGCGGATGGACGGCCGGCGTTTCACGGTGGGTCCGTAGTACCGGGAGTAGCGGTGAACCTGCTGGTGCGGAAGCCTGAGGGTGGCTTCGGACATTGCGTGATGTGCACCGTGCATACGGACGAGAACGGGCACTACCGGATCGGAGGATTGCCGGCGGCAACTTACGTCGTGGAGGTGGCAATCGGCGGGGAGATGGTTCCGACGGCGAGGGGTGAGGAGGGGACCCAGGGGCTGGTGATGTACGCGGGTGGGACGCAGCGGCTTGGCCGGGCGGAGACGGTGGAGGTGAGGGGCCGGGAGGTGGTGCGGGAGGATGTGGTTCTGCCGCTGACGGGATTGCACAGGGTGAGTGGGCGGGTGATCGCGCCTGATGGAACTCCCCCTGTCGAAGGCCGCTTGCGGCTAGCGCCGAAGGGGGAGACGGATCGATATGACGGCCCGTTACTGAACTCGATTGTGACGCCGATCGAGCGGGACGGGAGCTTTCACTTTGAGTCGGTGATGCCGGATACGTACACGCTCTCGCTCGAGGAGGAACGCGACGCTGCGATGGTTGGGCTGACGACGGACGGCAAGGGAGTGAAGATGCGGATAGTGCCGGCGCGGTATGCGCCCGCAAGTGAGACGGTGACGGTTGGGGGATCGGATCCGGCGGCCGTGGTGCTCCGGGTGGTGGCGGCGAGGTGAGGGCGGTTCAGCTGAGGCGGATGACGGTTGCGGCCGGATGGAAAAACAAGAGTTTAAGAGGTCTTCTTTGCGCTGTCGTTGCGGCCTGCCTTGCTGCCTAGCCAGGAGTCGCGGAAGAGTTTCTGCTCTGGGGAGAGCGCCGCTCCGGTGCTCTCTACGGTTACGAGTTCCAGCTCAGACGGGTCGATCAGCGTCGCCGTGGCGCGCGTCTCTTGCCCGCGACGACGGAAGACGATGCTCACTGTTTCTCCCGCCTTGTGATGCTCGAGCGCCTTGGTGAAATCTTCGGGTGTCGCGAGCGGCGTGCCGGCCACGGAGAGAACTTCGTCATCGAGATCCACGCCGGCCTGGTAGAGCGGAGAGCCGATGATCGTGGAGTCACTCACGCGGAGACCTGTATCGCTTTTCTTCAGGCGTACCGGACCGAGTGTTGGGGGTCCAGCTTTTCTACGCAACACAAACCCTGCACGGAGCAGGAGGGGAGCGTAGTCGATCTTTTCTGTGCCCTTGATGTAGCGCGTGACAAAGTCAGCAGCAAAAGCGGGGTCGTGGCTCACGGCGGCCAGTTGCGCCTGCACATCAGCGATGGTGTAGGGCTTGCCGACCAGGCCTGGCGCCGGACCACCCGGTTTGCCGTAGGTCTGCCACATGGCGCGCATGAAGTCGTCCAGCGTGATGGCGGAGTGGGAGCGCGCCCGCAGCGACAGGTCCAGACCCATGGCCACGGCGGCACCGTAGGAGTAGTAGGAGATGAAGTCATTGCTCCAGTACGCTGGAAAGTAGTCACTGGCTCCGTCGACCAGCGGCGCCAAGCGACTCATGTCCATCGCGGAGCGGTAGGTGCCGCCCGGTGTGTTCAGCACATAGTCGACGTTGCCGACGAGGCTTTCCATCCGCCCTGCCGGGGTGAGGCCGGTGCGCAGCATCGCGAGCGAACCGTAGTACTGGGTGAAGCCCTCGGCGAGGAACATCTCGTCAGACATGTTGACATCGTGGAAGTTGAAGGGTTCCAGGCCTTCGGGGCGGATGCGTTCTACATTCCAGTTATGGAAGTACTCGTGGGCCACCGTACTGAGACTGAGCCGGCGTCCGGTCATAACGGTGCTGTTGCGATGTTCCATGCCATCGCCGCCATCCCACGGCAGGGCGTCGGCGAGGAAGGTGTAGGAGCCGGGCTCGTAGTCCGGGAGCTCGCCGTAGATGGCCTGCTCTTCGCGCACGAGCTTCTCAATCCCGGCGCAGTAGGTGTTGAACTCCGCATCGGTAGCCTGGGAGTGGGCCACGATCCGGATGGTCTGGGTCTTGCCGACGGCGGTCTCGGTCTTGCCTCCGGCGGTTAGGGGAGCTACCTGGAAGGTTCGCAGGACGAAGTGACTCAGCTCGGCCGGGCTGTCCATCAGGTACTGCAGGTTGGGCGCTGTGAAGGTCTGTGCGTCTGCTGTGGTGTAGAGCTGCGTGGCGATCTTCCAGTCTGAGTTTGCCGGGAGCGAGAAGGTGACGCGGTCGGGGCGATCGTCCAAGCCTTGCGCCCACATCACTGTGGCGGGGAAGTTGATGTGCGCGTGGGTGAGATCGATCGCGAGAAAGGTTCCGTCGACTTTGTCGCCAAAGAGCTGATAGGTTGCGCGCACTGTGCCGTCTTCGCTGGTCACAGACCAGGAACGAGGATCCGGCTTGGTGACGGTGAGTGGCTTGCCGGCGCCGTCTGTGAAGTGCTCCGCAAAGACGTTCGACGCAAACTCAAAGGCGGCGTAGCGACCTGGCGACGAGCGGCTCATCTCGAGACGGAGCGGCTGCCGCGGGATGGTATGGAAGGTGGCTTCGACCTGCATGACGTGATGCACCGCGTCCGGGAAGGAGAAGCGGTACTCGGTCGCAGACGGCGTCTGCGCCCTAGCGGATGCACCGGCTGCAACGACCGAAGCAAGACACACCAGGCGGAGGGAGTGGAGGAATCCAGTCGACGTGATCAAAGTTTCCCCATCATACGGCCGAGCTTCTGCTCCGGGCGAAAGCGTCGTGGTGATTTCGTCGTTCCTGCTGCAGGTTGTTTTAGTTTGTGCCGCGCTGAGGAGGCGCGCTGTATTGCCGTGGTGAAGCGGCTCGGCTAAGATCGCGCTATGTATGAAGATTTCACGGTAGCTGACCGATGGACGGGCGAGAGCCTGCACTGCACGTGGAAGGGCACGATTGTGGCGATCGCGACGCGGCATGCGGATGCGACGGATATCCGGTTTGCCGTGAATGGGCGCAATCTGTACATCGCGATGCCGAACACGGCGTGGATCGAACAGAAGCGGCGAAACGGCAAGGTGATCACGGACTACCTTGCCGCGCAGACGGCTGGACGCTACTTGAAGCAGGCGATTGAAAGCGGGTATGACAACGGCCGCGATCTCTACACGATGACGGTGGAAGAGGTGCTGGAGCATGCGGAGGCGGTGGTGCGGGAGGCGGGGCGGACATCGAACCTGCCGACGCTGCCGGTGATCAATGACGACGTGAAGCCGGAGAGCTACATGGGCGCGCTGCCGGGAGATCCACCGACGCGAACGTATGCGGGCGCGCCGAAGCCGGATGAGAACGCCAAGGTGACTCTCTAAGTGGCGACGCGACGCGGTTTTCTGTACGGGCTGGGCGCTCTGGCCACGGCCGGAAGCCGGGCGTTTGCGGTACCGTTTCGCCGGCCGAAGCTGACGGCGCTACCGACCTACCGGGTGTACTTCGGGACCGATACGTCAAACGGTGTGGCAAAGGGAATCTACCGGGCGACGTTCAATGCGAAGACCGGCGAGCTGACGCAGCTGGGTCTGGTAGCGCAGACGGAGCAGCCATCGTTTCTGGCTCTGGGGCCGTCGACAGCGCGACGCATGCTGTATGCCGTCAACGAATCCGGCAATGGTGTTGTGACGTTTCGGATGGAGCCGCAGACGGGTGATCTACAGCGTGTGGGACAGGTGAGTTCAGGGACAGCAGGGCCATGCTACGTGGCGATCGACGCGACCGGGCATGCGGCGTTCACAGCGAACTATGCAGGCGGCGGGGTGACCAGCTACCGGGTGCAGGCGGATGGAACGCTGAGCCAGCCGGTGGACCAGGTGAACTATAAAGACGCGGAGCGATATGGTGTGAACGGGCCGATGGCGGCGCGACAGAATGGACCGCATCCCCACTGCACGACGATCTCTCCAGACAATCGATTTGTCGTGGTGTGCGACCTCGGGCATGACCGAATCTCTATCTTTGAGATCGATGGAGAGCCGGGCAAGCTGGATACGGATGAGCCGCATCTGTTTTCGAATAACCGGCCGGGATCGGGGCCACGGCATGTGGTGTTTCATCCCAACCAGCGCTGGGTGTACGCCATCAACGAGCTGGACTCGACGGTGGATCACTTTCTCTGGACGGCGACGCACGCGTCGAACGCGCAGGCGCTGCTGACGCTGGCAGGACCGCCGGTGAAGACGATCGCAGCGGAGACCCCGGGAGACAAGAGCACGGCGGCGGAGGTGGCGATTTCAGCGAATGGGCAGTTCCTCTATGCGAGTAATCGTGGGGAGGATTCGCTGGTGGTGTTCACGATTGACCAGATGACGGGAGCGCTGACGTTTCTGCAGCGCATCAGCTGCGGCGGGAAGATGCCGCGGCACTTTACGCTCGATCCGACGGGAAACTGGCTGCTGTGTGGAAACCAGGCGGGCGGCGGAGTCACAGTATTTGAGCGCGATGGTGGAACCGGACGGTTGAATGGACCGGTGGCGTCGCTGCCGGTTCCGGGGCCAATGTATACGTTGTTTACCTAAATCGAACAGGGAAAACGTGAAAAGGCCAGCCGAGACGGCTGGCTTTTTCGCGTTGAAAGTGGGACTGGTCTAGGCGCTTAGAGTTTTCATATCGATGACAAAGCGATATTTTACGTCCGCCTTGACGACGCGGTTGTAGGCTTCGTCGATCTTGTCGACGCCGATTAACTCGATGTCGGAGACGATGTTGTGTTCGGCGCAGTAGTCGAGCATCTCCTGAGTCTCCTGCATGCCGCCGATCATGGAGCCGGCGAGCGAGTGGCGATTGGCGACGATGGCGAAGGAGCTGACCTGGACACCTTTTTCCGGAAGACCGACGAGGCAGATGACGCCGTCGAGGCGGAGCAGGCTGAGATAGGCGTTGATGTCGTGCTCGGCGGAGACGCAGTCAATGATGAAGTCGAAGACGCCGGCGTGCTTCTTCATGGATTCGGGATCTTTGGTGATGACGACTTCATCGGCACCGAGGCGTTTTCCGTCGGCGACCTTGCTCTCCGAGGTGGTGAAAAGGGTGACCTGCGCGCCGAGAGAATGGGCGAACTTAAGAGCCATGTGGCCGAGACCGCCGAGACCGACTACACCGACCTTTTTGCCAGGACCGACGTTCCAGTGCTTGAGTGGCGACCAGGTGGTGATGCCGGCACAGAGCAGAGGAGCGGTAGCGGCGAGATCGAGCTTGGGTGAGATCGAGTAGACGTAGTGCTCGGGCGCGACGATGTTGTTGGCGTAGCCGCCGTAGGTGATGTTGCCGGCGTAGTCCTTGGCGTTGTAGGTGCCGACCATGCCCTTCTTACAGTAGGGCTCGGCGTGGGCGAGACAGTTCTCGCACTCCATGCAGGTCTCGACGGTGACGCCGACGCCGGCGAGATCGCCAACCTTAAACTTCTTGACGCTGGAGCCGACGGCGGTGACTTTGCCGACGATCTCATGGCCGGGAACCATGGGGTACATGGAACCGCCCCACTCGTCGCGGACCTGGTGGATGTCGGAGTGGCAGATGCCGCTGTAGGCGATCTCGACGACGACATCGTTCGGGCCGGGATCGCGGCGTTCGAAGCTGAATGGGGTGAGCGGGGCACTCACGCTCTGGGCGGCGTAGCCTTTGGACTGGATCATGGGTGGAAGATCTCCTGTAGGTGATTGGATGCGGGTTGCGGATGGTAGCTGGCGGGCGCTGGCGGCTTTGACCGCGCACCGCCGGCTGGGTAACTGGCGGTTGCCAGTGCTGTGGCGTGAGATGGTGGCTGGCACCCGTACGAAGCCGGGTGTGGTCCCTCTTCTGGAGGGCAGCTGAAACGAGGGGAACTTAGCCGATGTCGAAGTTGACGGTCACGGTGGTTTCGACCTCTATCGGCTCTCCTTTGAGGAGGTAAGGCCTGTAGGTCCACTGCCGCACCGCATCTATTGCGGCAGTCGTGAGTAGTTTGTCGGGAGATCGGATCGTTGAGAGATCTTTGACGTGGCCGTCCTTGCCGATGATTGCATGCAGCACGACGACGCCGCTAATGTGATTTTGACGTGCCTGCGGCGGATAGGAGGGGGTTAACTTTCCCGACAAGCCTGCCGGCCGTGAAGGCTGAGCCGAAACGCGGCAGGGAGGCGACAACTTCTTGCTCAGAGGTCAGGTCGAACTCATGCTCGCCAGGAGTGTAGGTGCTGAGTTGCGCGACGTGCGCTTTCAGGACGAGCTTTCCGGCATCGAGGACACTTAAATCAAGCGGGATGTCGTGCTTCTGAAAGCGTGCCACGTTATTGCGAAGAATGAATTGCTCACGATAGCGGATGACGACCCGCAGGTCAGGCTCTTCAGGATCAAAGCAGTAGGTTGTGTACTGGCCAAGCCAGATACGCCTTCGCGGGTCAGCAGGCGGTGCGGGCATGATGCAGTCGAGATCGACCTTTCCAAAGGCTCTCTTTTCAGAGAGTGGGGAGATGCCCTCGGAGTTCACGATCTCATGCAGCGGGCCATTGACCTGCGAGATGATCAGATCGTCGAGGTCAGGCAGACGGGGCTGGCCGGCCGTTCTATAACGATTGTCTCCGTTGTGTGTCTCTGTCGCGGTATAGCTAGGCGAGGTGACGGTGATGCGGAATCGATCGGGAGCTGCCCAGCTTTCTTCCAATGTTCCATGTTCGCGGATAGTCCCTTTTAGATCGAGCAGGTCGAAGTCGATCTTCAGATGCCAGGGCTTGAGCGTGGCGTCAGAGAGGGTAGAGAGCTGAGCCGCAGTGGTGAGTCGATCGACGAGATCCGGGGTAGATTCAGCAACCAACGCGAGGCAGGTCAACTTGAGCAGAAGAAGTAAAGTCCATAGCGGACGAGACATGCAGGGACTCGCTTTCGCGATCCAGCATATCGCTACTCGTCGTAGTGCAACAGGCTAAATACATCGTACTCGGGGAATTTAGCGCGACCCTTGAGGAAGTCGAGTTCGATGGCGAAGGCGAGGCCGGCGATGTCACCGCCGAGCTGGCGGACGAGCTGAACGGTGGCTTCCATCGTGCCGCCAGTGGCGAGGAGATCATCGACGATGACGACGCGCTGGCCGGGCTGGATAGCATCGAGATGGATTTCGAGCGAATCGGTGCCGTACTCGAGGTCATAGCTGACCTTGGCGGTAGGTGCGGGGAGCTTTTTCGGCTTGCGGACGGGAACGAAGCCTGCATTCAGCCGGTAGGCTAGAGCGGGGCCGAAGATGAAGCCACGAGCCTCAATGCCGAGCACAAGATCGATCTCTTTGCCGATGTAGTAGGCGGCGAAGGCGTCGACGAGTTGCGCCATGCCTGCCGGGTCTTTGAGCAGGGTGGTGATGTCATAGAAGAGGATGCCGGGCTTGGGGAAGTCGGGGACGGTGCGGATGAGGGGCTTGAGCGCCTCGCAGTTGAATGCCTGTGACATCGGATCTACCATGCTCCTTCAATTTTGAACGGACCGAGGCCAGCGGCCTCAGAGTCTGCGAGTTCGTGCTGCACGACGGAGTCTACGCGGCTGCCGCGAGACCCTTTCTGGAGGATCTGCTGAAGCTCGTCAAGTTGCTGCTGCGTTCCGCTGGCGACGATCTCTACGTGGCCGGCGTCTGTGTTGCGCACCCAGCCGTGCAGACCGATCTCCGCAGCTTCACGGTGAACGAACCAGCGGAAGCCGACGCCTTGGACGCGGCCTTTGACGAGGGTGTGTTGGACCATGAGGTTCCAGTGTCGCAGAGCGGTAAGGATGGAGCAAGGATGTGTTGCGGAACGTGGACGCGATGGACAGTAAGTGTTGCTGGAAGTCAGCTTGCAGACAACCTCATCTCCCCCGGCTAGCGTCAGTTCAGGAACAGGACGACAAAACTGTCTCCGAACCAGGCGAGGGGCTCTGACGGAGCCTGTTTACGCCTCACTTGAACTCCGAAGGCACACCGAGCCTCTGAACGTTCGCCGATGTGGCGTTTTGGCAGCTCCGTGTCTTCGCATAACTTTAGGAGATGTACCTCATGCTACGAAATGCCGTCCGTTTTCTCTCATCTGCCCTGCTTGCAAGTTCCGCGCTGGTAGCGCATGGGCAGTTCTACAAGTTGCACAATGCTGATGTTGGTGTGAGCGCGATTAGTCCGTTTACCAAGAGCCTGACCAATGGCTCTAACAGCGTGCAGGAGACGACGGATACAACCGGATTTCTGTTTACCCTGCGGGAGCATCCGTTCGCCTGGGCCGGTGTTGAGTTCAACTATGGCTACTCTAAGTACTCCCAGGTTTATGTTGCACCGACGGCTACGGCACAGGTGAAGAGCTACAACCATGAGGCGACAGGGGCGTATCTTTTTCACCCGCACTTTCGCAAGCTGCAGCCCTTTGTCGGCGTAGGCGGCGGAGCGATCGACTTCTATCCTTCCGGTGGTACGGTAGCGAACCAGTGGCGCGGCGCGGGGCTGCTGGAAGCAGGATTGGATCTGCCGACGAAGAACCCGCATCTCGGCTTCAAGGTGCAGGGACGAAGTCTTTTCTATCGCGCACCTAACTTCTATAACTCGCTGGTGAGCTCGCGGGCCTGGGTGGCGACGGTGGAGCCATCGGCTGGTGTGTACTTCCGCTTCTAATGCGTAAGAAAAATGAAGGGGTGAACTCAATTGAGTTCACCCCTTTTGCTTGCGCGAGCCAACCAGGCTCGGCTCTGCTTACGCAGAGCAAATTACGCGCGGCTCATGTAGGCGCCTTCAGCTGTGTCGACGCGGATCTTCTCGCCTTCGTTGATGAAGGGGGGAACCTGCACGACGAGGCCAGTTTCAGTCTTGGCGGGCTTAGTTACGCTTGAGGCGGTTGCGCTCTTGATGCCGGGTTCCGTTTCGACGACGGTCATTTCAACGACGGTGGGAAGTTCGATGCCAACCGCTTTGCCGTCGTGGAAGCTCACACCGATGGAGAGGTTCGGCAGGAGAAATTCGACAGCGTCCCCGAGCGTTTCGCGCTTCAGCATGGTCTGCTCGAACTTGTCGTCCATGAAGTAGTACTCGTCGCCGTCGTTATAGAGAAACTCCATCTTGATCTCGTCTACGTGAACGCGATCGATGGGATCGGGAGAACGGAAGCGTTCAACGAACATGGAGCCGGTGCGGATGTTGCGGAGTTTGGCCTGAATGAAGGCTCGCAGGTTGCCGGGGGTGCGATGCTCTACGGAGAAGACGAGATGGAGATCGTCTTTGAACTTGATGACCATGCCCGGGCGCATCTGCGTTGCAGGAATCGACATGAATGTGTCCTTAGGGTGCGAAGGGTTGCGTCGCGAGGCTGAGGTTGGCGTTGTCCGAAGGCGACATGTACTCGCGCGAGGGTCTGACGGCAGCCAGCCACAAGAGTGTTCTGTCAGGGGCCGCGACATGGGCGCTCCTAACGGTTTGATTGTAGCCCAGCAAAGGCGGGACAGAGGAGGACGACCCGATTACGCTAGTGGGCGCCGAAGAGGTGACGAAAGAAGTGGCCGATGCGATGCCCGATGGTGTGTGCGGACGGAGCGGGTGGCGGAAGCGGCGACTGGGCGACCTCATGATCGGAGAGCTTGTCGTTTACAGCGTCCGGCGCTGTGACGGAGACGGGCGCGGGTGATGGAACGGGCGTCGCGGCAGGGGGTGCGCCGAGGGGAGCAGATGCTCCGGATGGCGTCGAAGAAGACGGTGGTGCAGCCGCCGAGGGTGAAGACGGCGGTGTGGCCACGACTGCGGGTGCGGCAGAAGGAGTTAGGCTTCCTGCGCCTGAAGCGGGACGGCCTGCCGTGGTGGCTGCGGACCCGTCAAAGCCTTTACCCTCCGGACCGTAGCTGAGTGTGGCAGCTACCTGGGCATGCGGCTCGCGCGGTGGGGATTGCGGGATGTTGGTCG
This sequence comes from uncultured Acidobacteriaceae bacterium, assembly GCA_964235665.1. Classification (GTDB taxonomy): domain Bacteria; phylum Acidobacteriota; class Terriglobia; order Terriglobales; family Acidobacteriaceae; genus Edaphobacter. The sequence continues at coordinate 804,110 of CAXSAY010000001.1, forward strand.
GTGCGCCTGAGAGTGTCAGGCCCTGGCTTTCAGCAGCGGGGAAGGGATGTTGTACCTCGGCGGAGGTGTGAGGACGAACTTCATCTGGATCATCTGCGACGCGAGCACCGGGACGAGCGGCGCGAGTGACATCGGTCGAGATGCCGGAGTCTGAGGCGGAGAGAACGGGCGGCGGTGGACAGCCACAGGGCGAGGTTTCTCCGTCAACAACTTCGCGCAGACTGCCGTGCTCGAAGAGCAGGTGCTGATTGGGGTGGACCTGGTAGAGCCCGGTGCCGAACTGCTCGGCGACTTCGAGCGTAGGAGAGCCTTTGCCGCGATTCTCAACGCAGGTGTCGCCGTTTGCGGCGACACGGATGCGGAGATCGAGCAGGCCGGCTGTGGGTTGTCCTGTGTTCGAGGCGATGGTGAAACGGAGGTCTGGAGTAAGGATGGCGTCGGCGGCCGTAGCGGCCATGTGCATCTCGATGGCGCCGCGATCAAGGGCGAGGAGGAGGGGTTCGGGTCGGGTAGGACCGCCACCGCGCGCGGCGTGGAGTGCCGAGGTGGTGCAGACGAGGACTTCGCCGCCACGCGAAAGGTTCAGGGTCGCCGTACGGTCGCGGGCAGTGATGACGGCGTTGGCACCGACAAGGGCCTTCCCGCCGGTGAGGGAGAGGGTACCGGAGATGGTGGCGGAGGCGGCCTCGATGGTGCCGATGGCGGCCTGGGCAGGAGCGGCGACAGGCACGCAGCAGGTGAGCACGGCAGCGGTGACGAGAGAGCGGAGCATGTCGGCTTCAAGGATGCCACCGTTTTTACGCTTCGAGCAGCCTTTCTCTGTTGGCGCATCGCAAGCGTGACGGCGTGCGAGCACTCAGAGCGAGGTCATTGAAGGTGCGCGGAGGGGAAAGCGGGCACGTTCGGGAGCGAGCCGGTCTTTCAGCCCGATGAAGAACCGCTCAAAGCCGTACCAACTAAGGAGCGCCAAAGCGAACGTGGCTGCCAGGCCGGCCAGCGCCCGCAGCAGGGCAGGCGTGCCGGAGAGCCGGGGAAAGACAACGGCAAAGACGAGGGGATGAAAGACATAGAGACCATACGAGATGCGCCCAATAAAGCGAAGGGGCGAACTGCGCAGCCAGCGAGTGGCCGGCGACGGCGCTGAGGTAAGAAGCAGGCCGATGAGCGCGGCGTAGAAGGCGGTGACGAAGCTGAACTTTGAGATCTGGATCCAGGGGGCGCCGGCATGGTGGGAAAGAGCGCCCTCGACGGCAGTTGCGATAGCGGCGACCATGGCGACGACCATAAGGGGCCGGCGAAGCTGGGCAAGCGTGCCGCGGGCTTGTAGTAGAGAGAGCAGGGCACCGGCTGCCAGACCGTCAACCCTGGCCAAGGTGAAGTAGAAGGGGCTGACGCCGGTCGCAAGGAGCACGATGCGGCAAAGGAGAGCGCCGCCGATCATGATCCAAAGACTGCCAAGCAGCCATCGCCGGGGAAGGAAGAGGACGACAAAGGGCCAGACGAGGTAGAACTGCTCCTCCACGGCGAGCGACCAGAAGTGATCCGGGCCTCGAAGCGGTATATGGAAGGCGAAGAAAAGGTTCTGAACATAAAACCAGAAGGGAGTGGAAACAGGAGCGTTAAGAAGAAGCGCGCCGAGCAGGTAGCCGTAATAAAGAGGAAAGATCCGAAGTGTGCGGCGGATGTAGAAAGTTCGCACTTCATACCAGTCGCAGGGTTGCGACTTGAGCAGGATGGAAGTAATAAGAAAGCCAGACAGGACGAAGAAAAGATCAACGCCGGTCTGCCCGAACATCACCGGGCCGTGAAGAGGAATGCCCTGCTGCGCCATGTGAAAGCACAAAACCATGGCGGTGGCGACGGCGCGCACACCGTCCAGTTCGGGGTAGTAGGTGCGGGGAACCAGCGTAGGAGTACTGGACGGAGAGGACAAAGCAGAGTCAGGCTATCACCCGGGTGCGCCAGCGAGCTTGCTCGAAGAACCGTACTCGTCATGGGGCCGTGAGTGGCAGGGCGAGCCTTTTCCAATTGGAGTGCGGACACTTACGACCGGATGGCTTCGGTGGTGGTTTCCGAGGCGCCCGGGTGCGCGATGACGCCGATGCCATGCTCATAGATCAGATTGCCGCCAAGATGTGCAGAGGCGGAGACCAGCAGGTAGCCAAGGGTGCCAAGCGCCCGGCCAGTGGCGCGACTGCGCCGCGCTCGGGCAATGGCAGAGGCCACGTAGATGCCGGTAGCGGCTATGTTGATCAGGCCGTGAACCAGACCGATGCGGCGCGCGGCGGCCGGACGGATCTCCGACCAGTCATGCATGCCGGTGGTTGCAGAAGCTACAGCTCCAGCGAGACCGACGAGCAATGTGGCGTCGGCGGCGAAGTCCAGCTTCTTGTTTGGAGAAAGGATCGATAGCGCGTCAAAGAGGAGGGTGGCAGTCCAAGAGCCGACCGGCACCTCTACCAGAATGACGTGCAAGGGCTCATGCAGCCAGTCACCATGAAGGATGCCGCGCAGCTTGGGGCCGAGAAGCTCCTCATAGATCTTCCAGACAGACTGCTGAATGGCGACCTCTGTGTGAGGAGTAATCCAATCGCCCTGCTCGGCGAGACGAGCCAGCGGATCTTTGCTGATGGGACTAGGTCTCTCGAAGGATGTTGCCGGCATGGGAAGCTCCTGCGCGATCAGATGCGCGGATTCCGTGCTGACGAGTGGATATCACCAGAGCGGCGCGGCGCGGACGCAGCTGACGTTGATGGGGACGAGGTTTTTACAGTTTGAGGAAGTTTGCGATCATCTGCTTGCCGTGGGTGGTGAGAACGCTTTCGGGATGGAATTGCACGCCTTCGATGGGCAGTGTGCGGTGGCGGAGACCCATGATGATGTCGCCATTCTCCTCGTGTGTCCGCGCGGAGATCTCAAGCTCAGCAGGAAGGCCCTCTTCGCGGACGATGAGGGAGTGATAGCGGGTGCAGGTCGTGGTTGCAGGGATGCCGTTGAAGAGCGTTTGGCCATCGTGCTGGACCTCGCTGGTCTTGCCGTGCATGAGTTTTGGCGCGCGGACGACCTCGCCACCAAAGGCCGCGCCGATGGCTTGATGGCCAAGGCAGACACCGAGGATGGGCATGGGGCGCTCGTCAGGATGAGCGGTGTCACGATCAGCGAAATGACGGATGAGATCGATCGAGATGCCGGCATCCTGCGGAGTGCAGGGGCCGGGCGAGATGAGGATGCGATCGGGGCCGAGGGCTTCGACTTCAGCCGGGGTGAGCTCATCGTTGCGGCGAACGACGACCTCCTGGCCAAGCTCGCCGAGGTATTGAACGAGGTTGTAGGTGAAGGAGTCGTAGTTATCGAGCACAAAGACCATGACGCTAAGCTTACGCCGTTGCGGATTCCAGGCGCGATCTAAGGGGGACGGGCAACGAGAGGGAGGGTGCAGCGCTCTCACGCTGTATGTTGCTTACCGATGCGAAACGCGTGGAACACTTTGCGGCGATGGTTCTGATTGGTGATGGCGTGATGGCGCTGGTTCACCCCAGCAAAGACGCTCATGCCTGGAAGAAGGGACCAAAGATGTGGCGCCGACTCATGGGGGCACTGGCGGAACGACCGGCGCTGACGATGGCAATCGGGGCGGCGCAGGTAGCGTTGGGCGTGGCGTGGGCTCTTCGCCAGAGTCGTGAAGACTGAAAGCAAGGTTAACTGGCTGCAGACTCGCGCGCGAGGATCTGGCTGTAACTTCCGCAACAGGGGCGAGTCAGACGCGCGGAGGATGTTTATGACTCGACTGCAGAAGATGGCGTTGGCTTTTACTTTGCCGATGACCCTGGTTCCTGTGACATTTGCGGCCCACACACATGTACCCGCGCCAAGCACGTGGACGCTGAATGTGAAAGAAACCGACTTCGGCGGTGGACCAGTGATTAAGTCCGATATCGATCATGTGCTGGTCGACAGTGAGAAGCAGCTGCACTGGTCGGATGTAACCGTGGATGGAAGCGGCACTACCTCGAAGACTTCGTGGAACGGCCCCGAGGATGGATCGCTCCACCCCATCCAGGGTCTGCCGGGAGCGCAGTCCAGTTGGGACTCGGCGACTGACACTGAGCACAGCGTGTTTGCTGACGGAACGATTTATCACGCGGTGCTGACGCTCTCCGCCGATCAGAAGAAGATGACGTTTACCCAGACGGTGACAGACAAAGACGGAAAGGTCTTCCATCAAACTCTGGTCTACGACCGAAGCAAATAACGCTCTATTAGAGGCTGCGAGCGCGTTCAATGGCGCGGACGACGGCCTGTGCCTTGTTGCGGCATTCGTCGTATTCGGACTCTGGTACGGAATCGGCGACGATGCCGGCACCGGCCTGAATATGACCTTGATCACCGCGCAGAAAGAGTGTGCGGATGGCGATGCAAGAGTCGAGATTGCCGGAGAAATCCGCGTAGAGAATGGAGCCGCCGTAGACGCCGCGGCGTGCGGGCTCGAGCTCTTCGATGATCTCCATGGCGCGAACCTTGGGAGCGCCCGAGAGCGTTCCGGCGGGAAAGCAGGAGCGGAACGCGTCAAGGGCAGAAAGTTCAGGGCGGAGCTGCCCCTCTAGCGCGCTAACCAGATGCATGACGTGAGAGTAGCGCTCCACAAACATCAGGTCCTTCACGTTGACGCTTCCGAACTCGGAGACGCGGCCAAGGTCATTACGCCCGAGATCGACGAGCATGATGTGTTCGGAGACCTCCTTGGAATCGGCGCGGAGGTCGGCCTCGAGAGCGCGATCGGCGGCGTCATCCGCGTCGCGACGGCGGGTGCCGGCTATGGGACGGTACTCGACGTTTCGGCCTTTAACGCGGACGAGGAGCTCGGGCGAGGAGCCGACGATGTGGCCGGTGGTGGCGGGTGTGCCTGCCGGACCCTCAAGCGGGAAGCGCAGGAAGTACATGTACGGTGAGGGATTCACGATGCGGAGCGCGCGATAGATCTCGAAGGCGTCGACGGCCGGGGTGCAGTCGAAGCGTTGGGAGAGAACGCATTGAAAGACATCGCCAGAGCTGATGTATTCCTGAACCTGGGCGACGGATCGGAGGAAGTCGGGGCGGGGCGTGCGGGAGATCAGGTCGAGAGGTCCGGTTGCGCGCGGACTGCGGGTCGGCAAAGGACGCGCGAGGAGGGCTTCCAGGCGATCGAGTCGCGCGCAGGTCTGGCGATACAGATCGACAGGCGAGACGTCCGGAGCGCGAGTGAGATCGGCGGTGACGATGAGGTGGATCTCTTTCTTGACATGGTCAAAGGCAAGGACCTGATCAAAGAACATGAGGTGCGCGTCAGGAACGTGGAGTTCATCGGCGGCGATCGACGGCAGACGTTCTATCTGACGGACGACGTCATACGCAAAGAAGCCAACTGCACCGGCGGTAAAGGGCGGCAGACCAGGCAGGCGGGCAGGGATATGGGCGGAGAGTTCACGCTTGAGCTCGGCAAAGATGTCGCCCTCGAAGACACGCGTGCGAACAGTACCGGCGGTGGTGGTGTGAGTGAGGGTGCGGCCGCGAGCGGTGAAGCGCTGGTAGGGCTCGATGCCGATAAAGGTATAGCGGCCGACACGCTCGCCGCCTTCGACGGATTCAAGGAGGAAGGCCTCGGGCTGCCCAGCGGGATCGCCCCCGAGATCTTCGCCGGGGCTGCCGGCGAGGCGCAGGAATGCACTCACCGGGGTCTCAAGGTCGGCGATCAGGGTACGGTCGACCGGAATGAGCGTGTGATGTTCGGCAAGCGCGAGGAAGTTCTGCTCGGCCGGAGACGTCGGGGTCGGCATACGGATATCAGTCTACTGCGTTGCGTCAGGAGCGAAGAAGAGCGGCTGGTCGAGACGGATCGCATCAGACTGCTGTGGCGCCTTCTCTGCGCTTAGCTGCCTCGGTCCGCTTTCGGGAAGAGGGATGCGGCCGACGAGAGGCAGCGTGCTTCTGCGGTTTGGAGGGCGAGATCTCGGCTGAGCTTGCGATGCACGCTGCTGCTGCCTGCACAGCAGTGAGCCCGGCAAATGAGGTGGATCGTCGTAGGCAGGAGTGGTTAGTGGGGAGAAGGTCTTTAATGAGTTTTTCATGGGTCGTGTGCGTCAATAGAAAGGAGGATGAGTGGTCGTTGTGCCGGAAAGTCGTTCCCCGCAAGTTGCATGGAAGCCGGGTTCCGTGACTTGCATACTGTTTGGCGAAGCACCTACACTCGTTCGGGTTTGGCTACAGACCGGTCTGGCCAGATCTTTTAGAGGGCTCCCTGATGTGCGGTGAGACCGAAACGGCCGGAGAGAGCGCATGCCTGATTGTGGTGGGCAGCGGGTGCGCGGAGAGGATCGGCAACACAGAGTGTCGTCGGTCGAAGACAAAAGGATTAGAGGCGTTATGCAACAGGTTGTGAGTCCGGTTCTCCCGCTTGAGCAGGAGACCAATCCGTGGGAGGCGCAGGCCTTTCGATTTGATCAAGCAGCAAAGAAGTTGAACCTCGACAAGGGAATTTGGAAGGTGCTGCGACAACCAGTGCGTGAGCTCACCGTGCACATTCCCGTCTTGATGGATAACGGCGAGATCGAAGTGTTTACCGGTTTCCGGATTCAGCACTCGGTGGCGCGTGGGCCAAGCAAGGGTGGCATCCGGTATGCGCCGGATGTCTCGCAGGACGAGGTGCGGGCGCTGGCGAGCTGGATGACATGGAAGTGCGCGGTGGTGAACATTCCCTTCGGCGGAGCGAAGGGCGGCATCATCTGCGACCCGAAGACGATGAGTCAAGGCGAGCTCGAACGCATGACGCGCCGCTATACAGCCGAGCTGATTGAGTTTCTCGGGCCGGAGAAGGATGTTCCGGCGCCAGACATGAACACCAATGAGCAGACCATGGCGTGGATCATGGATACGTACTCCATGCACATGCGGCAGACCGTGACGGCAGTAGTAACGGGCAAGCCGGTGAATATTGGTGGTTCAGCCGGGCGCAGGGAGGCAACCGGGCGGGGCATTGCCGTGGTGTGCGATGAGGCGTTGAAGCACCTCAACCTTCCGGTAGAGGGGTGCCGCGTGATTCTGCAGGGCTTTGGCAACGTGGGTTCCAATGCGGCCAAGCTGCTGCTCGATCGCGGTTACACAATTACCGGGATCGCGGAGTACGACGGGGCGCTCTTCAACGAGGCCGGGTTGGATATTCCGAACCTAATCAGCCATCGGCTGCGGACCGGATCGATTCGCGGGTTTTCGGGTGGTGAGGCGGTGGACCGGGCCGAGCTACTGACGCGGGAGTGCGAGATTCTGATCCCGGCAGCGACCGAGAACGTGATCACCAGCCAGAATGCGGGCAGCCTGCGGTGCCGGATTTTGTGCGAGGGAGCGAACGGGCCGACCACGGTGGCGGCGGACGAACTGCTCGCCAAGAAGGGCATCTTCGTGCTGCCGGACATTCTGGCAAATGCGGGTGGCGTAACGGCGAGCTACTTTGAGTGGGTGCAGGACCGCATGGGCTACTTCTGGACGGAGACCGAAGTGAACCAGCGGCTGGAACGGATCATGACGGACAGCTTCACCGACGTGATCTCGTATGCGACTTCGCATGACGTGGATAACCGAACGGCGGCGTACATGCTGGCGATCGATCGAGTCGCGTATACGACCAAGCAGCGTGGCATGTACGCCTAGCCTGGACTGCCAAGCAGGCGCGGGCAGCGAGCCGCGCCTGCTGGTTGGACGGCGGAGACGGCGGGATCTGCGGCCTGCCGTGCGCTATGGGAGAATGACACTATCTCCGTGGCTGTTGCCTGGTCCTGGCTGACACGATGAACCTGCCGAACTCCATCACGTTAAGCAGGATTGCAGCGATCCCGCTCTTCTTGTGGGTGCTGAGCCCACACTCGCCAGTGAAGACTGCCGGAGCGCAGGAACTGCTGGCGGCCGGACTGTTTATTCTGGCGTCGATCACGGATGGGCTGGACGGGTACCTGGCGCGGCGCCGCGGACAGATTACGACGATGGGCATTCTGCTCGATCCGCTGGCGGACAAGCTGATGGTGTCGGCGGCCTACATCGTGCTGGTGGCGTATGTGCCAAACATCGTGCCGCCCTGGATTGCGGTGTTGGTGATTGGGCGAGAGTTCCTGGTGAGCGGGCTGCGATCGATTGCGGCTGCCGAGGGGTTCACGATCGAGGCAAGCGAGATCGGCAAGCTCAAAACGGTGCTGCAGATCGTTAGCGTAGTGGCGGCCATTCTGGCGCACCGGTGGAACTACTGGAACTGGTTCGGGTTCATCGTGGCGGTGCGACTGATCGCTCTCACGGCGATCTACTGGATGACAGTGGTATCGATCATCTCGGCGGTGGACTACTTCATCGGGTTCTGGAAGAAGATCGACCACGCCAGCGATGATGCACGGAAGAAGCGCAGCTTTGTGCTGAGCCGAAAGACCAAGCCAGCGGCGGCGAGCCACCTGCCAGGTGCGAACTAGGCTGATCGCGAAGCAGCGGTACCCCTCCTCCTTTCTGATCTAAATCTTCGAACGAAGCCACTTAGGTTTGGACCCGAGGCTCGTTCTGCGTGCCGGAAGAAGGTCCACGCGGCGGTTCTATGCCGTGGTCTGTTTGTCACTGTACCTGGTCCGCACAACGATTTGAGCCACGCGGTTCTAAGGGTTTGGGTGGTGGGCTGGAGCCCTCGGGGGACTCCTGGGTTGAAGGCAAGCGAGGAGACGCGATCGGCTGCGGGGCTCAAGAGAGCGCGTAAGCTGGCCCGTATGAGACTTCTTCTGCTGCTTTCCGGATGTCTTCTTTTTGCCTCGAACGGCCTGCTACGGGCGCAGGCACTCGCTGAGCCGACGATTGATCCGAACCGGCCGGTGCCGGTGGGCAAGGCGCCGCACATGCAGGTGAGGCAGATTCGCTCCGGGCCGGGCGAGACGGTGTATGCCATCGTGTTCCACAGCGGGGACGAGGCGCTGAGCGGGCTGACGGACTTTGCCGTCGCGAACAAGATCACGGACGCGCACTTCACCGGGATCGGCGCGGTCAGCGGGGCGACGCTGGCGTGGCTTGATCTCGGGCTGAAGCAGTACCATGCCATTCCGGTGGCGAGCCAGCATGAGGTGCTGTCGCTGACTGGCGACATTGCCGGGTTCAAGGGAAAGCCGGTGGTCCATATGCATGCCGTGCTCGGTGGACGCGATGGCAGCACGGTGGGAGGACATGTGTTCGAGTTGATGGTGGAGCCGACGCTCGAGGTGTTCCTGACGGCGGACGCGTTGCCGCTTCAGAAGAAGTTGGATCCGGCATCGGGGATTAAGCTGATCGATCCGGCGCAGTAGATGGTTGTCGGAAGCTTCGTTGCGATTGGGCTGCGGTTTTCGGGGGTAAACAAGCGCTTACCGTCCCGTCCTTACGGCACCATCCATCCACATCTGAAGGCCAAACTTGAGGCTGGCTGATTCCTGTTCCGTGCTGAGAACACCGGCTTCGCGCAGCACCGCGAGCCCGTGCAGATAGGCCCAAAGTACATGGGACGCCTCGCACGCGCGATCCTCACCGTAGACACGGGTCACCTGCTCCAGAAAGAAATCGGTGTTCCGTGCACATTGCGAAGTTTTCGACTGGTCCTCCGAGGTTTTGAGGTAGAGCGTGAAGACACGGGGCCGTTCATACGCGAAGCGGAGGTACGCCAAGGAGATGGCTCGGATTGTCTCCGCGGGGCCTTTCCGGCCGGCGGCCTTTTGCATCCTTTCAAGCATTTGCCGACGAGCTTCTTCTGCTAGTGCTGATTGCAGTGCTGCCAGGCTTTCAAAGTAGCGATACAGCGCATTCGGTGCCAATCCCAGCTTCGCTGCCACGGAGCGGATGGCGAGGTTTTCGACACCTTCGCTTTCAACCTGTTCCAGAGCCGCGCGCAGGATGGTTGCTTGATCCGTTTTTGCAGGATATGCCACTGGACACACTGTACCTCTTGACCCTTGCCGCATCATTGTGTACGTTGTACATGATTGTGGTGTACGGCGTACACCTTATGCAGCATCATTGGCCGTCAACACCATCGCGAGGAGGAAGTATGGCAAAGGTTGTGCTGATTACGGGGGCGAACAAGGGCATCGGCTTTGAGGTAGCCCGTCAGTTGGGACGTGCAGGCTTTACGGTCTTGCTGGGAGCGCGAGACACGGCACGCGGTGAAGACGCGGTCAACAAACTGCATGGCGAGGGGATCGATGTCCGGTTCGTGGCTGCGGATCTGAATCGTGCAGCTGAGAGCGGTGCCGTGCTCGCCAAGCAGGTCGGCGCGGAGTTTGGGCATCTCGACGTGCTGGTGAACAATGCGGCCATCTTCGATAAGGAAGATGGGCACGCCAGTGATGTCAGCATCGACACGCTGAGACGCACATTCGAAACGAACTTCTTCGGCACAGTGGCGTTCACACAATGTTTTCTGCCGCTACTACGCGCGGCAGAGAGCGCGCAGATCGTCAACGTCTCCAGCGGACTCGGCTCGCTGGCCATCAACGGCGATCCAGGTACGCCCTTCTACGATGCGAAGGTGTTGGCCTACAACGCCTCGAAGGCAGCCCTTAACATGTTCACTGTGGGCCTTGCGTACGATCTACGCGAGAGCACGGTCAGGGTCAATTCTGTCTGCCCCGGATACACTGCCACAGATCTGAACAACCATAGCGGGCCACAGACGATTGAAGAGGGCGCAATCGCAATCGTGCGGCTTGCGCAGCTTTCTTCCGATGTCCCGACAGGAAGCTTCCTCCATAAAGACGGCACCTATCCCTGGTAGCGCAGATCGCCCTGGAGCTGCTCACTCGCGTTCTGGGCTTCGACGCCAGCATGGAGCTCTGTCAGAGCTCCATGCTGGCAGGGCGTGCTCTAGCGTCGAAATCCGCCGCGGAAGCCACCGAAGCCGCCGCCGTAGTAGCCGAAGCCTAGACCCACGCCGAAGGGATAGCCGTAGCCGTACGGGGCGAAGCCATAGCCGTACGGATAGCCGTAGGCGCCGGCATAGTACGGGTAACCTCCGTAAAAGCCATGCTGGTACGGCCCGTCACCGATGCCTCTGTCGGTACCCTGCCCCTCTCCACGCAGCAGGTCCGCGGTGAGCTCATAAGCGTACGAATTTACCGGTTTGAGTCTCGCATTATCGAAAAAGGCGAGCTGCTCAGACTCCTTGATCTTGGTCCCTTTCGACGCAGTCTCCGCGCCCGCGAAGGCCTCGGCCTCGCCATGGAGTACACGGACCGTTTTCGTCTCCGCATTGAAGGTATAGAGGCCATCCTTCAGCAGGGATACCTGCCCGCCGGGAAGGTCGACCAGGATCTGCGAGTGACCAGCCGGATGATGAATGGTTACATTGGCTCGCCCCTCAAGGACGCGCAGCTCAGTCACGGCGTTTGACGAGCTCACCACCTCCACTCCGTTCGGGACGTCACTGCGCACGAAGACGCCGGAGTTCGGCTGAGAGTCGAACGTACGGCCGCTGCTTGCATGGCTGCCAGCGGAAGAGGCATCGGAAACCGCGCGTACAATGGGGGCGCCCTGGGGTGAGGTCGTGGTTGGATTGGCTGCCTGGCTGGCTGAATCTGTGTACTGCGCGTGAGCGACGGAAAGAGTCGACACGGTGAGAAACATTGCTGTAAGAAGGCCCGTTTGCATCGTAAAACTCCTGATGAAGTGGACCCACTTTGACGGCAATAGTTGCGTGCCTGGTGTCCTCTGAAGCGTCCGGCCTGCTGGCAAGAACCGGCTTGGCACCAGGAGAAGCGAGGGCCAGCAGATGGATCGAGGTGGGTCTCTCTACTGGCCGAGGATCGGGGTGTTGCCGAGGGCCATGGTCTCGGCGATGTGCTGACGCCAATGGGCGGGGCCGGTCTCGTGGACGCTGGTGCCGTCGGCGGAGACGGCGACGGTGACGGGCATATCGACCACCTCAAACTCATAGACCGCTTCCATACCAAGGTCTTCAAAGGCGAGCAGGGCGGAGTGGCGGATGGCTTTCGAGACGAGGTAGGCGGCGCCGCCGACGGCCATGAGGTAGACGGCACCGAAGTCGCGGATGGCGTCGATAGCAATGAGGCCGCGCTCGGCCTTGCCGATCATGCCGAGCAGGCCGGTTTCGGCGAGCATCTGGCGGGTGAACTTGTCCATGCGGGTGGCGGTGGTGGGGCCGGCGGGGCCGACGGCTTCGTCGCGCACGGCGTCGACCGGGCCGACGTAGTAGATGAAGCGGCCGCGAAAGTCGACGGGGAGCGGTTCGCCGCGAGAGAGCATGTCGGTGAGGCGCTTGTGGGCGGCGTCGCGGCCAGTGAGGAGTTTGCCGGTGAGGAGGACGATCTCGCCAGGCTTCCAGGTGGCGATGTCGGCCCGTGTGACGGTGGCGAGATCGACGCGGCGGGCGTCGTCGACGTGGTACTCGAGTTTGGGCCAAAGATCGAGGCGGGGTGGGGCGATGGCGACGGGGCCGCGGCCATCGAGGACGAAGTGCGCGTGGCGGGTGGCGGCGCAGTTGGGGATCATGGCCACGGGAAGATTCGCCGCGTGCGTGGGGAAGTCGAGGATCTTGACGTCGAGGACGGTGGTGAGGCCGCCGAGGCCCTGGGCGCCGATGCCAAGGGCGTTGACCTTGTCGAAGAGCTCGATGCGAAGCTTTTCGAGGTTGGACGGAGTGTAGCCCCCGGCGACGCGGGCTTTGAGCTCCCCCATGTCGATCGGGTCCATGAGGGACTGCTTGGCGAGCAGCATGGCTTTCTCGGCGGTGCCGCCGATGCCGATGCCGAGCATGCCGGGCGGGCACCAGCCGGCACCCATGGTGGGGATGGTCTTGAGGACCCAATCGACGATCGAGTCGGAGGGGTTGAGCATGACGAATTTGCTTTTGGCTTCGGAGCCGCCGCCTTTGGCCGCGACGGTGACGTCGAGGGTGTCCCCGGGGACGAGCGCGACCTCGACGACGCAGGGGGTGTTGTCGCCGGTATTTTTGCGGGAGAAGGCGGGATCGCGCAGGATGGAGCCGCGGAGCTTGTTGTCGGGGTCGAGCCAGGCGCGGCGAACGCCTTCATCGCAGATCTGCTGGAGGCTGAGCATGGGCGAGTTGCCGTCAGGGCCGGTGAGGCGGACGTCCATGCCGAGTTTGAGGAAGACCGTGACGATGCCGGTGTCCTGGCAGATGGGACGATGGCCTTCGGCGCACATGCGCGAGTTGACGAGGATCTGCTTCATCGCGTCTTTGGCGGCGGGAGACTCTTCGAGCTCGTAGGCGCGAGCGAGATTGGTGATGTAGTCCTCGGGATGAAAGTAGGAGATGTACTGGAGAGCGTCGGCGATGGACTGGATGAGATCTTGCTGGGGGATGGTGGTCATGGGGATCGGCTCTCTTCGCCCGTGACGAGGTACGGACGGCAAGGCTTATTTTAGGCGGTTGCGCCAGTCGCTGCGGCGCGCTTCGCGGGATGGTGGGACGCAGCAGGTGTTGCGTACTTCCCGCGATGGAGTGATGGAGGTGGGCACGGTGAGCCCTGGGGAGAGTGGGACACGGTAGCGCGATGCCGGCGAAGGAGATGCCTCCATCGCGCCACTGGGTTAGCGTTCCTCTCCCACAGCCAGCCGTCGCCGACAGACCAGACGGCAGAGAAGGACTTATTCCGAAGACACTGCCTTCTAAACGCAGTGCAGGGCGGTCTGCCTTCGGCGCACGCCCATGAAGGTGACGAGACCTCCGCTTGCAACCAGGACGAAGGTGGAGGGCTCAGGTGCGGCGATGGTCACGGGCTGGGCGGTGAGCGTCGCGTTGACCAGCAAACCCGTTGGTCCTGATTGGTTGGTGGTCACGAAATCGATGACGTTGACGCCGCTCTGAAAGCCGCTGATGGAGAAGCTTGCCGCGGAGGAGAAGCCGGTGACCACGGTGAACGCAGCCGTTCCGCTGTGGTTCAGGTAGATCGCGCCAGTGTCATCGGTGGCGATGGTCCCGGTGAGGATCGCCGTGGATGCGATGTAGCCGGTAAGGTCGATCGAGGTCTCGTAGGTGTAGGAGCCGCTGGCCCAGCTGGAGTTTCCGCTGGCGCCAGGGCTGATCCAGCCTGAGCCTGCCGACGGTGCGATCCAAGCGCCGTTGCGCTGTGTGGCGGTGGCTGTCTCGGTGCTGCCGGACGGGTTGGAGACCAGCGAGTAATGGGGATCATTCGCTCCTGCCGCAAGGGAGGATCCATCAGCCGCTTCGCCGGTGTTGTAGAAGGTGATGGTGGTGCCAAAGGCAGGCGGCACCGCGAGGCTGATCGCCAGAGAGGCGAGGCCGAGGGTCGTTCGAAGAAGGGTCACTTGTTGAAATCTCCGATCAAGTTCCCGTCGTGAAGGGTTTCACGAAAGCAGGACTGGACGAGAGATCGGCGGTTTGCGGCAGAAGTTTAGACGGTATTGCGGAGCGGCGGCTAAGTTATGTCTCAGCACTCGATGATGTTGAGGGCGAGGCCGCCGAGCGAGGTTTCCTTGTAGCGGGACTGCATGTCGAGGCCGGTGCGGTACATGGTTTCGATGACCTGGTCGAGCGAGAGCTTGTGGGTGTCGGTGTCGGCGAGGGCGAGGCGGGCGGCGTTGATGGCTTTGACGGCGCCCATGCCGTTGCGTTCGATGCAAGGGATCTGGACGAGGCCGCCGATGGGGTCGCAGGTCATGCCGAGGTTGTGTTCCATGCCGATCTCGGCGGCGTGCTCGATCTGGGCGTTGGTGCCGCCGAGCGCGGCGGCGAGCCCGCCGGCTGCCATGGAGCAGGCGACACCGACCTCACCCTGGCAGCCGACCTCAGCGCCGGAGATGCTGGCGTTTTCCTTGTAGAGAATGCCGATGGCGGCGGCCGTGAGAAAGAAGCGCAAGAGGGCGGCACGGTGGAGCGGCGAGAGCTCGAGCGGCTCGGGAGCAGGGATGGGGCCGGAGGGCCGCTCGAGCCGTCTGCGGGAGAGCTCGGCGACGCCGAGGTGATGAAGGATATAGAGCGCGATGGCCGGGATGACACCTGCAGCGCCGTTGGTGGGAGCTGTGACGACGCGGCCGCCGGCGGCGTTTTCTTCGTTGACGGCCATGGCGTAGACGGTGACCCAATCCATGGGAGCGAGCGGATCGGTGACGGCCTTGCGGCCGAGCTGCTCGGCGAGGCGATGTGCGCGGCGCTGCACGTTGAGGCCGCCGGGAAGGATGCCTTCGGTGCTGATGCCGCGCTCGGCGGAGGCGCGCATGCTCTCAAAGAGCGTAAGGATGCTCGCTTCGATCTCGGCTCGCGGCGTGGTGGCGGGGGTGATGCTCGCGGCGAGCGGGCGACGGATCGTGCGGGATCCGCTGCTGCGGTCGGCGTCGAGCAGCGCGAGCTCGTTGGCCATGACCAGGTCCGCGATGGAGATCTGGTGGCGGGCGGCTTCGGCGAGAAGCTCGCGGGCGCTCGAGAAGGGATGGGGCATGACGCGTGAGGGTGCGGCGACGGCGCGGTCAGGCTGGAACTCCGCGGCTGACACGATGAAGCCGCCGCCGATCGAGTAAAAGACAGCGTCGTGGAGCAGTGTGCCGTCGGAGGAGAAGGCGGAGAGACGCAGGCCGTTGGGGTGGGTTGCCTCGCCGGGCGGCGGGAACATCTGATCGCGATGAAAGAGCAGATGTTCGACCTCGCGGAAGGGGATGGTGTGGGTGCCGCACAGAGCGAGTTGGCCGCGGCCGCGGATGTCGGCGAGGAGGCGATCGATCGCGGCGGGATCGACCGTGTCGGGTGCCTGGCCGGACAGACCGAGCAGGATGGCGCGGTCGGTGCCGTGCCCGAGGCCGGTGAGGGCGAGCGAGCCGTAGAGCTCGGCGCAGACGCCGGTGGTGCGGTCGAGCTGACCGGCCTGGTCGAGCTCCCGTGCGAAGCGATGGGCTGCTCGCATGGGGCCGACGGTGTGAGAGCTCGACGGGCCGATGCCGATCTTGAAGAGCTCGAAGAGGCTGGTGTTCACGATGTCATTGTAGGCCGTGGGCAAGGGTGGACGGGATGGCCGGGCGGGCTCAAGGCCGCTGCATCTTTCGGGTCAGGCATGACGGTGGCGTGCACAGCTGCCCCGAGCGCCTTATGGGGTTTCGGCGAGCGTGGCGGTCAGCTTCTCGCGATCCATGCTGATGCAGTAGGCCGGAGTGTCGCGCTCGAAGCGACGGCCTTCCGCAAGCGGGCCGGCGTCCACGGTGTCAAAGCCGAACTGGTCGTAGAGCGAGGAGACGAGCTGCTTTGCGGCGGCGTCATCACCGGCAAGAGGAAGCGCGCGTCGGCCAGGGGTGCCGGCGGGTTTGCCGTCGCTGTTGACCTGATCGATGATGATCGCGTTGAACGCCTTGACGATCTTTGACTCAGGCAGGTGCTTCGCGAGGAGCTCCGAGGTGGTGGTTTCGCCGCGGTCGAGCTCGGGCATGGCGCCGTCGCGATCGGGGTAGTAGTTATCCGTATCGATGACGATCTTGCCGGCGAGTGGCTGGACGGGAATG
This sequence comes from uncultured Acidobacteriaceae bacterium, assembly GCA_964235665.1. GTDB lineage: Bacteria > Acidobacteriota > Terriglobia > Terriglobales > Acidobacteriaceae > Edaphobacter. Next base: position 820,616 of record CAXSAY010000001.1, read on the forward strand.
GCCTGATAGCTGCTGAGTGGGACCGCAACGATGACGACCTCGCCGAAGGTGCCGGCCTGCTCGGCGGTGCCGGTCTGACATTTGAGCATCATGGCGATGGTGTGGAGGGTGCGCGGGTCGCGGGAGTTGCTGATCATCACTTCGTGGCCGTGCTGGAGAGCTGCCTGGGTGAGGGCGCGCGAGACATAGCCGGCGCCGATGATGCCGATCTTCATGGGAGTGCCTTTCCTTGCGATTCCGTAGGTGAGGAACGCGGAGATAGGATGCCGCTCCATCAACGCTTGATGCAGAGCGGTTCGGAGGGAAACTGGAGAGGGCGGCAGGCCGCGGAGGATGAGCACCAGAGAGGGAGCATCGCTGCAACGCAAGTGGGAGCGGACGCCGCGGCTGCCGGTGCTATGGTCGAGCGGACGCAGACGACATGGCGTTGGGCCTTACGAGGCAGAATCGGGCGAACGCAAGCATGCTCTTCAAGACGCAGTCGGCGGCGGTGTACGGGATCGATGCAAACATCATTGAGGTCGAGGTGGACTTCTCGGGCGTCAAGATGGATCAGGAGATCTTCAACACAGTCGGGTTGCCGGATGCGGCGGTGCGGGAGAGCCGGGACCGTGTGCGATCGGCTATTAAGAACTCCGGGTTTGATGTGCCGCCGACGCGTATCACGATCAACCTGGCGCCGGCCGATCTGAAGAAGGTGGGATCGGGGTTTGATCTGCCGATCGCGATTGGCATTCTGGGGGCGTACGGCGCGTTGCATACCAAGGAGACGGATGAGTTTCTGATGATCGGCGAGCTGGGCCTCGATGGCGGGTTGCGGCCGGTGCAGGGCATGCTGCCGATTGCGGTTGCGGCGCGCGAGCGAGGCATCAAGAACCTGCTGATTCCGGCTGCAAATGCGCGCGAGGCGGCGGTGGTCGAAGGCGTGCGCGTCTTTCCGGTGCGGCATCTGCTCGAGGTGCGGGAGTTACTGAATTCGGCTTCGATGGGGGGCATTACCGCCAAGCCGCTCGAGCGGGAGCCGGCGGATCTGCTGGAGGTGCTTGAGCAGGCCGGACCGGACTTCAAGGATGTGCGCGGGCAACACGTGGCCAAGCGGGCGCTCGAGGTTGCGGCGGCGGGTGGACACAATATTCTGATGATCGGGCCGCCGGGTTCAGGCAAGACGATGCTGGCCAAGCGGCTGCCGTCCATTCTGGCGCCGCTCGAGTTTGAGGAGGCGCTTGAGACGACTAAGATCCACTCGGTTGCGGGCGTGCTTGATCGCGAGCAGGGGCTGGTACGGCATCGACCGTTCCGGTCGCCGCACCACACGATCTCGGACGCTGGCTTGATCGGCGGAGGGATGGTGCCGCGACCGGGCGAGGTGAGCCTGGCCCATAACGGGCTGCTGTTTCTGGACGAGCTGCCGGAGTTTCCGCGCAACGTGCTCGAGGTGCTGAGGCAGCCGCTTGAGGATGGAACGGTGACGATCGCACGGGCGGCGATGAGCCTGGAGTTTCCGGCGCGCTTTATGCTGGCGGCGGCGATGAACCCATGTCCGTGCGGCTACTTCAATGACAAGAGTCGCGAATGCATGTGCACGCCGCCGATGATTCAACGGTACGTCAGCAAGGTGAGCGGGCCGCTGCTTGACCGCATTGATATCCACATCGAGGTGCCGGCGGTGGAGTACAAGGAGCTGCGCGGCGGGCAGGCAGGCGAGAGCTCATCGGCGATACGCGAGCGCGTGGTGCGGGCGCGAGCGGTGCAGCGACAGCGCTTCGAGGTCGCCGAGGAGCGAACGCGGGGTACGGCCAAGGGAGTTGCGCGGGCTGTGTTTTCGAATGCGCAGATGAGTTCGCGGCAGATCCGGGTGTTCTGCGAGCTGAATTCGGACGCTGAGCGGATGCTGGAGCGGGCGATGCAGCAGCAGGGCCTGAGCGCGCGAGCGCACGATCGTATCCTGAAGGTGGCGCGCACGGTGGCGGACTTAGCTGGAGAGTCTGAGATTGGCGTTCGGCACATCGCCGAGGCCATCCAGTACAGGACGCTTGACCGAAGCTACTGGGCGTAAGTCGGGTGCCAAGCGGAGAGTGCTGTCAGGCGGCGTAGCGGTTCGATCGGCGCACTCTTCCAAATCTGGTATGTTGACCGGACACGCTGTTCCAAAATAAGTATTGACCCGATTTGCCATTGCAGGTAGTTTCCTACTTGGGTTGCTTGCACGGCGCGTCTTCCGAGCGAGCCCGGACGGCACCACGATGCTTATCTTCAACGAACGATTGGTCTAAGTGGTTGAATGACTGATTGGTTTGGATCCGCGGAGCAGACCGGGTACGACAGACGAGCCGGAGCAGAAATCTACAGAAAACAGTTTTTGTACGACCGTAAAGCGACGCAACCGTAAGTTCTGCGTCTAATGAATACCAGTCATCAACAAATCCAACCTTGCTCGTGGCTGAGATGGTCTCGCAGAAAGCCCATACCCCTGGCGAAGGCGCCAGCAGCTGTAACCAAACGAAGGAGAATACATGCGCTCAGATTTGATCTTTGGAGCTCTTACCCACGTCACAAATCGGTACGAGCTCTGCCAGTTGGCGTCCAAGGCGACTCGCAAGCTGCACAAGCCAAATACGCGTCTTCAGGACACGACGAATGAGGTCCTTGATCGTTTTAAGGATACGGTTCCGATGAATGAGCCAAACACATCGGCTCAGGAGCGCGTTGTTGTACCGGAGCGCCGCGCGGCCTAACGGCCCGCGGCAACGCCGCACTTCTCTATGTTTTGGTCTACACCTTTTGTTGCATAGCTGAATCCTGTAAAACCCGCTACACTCTTCCTAATACAAGTGAGAGCCGACCGGCGACTTGCTTGCAGATCCGCCCTGCACTACCCCCTTCTTTTCCCTCGTTGGCCCGTCCGCACGCCCCTCCGCGTTTCGCAGATCCCGCCTCAGATTCACCTCCTTCCATGCACGACCAGGTAGACCATGACAATTACAGAGTTGAAGGAACACAATATAGCCGAACTGGGCAAACTTGCGCGCGGACTTGATATCGCGGGTACCAGCGGTCTTCGCAAACAGGATTTAATCTTCAAGATTTTGCAGGCGCAGAGCGAAAAAGAAGGGCACATCTTCGCAGAGGGTGTGCTTGAGATTCTCCCTGACGGCTACGGCTTTTTGCGGTCGCCTGACTACAACTACCTGCCCGGGCCTGACGACATTTATGTCTCCCCATCGCAGATCCGCAAGTTCGACCTGAAGACTGGCGATACGATCAGCGGCAATGTGCGACCGCCGCATGAGGGTGAGAAGTACTTCGCGCTGGTCAAGATCGAAGCCATCAACTTCGAGTCTCCTGAGGAGACCCGCAACAAAATTCTCTTTGACAACCTGACGCCGTTGTACCCACAGGAACGCGTGAAGATGGAGACTGTGCGCGACCAGATTCCCGGGCGCGTGATGGATCTGCTGACACCGGTTGGCAAGGGACAGCGGGGGCTGATTGTTGCGCCGCCACGAACGGGAAAGACCGTGCTGATGCAGTCGATCGCGAACTCCATCACGGCTAACCACCCGGAGGTCGTACTGATCGTTCTGCTGATCGATGAGCGACCAGAAGAAGTTACAGATATGCAGCGGTCGGTGAAGGGCGAGGTAATTAGTTCGACCTTTGACGAGCCGGCGGCGCGCCATGTGCAGGTCGCCGAGATGGTGATCGAGAAGGCGAAGCGCCTGGTGGAACATAAGCGTGATGTCGTAATTCTGCTCGATTCGATTACACGTCTGGCGCGAGCCTACAACACGATCGTTCCGCCCAGCGGCAAGGTGCTCTCAGGCGGTGTGGACTCGAATGCGCTGCAGAGACCGAAGCGCTTCTTTGGCGCGGCTCGCAACATCGAAGAGGGCGGCAGCCTGACGATCATCGCCTCGGCGCTGATTGATACCGGGTCGCGCATGGATGAAGTCATCTTCGAAGAGTTCAAAGGCACGGGCAACATGGAAGTGATTCTGGATCGCAAGCTGGTGGATAAGCGGGTGTTTCCGGCGATCGACATCCAGCGCTCGGGCACGCGAAAAGAAGAGCTGCTTATTCCGAAGGAGGATCTGCAGCGCACGTGGATCCTGCGCAAGGTGCTCAATCCGCTGAGCCCAGTCGAGGCTATGGAGCTGCTCTCGGACAAGCTCGGCAAGACGCGCAACAATCAAGAGTTCCTTCACAATATGAGCTCGATCTAGAGGTTTGCATGGCGGAACGTGGGGCGCGGCCAAAGGCTGCGCCCCTTTTCTTTGTAGCCACTGTGATTTCCGCGGGGCAGTACTGACGTTTGCCCTGAAGGTTTTGCCGGCCTCGGAGACGCATCTACATGAAAGAACTTCAGCAACGGAGACGAACGGAAATGGACACATCGAGACGGAGGTTTGTGATGGATGGTGCAGGGGCCTTAGCAGCGCTGGGTGCAGCGGCAGGATCGGCCGCCGGGCAGAGTGCGGGCGGCGCGAAGGGCGGAGAGGCGGGGGCATCGATCAATGAAAAGATTGGCGCGCAGACCTGGCCGGGCCAGACCTTTGCCGGTCTGCTCTCCGGCAAGGTGGCGATCGTAACGGGCGCTGCGCGCGGCATCGGGCGATCGATCGCTGTAGACTTCGCGGCGAATGGCGCGGATGTGGTCGGAATCGATATTGCGGCGCAGGTTTCACCAATTGTGGAGTATCAAGCGGCGACGCCATCCGAGCTCGAAGAGACGGGCAAGCTGGTCCAGGCGCATGGGCGCAAGTTTCTGGCGATTACGGCTGATATTCGCGATATTGCGGCACTTCGCGCGGCGGCAGAGAAGGCCAGCAGCCAGATGGGCCATGTCGATATCGTCGTCGCCGATGCCGCGATCCAGGCCTTCAAGCCGATTCTAGAGATGGAGGACCATGACTGGCACGACGTTATCGACAACAATCTGAATGGATCGGCCAACACGCTGCGGGCATTTGCGCCGCTGCTGGTGAAGAACGGCAAGGGCCGCTTTATCTTTATCTCGTCGATGCAGGGGCGTTACGGAACCAAAAACGGCACGGCGTACTCTGCGTCCAAGTGGGGCATCATCGGCCTGATGAAGTCGGCAGCGCTGGAGCTGGGCAAGCATAAGATCACGGTGAACTCGGTTCAGCCAGGCCTGATCGATACGGCGATGACGCGCAACGATAAGCGATGGAGCGCGGCAGTCGGTGAGACGATGACGGCACCACCGCCTGAACATCCGTGTGAGCAGCAGACGATTCAGGCGCGGCTGCCGAAGACACCGCTGGGTGTGCCTTGGCTGACGCCGGAGCAGGTTGCGCCGGTGGTGGTGTTCCTGGCGAGTGACGCGGCGGAGATGGTGACAGGTGCCTGCTACGACGTGAACGGCGGCGACTCCGCGCACAATCTGGGATAGGGCCCTAGTAGCCGTTTGCGAGAAGATAAGCGGTCGTGAGCCACTCGGCTTGCGGCCGCTTTTCGGCTTGTTGCGCCGCATAGCGGGCAAGGACGTCGGTTTCGATGTTGACGGCATCGCCCGGCTTCAGCGTGCGCAGGCTGGTTGACTTGTAGGTGTGCGGAATGATGGCCGCCTCGACCTGCGCGCCGTCTCTGGTCGCATGGACGCGCGCCACGGTGAGAGAGATGCCCTCGATCGTGATGGACCCCTGCTGGACCACGTAGCGCGCGAGCTCCTCGGAGATGGAGATGCCGAGCCGCCAGTCGCTTGTGTGCAGATGGCCGGGATGGATCGCTTCAAGGGCGAGCAGGGTGCCGGTGCCGTCTACGTGGCCTTGCACGACATGGCCGCCGAGCGGCGAGCCTGCGGGCGTGGGCAGCTCGAGGTTGACGATGGCTTCCGGCTCGAGACGACCGAGGGTAGTGCGCTCGAGGGTCTCCTGCGCGAGATCGGCGGAGAAGCCTGTCGGTGTGATGTCGAGTGCGGTGAGGCAGGTGCCGCTTACCGCGACGGAGTCTCCGGTACGCAGCCGCGATACGAGGCTTTCGGGCGCGTTTACGGCGATGCGCGTGGCGCTCGCGGAGGGCGTGATTGAGATGACGGTGCCGGTGGTTTCGATGAGGCCGGTGAACATAGCTTTAGCCTAGATGATCCGAGCGGCTCGTGGTTGCAGCGAGCCAGGGATCGTGCAGCAGGCCGGTGATCATGGCGTCGGCACCGACCTGGGTATGCTGCATCTGCTGCAATCGTTGCTGCAGAAGGAAGGGCGAGGGGCCGGCCACGGCGAAGGGAACGGAACCGGTTCCGAGTTCGGTTGGGCTGAAGAAGAGTGTCACACGATCGACCAGATCCTCATGCAGGAAGGCGCTGTTGAGAGCGGAGCCGGCCTCCAGCAGCAGGCTCGGGCACTGGCGTCCGGCCAGGAGAGCGAGCACCGCCGGAAGACTGAGGCGACCTGCCGGGCTGGCGGGGAGGCGGACGATCTCCGCTCGGCGGGCCGATGCTTGCAGCAGAGCCGATTCTTGCGTTGCAGAGGCTGTTTCCGCGCACAGCAGAAGCAGATCGATCTCCGCCGGGGCGTCATCTCGGTTCGCTGCGCTGCGGATCAGCTGACTGGTGAGCGGCGTTCGGAGTTGCGGGTCGAGGACCACGCGAAGCAGCGGACGTCGCCGCGGCAGACCGGAGCGGTCGGTCAGGGCGGGATCGTCGGCGAGGACGGTGCCGATCCCGGTCAGGATGGCATCCGACGCATGCCGCAGGCGATGCACTGCGGCGCGAGCCTCGGGGCCGGTGAGCCAATGCGGTTCACGACGGGAGCGAGTTTCGGGCGGTGGCGCCAGGTAGCCATCGACCGACAGAGCCGCCTTCAGTGTGACGAACGGCCGCTGGTGCTGGATGGCGGAGGCGAAGGCGAGGTTCAGGGCGCGGGCGGGCTCCTGGCCGACCCCGAGCGTGACTGCGATGCCGGCGGCGCGCAACCGGGCCAGCCCCTGGCCGCTGACGAGAGGATTCGGATCTTCGGTCGCGACGACGCAGCGACGGATGCCGGCGGCAACCAGCGCGTCCGCGCACGGGCCGGTCCGGCCGTGGTGCGAGCAGGGCTCGAGCGTGACGTACGCTGTGGCTCCTTGAACGTCGTTGCCGGTGGCGGCTGCCTGCTTGAGCGCGACGATCTCCGCGTGATCCCGCTGCCCGTAGTGATGCGCGCCCTCGCCCAGGGTGGTGACACCATCCGCGGCGACCAGCACGCAGCCGACCTGCGGGTTCGGACTTGCGAGGCCCGTTGTCTCGCGGGCCAGAGCCAAGGCACGCTCCATGAAGTGCTCATCCTGATCCACAGGACCCAGCATAGTCTGCCGCAGTCCTACAGGTAGCGCCGGAGGAAGCCGGCACAGGTCATCAACACGCGCAGCTGTGCCGCCTGCGAGAACCAATGTGTCTCTCCGGGGAGGATCTCGATTTGATGGCGAACGCCGTGTTGCTCAAACAGACGCTTCAGTTTATGGGCTTCGCTGACCGGCACTGTGCTGTCCTGGTCGCCGTGCAGCACGAGCACGGGCGGCGTGGCCGGGGAGAGACCGGCCTCCATGCCCGGCGGCAGACCGCCTGAGAGCTCAATAACGGCGCGCAGACGGCGCTCCCGCGTGGCCAGGGCCATGGTTAAATAGCCGCCCAGAGAGATGCCGAGAACGCCGATGCGGGCGCCGTCGACCATGGGCCGGGAGGCGACGTAGGTGATCGCATCCTGCGCGGCTGCGAGCCAGGCAGGGAAGTGCTTGCCGTCGAGGATGAGCTCGGGTGTCGCACGCGCGGTGCCGGTCTTCTCGAAGTAGTGCGGCGCATAGGCTGCTACGCCGAACTGCGAGAGTGTGGGCGCGAACCGGTCGAGCCAGAAGGACACGTTGCCGCCGGAGCCATGCAGCAGCAGAAGCGCCGGGCTCTGCTGAGCGCTTCTAGGCTCGTGCTGATCGATGCGGATGCGACGATCGCCGCTCTGGTAGGTGGTCATAGGGAAGAGATGCAAGGGATCGCGTTGCGGCGCTGCCCCTGCGAGCACACGTTGATCTGGCGACGCAGGAGGCGCGACATCGGCGAAGGACAGTGACGAGCTAGTCGAGCAGGGAATCGATGAAGGCGCTCGAGTCGAACGGAAGAATGTCGTCCATCTTCTCGCCGACGCCGGCGAAGACGACGGGCAGTTGGAGCTCGGTGGCGATGGCGAGCACGATGCCGCCCTTGGCTGTGCCGTCGAGCTTGGTGAGCACGATGCCGGTGACGCGGGCGGCTTCCGTGAAGAGCCGCGCCTGCTGCAAACCGTTCTGTCCGGTGGTTGCGTCCATGACGAGCAGAGTCTGGTGTGGCGCGCCGGGCACCAGCTTTTCTGCTGTGCGGCGCATTTTATCGAGCTCCTTCATCAGGTCGGTTTTGGTGTGCAGACGGCCGGCGGTGTCGACGATCAGCACCTCGGTCCCACGCGCCTTTGCGGCGGCGCAGGCGTCGTAGAGCGCGGCCGACGGGTCGCCGCCCTGTCTGGTCTTGATGATCGGCACGCCGGAGCGTTGCGACCAGACTTCCAGCTGCTCGATGGCCGCGGCGCGGAAGGTGTCGGCCGCGCACAGCAGGGCCGTGCGGCCGTGGCGTGTATAGAGCGCGGCCAGCTTGCCCGAGGTGGTGGTCTTGCCGGTGCCGTTGACGCCGACCATCATGATGACCTCAGGCGCGGCTGCCGGATGATGCACGGGACGCGCAACGCCATCAAGCACGGCGCGCAGCTCTTCCTTGAGGAGCTCCTTCAGCTCGCTGCCGCTGGCGATGCCGGTACGGTAGGCGCGCTGGCGAAGGTTCTCAAGCACCAGCGCCGTTGTTGCGGATCCGATGTCGGCGGCGAGCAAAATCGGCTCAAGATCCGCGATAGTGGACTCGTCGACCTCGCGCGTGAGGGCGACGACGGACGAGATAGACTCCGAGAAGCTTTCGCGCGTGCGCGTCACCGCCTGCTTCATGCGGTCGAAGAAGCCGCGGCGCGCGGGCTCTTCCGCGGGGGCGGACTCCGCGGGGTCTGCGCCTGCCGGGATCTCGCGCTGGCCGAAGCCGAAGAAGGATCGGCGCGGCGCCTCTGCGGGCGATGCCTCTTCCCGCTCCGGGTGCTGCTCGGGTTCGGTAGGTTTATCGCGCTTGCCGAAGAGATTGAACGCCATGGCTCCAGTTTAGAGGACATCGGCCTATCTCGTAGCGGCTGCAGATGAACCTGCTCACGACACCGGCCCGAGCAGGCGACGTGCCACGCGCTGCGGCCGGATGGTGCTCGCTTCTCTTGTCGAGTGACGTTCGGGTTCTACACTGGGAACATCGCTATGGCCCATCAGCCGCCAATGGATCGCCAGGATCTCCGCTCGCTTTCCGGCCCGAAGACGCCCTGGGCGTGGGCGATCGGAACCTTCTTCGGAGCCGGTCTGCTCAGTCCTGGTCCTGGAACGTACGGCTCTGTCGCTGCCGTTCTGCTTTGGCTGGGCGCAGCGCGCGCGGTGCAGCCCGGCGCGATGTCGCTCCCGCTGGCGACAGGTGCCGCCGCGGTGCTGGTGACACTCATCGGCATTCCAGCAGCGACCATCGTGGCCCGTGAGTCCGGCCGCGAAGATCCTGGCCATGTGGTTATCGACGAGGTTGCCGGGCAGCTGATTGCCCTGGTCCTGATGCCTGCTGACTGGCCGCATGCCCTGCTCTCGCTCGTTCTTTTCCGCTTCTTTGACATCCTGAAGCCGCCGCCGGTTCGGCAGCTCGAACGCCTGCCTGGAGGTACGGGCATCATGCTTGATGATGTTGCGGCCGGCACTCTGGCCCTGATCGTGGCGCAGTTGATTCACCGCTTTCTTTTTTGAGGCAGCGGCACTCTCACCGTAGCGGCATTGCGCTTCGATAGCAGCAGGCTTAGCATCAGGGCTTGAGCTCCTTGTTTCAGCCCGCCGCAACAGCACCGCACCTTCTCGGCCTTTCGCCGGCGGCTGCGATGCCTGGCGGTGAGGTGGTGATCACTGGCACTACGCTCGCCTCCGGCGGAAGCGATCTGCCGCGCGTCACGATTGGGGATACGCCGGCTCATCTGTCCTTGAGCCGAGGTGATCGGGCCACCGTTGAAGTTCCGGAGGGATGCATCTCCGGCGATGTTGTCTTACGACATAGCTCTGCGTCGAACCCACTCTACCTGCACGTTGCAGTTCCCATGGCCGAGAACCTTCACCCTGTGGCAAACCCCGCGGTTGACGCTGACGGCAATGTTTTCGCCACTGTCTCCGGGCCGCGCGGCCAGCAGGTGCCCGTCTCGGTGTTCCGCGTAGAGCGTGACTTTCAGATGCGGCCGTTTGTTCGCGATCTGCTGAACGCCACCGGCCTTGCCTTCGGTCCGGACCACTATCTTTACATCAGCTCGCGTGCCGAAGGCACGATCTACCGTGCCTCTCCGGACGGTGCTGTGTCGCTGTTTGCGGAGGGACTCGGTTTAGCTACCGGCCTCGCCTTTGACGCGGAAGGTAACCTCTTTGTCGGCGATCGGTCCGGCACGATTTTTAAGATTCCACCTGATCGTGGAGCCGCCCGCAGTCACACCGATCGCGGCATCTTTGTGTTTGCGACGCTTGAGCCCTCGATGGCCGCCTACCATCTCGCGTTCAACCGCGAAGGCGAACTGTTTGTCTCCGGCCCGACGACTTCCTCGTCGCAGATCCTGCATCGCATCAGCCGCGAGGGCAGCGTGTCGCCGTTCTTCAAGGGCCTTGGCCGGGCGCAGGGCATGGCGTTCAGTAAGAACGGCGACCTGTTCGTTGCTGCATCGTACCGGAGCCAGCGCGGCCTGATTCGTCTGACGCCGGCGGGCGAGCCTTCGCTTGCGCTTTCCGGCTCGAACCTGGTTGGCCTTGCCTTCCTGGATGATGGATGTGCGGCGCTCGCTACGCGGGATGCTCTGTTCCACGTTGATCTTGAGGTGGAAGGCCGCACTCTTCCGTAGCTTTCTAGCGACGGAAAATATTGGCGCTCACGAACGCGTTCCGAAACTTTCCCGCTGGATCGAACACCTCGGCTAACGCGCGGAACTCGGCCATCCGCGGATAGCGCGACTCGACCACCTGTGGCTCAGTCGTAAAGACCTTACCCCAATGCGGCCGCGTGCCGAAGGGCTCGAGCCGCGCCTCGATCTCTGGCAGCAGCCGGCGCACTGCGTCCCACTCTGGCCGCCAGGTGAAGTGCAGCGCCATCATGTCTGCGCCGAAGCATGGACTCAGCCACAGGTCGTCCGCTGCGATGGCGCGCAGCTCAGAGACGAACAACAGCGGTGCCATCTGCTCGCGCAGCTCTTCGACGGCCCGCATTGCCGCCATGCCCAGCGCACGCGGAACGAAGTACTCGGCTTGGATCTCCTGCCCGCTGCTCGGCATAAAGTCCATGCGGAAGTGTGGCAGACGTTCGTACCATGGACCCGGCACACCCATCTGTTCGGTGCTGTGCTCCGCCGGATGGTCAAGCAGCGGATGCATGCGGCGCGTCGCGGCCTTGGCTCCGAAGAACTCCGGTGATGGGGCGAATTGCTCACTGGGTGTGATTTTGCTTTTGATCCAGACCTGCGTGGCTCGGCTGTTCTGCCAGTCGGTAAACACGCTTACGCTGTAGCCCGCGCGGAAGATCTCGTCGGTGTGCGCCTCAAGGGTGGAGAACGGCAGATCGAGGTAGACATCCTGCCGCACCGTGAAGCTCGGCTGCACGTCGAGCGTGATCCGGGTCACGATGCCCAGTGCTCCAAGCGCCACGACAGCGCCAGCGAAGCGATCACCATCCTGAGCCCGCGAGAGCTGAACCAGCTCGCCATCTCCTCGCACGAACTCGATCGCCGAGACAGCTGTTGCGAGACTTCCGTTGCCCACACCGGAGCCGTGCGTTCCGGTCGAGCACGCCCCCGCCACCGTGATGTGCGGCAGGGATGCCAGGTTCGCCAGCGCGACACCGCGTGCGTCGAGCCACGGAGCCAGCTCGCCATAGGCGACGCCCGCGCCAACGGTGACTGTCTGCGCCGCCGCATCGAGCTCGATTGCACGTAGGTGGCGCAAGGAGACCTGAGCCACGGTGCTATCCGCAATGCCATTGAAGGAGTGCCGGGAGCCCAGCGCCCGCAACGAGGGCTCCGCGCGGACGATGCTCTGCAACTCGGCAATGGTCTCCGGCACGAGCAGCCGATCGGTGCTGTACCGGTAGTTACCTGACCAGTTGGTGCGGCCGTCCGCCACGCCCCGTCCGGGCGTTGCCTCGCCTCCCGGCGGGTTGGCTGCTATTACGTTCACTCTTCGTACCGCTTTTCGCCTGCAGGCACTGCGACTGACAGCCGATTTTCCTGCGCGGCCAACGGACACGTCGCATACGGCGAGTACGCGCACGGTGGATTGACCGCCTCGTTGAAGTCCAGCACCACCGTTCCTGCGGCCTTCAGCCCGTTGGACGGAGCATCGGTGTAGAGAAATCTGCCGCCCTGGTCAGTGTCCTTGACGGACGTCAGGTCACGCAGGACGAACCATAAGCCTTTGTCTGTGGCGGAGAGCGGCGTCAACGTGCAGTGCTTGCCGCCGAGGGTGAACTCCACCTGGCCGGGCTCCTCCACATCACTTACCTGTTGCAGCTGATTGAGGAAGTGCAGGGTGTGCGGCTTGGCGAAGGGCACCCACCTGGCCTCGACGCGAAAGGCCGGGTCAGGCGCGTACCACCGCAGGCCGTGAAAGCTCTTGAGCGCCGGCGCATTTGCATCCTTCACGCGCAGGTACTGCTTGTCTCCACGATCAATCACCCACATCCGAACGCTGCCAGCTGCAAGGGCGGAGCTGTCCTCTTCGTCTTTGGGCAGCGGCTGCCCCAGCGCCAGCGGCTTTCCTTTGCTGGTCACGCCTGCGGCCGTCGCTGTGGCCGTCACTGTTCCGCCCGCCTGAGAGAGCGTCAGCAAATGCGCCGCAGTTCCCGGCAGAACGATGGCGTTGTCTTTGGCCGAGCCCACCGTCGTCGTGCCTGGCTTGAGCCAATCGAGCGCGATAAGGGAGAACCAGCCGTAAGGCCCTGTGAGTCCGGTCGCTCGCTCCGCCCGCTCGTGCGCATACGCCGCCGCCGTTGGCACGCCTTCGGCCCCTAACCAGCCGACGTTTACCAGACTGCCCAGCAGTATCGCCGCCGCCATCACTCCTGGCTTCATCAATCCATCCTCCGTGCTCTAAGCTCGAGAAGGGCGCGGTCGCGAAATTCCATCATCCGCACCTCTCTCGCATCTTAATCTCTGACTGTCTCGCATCGTACCGTTTGACCCCTATGATCGCTGAAATCATCGCCGCCGGCTCCGAGATGCTGACACCGCACCGGCTGGATACCAACTCGCTGTTCATGACCGAGCAGCTGAATGACCTGGGCATCTCCGTGGCCTTCAAGTCTGTGGTCGGCGACTCGCTCGAGCACTTGACCTCTGCTGCACGCGTTGCGCTATCACGGGCTGATATTGTTCTGTTCTCTGGCGGTCTTGGACCGACGCGCGACGATCTGACGCGTGAGGCGGTTGCGGCTGCGCTCGAGATCTCGCTTGAACGCCGTGACGACCTCCTTGTCATGCTCCAGGATCGCTATGCCGCCCGTGGGATCGATATGCCGCCCAACAATGCGCAGCAGGCTGACGTGCTCAGCGGCGCGGAGGTGCTGCCTAACCCGAACGGCAGTGCAGTCGGCCAGTACCTCATCACCTTTCTTGGACATCAGCCGCGCATTGTTGTGCTTCTGCCCGGTCCGCCGAAGGAGCTGAAGCCGCTGTTTACCGATGCCGTCAAGCCGCGTCTGGCTGCGCGTCTGCCGCCCTCACACCTGCGCCGACGGCTGCTGCGCATGGCACTAATCCCGGAGTCGCAGGTCGACGCGCGCTGCGCGCCTCTCTATGAGCAATACCCGGATGTGGAGACGACAATCCTCGCCGGTTCTGCCGAGATCCAGCTGCACTTTGTCTGTGTGAAGCCCTCGGCGGAAGAGGCACAGGCACGCGTGGACGAGGTAGCTGGCCGTATCGAGGGGGAGATGGACGAGGCCATCTTTTCCGCGCACGGCGAAAGCCTGGAGGAGATTGTGCTGCTGCATCTCGGTATGCGGGGACTTTCGCTGGCTACGGCCGAGAGCTGCACTGGTGGCTTGTTGGCAGACCGGATCACGCAGATCTCGGGATCTTCCCGCACCTTTTTGGGAGGTGCTGTCACCTACAGCGACGCGCTGAAGACGTCAATGGCCGGCGTCTCGCCGGAGCTGCTGGCTGAGCATGGCGCGGTTTCGGATGCGGTGGCGCGCGCGTTGGCGGAGGGCATCCGCAGAGAGACTGGCGCCTCGGTCGGCGTTGCCACAACCGGTCTCGCGGGTCCAACCGGGGCAGCGACCGGTCCAGATCAGGGTAAGCCTGTGGGACTGGTGTACGTCGCGGTTGCGGGTCTTGGAACGCAGACGGAGGTGCGCGAGCTCAAGCTTGCTGGCGATCGCGAACGCATTCGGCTTTGGAGCACGCAGCACGCACTCGAGCTCGTCCGCCGGCTCCTGCTCTAAGGCACGTCCGGCTTTACACCCGCTTGACGATTCACTTGCTAAACTCAACCTGCGCGTATGAACCCCTGGCTTGTTACACTCCCGATCGCCTACCTGCTAGGCGCGATTCCCTTCGGCTACGTGCTGGTGCGCCTTGTTCGCCATGAAGACATTCGCGACACAGGCAGCGGCAATATTGGCGCCACCAACGTTCTTCGATCGGGGGCGAAGGGCCTTGGCGTGGCGACGCTTCTGCTCGATCTGCTCAAGGGCTATGCCGCGGTGAGGCTGGCGCGCCATCTTGCTCCGGCTGACTACAATCTCGCCGTGGGTGCAGCGATCGCCGCCGTGCTCGGCCATGTGTTTCCAGTCTGGCTGCGGTTTCGCGGGGGCAAGGGGGTGGCCACGGCGCTTGGAGTCTTTCTGGCGCTTGTTCCCCTGGCCGCCCTTGTCTCTCTTGCGGTCTTTCTTGTGATCGTGCTTCTGACCCGCTATGTCTCGCTGGCTTCGATCCTTGCGGCGGCGGTGATGCCCATCGCCGGGATCGCGCTCGCCCCAGTTCGGTCGCCGGTCGTGGTCGCCGGATTTCTCTCTCTGGCGCTGCTCATCATCGTCAAACATCACGCCAACATTCGCCGCCTGCTTGCCGGGACTGAGAATCGATTCGGATCCGCAAAGAAGGTGCCTGCTTGAGCCGGATCGCCGTGCTGGGAGCCGGCGCCTGGGGAACGGCGATGGCGATTTCGCTCGCGCGTCGCGGTGGACATGAGATCGTCCTGTGGTCGCACTCGCCGCTGCTTGCGGAGCAGCTCACAGACGTTGGCGAGAACCTGCCGTACCTGCCCGGATTTACGCTTCCGGCGGATATTTACATCACCAGTGACCTGCCTGCGGCGATCTTTGAGGCCGATGTTCTGGTGTCCGTGACACCCTCGCAGTATCTGCGCGAAACGATCGCACACATCGCCCCGCTGCTTACGCGCGATCAGATCATCGTTGTCGCTTCCAAGGGCCTGGAGGAGACGAGCTTTCTGCGCATGTCTCAGGTTGTGGCGAGTGTTACCTCAAACCCGTGCGTGACTTTGAGCGGACCATCGTTTGCGCAGGAGGTTGCCGCGGGAACGCCTACCGCGATTGTGGCTGCATCGCCGTTTCCGATCCTCGCACAGACGGTGCAGCGCGACTTCTCTTCCACCTCGCTCCGCATCTACACCAACGACGATGTTGCCGGCGTGGAGCTGGGTGGCGCCCTCAAGAACGTGATCGCCCTGGCTGCTGGCGTGGTGCATGGGTTGAACCTCGGCCACAACTCCGCGGCGGCGCTGATTACGCGGGGGACGGCGGAGATCACGCGACTGGCTGTGGCTTGCGGCGGACGGCGGCAGACACTTGCCGGCCTGGCTGGCCTGGGCGATCTGGTGCTGACCTGTACGGGATCACTTTCGCGCAATCGGCAGGTGGGTGCGGAGCTTGGCCGCGGGCGGCATCTGCCAGAGATCCTCGCGGCGATGCACGGCAAGGTGGCGGAAGGAATCAGGTCTACAACGGCTGCGCTGGGCCTGGCCGCGCGCTACGGCGTCGAGATGCCCATCACCGAGCAGATGGACCTGATTCTGCACCGGAACAAGAGCCCGCGGGAGGCCATTCGTGAGTTGATGAGCCGACCGGGGCGTGACGAGTAATGCGAGACCTGTCCAGACGACGACCCCTGAGCGACAAGGACTAGTGCTTGTAGCGGGATTTCTCTTCCTGCATGGGATGGCGTTGCTGCTCTGCGTGCTCGAGTTCTTCGAGCAGGTCGGGGTCGAGGATGGGAGAGCTGATCTTGTAGTTGCCTGACGCCCACTTGCCGAGGTCGATGCGACGGCAGCGGTCCGAGCAGAACGGCACGTCTTCGGAGTCGAGTGCGACGGGGGTGTTGCAGGAGGGGCAGCGGAGCGTTTTGGTCGCCATACGAAGGTCTTGGATGAGCAAGCGCTACTCGAGGATGCGCGCGACCAGATCGTAGTCGTGTGACTCGGTGATCTCGGCGCGGTAGAAGGTTCCGGGGATCAGCGCATCGTGTGGTCCGAAGTCGTTGAGGAAGACCTTGCCGTCGATCTCAGGCGCGTGAAAGAGAGTGCGCGCCTCCCAGAGCAGATCAGTCTCCTCACTCGGGCCTTCGACGAGAACGTCAAGTTGACGGCCGACCCAGGTGCGTTTGGCGCGGGTGGAGATCTTCTGCTGCAGCCGCATCAGCTTGCGGCGCCGGGCTTCGATCGTGCGGCGCGGGATTTTGAGGGAAGCTGCGAGATCAAACGCCTTGGCGCCTTCCTCATCCGAGTAGGTGAAGACACCCATCCAATCGATTCCGGCTGCCTGGACGAAGTCACAGAGCTCTTGAAAGTCGGCCTCGGTCTCGCCGGGAAAGCCGACGATGAAGCTGGTGCGAATGACGATGTTCGGCACGATTGCCCGGGCTTTCTCAATGAGCTTCAGAAAGATGTCTGCAGTGCCGCCGCGCTTCATACGCTTGAGGACGGAGGCGGAGGCGTGCTGCAGCGGCACGTCGAGGTAGGGAGCGATGGTGGTGTGACGCGCCATGGTCTCGAGCAGACGGGTGGTGACCTTGTTGGGGTAGGTGTAGAGGAAGCGCAGCCACTTGAGACCAGGAAGGACGGCGAGCGCGTCGAGCAACGTCGCGAGGCCGTCTGTGAAGCCGAGGTCTTCCCCGTAGCAGGTGGTGTCCTGGCCGATGAGGGTGATCTCGCGCACACCCTGCGCGATGAGATTTTGTGCTTCGGCAAGGATGGAGCCGATGCGACGCGAGCGGAACTTGCCCCGAAGCTGGGGGATAATGCAGAAGCTACAGGGATGGTCGCATCCCTCGGCGATCTTGATGTAGGCGCTGGCGCGTGGAGTGGCAAGAATGCGTGGGGTTGCGTCGGAGTAGAGGTAGTCGGGTAGGGCCGCGGTGGCTCCGTCCCAGCTTTCGCGTGAGAACCGGCCGGCGGCCTCGCGCGCATCGCCTTCCCGACGCGAGGTGGTGGCGTTTCGGGTGTCCGTGAGGGCGGTGCCGGGATGGGTGATGTGGTTGCCAGGATGACTGAGCGGCGCCTCACTGTGCGTGGTGCCGGTTTCGGCCAGCGACTCGACGATGCGCAGCTGGGGAGCAATCTCGCGATCGTGCTCAGGGTCGGCGAGTGGGCGGGAGTGCTGCTTGACGGCCGAGGCTGCACGCGCGATAAGACTCTGCTGCTCCCCCCCCTCCGCGCTGTACGCTACGGTCGTTTCGCCAAGAGGCGGTGCTGCGGCGTCGGGAAAGACTGAAAGATCATGCTGGAGATGGCGGTCGATGTCAGGCTGTGCGCGATCACTCGCGGCAAGATCTGACGGGGTCAGGATGCGAAAGGGAGAGCCGTTGGCGTGGCCGGTTGGCGTCAGACCGGCCGCCGCGAGGATGCCTTCGAGTTCGCCCGTGCCGACGACCGCATCGACCTCTGGAATGTTTGCCCGGATCTCATCACGATAGCGCTCAACCAGACAGCCGGCTACGATCAGCCGCTGCGCTTTGCCGCCGTTTGCCCGCTTATGCTGCACCATTTCAAGGATGGTGTTAACACTCTCCTGCTTAGCGGAATCGATGAACGAGCAGGTATTGACGACGAGGATCTCGGCGTCTTCGGCATGCTGCGTAAGCTCGGCGCCGTTGTGGTGCAGCAGGCCCATCATCACCTCGGAGTCGACGAGGTTCTTTGGGCAGCCGAGCGAGACGAAGCCAACCTTGGGGCGGGGTATGGCCGTGGTCTGTTCGAGCTCGGGAACGAGAGTGCCGGGAGGGATCACAGCCTTTTAGTTTAGCAAGGACCCGAGCGAGAAGGGGACTGAGCCGCTGTTCACACGGAGAGGGAGCTGTTCCGGTGGCGACGCAAGGCATCAAGGTGAATCAACAGCGCGATCGAAGCGCCAGCTGCTGTACACCAGAAGCGTCGATGCGCGATCTCCGGACCAGGCAGCTGGTTGAGGGAGAGCAGAAAGACGATGTAGGACGTCATAGAGAGCGTGAACAGGGCGTAGTTGACGCTGTTAAGGGCATAACAGCCAAACGCAAAGACACTGACCAGACCGGCCAGAACCCAGGGCGTAGGGTGCAGATGAGCGGCGATGACGGTGGCCAGCGTGGCGCCGATCAGGGTACCGGAGACGCGAGCGAGTGCACGGGAGAGCGTTTCAAAGAACGCCGGCTTTTGTACAAGGAGCGCGGTCATGGGTACCCAGTACCCGGATTGCATGCCAAGCCTGCGATAGAGCTCGGAGGCGAGCGCCACGGTGAGGACGAGCCGAAGCGAGTAGATGAGAGCCGTTGTGCGGTCGGGCGCGGGCAGTGCTTTCGGCAGGAGTTGCAGCCGATGGAGCAGCTCGCGACGCTGCTCGTACAAGGTGGTGAAGAGGGAGCGAGGGATCGACAGAAGATCCTTGCGGAGGTCCGGCAGCAGGCGCAGGCCGACGCTCGTGAGAATTAGCTGAGCCGTTCCACCGAGCAGAATAAGGCCGGCCCGCACCAGAGCCGGTCGAGGGGCGCTGGGAAAGGCCGACGCTACAAAGAGAGCTACTGATGCCTGCTGACCCACCCAGGCAAGCCCGGCATCCCGGATCGTCAGCACACCATAGATTGCGGCTGAGGCCGCTGAGGCGAGCATGAGCGTGTAGCTGATGTGGCCGACGATCGTGCCGATAAGGGTCGCGGAGGCCATGGCAAAGATGGCGAACAGCATCGGTCGCAGGCGTGAGTCGGCGATGCGCTGATTGGCGCCGAAGCCGATGGTGAAGGCGCCGCCACCGGCGATCAGGCCGCCGCCCGGGTGTCCGACCGCGATGCCGATCGAGACGCACAGAGCGACGGTGCCGGCACTGACCAGGGGCAAGCGCACGTTGAGCGCGTCCCACTTGAAGGTGTAGAGATCCGCCAGGTAGTGCGGGGGTGTGACGTTCTTCGCCGAGGAGGTGGACGCGGTGGCGATTGGGGCCGGGAGTGCGGACGGAGAAGACACAGATCTATGATGAGGGGTCTCAGGGATCAGGGGTCTTCAAGGATGAGGGGTCTTCAAGGATGAGGGGTCTTCAAGGATGAGGGTCTAAGGGCTGAAGGGTCTCAGGTCGGAGTCGCGGCGTGGCCGGGCTCTCCGGCGAAGTGACGATGTCTCTTGTGTCTCTGCCTGGACAGCTGCACGGGTTCAGGATGAGTGAGTGATGGTAAACTTCACTCTGTGCCGGGCCCTACGCGACGTAATCCCGCCAACCCCGCCAGGTCCGGAAGGAAGCAACGGTAACGGGCTAGTATGGGCGCAGTAGGTCGCCCGGTGCTCTTCCTCTCGCCTCCACACTTTCCTTTTTGCTCACCGGTATCGCAGGCAGAGTCTCGCCTTGATGCGCGGCCATGACGTGCCACGTGGCACGGGTGCGTGTGCCTGCGGGTGACAGTACGCTCTCTGTGTTGGAGAATGAATGAGGGTGCAGAGGGTTTGCTGCGCTGTATGGCGAGATCGGTGAGGTGAGAAGGTTGAGTTTGACGTTGCGTCCGACGGCTCCGGTGCGAGCAAAGATCTCCGCTGTTGGCAGTTACGTTCCTCCCAAGCTGTTGACCAACGCCGATCTTGAAACCATGGTGGCGACCAACAACGATTGGATCGTGGAGCGGACTGGTATTCGCGAGCGCCACATCGTTGAACAAGGAGTGGCGACCAGCGATCTGGCGACAGAGGCGGCTCGGAACTGTCTCGAGAAGCGCGGCATCGACGCAAGTGAAGTGGAAGCAATCATCGTTGGGACGGTGACGCCGGACATGTTTTTTCCTGCGACCGCGTGCATCGTGCAGGACAGGCTTGGAGCGAAGGGGGCCTGGGGGTTTGACCTTTCGGCAGCATGTTCCGGGTTTATCTACGCCTTGCAGGTCGGAGCGAAGCTGATCGAAAGCGGCGCGCACAAGAAGGTGATGGTGATCGGAGCGGACGTGATGAGCTCGATCATCGACTACACGGATCGCGCGACCTGCATCCTGTTTGGGGACGGTGCGGGCGCGGTGCTACTGGAGCCTTGCGAGCCGGGCGAGACGGGTCTGATCGATTTTGTTCACGAGGTCGATGGCTCGGGCGGGAAGGCGTTGTTTATGCCTGGCGGCGGCAGCCTGCATCCGGCATCGACCGAGTCGCTCGCGGCGGGTATGCACTATGTGCATCAGGACGGAGGCGCTGTGTTCAAGACTGCCGTACGAAAGATGGCAGAGCTAAGCGAATGCCTGATGGATCGGAATAGCGTCCAGGGATCCGACATTGACTGCTTTATTCCACACCAGGCGAATCGACGCATCATCACAGCGACTGCAGAGCGCTTGGGCATGCCGGAGGAGCGTGTGGTGATCAACATTGACCGCTTCGGCAATACGACTGGCGCAACAATTCCTCTCGCTATGCAGACCGCGCTTGATGAAAAGCGATTGAAGAAGGGCGACTTGGTCCTGCTAGCAAGCTTTGGAGGCGGGTTCACCGTAGGCGCTACGCTGCTTCGCTGGGAGTTCTAGGACTCACGACAGCGACGCTCGCCGGTGTTGCGGGATCATCACGCGGCTTAGCTGGCTGTGGCGGCCGAGACGTCCTGATGATTGCCAGATCCACGCATGCCTTTCGAGGTTCGGTAGAGACGCCAGAAGGCGATGCCAACGAAGACCAGCAACAGAGCCCAGAAGACGATTAGGATCGTTGTCGCCCATTTGTCGGAGAAGTGATTCCACAGCTGGAGCACCTGCTTTCCGTAGAAGACACCAGCCCAGGCGGCGATGATGTGTCGGACCAGCCGGCTCGTGGTGAAAGCCACCATAAAGGTTCGCAGTGACATCTTCAGGGCGCCAGCAGCCAGAACAAAGGGAGAGAGAGGCATGGGAGGTGGCAGGATGGCTGGCAACGCTACTGACAGTACGGCGTGATGCTCCATCCACCCGCAGACGCGCCGAAAGATGCGTTTGGGCACATGCTTTTCCAGGAACTGCATGCCGCCCTTGTGTCCAACCTGGAAGCTGAGATATCCGCCCAGAGCAGACCCGACGGTCGCAACCGTAACCAGCGCGATGAGATTAGTATGCTGCGCGGCGAAGAAGATGATCATGAGATCGCTGATGCCGGGTACTGGAAGCGGCACAAAGGATGAATCGATGATCGAGACCAGAAAAAAACCGACCAGGCCGAACGAGAGAATGAGGTGCAGCATGTGGCTGCGATGTTGGTCGGTGGCTGCCAGCAGCGTGGCTGGGAGACTGTGAGGCAGGTGTGACGCCAGCTGCGACAGGCTTCCGGATAGGAAGGGCTGTGCTGCGAGAGATAGAGAGTGCAGGCCGGCAAAATGCTGCGAGATCATGGCTGTTCAGACGCTCCGTTGCTGAGGGAAGTCGCTGAGCTTTCGCCGAATTCGCCTCGGTCGTAGCGGTTCACCTTCACAGGAAGCGTAGTGCGGCAAGTGACGGAAGGGCTCCGACCTCACCTGCGAGTCGGCGAAAGAGCATGATGGAGGCGGAACAGGCCGAGTCCAGGTCGTAGTGGATGTTGTGAGTGAGATAGGTTCGGATGGTGTCTGGCGGGATGGCGATGCGAGGCGTCCACTCTGCTACCAAGGCGTCGATGTGGGCTAGGCCGTGATCGCGCGAGGTCTGCAGGTCGGTCGTAAGTTGTTCGCCACTGATGCTGGACCCGGCCAGAGCCTGAGGGCGAACTGCCCAGACTGCCGCAACCCAGGGCAGACCGGTACGCTCATGCCATTGCTGCGCCAGATCGATCCACAGACACTCACCTACCTTTGCCTCGATCTCGGCTTGCCGCTCTCGGGCGAGGAGTGCCGGATCTCCAATGATCAGCGCCGCATCGGCATGTGCCAGCATCGCGATCGGATCCGCGGACGCCGTGATGAAGTTGGGTGAGAGCTTCAGAAAGTGCTGGAAGAGTACGCGGGCGTAGGCGACTGAGGATCGCGAGGCCGAGTCTGCCACGACCGTGCGTACGTCGGCGAGCGTCTGAGCAGCGCTGCGGCGAATAAGCAGCAGGATGGATCGTACCTCCCGGAGCGAGGCGATGGTACAACCGGGAACGATGGCAAGCTCTGATGTGAGCGCGGCGATCGGGATCAACCCGAGGTCGGCTGATCCGCGCTCGAGCTCTGCTGCACACGCGGAGGGTGCGGTGTAGTGAAGCCAATATCGCTGGCTTAGTTCGGCCGCGCGCGGCGCATGTTCGAAGTCCCACATGAGCGGAGCCGGGTTCAAGAAGTTAATCGCAGCGACGCGAAGCTTGGCAGGCGGCTTGAGCACGGATCCTCAGCCTATTCGATTCATAGACGATCCGACCGACTCACTTCACTCGGCAGTCTCCCCCAGACGTGGGAGACTGCGGGTGATTGACAGACACCCATGCCGGACCTAGGTTCGGGTTAGTGCAGAAACTTGCATGTTGCTGAGTAGCACATTGGGCGCGAAGGGAAGTGCGGTGAGGACATTTGCGGGGGAGCAGGAGCAGATAACAGGGCAGAGATCCCGGCTGGCGTGGCTGGGCATGGTTTTGACGCCTGGCATGGGAGCCATTCGAACCGCAAGGGCTGCTTCGCGCCTGGGTGGTGCGCATCGCATGCTGTCTGCCTCGCTGACGGAGCTGGAGGGCGCCGGCATGCCCGCGGCCGCGGCACAGTTCTGCTTTGATGGACGTGCCCTGCGAGCCGCGGAGGATGAGCTGCGTCGCGTCGAAGAGGCTGGCGGTGGGATTGTCACGATCGATGAGGCACTCTATCCGGACGCGCTCAGAAATATCTACGATCCACCGCCTGTGCTCTGGGTACGTGGTGACCCAGGCCTGCTCAGCCGGCCGGGCATCGGGGTTGTTGGTACGCGGCACCCGTCGCCCTACGGGGCTGGCATGGCGGAGGTGCTCAGCCGCGATCTCGCCTCGCGCGGTCTGGTGATCTTCAGTGGCATGGCTCGTGGTGTGGACACGGCGGCGCACAAGGGAGCCCTCTCCGCGCGCCACGGCAAGACGGTGGCGATCTGGGGCACCAGTATTGACGTGATCTACCCCAAGGAGAATAAGCGGCTCGCCGAAGAGATTGTCGCGACAGGCGGAGCGATCGTGAGCGAGTTTCCGCTGGGCACTTTTCCGGCGCCGCAGAACTTTCCCATCCGCAATCGCATCATCAGCGGGTTGAGCGTCGGCGTTCTGGTGATTGAGGCCGGTGAGCACTCCGGTACGCGCGTCACAGCGCGCTGCGCTATGGAGCAGAATCGTGATGTGTATGCCGTGCCCGGCAATGTGACGAACAAGAACGCCTGGGGACCGAACACGCTGATCAAACAGGGCGCGAAGCTGACGGCTACATGGGAGGATGTCTGGGAGGATCTCCCCAGCCAGGTTCGTCTCGCGCTTGAAGACGAGCTGGAACAGGCCGGTGAATCAAATCGATCGAACCCCGCATCCTTATTTAACAGCGGCGATCTTCCTGAGGCGGAACGAGCTGTACTCGACCATCTCCGACAGGATGAATCCCTACAGCTGGATGAGTTGATGGAACGTCTTGAAGGCCGGCTCGAGTCTCCGGAGATCTTTACCGCTCTCTTTGAACTGGAACTCGCAGGGCACGTTCGTCAGATGCCCGGTAAGAACTATCTGCGGACGATGTGACGACCCCTCCGCGGGCTCGGATCGCTGAGGAATCTTCGCTGC
The DNA here is from genome assembly GCA_964235665.1 of uncultured Acidobacteriaceae bacterium. Taxonomy (GTDB): domain Bacteria; phylum Acidobacteriota; class Terriglobia; order Terriglobales; family Acidobacteriaceae; genus Edaphobacter. Next base: position 844,871 of record CAXSAY010000001.1, read on the forward strand.
GTAACGAAAGTCCGCAGCATGAGTCTATTGAAGCACTTGCGAGGACGTAAGCAGCAGACCGAGACGGAGCGTACATTGACTTCGCTCCGGCACAGCGTGTTAGGTTCGCAGGGTCAGGTCCTGGAGCGTGGTGGGCGGGACCAGTGCTGGCGCAGTTCACCAGCGGTTGTGGATGTGAAAGGGAAGCATGAGCAAATCTCTTGTGATCGTAGAGTCGCCGGCGAAGGCAAAGACGATCAACAAATATCTCGGCAGTGACTACGTGGTGGAGGCCTCGCTGGGCCACATCATGGACCTGCCCAAGAACGACATCGGGGTAGAGCTGCGCAAGCGCACCTTTGAGCCAACCCTGATCGTCTCGCCCGGCAAGGAGAAGCTGGTCGATCGCTTGAAGAAGCTCGCCTCCAAGGCAGATGCCGTATTCCTGGCGCCCGATCCTGACCGCGAAGGTGAAGCTATTGCCGCCCATTTGAAGTTGCAGCTGCTCTCCTCCATGAAGGATAAGAGCAAAATGCAGCGCGTCACCTTCAACGAGATCACGCCCAAAGCTGTAAAGGCGGCCTTCTTAAAAGCGCGTGACGTGGATGAAAATCTGGTCGACGCTCAGCAGACCCGACGCGTGCTCGATCGGCTGGTCGGCTACCAGATTAGCCCGTTGCTGTGGGACAAGGTGCGTCGTGGTCTAAGCGCCGGCCGGGTGCAGACTGTGGCGCTGCGATTGATTGTTGAGCGCGAACGCGAGATCAATGCCTTCAACCCCGTTGAGTACTGGACCATCGATGCCCACCTGACACCGACGAAGACCGGCCAGGAGTTCACCGCGCGCATGGTTGGCGTGGAGGGCAAACCGATTCGAGTTGCAAACGGCAAGGATGAGACAGGTAGGGAGCAGTTTCTTTCAAGCGCGCTACCCGACAAGGAAGCCGTTGATGAGGTAATCGCGCAGTTGGAGCATGCGGCCTGGAGTGTTCGTTCTGTTGAGCGGAAGGAGCGCAAACGGAACCCGACCGCACCCTTCACGACCAGTAAGCTGCAACAGGACGCTGCAGGGCGGCTTGGATTCAATGTGCGGCGCACCATGGGTGTCGCGCAGCGTTTGTACGAAGGCGTCGAGATCGGCAGCGAAGGTACGGTCGGTTTGATCACCTACATGCGGACGGACTCCACGCGTGTGAGCCCGGATGCGGTTATTGAGGTGCGGGAGTACATCGAGAAGAAGCTTGGGGCGAAGTATCTGCCGGGTCAAGAGAACAAGTACAAGAGCAAGAAGGACGCACAGGACGCGCATGAAGCGATCCGTCCGACGCATGTTGAGTTTGTGCCCGACGAGATCCGCAAGTATCTTTCCGACGAGCAGTACAAGCTTTACAAGCTCATCTGGCAGCGCTTTGTCGCGAGTCAGATGATGCCGGCGATCTTCGACCAGACGACCGTTGATATCGCGGCAAAGGCCGATCACACCTATGATTTTCGCGTGAGCGGCAGCATTCTGAAATTTGACGGGTATCTGAAGATGTACGATCAGGCACCCGCACCCGAGAAGAAGGCAGACCCGCAGCAGAATGCCGAGGGCGATGAATCTGAAAACGCTGAGAACGCGGACAAGCGCTTGCCCGATCTGCAGAGTGGTCAGGCACTTGGCCTCACCACCCTCGATCCACAACAGAAGTATACGGAGCCTCCGCCGCGTTTCAACGAAGCCAGTCTGGTAAAGACGCTTGAAGAGAAAGGGATTGGCCGACCCTCAACCTACGCCTCGATTATCAACACCATCCAGGAGCGCGACTACGTCAAGAAGATCGGTGCCAAGCTGATTCCGACGGAGATTGGGATGGTGGTGACGGATCTGTTGGTCAAGAACTTTCCCTACATCTTCGACCTCCAGTACACAGCCCGGCTTGAAGGCGAACTCGACGCGGTCGAGGAGGGTGACGAGAAGTGGCAAAGCCTGCTCGGGGGCTTTTATGACCATTTTGAGAAAGAGCTCAAGATTGCCGAGAAGCAGATGGAAGACGTTAAGCGAATGGAGCACGCGACCACGGAGCTTTGTGACAACTGCGCCAGTCCGCTGATTCTGAAATGGGGTAAGTTTGGCAGCTTCTATGCCTGCAGCAATTTTTCAAAAGCGAAGCCGATGAACGTGGCACTTGGCGCCCTGAAGAAGGATCCGAAAGCTTCGGTGAAGAAGATTACCGCTGCCTTCACCTTTCCGATGACGGTAAAGGCTGTAACGGACACGGTTACAGACTATGCCAAGGAGGTTAGCGATAAGGGCGAGCTTGAGCGGGAGCTGAAGACTGCTGTCCGTCATGGAAAGAAGGTTCTGGTCGAGACCTTCAGCTGCGACTTTACCAAGGAGAACTTCTCCGCCAAGCCCGATCTGACCTCTCCTGAGGCGCAGAACGCTGAGGCGGAAGAGGAGTTCTGTGACAACTGCGGGCGGGTGATGGTGCTGCGCAATGGTCCATGGGGACCGTTTATGGCTTGCCCTGGGTACAACGAAGATCCACCCTGCAAGACGATCCGCAAGCTTACCCAAAAGGTTCAGCAGAAGCCGCCGGTCCAGCTGGAGGAGCCATGCCCCAAGTGCAGCCGACCGCTGCTTCTTCGCAACGGTCAATATGGCGAGTTCATCAGCTGCTCCGGGTATCCCAAGTGTAAGTACATCAAGCAGGATCTGCTCGATGTGAAGTGTCCGAAGGATGGCGGCGACATCGCCGTTCGCAAGACGAAGCGAGGCGATACGTTCTACGGCTGCGTGAACTACCCAAAGTGTGACTTCTCATCGAATCAGAAGCTGGTCAACCAGGTCTGCCCGGACTGTCGTAATCCATACGTTCTGGAGGTTTCGAACAAAGAAGGCGTCTTCCTGATCTGTCCGAATAACCAGGAAGATCTGCCGAAGCGACGGAAGAAGAAGGGCGCTGCCACCTTAGCCGAAGAGCCAAGTGGGATCAAGTGCAGCTTCATCGAACGCATCGGAGACCCTGCCAACGAAGAGGAACCCGAGCTGCCTGATCCGCAGACGACACACCCGGTAGCGGCACACGTAGCGTGAAGTGAGGAAGAAGGCGTGACCAGGTCTGGGACGATCACCGCTTGTCGACGGCTCCCGAGCCCTTCCTTTATGCCCACAACTCTGTTACAAATGCGCTGGCGCAGACTTTGCGTTCACCATTATCCAACAACTCACGTAGCTTCTGAAGTTTTCCTTGTAAGTAGTGGCAAAGAGACGAATTATCATGGCAAAGGCAGTTTGGAACGGACATACGCTCGCAGAGAGCGACACTTTTGAAACGATTGAAGGAAACATCTACTTTCCCGATGAGACCGTAAAACGTGAGTTTCTACGGCCAAGCTCGACTACATCAAATTGTCCGTGGAAGGGGCAGGCGCGGTACTACACCCTGCTTGTTGATGGGCAGGAAAACCCCGATGCGGCTTGGTACTACCCCGATCCGAAGCCGGCGGCACACACGGTGAAGCACCACATTGCCTTCTGGCGTGGGGTCGAAGTCACAACTTAGCGGCGTCTAGTATGCCTCCGCCTGATCGAGGGGCAAGCGAACCTTGAAGCAGGTGCGACCTGGCTGCGATTCCGCCGTCAAGAGGCCGGAGTGTCGGCTGACGATCCGCATTGCCGTATCCAGGCCGAGCCCGAGACCACCGCCAGGTGGTTTCGTCGTGTAAAAGGGTTCGAAGATGCGGGACTGGATGGAAGGATCGATTCCAACGCCGCTATCGATGATTTCGATAGTTGCCAGCTGCCCATCCAGCCGTGTGCGCAGACGAAGTGTTCCTTCATCCCGCATGGCATCGAGCGCATTCTCGATCAGCACAGTCCATACCTGGCTAAGCTCGCTACCATAGGCGCTGATAGAAGGAAGCGTCGGGTCAAAATCTGACTCTACGACGACAGAGCGCATACGGGACTGAAACATGATCAGCGTCGTGCTAAGCGATTGAGCCAGGTCAACCTCCTGCACAGGCGCCTGATCCATGTAGGAGTAATCTTTGATCGCGCTGATGAGGTCGAAGATGCGGCCAGTCGAGTTTACGATCGTCTCCGCCATACCCTCGATACGAAGCGAGTTGCTGAGCGACGTGAGCAGCAGCGGAAGAATATGGGGCGGGGACAAAGTGACCAGTTCTTCAAGCTGGTCAAAGCCGATCGCACTCTCCGCGATGGCCGGGGCACTCGCCCATGCATTCTCGACGCCATGCTCTTTGAGCCATTGCTGGACCTGATCTTCCCGCTCGCTAAGGTCCAGTGCGCTGACCTCGACATCGCGGTGAGGCGCGTAGGCGTTCATGCGCGCTCGCATGCGCTCAAACCACTGACGAATGCCGGGCGTTTCCAGCGCATTCGCACTAAGTGCTCCGAGGCGGAAGCTTTGTTCCCGGTACTCCCGGAGATCGTTGAAGAGACGGTCGGCCGATCGCTGCGCCGCGGAGGCTGGGTTGTTCAGTTCATGCGCAAGGTTTGCCGCCAGCTTCCCGAGCGCAGAAAGCTTCTCGGCCTGCTGCTCCATCCGTGTCACTTCGCGGACGCGATCAAGCAGCACCGAGACACAACGCTGCGCCATCGAGGGAATCGCTGCCAACATCTCTGGGAAGAGTTGCTTGTCTATGTCCAGCACCCAGATCGGCCCAATCGTATACCCGTCTCCCCCGTAGCCTTTCATGCGCGAGAACGGCAGCATGCCGCTCATCTGTCCGGCACGCCCAATGAAGAGAGCAATCGGCCCAGAATGCCTGCGGCGGACATGGATCTCCCCTTCGAGGATGAAGTTCAACTGATGGCAGGGTTCTCCCTCTCGGAAGACCAAGGCGCTGCGATCGCCTCGACGTTCGGTGCCATGCGTCGCAAGCCAGCAGTACTCGGCATCGCTTAGCCCCTCAAGCGGTGCAACGGAGCGGAGTGCGCGCATGATTTCTTCCGGAGAGGAGGGTGTCCCCGGCGTCGAGATCATGAGGTATGGCTCACCTGGAAGGTCGGTTGTGCGCGAAGCTTCAGACGGGCTCTCAAGCATAAAGTCAGTGCCTTGCTGCATCCTTCATCTCCTCCTTGCGCATAGGCATAGAGTCGATCGTGCCTCGCAGCTTGTCAAAGGATACCGGTTTCTTTGATCGGTACTTCTCACCGCCGTCCTTGCCAAGCAAAATAGCTGTGAATTCCTCTGGTCCCACATGGAAGGCTCGTCGCGCAGCCTGCGCTTCCGCTGCGCTCAAGCTTACCTCGGTGGGTGCGGGATCGCGGTAAGGAACAGCAATGACGATCACATCTCTCTCCTCCAACCCTGCTGCTGCGTCCTTCAGGCGCGTCAGCTGTGCGAGCAGAGACGGGTCATCCGGAGCAGCCGCGAAGATTAGCAGTGGCCGATAGCGATCACGCAACTGGACAAGCGTCGTCGGTGAGGGCGGTGTCTGCGCAGGCAGAGGGAGGATCAGCATGAGACCAGCGACAAGGGAGGTAAGCCGCATAGCTATGGGATGCGCCAGGGCACCACTCCTAATGGGAAAGTTTCCGAGGCGGCCGCAAAGCATCGAGCGATGTTGCGACCACCCCGGACCGCTCAGGCCTTCTGCACCGCCCCGTCCTTGACCACGACCGGATCCAGGAACGGCATGGCTTTCCGCAGAGTTGCCCCAACCTTTTCGATCGGGTGCTCGCGATCCTGAGCGCGGAAGTTCTCGAACTCTTTCCGGCCACCGTTCTGGTCTTCAATGAACTTCTTGGCGAACGAGCCATCGCGAATATCAGCCAACAGAGAACGCATGGCGTCCTTTACTGCAGGAGTGACGATCCGCGGGCCGGCCACATAGTCGCCCCACTCTGCGGTGTCCGAGATCGAGTACCGCATGTACTCCAGGCCGCCGCGATACATGAGATCCACGATCAGCTTCAACTCGTGCAGTACCTCGAAGTAGGCGAGCTCCGGTTGATAGCCGGCCTCAGTCAGCACTTCAAACCCTGCCTTCACGAGCGCTGCCGTTCCGCCGCAAAGCACGGCCTGCTCGCCGAAGAGATCAGTTTCTGTCTCCTCGGTGAAGGTGGTCTCGAGAACGCCCGCGCGCGTGCAGCCAATCCCTTTCGCATAGCTGAGCGCCAGGTCCAGTGCGGTCCCGCTCGCATCCTGTTCCACAGCTACCAGCGCCGGGACACCCCCGCCTTCTGTAAAAACCTCACGCACCCTGTGCCCTGGCGCTTTCGGCGCAACCAGCGAAACATCTACGCCCGCCGGCGGTGTGATGGTGCGAAAGCGGATGTTGAAGCCATGCGCGAACATCAGCGTCTTTCCGGAGCCGGTCGTTGCTTTCGAAGACAGACCCGGCTCGATCTCCTTGTAGACCGCTGCCGCAGTCTGATCCGGCACGAGCACCATGATGACGTCTGCCCACTCCGCTGCCTGCGCCACGGGAAAAACCTCGAGACCAACGGCTCTTGCCTTGGCTACACCTGCCGATCCGTCGCGCAGGCCTACCTTCACGTCGACACCGGAGTCTTTGAGGTTCAGCGCATGCGCATGGCCCTGCGACCCGTAGCCGATGATGGCGACCTTCTTCGCCTGAATGAGGGAAAGGTCTGCGTCCTGATCGTGGTAAGTCTTTGCCATTGGTCTGTTCTCTTCTTTCTGTTAGTTGTTCGTCATTGTCATAGGACCGAGCTGCGATCGTAGTCCGACCTCAATGTGTTTGTGGTGCGGCCGAGGGCGCATCCGGCGTTCACCTCTGGCAGCTATTGCTCCTCTTCGTGGACCTCTGGAAATTCGTTCTCGAGGAAGTCCTTCGCTTCGGGTTTCCGCGCGTAGTCCGCCTCATCGTCCGGCGAGTCTGCAGGAAAGGGCTGGGATCCCGGCGTGCCGAGCGCCTTCAGCACGCGGCTGGTATGGTGGCCGCGACGCATCGCCATGCGGCCGGTTCGAGAGACCTCTAAAATCTCGAAGCTGCTTTCGCGCAGTACCTGAATCAATCCTTCGATCTTAGAGGCTGCCCCCGTCATTTCCAGCATGATCGACTCCGGCGCGAGATCGACTACCCGCGCACGAAACACGGTCGCGAGCTCGAAGATCTGCGAGCGCGACTGCTGTCCGTGTGGTGAGTTCGGACCCGCCGCTACCTTGATCAGACAAAGTTCGCGAATGACAGCTTCACTGCGGCCGACTTCATCTACATCGACGGTGATCTCAAGCTTGTAGAGCGAAGCACGAATGCGATGTGCCGCGTGCTCCGGCGCCTCGCACACAATGGTCATCCGTGATGTATCTGCCCGCTCGCTCTCGCCTACCGTGAGCGAGACGATGTTGATATTCAAGCGACGGAAGAGGGAAGCGACGCGTGTCAGAACGCCAGGCTTATCTTCAACAAGAGCGACAAAGGTGTGCAGCATAGTGCCTTTCAGTGCAGGTTCGGGTTTTCATCCGAGTGAGGAAAGGAGGAGGAAGGCGGCTGGCCCATGGTTGGGATGTAGGTCTTTGGAATGACAAACAGAAGGAGATCGCCTGGCTTTGGCGCGGGGCTCGCTGCACTGCAAAGGTTCCCTGTCGTGATGCCGCTCGACCAGATCGTGGTGAGCGGATAGTTGGTGTATAGCTCTCCACGTGGTCGGCAGTCTGCGTAGAAGTTGGACAGGATGTGAATGATCGTCGCGTCTCCGGTGTCGACCAGGATGCTGCCATTTTTGTCCGTGGGCATTACGGTAAAGCCGACCTGATCAGTATGCAGACTCACGTTCAACCGCTCATTGGTCACCGGTTTATTGGTTTGTGCATTCAGAATGCGAATCCGGATCTTGTGAGCAGCTTCTGATGGCTGAGGCGGCGCAGGTGTTTGCGAGGCCGGCGGCGGTTGTGAGGCGGGCGGCGTTCGTGGTGTCTGCGCCGCCATGCTGATGGTGCAAAGCGACAGCAATCCTGTTGCGGTAAGCGAAGCAAGACCGGGCCGATCTCGGAGAGATGCGCGTACTGTGTGGAGCATGGAACCTCCTAGCGCAGGGCCTGCTTAGTCACTTAGGTGCTCCCATAGGTGAAGGGGGCGAACGAACAACGTGAGCTCACCAGGCGTCGGCGCAACGTTCACCTGCGAGCAGGAGTTTTTCTCTACCATGCCTCGCGTCACGATCTCATCCACAGGAAAAGTTACTGGCGGACTTGTTCGATCAGCCTTGGCAACCTGCCTGCACGTGGGATGTGTTCTCACAATCGCGTTCGCCGATGCGAAGAGTCCCGTCGCAATGAGGACCGCAACCAGGCCGGGCGTGCGGATGCAGAATGCCGCAACTGCCTGCATCACTCGTCCTCCGCAGTCTCAAGCAGTGGATCCGCATGTGGCCGCCGCACCATCTCATGCAGGGCCGCGCCGGGAGCAATCATCGGATAAACCGCATCTTCCTTCTCAACGTGGAAGTTGATGAGGAAGGCTTTGCCGCTGGTGCGCGCGTGCGTCACTGCCGGCGTGACCTCTTCCCGGGCAGAGACCGTAGTCCCATCAATCCCGTGTGCTCCTGCCAGCTTTACGAAGTCAGGTGAAAGTAATGGCGAGGCCGAGTAGTTTTTGTCATAGAAGGTCTCCTGCCATTGCCGCACCATCCCAAGAAAGCCATTGTTGATCACGGCGATGTTGATGGCCAGACCCTCTTGCACGATTGTTGAGAGCTCACTTGCGGTCATCTGGAAACCGCCATCTCCCGCGATGACCCAAACATCTTTTTCCGGGCACGCGCACTTAGCGCCTATCGCTGCGGGCAGTGCGAAGCCCATTGTGCCAAGTCCGCCTGAGGTCACCAGGCTACGCGAGTCCTCATGCTTGAAGTACTGTGCCTCCCACATTTGATGCTGACCAACATCTGTAACAATGATGGTTTCATGTTCCCGACCCGCGGCCTGCGCCTCGCGCCAGATATCATGAATCACGTGCGCGGCGTAGAGGTGGCCATTGTCTGGCAGGTTAATGATGTCTCGCACCGCCGCTGTCCCCTTGCTCGCATTGATCTCTTTGAGCCAGCTCGCATCTGCTTGCTTTGGAAGTTGGGGCAGCAGCAGGTCCAAGGTGTGCTTCAAGTCGCCGATGAGAGCGACATCCACCTTTACATTCTTGTTGATCTCACTCGGATCAATTTCGACGTGGATCTTCTTCGCATTTGGCGCATAGCTCGCAAGATTTCCTGTCACCCGATCATCGAACCGCATACCAAAGGCCAGCAAGAGATCCGACTGCTGAATCGCGTTGTTGACCCAACTCTCCCCATGCATGCCCATCATGCCGAGTGAGAGAGGATGCCCTGCGGGAATTGATCCCAGCCCCAGCAGCGTCGTCGCGATTGGAATCTGCCTCGCCTCAGCGAAGGCTAGAACCTCTGCCTCCGCACCCGACTGCGTGATGCCGTGACCAGCCAGAATCACCGGCTTTTTTGCCGCCAGGATGAGATCCAGAGCCTGCCTGAAGGATGCCGATTCTGTGCGCAGCATGGGGTGGGGTCGCGCGGCTCGCGGCTTGCACATGTCGAAGTCAAAGATGGTTGCACCTTGCTGCGCATCCTTGGTGATGTCCACCAGCACCGGTCCAGGTCGTCCGGACTGCGCGATCTGGAACGCTCGCCGCACTGCAGAAGCAATGTCTTCAGCCCGTGTCACGAGAAAGTTGTGCTTGGTGATCGGCAGCGTGATGCCCGTGATATCTACCTCTTGAAAGGCATCCGAGCCCAGCACCTTTGAGGACACCTGCCCGGTAATGGCCACCAGCGGGATCGAATCCAGCATCGCCGTCGCTAGCCCCGTGACCAGGTTCGTCGCGCCCGGTCCAGAGGTCGCCATACACACGCCGACTCGCCCGCTTGCGCGCGCATACCCGTCCGCCATATGAGAGGCACCCTGTTCATGCCGCACCAGAACATGGTGAATGGAGGGAAACTTTCTCAGGGCGTCGTAGATGGGAAGAATGGCTCCGCCAGGATATCCAAAGACCGTTGTCACACCTTCACCAGCCAGTGTGGCCCATACGATCTCGGCTCCCGTCAGTGTCGGTGCAGATGTCAATTCAGCCATGGACTTGATCTCCTACGAATGTGCTTGAAGCGGTTACGAATCCTAGAGAGTGACAGCGCCGACACTGGCAGAGGAGACGCTGGCTGCATACTTCGCGAAGACGCCGCGCTTATAGCGAGGTTCAGGTGCTGTCCACGCCGCTAGGCGTTGCGCGATCTCCTCTGCCGAAAGCTCCAGCCGCAGCTCACGCTTCGGAATGTTGAATGTAATGGTGTCGCCTTCATGCACGGCAGCAATCGGACCGCCCAGGTACGCTTCAGGAGCTACATGTCCGGCCATCAGACCGCGGGTCGCGCCTGAAAAGCGTCCATCCGTGAGCAGTGCCACCGTCTCAGACAACTCAGGAATTCCTTTAATCGCCGCTGTCACTGCCAACATCTCGCGCATGCCTGGTCCTCCCTTCGGGCCTTCATAGCGAATGACGAGGACGTCCGAGGGATTGATCCTGCCCGCCTGAATCGCGGCAAAACAGAGATCCTCTGAATCAAACACACGCGCCGGCCCCTGATGAAAGAGCCGCTCGTGCCCGGCTACCTTGATCACGCATCCCTCAGGCGCCAGGTTGCCTTTCAGGATCACGAGGCCGCCCGTGGTCTTCAATGGATTTGCCCATGTGCGGATGACCGGCTGTCCTGCTGTCTCATGCGCGTCGTTCGCCTCTTCGTGCAGCGTACGGCCTGTTACTGTGAGCGTATCGTGCAGCTTGCCACGCTCCGCTAGACGCGCTGCCAGTACGCGTGAGCCACCGGCATCCTGGTAGTCCTTTGCGACATACTTGCCCCCCGGCGAAAGATCGCAGATGAACGGCGTCTGCTCGCTGATGCGATCAAAGTCTTCCATCGAGAGAGGTATATCGAGCTCCCGTGCGATTGCGAGCAGATGCAGCACGGCATTGGTGCTACCGCCGCTGGCGCAAACCGCTGTGATCGCATTTTCGAGTGCCTGCCGGGTGAGGATCTTTGACGGACGCAGGTCTCGCTTTGCCAGCTCCATCACCATGCGGCCGGCGTCGCGACTTGCCACAGCCTTCTCCGCCGCCATCGCCGGCACACCCGTCAAGCCAATGGGCGAGATGCCCAGAAACTCTCCTGCCATTGCCATCGTGTTCGCCGTGAACTGTCCGCCGCAGGCTCCCGGTCCAGGGCAGGCCGCGGCTTCCACCGCTTCGAGGTCCTCATCGGAGATTCGCCCCGCAGCATGCGATCCGATCGCCTCGAAGACGTTCAGGATGGTGATGTCTTTGTGGGTGCCGTCCGCTTGCGCCAACTGTCCCGGTGCAATAGAGCCCCCGTAGAGCATCAGTCCGGGAATGTCGACACGCGCGAGCGCCATGATCGTACCCGGAAGATTCTTGTCACATCCAGCAATACAAATCAGGCCGTCAAAACTGTTGCCACGGGTTACCAATTCAATTGAATCGGCGATCACTTCGCGTGAGATGAGGCTGGCTTTCATACCTTCGGTCCCCATGGTGATCCCATCCGAGATGGTCACTGTGTTGAACTCCATTGGAGTTCCCCCTGCGTCACGCACTCCCTGCTTTACCGCTTCAGCGACTTGTCGCAGATGAAAGTTACACGGCCCGATCTCCGTCCACGTATTTGCGATGCCGATGATCGGTTTGTGCAGATCCTCCTTGGAGAAGCCGACGCCTCGCAGATAGCTACGTGCCGCCGCTCGACTTGGCCCGTCTGTCACAACTGTGGAGTATCGCTTGGGATTGATTTCGTTGCTCACTGTCATCTCCGTCTTGCTGCCCATGGTCGTACTCTCGTAGCGGCTATAAGTTGGCAGATGCCTTTGGAGCCATCCAATACTCGCCGTCATGCCGGTGTTCATACCGATCCAGATCGGCCTCATGCCGCAGCGTCAGCCCGATATCATCAAGCCCGTTCACCAGGCAGTATTTGCGAAATGGATCAATCTCAAAACGGGCGAGAAATCCTTCCTCGTCCGTCACGGTCTGTGCTTCGAGATCGAGTGTGATGCGATGCTGTGGATTCTTTGTCGCGCGCCTCATCAATGTCTCTACCTCATCGTCGGTCAGCCGCGCCAGGATGATCCCATTCTTTCCTGCGTTCGAGTAGAAGATGTCAGCGAATGTTGGCGCGATAACAGCGCGAAACCCGTGTTGATAGATCGCCCAAGCAGCGTGTTCGCGTGACGATCCGCAGCCGAAGTTCTTTTCCGCTATCAGGATCTCGGCCCGCTTGTACTCCGGCCGATTGAGGACGAAGCTCGGATCTTCTTTGCCCGCGTTTAGCCCTTCTTGAAAGCGACGCCAGTCATAGAACAAGAACTCACCGTAGCCCGTCCGCTCTATGCGCTTGAGGAACTGCTTGGGAATAATCTGATCCGTGTCGATGTTTGGCAAAGGGAGCGGCACAGCCGTTGCGGTGAGCACATTGATGGGCTGCATCAGAGTGATCCTCCTTCAACGAGAACCTGGTCGTCCGCGAACGGCGTTCCCGCGTCTGCAAATGTCCAGGTGCGAATGTCTGTAAGATGGCCGGTGATTGCTGCCGCGGCCGCCATCACAGGCGAGACGAGATGCGTGCGGCCCCCGCGTCCTTGTCGTCCTTCGAAGTTCCGGTTGCTCGTCGACGCACAGCGTTCGCCAGGCTGCAGGACATCTGGATTCATGCCAAGGCACATACTGCATCCCGGCTCGCGCCATTCAAAACCCGCTGTTGTGAAGATGGCTGCCAATCCTTCCTGCTCGGCCTGCGCCTTTACCTGCTGCGATCCCGGAACCACCATCGCCCGCACTGTTGTTGCCACATGGTAGCCGTCAACAACCTTCGCCGCCGCACGAAGATCTTCAATCCGTGCATTGGTACAAGAACCGAGAAAGACAGCATCCACGCAAATGTCTTCAATCTTTGTTCCCGGCGTCAGATCCATGTATTCAAGTGCTCGTGCAAAGCTCTTGCGATCGGCGTCAGAGAGCGCATCCTCAATCGACGGCACGACCGCGTCAATGCCTGTCACCATGCCTGGGCTTGTACCCCAGGTTACGCGTGGCGCCAGCTCGGTTGCGTCAATCGCCATCTCGCGATCGAAGATTGCACCCTCATCCGTCACCAACGTTCGCCAATGTGCGACGGCATTCTCCCACGCATCCTCGTGTGTTGCCGCCGCTGGTATGTCGTCGAGAGCAATCAAACCTTCGCTTACGACCGAAGCGCCTTGTGCACTCGCCGCATTGTGCAACGCTCCTGTCGGGGCGAAGCGACGTCCCTTCAAATAGGCGAAGGTTGTCTCGTCAGGTGCAATCATGCCAGCCCGCGCGCCAGCTTCGATGCTCATGTTGCAGACCGTCATCCGGCCTTCCATCGAAAGGGTGCGGATCGCCGATCCCGCATATTCCACAACGTATCCGGTCGCACCATCCGTTCCAATCCGGCCGATGATGTCGAGGATGATGTCCTTCGCCGTTACGCCAAACGGCAGATCGCCATCGACAGTGATCCGAAAGGTCTTCGGCTTATCCTGCGGCAGCGTCTGCGTTGCCATCACGTGCTCCACTTCGGAGGTGCCGATGCCAAACGCCAGTGCGCCGAATGCACCGTGAGTCGATGTATGCGAGTCACCGCACACGATCGTCATGCCTGGCTTCGTTGCGCCCAGCTCTGGTCCGATCATGTGTACGATGCCTTGCTCCGCCGCTTGCACATCAAAGAATTCGATACCAAACTCGGCACAATTGCGGCGCAGCGCATCGACCTGTGTCGCTGAGATCTGGTCCGCGATAATCAGGCGGTCCTGAACACTTGTTGTGGGCACATTATGATCAACCGTGGCGATATGCCGGTCGGGCCGCCGCACCTTGCGGCTGGCTAGCCGCAGCCCCTCAAACGCCTGCGGGCTGGTCACCTCATGCACCAGGTGCAGGTCGATATACAGGAGCGTCGGCTCGCCATCGGGCTCGGCCACGAGATGCTGCTCCCACACCTTCTCAAACATTGTCTTCGGCGTCTTCATTGCTGTGTTCATGGTTGAACCTTCGTCTCTGAGCTTGTCTCGGCAGGCAGCGTGTTGTGCGCTCCGAGTGTGGTTGGGCTGATTGCATGAGGGGTGCCATCCGGGTCGACGACAAACACTCGGGTGATGTTCTCGGGCGTCTCACTCTCCGAGGGTGGCTGCGCTGTCCACCGCGCAACGCTGCGCCGCAGCGCCGGCGGAACGTGCTCCGGATTCAGCATGCGATTGCTGAAGACCCACATGGTATACGCCGCATCCCTCTGATCAACCGTCTTGTTCTCGCTGATCCACTCGGTCGCCGCAAACACGACGAGCGGCTGCGATAGCCCGAGGTCAACCCACAACAGACCGCGATCCGGACAGAAGTGCTGCACGCACGCATCTGCAGAGAGATATCGATTCTCATCCCTGATCACAACGCCTGGCGGCCCGGTCAGGAAGTCACTCGCCACCTCCGCAAGCGGCGCTCCGTGTCCCCAGAACGTCTGCGACGTCGTTAGATACCGCTTCAGAAGAGGCACGAATCGGGGATCCTTCGCCAACCGGTTCTCGTCGCTGCCCGGAGCCTCACTGGCGTACGTCCACAACCAGCTCAGGTCCTCTGCTTTCTCGGTCCGATGCAGTGTCACCTGCGGCGAGTGCAGCTGTGCGTACCCCGGCACGATAAGGCTCAACAGGGTTCCCGGAAGTAGCGCGAAGAAGAAAGAAGATCGCATACGAGAGGTGCACGCATTAGACGGCGTGCATTGACCCCTTTCGACCGAGATCCTGTGACAACGCCTCATGCACCAGCCGACCCATCGCCTCGGTCGTCGCAAATGGCAGGCTTTGATCGCGGCGGATGTCGGCAGTGCGATGGCCCTCGTCAAGCACGCGACGGACCGCCACCTCTACCGCCGTCGCCTCCTGCTCGAGTCCTGCCGAGTGCCGCAGTATCATTGCCGCAGTCAGAATCGCCCCGAGCGGATTCGCCTTGCCTGTTCCCGCAATATCCGGTGCTGATCCATGCACCGGCTCGTACAGGTTGACCGCACCGCCAATCGTCGCCGAAGGCAGCATGCCGAGCGAACCTGTGATGACGCCCGCCTCATCAGAAAGAATGTCGCCGAACAGATTCTCGGTCAGCACTACATCGAAGCTTCGTGGTGTGTTCATCAGATGCATTGCCATCGAGTCCACGAGCTGGTGCTCGACTGTGACGTCCGGATACTCCGCCGCCAACTCCGTTACCGTAGCGCGCCATAGCTGCGAGGTCTCAAGTACGTTTGCCTTGTCAACGGACGTGAGCTTGCCGCGACGCTTACTCGCGAGATCAAAGGCGACCCGCGCCACGCGGATGACTTCCTCTCGCGTGTACCGCATCGTGTTGAACGCAGCGCCTGTCTCCTTGTTCCACTCGCGAGGCGTCCCGAAGTACAGGCCGCCCAGCAGTTCGCGCACGAACAAAATATCCACACTCGCTGTGACATCAGCTCGTAAAGGGGAACTGGCCGCCAACGCCGTGTACGCCACAGACGGCCGTAGGTTCGCAAACCCGCCGAGCATTTGGCGAATTTTCAGCAGGCCTGCCTCCGGCCGTTTGTCCGGCGGAAGCGAATTGAACTTATTGTCCCCGACTGCGCCCAGCAGAACAGCATCACTGGCAAGCGCCCGGTCAATCGTAACCTGTGGCAGCGGTGTCCCAGCTGCTGTGATCGCCACCCCGCCAATCAGTTCTTCCTCAAAGGTGAACTCGTGGCCACCATGGTCCGCCACCACGCGAAGAATACTTACGGCCTCGCGTGTCACCTCTGGCCCGATGCCGTCGCCAGGAAGAACTGTAAGCTTAAGCTGCACATACCCTCCTTGGTCTTAGGATCTGCTGCGATGATTGCGAGCGCTACGGAGTCGTGGTGAGTGCCGGATGCGCGGATTGCAACAGACTTAAAAGATCCTGTTCGTAGATGGATTTTTTGCGATCTGCCAGCTCCGTGAAGCGTTGGTAGACCTCGTCCAGCTGCTCGCGATCCATCAGGAATCCTAACTCTCCGAGTCGCTGTTCGAGCGCCTTGCGTCCGCTGTGCTTGCCCAGCACAATCTTCGTCGAGGGCACACCAACAGACTCGGGCGTCATAATCTCGTAGGTCAGCGGATTTGCCAGCATCCCGTGCTGGTGAATGCCGGACTCATGCGCGAAGGCATTTGCGCCAACTACCGCTTTGTTCGGCGAGCAGCCAAAGCTGATCATCTCGCCAAGCAGTTGGCTCGTCGGGTAGAGCTCCTGCATTGCCAGATTCGACGTATACGGAAACCGATCGCGACGCACCATCAGCGCTGCCGCAATCTCCTCAAGCGCCGCATTGCCGGCGCGTTCGCCAATGCCGTTGATCGTGCATTCCACCTGACGCGCGCCGCCTTCGATGCCCGCAAGCGTGTTCGCAACCGCCATACCCAGATCGTCATGACAGTGCGTTGAGAGCGTGACCGTATCAATCTTCGCTATGCGCTGACGCAGCATGCGAAATAAGGCTGTGTACTCCGCTGGCGTCGAGTACCCCACCGTATCTGGGACATTGATCGTCGTCGCGCCAGCCTCGATCGCCACCGTGATCATCTGCACCAGAAAGTCGGGATCGCTGCGTGTGCCATCTTCAGTTGAGAACTCCACATCATCAGCGAAGGTCCGTGCCAGCCGGACGTTTTCGCCTACTTGTTCAAGTGCCTGCTCTCGCGTGATCTTCAGCTTGGCCTGCAAATGCAGATCCGAGCTCGCGAGGAAGACGTGAATGCGGTTCGATTCCGCCGGCTCTACCGAGCGTGCTGCTGCCTCTACATCGGGCCTTCGGCATCGTGCCAGCGACGTGATCCGTGGTCCCTTCACCTCGCGCGCGATGGCTCGAATGGACTCCGCATCACCTTGCGACGCGATGGCAAACCCGGCTTCGAGGATGTCTACTCCTAAGGTCGCCAACTGGTGTGCCATGCGCAGCTTCTCATCGTGGTGCATCGTGCACCCTGGGCTCTGTTCTCCGTCGCGCAGTGTCGTATCGAAGAAGAGAATGCGATCGGCGCTCCTCTCTGCGTCTCCGTTCGCTTGGGTCTTGTCCTGATCCGTCATCCCGTGTACCTTCCTGCTTGGGATAAGCATAACGGTTTCTTATGCCAAGATGCCGTGCTATCACGAAAACTAATCCAGGACGCTCCTATCGGTAATGGGAAAGTGAGGCTCTCCGATCGATCTGACCCAAATGGAAACCTTTCTCGCGGTTGCACAGGAGCGTAGCTTTTCGCGCGCCGCATCGCGCCTTCATCGCACCCAGCCCGCTATCAGCCAGGCTATCGCCAAGCTCGAATCCGAGCTCGGCGAGGTACTCTTCGAGCGCAGCTCGCGTGACGGCACTCTCACGGCTGCAGGCGAGGTGCTGCGCGAATATGCCCTCAAGATGCTTAATCTTCGGACCGAGGCTGCCGGTGCCATCGGCGATCTGCGCGCGTTGCACACCGGCCGACTCAGCATCGCCGCGAACGAGTACACCTGTCTTTATCTTTTGCCCCTGCTCTCCGAATTTCGCAAGACCAACGCTCGCATCAAGGTTGCTGTGCAGCGCGCACTCGCCAGCCGCATCCCTGACGACGTCCTGATGCACACCGTTGAGCTTGGCCTTTTGTCCTTCCGTCCAGACGACCCGCAGCTCAGCTCCACCATCGTCTACCGCGATGAACTTGCCTTCATCGTAAATCCCAGCCATCCCTTTGCCCGCGCCGGCGTCGTCTCCATTCGCGACCTCCGCTCTTCGAACTTCATCGCCCACACCATCTCGTCACCTCTTCGCCAGAAGGTCGTTCAAGCCTTTAAACAGCACCGAACTCCGTTGAACATGGGCGTTGAGCTTCCCTCGCTCGAGGCCATCAAACGCTTTGTAGAGATGGGCGGTGGCGTTGCTCTCGTGCCCGGCCTCAGCGTTCGCACAGAGCTCGCCAGTGGCAGTCTGGTCCGGGTTGCCGTCCCGGAGCTCATTATGGAACGGCGACTTCGCGTCGTTCATCGGCGTCAAGCCAGTCTCTCGCACGCTGCGGTCGCCTTTCTCAAAACTATCGAGCACTTCGCCGGCAAACGCGGCGATCCGTTCTGCTTCCAGGCCGAACGTCATCGGTAGATCTCTGGCAATCTGTCCTTCCGCCGAAACATTTCCGCCCGGCCAACGTTATTACAAGGGAAGGTTGCCGCACAGTGCGGCAGCACCTAGCACCAAGGAGGATGTATGAAGGTCCAGCAGGGAACAGCTCTCTCGTATATGGCACGCGTGGCGCTTTTCAGCCTCGTTCTCGCCCCAGTCTCTGTCGTTGCTCAGCAACAGGCGGACCCATCGGCAACGCCACCCACCTCACAGGATGGCGGTCCTCCGCAGCGTGGTCCGCACGGCGATCCGGCAGAGCGCCAGGCGCACATGTTGCAGATGTTGACTAAGCGTCTGAATCTTTCGCCGGATCAGGTGACGCAGGTGAAGGCCATCCAGGCGGACAACGAGACGCAGATGCAGGCCATCCACGCGGACACCTCGCTGCAGGGTGCAGATCGTCGCACGAAGATGATGGAGCTGCGCAAGACGGAGAGCGACAAGATGCGTGCGGTGCTCAACGACGATCAGAAGACCAAGTTTGATGCCATGCAGGCAAAACAACGGGAACACCGGCATGAAGACCGCGACGCCCCGGAGCCACCACCAGCTCAGTAGTTCAGCTTTCTGACAGCGATAGACCGGCCAGCTTAGGGCCGGTCTGTTCCGTTAAGGCGTCCAGCCCGTTCTCCCTGCCGATGCAGGTACAATATTCAGAGCTAAGCTTCGCCGCCACCGCTTCTCAGATTCGGTGTCTGTCCTCAGGACGTGTCTCACCGGAGGTCGGGTAGCTTTGCTGCGAGGGGACTACGAACGCATGATGAAGATGATGGTTTTGGGCGTGCTGGTGACATCAGCCGCCGCCGGTTTGGCACAGGAAAGCCGGCAGGACGCGAGTGTAAGCGCGATCGGGGTCTTTAGTCCTACGACAAACGGAACTGGCGGGGTCCAGGAATCGGCAACCTCAACGGTAGGATTTCTCGGCAGCTATCGCTATATGCTGACGCCGCGCAGCGCAGCGGAAGCCAACTATTCCTTCGCGCAGTATGCCACCCGGTTTAACACGAACTTCGAACCGAACTTCCGTGTCCATACTCGACAGCAGGAGCTTTCGATCGCTTACGTCTACAGCTTCAACTTCCGGAACTTCAGTCCCTTCGCTGAAGTTGGACCCGCAGCGATCTTTTTTTCGCCTATCCGTGACTTCGCCAGTACAAGCCTCGATCTGAAGCGAACGACGGGAATTGGTGCGGAGTTCGGGGCCGGCGTTTCTTATGAGATCAGTCCCAGTTTTGACGTGCGCGTGCAGTATCGTGGCTTCGCCGTCAAGGCTCCAGATTTTGGATTAGACAATCTGAAGACCAATCGCTATCAGGTCATCTCGATGCCGACGATCGGCGTGGCATACCACTTCTAGCACCAGAGACCCTTCGATGAACTGGAAGCTGGCGGAGCCGTCACACTGGCTCCGCCATTGCGGTTTAGCGGAAGTGGTAGGCCGCACCCACAGAAAACAACTGTGGCGCCAGGGAATCCGGCTGACTTGTTGGTGTTCCTTTGAAGCTGAACCAGTGCTGAAACTCCAGATCCGCTCGCACATACAGCCACTCTCGTATCTTCACATCAGTTCCAATGCCGGCAGAAGCTTCGTTATAAGCAAGGTTTGCACATGCTACCGTTTGATCAGCTGGCGGTCCGAAGCACGGCGGATAGTTGAACACTCCGCGGCCTACCATCACCTTTGCATACGGCACCAGCGGGCCGTACGTCCGAAAATAGCGGGCACCAATCTCGTATGTTCTCTCATACAGCGTGCTGGGCGTGGGTGCCTTCACATAATTAAACTTTGCTTCTACGCCAATATGCTGGCTGAAATCGAAGTCTCCATAGACGGTGTAACCCGTAAATCGATCGCCGTAGTCAGACGCCGCCGTCGTATAGCCCGCGCCTACAAGGGCATCGCCAGCGCGAGATGCAGTTGCAGTCGCCTGTGCGTGGAGCAGCGGCGCACCAAGCGCTAGGCTGAAGAAGAGAAGAACTCGTTTGAACACTGAACCTCCTAGATCGGCCGAACGTCAGGGAGTGGCGGCCGTTGTGTCAGATCTCGTTTGGAAGCTGAGTGCTTCTCTGGGGAGTAAGACTTCGAATTGGGAGAGTCAAGGCTGCGGTCCTCGTCAGACCGCAGCCAGGGATCTAGTTCTGTGGAGTTGGTGCTGCTGCCGCCGGTGCTGTCGTCGCAGGTGCAGCGTCGGCCGGTGCTGCTGTCGCTGCTGGTGCAGTCGTGGTCGGTGCTGCTGCTGCCGGTCCTGCTGCCGCACCCGCGGCCGGATCGACAGGTGCCTTGTAATAGCTCAGCTTCAAGTACACCGGCTCGACCTCGAACGGCATCTTGTCCGCAGGCGTAAGCAGGGGCTCAAAGGCTGAGTGCATTGTAATGACCTGATCGGTCCACGGATCGTAACGGAGGAAGCTTGCCAGCGGCATGGCTGCCTGTTGCTTCAGGTCCTTCATATCCAGCTTCGGCCCCTTACCAACCAGCGCCTGCATCCAGAACGTCGGATCGCTGTCGCTTTTCACCAGCGAGTCGCCGAGCATGGGCTCATTCAGCTCCTTCAGAGCCTTCACCCGAGTTTGTAACTGCTGCAGATACAAACCGAAGTATTGCTGACCGTCCACCAGCTCCTTTGCGCTCAGTAGCTCCATTGCCTTCTTCGCAGCGGCGGCGTTATCGGCGTCCGTATGATGCATCGGAATTCGATTGAACACCGTTGTGGTGGGAAAGAGCAGCCGATCGTTGAAGGCGTACTTCGTATCCAGCCGATGTCCCAGGATGACGTGTGCCAGCTGAAAGGCAAGAATTGCGTTCAGATTGCCCATCTGCTGTGCGCCGTCTTGCGTCACGATCGCCGTCGTATCCAAGAGGCTCTTCGAGATCAGAATCGTGTCGCCGATCGCGACTGACTCGAGTGGCTGTGTCAGCATCGTGCGGCAGTGAATTGGCCGCGCCAACGTGATGCCGTTGTAGGCAAGGATGTTCCCGGCCAGCGCCTCAAGCGTCTTGTCGAATTCACTCGGTGCGTCGATCAGGCCAGCCTGAAACAGCCGCTCAACCACGTTATCCTCGGCCTGCTTCGCCCATTCACGTTGCGCGCCGAGCGGGCTGACATCCTGCGCGTCCTGGCTCACATCGGTCGCACCCACCACATCCATCGAGGTCTGTTCACTCTCAGGCGGCGGCACCTTCAGCATGTAGCCCCAGATGTGATTGATAGCTTTGAACTTCAACGTACGGGAGCTGCTCTTCGGGTCACTCTCTTCCACGTAGAACGATGTCGGCAACCAAAGATCCGGCTGCACATTCGTACGCCAGCTATCGAAGTGGTAGAACTCACGAATCGTCTTCTCGGTTCCCGCGAAGTCACCGTTGAAGCGAACCACGTTGCCGTTTCGCGTTTCAATCCAGATTCGCCCATAGAAGCGGCCGGTGGTGGTTCCGGTAAGCGCCAGCTTTCCTTCCTTGGTCGGGATCGGCATTACGTCGAACACCGCGGTTGGCGTATTTCCTAGAAAATCATTCCGCACGTAGAAGAACTGGTAATGCTGCCGGTCATAGCTGTTTGAGTCCATCAGCAGCATCTGCACGAAACCAGCTTCATGGAAGTTCAGGTGCAAGCTGCTGCCAAGGCCGGTAACGTACGAAGCAGAATGCTTTAGAAAGCTGAATTTGCCGCCACTGTTGGATCCATGCGCCGTATCACTGTTGGTCTGATATGTCGCATCGTTGATGACCTTGCCAAACGCCACGCGCCCGAGGAAATGCTGATCCGACTCCGGAACCTGGCTCAGCAAGGGATCCGGCCGCATGTTCTGGATGTAGGTCTCCACCATCGGAGCCCGCTCCTTCACCGCTTTGATCACGGCCTTCTCTCGCACAATTGACTTGTCGATCAAAGCATTCTGAGCTGGGGTCGGCTTACGCGAAGGCAGAAGGTCGTCTCCTGTCTTCTTCTTTTTCCCAATCAACGGGATGGCGGCACTGGCCGAAAGTGACCCTGCGGCCAGCGTTGCCAGCAGAAAACCGGCCGTTGTGTGTTTCCGGAAACTCATAGTTGCTCCTGCGGGGACCGTACCGGTCCACCGTCCTGACATTAGTTCTGCTTAATGCTAGTTGATCCCGCGTTTGGGAGGAAGCTATCCCGCAAGTTGGAACGCTACATTGACAACACCTTCCCACTCGACAGGGGCTCCCGATGCGTCGGTCGCCGGCCTGAAGCGTGTGCCGCGTACTGCTTGCACCGCCGCTTCATCCAGACCGTGACCCAGGCCGCTGGTCACACCCTCGACCTGCACCCCGCCATCTGCCCCAACCTTCAAGCGAACTGCAACCACTCCCTCCAGATGCATGCTTCGTGCCTCGGCCGTGTACACCGGCGTGGGCTTATACAACACTTTGGGTCCGCTCTTCGCACTCACGACCGTTGGTGCCGCCGGCTTCGGCAGGGCGGCCTGCTGAACCTGGCCCAGGTTCACTGGCCCAGCAACCCGACCTGTAGAGTTCAGGGGTCCTGTTCCGCCAGTTACGCCCAGCTTCACGCCCTGCACCGCACGCGGCCCGTTTCCAGCCAGGTCTGAGCTCGTGGGCGATCCTGATCCCAGGCTGACCTTGGTCGCACCGGCACCTGTGTTTGAGGCCGGCATCCCCGCCATGCCGCGCTGGCCGAGGTTAACCGCGCTGGTCGCTGGCCGGTTTGAAGGAGCGATCGGATTCGTTTGCTGTCCTAAAGCGACAGCTGCCGGGTGGTTTGTTGCAACCACGGTCGCCGGAGCCGCCTGCCCCAGATTGACAACCTTTGGCGCCGGCGGCGGTGTGACCTGCTTCGGCGGCGCTGGTGCGATCACCGGCATGGGCTGTGTCATCTTGACTTCGGGCAGCTTGGGCGGATCCGGCAGCTTCACTTGATCCGGCAGCTTGATCTTGGGCGGCTCAACCTTGATCTTCGGCGTTGGCGGCAGCGGCTTCGGCAGGATCTTTGGCTTCTCCGGCTCCACCTTCTTCATGGGAATGGGTTCCGTCAAGCTCGTCAGCTTGATCCGCTTATCCATCGTCTTCTTCGCGGCGGCGCCGATGATGATGACCACCAGCGCGATGATGACGTTCACCGTGATCGAAGTAAAGAGCGAGGTTCGGCTCTGTTTGCCATCATTCAGAACGCCAAAGTGGCTGAACTGCATGTTGGCGGGCGCGGGCGCGGGCTTCAGGTCGGTAGCGGGGGGCTTCTGCAAGGTGACAGGCATGGGTACGGTCCTTAGGGTGTTCTCCGGTCGTTAAACCGAAGGCGACACATCAACGGCAGTATCGGAGTGTTTGCGGCGGGATGAGGAACCCGCTCGAGGGCTGCAAAGGGAACAGGGGCTACACCTGATCAGACCCACCGGAGAAAATCTGGCCGGCGGAGGAGTAAAGACATGCCGGAAAGACGGGTACATCAGAAAGACGAAGGAAGCGAAGCAAAGGGTTGTAGCAAACTCGTATCCAAAGCTTTTACCGTCCCGCTCCGGCATGTCTTGCGTTGCGTTCAACTGGAGTCAGTGTGCCGTAGCATCCTCAGCTTGACACTGGTACTTTGGTGGTACACGTGCTTTCAGGCGTAAACGAGGGTATCAATGAAGGTTCTCGTAACTGGTGGAGCAGGCTTTGTCGGCGGCACCGTAGCCAGGCTCTTAGTGCAAGAAGGACATGAAGTTACGATCTTTGACAATCTCTGTCACAGTCAACGATCGGCACTTCCTCCACAGGCTCGTTTCGTGGAAGGCGACCTCAAGGATCGTCCCCTGCTCGAAGGCGTTCTCCGCGACGGTGCCTTCGACGGTGTCATGCACTTTGCGGCCCTCATTGAAGCCGGCGAAAGTATGCGATGCCCTGAGATCTATTTTCGCAACAATACGGCTTCTACGCTCACCCTTCTTGAAGCAATGTTAGCTGCCGGGCCTCAAAAGCTTGTTTTTAGCTCTACTGCCGCCTGCTACGGCGAACCTCTCTCCACCCCGATCCTCGAAGACGCTAAACTGGAGCCCACCAACCCTTACGGCGAAAGCAAGCTCCTCGTCGAGCATATGCTCCGCTGGTTCAACCAGCTTCACGGCTTCCGCTATGCCAGCCTTCGTTACTTCAACGTCGCCGGCGCCATCGAAGGCTATGGCGAGTCCCACGAGCCCGAATCGCATCTAATTCCCCTCATCCTCGACGTCGCCCTCGGTCGCCGCGACAAGATCAAGATCTTTGGTACCGACTACCCTACAGACGACGGCACCTGTGTCCGCGATTACATCCACGTCGGCGACCTCGCCCACGCACACCTCCTCGCGTTCCAGGCCCTCGAGCACACCTCCCGCATGATCTACAACATCGGCAATGGCCAGGGCTTCACCGTCCGCCAGGTCATTGACTCCGTCGCCCGCGTCACCGGCCGCCCCATTCCCGTTGACGAACAGCCACGGCGTCCTGGCGACCCTGCCGTGCTCGTCGCCAGCTCCGAAAAGATCAAGCAGGAGCTCGGCTGGTCTCCCAAGCACGCCCAACTCGACGACATCGTCGCCAGCGCCTGGGCCTGGCATCAGCAGCGCTACCGTACTCCCTAGCACCGGCAAAGAAACATGCCTGGAGAAAGCTGATCCATCATGATCGAGAGCATGTTCCATCTTCACCAGTCGATCCTTGAAAAACTCCTGCGTCCGGTCATCGTCTATCTCTGCCTGGTCGGCTTCCTCCGCCTCTTCGGCAAACGCGAGCTCGCCCAGCTCAACCCCTTTGATCTCGTCGTTCTGCTTAGCCTCTCAAACACCGTGCAGAACGCCATGATCGGCGACGATAACTCGGTCTCGGGCGGCATCATCGGCGCCTTTGCCCTCCTTCTCGCCAACTGGTGTCTCAGCCGCCTGCTGTATCGCTATCCCGGCATCAACAACGCCTTCCAGGGCTCGCCCGCTGTCCTTATTGAGGAGGGCAAGATGAACGAGTCCGCCCTCAAAGCCGAAAGCCTTACTCCTACCGAGCTGCTTGGCGCCGTGCATCGAGATGGGATCGACCAGCTTGCCGACGTCAAACGTGGCACTCTCGAGCCCAACGGGACCTTCTACATGGAGCGCTACCACCCCGATGAGGACGACCGTGACCGCCACGACGTTCTTGACCAGCTCCGCATCCTCACCGCGGAGGTTCGCGATCTGCGCGCGCAGCTCGTCGCCCGCACCTGACCTGCCACACGCGATCAGCGCCGGTACAATAGATGTTTCAGCCTGAAGCGCGTTTTGCGCGCCCAGCAAAGGGAAGCGACCTGCAATGTTTGAAGTCACCGTCGAAGCCGGTTTCTCCTCCGGCCACTATCTCCGCAACTATCAAGGCAAGTGCGAGAACCCGCACGGCCACAACTACAAGGTCTTCGTCACCCTCATCGGTGCCGAGCTCGATCACGCCGGCCTCCTGCTCGACTTCAAGCTGCTCAAGCAGGTCATGCGCCCCGTCGTCGATCGCCTGGATCACCAGATGATCAACGACCTCGAGCCCTTCAACGAAGAACTTAATCCCTCCGCTGAAAACCTCGCCCGCTACTTCTTTGAGCAGACCTCCACCCAACTCTTCGAGATGACCAGCGGCCGCGTCCGCGTCAAAGACTGCACCCTCTACGAAACCGACACCAGCTTCGCCCGCTACTACGAGTAATTCCGTCGGCGCGCCAGACCGCCCTCACTAGATCGCCCACCATGCACCTCATCGAACTGTACAAATCCGTTCAGGGCGAAAGCTCCTTTGCCGGCCTGCCCTGTATCTTCGTGCGCCTCGCCGGCTGCAATCTGCGCTGCGCCTGGTGCGACTCCGAGTACACCTTCTCCGGCGGTAAGCCCTTCAGCGCCGACGAGATCCTCGCGCATATCGAAGCTCTCGCCCCCTGCCGCCTCGTCGAGTTCACCGGCGGTGAACCCATGCTGCAGGCGCGCGAACTTCTCCCTCTCATGCAGACCTTGCTCGACCGCGGCTTCGAGCTCATGATCGAAACCTCCGGCGAGCGGCCCCTCGCCGATGTCCCTAAAGCCGTTCACAAGATCGTCGACGTCAAGTGTCCTGGCGCCGGCGCTGCGGCCAACAGCTTTCGCCTTGAGAATCTCAGCGCCCTTACTCCAGCTGACGAGGTCAAGTTCGTCCTTACCGACCGGCGCGACTACGAGTTCGCCCGAGACTTTATCCGCGAGCACTCCCTAGAGGGGAAGACCGGCGGCATCCTTCTCTCACCCGCTTTTACCAAGACGCCCAGCCCGCTCCGCACCGCCGACAACATCGCTCTCGATCCGCGAAAGCTCGTCGACTGGATGCTGGCCGACGGGCTACCAGCCCGTCTTTCGTTACAAATTCACAAGTTCATCTGGGAACCACTCAAGAAGGGCGTTTAGTCTATCGGCGCTTCGTCGGCCGCCACATAGCGTCGCGCCTTCCAGCTCACCGCGCCGCCGGTCACCTTTCGCACCAGCGCGTACCACTGCAGTACGAGCAGGACGAAGATTCCTACCGGGTGCAGCCACGCACTCCGCATCTTTTGCTGGTACCGGAACGCCGCCATCGCCCGCGGCAGCCACGCCGCCCAAACCGCCACAAACAGGAACACCGCCTCAAATGCCGCAAGTGGCCGTCGCGTCGCCAGGAGCCAGAGCAGCACGGTAAAAGGCATGACCTGCCCCGTCAGCAGAACGAGCGAGATGGGCACAATTCGTACCGGCGCCGCCAGTCCCTCGGTCGCGTTCTTGGCCAGCCCACTCCACACCTGACTCGCTGATCGGTACATCCTGCACCGCACCAGTTGTGTCAGATCCGCAAGGTCGGTCGTGAATCCGTGCTCCCGCAGCAGCTTCGGCAAGCGCAGCCCGTCATGCATCGTTTCGCGAATGCCCGCGTGTCCGCCGCTCGCGACGTATGCATCCTTTCGCACCAGCAGAAACTGCCCACATCCCGCGGCGTATGCCGGGTTCGTCGTTCGCCGCATCCCTGGCAGCGGCAGAAAGCCCAGCAGTACAAAGTGGATCAGCGGCAGCAAGAGCCACTCCATCGTCGTGCCCGTCACCTGCCGTGGAAACCCACTCACCAGTGCCGCGCCACGATCTTCCTGAAAAGCGATCATGCGCACCAGGGCTGTTGGTTCTATTCGCACGTCCGCATCCATGAAACACATCCGCTCGTTGCGCGCTGTGTGCGCCAGAGCCCAGCAGGCGTGTTGCTTGCCGTTCCAGCCTCGCGGCAGCGCCGGAGCTTGCTCGAGCCGCACTCGTCCATCTCGTGCGGCGATCTCTGCCACGATCGCCGCGGTCGCATCGGTCGACTCGTCATCCATCACGACGACTTCAAGCGCTACGCCTTCGCTCAGCAGCACGCTCTCTACCGCCGCCCGGATCGCTCGTTCCTCATCTCGTGCCGGGATCAACACGGACACCGCCGGCAGGGCGCGCCCACGCACTACCTCGAGTGGTTCGCGGTACAGCACGTAGTTGATCGAAAACATCACTGCCGGCGCCAGCGCACACACCATCATCGCGACCAGCAAGCCGTCAAGCATGTGCTACCCCTCCGCCCCTTCGCCATGTACGGTTCCCGGCACACTATGCTCCGGTTGATACGGTCTCCGCGTCAGCCACGCCTTCGCCCGCTTTCCCATGCCATAGAAGCCGCCAACCCCGACCCGTCCACGCGCCAGCACTCGCTCAAACTGCCTTCCATTCCGCGACATCGCGCGTCTTTGCATCTCCGCCATCGTCGTCTCTAGCGCCGCTTTCAGCCGCTCTTCAAGCGCCTCCGTCGTCTCCCCCGCAATAACCCGGACCGGTTCTCCCAACAGCAGTAGCACCTCTGGCGTTCGCTCGTCCCAGAACACGTACTCGATCGCCATCGGCAGCACCGTGCAACCCGGTACTCTTGTCGCCAGCGCCGCCATGCCGGGTTTAAACGCCAGCGGCCGCTCCCGTACGTCCGCGAATCTGCCCTGTGGCGTCACCCATAGCACTCCACCCCCACGCAGAATGGCCTCGCCCGTCCGCAGAAAACGCACCGCCCCGCGGGCACCGCTTACCTCGACTGGAAAGATTCCCAGCCAGGTTAGGATTTTGTACTTCTTGAGGGCTGTCGCATCCATCGGCGCATAGTGCCGTCGGGTTTGCATCACCGCACCCGACAGCAAGAACGCCACCATCGGATCCCACCAGCCGGAGTGGTTCGCGTACACCATCAGGGGTCCGGCAAGACCTTCAAGGCGATCCATCCCATGAAGCCGAACCGCGTGGAACTCACGACGGAAGTTTCGTCGAACAATCCAACGAAACCACAGGAGCAATGGCTGCGAAACCGCTGGTATCCGCTCGTCCATCGCTCCTGTCCTCTGCACCATACTGATCCGAAGCCTACGCTACACGTGCCCGAGCTTGCTGGTCGAGCGTATCTGCAGCAATCCACCCAGACATCATCACCATCGGCATGCCAGGTCCAGGATGCGCCGCCCCTCCTGCCAGATACAAATTCTCCAGCTCCTTGCTCTTGTTCGCCGGTTTGAAGGCACCATTGAACATCCCGTG
The DNA here is from genome assembly GCA_964235665.1 of uncultured Acidobacteriaceae bacterium. Classification (GTDB taxonomy): domain Bacteria; phylum Acidobacteriota; class Terriglobia; order Terriglobales; family Acidobacteriaceae; genus Edaphobacter. Next base: position 873,603 of record CAXSAY010000001.1, read on the forward strand.
ACTCGAGATGCCGTAGATCGCCCCATTCAGCACCCGATATCGATTGTGAATGTCTGTTGGTGTAAGCGCCGATTCATAGATGATTCTGTCCTCGATATCCGTCAGCCCTGCCGTCCGCTTCAGCTTGTCCAGGATGACCTGCCGGTACGCCGGAAACATTTTTGTCCAGTCATGATGTGGACGCAGGTAAGGTGTGTGCACCAAGACATACAGGGCATCGCCTCCGGCCGGCGCGCTGTTTGGATCTGTCAGTCCGGTCGACGCAAGATAGCACGTGGGGTCCGGAGCTGGCTCGCCTAGATCATAGATATGGTGGAACTCTTCGTGAGGATCACGCGAGAAGACAAAGTCATGGTGCGCCAGATGCTCGTAGCGCTTGTTAAGTCCAAGATAGAGCACCACACCGCTGCAAGCCGGTTCATACTTCCGCGCATGGTCGAAGTGCTTGGCTGCCGACCCGCCGATCAGTTCGCGATACGTCCGTACCGCGTCCGAGTTCGACACGACAGCGTCGAACTGATGAACCTCACCGCGATCTGTTACGAGACCGGTTACATGCTTCGCTTTCTTGCCGCTCAGCTTGGGTGCATCCGTCTCAATCGTCTCTACCTCAACGCCGGTATGGAAGACCACGCCCAGCTCCGTCGCCAACCTTACGAGACCTTCGGGTACGGCGCGAGTCCCGCCCATGGGGTACCAAATGCCTTCTTCCATTTGCATGTGTCCGATCGCACAGAGAATAGCCGGAGAGGCGTCCGGTGAACTCCCGACATACTGCACGAAGTGATCCAGCATCTGCGCCGAGTTCGCATCCGGAATAAACTCCCGGATCGTTCCCGCTACGGTCTTTCCCAAACGCATCCGCATGACATCCTTCAGTACCTTGATGTCAAATGCCCCGCCCACATCCATCGTGTCGCGCATTGAACCCACGGACTTCCAGAAGAAGAACCGATCAGAGATGGAGTGCAGCTGCTGCGAGGTCTCCAGGAACTTGAGGTACCCCTTGCCCATACCGGGCCAGATACCTTCAAACGTCTCCGCCATGACCGCCGGATCATCCTTCAAGTCCAGAACCTTGCCGTCCTCGAAGAAGCATCGCCACTGGGGATCTAACCGCACCATCGGTACGTAATCCTCCAGCTTTCGATTGGCTTCCGTGAAGATCTTCCGTAGCACCGAGGGCTGAATCAAAATCGTCGGCCCCATGTCGAAGCGGAAGCCATTCTCGCGCAACTGTGCCGCCTTGCCGCCGAGCCACTCGTTCTTTTCGAAGACCTCAACCTTATGTCCGCGCGCCGCCAGCGTACACGCCGCTGCCAATCCGGCCAACCCTGATCCAATCACTCCAACCTGCATCGCATTCTCCCCTAACCTTCAAGAACTCTGTCTAACAAAGACCGCCGATGGTCTTTGTCGCCGCACGTTGGTTCTCCTTATGCGCCGCCTTGAGTCAACTGCCGCTGATTCACTGTCCTACTCGCTTGAGCAACCGCACGACCCGACTGCATCACCCGTCTCAGCCCTTGAGCCCGCGCGGCTACAACGCCGCCATATACAAGCGCTGCCAGCCCTGCAAAGAGACCAATATGCGCCGCGCCCGTTGGCTCGTACCGCCGCACGCTTCTTCCTCGGCGAACCGCGAGTACGCGTGGCACCGTCATCTCGAGTAAACCCTCTGCGCCACGTGTCGGCCCATACCCGCTCTGTTTCCGCCCTGTAAATGGAACGCGCGGATCCGCTGTCGCCACAATCAGATCATTAAGAGTGACATGTCCAACCTTCAGCTGTCTGGCAAGGGTGCGCGCTTCGCTTTCCTCTTTCCGGCTTTGCCCGCAGAAGATAGAGGCCGTCAGTGCCAGCGGACACACCGTCTGCGCCGCCAGAATGCCTTCTGTCCCCTGAACGTCGATTACCGTCAGAACCGGGCAGAATAGGTCCGTCTGCGCCACACGCATCGTCGCGTTGCCTTCAAGAACCAGAGCAGGGACGAATCGTTTCGTCTCGTCCAGGCGTCCGCCCAGAACTGTGGCGCCCTGTGCCCGCGCCTCGTCCAGCAACTCAATCGCTAGTCGCGCTTGTGCCTCCGGAACACGCACCGCGCCAATCGCCTGCATCTCTCGCCAAAGGCCGGCCAGGAACGAAAGTCGCCGATCGCCTCCAGCATCAACCAGCAGCACTCGTCGCGGAGCCATGCAGGTTGCCGACCCATTCAGTCGTAATCCAAAGCCGATTGCCTTTGTCGCACGCCGCGTCGACGCACTTGGCATCACAATCGCCGCGTCGGCTCCGGAAAGCTCCACAACACATGGCACAATACGGTCCGCCGCGTGATGCAAGACCTCGCGTCCCGCAGTCGCCGATCCAGTAAAAAAGATCTTATTAACACCCGCATCAATCGCCGTGTGTGCTGCCGCCACACTCTCGTCCGTTACCGTCAACACCCCATGCGGCAGTCCGGCTTCGGCCAGGGTTTTCGCAAATAACGTCGCGACCGCCGCTCCGCCGCGACCCGGCTTCCAGATCACCGCATTGCCCGCCGCCAGCGCCTGCAGCACCTGCACCCCCGGCAAGAGTAGCGGGTAATTACTCACGGCGATAACAAGGACACGTCCTACCGGCACACGCTCAATCTCGCTGGTGACGCGTCCCAGCCACAGCGGCCGCCCGCTCGCGCCCAGATGTCGCGTTGCAAGCACCTTTGCCGCATCTCGCTCCAGAAACCGTACCGCTGCCAGGAGCGGCAGAACCTCGGCCACCAGCGTATCCGCACGACTTCGTTGCAACTCACCCGAGATCGCATCTGCAAAACTCTCTGCCCGCTCTGCCATCAGAGTCCGGGCACGTCGCAGCACAGCAAGACGCACAGGCAGTCCTAATTCGTCCCACGCAGTACCGGTCGAGGTCTGCGTCCCTGTCGCCTCTCGTTCCTGGCTGCGACCCTCCGTCGTCGATGTAAGCGGACGCAACAGCTCCTCAACGCTAGCCACCTCTGCGATCTCACGCATTACGACACCGTCTCAAGGACCGCATTACTCTCAACCCGCGACCGGTCCGACATCGCACCGGCCCATTGCGTATCCATCTCGAGATCTTCGAGGAGTAATCGCGAGGTGATCCGTGCGGACTCAAAAATAACCGGAAGGCCGCTCCCCGGATGCGTCCCCCCGCCTACCAGATACATTCCCTTTACATCTTCGAACCGGTTATGCGGCCGGAGATGCAGCATCTGGTCAAGTGAGTGCGCCATCGAGAAAGTCGCCCCCAGGTGGAGATCAAAGTCCTCGCTCCAACCCTTGGGCGTGATCACCTTCTCAGTGCGGATCCGGCTTCTGACGTCGTGCAGTCCGATCTTTTCAATCTGCTCGAGCGCCAACTCGCGAAACCGCGGGGTCTCTTCGTCCCAGTCGATGGAAGAGGTCTCATGTGTAACCGGCAGCAGCACATATAGTGTGCTATGACCTTGGGGAGCCAGCGTTTCATCCGTCACGCTTGCGTTCTGCACATAGAACGACGGATCTGCGGAAAGCTGGTGCAGGCTCTCAATATCTCGAAGATTCTGCTTGTAGTCCTTTGCCAGATAAATGGTGTGGTGGGAGACGTCGTCATACCGTCCTTCAATTCCCAGGTACATCATGAAGGTGGAGCAGGAGTAACGTTTGCTCTTGATTCGCGCGTCCGTCCATCGTTTGCGATTCTTCTGCGGAATCATCCGCCGCACCGCGTTCGCAAAATCCGCATTCATAACAACGGCATCTGCTTCGAGCCGACGCGTTGCCGTCCGAACGCCCTTGGCAACACCCTTCTCGATTTCCACCCCTTCTACGGGTTCGTTGAGCAGGATCTCAACACCCATCTCTTCCGCTAACCGCGCCATCGTCGCCGTCACGGAGCCGCATCCGCCCACTGGATGAAACACACCGTGCTCATACTCCAGAAACGACAAGATGGAGAAGAGGCTCGGACATCGGAACGGGCTCATGCCGAGGTACTTTGACTGGAAGCTGAACCCCAGCCGAATCCGCTCATCTTTGAAGTGCACCTGCAGATCAGAGTCAAGTGATCGCCACGGAGCCAGAAGCGGAAGGAGCTTGAGCATGCTCGGTTTCGTCAGATCGCGCCAGCTTTCAAATGGCGACTGCAGAAACGGCAGAAACTTGGCCAGCTTGTTTCGGTTGTGCTTCAAAAAAGCATCAAAACGTACCGCATCTTCCGGAGAGATGGCCGCGATCGCTCGTTCCATCTGCTCGACATTCGGCGTCGCCAGCAGCTCTCCACCTGAACCAAACACGAGCCGATACTGCGGATCCAGCCGCTTCATCGGCAGCTCCGCATTCAGATCAAATCCGGCCGCAGAGAAGATCTCTTTCAGGACCTGCGGATAGAGGAAGAAGGTTGGACCTACGTCAAATCGGTATCCATCCTGCTCAATGGTGGAGGTCCGGCCGCCAACACGCGGACCCTTCTCAACTACCGTCACTTTCACGCCCGACTTCGCCAGCAACAGAGCCGCGGCCAATCCGCCCGGTCCAGCACCAACAACGACTGCCTTTCGTGATCCCGATTCCATTCTCAACCCATCCCGAAACGCCATCACTTCAGCGTCGCGACTTGAAGCTATTTGTGAGGTTAGAGGGGACTTTGCTGAATCCGGTTTCATGGCTTCAACGAAGGGGCTTGCGCTGGGCAAAGAATCTGCCCCGGGAATTCAGGAATGTGCAAGCGTTTAGTGTTCCGGAAGCGTCTCTGCAATCGGCTGCACGCCGAATCCTCCGCCGCGTCCGAACAGGCGCCCCGCGGCCTGTATCGTGCGCCCGCGCCTGCTAAGATGCAGCACACTTGTTCGCGTTGCAGGCTGCATGCCAAACCGGCTCACAAATCGCGCAGCCGGGAGTGAATGGTATCCATCTATATCAAAGATCAATCCTTGCCGCTGCGCCAGCAGCATCGCTTCCCATACCAGAAGGCTGTTAGCCCCGCTTCGCGGAATGCTGGAATCTCGAATCGACTGCCAGAAATACATCACCCGCTTGTCCCAGATCACGGCCGCCGCCGCTGCTACCGTTCCATTCTGCTGATGCGCCGTTAGCGTCTCAATCTGACCTCGCCTGTGTGCCGCCTCTGCAAGACGGCGCAAGGTCGACAGATCGCTGCGATCTTTTGATCCCCGCTCTCGCCCGGAAAGCTCGAGCACAGCCTCAAACGGGGCATTCCTCCGGACCTCCAGCACCTTGCCCGCGGTGCGGATCAGGTTGCGCGTCTTCTGGTCCATCTCGCTCCAGTGCTGATCCACATCCCGCCCCGCCGGCATCCGAAACGTAAAGTTCTGTCCCAAGCTGCACCCGCTGAGAGCCAGCGAAAAGGCAGTCGGATCCTCCGGCCCGAGCATCGCCTGGTAGCGGTCATGTTTTGGCATCGCCGCAATCAGATCCCGAATCGCATCATGCATGTTTCGTAGCCGTCGTGCCGGTTTACTCTCTGGCAACGCCAGAATCGGTCCGAGCGTTCGCGTGTAGGGTGGCATCTCCAGCAGCGTGAACCCCATGGTCCGCACTCGGATAAAGGGCAGGCTCGCCACCACCTGCCCACCCCAGCGAACCTCCGCCCGCTCCAGCGCAGCCCCGGCCGCAGCCTCGACCCACCACGCCTCCTGAAAGATGGAGCGCGCACTCTCGGACTTTGTCGATGCGGCTATCTCTTCGGTCATCCACTCGCCTGTTTGTCCGCACATCTACACCCCGTGCAGCGCACTACTGTACCAATCCGGGGCAGCCCATCAATGTACTTCCATCTGAAACGCTTCACCTAAAGAGATTCCATTCTAAAGACGGACGGGCGACGCACAAAGATTCCCTTCACGCTCTTTGGTTCCTCGCAAAGGGTTACCGATAGAACATTCCGCCCCGCAAAAGCAATCGGCCCGGCGCCGGAACTTCAGCGGCCGAGCCGATTTCGTCACTTCTTTTATTCTAGGCTAGAAGCTTCCGCGTCAACGATCGCACGACTTCCGTCACCACACCGAAGACCACATGCGTGATCATCTCGCTTGTCTGTTCCCGCTGCGTCTGGTGTTGTGGCTCTGCGGACAAGCCCATCGCAGGCAACGCCGACTGATGGGTTAACGCCGCCAGCGTCAGTCCAAAGCTTGCTCCCTCTTTCGACGTCGCCGCCGGGTAGAACTCGGCCAGCCCACCGTAGGCCGCGCCCGCAAGCGCACCAAAGCTCCAATGAATCGCCTCAGCCGCCACGGTCTTCTGCGTCCCGTCCAGTTGCCCGCCGGTAAGCTTGTCCGTCAACGCGTCAGGTGGCTCGGGCTCGCCATGCACGCGGGGCGGATAAAAGCGTTCCGCCAGCGTTTTCGCGGCCGTGCCCGCCAGGCCGCCCACAATGCCTGCAAGCATGCCTTTCACCAGCGACTTCGAAAACTCCTGCACGTCATTGTCCGGCTTCGCCAGTCCAAACCGTTCCTTCAATGCCGTTGCCCGCTCCACAATCTGATCACCCGTAAACATCGCCTGGTCTCCTTCTGCATGCAGGCGGTCTGCCGCCCGGTCAGTCTCTCTTACCCTTCGATGCGCGCTTCGCTCAGGCCGTCACCGAACCTGCATCCATCGCATCGGATTTCTCCTCAGGCGTCGCGCCGCGTCCAAACCCCATCGCCCGCACCCCCATCGTTCCCACCATCGCCACTGCCAGATTGAGCGCCAGTGCCGGCACCGCCGCGTACATCGGGTACACTCCGCCCGCTACATGCAGCGGATACACCGAACTGCGCAGCCCAAGGCTCATCGCCATCCCCGTTCCCGCCGCCATGCCCGCCGCCCATCCTGCCAGCAGCGCCCATGGATGCAACCACCGCGTAAATACCCCAATCACCACCGCTGGAAAGATCTGTCCCATCCAGATGCCGCCCAGCAGCTGCATCTCGATCGCGTACGTCGCCGGGAGCCGCAGCACAAACACCAGTGCCAGCACCTTCACCAGCAGGCTAACCACCTTGGCCATCTCGCTCTCGCCGCGCTCCGTCAATGGTCGCCGCGCAAACGCCCCATACAGATTCCGCGTAAACAGATTCGACGCCGCGATCGACATAATTGCCGCCGGCACCAGCGCGCCCACCGCGATCGCCCCCAGGCAGAACCCCGCAAACCACTCCGGAAACTCCTTCAAGAGCAGCAGCGGCACTGCCATGTTCACATCCTTCGTCACCACGCCCGCCGCCAGTGCCATATATCCCAGCAGCGCCACCAGCCCCAGCAGAAAGCTGTAAGCCGGCAAGAGCGCCGCATTGCGCGCCACTGCCTTGGCACTCTTCGCGCTCAGCACCGCCGTCGCCGTGTGCGGATACAGCATCAGCGCGATCGCCGATCCCATCGCCAACGACGCATACGGCAGAAACTGCCCCTGTCGCAGATGAATCGTCGCCGGTGGTGTATGCCGCAGCAGCGCCGAGTTCGCCGCTTCAAACACCCGTGCAAACCCGCCCAGCCTGATCGGAATCACCACTACCGCCGCAATCACCATGACATACAGCATCACGTCCTTCACGATCGCGATCACCGCCGGCGCGCGCAGACCACTTGTGTACGTATACGCGGCAAGAATCAGAAAGGCAGCTACCAGCGGCCATTCGCCCCGCACTCCCATCGCCGCAATCACCACCCGCATGCCCACCAGCTGCAGCGCGATGTACGGCAGCAGCGCCAGAATGCCGGTCACCGCGATCGCCAGCGCCAGCCATCGATTCCCGTACCGCCCCGCCACAAAGTCGGCAAAGGTTACGTAACCGTTCCGGTGACAGATCGTCCACAGCTTCGGCAGCACCAGCAGCATGTACGGATACGCCAGAATCGCATACGGCAGCGCAAAGAACCCCAGCGCTCCCGCCCCATAGAGCGCCGCCGGCACCGCGATCACCGTGTACGCCGTATACAGATCGCCACCAATCAGGAACCACGTAATCAGCGTGCCAAATCCCCGTCCCGCCAGCCCCCACTCCTCGAGCGACGCCATCCCCGCCGCCGGCCGTCGCCACCGTGCCGCCCAAAAGCCCGCCAGCGTCACCACCAGAAAGATCAGACAGAAGACCACCAGCGCCGTCGTATGCACCTGACCACCCCCTTGCCTAGCTCGCAGTCCGAGCAGCATAGCATCAACTCACCCGCGCGCTGCCGTCGCCTTCCAAGCGTAGCCGGCCTCTTTGCATCGCACCAGCTTGCTCATCTGCTAAGAGGTAGGGCCAGAATCGCAGACGCTATCTGCTGCACATGTGTCTCGAGCGCAAAGTGACCGGTGTCCAGAAGTTCTACGACAGCTTGCGGCACATCGCGTCGGAACGCCGCAGCGCCGGCTGGCGGGAAGAAGGCGTCATTTTTGCCCCAGATAGCCAGCAGCGTTGGTTGGTGCGTGCGCAAGAAGTCCTGGTAGAGGGAATACCTTGCGAAGTTGGCGTTGTAATCAAGCTTGAGGTCTACTTGCAACTCCATCATGCCCGGCTGCGCCAGCAACGCTGCGTCCAGCCAATACGCTTCGGGCTCGATCCTGGCGGGATCGGAAACGCCATGGAAATATGCCGCGCGAACACCTTCCAAAGACATGCGTTGCTTAATGCCGTCACGAATGGCTTGCGAAGGTTTCTTCCAATAGGCGCGCAGCGGAGCCCAGGCATCTTCGCCCAATCCCTCTTCATACACGTTCCCGTTCTGCGAGATGATGCCGGTGATGCGCTTCGGTGTAGCTACCGCAAGATTGAAGCCGATGGGAGCGCCATAGTCGAAGACATACAAAGCGAAACGCTCCAGTCCAAGAGCATCCACAAAACCCTGCATCGTTTCCGTTAACTGCGCAAACGTGTACCGGTACTGGTCGCCTCGCACCGTTGTGAAGCCGAACGAGGGAAGATCGGGCGCGATGAGATGGAAGCGATCGGCAAGCAGCGGCATCAGGTGACGGAAGTAGTGCGAAGAGTTCGCAAAACCATGCAGAAGCAGCAGCACAGGCTGGCCTTTCGCTCCAGCCTCACGATAGAACACTGACACATCGCCAACCTGGAGCGTGGCATGCCGAACCTCCGTGATTGATCCCACCTTCGCATCGGTCTGCTTTTGAGCGCGAGTGGAGCGAGTCAACGCAACAGCACCAACAGCCAGAGACTTAAGGGCCCGCCTGCGGGCAAGGCTCGGAACCTGATCGTTGTCCATGAACTTAAATCCTAGCTGGATTGCGTTCGCCCTTGGACAGCCAATTTGCGAGGCTTGCACAGCGGAACGAGATAATCGCGGGAATCAGAAAGCGATCGTTTCGCCAAGTCCCGCGTACATGCTCTGGGCTGCCCACCGTTGTTGCACCTTCTGGAATGCCAGCTCGCCGGAGCAGTGGCCGATGCTCATCGTCTGTACGTGGTACCTCTTTTGTAACGTGTCGAGTGTCGCGTCAATCTGCTCGGGAGTATCCTGCAGCAGATGCAGGCCACCCACAAGCATCGAGACCGACGCCGCAGGATCTGCCTCCGTCGCTGCGGCCAGAATGCGTTCGATGCCTGGGTGCGAACACCCTACAAACACCACAGGACCCTTGGGTGTGTCCAATACCAGCGAGATCTCGCGTAACCCCTTGAAGGCTGGTTTCTCGGAGACGAGCGAAATTAGACGCACGTGCGGCGCGATATTCATGGAACCGCTCACGGCCGTCATGTTCGTGTCCGTCCATGCCATCCACCCTCTCGGTTCAGGCCTTGCTCCACCGCGAAAGTACCGCATCTTTGCCGGCAGTTCGGGACGGGCATCTGTAGCGAGGAATGCGGGGGGCAGAACCGATCCCGTGAAGTAAGGATCGTCCGGGACGAAGAGCTTGACCCTGGGATTCTTCGCGAGAACATAGCGAAGACCAGAGGTGTGATCTCCATGCGCGTGCGTCACGATCACCATGTCCAGGTGCGTCAGATCGACATGCATGGTCTCAACGTTCCTTCGAAACACCTCGACGTTGTCGCCTGTATCAAACAGAATGCGCTTCCCGTCATACTCGATCAGCGCGGCGTATCCCCAGTCCTGCTCCAGGTTCGGACGATCTCCGAAAGCATCGTTCAGAATCGTCACTCGACTCTCGGCGGAAAGAAGCGAACCACATGCCAGGCGCAGCATGCAAAGCATGAACCAAAGCAAACGACGACTCCCATGCGGCATCTGCTGGACCTCCACACCTTCGGTGCCCACAGCTTCGCACACCGGATACGTCCTGTGAAGTAGCATCGTCAGAAGAAGTGGAGGGCGAAGGGAGGTGCGATCCGAACGATCTGTCACCCTACCGATGGGTCCACCTTGTAGACGGTCAGCTCAGCGGGCTTAGCCCTCTTCAAACAGTCATCCGACCGATGCCCTAGCGCAGCCCCGCTCCACCCTCATTCCACTCGTACGGCACCACACCCAGATCTCCCAGCGTCCGCATCACGCCCTCCACTGTCCGTCGCACCGCCGGCTCCATCGTTGGCGGCGTGTTGTGCGCCTCTTCAACCGCAATCACCCGCCCTAGCGGCCACGCGCTTTGCGGCACGGCATTCAGTGCTGCCGCCAATTCGCCCAGGCGGATCGTCAGATCCTGCCGCCGCGCTCCCGCCGGCCGCAACATGCCACCCTGCCCCAGAGCACTGGTGTTCGCGTCCGCCAGCGTCACATGCAGCACCAGGAGGTTGTCCTGCACTGTTAGGTAAGGATTCTGCCACGCCGTCAGGCTCTTGATCGCCATGTACTTTGATTTCGTTGGCGTCGGAATTTGTTCCAGCTCGACGCGCACCTGATCGTTCAGCGCCCGCTGTTGGGCCGCGATCGCCCTCGATTCGTCCTTCGGTCCGCTCTCCGCGCCGCCGCCATGGCACCCCGTCAGCAGGGAAAGGGAGACCGCCAGAACGAACAGCACGACAGGAAACGGAGTGGAAGAAAGAGGTCGCAGCACATCCGTCAGCATACCAAGCCAGCCCCGCCCTGCGTCCGATCTCCTGTTCATGCGCCGGATATTGTCCTCACGCGAGACACAGTCCCTTACCCGCGGCAGGGAGCGTTTCCATCAGCGAGCGATACAATCGGACCCATGATCAAAGGATTAACTGTCATCCAGGCGATCGCTTCGCCTGAGGCCTCCGCGCGGCTCTCAAGCCTGCTTGCCGCCCTTGGTTTCGAGCCCGGCCGCGCTTGGAAAAACGATCAGGGACAGGGCTCCGCCTTTCTCGCGCCGCTTGCCAACCTCGAGCTCGTCGCCGGCGGGGCTCCTGCCACTCCTCCGCTTCTGATCGAGGTCACCAACTTGGATGAGGTCCACCACCTCACGCGCGAGTGGCTCAGCTCCCAGGCTGCTGAAACCAACGTCGGCGAAACAGCCCCGGACCTCGGCGAAAAGCTGCTTAACCTCGGCGAAAACGCCTCAGAAATCACGGAAACTGACTGGAACTCTCGCCTGTTTTCGGCGACACTCACTCCTGTCCTGCGCGTCGGCTTCTGGGAGTCGAACAACCCTCTTCACGGCCGGCCGATCGCCGTCGAGGGCACTCTATCTGCTGCAAACAAGAGGTTTGCGATCGTCGTTGCACGCTGGAACGCAGTCATCACGGACCGTCTCCTGCAAGGCTCGCTTGACGCTCTGCTGCGCAGCGGTGCCACCCGCAGCGACATCGAGATCGTCCGTGTCCCAGGCGCCTGGGAGATCCCGTCAGCAGCCAGAACCCTTGCAGAATCAAAACATTACGCGGCGGTCATCACCCTTGGTGTCTTGCTTCGCGGCGAAACCGCCCACTACGAAGCCATCTACACCGAAGTCGCCCGCGGCATCGGGCAAAGCCAACAAGACACAGGGGTTCCGCACGCCTTCGGCGTCCTCACCTGCGAAACGCTCGAGCAGGCCCTTGACCGAGCCGGCTTAAAGGCTGGAAATAAAGGGTTTGAGGCCGGTGTAGCGGCCATTGAAATGGCGAGCATCCAGGAACAGCTGCACGCGAAGGACGGCCTCTGATGGGTACCCGCAGAAAGTCCCGCGAACTCGCTATGCAGATGTGTTTTCAACAAGATCTGGGCAAACAATCGCCGGCTCAGGTCGAAAAGCTCTTTTGGGACGCACGGGATGATGTGGATGCCGAGACGCGGGGGTTTGCTGAGGACCTGTATCGCGTTGTCAACACGCGCATGGAGGCAGTAGAGCAGTTAATTCAACAACATACGCAGAACTGGAAGATCGAGCGGATGGCGGTGGTGGATCGGAATCTGTTGCGGGTTGCGGTAGGGGAGATGCTTGCCTATCCGAAGACGCCGGGGCCGATTATCATCAATGAATCGTTAGAGATAGCGCGGCGGTACGCGGCGCCTGAGTCGGTCAACTTCCTCAACGGCGTGCTGGACGCGATCAATCGGGATTTGCTGCAACAGCGTCTAGGATGAATGAGTTAGAGGAAAAGCGCACAGACAGAAGGCCCTTCCAAATGGAAGGGCCTTCTGTCTGTGTTTTGGAGCCATTTCTGCTGAGGTTAAGCAGGGTTTCGCGGAGGTTAAGGACTGTTTTTACGATGTTCTGCGTGGGTGCTGCGCGAGCAGGTTAACAGTTGCCGAAACGCCCGCATCGGTTGTGATCTGGGGGTTGATGGTCGAGGTGTCGGTGAATCCTGCCGAGCCGCGGGTGATGAGATGAATCAGGTTGTCGCCCGAGGTGCCGGTGAAGAAGGTGCCGTTATCCGAGGAGAAGACGCCGCTAACCGGAGCGACGGCCGATCCTGAAAGCTTAACCGAGCCGAGAGCGCCGACCGTGGCGCCAGCAGGCGTGTACGAGGGGAGAACGCCACCGGTGCCGGTAAAGGTCACGAAGGCGAGCGACGAGTCCGAGGCGGCGACGACACCGTTGATCTGGCTGGCGGTGATGCCGGGAAGGACGCCGGTGAAGAGCGTACTTCCGGTGACCTTCTGACCGGTCGTTGGGCAGAGCACGTTGGCGGTGGGAAGCGTGATGCCAACGTCGGTGAAGGTGGGGTTAGGGGCGACCGTGGCGCCAAGGACGTGGGCACCGTCGTTGGTGGCAACGATGCGGTCGGCGGATGGTGCGGCCAGGCCGGCATCCGGGTAGAACTGATTGCTGGTCGTCACTGTATCTCCAGCGCCGGAGAGGGTGGTAATGGGGCAGTAGCCGCGGGCTGTGGTCGTGGCTCCGGCGAGGAAAGCAGCCACCTGCGGCGTGGCTAGCGAGATATCCGTTGTGGCAACGGGAACCGGAATCGAGGTCCAGCCAGTGAAGGAGGAGTGCACGATCATCTGGTTCCCGGCGGCGATGTAGACGGTGCCTGAGTCAGGCGAGAACTGGGCGCGGGTGCCGAGGCCGCCGTAGGTGCTGGAGACGATGCCGGCGGAGCTGACGAGCGAGACGGTCTGCCGGACGGGATCGGCGACCAGGACTGTGGTGCCGTCGGGAGAGACGGCGAGCACGTTTCCGGGCGCGGCCTGAAACTCGCCTGTGACAGATGTGCTCGCGGCGGAGACAACCATGAGCTCAGTCGGGCTGCCGAGATAGAGCGTGTTGCCGTCGGGAGTGATGACCATGGAGGTAGGCGCGTAGGGAAGGCGGACGGGCGTTCCTACGGTGCTGGTAAAGAGGTCCACGGCCACGAGCTCACGCGAGGTGGTACTGGCCGCGTAGAGCAGAGTGGAGTTGTTGCCCGGGGTGTTGACGACGACCTGGTTGGAGACGATGGGCAGCCCATTGCCGAAGAGACCAACCTCGCTCAGGGGCGAGTTGTTGCAGGCGGGTGGAAGACAGACGGCGGTGACGGCCGCGGTGCCGGGGAAGATAGGAGTGACGCTGCCAAGGCCTCCCGAGGGCAGGGTGCTGGGCGTGGTGGAGACGAAGGTCACCGGAATGCCATTCAGAACCTGACCGTTGATATCGGTGACGGTGGCGATGAGGGGCTGCGTGTTGTTCTGCTGGACGGTGATGGCGGATGGAGCCGGATTCGTGTTGGGTGTGGTGAGCACGATGTTGGCCGGAGGACAGGTCGCGAAGTAGCCGTTAGTTGAGGAGGCATTGGAGATGCTGGCGTTGACTATGGTGGAGCCGGGGAACTTGGCGGTGGCGATGCCGTTTTCGTCGATGGTGACGATGTTGGCGTCGGTCTGGCTCCAGGAGACGTGGCCAACACCGGGCGCGTACTGAGGCACGCCCGCCGCGTTGACCCCGGTCTGTGCGCCGCAGGTAATGTTGTGGGCGGGATCAACGCTGCCGCCGGCGTACACGCGGGCCGCGAGCTGACCGGTGACGTTTTGACTGAGGCAAGAGGTACCGGTGTAGGCGGTGCTCGCCGTGGCTCCGCCGACGGTCGAGAAGGCGCAGCAGCTGGTATCGAGGTCCGTTGTGCACGTCGTAGAGGGCGCACTGATGACGATGCTGGTGACGACGGGATGGACAAAGATGGGCAGAGCGTTTGAGGTTGCGCCACCGGAGCTTGCCGTGATCTGGGCGGTGCCGGTCCGCGCGGCGGGAGTGCAAACCGTGAAGTTGGGGATGCCGCCGCCGGTGTTGCGGTTCCAGGTACCGGCGCAGAGGCGACCGGTCGTGGGAACGACGTCAACGAGGCCGACATCCTGTTGGCGAATGGCCCAGGTATAGGTCGAGACGGTAACGGCGCCGCCGTTGCAATCTGCGGCTGTGGCCGTGGGCGTGCTGCCGAACTCTCCTGCGTTCAGCGAGATGCCGAAGATGGTGGGAGCGAGCGTGATGGTTTTAATCTGACCAACGATGGGACCGGAGTCGCCGTTGCAGAAGACGACGGCAGTCTTTTTTCCGCAACCTGCGAGGGAGATGCCAAACGGAACGGTGAGGAAGAGAAGGGCGAACAGGGTGACGAGCCGACGCATTGAACCTCCCCGCACGGCTGGGAGAGCCGGGCGGTTACCACCGCGGGAGAGTAGCCGGTGATAGTTGAGTTTAGAAGGTGGGGGGGAGTGAGGGCAAATGGGACGGGTTTGTTGCAGCCGAGGGGGACGGAGTTGTCTGTCGTTCGCCCGCTCGAGGAATGCTGTTTGAAGTCTGCTCTTCGATTTCCGGCGCCGTGCGAGCGGAGGCGGTGATGGATCAACAGCCCGTACGCCGCAGTCAGGGCAGGTGGGTTCGCGAGGGTTGATCGGGGTTTGTCGCGAGGCAGCGGAGACCGGCTTCGCGTCTTTTAGAATGATTGCCCATGCGATCTTTTCTTGCTGCGCTCCTGCTCTCGACGGTTGGGTTTTCTGGATACGAAGCTTATGCGCAGGTGGCGACCCCGATCGCTCCTGCGGCGACGGAGACGCAGACCACAGCATCGGTGGAGGCTCCGCTGACGCGACCTTCGGAGGTGCTGCAAGGGCCACTGATGACGCTGCAGCAGGCGCTGAGCGGCGTGCGGCTGGAGAAGTGGAAGATGTCCAGCGAGCTGCGGGATGCGGCAGATGGAGATATCCGGTCGATCGAACGGGACTTCCGCGAGACATTGCCGCCACTGCTGGCGACAGCGGACGGCGAGCCGGGATCGGTGGCGAAGGTGCTGCCGGCGATTCGGAATGTGGACGCGCTCTACGATGTGGCGCTACGGGTGGCAGCGATGGGGCGGCTGGTGGCGCCGGCGGCGCAAAGCGCGTCGCTTGACCAGGCGCTGCAAGGGTTGGCGGAGGCACGCAAGCGGGTGGGCGATCAGGTGCAGCAGGCGGCGGTGGCGGAGGAGAGCCGGGTGGGTTCGTTGCAGGCGTCGCTCAAGGCGAGCCAGGCTGCAGCCGCGGCGGCGAGTGCGGTTCCAGTGGCCAAGCCGGTGATCCCACCCGCACCAAAGCCGAAGAAGAAGGTTCGGCCGAAGCCAGTGGTTCCGGCGACGGGAGCTGGCGCGCCAGCGACGTCGGCGAGTGGACCGGCGAAGCAGCCCTAGGTGCGCGTTGCGCGTGTTTCGTTCAGGGGCCGGGCGTGAGGGTGAGGGTCTGAGCGCCGGTATTGGCGGTGAACGGGAGTGGAAAGGTGGAGCTGCCGAGCCAGGCGGGGAACTGGTCGCGGAACCAGGGACTGAGCGGATTGCCGGACTGGCCGAGGGGAAGGACGAGGGTGTCGGCGTCCGGGTTGGCGAGGTCGGCGGTGAAACGCTCGGACGGACCGAAGGTGCGATGGGATTGGCGGACGGTGAGGCCGTTGCCGGACTGCGGGTGGGTGCCGGAGCCGGTGGGCAGGCCGGCGAGACGGCTGAGCAGAGGAAGCTGAGCGAAGAGCGGCAGCTGGATCTCGACCGGGTTGGCTTTGCCGCTGGACCACTTGCTGAGGTTGTTGGGCGCGTGTGCGTCCAGCAGACCCTTGTCGACGGCGGCGGTCAGGAGATCATCCCAGGTGGCATAGGCGGAGGGAAGCCAGCGGGTGGGAGTGTGGGCGATGAGCTGCTCGAGAGCGAAGTTGCGCTCGCCCCAGGAGTAGAGGTGGACAAGGTCGGGTGATGGCGCAAGCTGGGGGGTGAGCAGCATGGGCCAGAGGGCTTCACGAGCGGCGGTGGTGATGGCTGCGGCGGCGGAGGTGGCGGCGACGTTGCCATCCCAGGCGCGGAGGAGATCGGCGGCGGCGCGAAGGCGTTTGGTCGCTTTGGGGGATCGATCGATGGCGTAGGCGAGGCGTTGGGCGACGAGATGGTCGGAGTCCGAGAAGACGTCGGTCTGGACGCGGAGCATGTCTTGCGAGGTGAGGCCGGAGCGGTTGGTGAGGAGCCGCCAAATGCGTTCGTTGCGGTAGGGGTCGGCCCAGTTGAGGGTGATGGGGAAGGGATAGGCGTCGGGGGTGATGCGGGCGTTTGCGGTGGCGAGGAGACCGCCGGGAGGATCGATGGCGGCGGGAAGCTGGTCGAAGGGGATGGTCGAGGACCATTCGTGGGCGGCAGCGTCGGGGCTGGTGCTGTCGGTGGGGACGGGGGAGAGCGGCGAAGGAAGCAGGATGGGGCCGCGGAGGGGAATGCGGCCGATGGCATGGTAGACGATGTGGCCGGCGTCGTCGGCGGCGAGGAGGTTCTGGGCGGGGCCGGTGTAGGTGCTGGCCGCTTGCACGAGAGCAGCAGCAGAGGTGGCGGCGTTGAAGTCAGCGAAGGGCAGGGAGAAGTGGTCTGTGTCGTAGAGAGACCAGCGCAGGGCGATGGAGCGGGACTCGGAGGGGAGGACGGTGTTGAGGAGCGGGGTGTCGACCGTACCGTGGTGTGTAGAGAGCAGATCAAGGGTGATAGTGCGACCGCCGCGAACGCGGATGACTTCGGTGCGGTGAGTGGCGGGCCGCCACTGGCCGTCGGGGGTCTGGAACTCGGTGGTGGTCCCGGCGGCGTTGAGGTGCTCGATATAGAGGTCCTGGACGTCTGCGCCGAGGTTGGTGAAGCCCCAGGCGACGTGGTCGTTGTGGCCGACGACGATGTAGGGAACGCCGGGAAGAGAGACGCCGGTGACGTGAAAGGCTGCAGACGAGCCGGGGCCGGAGTCGGCGCTGAGGTTGGCGGCGTACCAGATGCCGGGGGCGGTGAGAGAAAGGTGCATGTCGTTGCTGAGGAGCGGCTTGCCCGAAGCGGTGTGGGTGCCGGAGACGGCGAAGTTGTTCGAGCCGGCGCGGCAGTCGGGGCAGGCAGAAGCGGTAAGCCGGATCAGAGCCTGAAGATCGGCGGGCGTGGCGGTTGGCGGATGGAGTCTAACCTGCGAGTCGTCGAGGGGGATCTCGGGGAAGGTCTCGAGGGGAGTGGTGAGGTCGGTGGCGGGTTGGGACGGGGGGTGGTCGCGCCAGGAGCCGACGGGGTAGAGGTCGGCGAGGAGCTCGGCACGCTGCTCAGACGTGGCGGCGGGAGCGAGGCGCGCGGTGAGGGCTTCGCGGTTGAGTTTTTGAGGGAAGGCGTTGGTAAGGTCCTCAAACAGGACAAGGGAGACGAGGACGCAGTCGCGTGCAGTCCAAGGGCGGGGATCGTAGGCGAGAACGTGGAACTCGAGCGGAAGATGACCGTGCTGAGCAGTGAGGGCGGCGTTAACGCCGGCGCTATAGCGCTCAAAGGCGTGGAGCTGGTCCGGTGGCAGCTGAGTGAGGATGCGATCGGCGGCGGGACCGAGGGCCAGGGTGCGCTGGAGTCGATCGTGCGGAACGAGACCGGAGCCGAGGACCTCGGCGAGTTCCCCGGCGGCGTGCCGGCGGAGGGTGTCCATTTGGAAGAGGCGGTCCTGAGCTGTGGCGAAGCCTTGAGCAAAAAGCAGATCGTCGAAGGTGCGGGCATGAAGAGTGGGGATGCCGAGGGGATCGCGAGTGATGGTGACGGAGGCAGAGAGGCCGGGAACCATAAGAGTGCCGGAGAGCTGCGGAAGACTCTCGTGGGCGACCGCATGTAGCCACCAGCGGCCAGCGAAGACTGCGAGAGCGGCAAGGCAAAGCAAGGCGAGCAGGCCGATAAGGCTAGTACGAGCGAGCCGACTTAAGCGGCGAGGCTTGGTGGGGAGAGGGGAGGAGGAGACAGGCCGGGTATGAAGACGGGGCTCAACAAGGTCGGGATGTTCGGGGGTCATTGCGCTCCGTTGAGTCTAAATGGCTCGGTGAGCAGGATCTTCTGCCCCTCCGTTGGGGAGGACGCGCGCAAGGAGGGCTGGTGCGGAGGAAGCGGAAGTGGTCTTCTTCTCAGAGATAGCGCTGGCAGCGTTACCAGAGGATGCGTTTACCACCGCTCGAGGGAAAGTGGAAGTTACTTTCCCGCTCCTTTTAGAGTCTTGGGTGCTTACTCTTTTTAGGCGAAACAGGTTACCTACGACTGCTATGGCGTAACTGCCTCAGCTGGAATGGTTTACTGGATCCTGCAACAAATTGTGAGTTTTATGCAAAGTTTGGCATATGTCTTGCTTTATTCCCTGGCATAGGAGATTTACTCACATGAAACTCACTGCTTCGCTGCTCGCCTCGGTTGTTCTCTCTGCTGCCTCCACTGTCGCCGCCCACGCCTCGACCATCTCGCCCGGCATCACGTTGAACCTGGTCAACGGCACCACCAACTACACCTTTCTGCAGACCACGCCGGGCACCTTTGTGGCGACGGATGGCCTGAACAGCGTGACCGCGGTTTATCTGCAGACGGGTCTGGCGGATACGTTTGCGGTCACAGAGGTATGCGCGAACGTGGGTCCGCTGGTGCCGTGCAAGGGCTATACGTTTACGATTGCGGATGCGAATGCGGCGGCGGTGTCAGTTGGGCTGGGGCTGAGTGCGGCGGCGATGGCCGATACGACGCTGACGACCAATTTGGCGACCCTGAAGGTGGATGGCAGCCTGGGTGCAGCGACCGAGACGGTGGCGTTTGCGCTGCCGGCTCAGACGGTAACGCCGAGCGCGGTGCCTGAGCCCGGAACGCTGGGCCTGATGGCGACCGGGCTGCTGGGTGCGGCGGGTGCAGTGCGGCGGCGCTTCTCGATCTAGAGCTTCCTTCTAGGACGTGGTGGGAGCGACGGTGCCCCGTGAGACGCCGCCTGCGCTTCCTCTGCCTATTGTCGAGATGTCAGCAGCAGCCCAGGCCCTCGACTTCCGCCTGCGCGGCTGATCGATACGCCCGGCCGCCCGATGAGGCGGTCGGGCGTTTGTGGCGAAGTAGAGAAGCCCGAACGAGAGGAGTTGGTAAGCCATATCGGCGACTCGGTATGCCAAGGGTTCCACAACCTTGTCGCCGAGACGCGCCTGGCCGAGACTCGGATCGCTAAGAAGGAGCATAAGGAACCGAGCCAGCGGAGGTCTACGCGGTTGGTATGCTGGGCCATTACTTGAGTGAGGTGGGCGGGAATGTGGCAGACGGCTGGCGTGCATGGATTGCAGATGGTGTTCCTGCTGCTTCTCGTGCTGGTGGCTGGGTTTGCTGTGATGGCGGAGCGGGTGCGGCTGCCCTACCCCATTGTTCTGGTGGTGGCGGGGCTAGGGATCAGCTTCGTGCCGCATATGCCGCGGATCCCCCTCAATCCGCAGCTGGTGTTTGTTATCTTTCTTCCGCCCTTGCTGTATTTTTCTGCCTGGCATACGAGCTGGCGGGAGTTTCAGAACAACCTGATCTCGATCACGATGCTGGCGATTGGCCTGGTGGCGTTTACGGTGCTTGGCGTGGCGCTGGTGAGCGATCACTTCATCACGGCGCTCGACTTCAAGAGCGGTTTTGTGCTGGGGGCGGTGGTGGCGACGACGGATGCGATTGCAGCGGCGTCGATTGCGGCGCGTATCGGGTTGCCGGCGCGGGTAGTGGAGATTCTCGAGGGCGAAAGCCTGCTGAACGATGCGACGGGGCTGCTGGCGCTGGAGTTCGGGGTGCGGATGCTCGAAACAGGGGAGACGCCCACGTTAGGTGGCGGTCTGCTGCGGCTGCTGTGGCTTATGGTAGGCGGCACCGCTGTGGGACTTGTGGTGGGCTGGCTGGCGGCGGTCTTCGAGCGCTGGATCGATGATGGGCCAGTAGAGATGGTGATCAGCGTGGTCGTGCCGTACGCGGCATACCTGGCCGGGGAGGAGCTGCGGGTCTCAGGGGTGCTGGCCGTGGTGGCGTGCGGCCTCTACCTGGGACGGAAGAGCGCGGCGCTGTTTTCGCCGGAGGTCCGAATCCAGGTGACGAACGGATGGGAGAGCCTGAACTTCATCCTGAACGGACTGGTCTTTCTACTGATCGGACTGCAGCTGCCGTATGTGCTGGCAGGCATCCGCGCGTACAGCCTGTGGACGCTGCTGAAGTACGGCGCGGTGTTCAGCGGGGTGCTGATTGTGTTGCGGCTGCTGTGGATGTTTCCGGCGGCGCGGGTGGCGAACCTGCTTCGGCGAATCATTCCAGGCGTTGAGGCAGAGGCGATGCCGGGGCCGAAGAGTGTGTTTGTGATTGGCTGGACGGGGATGCGGGGCGTGATTGCTTTGGCGGCGGCGTTCAGCCTGCCGGAGATGCTGTCGGGCGACCGGCCATTTACGCAACGGAACCTGATTATTTTTCTCACGTTTGCGGTCATTCTTGTGACGCTGGTGGTGCAGGGGCTGAGTCTGCCGTGGGTGATCCGTCGGCTAGGATTGGGGCGGGTGGAGAGCCGGGACGAGGAGCTGGAGGCACGACGGACGGTGCTTGAGACGGCAATTGAATTTCTGGAAGCAGAACGGAGCAAGGGAGAAGATCAGCTGGCGCATGGATGTGAGGATTTGCTGCATCGCTATCGACATAGGCTGGACGGGGTGCGGTATGGACTTGCCCCGGAGAAGGGTGATGAGACGGGCGCGGCGACGTACAAGCGGGTACGGGCTCTCTCACGAGAGGCGGCGCAGGTGGAGCGGCGAACGGCGGTGCGGCTGCGGGACGAGGGGACGATTGGAGACGGAGTGATGAATCGACTGCTCCGGGAGCTGGATCTGACGGAGGCTCGGCAGAAGGCGGAACGGTGAAGGGCCGGGCCGACGTATCTACGGACGGTGGTTGCGCTCGCGCTCCCGGTCGCAGTGCAACTCTGACAGAGCAGCAGGTTCCTCGACTTCGCGCCGAACGACGATCTAAGAGCCAAGAGGCGCGTCGCTTCGCTTCGTCGTAACGGCGATGCGGGGTCCTAGCTGCACCTTGGAGTGATAACCAAAGATGGCGAGTCTAGGGCCGGACGGAAGGTGCAGGATCGGCGGCGGGGATTTGTGCAGCGGAAGGTGCGATCTCGGGGGTGGGGTCGGGGGCGTTGGCAGCGGGCGGTGGGCCGGACCAGTAGCTGCGGCGGGCGCGGACCACGGCGTCAGGGTAGTCGGGAACGATGACACGGAGGGGGTGGAAGCCGGGCTCGGTGGCGTTCGCAGAGGGCTGGAAGCTGAGGTTGTAGAAGTTGTGGATGCGGTTGGCGAGGCGATTGAGGGCCTGGTCGAAGCCCTTCTGCGAGGCGAAGTTGCTGTACTCGCCGCCGGAGAGGATGGCGAGCTCGTGGGCGGCGTTCTTCTTGAGGGAGTTGATGGCGAGGAAGAAGAGCTCGACGATGCCGCCACCGCCGCCGTGCTTGAGCTCTTCAAGGACTTCGTCGCGGCCGGGGGAGAAGGCGACGGCGTCGACGACGGTGTTGGAGCGGCCGAGGGTGGCGATGAGCTGTTTGGCGTCGGTGTGGCTGCCGTGGTCGCGGGTCTCGGAGAGAAGCAGGATGGCGTGACGCATGCTGGTGGGGCGGCGGTCGAGAAGGCTGTTGGCATAGGCGACGGCGTCGAAGGTGCGGACGTTGCTCTCGTCGCAGGGGCGAATCTCGGCGAGGCCGGTGGAGAGGGTGTTGGGGTCGGAGGTGAAGTCGCCGACGAGGGTGGGGTCGTTGCCGTAGGTGACGACGGCGATCTCATGCGGGGCTCCGCCGGTGAGGGCGTCGAGCATGGTGGGGAGGCCGCGAAGCTTTTGCAGTTCTTCGGCGGCAGCGCCGCTGCACTGGGCGACGATGACGAGCGAAAGGCCGTCGTTGCCGGTATCTTCCTCGAGGTGGAGGCGCTGGGGTTTGCCGGCATCTTCGACGACGAACTTGTCGGCGGTGAGGCCGAAGATGATCTCGCCCTTCTTGGTGCGGACCTCGGTGGGTACGAAGACGAGGTTGGATTGGGTGGAGAGGCTATAGGGGGTGTCGGGTTGCTGCTGTGATGCCGTGGCGGCGGGAGCGGCCCCGGGTGCGGCGGGCGCCTGCGCGTGGGCGAGAGGGGATAGCAACGCGAGGAGAAGGGAGAGTCGCCGCATGGGGAAGAGTTTAAGACAGAATGGCGGGCGTGGGCAGATAGCCGGCAAAGACCCCTGGATCCAAGCGGGAGCTATGGGTGAGGGCTTGGTGTGGCGGTGCGGCCACCGAGACTGGCAAAGGCCAGCGCAGGGACGGCTGCAGCAGAGCTGCGCTTCGGCTGCGAGGGTCGAGGTCAAGTGCTGGCTTACCCCCCCGTGCTTCTGATCTAAAATATTCTATCGAGACGAGTTAGGCGTTGACCGGAGATTCCGTCCTGGTGATCCGGGGCGGGTGATCCTCGCTGCAGTAGGTCTCTTTCAGAGTAGCGGACGGGACGGGGTGGTTGCGCCAACGGAGGCGGGAGGTTCCGCAGAGGAGAAGGAGTGGGGTAGCTCACCGGCCGGGGCTGGTGGCGGTGGATGAGGCTGCGGACGCGAACGCCCTACGAGCGATCGAGGCTGGGGGTTCGGGAGTCTGGCGGGGGCCAGCCGGCGTTCCGGAGGGTGAGAACGATGGCGGCGGTGGCAAGGAGAATGATGGGGAGGACGATGAGGCTGCCTTCAGGGCCGGTGAGGCCGCCGGAGAGGAGGGGTTTGCCTTGCGGGTGGGAGCCGAGGAGATGGAAGGCCATCATGTGGCCGGAGTCCGCGACGCCGTAGACGAAGGACTGCGCCCAGTCCCAGCTGGCGTGGAAGCCGATGGCCCACCAGAGTGAGCCGGTACGCCAGAGGGAGAGACAGAAGATGAGGCCGATGAGGCCTGCGGAGACGAGGCCGATGGGGCTCTCGCCGGCGTTGGATTTGTGGCCGAAGCCGAAGATGAAGGAGAAGATCGCGGCAGAGGTCCAGAAGCCGATGGTTTTGGCGTAGGGGCTGGCTGTCGCGGCATGGAAGGCACCGGCGAGGCCGCGGGCGAGGGTGAACTGTAGGTATCCACGGAGGGCGTACTCCTCAAAGAGGCCGACGAGAAGGAAGGCGAGAGCCCACTCTGCGCCAAAGCGGAGTATGGCGGATCCAGCGAGCTGAACACCGGTGAAGACGAGCAGATGGGTAGCCACGAGAGTGCCGATGAGAACGGAGAGAAGGAAGGCTCCCCAGGCGAGACCGGCGAGGAAGTGCGGCAGAGCCCGAGGGGTGGCGCCGATACCGTAGGCACGCAGGGGGCGGCGCTCGACGCGCGCCATGATCAGGGTGGATAGACCGACGAGGGTAAACTGAACGGCTTCGATGGTCAGCGACAACGCCGGCGGCAGCTCCGCCTGCGCGGAGAGGGGTTTTGGATGGGGCCTGATGACATGTGCGATCCGGTTGGCGAGGAAGCCGAATGAGGCGAGGAGGGCCAGGAAGAGCAGCAGGCTCCAGCCAGCGCGAAGGCCATCGGCACCGAAAAACGTGCGGTGGATGAGGGAGAGTTGCGCGGTGGGCGGGACGGGCCCGATGGAGTCGATCGGCGAGATGTCCGAAGAAGAATCGAGGTATGGATCCATTGAGGTCCTCAGGACGTGATGAGAAGGAGCGGGCCGAAGACGAAGTACGTGATGATGGTATGCGAAGTTCCGAGGCGGTAGCGGCTTGACATGAAGAAAGCCCGAACTATGCTTGGAGATTCGGGCTCCACGGTGCTGTGCGGGCGATGAAGGGGAGTGCGGCGGGATGGTTAAGGTTCTGCATCATGATCGGTGTTTTGATGGGGCATGTTCGGCGTCGCTGTTTACGCGGTTCTATCGCGAGTGTGTGGATGCGGGCGCGGCGTTTACCTACGGCGGCCTGATGCACAAGGCGGGTGGCCAGTTTGATGCGGGGGAGTTTACCGGGGACGAGAACGCGGTGGTGGACTTCAAGTACTCGGACTCACCCAAGATGACATGGTGGTTTGACCACCATCTGAGTGCGTTTCTGACGCCGGAGGATGAGGCAGAGTTTGAGCGCTATGAGGAGCAGACGCGGCTGAGTGGGGAGCGGCAGCAGAAGTTCTTCGATCCTAACTTCATCTCGTGCACGGGATTTATTGCGAAGGTGGCGAGTGAGCGCTTTGGGATGGAGGTGGCACCGCTTGCAGAGCTGATTCGCTGGGCGAACATCGTGGATGGGGCGAAGTACGAGAGCGCGGAGGCGGCGGTGGGGATGGGTGAGCCGGCGATGCAGCTGACGCTGGTGATGGAGAGCTCGGACGATCGAACGTTGATTCCGAGGCTGATTCCGCTGCTGACGGAGATGCCGCTCGGCGAGATTGTGCAGGAGCCGTTTGTGCAGGAGCAGCTCCGACCGCTGCTCGAGAAGCATCGGGCGCAGATTGCATTGATGGGGGAGCGGGCGCGGGTCGAGGCGGGCGTGCTGACGTTCGACATAACGGACCAGCCGAGCGAGGGCTACAACAAGTTCATCCCGTACTTCCTGCATCCTGAAGCGACGTACACGGTGGGCCTGTCGAAGTCGAGCTACCGGGTGAAGATCAGCGTGGGGACGAACCCGTGGACGACGATGCCGGCGGAGGATCTGGCGAACATCTCAGAGATCTGCGAGCGGTATGGGGGTGGGGGCCATGCACGGGTGGGCGCGGTGAGCTTCAAGCCGGACGATGAGGAGTCTGCGCGGACGGCGGCGGGGGAGATTATTGCGGAGCTGCGGGGTAGTGGGGAGGCGGGGGGCTGAGGCGGCGCGCGCAGCACGTTCGATTGAGGCGGGCGCGCATTATGTTTCCTGCTGAAGGGCTGCAGACGCAATGCCTGCCGCCGTCGTAATCTCGGGCTGAGGCGCCTACTTCGCGGCTTCGGACTCCTCCAATTGAAACCGCTGAGTTTTTGCTTTCTGAAGAGCTTGGTCCAGTGAGCCTTTGAAGAGCAGGAGTTTTAATTCGTAGGAAGCGTTTGCGTGCTTCGGTAGTGACACCTGTGGATCTACGTGCTGGCAGGTCAGCTCTGGATTGCTCCAGACGTTGCCGGGATCGCGTGCAAAGCTGGCTGCGACCCAGGACTTGTCGGCGGAAAGCGTTGCGATGAGAGGTATATCGACGGGCTCGCTCCTGTAGTAGTAGGTGATGCCGTCGTCCCGATGCTGGACTTTCTGCGCCGGGATCGGGGTTGTGAACTGGGCATGGTAGCGGGCCGGGAGCCACTGAGAGAGCGGCATCTGCAGCCGTTCCGGCGTCTCCGAGGCCAGAAGCACGAAGCCGCTTTTCTCGTGAACGTAGGTTCGCTCCAGACGTGGATCGTAGAAGAAGACCTTGAAACGAGGGTCGGTCACGGCCCACGTCATGTCGTAGTCGACGTCGGACTGGTTCTCGAAGTCGTAGCGGACGCGGATGCCGTCGTCTTCCAATGTCGCTTGCGCGGAGAAGTGGACCGGGCCGAGATCTGACACGTAGGAGAGGGAGTTCTTCGATTGCTTCCATTGCGGTACGGATGGCGCGAGACCGGGTTGGAAGATGTAGAGGTGCGTGGCGTCAGCGGTGCCGCGGGGACGAACGGTGACGTGCTCGGGAAGCAGGATGTTGAAGCTGCGCTCGGCCTCAGGGCCGCCGGGGATACGGATGTGGAGTGCGGGATCGTGATCCGCCGTGTCGATGCTCATCTGAACTCCGGAGCTGTTCTCGAGGATCGCGGGGGACTGACCGGTTCCCGTGCCGCTCACAGCAAGCAGAAGCGCAAGAAGGAGACGCGAATCCAGCATAGATTTCGGCGAACGTCCGTTAGGGTTTGAGTTTGGTGAAGATGCCGAGCTTGGTGATGTCGTTGAAGATGACGAACGCGGCGAAGACGACGAGGCAGACAAAGGCGACCTGATAGACGCGCTCCTTAATGGTCTGGTCGACGTCGCGGCGGATGACGGACTCGATGGCAAGGAAGAGGATCATGCCGCCGTCGAGGATGGGGATAGGCAGGAGATTGAAGATGCCGAGGTTGAGGGAGATGTAGGCCATGATGCCGATGATGGGCATCCAGCCGGGCATGCCGACGGCCTCATGCACCTGCTGGCCGATGCCGATGGGGCCGGAGACGGAGCGCATCGAGACCTGGCGGGTGAACATGCCGTGCAAGACCTCGAAGATGAGGGAGGCGTTTTTCTTGTTGAACTTGATGGACTCGGCGAAGGCCTGAGCGAAGGGAAGCTGCTCGATCTTGACGGCCGGTGGGACGGGACGGAAGCCGAGGCGAAAGTCCTTGGTGCCATTGCCGATGTCGGCGAACTGCGGGGTGACGGTGAGGGGGAGGGTCTGAGGGCCGCGGAGAACACTGAGGTTCGCGGGCTTGCCGGCCTGATCCTGCAGATAGGTCAGAAGGGAGTCGACGGAGTGAAGCTGGAGGCCGTCGACGGTGGCGATTTTATCGCCGGGCTGGAGGCCGGCCTTAGCGGCGGGCATGTTGGGCTCGAGCGCCTTTACCTCAACCGGGATGGTTTGCATGCGCGGGACCAGGCCGAGTTTGTCGAGGGAGAAGCTCTCTGCATCGCCTTTGTTCTCGACGAAGATGGAGGTGTCTGTTCGCTGGCCGTTGTGGACGAAGGAGAAGGGGACGGTGTGGTTGAGGTTAAGCAGAGAGCGGATGCCGACCTGTTCCCAGGTGGGGTTTTCGATGGTGGCGTAGTGGACGATGCGGTCGCCGGAGTGGATGCCGGTGTGGGTGGCGGGGGTGTTGGCGGCGATGTAGTCGGTAATAGCGGGACCGGTGACGAACTCCTGGACCTCGTTGTGAAGCATGTAGCCGACGGTCATGAGGGCGATGGCGAGGAGGAAGTTGGCGAAGGGGCCGGAGAGGGCGATGAGGACGCGCTGCCAGCGGGGATGGGCGTTGAAGTCGCCGGGATCGGTGGCGTGCTCGCCGGGATTATCGCCGGACATCTTGACGTAGCCGCCGAGGGGAAGCAGGCAGATGCGATAGTCGGTGTCGCCGCGCTTGAAGCCGATGAGGCGCTTGCCGAAGCCGATCGAGAAGACCTCGACGCGGATGCCGCAGAGCTTGGCCGTGATGAAGTGGCCGGTCTCGTGGACGAGAACCATGATGCCGAGGACGATGAGGAGTTCGAGGATGGTGGCCATGTGCGGGGAGTGTTGACCTCTTCGGTGGCGAGCGGGGAACGTGAGGGTTAAGCGTGGTCGCGTCGGGCGTGCTCTACAAGCTCCAGCGCGACACGGCGGGCTTCGCGATCGGCCGCGAGCACCTCTACGATAGACGCGGGCGAGGTGGCCGGGGTGAGGCGGAGGACCTGCTCAATTGTACGAGGGATGCCAAGGAACGGAATGCGACCTTCGAGGAAGGCGGCGACGGCGATCTCATCGGCTGCATTGAGAGCGATGCAATGCGATGGGGTGGAAGCGGCTTCGTAGGCGAGGCGGAGGCAAGGGAAGCGGGTGAAGTCGGGCGGGGTGAAGTCGAGATGAGAGAGGGCGGCGAGATCGAAGGCAAGGCCGGGTGCGGGGGTGGCGTCGAGGCGGTCCGGGAAAGACAGGGCGTAGAGGATGGGCAGGCGCATGTCAGTGACAGAGATCTGCGCGAGGATGCTGCCGTCGACGAACTCGACGAGGGAGTGGACGGTGGACTGGGGATGAATGGTGACGCGGACCTGCTCGGGGGGAAGGGCGAAGAGGCGGCAGGCTTCGATGACCTCGAAGCCCTTGTTCATCATGGTGGCGGAGTCGACGGTGATGCGCTGGCCCATGACCCAGGTGGGGTGTTTGAGGGCCTGGGCGGGGGTGATGCTGTCGAAGTCGGCGAGGGGCGTGCTGCGGAAGGGGCCGCCCGAGGCAGTGAGCCAGATCTGCCGGACCTCGGCCGCGCGGCCGCCGCGGAGACACTGATGGATGGCGTTGTGTTCGGAGTCGATGGGGAGGAGAGCGACGTTCTGCTCTTTGGCAGCGGCGAGGATGAGCGAGCCGGCGGCGACGAGGCACTCTTTATTAGCGAGGCCGATGGTCTTGCCGGCGAGCACGGCGGCGAAGGTGGCTTCAAGGCCGGCGACGCCGACGATGGCGGAGACGACGAAGTCGACGGCAGGGTGGGTGGCGACGCGGACCGTGCCGGCGGTGCCGTGGACGACCTCTGTGCCGGTGTGGCCGTGTTCACGAAGCTGTGTCGCGAGGTGCGAGGCGAGCTCTTCGGTGGCGACCGAGAGGATCTCGGGGCGCCAGCGGAGGGTTTGGGCGAGGGCGGCTTCGAGGTTGTGACCAGCGGCAAGAGCGAGGGGGCGGAAGCGGTCGGGGAAGGACTCGCAGAGCGAAAGGGTGGAGGTGCCGATGGAACCGGTAGAGCCAAGGACTGCGATGTTCTTCACGAAGGGTATTTTCGCAGAAAGAAATGGCTCAGGAGGGATCGGGCAGCTTGAGCGGAGGCAGGTGTCGCTTCGCGGCGGTGAAGTTTGCCGGGTTCAGGCAGAAGTTCAGGTAGAGCGACGAGAGAAAGAAGGTGAGCCACGGGCTGATCTCGCGGAGGATGCCCCCTGCGCGCTGCTCTTTGCGGATCTCTTCGCGGAGGAGGAAGTTGCCGCCGATCCAGAGGAAGGGGGAGATCAGCACGAGCGCGTCCATGATGCCGCTGAGGATGGCGTGCTCAAAGACGGAGTAGGACAGCCAGGCGATGAGCGAGAAGGTGACGCAGCAGATGAGGGGGAGCCAGGCGCGCCGACGAAGCCCGATCCAGAGGCCGAGATAGATGGCGAGGAGGATGGGGCCGAGACCGAGAGTGACGAGGACAAACAGGGTCATAAGGACGGGGCCGACGTGGGCTGTCCAGGGAAGACCGCGTTTGTCTTCAAGAGCGTTCATGCGGAGACGAACATACTCCAGCGCGATGTGCGCTGGGAAGGGGAAAGTTCGTCGAGGTTAAAACCGTCCCAGGCCGATGGTGTCTTTGAAGACGAGGGCGTACCAAAGGACGGGTGTGGCGAGCAGGAGGGCGTCAATGCGGTCGAGGATGCCGCCGTGCCCGGGAAGCAGGGTTCCGGAGTCTTTGACGCCGGCGCCACGTTTGACGGCGGACTCAAGCAGATCGCCGAGCTGGGCGGCGATGTTGAGGACGGCGGCGAGGGTGAGGGTCTGCCAGAGGGGCTCGCCGATGTGGAGGAGGAGGTTGCCGCGGGCGGTGAGGAGATCGCTGACATAGAGGAGGCCACCCGTGATGGCGAGCGAGCCGACGATCGAGGCGATGGCGCCTTCCCAGGTCTTGCCTGGAGACAGGCGGGGGGCGAGCTTGTGTTTGCCGAAGGCGCGGCCGACGTAAAGGGCGGCGATATCACCCGACCAGACGGCGAGCATGAGGAAGACGACGAGGGCGGGGCCGTCCTCCTGCTTCCAGAGCAGAGGGATGAGGGTAAGCGGGTAGGCGATCCAGATGAGGCCGAAGAGGCCCTGGGCGGTATCGGGCAGGACCTGGATGGCGGGGGAGCGGAAGCCGTTCCAGCCGAAGAGCGCGAGGGTGAGAAAGCTGATGACCGGGAGCTGGGCGTCAACGGGAAAGCTGGGCAGGGTGACGGCGAAGAGGGCGGCGGTGGCGGCGATCATCCAGGGAAGCGGGATGCGGAGACGGGCGTTGTGGGCTTCGGCGCCGACCTTGGCGAGGGAGAGGAACTCGACGGCGGCGAGCTCGGCTACGAGGAGGGCAGCGACGGTGATCATCCAGAGCTTGCCGAAGAAGATGAGGGCGAAGACGGCGAGGATCAGAACGAGGGCGGTGAGGATGCGTTTCATGGATCGTTGTTCAGGATACGCGGAGTGTGGGGCAGGATGGGTGGACGGCGATTCGGGATCAAACAAGAACGGTCGAAGAGTAATATTGACGCAATAAGATATATCGTGACATAGTTCAGGTATGACAACGAGAAATACACAGGAAGAACGGTGCTGGGGCAGGGGATTTGGCCATGGCGAGACGATGGAGCAACACCAACGGGAGAGGCGGCACAGGATGGAGGCAGAGGGGCGGCACGGAGGCGGGCACTTTGGGGGACGCGGGTTTGGCGGCGAACATGGTGGCGGCGAGGGACGTGGGGCGAGGTTCTGGGGTGGCCGCGACGGTGGCGGCAGAGGGTTCGGACGGGGAATGGGGGCGGAGTTTGGCCGAGGTGACGGACCGGGGCGGATGTTTGGCGCCGGCGATCTGCGATACGTGATTCTGCAGCTGCTGGCGGAGCGGCCGAGCCACGGGTATGAGTTGATCAAGGCGATTGGGGAGCGGATGGGTGGTCATTACCAGCCGAGCCCGGGCGTGGTGTATCCGATGCTGACGATGCTTGAGGAGATGGGACATGCGACGGTGACGACCGAGGGGACGCGCAAGCTGTATGCGATTACCGAGGACGGGCACAAGGCGCTGGCCGAGAACAAGGCGATCGTGGACGCGATCTTTGCGCGGATGGACCGGTCGCGGACAGAACAGGCGGCGAGCCCGATGGGACAGATCGAGCGGGCAGTGATGAACTTCAAGATGGCGCTGCGGATGAAGAGCGGGCCACTGACGACGGAGCAGATCCACGCGATCACGGACATCATTGACGCGGCGGCGAAGCAGATTGAGAGGAGCTAGATGAACTCGTATCGGTATCGTGTGACGGTGGAGCAGGTTGCGGATGAGAAGGGGCAGCCGGTCGACGGGCGGTCGCTGGTGTTTGAGGCGGCCTGCCATCACGAGATGCTGGAGATTGTGGATCGGGTGCGAGAGAGGCGCTTGGTGGCGAATGCCAATGCCGCGGCGGCGATGGTGGTCGGGCTGAAGCTGTTTGGCGAGGTCGTGATCGCTGAGCGGAAGAAGCCGATGTTTGCGGAGGTGCATGTGGCGCTGGGAGCGTTTATGCAGGCGTTGAAGTCGCGGCCTACGCCGGCCGGGTTGGAGGCGGAGGTCGCATCGGCGGTGGAGGCGACCTAAGGACGCGACCGATGCCCATGGCCGGCGACGATGCCGCGAGCATCCTAGGGGCATGGCGACGACACAAAGAACAAAGGCAGACTTCGAGACAAAAACCCTGGGCAACTCAGACATGGAGTTGACGGCGATCGGCTTCGGGGCGTGGGCAGTGGGCGGTGGGGAGTATGCCTACGGGTGGGGGAGCCAGGAGGACACGGACTCGATTGCGGCGATCCAGAAGGCCGTCGATATGGGGGTGAACTGGATCGATACGGCGGCGATCTATGGGCTGGGGCACTCGGAGGAGGTCGTCGGGAGGGCGCTGGCGCAGCTCGAAGGGGAGATTCCGTATGTGTTTACCAAGTGCTCGCTGCGGTGGAACGAGAAGCGTGAGATCTACAGCAGCATGACGGTTGAAGGTGTGCGGTATGAGGTGGAGCAGAGCCTGCGGCGGCTGGGGATCGAGACGATCGATCTCTACCAGATCCACTGGCCGCAACCGGAGGAGGAGATCGAAGAGGGGTGGGGGGCGCTGCAGGACCTGATCAAGGAAGGCAAGATCCGGTATGCGGGTGTCTCGAACTTTTCTGTTGCGCAGATGGAGCGCATCCAGAAGATCGGGCCGATCACGTCGCTGCAGCCGCCGTTCTCGCTGCTGAAGCAAGATGTAGCGACGGAGATCCTGCCATTTTGCGAGAAGAACGACATCGGCGTGATCAACTACTCGCCCATGCAGGCCGGTCTGTTGACGGGAACGATGACGGCGGGGCGGGTGGCGGCGATGCCGGAGGATGACTGGCGGAAGAACAACCCAGACTTCAAGTCGCCGAAGCTGGAGAAGAACCTGGCGCTGGCGAAGCTGCTAGAGGAGATTGGGGAACGACATCAGGTACAGCCGGGTGTGGTGGCGATCGCGTGGACGCTGGCGAACCCGGCGGTGACGGCGGCGATTGTGGGTGGGCGGACTCCGGAGCAGGTAGCGGGGACGGCGACGGCGCTGAAGTTCCGGTTGTCGGCCGAGGAGGTGCGGGAGATTGACGGGTTCGTAAAGGAGAAGGGGATTTGACCATTCGCAGCGATTCGAGTCTGAGGGCGATGTAGATTTCCGCCGTGGCCCCCAAACACCCCGGTTCGCGACGCGCTTGCCGCTGCTCTCGTTGAATATGCGAGCAGGTCTCTCGTGCGGATTGTGAGAACGCCTCCACCACTCTTACTCAAGCTGCGGAGCAAAGAGCGAGGTTGAGAGCTAGTGGCGGGAGACTGCAGGGGTGCGGCCGTTGAGCTGGCCCTCGATCTCTTCGGCAACCTGATCGGCGGGTTCGAGGGTGGCGAGGTTTTCGTCCGTCTCCTGCTGGTTGAGGCCTCCAAAGCGACGGTCCCGGGTTTGGAAGGACTGGATGGCCTCGAGAAGATGGGGACCGCGGAAGTCGGGCCAGAGGCGATCCGTGATGAAAATCTCCGAGTAGGCGATCTGCCAGAGAAGGAAGTTCGAGATGCGCTGCTCGCCGGAGGTGCGGATGACGAGGTCAGGATCGGGCATGTTGGCGGTGTAGAGATGCGAGGCGATATGCTCTTCGTCGATGCGGGCTTCGAGGCCGTCGACCTGGAGAAGATCTTCAAGCGAGCAGCCGCGCTGATGAGCTTCGGCGATGAGCTTGGCGAGGATGGTGCGGGTGGCATCGACGACCTCGGAGCGGGCGCCGTAGTTGAGGGCGAGGGTGAGGGTGGTGCCGGAGTTCCTGGCGGTGGATTCCATGGCCCACTGCATGGTGTCCTGCACTTCGGCTGGCAGCTCGTGAGTGCGGCCGATGTAGTTCATGCGGACGTTGTTGTCGTTCATGCGCTTGACGTTGCCGACGAGGTAGGACTTGAGGAGCTTCATGAGAAAGCTGACCTCGGACTTGGGGCGGCGCAGATTATTTTCAAGCGAAAAGGCGTAGAGGGTGAGGAAGGGCAGGTCAATGCGGGAGGCGGTTTCAACGACGAACTGCACGCTTTCGGCGCCCTGCTGATGGCCGAGAAATCGCTTGAGGGAGCGCTTGCCGGCCCAGCGGCCGTTGCCGTCCATGATGATGGCGACGTGCTGCGGGATGCGGGTGGGGTCCAGCTGGGCGAAGAGGAGCTGTTCCTCGGGCGAGAGCTCGTGGATGCGGCTGGGCGTCGTTTGGGGAGTGGTGGGAGGGTTGATGCGCAAAGCGGCCTCGCAGGCTATGACGCTAGCACAGCGGGATGGCAGGTGCAATGAAGGGAAACGGATGAGGTGGGAGAGGCTGCGGGCGGCGATTCTGCGCTCTATGGCGGAGCATCCAGAGTGCCTGCCCGCAGCGGAGGTTTGCTGCGGGAGGTGAGGCGGCTAGGCGCTGCGGCGACGGCCGGCGGCGAGCTCGCGAACGTGATTGAGGAAGATGGAGCGCTGGAGCGAGTCGAGCTGTGAGGCGTAGTGCGCGATCTCGGCGATAAAGGGATCGGTCATAAGGACGGCGGTTTCATCCTCGTGGCGCGTGTGCGAATCGCGCAGCAGGACGGAGATATCGACCTGGAGAGCGCTCGCGAGACGTGACAGTGAGGACAAGGTTGGCATGGCCTTTCCGTTTTCGATCTTGGAGATGTAGGTACGCGGCACGCCCATACGAGCGGCGAGCTGACGCTGCGAGAGATTGCGCACATGGCGCAGATCACGAACAGCGGTGGATACCTGGATGTGACCTTCAGGGACCGGGACGGATGGGACCAGGGTGAGCGGCAGCGGTGCGGGTTCGGGTGCTTTCACCTCGAGCGATCGCTTGCAGCGGGCGCAGGTTGGTGTGGCACGGCGGAATTGCACAAGATCGCAGTGGTCGCAGCGTAGGACCTCACGCTGTTCAACAGAAGCCATCATGGTTGCCATAGTTGTGTCGTTCACGGGCGGTTGCCAGAGCGGGGCACCGCAGCACACGTCCGATAACGGAAGCATGTGATGTGCCTAGAGTGGCACCGAGGTATCGGATGAGTCAAGGGTAATACCCAGAGGAAAACCGGAGAAAACAGGAGGAACACGGAGGTGGAACCTCGGTGATTAATACGGGAAGACAGTTTATTTGTATCGAGAGCAAGAGCGGAGAGGGGGCCTGGCTATCAGGCGTAGAGGGACGCGTGTTGGCGCGCTGATCCGAGGAGATGCGAGACTACCGCTATGAGCGATGCGAGGTTTGGGCGGGAGGCGGCGCGGGCGCTGTTGTTTGAGTGGACGCAGGGTGAGAGCCTGCGGAAGCATGCACTGGCGGTGGCGGTGTGCACGGAGGCGTATGGCAAGCTTGAGGCCCTGCAGCAGGGGCTGAGCGGGGAGGCGGTGGATGCGTTTGCCGAGCCTTATTGCTGTGCGGGGCTGCTGCACGACATGGACTATGAACGGCACCCATCGCTTGCCGAGCACCCGTTCGTTGGTGTGCGACACCTGCGTGAAGCGGGATGGCCGGAGGAGATACTGCATGCCATTCTGGCGCACGCGGACTACTCGGGAGTGAAGCCGGAGACGCATCTTGATAAAGCCTTGTTTGCGTGCGACGAGCTGTCGGGGTTCTTAACGGCGTGCGCGCTGGTGAAGCCGTCGAAGGCGATTGCGGATGTCGAGGTGGCGGGGGTGAAGAAGAAGATGAAGGATAAGGCATTTGCGCGGGCGGTGAAGCGGGAGGACATGACGCTGGGGGCGGAGCTGCTCGGGGTGCCGCTTGAAGAGCACATAGCGACGTGTCTGGCGGCGATGCAGGCGCGGGCTGGGGAGCTGGGGCTGTAG
Source organism: uncultured Acidobacteriaceae bacterium (assembly GCA_964235665.1). GTDB lineage: Bacteria > Acidobacteriota > Terriglobia > Terriglobales > Acidobacteriaceae > Edaphobacter. Next base: position 908,899 of record CAXSAY010000001.1, read on the forward strand.
AAAGCAGGGCCGCTGCACCGGCGCTACTGGCAGCCGCGCAGGATGGCGAGCCAAAGGAGCGAGAGAACGATCGAGCCAAGGATGCCGACGAGGAAGACGGGGCTCTGGGAGGTGGAGACACCGCCTGACTTTTCGTTTTCGTGCGGCGCGGCCGGGTTGTAGGCGAGAGGGAACAGGGTGCCTTGTGGGATGGCCTTCTTTGCAGTGAACTGCCCGGTGTGGAGATCGTCGTCGACGAAGTAGTTGAAGGCGATGACGAAATGTCTCGAGGTGGGAATACCGAAAGCAAGGGCACGGCCAGCGCCGAAGCTGTAGGTGCAGGAGGTTACGGTTGCCATGGCTTGCGGCCAGGCGGGATCGATAGAGCCGGGGAGAGTTGGGATGGGGATTGGCATCTAGAGATCCGCGGCGTGGATACGGGAGACGCCGGTCTCCGCGAGGCTCTGATCGATGAGGTCGACGGTACCGGGGAGGTCGACGGCGCGGGTGAGGTCTTCAAGGACGAAGGTCTCAAAGCCGAGGCGGGCGGCGGCGGTAGCGGAGTGGCCGACGCAGAAGTCGTAGGCGACGCCGACGAAGAAGAGGCGGGTGAGGGCGCGCTCGCGGAGGTAGGCGGCGAGGCCGGTAGGGGTGGTGCGGTCGTTTTCAAAGAAGGCGGAGTAGCTGTCGACGCCCTGGCGGAAGCCTTTGCGGAGGATGAGCTCGGCATGCGGAAGATGGAGGCTAGGGTGGAGGCCGGCGCCCGGGGTGCCCTGGAGGCAGTGATCGGGCCAGAGGGTCTGGGTGCCGTACGGGACTTCGATGGTGTCGGTGAAGGGCTGTCGGCCGTGGGTGCTGGCGAAGGAGATGTGGCCGGCGGGGTGCCAGTCCTCGGTGCAAAGCACATGGTCGAAACGGGCGGCGAGGATGTTGATGCCGGGGATGAGACCAAGGCCGCCGCGCACCTCGAGCGGAGCGCCTGGGAGGAGGAAGTCGTTCTGCATGTCGATGACGAGGAGGGCATCGTGCGGGGTGAGATCCATAGGTCCAGTCTAGTTGGAGGACCTGTGCGGGGCGCTATCGAGGGCCGGATGGCTCATACTTTGAGTTGACCCGGTAAACTGAGGGAATGACTTTAGTACCGGGTGAAGCACGTGTTCGGGTGCGGTATGCCGAGACAGATCAGATGGGCGTGGTGTACCACGCGAACTACCTGGTGTGGTTTGAGATTGGGCGCGTGGAGTTGATGCGGTCGCTGGGGTTTGATTACGGGACGATGGAGCGCGAGGAAGGCTGCCTGATTGCGGTGGTGGAGGTGACGGCGCGGTACAGGTCGCCGGCGCGCTATGACGACGAGCTGGTGATTCGGGCGCGGGTGAGCGGGGCGCGGTCCTCGCTGATCAAGTTTGCGTACACGATTATGCGGGCGGCGGATGGGGCGATTCTGTGCACGGGGGAGACGACGCATGTGGTGGTGGGACGGGATATGAAGAAGCGTTCGCTGCCGGAGCGCTACCAGGCTGCATTCCGCGCCGCGGTGGTGGAAAGTGTGAAGCCGGCTGCGGTGGACTGAGGGTTGTCGGAGAGACGTCGCTGCGCTCCGACCGCTCGAGACGAAATGCAAGGGTGCTCGCTTCGCTCGGAATGACGACCGAAAGTTGCGAGAGTTGAAGGTACTTGCTCTAGCGCTGGAGGTGCGATTCGGCGTTTGGGATGGTGGCGCGACCGACGTCAGGCGCTGCGCTCGCGTGTTCTGCGCGATGGGCGAGCTCCCAGCATTTCGAGTACTTCCAGCTGACGTAGGCCGAGTGGTAGAGGTGCAGCAGGAGACCTTCGCGGCCGTCGAGAAAGCCTAGCCGAACGAGGTAGTTGCGGAAGAACTCGAAGGTGGGAATGACGAAGACGTTCCAGTGAAAGGACAGCCAGGAGCCGCTGGTGCGACGCTGATCGAGCAGAAGGCGGGCACCCAGAGTGCTGTAACGATCCATGTGCTCGAGATAGCTCTCGAGGGTGGGATAGGCGTGGTGGATGAGGTCAAAGTCGAGGGTCTCGGACGCACCGTCGAAACGGATGATCTCGTGCACGGGACGGTCTTCAAATGCGGTGGAGAAGGCGACGGCGTTGCGGCGGAAGAGACGCAGCTTGGGGTCTGGGTAGTAGCCGCCGTGGCGCATCCAGCGGCCGAGGAAGAGGTTGCGGCGGCGGAGATGGAAGGCGTCGAAGGGCGGGTTTGAGGGAAGCAGGGTGCGGAGCTGGCGCTGCAGGTCGGGTGAGAGCTCTTCATCGGCGTCGAGCGAGAGAACCCAGGTACCACGACACTGGGCGATGGCGAAGTTCTTCTGAGCGGCGAAGCCTCGCCAGGGTTCGGAGAAGATGCGCGCCTTGAAGTCGCGGGCGATCTCAAGCGTGCGATCGGTGGAGCCGGAGTCGACGATGACGAGATCATCGGCAAAGCGAACGCTGCTGAGCGTCCGGGCAAGGTTCGTTTCCTCATTGCGCGTGATAATGGCGACGGAGAGAAGCGGAGCTGGCCCGAGGCCAGGGTCGGGTGCGGCCTGGCTGGCATCCAGGCGAGTGACATGGGACAGGTTGCTCAGGGTTTCTCCGGTGAATGACTGCTTGGGATGAGCCTAGTGTAGCGAATACGGGCTGCCAGAGCGATGGCAACCGCTGCGATCAGGCGAGGATGATGGCCGGGTTTCCGAGGAACTCACGGAGGAGGCGTTCGACGAGTGGCTTTAGGGGCTCGCCGGTCTTGGGGAGGATGAAGGCGCTCTGGTCGGCGGCCCAGTCAAGTTTGAAGCTGGTGGACTGGGCGGAGATCCAGAGCTGGCGGACTGGGGTCTGTGGGGTAAGGACGAACTTACCGGGTCGATCCTCAAAGAGGATGTTGAGGACGCCGTTTTGCTCTTCGGCCTCAAAGCCGCCGTCGACCTCGGCGTCGATGAGGGATTTCTTTAGAGACTCAAGGGCGCGATCGGCTTCGCGGCGGAAGGTCGGTTCGTCAATCATGCCCTTATTGTAGAGGCCCGCGGCCCCAGCCAATTAGAAGGGGATGTCGTCGTCGGTGATGCCGGTGTCGCCGTAGTCGGGGGCGCCGGCGGGCTGGCGCTGGTCGAAGGAGGCGCTGTTGGATTTCGCATAGGAGTTCGAGTTGGACTGGCTGTAGGAGCCGGAGGAGCGCTCGCCACCGCCGCCAGCGGAGTCGCCGCGGCCGCCGAGGAGCTGAAGATCGTTGACGAGAATCTCGGTCTTGTACTTCTTCTGGCCGGATTCTTTGTCGTCCCAGGAGCGCGTCTGGATCTTGCCTTCGACGTAGACCTGCGAGCCCTTCTTGACGTAGTCGCGGACGATCTCGGCGGTTCGCTGGAAGGCGACGAGATTATGCCACTCGGTTTTGTCGGTCCACTGGCCGTCCTGGCCCTTGGTGCGATCGGTGGTCGCGAGGGCGAAGCTGGCGATGTTCATGCCGCCCTGGGTGGCGCGGATTTCGGGGTCTTTGCCGACGTTGCCGACGAGGATGACTTTGTTGACGCCTCTTGCCATGTGCTGTCTCCGATCGAGGTTGAGGATAGCAGAGGAGAGAGGCCGCTGCGCCTGCTGCGAGGCGATGGCACCTTTGCACTTCTGATCCAAAATCTTGCAGGCAAAGCACTTAAGTCTGGATCAGAACGACGGGTCGACAGCAAGAACGGCCCGGTGGGATGTGCCTGGGTGGCGGTCCTGACCTGAGCAGCCGCTTCGATTTCCATGGTACCGGCCTGGGGCGGTGAGGTGCGCCAGCCGAGGTCGGTTGCGCTTAGCGGCGGGCGTCGCCGATGAGCTTGAGGAGGGCGAGCAGAAGGGTGAGGAGACCGGTAGGGACGCAGCCGAGGGCGAAGACAAGGGCGAGCCAGCCGGCGTTGGTGGTGGGGCCGTGCGGGGTGTAGCCGCCGAAGAAGAGGGCGACGGAGGCGGCACAGGCGGCTCCGACGGCGAGGATGATGATGCCGGTGCGGAGGAGCTTGCGTGTGTCAGGCTGGATTTGGAATGGCGTGGGAGGAGCAGATCCTTTACTGCGTGCGCGGTCTGGCGGAGTGGGATCACCAGCACTGCGGCGTGCCGGGTGCTAGCGTTTCGGTAGAGAAGCAGATCCCTACGGGATGACAACAAAAAAGCTATCGCAAGAAGGAACGCTGCTGCAGCCACACGGTACGTTGCTTTAGCGATAGGCGGCGAGCATGGCGTAGACGACGACGCCAGAGACGGAGACGTAGAGCCAGATGGGGTAGGTGTAGCGCGCGAGACGCTTGTGGGCGGCGAAGCGGCCGGAGAGCGAGAGAAAGAAGGTGACGAGGATCATCGGAAGGGCGATGACGGAGGCGAGGATGTGCGGGGTGAGCAGAACCCAGAGATAGAGGAAGCGGGCGGTGCCGTGGCCCGGAAAGCGGGCGTCGCCGTGGAGCGCGTGGTTGGTGATGTAGGCGACGAGGAACAGCGAGGAGAACAGGAAGGCGGTGAACATGGCGTTGCGATGGGCCGTGATCGCGCGGTGGCGAATGTAGTAGAGGCCGAAGAGGAGAGCGACGGTGCAGCAGGAGTTGAGGACGGCGTTGAGAGCGGGAAGGAAGGTGAGATGGGTGCCGGTGACATCGATGGGGGCATGGAAGTAGACGAGCCAGGCGAGAAAGGCGCTGGCGGCGGCGGAGACGGCGATGATGCCGACGATGACCGAGGGTGGGGTGCGGTAGGTGACGGGTGCGGATTCGAGGGTGCTGGTAGGTGGCATGGTTTTCGCGAGGTTTGGGTTAGAAGAGGAGGCGGCCCTGCGCGTTGAGGATCATGGCGGCAAGCAGGAGCGGCAGATAGAGAACGGAGACTTTGAGGAGGTCGCGGGCGAGTGTGCGGGAGCCGGGCGCGGCAGGCGCGCGAAGGATGCGGGCGAAGCGGATGGTGTACCAGAGATAGACGAGGCCGAGCAGGGTGGCGGCGACAGCGTAGGGGCGGCCGGTGACGCCGAGCCAGGTGGTCCAAAGCGAGACGGGGATCATCAGGACGGCGTAAAAGATGCTTTGGATGATGGTGAAGCGAGCGGCGTCTTCGATGGGGTCTTGGGCTGCTGTGACGCGGATGCCGCCCTTGCGGTAGTCGTCGCGATAGAGCCAGCCGATGGCCATGAAGTGGGGGAACTGCCAGACGAAGAGGACGGCGAAGAGGGCGACGCCGGGCCACTCAATGATGCCGCGTGCGGCGGTCCAGCCGATGAGCGGCGGCAGAGCGCCGGGGAAGGCGCCGAGAAAGGTATTGAGGGTGGTCACGCGTTTAAGCGGGGTGTAGATGCCGACGTAGCCGACCGCGGTGAGGAGAGTAAGGGTGCCAGTAAGGGGATTGGTGACGTGGACGAGATAGAGGGTGCCGAGGATGATGGCGGCGAAGCCAAGCAGGAGACCGTGCGGGAAGGAGATGCGGCCGGCGGCCATGGGGCGGGAGGCGGTGCGGCGCATGGCGGAGTCAGACCGGCGCTCGAGCGCCTGATTCAGGACGGACGAGCCGGCGGTGACGGCGGCGATGCCGAGCATGGCTTCCACAAGGCTGGCGTGAAAGGGGGTGATGCCGCTCTGCAGCGAGCCGAGATAGAAGCCGGCGGCGGCGGTGATGACGACCATGGTCGAGACGCGCGGCTTGAGGAGGGTGATGTAGTCCGCAAGGAGCGAGGGACGCACGGTGGCCCCGGCGCGTGCTGCTGGCTCGGAGGACGAGGTTGCGGTGATGGCCACGAGTTCAAGTTTATCGCGTTGCCGGGCCAGCGCGGGCGGCTGCTTGAGGGCAAAGGGTGTGACACCAACAGGAAGGCCTCCGGATCAGCCCCAAGGATGGGCGGCTTGTCCGGAGGGTGAGTGTGGCAGTGGAGCGCTGCGGCTAGGCGGAGCGGCGCAGACGGTGACCGAGGCCGACCAGGCCGGTGAGGCCGGTGCCGAGAAGCGCGAAGGTCGAGGGCTCAGGGACGGGCGACGGATCGTCGTAGCTGGTGTCTGCGAAGGCCTGCACATCGACGTCGTAGGGCTGGTTTACAGCAGCGGGGCTGCTGCTGTTTACGACGAGGACCAGCGGTGTGTTGTAGGGGAGGATGACCTGGAAGACGGAAGCGTCGGTGCCGAAGTCATTTCCGCTTGAGCCTTCGTCGCCGAGGTAGTTCTTGGCGAGGTTCTTAGGGTCGTAGGCGCCCGCGTAGGCGGAGATGAAGGTGACGGCGGTGTCGTTCTCGTCGAAGAAGGAGACGGAGACGTAGGGGACGTTGATGAAGCTGGACGCGCCAAAGGTGTAGGTGGTGTAGAGGAAGCTGGTGGTGGCTGCGGTCGTGCCGGGATAGGCGTTGGGGGCGTCCCAGGTAGAGGGATTGCGTGCCCTGGTGATGCGGCCCTGCTGCGTGCTGTCCGTTGCGGAGAGCGAACCGGTGAAGGCGGAGATGTCTTCCGCGTGGAGGACGGGAGCGAGGAAGGACGCGGCAAAGGCCGCAGAGAGAAGCGGGCGGATGAGCTTCATGATGATCGGGTCTCCTGGGAACGACGTAGGGAAGCAGGTGGTGGATCGGTTGGCGTACGGGGAGGAGTTGCTGCGTTCCATCCCCGTGCCTGGTTGCGAGATGCTGCCGTTGAAGGGTTACTTGATGGCCTGAGCCGCCTGAACTGCCGGAAGCGCGATAAGAACACCGTAGCCGCCGTCGCGATCAGGACCGGCTTCCATGTTGTCCAAGGTGGTGGTGGTCAGGATGCTGCGGATTTGAGTGTTGGTGAGGGAAGGATGGGCGGATTTCACGAGTGCGGCGATGGCGGCGGCGTGCGGTGCAGCGGCGGAGGTGCCGAAGAAGGGCGCGAAGCCGGGAGTTCGGGTGTTGACGCCGTCGGCCGCGGTGGCATCAGGTTTTTGGAGGGTTGTGCCACCGTTGCTCGCATAGGTGAACTTGCCTGGGGTGATGGGAGTGCCGTCGGGGTTGAAGAAGATCTTCCGAGGACCGTCAGAGCTGAAGGGCTCGATGGGATTAGCTGCGCCGGTGAAGGGTTTGACCCCGGTCCGAGCGCTGTTCCAATAGGTGGCGGCGAGAGTAAAGGTGTTCTTGCCGGCGTTATGGCCGAAGGTTGCACTGGCGGTTCCGATCGAGAGCGTGGCGCGTTCGGTATCGATGTGGAAGGCGCGGACCGAGCCATTATGGAGCGCGACGAGAACCTGGTCGCCGACCGCGGGACAATAGCCGGACGGAGTGCTGCTGGCGCAGACCTCGGGATCGCTGGGATAGATGTACTCGAGGGGGTCCTGGGTGCCATCCTGGGTACCGGCGCTGGCGCCTTTGATGACGGTCCCGGTGCTATCGAGGATGTAGAGATCGTAGTCATCCGCGGCGGCGCCGAGGGGATCGGACCAATGGAGCCAGACGCCCGAGCTGGGGATGCTGGTGAGGGTGTCAAAGATCTCCGTTGGACCGGCTGTGTGGAAGTTATGAACCTTGCCGATGCCGGCGATGCTGCCGGCGCTGCGGAAGTCACCATCCCATGTGCCCGAGGTGCCGGAGGTGAGATTGCCGGAGTTGGCCGCAGCGGAGAAGTAGAGGCCACCATCGGCGGTGATGTCGTTGACGGCCTGGGCGACCGGGCCATCCTGGTAGACGGCTTCATCGAAGTAGCTGATGTCATCGACGATGATGTCGCAGTGATATTTGACGCGGAGGGTGCGGATGTTGTCGGCGAAGCTCTGCTCGCTGTTGAAGGCTGTCGCGAAGAAGAGATGGGCGCCGGGGGCGAGATCGTGAACGATCTCCATCATGGCGGTGCCTTCATCTTCACCTTCGCCGGCCTGACCGGGCAGAACGGTGACGTTTGAGGGCAGATCGCCGCTGGCGATGAGAGCGGCGACGCGGGCGGGGCTGGCGCTGTCAGACAGGACGCCGACGTTGACGCCGGCGCCTGTGATGCCGAGCGCGACGGCCTTGTTGGCGGTGTGGGCGATGTAGCCCTGCGAGGTGACGGCGCCCACGTTGGTGTGGGCTCGCGAGGCTTCACGGACGGTGTGGACATCGGAGCTGCTGGCGAGCTCTACGAGATCTGCTGCGGCCACGTGCGTTCGAAGATGATGCGAGGCGAAGGCGGTCTGTGGAACGTCGCCATCGACCTCCTTGCTCGTGCTCAGGACGCGGCTGGTCATGAGCGATGGGGAGAGGTCTGCGTCGAGATCGACGATGACCTTGCCCGATCCGTCAATGGGACCGCGATCGATGAAGCGGGCGAGCATGCCGAGCGGCTGATGGTGCGCTTGACGGGAGAGAAGGATGAGATTGAACGACATCTTCTTTTCAGCGTCGGTGAAGGTCTTTTTGAAGGCGGCGATATCCGCTAATTGCTTTTGCGCCGCGGGGGAGAGCGTAGCGGTTGTTTGGGCCTGGGCGGGAACGAGCGAACCGGCAAAGAGTGCGAGCGCGGGAAGGACAAGACCGAGCCGACGCACAGACAGGTAAGCAGCGTGCTGGGGAAGACGACGCATGTAGAGCTCTCCTTGAGGATGTACAGCTTCCACGACACGCAGGTTTCCAGTCGCCCTGCCGGGGCGAAGTGGGTGACGCTGCGCATTTCAGGAAGAGTCACCTTCAGGAAATGTAGAGCAGGGCCAGAATGATGCGTGTCGCAGTGAGCAGGAGTGTAACGGGGAATTCACGGGTCGCAAACTTGAATTGTTTTGCAACATGGGACCATCAACAAAAACAGCGTCCAAAACGAGAGCCGTTGTGTCGTTTGGTTGACCGTGTGGTTCGCCGGCTGCTAGGGTCGGCTGGCCGCCGCGGCGAACTTAGGCACGATGAGCGACAGAGGGACAGCATGGCGGAGCGACGATACGTTCTGGCTCTGGATCAGGGGACGACGAGTTCGCGGGCCCTGGTCATCGATGAGCGCGGTGCCGTGGTGGCGACGGCACAACGGACGTTTCCGCAGATTTTTCCGCAGCCGGGATGGGTGGAGCATGACGCGATCGATATCTGGTCGTCACAGATCGGCGTGGCGGCGGAGGCGCTGGCGCATGCGGGGCTGGATGCGGTAGATATCGCGGCGGTAGGGATTGTGAACCAGCGGGAGACGACGCTGGTGTGGGACCGGCGGACAGGCGAGCCGGTGTATCACGCGATCGTGTGGCAGGACCGGCGTACGGCAGAGTTCTGTGAGCGGCTGCGCGCGGACGGGCACGAGCCGACCATTCAGGCGAAGACGGGCCTGCTGGCGGATGCGTATTTCTCGGCCAGCAAGCTGCGATGGATCCTCGATGAGGTCGCGGGGGTTCGGGCGCGGGCGGAGCGCGGGGAGCTGTGCTTTGGCAACGTGGACAGCTGGTTGATCTGGAAGCTCACCGAGGGTGAGCGGCATGTGACCGATGTGACGAACGCGTCGCGGACGATGCTGTTCAACATTCATACAATGATGTGGGACGACGAGCTTCTGGCGCTGTTGCAGATTCCGCGGTCGATGCTGCCGGAGGTGGTGGAGTCGAGCTGCGTGTGTGGCGTGACTAAGGCGGGGATTCCGGGCATACCGATTGCGGGTGTTGCGGGCGATCAGCAGGCTGCGCTGTTTGGGCAGATGTGCACTGTGCCGGGGATGGTGAAGTGCACCTTTGGCACAGGAAGCTTCATGCTGTTGCACACGGGGGTGGAGCCGATGCCGTCGAAGAACCGGCTGCTGACGACGGTGGCGTGGCGGACGAACGGGCGAGTCGCGTATGCGCTGGAGGGCAGCATGCTGATGGCGGGCGCGGTGGTGCAGTGGCTTCGCGACGGGCTGGGGATCATTCAGCGGTCGAGTGACGTGGAGGCGCTGGCGGCGTCGGTACCGGATTCAGGCGGTGTGGTGATGGTGCCGGCGTTTGCGGGGCTGGGTGCGCCGCGATGGGACCAGGGTGCGCGCGGTGCGCTGCTGGGGATGACGCGAGGGACGACGAAGGCGCATATCGCGCGGGCCGCGCTTGAGGGCATTGCGCTGCAGGTGGTGGATGTGCTCGAGGCGATGCAGGCGGACTCCGGGCTGCCGCTGAAAGAGCTGCGGGTGGATGGAGGGGCGTCGGCGAACGATGCCCTGATGCAGCTGCAGGCGGATCTGCTGGGGGTGCGTGTGGTTCGGCCGAAGAACACGGAAGCGACGGCGATGGGCGCGGCATACCTGGCTGGATTGAGTGTGGGCTACTGGGCGACGCCGGAGCAGATCGCAGAGCAGTGGCAGGCGGAGCGGGTGTTTGAGCCGCGCATGGCGGATGGTGATCGGACGGTGATGCGGGATCGCTGGAATCAGGCGTTGGGAAGGGCAACGGGATGGGATCGGCGATGATTTCTGGCCGTGAGGCGCTCTTGCGTGAGGCGGCGGGACCGGCGGTCTGGGACGTGGTAGTGATCGGCGGCGGCGCGACGGGGCTGGGGATTGCGGTGGAGGCTGCGTCGCGCGGCTACAAGACACTGCTGTTCGAGCGTGAGGACTTTGCCAAAGGAACGAGCAGCCGAAGCACGAAGCTGGTACACGGTGGGGTGCGGTATCTCGAGCAGATGAACGTGACGCTGGTGATGGACGCGCTGCGCGAGCGGGGATACATGCTGCGGAATGCGCCGCACCTGGTGCGGCGGCAGCCATTCATCGTGCCGATCTATCGGGCGATCGACACGCCGTACTACGGGCTGGGATTGAAGGTGTATGAGTGGATGTCGGGGAAGCTGTCGTTCGGGGCGTCGCGCATGCTGTCGCGCGCGGAGACGATGGAGCGCCTGCCGACGGTGGAGCGGACCGGTCTGCGCGGCGGCGTGCTGTACCTCGACGGGCAGTTTGATGATGCACGCTATGCGATCTCGCTGCTGCTGACCCTGTTTGACCTGGGTGGCACGGCGCTGAACCATGCGGGTGTGGTGAAGGTGCTGGAACGCGAGGGCCGCGCGGCGGGAGTGCGGGTGCGCGACGCGGAGACCGGCAATGAGTTTGAGGTGCAGGCGAAGGCGGTGGTGAATGCCGCGGGCGTGTTTGCCGAGCAGGTGTTGCGGCTGGATGGAGAGCCGCGGGAGGAGCTGCTGGCGATCAGCCAGGGATCGCACTTTGTGCTGCCGCGCCGCTTTCTGCCGGGCGCGGATGCGCTGATGGTGCCGAAGACGGCGGATGGCCGCGTGCTGTTCGCGATTCCGTGGCACGAGCACCTAGTGGTGGGCACGACGGATGTGGGTGTGCCGCGCGCCGAAGTGGAACCGCGCTCAAGCACGCAGGAGCAGGAGTTTCTGCGGGAGCATATTCGCCGCTATCTTGGCCGCGACATCGCAGAGGCTGACGTGCTGAGTCTGTGGTCGGGTTTGAGGCCGCTGGTGAAGACAGGAAATGCGGCGACATCGAAGATCTCGCGCGACCACAAGGTTTTGGTGGCGGCGAATGGGATGGTGACGGTGGTGGGCGGCAAGTGGACGACCTATCGGCGTATGGGACAGGATGCGATGGATCGGGTGAGCGAGGTGTGTGGATGGACGCGGGTGGCGTCGCGTACGGAGACCTTGGCGCTGCATGGCGCGACTGACAGCAAGGGCGCGGCGCTCAGTGAGTGGGAGGGCGTGTACGGGACGGATGCGGAGGCAGTGCGAACGTTGAGCGACGACGCGCCGGAGCTCGGGGAGTTGCTGCATCCGCGACTGCCATATCGGGTGCGGGATGCCGCGTGGGCGATACGGCAGGAGATGGCGCGAACGACTGAGGATGTGCTGGCGAGGCGACTGCGGGCGCTCTTTTTGGATGCACGGGCGGCGATCGAGGCGGCGCCGAAGGTGGCCGCGATGCTGGGTGCGGAGCTGGGCAGGGATCAGGGAGCGGTCGAGCAGGATCTGGCTGGCTTCCTGGCGATCGCTGATGGTTACATATACCGCGACAGCGGTGCCGTGCGAGATCGAGGAGAGCGGGCATGACATTCACGGAGCCGTTCTGGGGCGAGTTCTTCGGGACAATGGTGGTGATTGTGCTGGGCAACGGTGTGGTTGCGGGAGCGCTGCTGGCGAAGTCGAAGGGTGCGGGTGGCGGATGGATGGCGGTGACGACGGGATGGGCAGTCGCGGTGTTTGCCGGAGTGGCTACGGCGTCGGCGATGGGGGATTCGGATGGGCACCTGAATCCGGCGTTTACGGTGGCATCGGTGCTGATGACGGGCCATGCGTCGCGGCTATTTACGTACATTCCGGCGCAGATTCTCGGTGCGTTCGTCGGGGCTGTGCTGGTGTGGCTGCACTACAAGCCGCACTGGGTGGCGACGCCGGAGGCGGATCTGAAGTTTGGCTGTTTTGCGACGTCTCCGGCGATTCGGAGTCCGTTTTGGAACTTTTTTAGCGAGGTGCTGGGTACGTTTGTGCTGGTGCTGGTGGCGACGGCGCTGTTCTCGCGGCGGGTGTCGCCGGGCGGTCTGGCGCCGGGGCTGGGGCCGATGCTGATCGGGGCGCTGGTGTGGGGGATTGGGCTAAGTCTTGGTGGATCAACAGGATATGCGATCAATCCGGCGCGGGATCTGGGACCGCGGCTGGCGCATAGCCTCTTGCCGATTGTGGGAAAGGGTGGGTCGGACTGGGGCTACGCGTGGGTTCCGATTGTTGGGCCGTGTGTTGGAGCAGCGCTTGCCGCGGGGTTTGTGCGGCTGTTTGGGGTGACTTAAAGCGCAGTTTTCGTCCGGGTTAAGCGGTGTTTCGTCGAGGTCAGGCGGGGTTTGGACGAGGTCTAGCGAGCGACGGCCAGATACCCGGCCATGGCCATGCCGCCAAGAGCGAGGATGAGAGCGAGAACGACGGCCTGGGTGGAGATGCGGCCGGGCTGCCAGGTGCCAGAGCGGAGCTCGCGCACGAGATGGACGTGGCGCAGGGCGGCCAGCAGGTTGACGAGAACACCGAGCGCGACCAGGGCGATGCCCGAGCCCCGCGGCAGGGCGGAGGTGTGAACGGTGAGGTGGCCCTCCACGGCGTCGAGCTGACGGAGGAAGAGGGAGAAGCGGCTGACAGCGAAGCCGACGCCCATGAGGCCGAGGCCGGTGCGGATCCAGGCGAGAAAGGTTCGCTCGGCGGCGAAGTAGACGCGGGGATCGTGCTCGGGGGCGCTCTGGGCGATGGACATGGTCGCTTCTCGGGGCCTGGGAGGTTAGAGATGCATTGGGGGCTTGGGGCGGAGGTGGGCGAGGAAGGCTTCGGCGGTGGGTAGGGTGTTGAGGACGTCGGCGGCGGTGAGCCAGGCGCGACGAAGCTGCGTGATGCCCCAGCGGAGGTAGTCAAGGTCTTCGATGGCGTGGGCGTCGGTGTTGACGACGATGCGGCAGCCGAGCTGCCTGGCCATGCGGAGATGGAGGTCGTTGAGATCGGCGCGAGCGGGGGCGGCGTTGTGCTCGACGGCGACACCGAGCTCTGCGGCGCGACGGAGGACCTTTTCGATGTTGAGGGCGTAGGGGTCGCGGCGAAGGAGCTTACGACCGGTGGGGTGGCCGAGGATGCGGGTGTGCGGGTTCTCGAGCGCGGCAAGGATGCGGTCGGTCATCTGCTCGACGGGCTGATCGAAGCGGGAGTGCACGCTGGCGACGACGATGTCGAGCTGGGCCAGGGTGCTGTCGTCGAGATCGAGCTGGCCAGCGGCGAGGATGTCGACCTCGATGCCAGCGAGGATGGTGAGGCGACCTTCCATCTCGTCGTTTACTTTGCGGATGCGGGCGGCGTGGGCGAGGGCGCGGGCATCGTCCATGCCATTGGTCATGGCAAGGTTCTTGGAGTGGTCGGTGATGGCGATGTAGCGGAGGCCACGGGCAAGGGCGGCTTCGGCCATGTCGCGGATGGAGCAGGTGCCATCGGTCTCGACCGTGTGCATGTGGAGATCGCCGCGAATGTCGTCGCGGGTGATGAGGGTGGGCAGGCCGCCTTCGGGTTTGCCGGCGAAGGTGGCGGCAGCGGCTTCGAGCTCGCCGCAGTTCTCGCGGAGCTCGGGCGGGATCCAGGCGAGGTCGAGGGCGTTGTAGATGGCCTCTTCTGTTTCAGAAGCAAGGATTCTATTGTCTTCCAATCGAAGCAGGGCGTACTCGGAGAGGGTGAGGCCGCGCCTGATGGCGCGCTGGCGGAGCGTGACGTTGTGGTGTTTGGAGCCGGTGAAGTACTGCAGGGCGGCGCCGTAGGAGGCGCGGGGAAGGAGGCGGACGTCGACCTGGAGCTGATTGCGCAGGGTGAAGGAGACCTTGTTCTGACCTTTGGCGAGGAGTTTGTCGATAAGAGGCAGAGCGGCGACGTGTTCGACTGCTGCCGCGACGACATCGGGCTCACAGGCCGGGCCGGTGACGAGGAGGTCGAGGTCGCCGACGGTTTCGCGGCCACGGCGGAGGGAGCCGGCGGGGGTGATGGTCTCGATGCCGGGGAACTCGCGGATGAGGGCGCTGATGCGGTCGGCGAAGTCGGTGGCCTGATCGATGCGGAAGCGGCTGGAGTTGAGGCGATGGTCGGCGATGCCTTTGAGGAGCTTGTCGGTAAACTTCTGGCCCATGCGCGGGAGCTTGAGGAGATGGCCGGCCTTTGCGACCTCTTCGAGCTTGTTGATGTCGGCGACTTCGAGCGCGGACCAGAGCAGGGCGACGGTCTTGGGGCCCATGCCGGGCAGGCGCAGGAGCTCGAGCATGGTTGGACGGTATTTGGTGAGGAGCTCAGCGCGCAGCGGCATGGTGCCGGTGGTGACGAGATCGCGGATGTTCTGGGCCATGCCTTTGCCGATGCCGGCGATGCTGAGGAGTTCCTTGGGGTCGACGTCAGGGGCGGTGAGGGTGCTGAGCTGCGTGGTCTGCTGTTCGACGGCTTCAGCGGCGCGGCGGTAGGAGCGGATGCGAAAGGGGTCCTGGCCGTCGATTTCGAGCAGGGCGGCGGTCTCGTCGAGCAGGCGGGCGATGGTGATGTTGTCCATGGGCGATCTCCGTGGTTGGATGCGCGTCGCTTCGCTCCGGGGTGAGAGGCGAAATGCGGGGATCCTCACTTCGCTCGGAATGACAACACGAGGAGCGGATGCGTCAGAGGGCTTTGCGGAGGACGAGAACGTTTGCAGCGCGTGGGCCGCGGTCGGTTTCGACGATATCGAATTCAACCTCATCGCTGTCGCGCAGGGTCTTGTAACCTTCGTTCGCGATGGATTGGTAGTGGACGAAGACGTCGGGCCCGTCGGGGCGGCCGAGGAAGCCGAAGCCTTTGGCGGTGTTGAACCATTTGACGACGCCGCGGTACGGCATAGGAGCTAGAGGGTTCCGGCGCTGCGGCCCTGGGCGAAGAGCGAGACGCCGATGAGGGTTTTGCCGTCGTGGATCTTGCGATCGGCGATGAGCTGCATGACATGGGAGAGCGGCATGGGGATGAGGTCGATGTGCTCGTCTTCCTCGGGCGTGGCGGCGCCGTGCTCGAGGTCCTGCGCGAGAAAGATCTGCATCCATTCTCCGAGGAAGCCGGGGCTGGCGAAGTACTTGGTGAGCATCGTCCAGCGCTTGGCGCGGATGCCGGTTTCCTCGATCATCTCGCGTTTGGCGGCGGCGAGGGGGCGCTCGTTAGGCTCGATGCGGCCGGCCGGAAGCTCCAAGAGGAACTGGCCGGCGGCGTGGCGGTACTGGCGGATGAGGATGACGGCGGGGTCTTTGGGGCCGGTGCCGAGCTCGCGGTTCTTTGTCTCGTCGACGGCGAGGACGACGACGGAGCCGTTGTGGCGGATGACATCTTTCTGGCGAGCTTTGGTATCTCCGGGCTCGATGAGGGTGTCGGTGTAGACGGAGAAGATCTTGCCCTGGTAGGAGAGTTTGGAGTCGAGGAGCTGTGGTTTGCCGGAGTTGCGGCGGTTGCGGACCTCGGGCGGTCCCTGCTCTTCTTCGGAGGCGACGGGGCGTTCGGCGGCGGTGGAGGGCTCGGCGGCGCCGGTGTTCAGCTGTTTGGTCTCGGGGGGCAGGTTGGCGGCTTGGCCGGAGCGATCCGCGGCCTGGCGGCGCGTCGCGGCGGGTTTCTTGACGGAAGGAGCCATGGGGCTACGGTACCATCAGCGTTGGCCCGGAACATCTGCATCGCGGCCTGCCTCCAGGCATCCAACTGCCTACGCGGCCGGCGCTGTGCCGTTGCGTATTCCGGTGATCTCTGAAGGATGTAGGACCAAACTGAATGAACCTCGCTGCAGCTGCTGAGTGTTTTCCGATCTCTGTTTTGCCGCATGTCTCGGCGCTGTACCAGGCGTATCTGGGGCTGGGTGGGACTGACAGCAGTGTTGCCGCGGCGGGCTGGTACGGACCGGGGCTGCTGGGCGGCCCGTTTGCCGGAAGCTGGATGGGGCGGCCGGTGGCGGGCGGCACGGATCGGGTGCGGCTGGCAGAGGAGCTGGAGAGGCAGGCGCGGGGCTTCGGCGCGGGTGAGCGGACGCTCGGTCACATTGCGCAGTTGGCCGCAGGGGCACGGGCGGTGGTGACGGGGCAGCAGGTGGGCTTGCTGGGCGGGCCGCTGCTGGTGCTCGAAAAGGCGGCGACGGCGATTGTGCGGGCGCAGGAGGCGACGGCGCGAACCGGAGTGGACCATGTGCCGGTGTTCTGGCTGGCGACGGAGGATCATGATCTGGCCGAGGTCGACCAGGTGGCGCTCTTGACGAAGACTGCTGTCCAGACGCTGCGGGCGGGCATGAAGAGCGGCGGCGCGCCGGTGGGCGATGTGGTGCTCGGGCCGGAGATCGAGGCGGTGCTGGCGCAGGCCGAAGAGCTGCTGGGATGGGCTCCGCTGTGCGAACTGCTGCGGGAGTGTTATGCGCCGGGGCAGACGCTTGGGGGCGCCTTCGGCAGATGGATGACGCAGCTGTTTGCGGCGCAGGGTTTGATCGTAATGGATGGCTCGTCGCGGGCGTTCCACTCGATGGGATCGGCGACGCTGCGGTACGCTCTCGAGCATGCCGAGCCGCTTGAGGAGGAGCTGATCACTCGCAGTGCGGCGCTGGCGGCAGATGGCTTTCATGCGCAGGTGAAGGTTGCCGACGGCATGAGCCTGCTGTTTCTGATCAGCGAGGTGGACGGGGCGATGCAGCGGGTTTCGTTGCGTCGCGCGGGCGAGGGATGGAAGGCAGGACGGGACAACTTCACGACTGCCGAGCTGCTGGCGATTCTTGAGGCGGAACCGGAGCGGTTGAGCCCGAATGCGCTGCTGCGGCCGGTGTTCCAGGATACGATTCTGCCGGTGGCGGCGTATGTGGGCGGGCCGGCGGAGATTGCGTACTGGGCGCAGAGTGCGGTGGTGTATGAGCAGGTGCTGGGCGCGGTGACTCCGGTACTGCCGCGGCTGACGGCGACGTTGCTCGAGCCGGCGATTGCGACGGTGATGGCGAAGGATGAGGTGCAGCTGCCGGATGCGATGTGCTCGGCTGAAGACCTGGCGATGCGGCTGGGCGCGCGTGCGATGCCGATCGAGCTGAAGCGGCGTCTGGCGGCTGCTGGCAATGCGATGGAGTCTGAGGTGGAGGCGCTGGTAGCATACCTGGGCGGGAT
Source organism: uncultured Acidobacteriaceae bacterium (assembly GCA_964235665.1). Taxonomy (GTDB): domain Bacteria; phylum Acidobacteriota; class Terriglobia; order Terriglobales; family Acidobacteriaceae; genus Edaphobacter. Next base: position 926,398 of record CAXSAY010000001.1, read on the forward strand.
GGATGCGAGCCTGGGACGGTCAGCGGGAGTTTCGGGATCGAAGATGCGGTACCAGATGAACCGACTGCGGCGGCTCGCGGCGAGGGCGGAGCTCGAGAAGGAAGAGAGCCTGCGCAAGCATGCGGCGGCGATCACGTTGGCTGTGTTTCCGGACGGACATCCGCAGGAGAGAGTGGTGGCGGGCGTGTGGTACCTGGCGCGCTACGAAGGTCTCATTGAGACATTGATGGACGCGGCACGGGGGATGTGTGGCGGTCATGCGATTGTGCGGCTCTAACGCGGGATGCGGGGGCGCGGGAACGCTTTTACAATAGGCTCTGTGAGGTAGCAGTCGATGGGGATGAGCGATGCGCCGTTTGAGGTGATGTGTCCGGACTGCGGGGCGATGATCAAGGTGGATCCGGTGACGCGGTCAGTGATCTCGCACACGCCGGTAGCGCGCAAGAAAACGTTCGAAGATTTCGGGGACGCGGCGCGGGCTTTGCGAGAGCAGGATGCACGGCGGGATTCGATCTTTGCGCAAAGTGTTGAAGCGCAGAAGAACAAGGACGATCTCTTGTCGAAGAAGTTCGCCGAGGCGGTGAAGAAGGCGAAGGAGAACCCGAGCAGCGGCAAGCCGCTGCGGGAGTTTGATCTGGAGTAAATGTGGCCGATGTTTCAGGAGGGGCGGGGACGATAGACTAGAGGCATGCCGCCTATTCTGAATGCTCAGGGCCTGACCAAGGCCTTTGGAGCCACGCCCCTCTTCAAAGACATCTCTCTTACGGTTTCAGAGGGGGAGCGGATCGGGCTGATCGGGCCGAATGGTGCAGGGAAGTCGACGCTGCTGGCGTGTCTCGCGGGGGAGCAGGATGGCGACGCGGGTGAAGTTTCGATGCGCAAGCGGGCGCGCATCGGCTATGTGCGGCAGGAGTCGAACTTTGCCGATGGTGTGACGGTTCGCGAGGTTCTGATTGCGTCGCTCGACGCGGCGAAGGTTGCGGAGACGGAGCACGAGGGGCGACTACGGGAGACCAGCGGACGGATTGGGTTTGCGTCGCTTGAGGCGATGGCGGCGTCGCTGAGTGGCGGATGGAAGAAGCGGCTGGCGATTGCAGAGGCGATTGTGACGGCTCCGGATGTGTTGCTGCTGGATGAGCCGACGAACCACCTGGATCTTGAAGGCATCGAGTGGCTGGAAGGGATGCTGCGGACGGCGCCGTTTGCGTGTGTGATGGTGAGCCACGACCGGTATTTTCTCGAAGAGGTGGCGACGGAAATCGTCGAGCTGAGCCGGGTCTACGCGGACGGCATGCTGCGGGTGCGGGGGACGTACTCGAAGTTTTTGGAGGGTCGCGAGGCGTACCTGGAGTCGCAGTCGAAGATGCAGGATGCGCTGCGTAACCGGGTGAAGACGGAGGTGGAGTGGCTGCGGCGTGGACCGAAGGCACGGGCGACGAAGGCGAAGGCGCGGATCGACAACGCGCATGGGCTTATCAGCCAGCTGAAGGATGTAGACCAGCGGACGCGGACGGCGAGTGCGGGGATTGAGTTTGCGGCGACCGATCGGCAGACCAAGCGGCTGGTCGAGCTTGAGGATGTCTCGGTGGAGTTGGGCGGGCGCGAGATTGTTCGCGGGCTGAGCTTCACCGTTGCAAATGGAACACGGGTTGGCCTGGTGGGGCCGAACGGATCGGGCAAGACGACGCTGCTGCGGCTCATCACGGGCGAGCTCGAGGCCAGCTCCGGCGTGGTGAAGCGAGCGGGCGCGCTGCGGATGGTGTACTTCAGCCAGATGCGCGAGCTGCCGGAGTCGATGACGCTGCGTCGCGCGCTGGCGCCGGATTCGGACTCGGTGGTGTATGGCGGGCGCGTGGTGCATGTGGCGAGTTATGCGGCGAAGTTTCTGTTTACCGGCGAGCAGCTGAACCAGCCGGTGGAGCGGCTGAGCGGTGGCGAGCGAGCGCGTGTGCTGATTGCACGGTTGATGCTGGAGCCGGCGGATGTGCTGCTGCTCGATGAACCGACGAACGACCTGGATATTCCGACGCTCGAGATTCTGGAGGAGAGTTTGCTCGAGTATGCGGGCGCGCTGATTCTGGTGACGCACGATCGCTACATGCTTGACCGCGTGTCGACAGTGGTGCTGGGGCTCGATGGAACGGGCCGATCGGAGGCGTTTGCCGACTACTCGCAATGGGAGCAGTGGCGCGGGATCAAGCCGGGCCGAGAGGATGAGGCTGCGGAGCCGGCGGCGACGAAGAAGGGGCCGACAGGTGCATCGTCCAAGAAGAAGCTTTCGTACCTGGAGGCACGGGAGTTTGAGGGCATTGAGACGGCAGTGGAGGCGGCGGATACGCGACTGGAGACGGCTCGCGATGCGGTCGACGATCCGGCGGTGGCGACCGATGCGAGCGCGCTGACGGCGGCACTCAAGGAGATGGAGGCGGCCCAGGAAGAGAGTGATCGGCTGTATGCGCGGTGGGCGGAGCTGACGGAAAAGGCCGGCTAAGGCTGCGGCTCGCTGGCTGTATGCTGCTGAGACGATGACGCTCCGATCCCCTTACTCGCTTTCTCTCTGTGGACTTGTGTGCGCTGGGTTGCTCCAGGCACACCATCCTCTCCAAGCGCAGCTGGCCGAGCCGAAGCAGATCGTCGTGCTGCGTGCGGCGCGCATGCTCGATGTTCGCGCGGGCACGCTGATTGCGCCGGCGGAGATCCTGATTGAGGGAGATCACATTGCGGAGGCCGGGCAGCATGTCGCGCGGCCGGCGATGGCGCAGGTGATCGACCTAGGCGACCGGACGTTGATGCCAGGGATGATCGATGCGCATGTGCATCTGTTTCTGCATCCGGGCGCTGAAGATCTGCAGACGGTGCAGGAGGGTGTGCCGCAGCGGGTGCTGCTGGCGGCGGAGGCGGCGCGCGCTGATCTGCAGGCGGGCTTTACGGCGGAGCGCGACATGGGAACAGAGGGTGCGGGCTCGGCTGATACCGCGGTGCGGAATGCGATCGATGACGGCCTGATACCGGGGCCGAGGATGCGGGTGTGTGGCAATGCGATCAGCATCCTGGGCGGGCACGAGGACGCGATTGGCTATAACCCGGCACAGCATGTGATCGGCAATGCGGACTACGCGAACACGGCGGAGGAGCTGGTTGCGACGATACGACAGCAGCGGAAAGATGGCGCGGACTTTACCAAGGTGTACGAGACAGGCAGGGCAGAGCGCGGGCCGGATGGAGGGCTCGCCGTGCCGTACCAGTACACGGCGGAGCAGCTGCGCGCGGCCGTGACCGAGGCGGCGCGGACCAGCCTGGGCAAGCCGGGGCATGGCGTGGCCGTGCATGCCGAAGGGGAGCCGGGGACGGGCTACGCGGTTGAGGCGGGCGTCGCGAGTGTGGATCACGCGGACATCTTGAGCGACGCGACGATGGCGGCGATGAAGGCGAAGGGCATACCGGCGGTGCCGACGTTTGCGATTCAGGAGTACTTCGCGAACACGGCTTTGACGGAGGCGGGTCGGGAGGCGGAACGAGCGCTGATTGCGCTCCATGCAAGGGAGTTCAAGAAGCAGATGGCGGCGGGTGTTCCGTTTGCGGTCGGCAGTGATGTGGGCCCGTTTCCGCATGGCACGCAGGCGCGTGAGCTGGAGCTGATGACGCAGTTCGGCATGCCGGCGGCGGAGGTGCTGCGCGCGGATCTGCTGCAGGGGGCGAAGCTGCTGGGATGGGAGGGCAAGATCGGCGAGCTGAAGCCGGGCTTGCTGGCGGACGTGGTGGCGGTCGAGGGCGATCCGCTCGCAGATATCTCCGCGACGACGCGGGTTCGCTTTGTGATGAAGGGCGGCGTCGTGTTCCGGCGTCCTTAGCTAATCGAGGAGATGGATCGTGTCTCCGACGACGATGGTGCCGGGTTTGAGCATGCGTGCGTAGATGCCGGCGCGGCCATTTCTGTTTTGGGCAAGCCAGCGCAGCGGTGACGGATCGGGAGCGGCTGTCTCGGGATGGAGGGCGACCATGCGGCAGCGTGGAATGCGTTCGAGCATGGTCAGCTGCGCGGCGTCTCCGATCTGCAGGACCCTGCCGGCGAGGTCATCCTCGGCGAAGGGCTGACTGCTTGCAAGCTGAAGTACGAGGTTCGAGCGAAGGCGGCGTCCATCAAAGGCGGGGCTCGCGGCCGCGATGGCTCGTGCGGTGGCGAGGGAGTGGAGGGCGATAGGACGCACGTCCGTGAAGGGCCGATCCCGCTGACGCAGAGTCAGGCGGCTCGCGGCGGTGGCGGGTCCGAGATGGTGCGGGAGGGCGGGGTCGTTGACCGGGACGATGGGACCCTCGGCTGAGAGCACGGTGACGGTGCCGATGACGTCCAAGCGCGCCTGCGAGCGAAGCATGGCGGCGCGTTCGGAGGATCGAAGCAGCGGCTTGCCGATGGGGGCGTCGGCGCTCTCAAAGGCGAAGCGCCGATCGCCCGCGATGCCGTAAGGGCCGACTTCGAGCGAAGCGCAGCGCTCGCCCTGCATGCTTTTGACGGGGTAGCGCCAAAGCTCCGCGACGCGACCGATCGCCGTCACGCGTGGGCCTCGTGTGCGACGGTCACGCCCTTGTGCCTGGAGATGGGCGCCCTTCCTAGATGCCGGTGATGTTGAAGCCGCAATCCACGAAGGTGATTTCGCCGGTGATGCCGCTCGAGAGCGAACTGGCGAGGAAGAGGGCGGTGTTGCCGACTTCATTCTGCTCGACGTTGCGATGTAGCGGCGCGCGGCTGGTGACGGCGTCAAGGATCTTCGAGAAATCGCCGATGCCGCGTGCGGCGAGGGTTTTGATGGGGCCGGCGGAGATGGCGTTGACGCGGATGTTCCTAGGGCCGAGGGATGCCGCGAGATAGCGGACTGTCGCTTCGAGTGCGGCCTTGGCGACGCCCATGACGTTGTAGTTGGGGAAGACCTTGTCGGCGCCGTAGTAGGTGAGGGTGAGGATGGAGCCGCCGTCGGTCATCAGCGGTGCGGCGGCTCGCGCGAGGGCAATAAGCGAGTAGACGCTGACGTCGTGCGCGATGCGGAAGCCTTCGCGGCTGGTGAGGAGGAAGTCATTCTTGATCTCATCGGCTGGCGCAAAGGCGACGGAGTGGACGAGGGTGTCGATCCTGCCGAAGGTGTTCTTGATCTCCGCGAACATGGCATCGATTTGATCGTCATGCGCGACATCGCATGGGAAGGCGCGGCCGGTGCCGGTCTGGCCGAGATCTTCGAGGAGCTGTTCTGCTTCGCGCTGCAGGCGTTCGGACTGGTAGCCGAGGACGAGTGTCGCGCCGGCTTCGGCGAGTTTTTGGGCGATGGCGTAGGCGATGCTGCGCTTGTTCGCGAGGCCGAAGACGACGGCTACTTTGCCCTTCATGTCAATCATTGCTGCGGTGATCTCCTGTGCCGTTGCTGTGTGCTTTCTCTGCTGTCGACGGTAAGGATAGCAGTGGAAGCCTTTTGGCACGCGATCGGCCGGGGCGGATGGCGGGTCAAGGTCAGCTTGCTTGTGTGTCGAGGATGAGATCGAAGGCGGACCACTCGTGAGCCGAGAGCTGCTGCTTTGCGCCCGCAATGTTTTCTTCGAGGTGCTCGATCGAGCTGGTGCCGGGAATGGGCACCATGAGTGGAGAGCGATGCAGAAGCCAGGCGAGGGAGAGTTGATTGAGGGTGAGACCGTGTTCGGTCGCGAACTGCTGGACGCCAGACCCTCGGTGTGCGAGCTTGCCGGCCGCGAGAGGGTACCAGGGAAGAAAGGCGATGCCGTGATGCTCGCAGCAGCGCAGGGTGGCCTCGCTCTTGCGTTCGGTGAGGTTGTACTTGTTCTGCACGCTGATGATGGGCACGACGGTCTGTGCGCGTTCAATCTCATCGGGTGTGACTTCCGAGAGGCCGATGTGACGGATCTTGCCCGCCGTTTGGAGGTCTTTGAGGGCGCCCAATGTTTCCTCGACGGGGACGGTGGGATCGATGCGGTGGAGTTGATAGAGATCGATGTGGTCGAGCTTGAGGCGGCGGAGAGAGAGTTCGACGGACTGGATGAGATAGTCAGGACGGCCGAGCGGCTTGGACTTCGCCGGGCCGGTGCGGGTGAGGCCGCCTTTGGTCGCGATGACGACGTCAGCGGGGTAGGGGTGGAGGGCTGCGGCGAGGAGATCTTCGGCGATGTGCGGGCCATAGGCGTCGGCGGTATCGAAGAAGTTGATGCCGAGGTCCACGGCGCGGCGAAGCAGCGCGATGGCCGACTCCCGGCCCTTCGGCGGCTCGCCCCAGGCGCCGTCACCGACGAGGCGCATCGTGCCGTAGCCGAGACGGTTGACGCGAAGGTCGCCGCCCAGAGAGACGGTGTCTGCGGGTGTCGCAACAGTCATGGTTGCTGAGATGCAGTGGAGGGCAGGTCAGCCGTGAAGAAGCCAGTCGTACTGCTTGTCTGAGAGTGGAACGACGGAGAGGCGAAACTGACGGAAGAGCAGGGAATCGTGGAAGACGGGAGCTTCGCGAAGGGTGGCCAGGGATCGTTCCTGTTTGAGGCGTTTGCCGGCCTTGATGCGAATCTGCGGGTTCTTGGGATCGGTGGCGTCAACGGAGACGACGGTCGCTGTGCCGATGACGGCTTTGCCGACGTTTGAGTGGTAGACGACGAGCTTTTCGCCCTTCTTCATGGAACGAAGGCTGATCAGGGCCTGCGGGTTCTTGATGCCGTCCCAGACGGTTTCGCCGTCGCGCAGGAGGTCGTCAAAGGAGTACTTGTCGGGTTCGGTCTTGAGAAGGAAGGGCATGTTAATCGTTCTCCAGTCTGGCTAGCCGCCGAGATCGACGAGGGTTACGGGTGGGAGTGGGCGACCGAGGAAGATCGAGCCGAGGCGCTCGAACTTGTCGACAGAGTCGGTGGCGTAGACGGTGAGGGGCTGGGGCTGGGTGGCGAGAGCGGGGGATGAGGGAAGGTGGGCGAGGACGGCCTCGGCGGTGGAGCGAGCGGAGTCGATGATATGCAGGGGGTGATACAGGTCCGCTAAGGCCCTTGCTAGCAAGGGTTTGAGGAGAGGGTAGTGGGTGCAGCCAAGGAGCAGGGTAGAGGCATGGGGGGCAACGGCAAGGGCTTCCGAGAGGTAGAGGCGGGCGACTTCGGCGGTGACGGGGTGATCGGTCCAGCCCTCTTCGACGAGCGGGACGAGCAGGGGGCAGGCTTTCTCTGTCGCTGTAAGGCCAATATGGTGGAGGCTTTGCAGGTAGGCGTGAGACTGAACGGTAGCGGCGGTGGCGAGGACAAGGACGTGGCCGTTGGGGTGAGCGGTGTGGGCGGCACGGGTGCCGGGATCGATGACGCCGAGGACGGGGACCGGGCCGGCGGCGGCTCGTATGTCATTGAGGGCAAGGGCGGTTGCGGTGTTGCAGGCGATGACGAGGAGATCGGCGCCTTGCCCGAGGAGGAAGTGGGTGCTGGAGATGGCGTAACGGGCGATGGTGGCCTGGGACTTCGATCCGTAGGGCAGACGAGCGGTGTCGCCAAGGTAGATAAAGCGTGCATTTGGAATGAGATGGAGGAGCTCACGAAGGACGGTGAGACCGCCGAAGCCGGAGTCGAAGACGCCGATGGTCAAGGGTTTCGGTAGCGGCGCAGAGGTCATGGGCGCGTGGTTGCAGTGTCAATGGCGGGGTAGGTGCGGGTCAGATCGGCGTGGCCGGCGAGGGTGTCGCGCGGGTGGCCGTCGACCACGAAGCGTATCTGGCTGATCTGAGGGAAGTTGGCGTGCAGGGTGCCAATGACGGAGTCGATGGTGAGGGACTCGACTTCGACGCCGGAGGGGTGATTGTCAACGAACGCGCCGTGGAGATTGACCACGGCGAGCTGGCCGGTATAGCCGTAAACCGGTGCGTTTTGGTTGCTGTTAAGCGACTTTTTGCGGGCGTTGGAGGGGGTTTGGGTAGAGTCCTGCAGAGGGAGTGCGAGAAGGAAGACGTCATCGACGGCGGGGCCGCTCCCGAGGGGGTGGGCGGAGGCGGGAAGGGTGTAGAGGACGAGGAGCTGCTCAAGGAGGGAGCGGGCGCGGGTGGAAGGTTCGACGGGGAGAGCGAGGGGGCGGGAGTCGACGGTGATGGCGCCGTCGACGTCCGAGGCGAGATAGAGGTTGACGGTCTCGTTGCCGGCGGCAGTGGGAGCGGAGATAGGGGTTTCGTCCTGCGGGGTGGCGAGGCGCTTCTCGGCCTCCCGGCAGCCGTGGAGGAGAAAGGCGAGAGCGAGGAGGATGCCGGCGGCGAGGGTCCAGAAAAGGTAGCGCTGATGACGGGGGATCATGGCTGGCCGGTTCCGGCTTGAGGGTCAGGCGCGGGGATGTCGGGCTCGGCGTGGCCTCGCCAGAAGAGAAGGGCGGTGCTGATGGCCTGGGCGACGCGGGCCTGGTAGCCGGAGTCGGCGACGGAGGCGCCGCGGGCAGGAGCGAGCTCGATGAGGACGGCGGGGCAGGTGAGGCTGTCGAGCGGTCGGATGGTGGCGTGGCTGCTGTGGACGGGGATGCCGGTGCGGGCGATGGCGGTGGAGAGCTCGGAGGCGAGGCGATCGCTTTGGGGAAGAAAGGAGGCCTGGGCGGACTCCCAGGAGACGAGAGTTGCCGTGGAGCTCTCGGCTGGCTGAGGGAGCGGAAGGGCGGAGGTGATGAGGTGGACGCCGGAGCCAGTGCTGGTGGCATGGACGACGATGCAGGCGAAGGGGTGGACATGATTGGCGAGGCCGGCGCGCTGATCGGGAGTAGGCGGCGCGGCGACCGGGCCAGGGGTGGCGGCAGCGTCTCCCTCGCGGGTGGAGAGGACGGTGAGGCCGAGCGAGGCGAGCTGGAAGCGGATGCGATTGCTGAGCGAGAGGGTGATGTCTTTCTCGAGGAGGGGCTCAGCGGCGGGGGTGACGAGATGGGCGCCGGCATCGTCGCCGCCGTGGGCGGGGTCGAGGAAGACGAGGGTGTGGTTGAGTGTGGGCCTGGGGGGCGGGGTGGGAGTCTGCGCGGTGGCGGGAAGCAGGAGGGGCAGCAGAGCGAGATGGCGGAGGCGCGCGGTCACGTCAGGTGTCGATTGTACGGTGCGACCTGTACGGCGTGACCTGCGGGTGCAAGGCGAGATGGTCTGAGCAGAGTCACGGCACGGAGCGGAACACGTGGGTGCATCCTCAACTCTGCGATACCCGGCGGTTCGATACCGCGGGTCTGACCCATCGCCAACATGATCCCCTGGTGACTGCCGTCCATGCGCGTGGTCGCTCCTCCCTGTCATGCAGACCGCCGGATATAGCGCGCACGCCATGATCGCTAGAGAGGGATCCGCGAACGAGGTGACACCAGATGTCCTTATGTGGCACGTGAGGAAGAGAGCTCAGCGATCGGGGCAGGATGCGTGATCGCGATGGTTTACATTGAAGACCACTTCTTTTCACCTGGCATGGAGTGTTCATGGAGATGTTTCAAGGCTGCTCTGCGGCAAGGCAAGCACGTGCGCTGCAAACGATGGTGCGTCTATCTGTGCTGAGTTTGCTTCTTCTCGTTTCGGCTGGGTCCGATGCTCTGGCCCAGAGCTCAAACGCTAATTGGCTGACGGGCCCACCTGCTGACGCGTTCTGGGCGCAACTGGCGCAAAGCCCGTACGCTCAGGCTGGCGATCATGGGTTCACGCTTTATATGTTGAGCTACAGCTCCTGCTCGAACTGCATTGTTTTTCTCCGCGACTTCTGGGAGAGCCGGAAGGGAACGATCCAGCTGCGCGAGATCTTTGCGCCGATCAATCAGCCACACTTTCTGGACGAAGCTGCCGATATGGCTCTGACAAGAAACCCAGCTTTCGCAGATGCCTACTACCATCGAACCCGAACTGCGCCTCCAGCCAGTAGTTCGCCCGAGCGGCAGGTCGCTCTGAAACAGGTGGAGGACTTTGTCACGAGAACCAATGCGTTCTATCGCCAGATCGGGCACATACAGGACGGGTATCCGACGTTTGTCTTTCGAGCGCATGATGCAAAGAGTGGCCAAGACCGGCTATGGATCATTTCAGGGTGGGGACCCGAGCTTGCCGCGGATATGGATCGATGGGTGAAGCAGGGCAATCCACAGTGAACCAATGGAGGAGCTTGCTCGCGTGACGCCCGGGCAGAGGACCTTTGGCAGCCGGCGCTGCCAGGGGGCGTCTCCGTGCTGGATCCGGCTGGCGTGGCGATGCTGCGCTGGAGCGGCACGGCGGCCAACTTGGTTGGCGGCGTTTGGTGTCTAATTCAGTGAGGAGATTTGTATGAGACTCAATCGATATGCTGCTGTTTTGACGGTTGCTGCTGCGTTGACGGGATCGGGATTTGCCCAGAGCGCGACGGCGGACACGGCGGACACAAAAGCCCAGCTGAAGCAGAACGAGGATGCGCAGAAGAAGAGCGCGGACGCGCACAAGGCGCAGGCCAAAGCCGACAAGGAACAGCGAAAGGCGCTTAGCACAAAGGCGCAGAAGAAGGCGGACAAGGCCCAGGACAAGGCGACTGCCGAGAAGGATCGCGTGGCGAACCCGCAGTAAGGGATTGGTCTTGCCAGAGCCGCTGCCGAAGTTGGCGGCGGCTTTTTCCTGTCCGGAGAGGCGATTGCTCTTCGGGTGAGGTGGAGGGCAGCGATGGGTGACGAGAGCGCTCGAAGCAACCAGGAAGTGGGATTCGTCCAAATTGGAGTCGCTCTCGTCTAACGTGCATCGATTAGAGCTGCAGGATGTATTGCGCCCCCGTGCTGTTGCTGCGTGGAGTGTGCGATTCCTGAGCGCAGGGAGCGCCGCCACGATGGTCCGGTGTGGGGTATGGCTCTGTGCAGACAGCTTGGTAGTGATGGTTAAAGGGGTGCCACTCGACGATGATCAGGTTTCTTGCTGCTGTGATGGTGATGGGCGCAACGCCCGCGGTATGGGCGCAGACGGCGCCGGCGGGCCAGGAAGTACGTTTGGTGACGATGACGGTGCCGGGCGGGACTGAGGCAGGCGATGTCTCGACTGGTGCGGCGGGCGTTGTGCCAGGAGCAGCTGCGTTGCCGGATGCGCCGGGCGTGGCGCCGGCAGATGGTTCCGGCCAGGCAGCGGACACGGCGGGGCCGCAACAGACCAAGCGGATTCTAGGGATCGTACCGAACTTCCGGTCGGTAAGTGCAGGGGTGAAGCTGCCGCCGCAGACGCCGAAGGAGAAGTTTAAGACCGGGTTTGAGGACAGCTTCGATTATTCTGCAGTGATCTTTGTGGGCATTCAGGCGGGGATTGCGCAGGCGACGAGTTCGTACCCGGCGTTCCATCAGGGCGCGGCGGGGTATGCGCGGTACTTCTGGCATACGTTCGCGGACCAGGCGGACGAGAACTTGCTGGTGGAGTCGATTTTGCCGACGGTGACGCATGAAGATAGCCGGTACTACACGCTGGGGCAGGGCGGGTTCGTGAAGCGCTCGATCTATGCGGGGTCGCGGATTCTGATCACGCGCAAGGATAGTGGCGGGGAGACGTTGAATGTTTCGGAGATCGTGGGCGCTGGGGCGGCGGCGGGGATCTCAACGGCGTACTACCCGGGGCAGTACGACACGTGGACGAAGACGGGACAGCGCTGGCTGACGAGTTTGATTCTGGACGGGGCGACGCTGTATGTGAAGGAGTTCTGGCCGGATATTAATCGGAAGTTTTCTAAGGGTGGGAGCTGAGGGATGGAGGTCCTACCAAGGAGAGATGCGTTGTAGGCAAGCCCTCAGCCCTCTGTGACTAAAGAAGAGACTCGGCGGAGGTGCGGAGGAAGTTGGCGACGGCTTCGGGTTGGGAGAGGGGGACGAGGTGACTCGCGGCGACCTCTTCAACGCGGGCGTTGAGGCGGGTGGCGAGCTGATGCTGGGTGGCGGGGGCGAGGATGTGGTCGTCGGTGGTGATGAGGTAGGCGGAGGGCTTTGCCTTCCAAGCGGGATCGCCGGAGAGCTGCCCGGTGAAGAGGCTGGCGCTGGTTGGCTTCTGGGTGGCGACAGCGAGGTGAATGACGCCGCGATGGAGGTCGTGGCCGAGGGCGTCTGCGGCGAAGGCTGCGTCGAGCCATAAGAAGCCCTGGGCGTCCGGCTGGAGGCTCATCTGGGCCTTGGCGGGGTTCATGGCCAGGACGGCGCCGAGGACTTCGTTGGCCTCGGGGGCGAAGGCGCAGATGTAGGCGAGGGCTTTGACCTTATCGTGGCGGCCAGCCTCGGAGATGACGGCGCCGGCGTAGGAGTGGCCGGCGAGGAGGATGGGGCCCTCGACGTGGTCGAGCAGGTTGGTGAGGGCTTTGACGTCGCCGGCGAAGGACTCGAGGGGAAGCTGGGCGGCGCGGACGCTGTAGCCCTCATGCGCGAGCGGAAGGAGGGTGTTGGTCCAGACACTGGCGTCGCACCAGGCGCCGTGGACGAGGACGACTGTGATGTTTTTACGAGGGGGCATACCGGAGGGCTGGGCCATGTTTGGTTCGATGCTCGTGACGGACGCATCGAAACCGGGAGGAGACACACATGGCACAGCAGGGCGCACCGGTTTGGTTTATTACAGGATGTTCGAAGGGATTTGGCAAGGAGCTTGCAAAGCTGGTGTTGGCGCGGGGATGGCGGGCGGTGGTGACGGCTCGTAAGGTGGAGGAGGTTCGTGAGCTGGTGGCCGGGCATGAGGAGACGGCGCTGGCGGTGACGCTGGATGTGACGAAGCCGGAGGAGATCCGGGCGGCGGTGAAGCAGGCGGAGGAGAAGTTCGGGCAGATCGACGTGCTGGTGAATAATGCCGGGTACGGGTATCTGGCGGCGATCGAAGAGGGCGAGGACGACGCCGTGCGGAAGCTGTTCGAGACGAACTTCTTTGGGCTGGTGGACCTGACCAAGGAGGTGCTGCCGGGAATGCGGGCGCGGAAGAGCGGGCACATCGTGAACTTCTCGTCGATTGGCGGGCTGGTGAGCTTTGGTGCGACGGGCTACTACCATGCGACGAAGTATGCGGTCGAGGGCTTGTCCGAGTCGCTGCAGATAGAGCTGAAGCCATTGGGGATCAAGGTGATTGTGGTCGAGCCGGGGCCGTTTCGAACGGAGTGGTCGGGTGCGTCCATTCTGGAGTCGAAGACGGTGATCTCTGACTATGACGAGACGGCTGGAAAGCGGCGACAGCAGACGCGCGCGAACAGCGGCAAGCAGGTGGGAGATCCGGTACGGGCGGGCGAGATGATTATCCAAGCGGTGGAGTCGGATGATCCGCCGCTGCACCTGGTGCTGGGAAAGATGGCGCTCGATCTGGCTTATAAGAAGCTGGAGACGGTGAAGAAGGATCTGGATGGGTGGAAGGCGGAGTCGCTGGGCGCGGACTATCCAGAGGGTGAGCGGTAGTGGCTGGTTGGAGTGCTTGAGGAACCCCTGCCTGATGGCGGGGGCTTTTCTGTTGGCGATGGGGCGCGTGGATTTCTGGGTAGAGAAGCAGACCCCTGCGGGATGACAACCAGAGAGGCGCCGCAGGGAGCAGATTTTTGTGGCATGCTGACCGACGGCTGATCGAATCAACGATTGAGTTGGCACAGGATGTTATTTGGCGACAGATGGGTTCGTGTCGCTTCGCTCCGTCGGGAAAGACGAAATGCGGGAATCCTTCCGCCTCGCTCAGGATGACAACGAAGAACACGAGGCCAGAGCCGGTGGGTTTCTGGTGGGTTAGTCGAGGGCGTAGATGGCTAGGCCGCTGAGGAGTTTGGGGTAGAAGTCGGTGGACTTCTGGGGCATGACGTCGCCGGAGAGGGAGACGTCTTTGAGCTGGTCGAGGGTGATGGGCTTGATGAGGAAGGCGAGGTTGGCGGCGCCGGTTTGGACGAGGGCGATGGCTTCGCCGGCGTCGCGGAGGTAGCTGATGTTTCCGGTGGCCTTGATGCGGTCGGGTGTGAGACCGAGCAGGTGGTCGAGGAGGACGGTATGGAGCTCGGCGACCTCGAGCTGGCGCTGCTTGGGGGAGAGCTGGGCGAGGATGGGGGCGACGGCTTCGGGCTTCGGCTGGAGGAGGTAGTTGCCGGCGAGGGTGACGGCGACGAAGGCGTGGCCGGCCGTGGCGTTGAGGGTGGCGAGGAGTCTGGCGGCGGCGGCGCTGGCAATCTCGAGCGGAGGTGCGGGCGAGACTGTGGGGTCGGTATTCGGGAGCTGCGTGACGGTGTAGAGGGCGGAGGCGCCCGTGAGGAAGTCGGGCGAGGAGAAGCCACGGTCGTTCGCGGAGAGGGTAGCGCTGCCGTCGGTGGGGCCGCCGTTTTCTTCGGGAAGGGTCGCGGGTGCGGAGGCGAGGCCTGTGACGACGCGATGGGTGGGAAGGATGGTGATGCCGGGGGCGTCCATGTTGACGAAGGTCATCATCATGGCGGCCTCGGGGAAGGGCGGTGCGGCGAGGTTGGGGCGCTGGTCGGAGTCGATCAGATTCGAGGGAGACTCGTCGTTTTCGTCGGAGCGACGGCCGAAGGGGAGGTTCAGCTGAGCGGAGCGCTCTCTGGCGTAGGCGACGGAGGTCTCGTAGCGGTGGTGGCCGTCGGCGATGATGAGCTTCTTGTCGCGCATGGCGGTGACGATGAGGTTAATGAGGGAGGGGTCGGTGAGGCGCCAGAGGCGATGGACGACGTTGTACTCGTCGGTTATGGTGAGGTCAGGCTGGGTATGGGTCTGGCCGGCGGCATCCTGGGCGCTGCCGCTCGCTGCGCCGAAGATGAGCTTTTCGGCGGTGAAGGCGGGGTCGGAGTAGAGCATGTAGATCTGCTCGCAGTAGGCGCGGGTGGCTTTGAAGAGGGCGAGGCGGTCGGACTTGTGCTTGGGGAAGGTCTGCTCATGGCGGTAGACGACCTTTTCGGCGTAGTCGTAGAGGTGGCCGAGAGCAATGAAGCCGCGACGCTCGCGGACTTCGGAGGTACCGGGGACGGTATAGGTCTGGGAGTAGCCGTAGAGGGCCGGTTCGGCCTCTTCGCGGAGGATGTTTTCCTTGCGCCAGCCGGAGAGGTAGCCGGCGGCGCGGGTGTAGACGTTGTGGGCGCGCTCACCGGCGGGGAGGAAGTCCTGCGGTTCGGAGTCGGCCGGCTCGTGCTTGCCGAGAATGACGCGAATGAGGTTGTAGGGGCTGAGCTCGTAGTAGCGCTGCTGCATGGCGGGCGAGATTTTGTCGTAGGGCTGGGTGACGACGTCTTCCATGCGGACGCGGCTGGTGTCGTAGCGGAGAGCGCGGAAGGGGTAGATCTGGGCCATTGCGGGAGTCCTTGAAAGCTGAATGTCTGTGTGGATTGTACGGGGTGGCGGAGGCGGGATAGCAGGGTAGGGTGGAGGTCGTGTAGGTCGCTTCGCTGCGTCGTGAAAGACGAAAGGCGTGGGTCGTAAAAGACGAAAGGTGGATCCTAAGGACGAAGGCATGAACCCTTCCGCTTCGGTCAGGATGACAAGCAGGGGTTGGTGGGTCGAACGATGGTTCCTGGCTATGCATGTTCCCGGATAGAAAAGGAGGGTTGTCGGCTGCGCTCGGAAGGGCAAGCGAAGAAGCTGGGGCGTTTGAGAACGTGCAGGGGGAAGAAAACGCATCCGGAGTGGGGCACGGGGAGTCTATCTAGGACAGAGCTGATGCTAAGCGGGTGTGTTTGCAAAAGCCCAGCCTGGCTACAGGTCAGTAGAACCGTAGGACTGGAGTTGTGCGTTGGCGGATGAGCATGCGGAGTGGAAACCTAAGTTCAACCCCTGGTTGATCGCGGCGACAGTTGCCCTGGCGGCATTTATGGAGGTGCTGGACACCTCGATTGCAAACGTAGCGCTGCCGCATATCTCGGGCAATCTGGGAGCCAGCACAGACCAGGGCACGTGGGTGCTGACAAGCTATCTGGTATCGAACGCGATCGTGTTGCCGCTGGGCGGCTGGGCGTCGAGCGTTATTGGGCGACGCAACTTCTTTCAGCTATGCATCGTGATCTTTACGGTTTCGAGCTTTCTGTGCGCGATCTCGCCGAGCCTGCCCATTCTGCTGCTGGCGCGGGTGTTTCAAGGCATTGGTGGCGGTGGCTTGCAGCCGATGGCGCAGGCCATTATGGCGGATTCGTTTGAGCCGAAGAAGCGTGGCCAGGCGTTTGCGCTGTACGGGCTAGTGGCGGTGCTGGCGCCGTCGATTGGACCTACGCTGGGCGGATGGATTACTGACAATTACTCGTGGCGATGGATTTTCTACATCAACATTCCGATCGGCGTGCTGGCGCTGATTCTGGTGCAGCGGATGGTGCAGGATCCACCGTGGATCAAGGCCGATCGATCGAACCTATTCCGCGTGGACTATATCGGGCTGGGCTTTTTGACGCTGGCGATGGGTGGATTGCAGATTGCGCTTGATAAGGGCGAGGAGAACGACTGGTTCTCGAGCGACTTCATTCGCGTGTTTGCGGCGATGTTTGTGATTGGGATGGTTGGGTTCATCTACTGGGAGTGGAAGGCGAAGGCTCCGCTGATGAACATTAAACTGTTCAAGTTCCGGAACTTTGCGATCTGCTGTTTCTTGATGAGCCTGGTAGGTGGTGTGCTGAATGCGTCGACGGTGCTGCAGCCGCAGTTTCTGCAGGCGTTGCTCGGGTATACAGCGACGAATGCGGGCAAGGCGCTGACGGCAGGAGGGATCGCACTGGTGGTGGTGATGCCGATGGCGGGCATTCTGACGGGTAAGTTCAGCGCGCGAAACCTGGCGGCAGTGGGCTTCGTGTTCTTTGCCTGTTCGTTCTACTACGCGGCGACGCATACAACACTGCAGATGAGTTTCGGGTTCGCCTCGTTTCTGCGCGTGCTGCAGATGCTACCCATCCCGTTCTGCTTTATTTCGATTACAAATGCAGCCTATGTTGGCTTGCCACGTGAGGCGAGTAACCAGGTCTCGGGCATTATCAACTTCATGCGAAATGTGGGCGGAAGCATCATGATCGCGTTGACGGGTGCGGCGGTGACGAATCGCGGGCTGTTCCACCAGGCGCGGCTGCAGGAGTCGATGCGAATGACGAATCCGGTGTTTGCGGAGCGGGCGCAGGGTCTGGCGGGAGCAATCAATCTTAACGGCGGCGGGGCGCAGGGGATGGGCGCGGCGCAGGCCACAATCTATAACCAACTGCAGCAACAGGCGGGCGCTCTGAGCTACTCCGATATCTATATGGCGCTGTGCTGGATGAGCTGCGGCATGATTGTGCTGGCGTTTCTGCTGAATAAGAACCGGCCGGGAGATGCACCGAAGGATGCGGCGGCGCATTAAGCAGGCGGTCGGATGCGGGGTGCGTCGTTGCGGGACTCTTGGCGGGACGTGAGCTCGCTGGTGATTTCGGTACTTCTGTTTTGATTTGGTGATGGATGGCCGCGGTCTGTTAAGGCGCAAGAGGCCGGATGGGGTGTAGTCTGCGGACACGCGGGGAGATTTTGGTCCGCCTTTGAGCGAACGAGGCGGCGAAACGTCCCACGGAGTGTGTTCGGCGGAGCGCGCGACGATCGCCGAAAGATGTCAGTCGCGAGTGGGTCGGTCTTAACATGTGGAACGAACGCGACGTTTTGGGGAAGATGCGCGAGAAGTGCCTGGGGACGCGCTTGGTGTTGTTGCTGCTGGTGGTATGGGCTGGCCTTTGGGTGACCGGGACGATGGGCCGAAGTGCGATGGCGCAGGAGAATCCACTGGGGCAGGCGACGACGGACCCTGCGCGGCAGAAGCCGAAGACTGCGGAAGAAAAGAAGCCGGTGGTGGATGGCTCGGGCACAAACGCGGCGGAGCTGGCGACGAGTCAGAAGAACTCACGAATCCGGGTGGATGTGAATATCGTTCTGGTGCCGATGACAGTGACTGACCCGATGAACCGGTTGGTGACAGGGCTTGAGCGGGAGAACTTCCAGGTGATTGAGAACAACACGGTGCAGCAGGTGAAGAGCTTCTCCGTTGAGGACGCACCTGTTTCGATTGGGATCATCTTCGACCTGAGCGGCAGTATGAGCTCGAAGTTTGTGCGGGCGCGGAAGGCGCTCAGCGAGTTTTTGCGGACCAGCAATCCGCAGGACGAGTACTTCGTGGTGGGGTTCAACGATCGGCCAGCGGTGATTGTGGACTTCACGAATGAGGTGGAGGATGTAGAAGCGCGGATGGTGATGCTGAAGCCGGCGAACCGGACGGCGCTGATCGACGCGATCTACCTGGGCGCCAACAAGCTGCGGCAGGCGAAGTATGACCGCAAGGCGTTGCTGATTATCTCGGACGGCGGAGACAATCGCAGCCGCTATACAGAGGCCGAGCTGCGGCGCGTGGTGAAGGAGAGCGATATGCAGCTCTACGCGATCGGGATCTTTGACCAATATGCGCCGACGCAGGAAGAGCAGCTAGGACCACTGCTCTTGACCGACATCTGCGAGATGACGGGCGGGCGCATGTTTCGGGTGTCAGACGTGGGGGACATGAGTGATATCGCTACGCGGATCAGCGCGGAGCTACGAAACCAGTACGTGATCGGGTATCGGCCGAACAACATAAAGCACGATGGGAACTGGCGTAAATTGAAGGTACGACTGTTGCCGCCACCGGGACTACCGCTGCTCGCCGTGCACTTTCGCCAGGGGTACTATGCACCGTCGGACTAAGACAGGGTGGGTGGCGGTGGCGATTATGGCCGCTGGGCTGAGTTGGGGCGGGCCGGTGCGGGCACAAGGGACGGCCGGGCAGCAGCCTTCGCTGACGGTGGATCGTGATCCGGTCGAATCGCCGGACCCGGATGTACCGACGCCCGCGGCGACGAACCAGACGCAGGCGACGGGACAGACGGCACAGGAGCTGGCACGGGAGAACGGCCGCTACACGCTGCGGCAGGACGCGTACGAAGTACGGCTGAATGCGACGGTGATCGACGGCAGCGGGCGATCGGTACTGGACCTGACGAAGGATGCCTTCCATGTGTATGAGGATGGGGTTCCGCAGACGATCTCCTCGTTCCGGCATGAGGACCTGCCGGTCTCGCTGGGGATTCTGATTGACAGCTCGGGATCGATGTATGACAAGAAGCAGGCGGTTGAGCAGGCGTCGCTAAACCTTATTAAGCTCTCGAACCCGCAGGATGAGGCGTTTCTCGTGGACTTCTCGTGGGAGGCGTTCATAGACCAGGACTTTACAAGCGACATCAACAAGCTGCAGCAGGGTCTGGGGTATATCAAGGCGAGTGGCGGGACGGCGATGTACGACGCGCTGGTGGCGAGTGCGGACTACCTGGCGAAGAATGCAAAGAAGCCGAAGCAGGTGCTGCTGGTGGTGACGGACGGTGAAGATAATGCGTCGAGTGCTACGCTCGAGCAGGCGATCCGGAAGATTCAGGATCTGGACGGGCCGGTGATTTACTCGATCGGGCTGCTGTTTGGGTCAGACACGGACAAGCGGGAGGCGCGGCACGCGCAACGGGTGCTGCAGACGCTGAGCGATCAGACGGGAGGACTTGCCTACTTTCCGAAGTCGGTCCGCGAAGTGGATGCGATTACGGCAGAGGTGGCGCAGGACATCCGGACGCAGTACTCGATCGCGTACCGGTCGACGAAGTCGCCGACGCTGGGTGGCTACCGGCAGATCCATGTGGACGCGAAAGAAAAGGGATACAACAAGCTGCAGGTGCGGACGCGAACGGGCTACTACCCGAAGGTGACGGGTGAGGCGGATCCGACGGCACCGCCGCTGGGCGCGGGGGGCGGGCGAAAGTAGAGCAGAGAGCGGACGCGGCTCGAGGGTGTTCTACAGCTGCAGTGAGTTGATTTTGCTGTCGAGATCCGATTGGGCGGCGGAGCGCTGGGCCTGAAGGGTGGCGAGATCACGGCGCAGGGTGGACAGGGAGTCTTCCTGGGCGTTGAGCTCGGCGGTGTAGCGCTTCGCAAGAGAGCGCTCTTCGCTGGTGCCCTTGAGAGCGGCGAGGTTGTCACGCAGGCGCTTCTGATCTTCGACGAGTTGGCCGATTGCGGTTTGTTTGCCGTCGATCTGACCATCGAGTGTCGCGACGGCCCGCTTGGCGGCGAAGATGGGTTCGAGTTGCTGCATGAGGGACGGGCTGGCGTTGGCGTTGTGGAGGAAGACGGTGAGTTGCTCCTCGGTGGCGTCGACGAGGCGGAAGTATTCATCGAGGGTGTGGCGCTCGCCGATGTGGAGCCGGACGGTTTCTTTGGGATTGGTGGCGACGCGGAAGCGGTAGACGGTGGGTGTAGTCTCGGTCGGCTTGGGATCGTTGGCTTGAGGGCCGCTGGCGCTGTCGATGGTCCAGCCCGGGCGACGGGGCTGCTCGACGATGACGGTGCGGGCGTCCGGGGCGGCGTTCGAGACGAGGTACTCGACCTCGGCAATCTCTGCGGAGGTAGCCTTCAGGACGCCTTTGACGACGGAGATGGTGGTGACGCGGCGGGTGTCGCTGCGGTGGTCGACGGAGACACGGACGGCTTGGTCGGCGGCGTAGGAGAGCAGGCGGCGCTCGCCGGGATGGATGGTATCGAGCAGGCCTTCGCCGCCGAAGTTGCCGTTCTCGACGATGGTGAAGGAGCCGCGGTCGAGGGTGAGTGAGGAGATGTTGGTGATCCAGAGGGCGCGGAGGGGGACGGGC
This sequence comes from uncultured Acidobacteriaceae bacterium, assembly GCA_964235665.1. Taxonomy (GTDB): domain Bacteria; phylum Acidobacteriota; class Terriglobia; order Terriglobales; family Acidobacteriaceae; genus Edaphobacter. Next base: position 947,002 of record CAXSAY010000001.1, read on the forward strand.
TCCGACGGAGACCAAAGGGTGACGCGCTCGGACTGGATGGGGGTTTGGAGGATGGGGACGAGGGCTGAGCCGTTGCGCGGGATGGTGACGGGGTCGGTGAGGTTGTAGGCGAAGAAGTCGTCGAAGGCGGCGGTGGTGGTGTTGGGGTCGTTGGAGTTGGCGGCGATGGTCTCATAGGGCTGCATGGGGGCCGCGAGTTGCGGGGCGGAGTTGAATTGGCGTCCGTTTACGGGCCCTCCGATGCGCCGGGTGCCACCGCCCAGATTGCCGCCGATGCCGGCACCGATGCCGGCGCCATTGCCCGTGCCATACGTGGCTATGCCACCGGCTATGTTCTGCGACATCCCGGCAACGCCGGCGACTGCGGGCGGTGGGGCACCGTCTTCCTTGAGCATCTTGATGTTGTTCGGAAGGGCGGAGTCGTGGGTCTGAGGAGTGAGCTGGGCGTCCTGGGCGATGGGGACTTCAGAGCGGCGGGCGTAGATGGGTTGGGCGAGGGGCTGGAGAAAGCTTTGCGGGCTGCCGGCGATGAGCGAGAGATGGATGTCAGTCCAGTCTTCGCCGGTGGTGTTGTCGATGACGGAGAAGCCCTGGAGGGTAGCGGTCTGACTGGCGGAGGGTGAGGTGGCATTGGAGGTCGGGTCGGTGAAGAGGAGGCGGTAGGTGGACTTCCAGACCGGGACTTCGGAGAGGAAGGAGACGCGGAGGTCGCGGGTGGCTTGGCTGCCGACGGGACCGCGGTCGGTGAGGGTGAGGTGGCGGATGCCTTCGGAGCGGTTGCGATCGAGGAGCTGGAGATAGGTGTTGAGGTCGGTGCGAAGTGGGGCATCGAGGAGGTGGACGATGGTGCTGGAGGTGAGCTCGAGGGTGCGGGTGGCGCCGGAGTCGGCGATGACGGTGAGGAAGCGGTGCTGCTGGCCGGTGGAGGCGACGTAGAGGGGTTTGTCCAGGTCACCGCGCTCCGCTACGGGGGACGAGTCGGGCTGGATGGTGCTGCCGGCTGCGGCGGCCGGCGCTGGCCGGAGTTCGAGCGAGAGGATGCGGCCGGTGAAGGATGCGCCGGAGCCGGTGATCTCGACGCGGGCGCCGCGAAGGGCTTCGAAGAGGTTCTGCTCGGTGGGCCGCTCACCGAGTGAGAGGGGAAGGGCTCGAAGCTGCTGGTCGAGCGGGGTGGTGGAGTTATAGCCAGCGCCGGTGATGCGGCCGCCGTTGAGGTCGATGGCGGTAAGGGTCTGGAGGACGTCGTTGAGCTGTGACGAGGTGAGGTCAAGGGTGACAGTCGCGTCGCCGGTGACGCGACCGGCGTGCTCAAAGAAGCCGACGCCATTTTTGTAGAGGGAGACGTGCGAGACGGCGAGCTGCCCGGTGCCGGGTGCGGGTGGTACCGGTCGCAAGGGGCGTGCGGTGGAGGCGGGGTGGGCGGCGGTCTGGCCCAGGGCAGGGGAGGCGACGAGGCAGGCGGAGAGGGCAAGGGGAAGAGACGATCGCACGGCGAGGCTCCTAGGAGATGCAGAGACTTAGACCGCTCGAAGCATCGCTTTGTTCCCAAAGGCAGAGAAGTTGCTGCAGTGGCGAGGATGAGTCTGGAGCGGCTGGGAGATCTTTTGCATCATTCTTCGACGTCGTACTATCTAGAACCGTGAGAAAGGTAGCTCGCCATGAGGGAAGACGAGGGGACGACCGGACCGAAGCTATGGACGGTGCTGGCGCGTGCGTACCGGTCGATGGCGGAGGTACTGGAGGCGAGTGTGGCCGAAGAGGGGATGTGCCTGAGCGACTTTGCGGTGCTGGAGGTCTTGCTCCATAAGGGATCGTTGGCGATCTCGACGATTGGCGAGAAGGTGCTGCTGACGAACGCCTCCATGACGTCTGCGGTGGATCGGCTGGAGAAGCGAGGGTTGGTGCGACGGGTGAACAGTGGGGAAGATCGGCGGGTTCGGCTGGTGGAGCTGACGGCCTGCGGGCGGAAGCTGATCACGGATGTGTTTGGCCGGCATGAGCAGGAGATCGAGCGGATGATGTGTGGTCTGAACTCCTCGCAGCGAGACCAGATGCGGCGCGGGCTCAAGACGATCGGCATGGCGGCGAAGGCGATGCATGAGGAACGCACGGAGACCCGGAAGGCGCGGGCTCGCGAGGACAGATTAGCGGGATGAGAGGCTCTGGTGCGGGCGAGGTACGGGAAGGGCTCTGCACTCTGACAGAAACGCAACAGGAACGATCTATTTGGAGAGTCTGCACGATGCAATGGACACTTTTCTCGCTTCCACTTTCGACACTGGCGCTCAGCGGAGCGATGGCGCTAGGCCAGGCTGTGCCGTACGCGATTGACCCGGCGCACTCGGAGGTCGATTTCTCGATCAAGCACCTGGCGATCTCCACGGTGCATGGGCGGTTCTCGATCAAGAGTGGGACGGTGAACTTTGACGCGACCGATCCGCTGAAGAGTTCGGTTGATGCTGTGATCGATGTGAAGTCAGTGAGTACGGGCGAACCGAAGCGGGATGAGCACCTGAACAGCCCGGACTTCTTTGAGACGGCGAAGTACCCGACGGCGCAGTTCAAGAGCTCCAGCATAAAGAAGGTTGGCGACGGGTATGAGGTGTACGGCGATCTGACGATGCATGGCGTGACGAAGCCGGTGACACTGCACCTGGACCAGCCGAGCAAGGAACAGATCGGGATGGATGGCAAGCCGCATCGCGGGTTTTCGGCGACGACGCAGATCAATCGCAAGGACTTTGGGTTGGTGTGGAACGGGAACCTGAAGTCGGGCGACAGTGTGCTGGGTGACGATATCAAGATGACGTTCGAGGTGGAGGCGGGTAAGGCTTAGGACGTCCGGTGCATCTCGTAAGGAGAAAGGGCGCTGCTTCGGCCGGCGCCTTCTGCTTGATGGTGACGTGTAGTCAGGTGGTGAAGACAAGGCATTGCGGGCTGTCGATGGCGTAGGTGTGCAGGGGATCAGAGAGTTCGCCGGAGCGATCGTTGCGGGAGAGGACGGCGATGCCGTTCGAATCCTGCAGCGCGACAAGAAGGAAGCGGCCAGAGGGATCGAGGGTGACGTGGCGCGCGGTCTTGCCGCCGTGCGGGGCAAGCTGCGAGAGGAGGAGCTCGCCGGAGCTGGGGTTGACGTCGAGCCGGGCGACGGTTTCGTTGCGGCGATTGCCGACGTAGACGAAGCGGCCGTCAGGTGAGGTGAGAATCTCCGAGCAGAAGGCAGTGTCTTTTGGGAAGCCGACGGGGAGCGTTGAGACGGGCTCGCCGTGCGATGTAAGCGTGCCGCGAATGTTGTTCCAGTAGAGGAGGTCGACGGTGGAGTCGAGCTCGTTGACGTTGTAGACCCACTTGCCGTTGGGGTGGAAGGTGAGATGGCGCGGGCCTGACTTGAAGCGGCCCTGCCAGAATGCGGGCGAGTTGGGGGTGAGCTTGCCGGAGCCGGAGTCGATCTTGTAGATGAGAATGCGGTCGGAGCCGAGGTCGTTGACGAGTAGAAAGCGGCCATCGGGAGACGGGGTGACCTGGTGAGCGTGGGGCTTGGCGTGCACGGGGTTGGCGTCGACAGGCGTGTACTGGATGTGCGAGACGGGCGCGGAGAGTGCGCCGGACTTCTCGAGCTTGTAGGAGGTGATGGAGCCGGAGCCGTAGTTGGCGACGAAGGCGGAGCGGCCGTCGACGTTGACGGCGAGGTGGGCGGGGCCTTCGCCTTCGGCGGACTGCTCGTTGAGGAGATGCAGGAGGGACTCGGCCGGCGCGCCTGGGCGGAGATCGAACGCGGTGACCTCGCCGGCTTTGATCTCGCTCAGGGCGTAGAGCCGTGACGCGTGCGGCGCGAGGGCGAGCCAGGTAGGGCTTTCGAGCGGGGCGGCGAGCGTGGGCGCGCCGATCTGGCCGGTTTTGGGATCCCAGTCTGCGAGGTAGATGCCTTTGCTTGAGCTGGGGGCAGCGGTGCCGGTGCCGATGAGCAAGCGAACGCGGGGTGGAGCGGCGGCACGAGTGGCAAGGCTGCGCGGCAGAAGCGCGGCGGCGGACAGGCTCCGCAGCAGATGGCGGCGATTGAGCATGGAAGTACGGTAAACCTTTTGCGTGCCTGAAGGCTGACCGCAGGAGATGTTCTTCGATCTCTGCTGTTCCAGGGCTGGTGCTGGCGTGTGTGCTTCGTGGTTCCCGCTTTCCGGCGATGGTGGAGTGGCGCTTTCCGCGGAGGTCGGCTGGGGAACTCGGCTGGGCTGCAGTCTCCCGGCGGCTAGGCTGTTGCCAGCTCTTTGCGTGCAGGGTTGTTGAGTTTGGCTTCGGTGGCCCACAGGCCGGCGGACGGCGTGGAGATGTAGAAGACTTCTTCGCCGTCGGGCATGGTGTTCCAGCCTTCCTGCATGAAGGACGGATCGTAGCGGGCCTGCATCTCAGCCAGGTCGGCGTACTGGTAGCCGACACTTTGTATCTCCTGGCGAGTGAGATGGCCGGGCGCGTAGGTGATGGTGAAGCGGCCTTCGCTCGAGCCGTGAATCAGATGCGCGACGCCGTGAGGAATCTCTTGCATGTCGGCTTCAGTTTTGTACAGGGCGAGCGTGCGCTCGGTACCGCGATAGCCGTACTTGCGGATGAGCGCGTCGACCTCTGGCTGCTCGCCGAAGCGCTCGACACCGGGCGCGAGGATGAGCAGATCGCCACCGTCAGCGATGGCCATGCGGGTGCGATAAACGGCTTTGTTGGCGACCCAGGTAGCGCGAAACTCGTCGGCCTGCATGACGGCAACGATCTTCTTGATTGGCCGATCGAAAGTGATGATGTTCTGCTCGCGGGAGAGGCGTGCGGCCTCGAGGTAGGTCTCGAGATCGTCGCCGACAAAGATGCCGCTCGTGACGAGCTTTCCGTGTTCGTCCCGGCGCATGACGATCTGCAGATAGACGTCGGGCAGGTGGGCGAGGTGCTCGTCTTCGGACCAGTTGTAGCAGGCACGCAGCGGCGTGATGAGGCAGCCGAGATTGTTCTCGATGCCGTAGACGGCGGCGGCGATGTGCGAGGCGCAGATGGTGTCTTTGCCGCCGAGGCCGATGTAATAGTTCTTGTTGTGGTTGGCGAAGCCTAAGACCTCATGCGGCACGACGTGGCCGATGTTGATGATGAGATCCCAGTGCTCATCCATGAGCTTGCTGTTGAGATCGACGGGGATCTCCCAATCGGCGACGCCGCCTGTGGTCTCAGCGACGAGCGAGGCGGGGATGGTTGCGACACGGACGCAGCCTTCGCGCCAATCGTGCGCGAAGATGCGGTCTTCCGGAATGGAACCAAACATCCGTTTGTTTTCGGCTTCGGTATGGGGGATGTGCTGGCCGAGAGTTGGAATGACCTCGACATGCGCATCTGGCAGCTTGTTGTAGAGGAGTTCTGTGATGCGGCCAGCTCCGGAGTGGGCTCGGGTGAGGTCGGGCGGCAACAACAGCACGCGTTTGAGATCGCGGTTGATGCGGAGGCGTGCTTCGGCGAGGAGACGGTCAACAGAGGCTTCGATCTGCTGTTCGGACACACTGAGTGCTTGGACCGAGAACCAGGGCATGTGCGGCTCCTCTATGGGCGGGATGGTAGATGCTCCCGCTCTTTTGAAATGGTGCCATAAACTGCGAACGCCTGGCTTCAGGCGCAAACGCCTGGTTTGGGAAGGCGGCTTGGTGCGGCGGTAGGTCTCGGAGATCTTGAGGAGGCTTTCAAAGACCTTCGAAGTGTGACACAGTGAAGCCGCGGCGAGAATGACTGATTGAGGACGGAAAAGAGGATCTTCGCGTGGCAAGTGGATGGAGGGGCAAGCTGCTTGGGATGATTGCCGTGGCCGGTCTGGTGGCTGTGCCAGCAGTGTTTGCTGCGCCAGTGGGTCTACGGGTGGAGCAGTGCGTGAACCCGCTTGGCATCGATGCGTTGGAGCCGATGCTCTCGTGGCGAAGTGATGCCATGGCGCGCAACTGGCGGCAGACGGCGTATGAGCTTGAGGTGGCGAGCTCGGTTGAGGCATTGCGGGCGGGGAAGCCGGATGTGTGGGACAGCGGCCGGGTGGCTTCGTCCGATTCTGTGGGCATCCCGTACTCCGGGCCGAAGCTTGCGAGCAGACAGCGGTATTTCTGGCGGGTGCGGACGTGGGACGCGGAGGGGCGCGAGGAGCGATCGGCCGAGACGGCGTGGTGGGAGATGGGACTGCTGCGGCCAGAGGACTGGACGGCGCGTTGGATCGCCCACGATGATGCAGCGGAGCAGGCGATACTGGCACGGGTGCAGTGGCTGTGGCTGCCGGGTGGCGATGCGCGGCACGTACCGGGACGGCAGGAGGCAGAGTTTCGGACGATCGTTCATCTCGACGTGATGCCGGAGACGGCGGTATTTCATGTGCTCAGCGGCGGAACGTTCACCACGACGGTGAACGGTCAGCAGACCGGACACAAGGAAGAGTGGGGCGCGTTTGATCGCGAAGATGTCCGTACCGCGCTGAAAGCGGGAAAGGGCGCCGCGGGTGATAACGAGATCCTCGTCCGAACGAGGGCGCGTGGGGCGAAGTCGCCTGACACGGTGGCGCAGGCGATGGCCGCGGTGCTCGAGATGCACGACCGCAGGGGGCATGTGCGGCAGGTGGTGAGCGATGCTAGTTGGTCAACGCGGCTGAGTGGCGGGCAGTGGCAGGCCGCCCAGGCAGTTGGCGGGCTGAAGGATCTGCGCGTGAGTGTGGGCTCGGACCGGAAGGAGATGACGCCGGCGCCGGACCGTCTGTCGACGCGCGTGTCGCTGCTGCGCGATGAATTTGCGTTGCGAGGTCCGGTGCGATCTGCGCGACTGTATGTCACGGCGATGGGTGCCTATCGGGCGTTCCTGAACGGCCAACGGGTCGGTGAAAGCGAGCTGACGCCGGGCTTTACGGACTTTCGCAAACGCGTGCTCTACCAGACGTACGACGTGACGGCGATGGTGCATCCGGGCAGGAATACCCTGGGTGCGATGCTGGGCGCGGGGTGGCATGGCAGTCCGCTGCTGTGGGCGGGTATCCGCGAGTTTCCCGGGCCTGACCTGCTGCGCGCGCAGCTTGATGTGACGATGGCGGACGGCTCTCACGCCCTTGTGGTTTCTGATAACGGCTGGCACAGTACGGCCGATGCGACGGATTCGGCGGAGATCTACGGCGGTGAAACCTATGACGCACGACGGGCGCAGCCAGGATGGAACGCTGCGGGTTTCAGGGCTAAGGGCGGATGGATGCCGGTGAAGGAAGGATCTGTATCGACAGAGGTTACAGTCTCAGCGGAAGCGGATCGCGCCGTGCATGTATCAGAACACGTGCAACCGGTGAGCGCGCGACGGCTGCCAGTACAGGCCGGACACCAGCCGGAGATGGTGTTCGACATGGGCCAGAATATGGTGGGCCTGGTGACGCTGCGAGTGCGCGGCACGCGTGGAACGACAGTACGGCTACAATTTGCCGAGCGGCTGAAACCGGATGGCAGTGTCTACACGGAGAACCTGCGCAACGCCGACGCAACGGATGAATACACGCTGCGCGGCGATGGCCCTGAGGAGTGGGCGCCTGCATTTACGTTCCATGGCTTTCGCTATGTGCAGGTGAGCGGCCTGCCCCCGGACGCCGGCAAGGAGACGCTTGAAGGCAAGGTGATGAACAGCCTGCCGGACGCGCCGGCGATGCGATTCTCAAGCTCGAGCGCGTTGCTGAACAGCATGTTTGAGCTTGGGCTATGGGGGCAGCGGGGAAATTTCCTTTCGGTGCCGACGGACTGCCCGCAACGCGACGAACGCATGGGCTGGATGGGTGATGCAGGCGTCTTCTGGCGGACGGGATCGTATAACTACGATATCGATGCCTTCACGCACACGTTCATGGATGACGTGACGGACGCGCAGACTGAGGGCGGCAGCTTCGCGAATATCTCGCCAAATCTGCTGCTGGTCGGCGCTGAAGCGACGGGCGCCCCGGGATGGGGCGATGCGGGTGTGCTGGTGCCGTATGCGACGTGGATGCAGTACGGGGATCGTAGTGTGATTGACCGCAACTGGACGGCGATGGCGCGATGGATGCGCTTCATCGAAACGAGCAATGCGAATCACTTGCGGCAGAAGGAGCTCGGACCGAACTATGCGGACTGGCTGGCGCCGGATCCGAACACCCCGCGGGATCTGGTGGCCACCGCTTACTGGGCTTTGATCGCCCGACAGATGAGTGTGATGGCCAAGGCCACGGGACGCGTTCAGGAGGCGAGGGACTATGAGGCAAGTGAGGCGAAGGTGCGTGACGCCTTCCGTAAGGCATATGTAACCGAAGATGGCACAGTAGCGGGTGGGACCCAGACGGCATACCTCTTGGCGCTTTACACCGGCATGGCGACACCGGGGCAACGCCGCGCGATGACGGACCATCTGGTGGCAAGCATCGAGGAGCATGGCAACCATTTAACGACCGGGTTTTTGGGGACGCCATTCCTGCTCTTTGTCTTGGATGAGGAAGGGCGGAGTGATGTGGCGTATCGGCTGCTGATGAGTGACAGCTACCCGAGTTGGGGCTACATGGTCAGCAAGGGCGCGACGACATGGTGGGAGCGGTGGAACGGCGACACGGGAGATCCGGGCATGAACTCATACAACCACTATGCGTTCGGGTCGGTGATGGCCTGGGTGTACCGCAGAGTCTCCGGAATCGACACGGATGCAGCAGGTGCGGGCTTTCATCATGTTGTGATCGCGCCGCACACCGATGCGCGGCTGCTGCATGCGCGAACCGAGTACGATTCGGCCTATGGAACGATTGTGACGGACTGGACGCGCGACGGGCAGGGTGGTCTTGCTCTGGCAGTCACGCTGCCGGCCAATACAACCGCGACCGTGGAGCTGCCCAAGGGTCCACGCGGCACAGCGACGCTCGATGATGTGCCAATCAAAGCGAGCGGGGCGAAGGCGGATGCAGAGATCGGATCCGGCACGTACCATTTCGTGGTTCAGTGAACGATGAACCCCACGGGCGAAGGGCGGGAGAGCAGACGCATGATTCGAGTGATAGGAGCGGCACTTGTCTTGGTGAGCTACCCGATAGCCGCGCAGGCTCTGGGCGCGAAGGGTGCGCTGACCCGCGGCGCCGCGACGGTGATGGTGGAACCCTATGCGGCGAACATTGTTCGGGTCACGCTGAGTCTTGATCGCGCCGCGGCACTCGCAGCGCCGGGTCCGGGTCTGCTGGCGCAGCCGCTAAACGCGGGCTGGACCGCAAGCGAGGAAGCGCAGGGAAACATCTATCGTTCGTCGCGCCTGGTCGTGACAGTGGCGCCGCAGGGGAAGGCTTGGACGCCGACAGGAACACAGGCAGATATTGCGAAGTTCTTCAATGGATCAACGCCGGGCCTTGGTCTGAGCATTACGACACCGGAGGGTGCGACGTTGTTGCGGCTGAACGGATGGCAGATGTCGGTCCCGAACTATAAGGATGGCAATGCCGGTATCTTGCACGAGCGTCGATCCAGCGACCGGCCCTTCTTCGAGGTGGGCGCGACCTTTGCTACACCGCCGGACGAGCACTTCTACGGGCTTGGACAGAATCAGGAGGGTTTTCTTGATCGTCGTGGCCATGCAGTTCGCTGCGCGCATGACTACAACGCGCCGGCAGGCCAGAGCGTTTGTGTTCCCTTCGTGGTTACAAACAAAGGGTACGGCATCTTGTGGGACAATCCCTCGCGAACGACGGTTTCCTTCGGCTTCAACGATCAGACCACCTGGAAGTCAGATGTTGGCCGGCGGGTTTCTTTTTTTGTGATTGCCGGCACGACCTATGACGAGATCTATGCGGGCTTCCGGCTGCTGACGGGTGACGCGCCAATGCTGCCGAAGTCGGCCTACGGCTACATTCAATGTAAGCAGCGGTACACATCGCAGGCGGAGTTGATGGCCGTGGCCAAGGGGTACCGTGAGCGCCACCTGCCCATCGATGACCTGGTGATTGACTGGTTCCACTATACGAAGATGGGCGAAATGGACATGGATCCCACGCTGTGGCCGGATCCAACGGCGATGAATCGCGAGCTGCATGCGATGCACTTTCACACCATGATCAGCGTGTGGCCGCGCTTTGTGCCGGAGAGCCGTTACTACTCGACTGTGTTGAAGAACGGCTGGTTTGAGAAACTGGCAGACGGTACGCCAACAAACGGCTTGCCGTATGATCGCGCCGGCTCAGACATCGACACGACCAATCCGGATGCGGCGACATGGTACTGGGATCGTATCCGAGAAAACTATGTGACGAGGGGCTTCGATGCTTTCTGGGCAGACGAGACGGAGCCGGATCTGCCGCCGAACGGCAGCTACTTCCACATTGGGCCGGGCACAGAGTTCTTCAATGTCTATCCGCTGTTTCATACGGCGGCGTTTTACGATGGCATGCGTCGCGACATGAAGGAACGCGCGCTGATTTTGTCGCGGGATGCGTACACTGGCGCGCAGCATCATGGAACTATCTTCTGGTCATCGGACATTGCGGGCAATTGGGACACGCTACGACGACAGGTGCCTACGGGGATCAACTTTGTCGCATCCGGGATGCCGTACTGGAGCACGGATATTGGCGGCTGGCAGTATCTTCCGGCGACGCACACTCCGGAGCATCCTCCGCTGCTTGATCCCTCGGATGCCCGCGACAATGTGGGTGGGTACGATGACTATCCGGAGCTCTACATGCGATGGTTTGAGTACGGCGCGTTTCAGCCGAACTTTCGCTCGCATGGCAGCCGCAAACAGAACGAGGTGTGGAGTTACGGTAAGCAGGCTGAGCCGATTCTCGAGAAGTATCTACGGCTGCGCTATGAGCTGATGCCGTACCTGTACTCGCTTGGCCACAGAACGCAGCTGACAGGTGCACCGTTTATGCGCGGTCTCTTTATGGACTTCGGAGCCGATCCGCAGACGGCAACTCTCGGCGACGAGTACATGTTTGGACCGGCTCTGCTGGTGGCGCCGGTAACGGAACAAGGTGCAGTGACACGGTCGGTCTACCTGCCTGCGGGGACGGACTGGTACAACTTCTGGACCAATGAGCGGCTGCATGGCGGACAGCGCATTACGGTGGCGGCGCCGATCGAGACGATCCCGGTCTTTGTACGAGCGGGTTCTATTCTGCCGCTGGGATCGCAGGTGGAGAGCACGGAGGACAAGCAAAGCGTCGCAACAGTTCGCGTCTATCCAGGTAGCGATGGCAGCTTTGAGCTTTACATTGACGACGGTACGACCTATGCGTATGAACATGGGGAGTCACAGACAATGCAGCTGGCGTGGAACGACCGAAGTCGAACGCTTACGCATACAGGCGCGGACCTGACAGCTGGGGCGACCGTTGTCATCGTGGGTCAGGGAACTCGCTGACAGACGGAGGCTGCGGCGCTGTGGTGACGGGCGATGGAGATTAAAGAAGAGAGACGACCCAAAGGTCGCCTCTCTTCAAACAGGAACGAATTACGCTGGAGATGGTTGACCTTCGCCAAAGCCGGGCTTGCGACCTACTTCAGGCTTGATAACCTTCAGGCTGTCACCACTGCCCGAGCCGGGATCGGCGTGAGCGAGGGGCGAGCGTGCCGGTGGTAGCTCCTTACCTTCGATGATCAGCTTGATCTCAGCCGCATCCAGGGTCTCGCGTTCGAGCAGGGCCGTTGCCATTCGGTGCATGATGTCTTGATGCGTGTCGAGGATCGTGTAGGCCGACTTGTAAGCGGCGTCCACAAAGCTCTTCACCTCGGCGTCAATCTCCTTGGCGGTGTCATCTGAAAAGTCGCGATGCTGTGCGATCTCGCGACCAAGGAAGATCTGCTCTTCCTTCTTGCCGAAGGTCAACGGACCAAGCCTGGACATGCCGAACTCGCAGACCATGCGACGTGCAAGACCAGTTGAGCGCTCGATATCGTTACCGGCACCAGTGGTCATCTGCTTGAGGAAGATCTCCTCAGCGCAACGACCGCCCATGAAGATAGCGAGCTCGGTCTCCAGATAATCCTTGGTAACTGAGTGCTTGTCTTCCTGCGGCAAGTGCATGGTGACGCCAAGCGCCATACCGCGCGGGATGATCGTGACCTTATGCAGCGGGTCCGAGTGCTCACGCATGGCAGCGACGAGAACGTGACCAGCTTCGTGATACGCCGTGACCTTCTTGTCCTCGTCTGTCAGCAGCATGGACTTCCGCTCGGCGCCCATCATGACCTTGTCTTTGGCTACTTCAAAGTCATACATGTGAACAGCCTTGCGGTTGTAACGGGCAGCAGTGAGAGCGGCCTCGTTGACCATGTTCGCAAGATCAGCTCCGGAGAAGCCTGGGGTTCCGCGGGCGAGGATATTGAGGTTGACGTCCTCAGCCATGGGGACTTTTTTCGAGTGAACCTTTAGAACCTCTTCGCGGCCACGGATGTCCGGTCGGTCGACGACGACACGCCGATCGAAGCGGCCCGGGCGGAGAAGGGCAGGATCAAGCACATCGGGCCGGTTAGTGGCCGCGACGAGAATGACACCGTCGTTGGATTCGAAGCCGTCCATCTCAACCAGGAGCTGGTTAAGTGTCTGCTCCCGCTCATCATGTCCGCCGCCGAGACCTGCGCCACGGTGCCGACCAACAGCGTCGATCTCGTCGATAAAGATGATGCAGGGGGCGTTTTTCTTACCCTGCTCGAACAGGTCGCGAACCCGTGAAGCGCCGACGCCGACGAACATCTCCACGAAGTCAGAACCGGAGATTGAGAAGAAGGGAACATTGGCTTCACCGGCTACTGCGCGAGCAAGTAGCGTCTTACCGGTTCCTGGAGGCCCGACGAGCAACACGCCCTTAGGAATGCGGCCGCCAAGACGCTGGAACTTCTGCGCCTCGCGGAGAAACTCAATGATTTCCTTGAGCTCTTCCTTGGCTTCGTCGACGCCGGCGACATCCTTGAAGGTGATCTTCTTCTGCTGCATCGAGAGCAGGCGGGCGCGGCTCTTGCCGAAGCTCATGGCCTTGTTGCCGCCGGACTGCATCTGCCGAAGGAAGAAGAACCACAGGCCGAGCAGAAGTGCGAACGGCGCGGCCTGGATCAGGATGCCGAGCCATGCATTCGAGTTCTGATCCTTGATGCTGATGTCGACGCCATGGTCGCGCAGCGTCTTGTACATGTCCGGATAGTTAGCCGGAATGGTGGTATGAAACTGGGTCTTGGTATCACCCTCACGGTAGTGTCCGGTGACCTCTGCTCCATTGACCGTAACGTCCTTGATCTTGCCCCCATCGGCATCCGTCAGGAGTTGAGAGAGTGAGATGTTTCTCTCCTGGCCCATGCCGGTGCTATGGACGACAAACTGCCACAGCAGGAGCAGGCAGGTGATCATGCATACCCATATCAGAATTTGTTTGACGGTCGAGTTCAAAGCGAGTTCCCCATTTCATCTGCGGCGAAGATCTGAATCCTGGTGACTCCAGCAGCCCACGCTTGCGCGTGCGTTTAGTGATTTAGACGAGAGCGAACCGGGAAGGTTCTATATCCCGAAGCCGATGCCACGGGATATATGGTCTAGTGTGAGCTACCCTCAACGCCGTCAGGCATGTCTGATTCTACTCCGGAAGCCGGGCCCGTATCGCTCTAAACTTGATGCAACGAAAGCAGCAGAGATGCACCGTTGAGTGGGTTTACGGCCTCTTATCGGGTTCTGAAGCGCGAAAAAGCCGCAGCTCCCGGACGGATCGCTCCGCGCGCAGGCCGTCTGCAAGCGTCAGGCCGCTGCCGGGCTTTGTCGGAACGGTCGCGAGGGGAGGACCGAGCCCCGCCAGGGCCAGCAGGCGCCTGGTCTCCGCAAAGGAGATCTGAACCCCAAGCCGACGTGCGGTGGCCCGGAGAATGCGCCGGCGCAGCGCCGGGGACAAGGCCTTCAGCCGTTCAAGCTCGATGGCAAACGCGGCGGAGTCGGGCGCCGTACTGTTCGCCCGTCCGCCGCCGCGTACTGGCTTGCCGGGCAGAAGCATCTGCGGCAGAACACGGTCGAGCTCCCGCTGCCAGAAGCTTTCCTCATCGCGCGCGATCTCTGCCAGGTTCCCGAGCGTGGTGTTCAGCGACGGATTGAAGGCGCGAAGCGCCGGCATGAGCTCATGACGAACTCGATTGCGGGTGAAGGCCGGATCGGCATTGGTCTCGTCCTCCACCCAGCTCTGTCCGAGAGACCGCAGATAGAGCTCGACGGTGCCGCGGTCGGTGCCCAACAGGGGGCGGAGGATGCGACCAGTCCGACCGTTCGAGGCTTTGATTTCGAGCACGGGGAAGATCCCTGCCAGACCCTCCGTCCACGCGCCGCGCAGCAGCTTCATCACAACCGTCTCGGCCTGGTCGTCGGCCGTATGCGCAGTGACGATGGCGTCCGCTTCGCCTGTGGCGATCAGCTCCGTGAACGCGGCATAGCGCAGCGTTCGTGCGGCTTCTTCTACTGTTTCGTGCGAGTTGGCGGCGTGGGCGAGCGTATCGACCGCCCTGGTTTGAAGCGGAACGCCGAGCCTGGAGCAGAGCTGTTCGACTGCTTTTTGATCCCGGTCAGCGGTGCTTCCGCGGATCCCGTGGTGGATGTGGATGGCCGACAAGCCAACGCCCAACGCCTCGCGCGGCAGAGCGTTTGCCCGATGGAGGACCGAGAGCAGTGCGGTCGAATCCGCGCCACCAGAGACGGCGACGGCCGCGCGCAGGCCGGGTGCGAAGAGGGAGCGATCGAAGGGCAGCAGGCTTTCGGGCGCGGCGGGCACGATCTCCATCCTAGCGCGGCGCCGGGGCTTGCAGTCCCGGTGGCAGGAAGGCTTACGCGCAGCAGCGAGGGTAATCTTTCTCTATGAACGAGATCAGCATCAGGTTAGCTAAGGAAGCAGATGCGGCATTGATCGCCGGGCAACGACGCGCCATGTTTGTTGATGCCGTGTCCCCGGTTCCCGTTACGCTGGACGCCATGGAAGCCCGCTTCACGCCCTGGGTGCGCGAGCGACTGAAAGATGGCCGCTACGTTGGTTGGATCGCCGAGGATGCCGGGCGTGCCGTCGCTGGCGCCGGCCTCTGGATCATGGAGTTCCCGCCGCATTTCCTCGATGTGCAGCCGGCGCGCGGGTATCTGTTGAACTTCTATGTGGCGCCGGAGTATCGCGGCGCTGGCCTGGCACGCCGCCTGCTCAAGGCTTGCGTCGACGAGGGCCGTCGGCTTGGTCTGCGCGTGCTGACCCTGCATGCCTCGAAGTTTGGCCGTCCTCTCTATGAGCAGTATGGCTTTCGCAGCAACAACGAGATGATCCTGCTGACCGATGGAGCGATGGATGCAACTGTCTGATCCGCGTCTGCCCGCCGGTGCTGCTGCGGCCCGATTGTCTCCACTTGGTATACTCCGGTGCGATGCGAGTATTTGTCATCATTCCGGCGGCAGGGATCGGCACGCGCATGCTGGCGGCGGGAGTTGGTGCGCCAAAGCAGTTCCTCGAGATCGGCGGCATTCCTATCCTGGTCCACTCGCTACGGGCCTTTCTGGCCGTTCCGCGCGTTGACGCCGTGTGCATCGCCGTGCGTTCCACCGAGCGCGATCGCATGCAGGCACAGATCACCGAATTCAAGCTTGGACCGCGTGTCCATTTGGTTGAGGGTGGCGATCACCGTCAGGAGTCCGTACTGCACGCCCTTCAGGCGCTGGAGTGCGATCCGAATGACATCGTTCTGGTTCATGATGCGGTGCGACCGCTGGTCGACCCGGCAACCATCGAGCGGACCATTGACGCTATTGCTCGCCATGGCGCTGCCATCGTAGGTCTGCCGGCCGTTGACACTATCAAGCAGGTCGAGCGCACCTCTGATGGAGCTATAATCACCGCAACCATTCCGCGCGAACGTATCGTGCAGGCCCAGACGCCGCAAGGCGCGCGCGCCGGATTGCTGCGACAGGCCTTTGCCGAAGCCGAGGCCGACGAGTTCGCTGGAACCGACGAGGCCAGCCTGCTCGAACGCGCCGGCATTCAGGTTACGGTTGTCGCCGGATCATCACGAAACCTCAAGATCACTCAGCCGGGCGACCTCGAACTCGCCGAGTTCTATCTGCGGACGCCGGTCGCCGCCATGGGAGCACGATGAGTCTACGCATTGGATACGGCTTTGACTCGCACGCCTTCAAGCCTGGCGTTCCGCTGATGATCGGCGGTCTGCACATCGAGCACGCGGAAGGCCTGGCCGGCCACTCAGATGGCGATGTGTTGCTGCACGCCTTGACCGATGCCTTGCTCGGCGCGGTCTCCGCTGGCGACATCGGCACCTTCTTTCCGCCCACCGATCCGCGCTGGAAGGGTGCTGCCTCCAGCTTGTTTCTTCGCACCGCGATGGAGGAGATCCACACCGCCGGCTACAAGGTGGTCAACGTCGACTCTGTGCTGATTCTGGCGCAGCCGAAGATTGTGCCAATCGCAAACGAGTTGCGCGAAAGCGTGGCTGAACTGCTGGGTGTTCCACCAGGCGATGTGGGGATCAAAGCCAAGACGCCGGAGGGCCTCAATCTCGAAGGGGTCGCCGTCGCGCACGTGACGGTGTTGCTGGAAAGCCTGGAGACTGAGAACGCCGGCACAAAGGTGATGGCTGCAGCAGCGGATGAGGACGAGCTGAATGATGTTGTTGAGAGCCTGGTCATCGGCGTTCGCGACACCTCCGCACTCGGCCGCAAGCGCCCTGCGTTTAATACTGACGACCTGACATAGCACCCGCGCGCCGGCCAGACCGTTTGCCGCTACACTCACAGAAACCTGATTTCATTTCTGTGAGGATGCTGGATGCGAAGCTGGCTGCAAGGAAGTGCGATCGCGGCGTGGAGTGTATGTGGCGCGGTCGGAACGTGGGCACAGGGATCAACGCAGAACAATGCGACGGCTGACTTCATTCGCGAGCATTACGCGAAGTTCGAGTACAAAATCCCGATGCGCGATGGCGTAAAGCTCTTTGTGAGCATCTACGAGCCACGGCCCGGTGAGTTCAAGGACAAAGGTCCCTTTCCCTTTCTCATGACGCGTACGCCCTACAGCTGCGCTCCTTACGGGGAAGACATGATCACCACGCGCCTTGGCATCAGCCAGGAGCTGCTCGAAAGCGGCTACAACTTTGTCTGCGCGGATGCGCGCGGTCGCTCGAACAGCGAAGGTGTCTTCCAAGAGATGAGCCCGCACCTCTCTGACAAGGGCGCGGCTCCCGGCGATCGCGCCTCCAACAAGGATGTCGACGAATCCACCGACACCTACGACACCGTCGAGTTCCTGCTGAAGCACGTCCCGAACAACAACGGCAACGTGGGCATCACCGGCATCAGCTACCCAGGCTTCTATACGTCGGCCAGCATCATTGACTCGCATCCTGCGATCAAGGCGGCGAGCCCGCAGGCGCCCATGACGGACCTTTTCTTCAACGACGACGGCTATCACGGCGGCGCCTTTATGCTCGCCGCGAACTATGGCTTTTACGTCAGCTTCAAGCCAGAAACGAACCCGCTGATCCCGAAGCGTGGGACGGGGTACGAGTTCCCGATCGTCGACAACTACGACTTCTACCTCAAGGCCGGCCCGACCGGAACTCTCGATACCGGCAAGGGCTACCTGAATGGGTCAAACTTCCTCTTCCACGATCAGCTGGTCCACACCACGTACGACGACTACTGGCAGAAGCGTGATCTGAGTCGGCATATGCATGGCGTCAAGGCCGCAGTCATGGTGGTTGGCGGGTGGTTCGACGCAGAAGATCTGTCCGGTCCGTTCAAGACCTTTCACGCGATCGACAGATTGAGCCCGGGCGCGACCAACTCGCTCGTTGTGGGACCCTGGACGCACGGTGGCTGGTCCATCTGGGATGGCGATCATCTCGGGGACGCCACCTTCGGCGAGAAGACGGGCGTCTTCTTCCGCAAGGAAATCCAATACCCCTTCTTCGAGAGATACCTGAAAGGTAAGCAGGAAGACGCTTTGCCCAAGGCCTACGTCTTTGAGACCGGATCGAACATCTGGAAGAAGTATCCCGCGTGGCCGCCGCAGAGCGCCGCGCCGAAGACGCTCTACTTCCGCGAGAATGGCGGACTCAGCTTCGACGCGCCGACAGAAAAGGCCGGTGTCGACTCCTACGTGAGCGATCCTGCGCACCCCGTGCCGTACGTCAACTATGTAACTGACACGGTTCCACAACGGTACATGACGGACGATCAACGTTTCGCGGCCAAGCGCCCCGACGTTCTCACCTACGCGACCGAGCCGCTCACCGAAGACGTCACCATCGCCGGCCCGATCAAGCCGAAGCTGCGCATCAGCTCGACCGGCACGGACGCGGACTTTGTCGTCAAGCTGATCGACGTCTACCCCGAGGACTTTCCGGACCC
The DNA here is from genome assembly GCA_964235665.1 of uncultured Acidobacteriaceae bacterium. Lineage (GTDB taxonomy): Bacteria > Acidobacteriota > Terriglobia > Terriglobales > Acidobacteriaceae > Edaphobacter. The sequence goes on from CAXSAY010000001.1 coordinate 965,395, forward strand.
GCCATCGGACGCAGTCGGCAAGCGCATCCTTGGTCCCGCGCCGATTCTGCTGGGCGGATATCAGCAGCTGGTTCGGGGCGAGCCCATGCGGGCTAAGTTTCGCGATTCGTGGGAAAAGCCTACACCGCTGCCGGTTGGCAAGGTTGTTGAGGTTAACAGTGAGATGCCGGACGTGAACCACACCTTCCGCGCCGGCCATCGCATCATGGTGCAGGTGCAGAGCTCATGGTTTCCCCTCGTCGACCGCAACCCGCAGACCTTTGGCGACATTCCGCACATGAAGCCGAGTGAGTTCAAGAAGGAGACAGAGAGCGTCTACCGGCAGAGCGGCGCGACCAGCGGGGTAGAGGTCCTAGTGCTGCCACAGAGCTAAGGTCTAACTGCTTCTTCCATCGTCGTGCTGTGTGCGCAGTTACTCGCGCGCCCACAGCGCGGCCTGCCTTGCAAGGCGTCGTTTGCTTCCTCTAAGAGGCCGCGAACGGCGCTTCAAGGGACGGGCTCTGCGGCGTGAAGAGCCGGCTGCCTTCCTCGGTCACATGCCAGTCATCCTCCAGCCGAATGCCGAACTCGCCCGGCAGATAGATTCCCGGCTCATCGGAAAAGCACATGCCCGACTTGAGCGACGTGGCATTGCCGCCCACCAGGTATGGCCACTCATGCCCGTCCATGCCGATGCCGTGTCCGAGCCGATGCGTCAGGTATTTGTAACCAGGACCGTATCCTCCATCTACCAGCACCTTGCGCCCTGCCGCATCAATCGCCGAGCACGCCACACCCGGTCTTGCCGCCGCCAGCGCCGCAGCCTGTGCGCGATGCACGATGTCGAAGATCGTCTTCTGCTTGTCCGTCGCCTTGCCCAACACGAACGACCGCGAGATATCGGACTGATAGCCCTCGACCGAGCAGCCGTCGTCCAGCAGAATGATCTCGCCTTCGCGGATCACCTGTGGCTGCAGCGTTCCGTGCGGCACTGCCGAGTTGGGCCCCACCTCGCATGAGGCATCGCCCGCAAATCCGACGCGATCGTAGGCCGCGCTGATCATTGCGGAGACTTGCTGGTTCGTCATGCCCGGCTGAAGTGACTTAAAGGCCGCCTCATACACCGCCAGCGTTACTTCGTTCGCCAGCTGCATCAACGCTAATTCCGCTGCACTCTTGATGCTGCGGCACCCGGCCGTCACCGGCGTCCCATTCACCACGGCAATTCCTGGCAGCGCCTGTGTGATTCCGTCCGCAAAGGCAAACTGCGTTCGCTCCTCGAGCCCGACCCGGCCCGTGCTCACACCCGCATCCTTGAGCGCTCGGCCCAACAGGGCATAGGGCGACTCATCTTCGTTCCAGGTGTAGACCTTGGTTGTAGACGCAGCGGGCAACGTTGCCGGCTTGCTTTCCATCCGTTCGCGTACACGCGGCTCCTCAAAGACCGGACACACGACGAAGGGCGCGGACCGCACCGGCAGCACCCAAGCAAAGAAGCGCTCGGACTGGCCCCAGCGCAGGCCGGTGAAGTACCGCAGCGAGGTTCCCGTGCAGATCACCAGCGCGTTCTGTCGGTCTTCAACCAGCAGCTGTCGTGCCCGCTCCAGGCGGCGCTCCCGCTCCGCCAGCGTGATCGATACCGCCTCGGCGCGGCGGCTCCGGAGTGCTGCCAGCGCAGGTGGCAGGGTGGTGTTCTTGCCCGTCGCACCCTCCTGCGCTTCGTCCTGGGCAAGGCCGCGAGCGGCGGCTGTAAAAGACAAAGCAGTGGCGGCAGCGGTGTGAAGAAAACTCCTGCGTGTCGGCATCTCCGGATTCTAGCCGGAGTGCCCGGAGAGTGCTCCACTTTCCTCTTTTGCATGGAGCACGTAGGCTTGCAGCAGTCCCCTCATCTTCTGAAGAACAAGGATCCGATGCCCCGGTCTCCTGCGCTGCTTTCATTTGCTCTCAGTCTCTGCGCCATCACCCACGCAGAAGACTTCACCCTGAACGCCACGCCGAAGACCGTTGCGTGGGGCTACTACTCCGGGCAGGCTCCTCCCGTCCTGACTGTTCACAGCGGTGACACGGTACGCATGCAGACGCTCTCCACCTGCGGCTCGCCCGAGCGCATGGAACATGAGGGCGTGGCCGCTACTGACATTCCCGCCTACACCGCGCCCATCTACGCCGAGGTCAAGGACAAGGGCCCCGGTGGCCACATCCTCACCGGCCCGGTCGCCATCGTCGAGGCCGAACCCGGTGACGTGCTCGAGGTGCAAATCCTCAAGATTGATCTTGATGCCAACTTTGCCTGCAATGGCTTCGGCGTCGGCCGGGGCTTCCTGCCCATGGAGTTTCCCTACAGCCGCGCTAAGATCATCCCGCTTGACCGCACTCGCATGATCGCGGCGTTTGCGCCCGGGATCGAGCTGCCACTGCACCCGTTCTTCGGCAGCATGGGCGTCGCCCCTGCCGGCGGCAAGATCGATAGCGCTCCACCCTTCGTCCACGCCGGCAACCTGGATAATAAGGAGCTCGTCGCTGGCACCACGCTCTTTATCCCGGTGGCCGCGAAGGGTGCTCTCTTTGAAGCCGGCGACGGCCATGCCGGGCAGGGCAACGGCGAGGTTGACATCACCGCGCTTGAGACCTATCTGACCGGCACCTTCCGCTTCGTGGTCCACAAGCACCAGCCGCTGGTCTGGCCGCGTGCCGAAACTCCTACCCACTTCATCAGCATGGGCTTTAGCCCGGACCTAAAGGAAGCCACCGAGATGGCCGTCAAGGACATGCTCCGTTTCCTGGTCGACGAAAAACACCTCAGCCGCGACGACGCCTACATGCTCACGAGCGTTGCAGTGGATGTTGACATCACCCAGCTGGTGGATGGCAACGTGGGCGTTCACGCCATGTTGCCGAAGGCCATCTTTCTTGGGAACCAGCATGTCCGGTAGCGGATACAACCCGCTCTCTGGGCCCGTCGGCAGAGGCGCTTCCGCAAAGGGCTTACCGAAATCCACTGATCCGGATAGTATCGGTGCGAGGATTGCAGACAGGAGCGGAGCCTTGATCGACACCGTACGGCAACTCGAAGGTGAGCTGAGGCGAGACCTGGTCCGCTTCGGCAGGTGGCTGCACCGGCTCGGCTTCATGCCTGGAACCTCAGGTAATCTTTCGGTCCGTCTCAGCGAGGAGCGTCTGCTGGCCACGCCGACAGGGGCCAGCAAGTATCTGCTGCAAGCCCGCGATATGGTCATCATTGACCTCGAGGGCCGGCAGATCTCCGGCTCGAAGAAGGTCACGAGCGAGATTGGCATGCATCTCGCGATCTACCGGCAACGCGCCGATATACAAGCTGTGATTCACTCCCATCCCGTGGTCGCCACGGCCTTTGCCTGCGCCGGACGCGCGCTGGACGAGCCGTTGTGTTCCGAGGCCGTGATGGCCCTTGGTGCGGTTCCCCTCGCCAGCTATGCGACTACGGGCACCGACGAGGTCGCCGACAGTCTGCGACACCTCATCCCGCGTCATGAGGCCATCCTGATGGCCAACCACGGTGCCGTCACCTACGGCAGCAGCCTGTTGGACGCCTTTCTCAAAATGGAAACGGTCGAGCATTACGCCAAGATCTGCCTTGTCGCACACCAACTCGGAACTCCGCGGCCGCTGAAGGAGTTCGAAGTGGAGCAGTTGGTTCAGGCGAAGTCCCGATATCTGCAGAACGCCATGTAGCGCAGCACATCTCACGTCTTGCGCAAAGAAAGGGCCGCTCCCGCTGCTCAAACGAGCGAGGGAACGGCCCAATACGTTTGAAGATCGGTTAGCTGTTGGCCGCTGTGGGGGTCGCCGCCGCCGTGCTGGTGGTGATGGCGCCATTGACACCGGCCGGGAAGAAGCCGCCCTTGCCCACATTCGCCTTCATGCCATAGGCCAGGTAGAGCACCTGTCCGGGCGTGCGGGTTGAGATCAGACCATCCGCAACGTTGACAGACAGATACTGATCCTGCGCGCCAGTTGGCGGAGGAACGATATCCACACCGTCAAGCTTCGGAGACGGGATGTTCAGTCGCGCGATCTGCGTGCGAACGGTGGCTACGTGCTCCGCCTCCACAGCAAGAATGCGCGCCGCTGTCGTGATGATCGCTGGCGTGGTAAGCAGACCAGCAGAGCCCGCATACGCGGTCACGCCGATGTCCTCGAAGATGCGGGACAGCGTGAGGAACTCATCCTGACTGCCGAAGCCGATGCCAAGTGCGTTGAGGTTGATGTGCGGCTGGGCAATCGCCTTCGAGCCGAGAGCCTCTCGCAGGAGCCTCACGTGTGCTCGCTCGTCCGAGCCGATCTGCGTCAGAATGGCTTCCGAGAAGATCAGGTTGTTCGCAAAGGTGACCTTCTTGCCGCCAACGGCAGGGGCGCCCGCGGCGGGATTACCTGGGTTCGCCACGCCATCAATGCCGATGCCGTAGTTGGTGATGGAGGAACCGGTGAGGCCGTAGGTGTAGAACTCCGCCTCAAGGTACTCAAGGTTCAATGCGAAGTTGAGGACGGTCTCCTCGGTTGTGGTCTGCGCGTCGGCAGGCACCGAAGCGCCAACGGACATCGCGCCTACGGCAGCCGTGGCCGCGCCGATCTTCTTAAGAAAGCTGCGACGGTTGGGAACCGCCGTGACGAGTTCAGACAAAAGGCTCTTGGACATAAATCTCCGATTACTGGTTAGGAAGAAAAACGTGTGCGGTCGACGTCGAAGACAGCCCTTAGCTCAGGTGCTGGCGTCCGGCAAAGAAGAGAACTCCGGCAGCAGGCAGCATCAGCGCCCAGGTGGCGGGCTCGGGAACGGCCGACGCGTTCGAAACATTGACGGCGTAGTTTCCATCGCGCTGCACGCAGGGTGAGACATCAGACTGCAGGAAGGTACCGCCGCTTTGGCCACAGACTGCGCCTGTCTCGTGCGGGCTGCCGGCAAAGAGAAATCCGTCAGATAGGTTGTTAATCGCAGCGTTGGGGAACTCAGTCAGCGCAAGAATGTAACTGCCACTGGTCAGCGCAAGGTTCAGGTAGGCGTCGTCGCACAGCTTTGTTGCGCTGTCCGCCGCGGCTCCACCGTTGCACATGCCAGAGCCGCCATTCGCCGCTACGATCGTTCCGTTTGCGTGAAAGAGGCTCAGCACCGGTACAAATCCTCCGGCCAGCGATGTCGTTCCATTAAGGTTGCTGCCGCCGCCGTAGGAGGTGGTGTAAAGCGAATACGTGGATGCGGACGCGACGTTGAAGTCAACTTCAACGACCTGGTTGTCCGCGGTGAAGGTACCGGTTTGGGTGATGGACGTAGCAAATGCCTTTTCTCTTACAGCGAAGCAAAGAAGAAACAGGCAGGCTGAACGAAAGAGTGAGCGAGCTGATGACATAGGGCAGCATTCTCCTGGATGAAGTGGGCACGAGCAGCAGCAAGCTAATAAGTATCGTGCTGAATCCTGCGGTGGGATCCTAAGGGAGGTGCTTCTGCCGACGCGAAATTCTCAAAGCTGAGATAAACGAGCAAGTGGTACAAGCCCAGTGATATCCCGCTGCCAAGCGTTCTGTCTTATGCGGAGCTACTAATTTCGAGAATCCTTTGCACGTCGGTAAGTTACTGCTAATTGGATTTACACAAAAATACGATTTAGTTGGTCTGAATTGATTAGCCGCAACGGCTTAGTGATCCTGTCAATAAGTGACGCTCGGCAGTCCACCTCTAATCACGGCGCAACGCGACAACAGGATCCAGGCGGGCTGCTCGCATCGCTGGAATCATTCCGCTCACCACCCCAATCACTCCCAGAATCAGCGAGGCTGTCAGCAGAATGACCGGAGACACGCGCAGCAGAATGTCCCCCTCGTTGTTGGTCGTTTTGTACATGTCGGAGTAGAGCGGCATCGGCGGAATCAGATGCGCCACAATCACCGCTACCACCATGCCGATCACACCCGCCAGCAGCGTCAGCGTAAACGACTCCAAGAGGAACTGCCGCCGGATGTCCCGCGGCCTCGCTCCTAGCGCCTTCAGCAGCCCGATCTCCCGCGTGCGCTCTGTCACTGACACCAGCATGATGTTCATCACGCCAACACCGCCCACCGCCAGCGTCATCGCCCCGATGATACCCAGCAGGACCTGCAAACCCACGGAGAACTGCCGCAGGCTCGCTGAGTCCTCGACCGTGTCCCAGGTACTCAAAGCCTTTTCGTCGTTCGGATCAAAGTGGTGCCGCTGCGCCAGCACCGTCCGCACACCCTGGATCGCATGCAGATGCTCGGCCGCGGTGGACGGTTCAAAGACGATCGAGGATGGATCCCGCTGCTGCCGCAGCTCCCGCATTAGTGGAAACGGAATGAAGGCATTCTCATTATCGGGGCCGTTGTTCGAAGAATCCTGGATCTTCGTCCGCAACACCCCGATCACATCGAAGACTTTGCCGTCGATCTCAACCGTCTCGCCTACCGGCGGGTACCCGTTGAAGAGCTTCTGTGCGGCATGCGGACCAAAGATGACAACGTGACGATGATCCGCAAAGTCTGACGCGTCAAACAGCCGTCCCTGCTCGATGACCAGCTTGCGCATCTCCGCGTACGGCAGGTCCACAGCTTTCGACTGGATGTTCACCACCTTCGCCCCGTAGTGAAACGAGAAGGCGTCATCGGTCTCGGCAGAGACGCCCTTCAGAAAGGGAAGCGAGGCCCGTACCGCCTCCACGTCGCCATCCTTCAGCCGTACCCGCTGTCCGGAGCGTTGTCCGCCCGCCTGCATGGAGGTCTGTCCGCCCCATGCCATGATCACGTTGTTTCCGATGCCCTGCATGCCGGCCAGGACCTCCGTACCCAGGCTCTTGCCGTAGCTCAAGAGCAGCACCACCGTTACAATGCCCCACACAATGCCAAGCATCGTCAGACCGGATCGCAGACGATTGCGGCGCAGGGCCTGCACACTTTGGTCGAGAATCTCAAGAAAGTTCATCGGGCCCTTATCTTCAGTCCAGCCGTAGGCATTCAATCGGTGTCAGGCTCGCCGCCCGCAGTGCCGGATAGCTTCCGGCCGCCACGGTAATCGCTCCCAGGGTTGTGAGCGACGCGACGATCGCGGTCAGCGAGATAACCGGAAGCGGCAAAAAGTCAGGCAGGGGTAGCAGCCGCAGCAGAACGCACACGCCCACACCCAGAGCCAGGCCGCAGGTCCCCGAGATCAAGGTGATAATCGCAGACTCGGCAAAGAATTGTCGTCGAATATCCTTTGCCGTCGCCCCGAGCGCCTTGCGCACGCCGATCTCTCGGGTTCGCTCCGTCACCGCCACCAGCATGATGTTCATCACGCCGATTCCGCCCAGCGCCAGCGTCAGCAAGGCTACCGCGCCAAAGAACATGGTCATGATCTGAAAGATCCGGTCCGTAAACTTCGCGCCATCGAGCGTGTCCCACACCCACACCGCCTCCTTGTCCGCCGGCTCATAGTAATGCCGCTCCGCCAGCACCCGCGTCACCTCCGCGAGCGCCTTCTCATGCAGCGCCGCCGACATCGGCTCGACCACCAGATCGTCGATGTAGCCCGCCGGGAGAGCCTCCTTACGCGTCGGCGGAAAGTCTCGGTTCATCGCCGAGAATGGAACAAACAGCTGCGTGTCGTCGCGTCCGCCGTTATACGAGCCGTTCTGCTTCTTCTTCTTGAGCGTTCCAATCACCGTGTAGGGATATCCCGCGATCGCCAGCGTCTCGCCCAGCACCGGCTTGCCCGGAAACAACTGCCGGTTCGTGTCATACCCCAGCAGCACCACGCGCCGTCCCTCCGCCTCGTCTGTGTCGGTGAAGAAGCGTCCCTGATCGAGCGGCAGCGAGCGAAACACCTGATACTCCGGCCACACGCCGCGGACGGTCAGGCTCGTCGCATTCCACGCACTCACCTGCGAGATCGTGCGGGTAATCTCGGGTGAAATCCCTTTCACCAGCTGCGCCTCCCGTTTGATCGCCGTCGCGTCATCGACGTTCAGGTTGATCTCCCGCCCAGCCGCATACCCACCCGACGGCATCCCCGTTTTACCGCCAAACAGAATCGCAATATCCGTTCCGATCGACTTCAGCTGCTCTGCCTGTTGCACGCGAAACCCGATGCCCAGCCCCACCAGCAGGATCACGGACGTGATCCCCCACACAATGCCGAACATCGTCAGCAGGCTGCGTAGCTTGTTGGCCCAAAGCGCAGCCACGGTCTGAAGAAGAATCTCGCGAATCGGCATCGTTGGTGCTTTGGTCCTCTCCCGCACAGCCTGTTCGACCGTATACGCGCGTACTCGCCCCATAGTTCCCGGCCAGGCCAACCCGCTATCATCAAACCCAGCGAGGACAGCCGCCCCTATGGCCATGATCACCACCGTCCAGCAACACATCCTGCAGCAGCAGACCGCCATCACGGGCAAAGAAGCCTCCGGGACCTTCTCCTGGCTGCTCAGCGGCATCACCCTTGCTGCCAAGATGATCGAATCCAAGATCCGCGCCGCCGGCCTCACCGACATCTACGGTGCCTTCGGCCAGGAGAACGTCCAGGGCGAGCAGCAGCAGAAGCTCGACGTCTACGCGAACCAGGCCCTGCTCCATTGCCTCGGCCTGCGTGACTCCGTCGCCGCCCTCGTCAGCGAGGAAGACGCCGAACCCGTCACCTTTAATCGCGATCCCGAGACCGGCAAGTACATCATCGTCTTTGACCCCCTCGACGGCTCCTCGAACATCGATGTGAACGTCAACGTCGGCACCATCTTCAGCGTCCTCCGCCGCCTCCCGCCCGAGTACGGCACCCTCCCCGGTGATACGTTACAAGCCAGTCTGCTGCAGCCCGGCACCGCGCAGGTCGCCGCCGGCTACGTCGTCTACGGCCCATCCACGGTGCTCGTCTACACCACCGGCAACGGCGTCCACAGCTTTACCCTCGACAACTCCATCGGCGCCTTCGTCCTCTCCGGTGAGCGCCTCCGCATGCCCGAGCAAGGCCCCTACTACAGCGCCAATGAAGCCAACGTCGCCACCTGGCCCGCCCCTTACCGCGCCTTCCTCGATACCGTCCGTACCGGCGGCCTCGGCCGCGAGTACAGCTCGCGCTACATCGGCTCGCTCGTCGCCGACTTCCACCGCACGCTGCTCAAAGGCGGCATCTTCCTCTACCCACCCACCAGCAAGGCCCCGCAGGGCAAGCTCCGCCTCCTCTATGAGGCCAATCCACTAGCCTTCCTCGCCGAGCAGGCCGGCGGCCTCGCTACCTCCGGCACCACCCGCATCCTCGATCTCCGCCCCGAAGGCATCCACCAGCGCACTCCCTTCTGCTTTGGCAGCCGCCACGAGATGCAAGCCCTCGCCCAGGCGGTCAGCCAGTGAACACGCCATCTACCGTCCTCACCTTCCGCGCCGTCGTTGACGATCTGCGCGAGCAGCAGCGCTTCCCCGGCCGCGTTCTCTGGCAGATGGCCCTCAGCACCTCTGCCTTCCGTCTCGGCGACACCGGCACCCTCATCGCCGTCTCCCGCAAAGGCACCCGCCTCGAGATCCCCGTCCTGTCCGTAGAACTCGATCCAGCTGGCCGTCTCTGGCACATCGTCGAAAAACCACTTGCTGCCGGCACGGAGGTTACGGGAGAGATCAACGCCGCGATGCCTAAAAACGAAACCGATCTGGCCAAGGGCTGAACCAAGCAGAAGAACTGCCCCGCATCCGTCTGGACGCGGTCACTCGCTGAGGAGGGACACAAGCTTCGAGCAGTCCTGCGACAGCACCGCAGAGAGGGTTGGCCATCCCCCAACCTCCTGATACACTTTGAAAGTTGTCGCAAGGCATCCAGGGCACATGCTGTTTGATGGCGCGCTGGATCGGACTCGGAAATATGGTGAGGGGCTGTAGCTCAGCTGGGAGAGCGCCTCGTTCGCAACGAGGAGGTCAGCGGTTCGATCCCGCTCAGCTCCACCAATCGCCACAACGCACATCCACCCCGCCGCCTCTTCACCGCTTGGAACGCTAAGCGGCAGCAATCCTAAGCTCTGACTCCCGTGCTTCCTTGCCCCTGCTTCTCCGCCGTCGGCTGCGTCTGCAGCTTCTTCACCGTATAGTCCAGCCCTTGCACCCAGGTCAGGCCCTTGGCGCGCGCCTCGGACATGCAGCGGTTGAACGCGGTGTAGTCTCCGTTCGTCTGCCCGGAGGCCTGTAACGCATTGAAAAGAAGGTTGTGTTTGCTGGAAGAGAAGCGGCCCGAGGAGTTCATAGCGACGACAGTAGCACCACGCTCTTACGACAAACGATGGCACAAAGGAGGGATCCTCTCCCCATTGCACGGCGGTTGCCAAAGCGGCCCACGCAACCCTGTTTTTAGTTCCACCCAACTGCGCGCTTGGCGCTCATTTGAACAATCCTCAATTTTTCCGGAGAAAGTTGCCTGGTCACCCTGACACCAAAGTTGCAGCCCCCATCGGTAAAGACTCATTGTGAGGGGTGTTGAGCTATGAAACCCTCTGGTTACGTTTGAGAGACGAATCGGTCTCTGGTAACCGACGAACTTCAAGGATTGAGCAGGGCACGTCTTCATGCTCCCATCAGGCGACACACGGTCCGTTCCTCTCCAGATTGATCGCCTCCTCAAGCGAGGCGTGCAGGGTCTTCAGTTCCCTCCAGAGCTCGAGGTCCAGTTCGAACGCGACAGCGGTGCGCCTCGCTCGCGGCGTCTCTGGCGCGAAGGCCTGGTCTCAATCCTTGCCTTCAACGTCTTCTACATTGGTGAGTGGCTGCTCACTCACCAGATCTCCCGGCGAGAACTTCTCCTTCAACTCGGCCTGATCACGCCCATCTGCGTCGTCGTGAATGCCTTGATGCGCTTCAATCCGCCGCGCTGGCTGCGGGAAGGCAGCATCTCTTTCATGACCTGCGTGATCGCCTGCGTGTACCTCTACCTGCAGCTTGGCAAGGGGGCAGTGGCCGTCGCCTTCACCTTGGTCGGCATCATCGTCACAGCTATGTTTGCTGCGGTCGTTATGCGTCTGCGCTTCTACTTCGCGCTGACCGCCTCGATTGTTATCACCCTGGCCGGCTTCCTCTTTCTTCTGCTCGATCGTGCCCTCAGAGCCGATGAGAAGATAACCGGGCTCGCGCTCATGTCGATCGCGATCGGCATCGCCATGATGTCCAACTACAGTCTGGAACGCGAAGAGCGTCTGGGCTACCTGCGTTTTCTCGTCAGCGAAGCGCATCGCAAGGAGGTTTCGGAGATGAACTCACAACTCGCGAAGCTCTCCTCCATCGATAAGCTCACCGGCTTGCCCAACCGCCGCTCGTATGAGGAACACTTCGAGCGTATGTGGGACGAGGCAATGGCCGATCACTCGCCTCTCGCGCTCATCGTGCTCGACGTCGATCACTTCAAGGTTCTCAACGATGTGCGCGGCCACTCTTATGGCGACGAGGTCCTGCGTCGTGTCGGCTCCCTGCTGCCGCAGGCGCTTCGCTCCACCGCAGACTTTGCCGCACGCTTCGGTGGTGAAGAGTTCGTCATGCTTTTGCCAAAGACCGATCGTGAAAGTGCAGAGCGCATCGCCGAACGCATCCGCGCCCTGATCGAAATGGCAGGGTCTCCGCAGCAGCCGCCGCTGCCGGAGAAGGAATGCCTGATGTGGGTTACCGCGAGTTGCGGCATCTCAACCTGCATTCCAACCAGCGATCTCACCCGGGAGATGTTGCTTGAGTCCGCAGACAAGGCCATGTACCAAGCGAAATCGGCAGGGCGCAATCGGGTAAGCTATCGCTCGCTGTTCGAACCTCTCGAGAACGACCTGCGTATTCCTATCACCGGCCACGTCGCCTGATAGAGGTGAGGGCCTGCTTGCTGTGGAGCGGGAGACGGGGATCGAACCCGCAACCAACGGCTTGGGAAGCCGCTACTCTACCATTGAGCTACTCCCGCCTGAGGAGTGCATCCAGTATAGCTGGGGTGCACGCTCATGGGAGAAACGAGTGGCAGCAGGCAGGGTACGGTCTCCGCATCGCGACTCCGGTCTGCTCTGCTTGGGTTGTTGGCCCTTTTCCTTCCATTGGTCGCGCACGCCAGTCCGCCAGGAGATCTCAGCGGCTGGTTGACTCAGCAGGACGCTGCTCTTGGAGCCGCGGCAGGCACCATCGTCATCGATCAGGGAGGCCGTATCGAGGCGCCCTTCACCCTGCAGCCCAATCACTCTCTCGAGCTCAGGGCCCCGGTTGACTGGGCAGCCACCGTCCGCCTAGCCGGTGGCAATGCCGTCCAGTGTGTTGGTGCAGCAGTCATCATCGCCCACCTTCCCGCCTACATCATGCCTCAGACGACCGGCATGCTCCTGCTTGTCAGCGGCGGCTCGCACATTCGCGTCAGCGGGTGCCACGTCACGTCGGATACCGAAAGCGTTCTGCTCGCCGGTTACCCCGTCACCGATCTCGAAATGACCGGGAACACCCTCACCGGCCTCGGGCTGCTTGGGGTAAACGGAGCTGCTCGATTAACCCTCTCCAAAAACACCTTAACCTCGGCGAAACCAGGCTCCAAGTACGTCGGAATACAGCTGAACAGCGCGAAAAATGTCACTGTTTCTGCGAATTCCTTCAGCAATCTGGTGCATGGAGCGATGTGGTGGGGCGGTGATTCGGGCGCTCCCGGGGCCAACCTGAAGCAGCTCACCACCACGGGCCAGCTCTCCTTTATCGGCAATGTTTGCAAGAACTTAGGAGGATCCTGCATCTGGGGTTCGATGGGCTATGACGTCCTGATGCGCGGCAACTCGGCAGATGGCTGCGGCGATGTCTGCTTCGACACTGAGGGCGGCCTCCGCACCCAGATTATTGCAAACACAGCACTTAACTGCATCAACGGATGTGCCGCCGTTTTCTTCTTTACCGATCAAACCGTCATTTCAGGCAATCACTTCCACGCCCAGGTGCCCGGAGGCGGCCTGATCTTCATCAAGAACAGCTCGCAGAACCCGTCGACACATGATCATATGCTGATTGAAAACAATGACTTACGCTGCGAGCCGAACCCTTGCCAGGCGGTCTACCAGGAGGCTGCGGGTGGCATCCAGTTTGCCCGGAACGAGGTCCTGAACGGGATCTGGCTGCCGGTCGGCTATGCTCGGTCCGTTTCGATCACGAACAACCATCTTGTTTACACGAAAGCACTTACAGGCGCTGCGGTGGCGCTTCAAGCGCCTGCAGTGATCGGTGGAACGGCGCTTGAAGTCACCGGGAACCGGATTGAGTCGAACGTCCCCCAACCGGCCGGAAGTACTTGTATAGCAGCAGCTTGGAGCGACTTCAACGCCACTGACACCCATGTGATTGCTGGCAATTTATGTGGTGGAACAAGCCCATTTCCGATCGGGTTAAGCACGGTTTCGCAGGGGCAAAACCCCGGTGTGGCGGGGGTCTGGATCGTCAGCGCAAATCGCCTGGGATCAGCGCCGATTCACCACATCGCCCAGACGCCAAACGAGCGCTACCTCGATCTGGGCGAGTGCGGAGTGACTGAATGCTACGTCAACCAGCAATCCATTGCTGCAGCCCGAGCCCTCTCTGGATGCAGCGGAAGCGCGCCTACGGTTGGGACCGGATCGATGGCAGTCTGCCTAGGCGGGGTCCGCGGCTGGGACGTGGTGCCGCTGCCACGGTAAGAGGGTTGGCGTAAATGCCCATCGAGTTTGGCTAGACTTAGGTGTAAGTAGCGACGAATGCGAGATGCAATCTTCGCTGCGTCATCCGATGGATGAACGAGGCTCTTCCTTCTGGAAGGGCTTTTTCGCGTTGGGGGGACTGGATGCAGTTGACGACGAAAGAAGGCGCAAGCCGCACGGACATGATTGCGTTCGCGCTGCTGGTGCTGGCGGTTGGAACGGCGATGGCGGCGTTTGCACTGGGGAGAAACGATCCCTCGGTGCGAACCGCGGTGTTGCTGTGTGTGACAAATCTGGTGACGGCGCTTTCGAGCATCGCGGCAACGCTGCTGGTTGGCAAGGCAGGAACGACACACCAGGTGGAGACAGAGGAGCCGGCGAAGCTGACTACAGCAGAGAGCCAGACGACCTCGGTGCAGCCGCTGGAGGAACCAGCGCCGGCGCCGAATAACAACAAGGAGACGAATTGATGAGCACACCGACGATGAACTTTGACCCAACGTTGCAGACCCACGCCGGAACGGGCGTCACATCCGGCGCGCTGGCGGGTGGACCAGCGGTACCCACGGCAGCGATCGACGGATCGGGCCCAGGGGCGGGGACGGCTTTGGGAACTTCTCCGGGGACGGGAACAACGGGTTCAGGAACGGCGGGTTCTGGAACGGCGGGCGGAGCCGCCAAGCCAACGGCAGGGACGGGAGCGCTGGCTACGTTTGAAGGCTTTCTAAAGACAGCCGGGCACGTGGCAGGCGTGGTGCTTTCAGAGATCGTGAAATATGTGGTGCCGATGGCCCAAGTGGTTGAGGTGGCGGATCCGGCCGCGGTGCCGGCACTCACGGCCTTCACGACATCGCTTCAGCTGGTGCAGGCGGCGGTGGTGAGTGCGCAGCAGCGATGGGCGGGGGAGGGCTCAGCGGCAAATACCGAGAAGCTGGCGGACGTGCTTGTGACGGTGGAGCAACCGATCATCCTGCTGTTTGCCCAGGTTGGATTGTCGGTGGACACGGCGTATGTGACGAACCTGGTGAACGGCGTTGTGGCTATCCTGAACGCGCAGCCGGGTGTTGTGTTGCAGCCAGTGACGAAGTAGGCCGGGAGTGCAGGGGCCAGGCTCGTGCCGGAGAGGGCCGAGCCTGACCGTGAGAAGGCGTGGCAATCGGAAGGCACTTTTTGCATCTGAGAAAGGGTCTGACAAGGAGGCCGGTCCGTGCCCGAAGCGAACCTGAGTTACCTGCGTTACTCCCCATCTGTGGAGCAGCCGGCAGCCGATGAAGCCGTTGTCTTTGACGAGCTGTCACGGACGATGCAGCACATAGCGAGGGCGATGGCCGCCCGCTACCGGCATGCGTATCGTCCGGTGCACGCGAAGTCACATGGGGTGCTGGCAGGAGTCCTGGAGACGCTACCTGGATTGCCAGAGCCGCTGGCGCAAGGACTCTTCGTTAAAGCAGCCACATACCCGGTCATCCTTCGATTTTCGACGAACCCCGGCGACATGCTGGCCGACAACGTTTCGAGTCCGCGAGGGCTGGCGGTGAAGGTGCTGAATGTTGCAGGCGAGCGGGTGGTGAACGACGAGGCCGGATCGTCGCAGGACTTCGTCTGCATCAACACCAACGTGTTTGGCGCGCCCGATCCCGCGGGTTTTCTGAAGCAGATCAAATTGTTTGACAAGAATCTGGAGACGCCAGAGGGCGTGAAGCATGCTGTGAGTGTTGCTGCCAGAGCGACGAATGCAGTGTTGAAGGCGGTACACCTTAAGTCGGGCACGCTGGAGGGGATTGGTGCTGCTTCGACCCACATCCTTGGCGAAAGCTTTTCTACGGTATCGCCGCTGCGCTACGGGGGCTATGTGGGGAAGATCGGATTTGCGCCCGGGTCGGAAAACTTGAAGAAGCTTACAGGCGCGTCGGTTGATCTGGGAGAGGACTATAACGCGCTTGAGGAGTTGATCAAGAAGTTCTTCCGCCATGAGACTGCCGTGTGGGACGTGAAGGTACAGCTGGCGCTCGACGATTCGGACAAGAAGGACGATGATCGGGAGTTCCCAATCGAAAAGGCAGATGTGATGTGGCCGGACGAGAAGAGTCCGTGGCAAACGGTGGCAAAGATCAGGGTGCTGCCACAGGACACGTATTCGGACGCGCGGCAGTTGTTTGTGGACGAACGGCTTTCGTTCACGCCGTGGCACGCACTTGCGGCGCATCGGCCGCTAGGCGGCATTATGCGATCACGGCTGAAGGCCTATGAGGAGGCGATCAAATATCGATCGCTGCGAAACGAACGACCGCGGGCCGAGCCGAGGTCGATGGATGAGGTTCCGGAGTAGCTCTCGGAGCTGAGAGCGAGTTGAGCTTTGGGGCGGCGGGGAAGTAAGGGGCCGAGGTACGCGGTGGCGTAGAAGAGCCCGGCACGTGATGCCGGGCTCTTGTGCTGCGGAGTGATTGAGAGTTAGCGCTGGGCGACGGTGGTTTTGGCGGCGGCGCCGGGCTTGGTCATCTGCTCAAGGGCGAGGGCTTCAGGCATAAAGGTCATGGCCTTGGCGATCTGAGGATCCCAAAGGGCGCGGACTTTCAGACCTTCAAGTTGACCGAACTGCGTGGTGAAGATTTCGGCCTTGATGCTGGAGAGGAGCCAGTCTTTGACAGGGGCGATCTCCTTGTCGGTGTAGTCGATGTTGTTGGACTTGAGAAAGTCTTTGAACTGCTGGAGAACGGCGTCGTCGACGGTGAAGTCCTTTGAGACAGATCGATTTGCAAGATAGTGCTTGGCGAAGTTGAAGAAGGCGTAGTGCTGGAGCAGATTGTTCTGGAAGTTGGTGGCGACGGGGTTGTCGATCTTCTCGTCGGGAGTGATGCCCCCGCCACCATAGACGGTGCGGCCGGCATCGGTTAGCTTGACTTCGCGATTCTTGACGTCGGCCG
The DNA here is from genome assembly GCA_964235665.1 of uncultured Acidobacteriaceae bacterium. Lineage (GTDB taxonomy): Bacteria > Acidobacteriota > Terriglobia > Terriglobales > Acidobacteriaceae > Edaphobacter. The sequence continues at coordinate 981,962 of CAXSAY010000001.1, forward strand.
GCGCAGTCTTGTTGTCGCGGACGAAGTAGTAGTCGTACAGCGAAACGTGGTCGTAGTTGCGCTGAATAAGGCGGCCTGAGGGCGTGTAGTAGTGATAGGTGGTAAGCGCCAGGCCGGTGTCATCGGTGATCTGGAAGACGGTTTGAACGAGGCCTTTACCGAAGGTGGTTTCGCCAACGATAAGGGCGCGGTCGTGATCCTGCAGGGCACCAGAGACGATCTCGGCGGCGGACGCGGTGTTGCGGTTGACCAGGACGACGATGGGGTATTTAGCGCCCTGTTCACCGCGGGACGCACGATAGACCTGATCGGGGAAGGCACGACCCTTTTGGGAGACGACGATCTGCCCGCGCTGCAAAAATTTGTCACTCATGTTCACGGCTTCGTTGAGGAGGCCGCCAGGGTTAGCACGAAGATCGAGGACGAGGCCCTGCAAGGGCGCGTTCTTCTGGAACTTGTCGAGGGCGTCACCGACCTCGCGGCTGGTGGTCTCCATGAACTGGGTTACGTGCATATAACCGATACCGGGCTTCACCATAAAGGCGAGGTCGACGGAGAGCCGGGGGATTTCGTCTCGGACGAGGTCAAAGACGAGAGGTTTATCGGTGCCTTCGCGGCTGATCGTGACCTGAACGTGGGTGTTGCGAGGACCTTTGAGGAGAGAGGCGACGGCGGTGGAGTCCATACCCATCGTGGTCTTGCCATCGATAGAGACGATGACGTCGCCGGGGCGAAGGCCTGCCTTATAGGAGGGGGTGCCTTCAAACGGAGCGAGGACGACGATCTTCGTGGTGCCATTCTTATCTGGTTGAGGCTGGATGCTCATGCCGACGCCGTAGTACTTGCCATGCTGATCTTCGCGCATCTGGGCGAAGGCCTTCGGATCGTAGAAGTTGGAGTGGGGATCCAAGGTGTGAAGCATGGCCGGGATCGCGCCGTCGTAGATCGCCTTATCGGGCTTGTCGCCGGTGAGCTTTTCGGCGTAGTTCTGCTCGATGATGGAGTAGACGTCGGTGAAGTTGTGGAGTGAATCGCGGAGTGTGTTCTCGTCGGACGCGGACTGAGCGGCGACGCGCTGACTGATGAGCGATCCGGCGGCGGCACAGGTACCGAGGAAGACAGTGGCGGAGAGAAGAACGCGACGAGTGCGGGGTGCCATAGGCGTTAGATGACCTCGGATGTTGCAGGGTGCGCGCGTTGGCGCGCGGTGAGAGATCTAGGCGCGACTCGCCAGATATTTGGACGGAGTATAGCACTCGAGGTGAGCGGACTGAGTGCAGCGAAGGTGGAATGGCCGGGTCGCTCGCGGGCCAAGCATAGGCGCAGTTAGAATGATGGCACCGGCTACCGACCCCTTCGTTCAGGGGTCTAACCGGAGGCCAGGGCGCGGCGTGAGCGCCTGTGGCCGGACAAGAGCGAGATGCGAGAGTTGGTGACGATGTTGGCAGGGTGCAAGGTTCGCAAGGTGTGGGTTGGCGGCGTGATGGCGGTTGCGGTGTTCGCGGCGCCGGTGTGGTCGCAGACCCCGAAGTATCAAAGCCCGTACGGCGCGGCTCCGCAGGCGCCTCCAGCGGCACCAGCTGCGTTGCCAACGCCGGCTCCGATCACGCCGAATGGGGCTGTGGTTGAGGATGTGATTGCGCGGGTAAACGACCAGATCATTAATCGCAGCGACGTCGAACGGTCACAACAGCAGTTACAGCAGGAGATCCAGCAGCAGAATCTGCCACCAGCGGAGGCCGAGCAGCGACAGAAGGATATGCTGCGCGACATGATTGACCAGCAGCTGCTGCTCAGCAAAGCCAAAGAACTGGGCCTAAATGCGGAGGCCGAGGTCATTCGGCGGCTGGACGAGATTCGGAAGCAAAATCATCTGGACACGATGGAAGATCTCGAGAAGTCAGCGCGGCAGCAGGGCGTGAACTTTGAGGACTTCAAAGCGAACATCAGCAATGGGGTTCTGACGCAGCAGGTGGTGCGCGATGAGGTGGGACGACGGCTGCAACCGACGCAAGGCGCGGAACAGGCCTATTACACGGCCCACAAGCAGGAGTTTGAGCAGCCGGAACAGGTTCGGCTGAGTGAGATCCTGATCCCGACCCCGGCGGATGCAACCGAGGCACAGGTAGCCAAAGCACAGGCGAAGGCTGAAGCCGTAAATGGCAAGGTGGCGGCGGGCAGCGACTTCGGCGCGCTGGCAAAGGAGAACTCCAGCGGGCAGACGGCGCAGATGGGCGGCGATCTTGGGATGTACAAGCGAGGCGGGCTGGCGAAGGTGATTGAAGACCAGACGTTTTTGTTGAAGGTTGGGCAGGCCACCACCCCGATCCGGACGCGGCAGGGATTTGTGATCTTGAAGGTGACAGAGCGGCAGGAGGCTGGAGTTCCGCCGCTCAAACAAGTTGAGCCGCAGATCCAAGAAGCTCTGTATATGCAGCAGATGCAACCGGCTCTGCGGGCCTACCTGACGAGGCTTCGAGAAGAGGCGTCGATGGATGTGAAACCTGGCTTTGTGGATTCGGGAGCGAGCCCGCGACAGACGAAGTTTGTGTACACGGCCTACTCGGCGCCGGTCCCGAAGAAGAAGAAGGTGCTCCAGAAGGCTCGATTCGACCGAGCGCATGGTATTGCCCCGGCGACGACGTCTGCGAACGGACTGAAGCCGCTTCCTCCAGGTGTCGCACCCTCTGTCGTTGACCCCAAGGTAAGCGGGGCAACACCGCTGCCGGGGACGACAGCGGCCGTTGCGGCGGCAGCAGCGAATGCGCCCGTTACCGGAGCCACATCGACAGTTGCTGCGAACACGGCCTCGCCGACCACGAAGCGGAAGGCGAAGCTAGTGACGGCGAAGGACGGCAAGCAGAGAAAGATCCGGCGCGAGAAGATCCGTTTCGGCCAAGCGCCGCGAACGGCACTGCCGGCGGGACCGGAGGAGGTGGCGAAGGGGACAGATGTTGGAGCCGGAGCGCAATCCGCAGCGGTGACTCCAGGTGGGACGATGGAGAACCTGGGTAAGCCGAACCAGGCAGGAGATGTGGCTCCGGGTGTGGCGATGGCGCCGACGGAGATTGCGACGGAGACCTCGGGAGCTTCGGATGTCGACCCACTCGCGCCGAAGGCGGTGAATAATGGGAAGACACGTTTTTCCTCGCGAGATAAGGAGTTTCGCGAGGAAAAGGAAGCGGCGAAGCAGGCGAGGACGAAGGAGCGAATCGCGGCGACCCCGGCTGGTCCGGCCGTGCAAGAGGCGGCGACCCAGAATGTGCAGGCAGCGCCCTTGGGCCTAAACGGCGATACCACAAAGAAGATCAAGCCGAAGAAGGTGAAGGGTGCGCCGAAGGAGAGATTGCAGGAGAAGAAGCCGGAAGCTCCTCCGGCCCCGGTTGACCCGACGGTGAGCCCGAATCTGCATGTCAGCCCTGCTGAGACGGCGGCTCCAACGCCGCCCGCAGATGGAGGAACGACGCTGCCGCCGACGGGAACGCCACCTGGTGGTGGGTTGCCGAACGGCGAACCCTTGTCGCCGACGGGTGTGCCAGCGCCGCAGCCGAACGGGACGCCAAGTCCGCAGTAAGTGGCTCCTGGAGAAAGAGCGTGCGAGAGGAGCCTCTTTCGCGCGTTCTTATTTCGGGGGAAGGATGGCGATTGTTTGAAGCCAAGTCTCCACCAGAGCAGGCCAGTGTGTTACGGGAAGAGCTGTCGGGCGAAGACCATACCCATGGCCGCCATCGGCGAAGAGGTGGAGTTCGGCTGGGACACGGGCGGCCTTGAGCTGCAGGAACCAGGTGGTGGCGTTCTCGGCGTGGACTGGATCATCCTCCGCTTGAAGGAGGAAGGTGGGTGGGGTGTCGCGTGTGGGATGAAGGTCAGGGTTGGTGGCGAATACTGCGGCGGGTTCCTGGTTGGGCTGCGGAACAGCGGGTGCGAGGTAGCCGGGGTAGACGATGACGGCGAAGTCCGGCCGGGAAGAAGCCTGATCGCTGGCGTCGAGGTTGGTGTAGAGACGCTGATCGAAGTGCGTGCTGAGCGCGGCGGCCAGGTGACCGCCGGCAGAGAAGCCAAGAACGCCGATCCGGTGCGGGTCAAGGTGCAGGTCTGCTGTGTGTGAGCGAACAACGGCAAGGGCACGTTGTGCGTCCTCGAGGGCGGCGTTTGACCTCGGATACGGCCCCGTGTCTGGAACGCGGTACTTGAGAACGAGGCAGGTGATATTGCGGTTGTTAAGCCACTGGCAAACTTCGGTGCCTTCGAGATCAATGGCGAGGATCGAGTAGCCGCCGCCGGGGAAGACGACGACGGCAGTGCCGGTCGGGTTCGAGGCGGGCTGATACACGGTGAGCGTTGGGACAGAGACGTGGCCAAGCCGAACGACCGGACGACCCGCGACAAGGCCGTCCCTTGCCGTGGTGGTATCGGCTTCGGGCGTGGAGGAGGGGAGGGCGTCAGGCGGAGTTCCTGGCCAAAGGGCGATGGTGGCGCGCGATGGCCCAGGAGGCCATGCGAAGTCCTGCGCGAGAGTGACCGGTGCAGCAATGAGAAGACAGGTGGCGAGGAGAGCGGCGGCATTCAGCATGGGTGCAGGACTCGTGAGTGGATCGGGGAATGATCGCAGGTGAGATGGGGGAGTGCAAGTCTGATGGAGGTGGTAGTGAGGCGGAAGGCGTGAGGAAATGGCTTGCTTTTGGGGTAATGGCTGGGGTCGTACCGCAGCCGATTGCGGGGGACGGGCTCCTTGCGCTGCCGAGGAGTTGTAGGCGCCGAAGATCCTGATCCGGCTGCGACGAGAGTGATGCTTGGTGGGTGGTCGCGTTATTCTGAGGGCGATGAAAGAGTTCTTCATAGCGGATGCGGCGAAGTTTGAGAACGTGCGGGTGGTGTCGTACTTTGCCCTGGTGACGGTATCGGTGCGGGAGAAGAAGGGCGGGGGTGGGCAATATCTGGCGCTGGTTCTTGGAGACAAATCCGGCCAGATGGAAGCGCGTATGTGGGAGGAGTTTGCGGACTCGATTGGTACGTGTAACGAAGGATGTTACGTAAAGGTACAGGGCCAGGTCTCAAAATATCAGGGCAAGTTTCAGATCACCCTTGAGAAAATGCGCTTAGCTGCAGCAGCTGAGGTGGAGGTCGCGGACTTCCTGCCGACGACGCACTTTGACGTGGAGATGATGTGGGCGGAGCTGCGGGGCTTTGTCTCGTCGTTCAGGAACGAAGATCTGAGACGGTTGGTCTTTGCCTTTCTGGACGACGACGACCTGGCGGCGGCTTACAAGAGCGCGCCCGCAGCGAAGCGGCTGCATCATGCCTGGCTGGGTGGGTTGTTGGAGCACGTGTTGGCGCTGGTAAAGGTGTGTCTTGCGACGGCGCCGTTTTACCTGGAGGTGGATGCGGATCTGCTGGTGACAGGGGCGATCCTGCATGACATCGGCAAGGTGAAGGAGCTGAGCTGGGCGAACAGCTTCAGCTACACGATGGAAGGCCAGCTGGTAGGGCACATCTCAATCGCACAGCGAATGCTTGAGGAGAAAGTCCGTGGGCTCGGTGAGTTTCCGGAGCGGTTGCGGGTGCTGGTGGAGCACATGATCCTGAGCCATCACGGAAAGTACGAGTTCGGAAGCCCGAAGCTGCCCATGACGCCGGAGGCGATCCTGCTCAGTGCACTAGACGACCTGGAGGCGAAGTTTGAGGCGATGCGGCGGGAATTTGACGCGGCAGCCAATGCGGGGAAGAAGCCGGGTGAGTTGACGGACTGGGTGCGAAGTATGGAGCGACCTTTGCTGAACTCGCAGGAGTATCTGAAAAGCTGAAGGTGTCAGTGGCTCCGTGCGTGCTCTATGATTCTCCATCGCGAGGCGGTCGGGGCGGGGAGGGCGGTCCCTCTACCTTGCCTGGGGCTTAGCCAGGACTACGGATTGGGGGATGCATGAACGTGCGAGTGGCGTGCTGGTTGAGTGGAGCGCTGATGGGCTGCGCAGCGGCGGGTGTGTCACAGATCCCCGGAATGCCGGATCCAACGGTGCAGCAGACGTATGTGCTGCATCGATCTTCCAGCCGAGAGTTGACCGGCGCGAACGCGGATGCGCGCACCGTGACACCGGGGCAGACCTTGACGGTGCTTGACACGGATGGACCGGGCGAGGTCTCGCACATCTGGTTCACGATGGACGACTCGGAGCCGTTCTTCCTGAAACGGGTGGTGCTACGGATGTACTGGGACGGAGAGACGACGCCGAGTGTGGAAGCGCCTATAGGGGACTTCTTCGGCCTTGGGTTTGGCGAGTACTTCTCCTGGCAGTCGGCAGTGCTGGAGGCGGGCGCAGACAAAGCGCTGAACTGCTGGTTTCGAATGCCGTACGCGAAGCACGCGCGAATCACGGTGACGAACGAGGGCAAGAAAGATCTGCAGCATCTTTATTGGAATATCGACTACAGGGATGTGAAGGCGTTGCCACCGGGGTCTTTGTACTTCCATGCGCAATACCGGCAGGCGCAGCCGAATCATGGCTGGTCAAACGATTGGTACGAGAACGGGGATCCGAAGGTGAACTATCGGCGCAACCTGGACGGCAAAGACAATTATGTCTGGGTCGAGGCTGAGGGGCATGGGCAGTTCATGGGGGTGACGCTGAGCGTGCTGCAGAACCAGGACCAATGGTGGGGCGAAGGGAACGAACGGTTCGAGGTGGATGGGCGGCCGGCTGAGGTAGGGACGGGCGGCGAGGATTACTTTCTGGGGGCGTGGGGGTTTGGCTCGGCGCAGGTCTTTCCGCTGCACGGGTCGCCAGTGGTGGGCAAGGAGGTGGCTGGATCGCGGTCGGCGATGTACCGCTTCCATCTTGACTCGCCGATACCGTTTGCGAAGAGTTTGAAGGCGAGCATGGAGCACGGGCACGCCAACGTGCGTTCAGACAACTTCTATTCGGTGGCGTACTGGTACCAGGCAGAGCCGCATGCCGCATTTCCTCCACTGCCGGAGATGAATCTGCGAATTCCGGCGATGCAGGCGGTGGGCGGTCCGGGTAACGATCCAACACCGGTGAAGGCGGGAGACCCGCAACCGCGGTAGCACGAGACGAGTTTGCGAGAATGGAGGTTCATGCGAAGACCTCTGTTGGCGCTTGCGGTGGCAGCGTTTGGAATTGGAACGTCGGAGTTCATCATCATGGGGCTGCTGCCGGATCTGGCGCGCAGCTTCGCGGTGACGATCCCGAAGGCTGGACTGCTGGTTTCGGGGTACGCGCTAAGTGTGACGGTGGGATCGCCGCTGATGGCACTGGCAGTAGGTCGGCTGAACCGGAAGACGGCGCTGCTGCTCTTGATGGGTGTGTTTGTGCTGGGAAATGGGTTGTGCGCAGTGGCGCCCAGCTTTGCCATGTTGATGGCGGCCCGGGTGATGACGGCGTTGTGTCACGGAGCTTTCTTTGGGATCGGCAGTATCGTAGCGGCCTCGGTGGTACCAAAGGAGAACCGCGCGCAGGCGATCACGATCATGTTCAGCGGGCTGACGCTCGCGAACGTGCTGGGCGTGCCGGCGGGCACCGCACTGGGGCAGGCCTTCGGGTGGCGAGCGGCGTTTGTGGCGATTGTGCCGGTCGGTCTGATTGCGGGTGCGGCGGTGTGGTCGATGGTGCCGCGGCAGGAGCCGGAGCTGGTGAGATTCCGGCATGAGCTTAAGGCGGTGCTGCGCCCCGGGGTGCAGCTGGTGCTGGCGTTGAGCACACTGAGCTCGGTAGCGCTGTTCTGCGTGTTTACGTACATCGTGCCAATGCTCGAGGGGGTGACGCGGCTTTCGGAGCACGCCGTGACCTGGGTGCTGGTGGTGTTTGGGGTGGGAATTACGATCGGGACGCTTGCGGGAGGGCGACTGAGCGACTGGAAGCAGATGCCGGTGATCCTGGCGGGCTTTGGCTTGTTGATCGCGATGTTGCTGGTGATGCCGCTGGTGATGCCCGTGCCGTGGGCGATGGTGTCTCTGGTGTTTCTGTGGGGGATGGTGAGCTTTGGGACGGGCGCGCCGATGCAGGCGCGGATCGTGGACCAGGCAAGGGGCGCGCCGAATCTGGCGTCGACGCTGAACCAGGGAGCGTTCAACCTGGGGAACGCCATGGGGGCGAGCCTGGGTGGAGTTGTGCTGACGGCGGGCTACGGTTATGTGCGGCTGCCGATCGCGGCGGCGGCTGTATCCGTAGTGGGGCTGGGCGCAGCCGGTGTTGCGAGGTGGCTGGAGGGACGGGAGTGCCTAGGGGAGCTGCTCTCACCGTCGAGCGATGAAGGTGTCGCTAGGAACGGGTAAGCGTGGCGGACGTCTCCGCCAGATTGCAAGCACCCCCGAGGACCGATCCGTTGAGCGTCAGAGTGGAGCCTGAAGGATCTCCCAGGAAAACCGCTAAACGCGAGGTAGGAGCCATCCTCCATGAGAAAGACGATGTTGACGGTGTCGCCTGCGATGTAGCTCGACGCATCGGCGCCTACCGTTGTGCCGGTAGTGAAGCAGGACGATCCGGCGACGGTGAGATTGGCTGAGAGGGAAAGTTCGTAAGCGCTGAAGTTCCCCCGCGTGACAAGAGCTGGTGTACCCTGCGAGACCTGAAGCTTGTAGGTGACTGCAGGGCTGCCGAGACCAGGGAACGGACTGTTGTAGCCCTGGCCTGTGTAGATCCCTGTAAGCGGAGCGATCGGCGTTGCTGTGAAGTGGTCAGTTTGAGCGTAGTTGCACGTTTGCGCGCCAGTGATGGAGTGAGCTGACGAGGAGAGGGTATAGCTGCCGGTCCAGAGGTCTGGCGAAGCGGATAGGGGAGAACTGCCGGAGAGAGAAACCTGGAAGAGCATTGCAGCTGGACGTGACCCTGGCCGGTGATCTGATTCCCAATTACAACCAAGCTGGTGGAAGCATCGGCAGCACCTCGGGAGTACGGCTGCCTGCGACGATCCAGTTCCCAGTAGGGAATGTTGGCGCCGCGGGCTGAGGTGACGGCATGGTTGGTGACGAGGGACGCCCGGATCCTCCGCAGGACGCAAGCACGATGCCGGCTAGAGTAGGAGTGCAAGCTGGTGCATTCGGCGGAGTGAGCTCATGACGACTGCCGCGATCCTAGCAGCCAACAAGAAAGTTCTTTTCGCTTTCCCGAGGGGCCACAACGGAAGTTGTAGGGGGTACTCGGTCGAGCCGGCGCGACCTTGCAGCTAATAGGTTGGTTACAATCGGTGTTGCTGCTTTGCGTCGTTCAGGCGAAGTGATGGGGGATGATGCTGCGATTTTCTACAGCCGGCGAAAGCCATGGTGAGGCGCTGGTTGCGCTGGTGAGCGGACTGCCGGCCGGTGTGCCTGTAGATCAGGAGTTTGTGAATCGCGAGCTCTGGCGGAGGCAGCAAGGCTATGGTCGTGGTGGACGCATGCGCATCGAGAAGGATACAGCGCACATTCTAAGCGGCGTGCGGCATGGAAAGACGATTGGGTCACCGGTGGCGATGACCCTGGTGAATAAGGATTGGAAGAATTGGGAAGACATCTTGCCGGTCGGCGTGGGTGAGGTGGAGAAACATAAGGCGGTGGCATCGCCGCGGCCGGGACATGCGGATCTGGCAGGAAGCTTGAAATACGATTTTGCCGATGCGCGCTACGTGCTCGAGCGGGCGAGCGCGCGTGAGAGTGCGGCGCGGGTGGCGTGTGGAGCGATGGCGAAGCTGCTCTTGCGGGAACTCGGGGTACAGGTGGGCAGCCACGTGGTTCGCGTGGGTCGCGAAGAGCTGGGGCGGGATGCGCGATGGGAGGAGATCGCGGCGCTGGCGGAGAAGGAGGAGGTTCTGCTTGGGTGTGTGGATGTAGAGGCTGAGGCACGCATGAAGGCGGAGGTGGATGGCGCGCTGCGGACGGGCGACACCATCGGTGGAGTCTTTGAGGTCGTTGTGCATGGGTTGCCGCCGGGTGTAGGAACGCATGTGAACTGGGATGAGCGTTTGGACGGGCTGCTGGCGCAGGCGGTGATGAGTTTGCAGGCAGTAAAGGCGGTGGAGCTGGGACGGGGCGTGACCGCGGCCGAGTCGCTCGGTTCTGCGGTCCATGATGCGATCGGCTATCGAGAGAGTGCAGCTGGTGACCTTAATGGCGATAGCTTCACGCGTTTTTCGCGGGAGCGAAACAATGCGGGAGGAATAGAAGGCGGTATTTCGAACGGAGAAGACATCGTTGTGCGCGGCTATCTGAAGCCTATCTCTACGCTGCGGCGACCGCTAGGCTCTGTGAGTTTCGAAACGCGAGAGCCCGTGAAGGCGGCGTATGAGCGATCGGATGTGTGTGTGGTTCCGGCAGCTGGTGTCGCCGCGGAGGCGATGGTTGCGTTGACGATCGCGCGCCTGGTCCTTGACAAGTTTGGCGGTGACTCGCTGCGCGAGTTGCAGCGGAACTTCAGGGGGTACACCGAACAGATTCGAGCGTTCTGAAAGCGAGCCGGGTGCGGAGAACAGATTTGAGTTTTTCGGCTGAAGAGCCGTGGTCAGGAGAGCAGGGAAGTGACGAAGAAGGCATTGAAGATCCATGAGGTGGTGAAGTATCCGGAGCCGGTTCTGGCGAAGCGGGCCGACGAGGTGACGGCATTCGATGAGACGCTCGCGACTCTGGTGGACGAGATGTTTGATTCGATGTACGCAGCGCAGGGGATCGGTTTGGCGGCTCCTCAAATTTCGATCGGCAAGCGCATCGCGGTGATCGATGTGAGTTTTAAGAAGGACCCGAAGGAGAAGATCGCACTCATTAACCCGGAGATCCTTGAAGGCACCGGCAGGCAGGTCGAGGAGGAGGGCTGTCTGAGTCTACCGGATATCCGAGAGAAGGTGCAGCGCTCGGCGTGGGTGAAGGTGCGAGCACAAGATGTCACGGGTGAGTGGTTCGAGGTGGAAGGGGAGGAGTTGCTGGCGCGGGCGCTCCAGCATGAGATCGATCACCTGGATGGCGTCCTGTTTATTGATCGGATCAGTCGCTTGAAGCGCGAGATGGTTCTGCGAAAGATCAAGAAGCTGCAAAAAAATGGGGAGTGGTAGTTGGCCCACACCACCCGGACCGTCGCGCACTTTCCAAGGCCGGCGCCTAACTACATGGAGAAGGCGACGGTTGACGATGAATGAGGTGACTGGTTGAGGATTGTGTTCTGTGGCACGCCGGAGTTCGCGGTGCCGAGCCTGCGCGCAGTCATGGAGGCGGGACACGAGGTTGCGCTGGTTGTCACGCAGCCGGATCGAGCGGCCGGGCGGGGCATGGCGATGCAGGCTTCTGCGGTGAAGATGGCAGCGACCGAAGCTCGGTTGCGTGTGACGCAGCCAGAACGAATTAAGCAGAATGAGGAGTTCCGGGCAAATCTGGAGGCGCTGCAGCCGGATGCGATCGTCGTAGTTGCCTACGGACGCATCATCCCGAATTGGATGCTGACGTTGCCCCGATTTGGAAACATCAACGTGCACGGAAGTCTCTTGCCAAAACTTCGAGGAGCCGCGCCGGTGCAATGGGCCTTGGCGATGGGGGACCGGATGACGGGCGTGACGACGATGCAGCTGGACGCGGGGCTGGATACTGGACCGATGCTGCTGGCGCGGGAGGTTTCGGTGCCGCAGACGGCGATGGCGACCGACATGTTCTCGGCGCTGGCCGAGGTTGGGGCGGAGCTGCTCGTTGAGACGCTGCACGGTCTCGAACGGGGTACCGTGCATCCGGTGGCACAGAACGACAGCCAGGCGACGATGGCGCCCATCCTAACGCGGGATGAGGGCCGAATGGACTTCACGCGAAGAGCTCAGGATGTGTGGAATCGATGGCGCGGGTTTTATCCATGGCCAGGAGCGTATACGACTTTTCGAGGCAAGAAATTAATTGTGCACAGGATGGCGCCCGCGCTCCCGGAGGATGCGAACGAGCTGCTGGAGGTAACGCAAGAGGGAGAGATGGTGGCTGTCGGCGAGCGTTTGCTGGTCCTTTGCGGCCAAAGTAGCGTGCTGGAGTTACTGGAGGTCCAGCTGGAAGGCAAGAAGCGGATGCCGGCGACGGATTTGCTGCATGGGTACCAGGTGAAGGGCGGCGAGCGGCTTGGCTGAACGACGGAGACCAGTGGAAGCGCAAGGAGCAGATCGAGGAAGGAACCCACCGGTCCTTCAGGCCAGCAAGGTTCAACGACAGGAGACGGTGTCGGCTTCGCGCCGCGCTGCGTTCCAGATTTTGGTGCAAATCGGTGGGGGACGGGCGCACTCGGGTGAGCTGCTGCATGCGAGCGGGCGCGGAGCCGCACTTGACGAACTGAGTGAGGCAGACCGAAACCTCGCTATGGCCTTGGTGATGGGCGTGTTGCGTTGGCAGATCGCGCTTGATGCGACGCTTCGAAGGCTTCTAGCGCGGCCGGATAGCGTAATGGTGCCAGAGGTCATGGTGGCGCTGCGCCTAGGAACTTTTCAGCTGCTGCACATGGATCGCATTCCGGCGCACGCGGCGCTGAGCGAAAGTGTGGCTCTGGTCCGCGCGGCGGGGCAGGAGTACGCGACTGGCATGGTGAACGCCGTGCTGCGAAAGATCGCGGCTGGAGCAAAGAGTGTGCCAGTGAAGATCTTTGAGACGACTTCTGCGATGGCAGAACGGCTTGGGCATCCTGCATGGCTAGCTGAGCGCTGGGCCAAGGCGTTTGGACCTGGAGCCGCTTTGGCGATCTGTGAGGCGAATCAACGGGAGCCGGTGGTAGCAGGAGTGCTGGCGGCGATGGAAGGGCTCCCCTTGATGGATGAGGGTTCCCGGCTGGTGGCGGAGATCGCGGCTGAGGCCGTGCTTGACAGAGAGGAGCTAGAGCTGCGGGTGTGGGATTGCTGTGCGGCACCGGGGGGAAAGACGGCCGTGCTGGCAACGCGGCTTGCTGGTGCAGAGGTGCTGGCAACAGATGTAAGCGGACGCCGGCTGCGAGCGATGGAGGAGCGGCTTGGAGCGGCTGCGGTGAGTGCCGGTTTAGGAGGCCAAGTGCGCTGCCTGATTGCCGACGCGACAAGACTGCCCGCAGAAGAAGGTGCCTTCGACCTTGTGTTGTGCGACGTACCATGCAGCGGGACGGGAACACTTGGGCGAAATCCGGAGATTCGATTGAGGCTGGCTGAGGCCGAGTTGCCGCGGCAGGCGACCCGCCAACGGGAGATCCTGGAGGCCGCGCTGCTCCGGGTCGCTGAAGGTGGCAAGCTGATGTACTCGACGTGTTCGCTTGAGCCCGAAGAGTGTGAGCGCGTCGTCGAGGCAGTACTCGCGAAGGTCGGCGCGCCGTGGAGGCGAGTGGAGATGAGCCAGCTGCTGGAGAGGCTTCGTAGACGAGGGATCTTGTTGGGCGACTTGAAGAATGCTGAGCGGCAAGGAGCCCTGCGTACGCTGCCGGGTGTGCATCCTGTGGATGGCTTCTACGCTGTCGTGTTGGAGCGGCTTAGTGAGCGATGAAGAGGCGGATAGGTTCGCCTCGAACGACGCGGTGGCCAGTCTGTGGGGATTGTCCGGTAACGAGGGCGGACGGTGAAATTTGCACCACAGGGGCCACTGGTTGCGTTGATGTAACGGGCTGACCGGGAAAGAAGGAGTCGTGGTACGCCGATGGGGAAGGTGTTGCCTCAACCGGAGATGCGGGAACGTCCGCATAGACACGGAGACCAAGCTCCCGCGCACGAGCCGATGCGGCGGAAAGAGAGAGCCCGACAAAGCTCGGGGCAACAAAGCTTTGCGGAGTAGCGGTGAGTGGCTGGCTTAGGAGGAGGCTGACAGAGGGGCGGTCCACTCCTTCCGCGTTGGGTGGCGGTGTCTGCGCGAGGACGAGACCGGAGTCGCCCGGTGCTGGGATGGCGGCAACGACGCCGACTTCAAGCGAAGCTTTTCGCAGGGCAAGTGATGCGGGACGTTCTGCCTGGCCGACGACATTTGGAATAGAGACCTGCTGCGGACCGAGGCTTTCGGTGATACGAATGGGCCACTCGTGTCGGACCACGGTACCCGGGGCAGGAGATTGGCCAAGAATATGGCCTGAGGCCGTGATCGTGGAGTAGAAGCGGTTTTCGAGACGCAGACTCAGGCCGAGGCGGCCCGCCGTGTGTGCCGCTTCAGCGACGGTAAGGCCGCCGAGAGATGGAACCTCAACCTCGGTGCCGTGAATAGCGAAGCGCATCGCGACGAAGGCAGAAAGCAGAGCCACGGCAAGCATGGCCATGGCCGTCAGAAGGATGGAGAAAAAGCGCCTCATAGCCTGGTGTCAGGATACAGGCCCACGGTCGACAATCACCGCACGACATGAGCGACCAGCCCGTCGCGGACACAAGTTCTATCGGCGATTGTCAGTTGCGGGTTCAGGATGAATGAGAAGACGGGCGACTTCGGGTGAGTCGCGCTTGAACTCGCTTTCAAGCAGGGTGATCAGGTCGTGAACTCGCGCCATTTGCAAATCGTCGGGCAGGGTGCAATGGCAGGACACCTGGATAAGAGACTCCTGATGGTGCGAGCCGCTCATCCGCGTCACGAGGACGTCGTGAATATCCAAGATGCCGGGGATGGTCGTCGCGAGCCGACGCAGCCGGATCTCAAGCTGACGATCGCGCTCAAGCGAGGATAGCTGCGCGATAGTGGATAGTTCGCTCTCGATATGAGTGAGGATGGATCGAATCTCAGGGACATCTTTATGGATCTCAGCTTCGAGTTCAGTGACAAGATCATGAGCCTTGCGAAGCGGCATCGACTCGTTGACTTCGAGGTGCTGCTCGAGGTGAAGACCGTCCCCATGCTTCTGTAAGGTGAGGTCGTGGATGGCGAGGTTGGCTCTGGCTGCAACGGCGCGGACGCGATCGTGGATGGTCTCAGCCTTGCTGGCGAGAGGGACAGAGTGAATGGTCACGTCGGCCCCGGGAAGATGGCGTTCTACGGCCGCTGTAGCCGCCTGACTGATCTGCTCCGTCCGCTGAAAGGTCAGATTGCGCGGCAGGCCAAGGGTGAGATCGGCGAAAAAGCTGGGTCCGGACTGCCGGATGCGGAGCCGATCCACAGAAAGAACGCCGTCGATGGCGGCAAGCTCGCGCGAGAGATCACGGCGAATGTTCGCCGGGGTGCCATCCGCATTGTGGCTAGGGGTAGCATCAAGAAGAGTATCAATCGTTTGCCGCGCCAGCTTCCAGGTAACTCGCAGGATGATGACAGAGACAACAAGCGCAGCGATGGGATCGGCGATCTCGAGACCTGTGAGGTGTAAGCGCTCTCCTAACCATGTAGCGAATAATCCGAGCAGAACAGCAGTCGATGACCAGATGTCCGTGCTGAAGTGGACGGCATCTGCTTCGAGGGCGAGCGACTGATGCTCGCGAGCGGTCTGGTGAAGTTTCTGAGCGCGGAAGAAGTCTACGGCGATCGAGAGCAAAAGGACTATAAACGGCCAGGGAGTAAGTGAAAGGGAGAGACGCTCGCGAAAGAACAGGCGGCGGGTCGCTTCAGAGGTAATCCAAATGCTTGACCCAAGCATCAGTACCGTTTCAGAGAAGGCGGAGAGACTTTCGATCTTGCCGTGACCGTAGTTGTGCTCCTCATCTGCAGGGCGGTCTGCAACGCGGATAGAGAAGAGGGTGATGAAGGCGGCGACAAGATCGATCGATGAGTGTGCTGCCTCTGACAGCATGCCAAGTGATCCGGTAAGAAGGCCCGTAAGCAGCTTGAGTGCTGTGATGATCAGAGCGGCAAGCACAGAGAAGAGCGCAGCCGAGCGCTTAGCGGAGCCTGCAGCCGTGATGCTCGCCTGGGCGCTCATAGGCTCGATGCTACATGGACTGCTTCCCCGAGCGAGCGCTGTGTCAGGATTTTGATCCGCGATAGAGGCCGGCAGTGCCGAAGGTGTAGCCGGTCCAGCGAGCGTTAGGAAATCCCGCATCGCGCAAGAGAGAGAGCATGCGGGGTGGGCGCGGAAACCGTTCAACGGATGCGGGAAGATACCGGTAGGCTGCAGGTGAGCCGGAGATGAGACCGCCAAGGGGCGGCAGAACACGCTTGAAGTAGAGCGAGTAGAGCGAACCAGTGAGACCGCCTGGCTGATTGCACTCTAGGATCGCAACCTCTCCTCCAGGGGCGAGGACGCGATGAACCTCGGTCAGACCTTCGGCGTAGTTTGCGAGATTACGGAAGCCAAACGCGAAGGTGACCAGATCAAGGGAACAAGGTGCGAACGGAAGATGAAGGGCATCCGCTTCAAGGAAGCGGGCATTGGCTCCTGCATGTTTTTGCCTGGCCCGGGCGAGCATTTCCGGGGCGAAATCACCTCCCAGGATTGGCTCGGCTTGGGAAGGTCGGTATTTCAGCAGCGCGGCCGTCATGTCGCCGGTGCCGCAGCAAAGATCCAGGATACGAGCGTTTGGCGTAGCGAGGATAGAGCGCAACGAGCGAGAGGCACGAAGCCACCAGAGGCGATCTAGACCGAAGGAGAGCAGATGGTTAGCGCGGTCATAGGTCGGCGCGATGGTGTCAAACATCCGGCGAACGTTCGCAGCGGCGTCTGTGTCGGTCTCAGTTCCTTCGGGGCGTGCGCCGCTGGCGGTAGGTTCCGACTTCATGGGCGAGCCTGGATCCTACGAGGCGTGGCCCGTGAGCTAGCGTTTAGGAGAATGGATTCAGTCACGGCGAGCAGCTCTGCCGAACCGAGGTCCTGCACGGCGATTACAGATCCGAGGCTGGTAGGCAAAATGTAGGAGAGGACGCCCGAGCGCGTCTTCTTATCAGATCCGGTGAGTGCGACCAGTTTTCGGGCGGAGACGTAGAAGGCGGGTAACGGACCATAGGTGTGGATGACGGCCTCGATACGGTTGCCTTCTGCAGGCTGGAGGAGCCCGCGTGACACTGCGAGTCGAGTCGCAGCGATCATGCCCCAGCCGATAGCCTCGCCGTGCAGCAGTTGTTTGTACCCTGTAGCGGCCTCGATCGCGTGTCCGAGGGTGTGCCCGAAGTTGAGGATCATGCGCAGACCATGTTCACGTTCATCCGCGTGGACTACTTCGGCTTTGATTCGCACGCTGGCTGCTATGACATGCGTCAGTGCTTTGAAATGGTCGGCATGTTGCGAATCAAGCAGGACGGTGGCGTTCGCCTCGAGGTACTTGAACAGCTTTGGTGAACGAATCACGCCAGCTTTAACGCATTCCTGAAGACCTGCGCGAAGTTCGCGGTCAGGAAGGGTGCGAAGGAGATCGGTGTCAGCAATGACGGCAAGAGGATGATGGAAGCTGCCGATCAGATTCTTGCCATCGACCAAGTTGACGCCGGTCTTTCCTCCGACTGAAGAGTCCACCTGGGCAAGAAGCGTTGAAGGGACCTGAATGAAATTAAGGCCGCGCATGTAGATGGCTGCGAGAAAGCCGGTGACGTCTCCGACGATCCCTCCGCCTAGGGCGATAAGGAGTGTATCGCGATCGGCTCGAGCACGGGCCAGTTGTCCTGCGAGGCGCTCGACTGATTCGAGCCGCTTGTAGGACTCACCTGCTGGGAGAAACAGTGGTTGCGGAGCGTTCTTGATCGGGAATGCTGCGAGGAACTGTGTGGACCAAAGCCGCCAGATCTCCGGGGAAGTAATGACGAACAACCGCGGTGACTGCTTGGCGGTCAGAGCACGTGTGCGACGACCAAGGGATGCCAGCAAGCCGCTTCCAATATGAACCTGATAGCGAGTGGATTCGGTTGTAACCGGGATAACAGGCACATGCGATGATATCGCGTCGAGCGAGGCGGGAGGGCGATCCACACGCATGAGCGTGAACGTACTTCGGGCAGGAGGACCAGCCGTGGAGGTAGAAACACTCTACGTGCGCCGCGCGGAGAAGGAGCATGAGCGCGTGCTGATCGCGTACAAGGTGATCAGCCTGGGGAACCAGCCGGCTTGAGCTTGGGTTGATCGCACATGTTTGTTGCGCTTTGCTCAAGTCACTGGTTGTTTTTTGCGAAGAAGCGAGAAGAGAATCGTCACTCCAAGCAGGAGGGCGATTATGGCCAGGGAAAGAAGTGGACCGACTTCAACTTGCCGCGCCGCTAGCATCTTCAGCGCCGCAAAGGCCAAAACTGCGGCCAAGCCGATGTGCAGGTAGCGTAATTGGGTGAGCAGGTGTGCGAGCAGGAAAAAGAGGGAACGCAACCCCATAACGGCCATGATGTTAGAGGTGTAGGCAAGGAAAGCCCGGCGCGTGACGGACAGGACGGCCGGGATGGAATCAAGCGCAAAGACGATGTCAGTCACTTCGATCGCAACCAAGGCGAGTGCGAGAATGGTGGCCATTTGCCGGCCATTTTCTCTAGTGAAGAAGCGGTCTTGTCGTGAGCTAACTGGATGCAGACGGTTTAGCCAGGTTAACCAGGCCGGTGTCTGTTCTTTGTCGGACTTCGTCTTTGGCAACACGAGACGAACTGCGGCGACCAGGAGAATGGCACCAAAGAGATAGCTGATCCATTCAAAGCGATGGAGAAGGCCAAGGCCCGCAGAGATGAAGGCGCCACGCATGAGGATGGCGCCGAGAACGCCCCAGAACAGTACTCGCGGCTGATTCGCCTCCTGAATACCAAAGCTTGAGAAGAGCAGGAGGAAGACGAAGAGGTTATCGATGGAGAGAGCCTCTTCAATGGCATAGCCAGCGAGATACTCGGTCGCGGCAAGATGGCCGAAGTAGTTGAGGATGACAGCGGAAAAAGCGAGCGCTGCGGAGACCCAGAGAACGGTAGAGACGAGAGCGGTCTGGTGGGCACTCTCTGGAGTCCGACGGGGCGGCCGATTGCTGAGACGGCGCGCATAGAAGAACTCAGCGGTGAGCAGAAGCAGGACAAGAAGATGGAAGCCGACCCAAAACGAGATGGGGGTAGAAGGGGGCATCCTCTTAGGATGCAGTGCAAGTCGCGGCAAGGGACAAGCGGAACACCATGGTAGAGGTGCAGAAACGATGGTGAGTGGCTCTCTGTAGCGAGTCGCTGTATAGTTTGGTTCTCCCCAAAACTGCGTACGCACTGAAGAACCACGAGAGGAACGGACTATGAAGGCGTACATGGGAAAGATTCTGTTGCTCGCGGGTATATGTACTGCGACGGGAGCCGTGGCGCAGGCACCGGCGGGTGCCACGGGGCAGTGCAAGGACCAAAGCTACACGACAGCTGCGAAGAAGTGGCAGGCATGCTCGGGCCACCAGGGGGTACAAACCTGGTATGCGGAGACGAAGGCGACTGTACCCCAGGCACCGGCAGCGGTGTCACCGATTTTCGCCGATAACGGCCACGAAGGATTCGGCAAGAGCCATCGCGCCTGGCGGCGGTGCCGGTCTAGTTTGGGTCAATACGGCAACGAACGTGTATCACTGCCCGGGCGCCACCTTCTATGGAAAGACGAAGGAAGGTAAGTACATGCCCGAAGCCGATGCAAAAAAGGCAGGTGCTCGACCGGATCGCAACAAAGTCTGCGGGAAATGATCCAGGTATGAAGTTGCTGCGCGATGACACGGCAATGTAGGTATGCTGGGAGCCGATCGCTGCCCGTAGATCTAAGAAGTCGACGGCTTCAATGGTGCTGATTGATCAACGGAATCATGGTGAGGAACAGGTCAGCGGTTGTCTGTAGGGAGCGCGGGCTGACCTTGTCGAGTGTATCGAGCTCTGTGTGGTGGTAGCCCCCTTCCGGGTGCTCGCTGGTTGGCGGCCCGTAATCCAGATCAATAATGTCCAAGGACGGGACACCACGCTTGACGAATGGAATGTGATCGTCCTCCACCTGAGTTGCATTCTTGTAGATGGATCCGCTATGGCCCGAGGCTTTCGCCGCTAATGGAAGCAGATCAAGGAGCCACGACGTTGAATTAGCGTCCTTATCGATGTTGAGATCTTTGTCGCCGATCATATCCGCAAGCAGCAATGCTTTGATCTTCGGCAAGGTGCCATCCGAGGACCACTTAGCTGCAAGGTGGCGTGAACCGTAGAGCGAATCGCTGGCTGACCAGGTCTGGATCGCTTCTTCGCCATCGAAGAACACCAGCCAGACGGAATAGCCGTCTGGTGGGTGCAAACGCAGGTATGCGCCCAGTTCAATGAGCAAAGCAGTCGTCACGGCGCCATCGTTGGCCCCGACGAAATTGATATCGCGCAGCGGATAGTTTGTTTCGTAGTGCGAGCCGATGACGATAACGCCGTCTTTCTTGCCTGGGTAGCGAACGATGAGGTTCTGCATGGGAAGCAGACCAGCAGGCGTTGACGCGGAGAAGCTATCAACTTCGACGTTGCTATGGGCTGTCTCTGTGACGAAGTGACTCTTAATAAAGTCGACCGCTTTTACGTGGCCGGGAGATCCGACCCAACGCTTTGGCGCCACTGCCAGGTACTGCCTTGCTACGGTGTAGACACCTGTGCCGCTCACTCGGGCTGTCACCTGGGCCAACGCTGTCCGGTGCGAAGTGACGGAAGCGGCCAAAGTGAGGATACAAGTGAGAAGAAGGCGAGCGGGCTTGATCATGCAGTCAGCTTCTTGCCTCGGGCCTTTCGGCGGGCCGGATGAACAACAAAAGCTGCACCTACGCCAAGCATGTACAGCACCAACATGGGCGCGGCGAACACGCACATGCTTAGCGGGTCTGGGGTCGGACAGATAATGGCAGCGATGATGAAGATGATCAGAATCGCATAGCGTATGTGACGGATCAGGAACTTGCCATCCACGATTCCGAACAAGGCAAGAAAAAAGATAACGATCGGTAGTTCGAAGCAGACACCTAGGCCGAGCACGATGGCTAGGAAGAAATTGGTGTAGTCCTCGATGGTGAGCACGGCGTTGAAGCGCTTACCGAAGTCTCCGATCAGGACGCGCAGCGCGCCCGGGAAGACATAGTGGTAGCCGAACCAGGCACCCGCGAAGAAGAGCAGGATCGTTACTGCCATAAATGGAACTACATAGCGCCGCTCGTGCTGGTACATTCCGGGCGAGATAAAGAGCCAGACCTGGTACAGAATGAAAGGGCTCGAGAGGATAAAGCCGCCATAGAGCGCAGTCTTTAGATAGAGGTTGAGAGGATCCGTCGGGTGCGTGTAGTTGAGCGCGATGTGTAGTTTGTCGAGTGGCGCCTGGATGATGCCGTAGAGCTGCACATGAAACGCGTAGGCGACGCAGAAGCCGACCAAAAGATAGACGGTGGAGTGGATGAGCCGCCGCCGGAGCTCGTCCAAATGCTCCATAAGACTCATTCCCGGTAGATCCGCGCGGTCGGAGACGGCCTGGCGTACGTTGTCGATGACGTCAGCCATGATGAGCGGTTCCGGAGTTCGTGTCGATGTCGTTCACAGTTGTTGAGGGTGCCTGCGGAATCGAGTCAAACGCGTCAGCCACGGTTGACCGCGGACGTCCGACGGGCAAGCCGGTTGCAGGCGGCATCATGGTGAGATCACCGGAGGTTGCGATAGGAAGAGGCTCGGGAAGCGCTGTTGACTCTGTCTCATGACGATGTCGATCAGGAGGCTCCGGAGCAGAGGGTTGTGCAATAGTGTGCTCCGGACCTAGCGGATCTATCTCAGGGAGCGGAACGGCACCGGAGAGCTCCGCATGCGCTTGCAGGCCGATCTGCTCGGAGGCAACTGAGCTTTCCGGGAGAGTTGCCGCTGTGGGTGGCGCCGCGGCTTCGATTGCGGCAATCTGCTTCTGACGTTCCGCCTGTTCTGAGATACGAAGTTCGTCTTCCATCTGCATGCGGAAGTCGTTCGAGGCGCGCCGGAACTCACCCATCAGCTTGCCGATCTGACGGGCGAGCTCGGGGAGCTTCTTTGGACCAAAGAGTAGCAGCGCGATGAAGAAGATGACGGCGCTGTCCTGAAAGCTCATAGAGACTTCATGATACGGGCTGGACCGAGGGCATACAAATGGCCGAGCCTCACAGGTCACGGTACCGGAAGAGTTCCGTTGGTCATTCTGTCCCAGCGTCTGGGACGTCTAACCTCAAGATAAGGACGAGGGCGGGCCAATGAAGAAGGTGTTCACGTTAGGCGAGGCACAGACGTTATTGCCGGTTTTGGAGGCGTTGATGGTGCGTGCCCAGCAAGCTGCCTTGAAGGCGGGCGTTCTTGGGGCCGAGCTGGAAGAGCTGCGGCAACGCATTTTTGTGAGCGGCGGGATGCACGTTGATGTCACGGATGTAGCGCAACAGCGATCGCAGCAGGCGGCGGCGATCGAGGAAGCGAAGGCGACGGTCGCGGAGATTGAAGAGATCGGGGCGAGGTTGCATGACTTAGGAGAAGGCTTGTTGGATTTGCCTTCCCGGGTGGATGGGCGCGAGGTCCTTCTATGTTGGAAGGTGGGTGAGTCAAGTGTCAGTCACTGGCATGAAGAAGAGGAAGAACCTGCGGAGCGATTGCCGCTTGACGAACACTTTGGGCGTGGCGAGCGGGAACGACTGAACTGAGTCTGGCACTGGCGTCAGCAGGTCGATCCTGCGACGATGCGAAAGCGAGGATGGGCACGCATGGACGTGGCTAAGGTACTGAAGCTCAAAAGCGGACTGCTTGTAGGGATACTGGCCTGTGGTCTGTTGGGAGCCACAGGTTGTGGCAACTTCTTTACGAAGGACACGACCACTGGAACCGGAACAGGAACCGACACAGGATCAACGTCCGGCGTTAATCGCGTCTACGTTCTAGCGTCGACCGCGCAGACAATCAGCGGCTTCACGATTGGATCGGGAACCCTGACCGCAGTTCCCAGTTCTCCATTGGCGGCCTCCTTTGCGCCGCTTGCAGTGGCACTCACGCCGAGTGGCAAGTATCTGTATGTAGCCGGAGCGGGAAATATCAATATGTACACCGTAGCCAGCGATGGATCCTTGACCGCGGCAGCGGCGGTCTACATCGCCAGTGTGGTCGCACTGGCAATCTCACCCGACGGCCAATGGATGTTTGGCCTTGATACCTTGAACCAAGTCCTGGATGAATGGCAGATCAACTCCGATGGCACACTCACGACCTTGACGCCGGTCTCATACAGTACGGCGGGCGGGGTACTGTCGCCGAGAGCCCTTGTAATCGCCCCGTCAGGGGGTCTAATCTTTGCCGCGCTGGGGACGGCCGGCGAAGCGGCCTTTACTCTAGATACCTCGAGTGGAACGGCTGTTCAGACGGAGACACTTGCGCCGATCGATTCACAGACGAGTGATAGCGCTCTCGCCGTGAACGCGGGCAGTACGCTTCTCTTTCTTGCCCGGAGTGGAAGTAGTGGCGGCCTTAGTGTTTACACAATCGGGACGAATGGCACACTGCAAGGCGTGACTGGATCTCCCTACACCACGGGAGCTGGTGCGAGCTCGATCGCGCTAGAAGGAACTGGGAAGTATGTCTATGTTGCCAATCGTGCCGATTCAACGATCTCGGGCTTTCTGATTGGCACGGGCGGTGTTTTAACCGCACTCACTGGGTCGCCATTTATCGCAGGAACTCAGGTCTCATCACTTGGATTCGATGTCAGCGGTACCTACCTGGCGGCTGCGTCATTTGGCGGATCGCCGGATTTGGCCTTGTATGCCCTTGACGCGACTACACCCGGCAAGTTGGATTCCGTGGCGACCAGTTCGGTCGGAACGTCGCCGACAGGTGCTTCTTTGCTTACGCTGACGCGCTGATCTGGGCGGTATCGAGCGGTGTACGGTGACTGGCGTCGTGTACGAAGGATTCTGCCAAGCGTCGCTATGATGGTGAGAACGGCCCTAGCCGGGTGGATGGACGGACAATCAACTTACCGGGACAGAAAGCAGAAGGATTGAGGCAAGCGGTGCCGAGACGGAGGTCGGTTCTCGGCGGCCTTGCCCTCCTTTCGGCTGTTATCGGGTGTTCCCATCTGCGGCCTGCGCCATCAGAGAACTACGTCTATGTCGATGCGAAGCAGACGTTCCTGCGAGATCGCGTCGCGGCCGTTTCAAACCGGACAGGAACAGTAAGCAACGGCGATCGGCTGGAGGTCCTGGAGCATGGTCGACGCTTTCTGCGGGTGAAGACGGACAAGGGTGTAACGGGCTGGATCGATGAGAAAGCGGTCGTCTCGCAGACCGTGTATGACGCATTTGATGACATGAAGCGGCAGTTCGCCTTTCAGGTTCCGGTCGCTTCAGCGGTAGTCCGCGACGAAGTGTACTTGCATGTAAAGCCTGGACGGGACACCGAGAAGCTTTTTCGTTTGAGCGAGGGCGACAAGCTGAAGCTGCTACGTCGCGCCACGCTTGAGAAGTTGCTACCGCTGGGGCAGAAGGCAGTCGCTGCCGTGCCGGCAGTCCGCCGAACGAAGAAAGCGAAAGGGGCTGAGGAGCCGGAGATCGATCCGAATGCGCCGGTGCCACCGGCGATGGAGGACTGGTGGCTGGTCCGAGTGCAGGATGGCCGTACGGGCTGGCTGCTTAGCCGGATGATGGATGTAGATGCGCCTGATTCGCTGACCCGGTACTCCGAAGGGCAGCGCTTTGTCGGCGCCTATGTGCTGCGCACTGTGAACGATCCTGATGCTCCCATGGAAGACAAAAACGTTGCGGAGTGGGTGACGGTGCTCAGCCCGTACAAGGCAGGACTGCCGTATGACTTCGACCAGATCCGTGTCTTCATCTGGAACAGTAAGAAGCATCGGTATGAGACGGGATTTCGAGAGAAGAATATTGCAGGATTTCTGCCGGTCGCGGTAAAGATAGCCGCAGATCCGACAGGAAAGACACTGCAGATGAGTGAGCCTGTGCCTACCTTTACCTACCGCGTGCTTCCAGCAGATGCCCCGCCCGTTGTGCCTGACATGGTAACTGGCGCGGTAGTGGCTCCGAGAGTGATTGCGAAAACATACCGTCTGGAGGGCAACATCACGCGGCGGCTGCTTCCGCCCAACACGACGGCTCCGGATGAATTTCACCCCTACCCGGTTGCGGAAAAGAAGAAGAAATCACATCGGTAGGGCCCCCTCGACGACAGCTCGCGGTCATAACCTAGGTGGTCTGGTAAAACTTGGCTATGGTCGCGACGACTGTTTCCTGCTCGTCATGCCGAAGCTCGGGAAAGATCGGCAGCGCGAGAACCTCATTGGCTGCACGTTCGCTCTCTGCCAGAGGGTTCGCCCCCATATCTTGCTTGGCTAAGGCCTCTTGTCGATGAAGAGGAATTGGGTAGTAGACCTCGCTGGCAACGCCATGGAGCGCTAGGTACTGACGTAGCTCATCGCGACGGGCGACACGAATGACATATTGATGAAAGACGTGATCTGCGCGCGGGTCCGTGTAGGGGAGAACCACGCCCCCGCTGATCGTGCTGCTACCGGCTGGTGCCGCAAGACCCGCGGAACCCAGGAGTTGGTCATAGGTTGCGGCTACACTCTTGCGTCGTTGATTCCATTCCGGCAGATAGCGCAACTTCACTTCAAGAACTGCCGCCTGCAGGGAGTCCAGCCGCGAGTTCCAGCCAATTTCTTCATGGACGTATCGTCGCCGCATCCCATGGCTACGCAGCATTCGGGAGCGCTCGGCGATCTCCGGATGAAGGGTGGTCACCAGGCCAGCATCTCCAGCCGCGCTGAGATTCTTTGTCGGGTAGAAGCTGAAAGCCGCTGCATCTCCGAGCGAACCAGCCCGCTGTCCACGCCAAGCCGCTCCAAAGGCCTGTGCGGCATCTTCGATCAGCAGCAGGTCATGGCGTCGGCAAACGGCATGAAGAGCATCGATGTCGGCGCACTGGCCATACAGGTGGACTGGCATGAGCGCGCGCAGCCGAACGTTTGGATGGGTTTGCCTGGCATGCAGAATGGCTGCCTCCGCTGCCGTGGCGGAGAGGTTGTAGGTACATGGATCAATATCGGCTAGCAAGGGCGTAGCGCCGACTCGAAGGATGCTGCTGACTGTGGCGAAGAAGCTGAAGGGAGTCGTGATCACCCCATCGCCGGGGCCGATGCGGGCGGCAGCTAGCGCCAGCCAGAGTGCGTCAGTGCCGCTTGCACAGCCTATGGCCTCGGGAACGCCGCAGGTCAAGGCAGCAGAGACCTCAAATCGTTCTACGGCCGGACCCAAAATCAGAGCCTGAGAGTCGAGAACCGTTTCGAGAGCGGATAAAATCTCCTCGCGAAGGCCAGCAAACTGGCGCGCGAGGTCGAGCATAGGAATCCTGGTAGACACCTTCTGATGATACCGGGCGACCACCGTAGCAGCTGCTTCATGGCCAGACGTCCCACGAAGCTCGCTGTTCAGGTATGGTGACTGATTGTAGGCTTGAGACAGAACGTGGCATGCTAGATCGTATGCCGGGCACCGGTGCAAACAAAGCGGCGATCATGTCGTCTCATTGAATAACGTATCTTGCCTTATCAAGGGCGCCCCAACGGGATTTACTCACGCGGACGAGTAACGGACAGGAGATCGGCCCACAATGGAATCAAAGCCGGCACAGAACATCCAGGACACATTTCTCAACACAGTCCGTAAGGACAAGAGCCCGATTACCATTTACCTTGTGAGCGGCGTCAAGCTGACTGGCCGTATTCGATCGTTTGATAAGTATTCCGTGTTGCTTGAGAATAACAGCCAAGAGCAGTTGATCTTCAAGCACGCAATCTCAACCGTGGTGAGTGGACGCGCTCCGCATAGTGATGGACGTAGTGTTCAGCACACATCTACAACTCAATCTGAAACCGCAGGCTCAGGATCGTCTGCGCCCGGAATGGGAGTTGGGGTGTGAACTTGTGACCAGACGTTCGAGCGAGCGGTCTGATACAAAAATTTCGTTCACGCAGGTTGGGACGAAGGGTCAGCTTTGCTAATAACCCAATGCGAGTAGATTAAGTTGCACGTGGATCGATGAACGCACTATGCATCGCAGTGACCGTGTTCTAATACCTCATTTGATACCGCGCTAACTTCCTGCTGCTCGATCATCGATGGCTCTGTTCGTTTACCGACCCTGCGTGATTGACATGCTTCAAGACGCCTTGCTAAAACTAAGGTTGTACCCGCGCCCTCCAAGTACCTCCTCCGGATTTCTCGCGTCACCGGTATGGTTGGAGTCTGCGACCTGACCATACACATCTTCGCGGTTCCCGCCGCACCCCCGAAGTCTGGACTACATGGACATATTTCAAGAACTCGGCGATCTTGTGCTCGGCTCAGTGCCGACCATGATCTTCTTCGTGGCCCTGGTTGCTGCCTATGGTTTATTGGTGCGCAGCCCCCTAGAGAAGATCCTCGTGGAGCGACGTGCTAGAACGACAGGTGCGGTAGAGCAGGCACGCGGTGCGATCGCTGCTGCGGAAGCAGAAACGTCGGTGTACGAAGATAAACTACGGTCGGCAAAGGCTGAAATCTTTGCGATGCGGGAGCAGCGCCTCGCGGGCTGGCAGACCCAACGGGAGACGACGTTAAAAGAAGTGCGCGAATCGTCCTCGCAGCGAATCGAACTTGCGCGACACATGATCGAGACAAGCGCGGTCCAGGCTAGATCGCAAGTTGAGGCTGCCAGCGGAGATCTTGCTTCGCGTGTTCTAGCGGCAGTTCTGCCCCCTGGGACCGTTGTGTCCGGAGCGGCCCAGTGATCAACGTGGCGCAGCGACCTTTGTTCCGAAAGAAGCTTATTGTTCTTGCGAGCGGAACTTTGCTTACCTTTGTTCTGGCTGGCGGACCAGGCTATGCCCAGCCATCTTCCGAGCCTGCCTCATCCACGGTGCAAGCGCCTGGGCGGGACAGCACACCCGCGGCACAATCGCCTGAAAAGAATAATCAGGAGCAGAATGGGAACGAAGCGTACAAGCACTCTGCGATAGTGGCAAAACTAGGTGCGAAACTAGGCTTAACAACGGACCAGGCCGCAACCACCTTTGAGGTGACTAACTTCGTCATTCTTGCTGTCTTGGTGGCCTGGTTCCTGGTGAGAACTCTTCCTAAGACGTTTCGTGACCGTACGACCATATTGCAGAAGCGTCTTGTAGATGCACGGGCTGCGACTGATGAGGCAAGTGCTCGCTTGAATAACGTGGAAGGTCGGCTCAGTCAGCTCGATGCTCAGATCTCCGGCCTCCGATTGCAGGCTGAAAGCGATCTCGCGACAGAGGAACTCCGGGTTCGTGCTGCTATCGATGAGGAGCGTTCTAAGATTCTCGCGTCAGCTGAGCAGGAGATCACTGCAGCAACAGCACAGGCCCGTCGGCAGATCCAGCAGTATGCAGCCGAGTTGGCAGTTGATCAAGCCGCGAAAAAGCTAGTTGTCTCCGCGGAGACCGATCGTCTTCTCGTGCAGGAGTTTGCAAATCGTCTGTCTGGCAAACGAGGAGAGGAAAACTGATGGCCGCCTTCGCCGCCCGTTATGCCCGCGCTTTCGCTCAGGCAGCCCGTACCAGCGGCATTGATCTTATCGCCGCTCAAGGGCAACTGACTGGCTTTGCTGCGACATTGGCAAACAGTCGTGAGCTTCGTGATGTGTTGATGAATCCATCGCTCGCGACTGATCAAAAGCTCCGGGTAATCGATGCAATCGCCGAGCGTCTCAATATGACAAGGCCAGTGCGGAATTTCCTCGCCGTCATCATGGACCATCAGCGTTTGGCGGAGATGGACGACATTCTTGCTGAGTACGCCGCAGTTGCCGATACTAATGCTGGTGTAACCGAGGTCGAGATCTTTAGCGCTCGCCCGCTTGCTGAGGAGGAACGCAATCACCTGCTCGTGAAGGCCGGTGAATTGGCGAACAGCCGGATTAACGCGAGCTTTCGCGAAGATGCTTCTCTTTTAGGAGGCGCTGTACTCAAGGTCGGCTCAACTATTTACGATGGAAGTTTGAAGGCGCAACTCGCGATAATGAAGCAGCGTCTTTCTGGAGCCGCCTGATCTCAGCGCGTAAGCGACAAGTATACGGAAGATCATTTTCGGTGTCCCCAGTTGGCGCCAGTGAAGAGTGAGAGCAGACTATGGCAGACGGTACAGCAATTCGCGCTGACGAAATAACAGAGTTGCTTCGGCAGCAAATAGAGAACTACGAGCAGAAAATTCAGGTTGATGAGGTTGGTACCGTCATCTCTCTTGGAGACGGCATCGCACGCGTCCATGGGCTCGATAAGGTGATGGCCGGTGAGTTGATCGAATTCCCTCATGGTGTCGCCGGATTGGCTATGAATCTGGATGAGGATCAGGTTGGCGCCGTGCTTCTTGGTGACTATACAGAGATCAGCGAAGGCGACGAGGTCAAGCGCACAGGCAAGATCATGAGTGTTCCGGTCGGTGATGCACTCATCGGTCGCGTGGTGAACGCCTTGGGTGAGCCCATCGATGACAAGGGACCAATTCAAACCGACTTGACCCTTCCCATCGAGCGCCTGGCCCCCGGGGTTATTGATCGGCAGTCAGTGAAGGAGCCAATGGCGACCGGGATCAAAGCGATCGACACCATGATTCCGATTGGTCGTGGCCAGCGCGAGCTGATCATCGGTGATCGGCAGACTGGTAAAACTGCGATCGTCCTCGACACCATCATTAACTCGGCGAAGAACAACCTTGTCTGCATCTACTGCGCAATCGGGCAGAAGCGATCTTCGGTTGCGCAAGTCGTCCAGACGCTCGAACAGTATGGTGCGATGGCGTACACCATCGTAGTTGCCGCAACGGCGTCCGAGCCCGCACCGATGCAGTATCTTGCCCCCTTTGCTGCAACCGCGATGGGTGAATACTTCCGTGACAACGGGAAGCATGCGCTAGTGATCTATGACGATTTGTCCAAGCATGCCGCCAGTTATCGTGAAATCTCGCTGCTACTTCGCCGACCACCAGGCCGCGAAGCCTACCCTGGCGATGTCTTTTACCTTCACTCGCGTCTGCTTGAGCGGTCCAGTAAGGTCTCGGACAAATTAGGTGGTGGCTCGCTGACGGCTCTGCCGATCATCGAAACTCAGGCGGGTGATGTATCGGCGTATATTCCGACAAACGTCATTTCGATTACGGATGGGCAGATCTTTCTTGAGACAGATCTTTTCAACTCCGGCGTGCGTCCTGCGGTTAACGTTGGACTTTCGGTGTCGCGCGTTGGCTTTTCAGCAGCTACGAAGGCGACCAAGCAGGTTGGCTCAACGCTGAAGCTTGACCTTGCGCAATATCGTGAACTCGCAGCATTTTCCCAGTTCGGCTCGGATTTGGATAAAGTGACTCAGCAGCAGCTCAACCGTGGTGCTCGGTTGACAGAGTTGCTGAAGCAGCCGCAGTTTCAGCCGCTGCCCTTTGAGAATCAGGTTGCGATCCTGTTTGCGGGGACACAGGGCTTACTCGACGATGTCGAGGTTGGCGATCTACGGGCGTTTGAGGATGGCTTCTACAAACATCTTGGCGGCCAGCCCGACTCATTGCTGAGCACGATCGCAAGCAAGAAGGCACTCGACGACGATCTTCGCGGCAAACTGAAGGCGGCTGTGCTTGATTACAAATCGGGTTTTCTGGCTGACCGAAGAAAAGGCATTGACGAGAAGAAGCAGGCGGTACCCAAAGAAATCAGAGATGGGGCGGCGGCAAGAGGGTAGATGGCAAACGTACTCGATCTTCGACGCCGCATCCGAAGCGTGAAGAACACACGGCAGATTACCAAGGCTATGAAAATGGTGTCGGCCGCAAAGCTCCGTCGCGCTCAGGAGCGCGCCATGGAGGCTCGTCCCTATGCTCGTATGCTTGTCAACGTGCTCGAAAGCTTGGTGCGTCGAACGGACCTGTACAACAAGGAGACGGGCGACGTCATGCATCCTCTCCTCGTAGAACGGGAAGAGAAGACGATCCTCGTTCTTGTTATCGCCGGCGATAAGGGGTTTGCGGGGGGATTTAACTCGAATATCGGCAAAGCCGCGCAACGTGTTATCGACGAGCATCGTAGGCAGGGGCGGAATGTTGATCTCGAGCCGATTGGCCGAAAGGCCATTGGGTTGTACAAACGACGGTATCCTGCCGCGATGTACGAACGGACCGAAGAGCATTATGACAACGATTTAGCTACACACTATGAGACGATCCGCCACCGGTCAGAGCCAGTCGAGGTGGCCGCGGAACACGCGGAGCTCTTGTTGAAGGCGACGTTTGAGGATGTGGCAAAGCTTGGTCGGACTATTGTTGACCGCTACGAGCGTGTGGAGATCGATTCGGTTTACATTGTCTTCAACGAATTCAAATCGGTTCTTTCACAACGGGTAGTCGTCGAAAAGCTTTTACCGATGAAGAAAGTCGGTGAGCAGCAAAGAACCTCTCTCCAAGAGATGACGGATGATGAAAAGGAGGCGGCAGCGAAAGCTGCACGCGAATCTGGTGTCAGTGTCAATTCATCGGAGACGAGCGAGATTGATGAAGAAGCGGAGAAATTCGGAACCGCTAATGTCGACTACATCTTCGACCAGGACCCGCAAAAGTTGTTTCGCAATCTGATGCCGCGTTATGTTTCGACGCAGATCTTTCATGCGCTGCTTGAAAGTGTCGCTGCAGAACATGCCGCGCGCATGACAGCAACGGATGCGGCCACTAAGAATGCCGGCGAGCTAATTGACTCGCTTAGTCTGACCATGAACCGAGTACGTCAGGCGGCGATCACCAAGGAAATTATCGAGATTGTTAGCGGCGCTGCAGCGCTGTAACGAGAGAGAGCTATGGCAGAGACTCAGGAAAACATTGGTAAAGTCATTTCGATCAGCGGTCCGGCAGTCGACGTTCAGTTTGAAGAGTCGCGAATGCCACCAATCTTTCAAGCACTACGGATTTCAAGTGACGGCTTCAACATCCCCAATCCACTCAATATCGTGGTGGAGGTGCAGCAGCATATCGGTGAGGGTCGTGTTCGCTGCATCGCCATGGAAGCCACGGAGGGCATGGTCCGCGGGATGAAGGCCATCGACCTCGGTTCCGGGATCACCGTCCCCGTTGGTCGGGAAACACTTGGCCGCGTGTTGAATGTTCTTGGTGAGCCAGTGGACGAACTGGGTCCAGTCAACGCGAAGGAGCATCGCCCGATTCACCGACAGGCCCCCGCATTCGATGAGCAATCAACCTCCGAAGAGATGTTTGAGACTGGTGTTAAAGTCATCGATCTAATTCAGCCATTTCTCAAGGGTGGAAAGATTGGTCTCTTCGGCGGAGCCGGAGTCGGTAAGACGGTTGTCATTCAAGAACTAATCAACAATGTTGCGACCAAGCACGGCGGCTTCTCTGTCTTTGCTGGGGTCGGAGAGCGAACGCGCGAGGGAAACGATCTCTGGCATGAGTTTCAGGAGTCGGGCGTCATCGATCTGAAGGACTTTGCGAAAAGTAAAGCAGCCTTGATCTATGGGCAGATGACGGAACCTCCGGGAGCGCGCCTGCGTGTCGCGCTGACGGGCTTGACCGTTGCTGAATACTTTCGCGACGAAGAGGGTGCGGACACCCTTTTGTTCATCGACAATATCTTCCGCTTTACGCAGGCTGGATCGGAGGTTTCGACCCTGCTAGGTCGGATGCCGTCTGCCGTAGGGTATCAGCCGAATTTAGCGACCGAGATGGGTGAGTTGCAAGAGCGTATTACGTCGACGAAAAAGGGTTCAGTGACGTCAGTGCAGGCTGTATACGTGCCTGCTGACGATCTCACAGATCCGGCTCCGGCTACGACGTTCGCTCATCTAGACGCGACGACAGTACTCTCCCGGCCTCTCTCGGAGCTTGGTATCTATCCTGCTGTTGATCCGCTTGCCTCGACATCACGGATCCTATCGCCGCGGGTTGTTGGGCAGGAGCACTACGATGTGGCTCAGGGTGTCAAACGAATTCTGCAGCGCTATAAGGACCTCCAAGACATTATTGCGATTCTCGGTATTGATGAACTTTCCGAAGACGACAAGGTCACAGTTGCGCGAGCACGCAAAGTGCAGCGGTTTCTTTCCCAGCCGTTCCACGTCGCTGAGATCTTCACCGGGATCCCTGGAGCCTATGTGAAGGTCGAAGACACTGTTCGGTCGTTCAAAGAGATCATCGAGGGAAAGCATGACGAGATCCCCGAACAGGCCTTTTACCTCAAAGGCGGCATCGAGGATGTTCTCGCAGCGGCTGAAAAGATGAAGCAGACAGCCTAAACCTAAGGAACTCCTTCCGGTGAGCGCAGGAGGGGATCGTTTGAGGCGCAAGAAATTATGGCCGAGACAAATACGACAGGAACTCTTGCGGTGCGACTCGTGACTCCTGATCGCGTTCTGCTGGACGCAACTGCTGACGCTGTGGAGCTACCCAGCTCTGTCGGCTACTTGGAGGCGCTTTACGGGCATGCTCCCTTACTCGCAGAACTTGGTGCCGGCGAAGTTCGGCTGCATGGCGGCACGGCCGGAGAAGTTCGATTCTTCGTCGCCTGGGGCTTCGCAGAGGTCCTTCCGGAACGAGTGACGATTCTTGCGGAGGAAGCCCTGAAGCCCGAAGAAATCGATCGTGCTCAAGCTGAGCAGGACCTGCAAGCTGCCCAGAAAGCATGGCAGGATGCCGGAGACGATGGTGGCGCCTACGACGTCGCGAATGCCGGTGCTCGGGAAGCAGAAGAAAAGCTTATTTCAGCTGGAAAACCAACATAGTTCTGGGTTCGACTAAGTTCTAGGAAGCCTGCTTACGTCGTGCCCCTGTAGCAGGAGCTTTCAGAATCTTGTCTGGCTTGGTAGTTGACTTGACCTTTCGGTTTGGTGACTGAAACGGACTTCGGTCGGCCGAATCTGATGCTGGCGGGAACTCAAAGGGTTTCGGATCGCTTACTTCTGAGGCATGCTGACGGAGTGTATGTAGAACCACTCGCAACATCTCCTCCTCAGGAGCCGGTTTGCCTGTCCAGATCTCGAACTGGCGTGCCCCCTGCTGTACAAACATCTCGATCCCGGTGATGATCGGAATGCTTTGCTGGCGCGCGAGTCGAAGAAGAGGTGTCTCCAAAGGCGTGTAGACAAGGTCGAAAACGACTTTCGCGCGCAACTCGGCAGCGGTTAGAGGCGAAATGGCTTTCGTTCCCACCATGCCGATCGATGTCGCGTTGATTACAACGTCGAAGTCGGTTTTTAGGAGGGCTTCGCGTTTCATCACCTTCGCGCCAGCCTGTCGTGCCAGCTTCTGCGCCGTCTCTACCGTGCGATTAAGGATGTAGACGTCGGCCCCTTTCTCGCGAAGTCCAAAGACCGCCGCGCGTGCCGCGCCGCCCGCCCCCAGAACTAACACTTTGGTGCCCTTGAGGGTCGGAAAACGTTTTTCAAGGGGAGTGATGATCCCGGCGACATCCGTGTTAAAGCCGTACAGCTTGCCGTCCTGTGCGCGAAGCACGGTGTTACAAGCGCCAATTTTGGCTGTGAGCGGATCCGTATGTTCAAGAAAAGGCAGGATCTCTGTTTTCAACGGCATGGTTACGCTAAAACCATGAAGCGGAAGTTCATGCACGAGCTTCAATAGATCCTGGATTTTCGCTGATTGAAGGGCGAGGTAGACGGCATTGATGGTCTCCCGACGGAATGCAGTGTTAAGCATGAGAGGGGAGAGCGAGTGCAGGACCGGGTTGCCGGCGACGCCGTAGACCTTCGTGGCCGCGTCGACTTGATCGATACGGTAAGTATCCAGCAACGCTTTAGCAGTGATCTGCCCTGGAGCGGTTTCTTCCCCTTCCGTTGCAGCGGCGAAGGTGAAGGCGGAGCCAGCGCGGACGCCTAAAACGCGGGAAATTATGCCTGCGTCGCCCATGCAGATGCCAACGATGTTTGTTGAGTCGGCCATTTTCTCGAGGAAGCGGATGAGCAGGAGGTTGTCCGCGAGGTGTTTGGCAGTGGGAACGATTTTGATGAAGTCCGGCTGGAAATGCTGGGCCCTCTGAGCGAGCTGTTCCAAATCCTTGGTTATCGAAAAGTCGTGGTGGCTCAACAAGATAGCGACACCGGTCTGGCGAAGACGATCGAGGTCCTTGGTGGAGAGAGCTTCGGCCGAGTCCAACGGGAGGTCGACGATCTGGCAGCCGGCGGCGGCGGCTTGAAGCAATATCTCCAACTCCTGCAACAGCTTACCGGCGAACTTGCCGCCATCCGAGGCACGTCGGCAGGTGGCGATGACGGTGACGGTGGGATGATCGGCGAGAAATTGTTTGACGCCAGGGATAGCACTTGCCGGATTGCTCAGGTAATCGAGCCTGAACTCAAGGAAGTTGTTGTCCGGTAATGCTTTAGCGGCTTTTTGGAGGAGTTCTTCGGGGATTGCGCCGGTGATGGCGACACAGACTTTGCCGATGCGGGAACGGAGGAGTTGCGTGGATCGTGTGGGCACGGTGAGCTCGAGTCAGCTGATTTGGCGCCGTTGTACGACGCTTCGGTACGGAGTACAAGTGATTGTTAGATCAGGAGTTCTGCTCGTTGACGAAGCAGAGCTGACCCTGTTCCCGCTGCCGCTACTGCCTTTAGACGTAGCCGGTCGATCGTGGGAGCGGAATATTTGTGGTTGATGTGCGAGTTGCGCCGGGAGGCAGCGATGGGGACAGATTTGGTACGAACGGTGCCGCAATGGGATGAATTTGGGTGGCTTTCTGCAGGGTTCAGCCGACGTTTGGGAGGGGTTACGCATGGTTTCGCCGAGGTTAAAGAAGACGGTCTGCTCAATCTCGGGTTTGTGCCGCACGACGAAGAGTCAGCTGTCGAGGAGAACCGGCGACGGCTGCTTCGGGCGATGGATGACATCCGTGCCGACGCAGCTGAAGGTACAGGATGGCGGTTGGTAGTCGCGAAGCAGGTGCACGGGGTGGAGGTGAGGAAGGTGACGGCTGGGACGATTGAGGAGGCGATGGCGGATGGCCGCGGGCGGTGGGAGGCGGACGGGTTGGTTACAGACGTACCAGGAGTGCTGCTAGGAGTTGGCGCGGCAGACTGTGTGCCGGTGCTGGTGGCCGACCGGCGGCTGCGGGTGGTGGGCGCGTTCCATGCCGGGTGGCGGGGCACGGCGGCGGGGATGGCAGGGACGGGCGTGGCAAGGATGCAGGCGGCGTTTGGCACGCGTGCAGAGGACTGTGTGGCGGCGCTGGGGCCGTCGATCGGGGCCTGCTGCTATGAGGTGGGAGCGGAGGTACGCGATGCGTTTGAGCGCCGCCGCGACGGGAGCGGGCTGGCGACGGAGCACGATGGGCGATGGAGGTTGGATCTCTGGGAGGCGAATCGACGGCAGCTGGTGGAGGCTGGCGTACCGGCGACGGCCGTTACGGTTCTGGGAGAATGTACGTCCTGCTCGCGGGATGAGGCGGGGCGACGGCGCTACTTCTCGCACCGCGCAGAGAAGGGTTTGGCCGGACGGATGTTGGGAGTAATCGGGGTTCGCCGACAGACGATGGAGTGAGATCTTGTTGCGGGTGCGACAGGGCGCGCGGTGTCGCAGTTAGCTGAGGGTGGTGGGCTCTGGGCTGGCGGCGGGGCGGGCAGACGGCGGCTGTAGCCAGCCCTCGCTGGCGAAGAGGGAGAGCAGAAGGAGCAGTTCCAGAAGAAGGAAGAAGTATCCCCAGATCAGGATGTTGAAGAGGATAAAGACCGCGAGGGCCAGAGACATGGTTTGAAGGCAGCCGGCGAAGGTGGCGCAGCGGCGGGTGAGAGCGCACCAGAGCAGGAGGCCGGCGAGCAGGACGGCTTGGATAAGCTCGAGGTGCTGAGCGCCGACGAGGAGCGCGGTGAGGACGGATAGGTTGACCGGCCGAGCGTTGACGCCGCCGTTCTGCCAGTGCGAGAGGACGCCGAAGAGGAAGGCGTGGGGTGACCAGAGAAGGAACGGAAGGGTGAGGACGGCGGCTGCGACGGTTGCGAGACAGGCGGCCAGGACAGCCGCGCGTGGAGTGAGATGTTGCCAGAGAAACAGGAGGAAGAACGGAAAGAGGATCCAGCTGAACTGGGAGATGGCAATGCTGACGCCGAAGAGCAGGGCGGGCCAGGCGATGCGGCCGCGATGGAGGAGCAGGAGCGAGGCGGCGAGGGTGAGCCAATGCGGCTCGGTGTAGATCTCATGGCGGTAGAGCAGATAGGGGGAGAGAAGCCAGAGGCCGAGCAGGACGGTGCCGGTGAGGCGGTGGGCGGGGAGGAGCGCCTGATAGAGCAGAAGGGCGAGAGCGGCGACGAAGATGAGGTTCAACACGCGTGGGTCGACGTGCAGAAGGGTAGCTGGAAGATAGGCGAGCAGCGTTCCAGGGAGGTATGTGAGATACACGACCTCAGAGGGAAAGCGATAGAGATGGTAGGGGTCGGCGCCGCTGAGCAGGGAGTGATGCGCGGCCTGAAGCAGGGGGAGCATGTCCGAGCGCTGGACCTTGAGGGGGAAGCTCCAGATGGAGAGGGCGGCAACGGCGAGGTGGGAGAGGAGAACAGCGGCGAAGAGGCCAGGTGCGCGAGTGTGGGAAGGGCTCCGAAGGGCTAACAGGAGCGCCGCGAAGGCGCCACCGAAGACGAGAGTGGTCGCGGCTGGGTGCAGCTGATAGCCGAAGACTGCGTAGTAGCGGGCGGATTTGACGAAGAGAGCAAGAGAGAGGACGAGAAAAGCGACGAGGCCGGTGCTGAGGACGCGTGGGGCGGCGAGTGAGCGGGCGAGACGGACGGCCGGGCCATCGTGGGCAGGCGAGGCAAACAGAGACCAGAGCAGAAGGGCACAGAAGAGTGCCGTGACTGGTAGAAGCAGGAGCTGGGCACGCAGGGAAGCCTGCGCGCCGAGGAAGCCATCGCGCTGCGCGTTGAGGAAGAGCAGAACGAGAAGGAAGCCGCCGATGCGGCCGCTTAGTGCGGAGGAGGACAAAGGCGCGGGCTGGCTCATGCAGTGGCTTCGCACCGACGTTTGATGACCTGCAGGATGCTGTTCTGGAGGGTGCGCATGACGGTGTCGGACCAGAGACCGGCGTAGCCGTTGAAGTCGGTGGAGAGGCGTTCGGTGCTCGAGAGATGGAGGAGGACGTCGTGGGTGGATAGGGGCTCGAGGGTGTATTGGCCGTCAAGCACATCGAAGTAGCGGCCGCCGATGGTTACATGTTCATCGAGCGTGGTGGGTGGGATGTGGGCGGTGTCGGCCTGGATGGTGAAGGCGAGGACACGATTCCGGTCCCACTCTGTGATGGTCTCGAGGAAGAGCAGGCCGTGCTCGAAGGTGGCGTGGCGAACGCCGCCGACACCTTCAAAGGAGAGAGTGGCTTCGAGCGGGCGGGGGAAGCCGAGGCGATGCGTCCAAGTCGGCGAGAGCTCGGCGGGGGCGATGGGGCGGACGCGTTCGATGTTGCTCCAGACGGTGGGAGCGGAGGCGTGGATGAGGATCTCTGTGTGCACGGTGCGGCGCTGGACGGGGGCGGCGAGGTGGGTCTCGACGGGGGCGAGCAGGAGCGGAAGCACAAGGACGCAGGCGAGGGTCGAAGGCGACCGCCGCCGTGCTGCGAGGAGGGCGGCGGCAACCCCGCCGAGGCTCGCGAAGGGCAGCGTGAGGGGAAGCGACATTGCGATGCAGATGGAGCCCTCGAGGTAGCAGAGCGCGGTGGCCGTTGTGGCGAGCAGAAGGGAGATCCAGGGAAGGAAGATACTGAGCCAGACACCCCGCGGCGCGCGACGCGATGCGAAGTAGATCGTGACAAAGCCCACAGCAAAGGGCCCAAGAACAAGGAAGGCCAAGGTCATCACCTTGCTGGCCTCCTGCACTGCCTTTGGATCGAACTGTGCCATGAGGCGCAAGAAGAGGCCGTACAGGGTGCCGATGCCGATGCTGGCGAGGAGAGCGGAGACCGGTAGCGTGGGCTTTGAGGGTTCCATGGAAGCTCCGTGACGGCGAAGGACGCGGCCGGGCATTGCGGGTCACGGTGGCTGGGTTCAGGAGCCTTGCGGGACATGGCGGCTGGTCTGACGTGGCGTGATGCTGAGGAAGAGGGTACGGGTCCAATCGTGGCAGAGCAAGTTAGTTTTCCCATCGCCCGTTGTGGGGTTCTGCGGAGAGTGAGCAGTGGATCGTGCGGGTGGGGATGGTGTAGTTTGGTCGTAGCTCTGCGGGATGGGTTGGGTTGCCGCAGGAGCGGAGGGGACGGCATGGCGGGACAGACACGACGAGACTTTTTGCGGGGAACGGGCGCCGCGATGGCAGCGGCGACGATGCTGGATGTGCGAACGCTGCTGGGGTCGCCGTTTGGGCTGCCACTGGGATTGCAGTTGTACTCGGTGCGAGAGCTGCTGCCGACGGACTATGCGGGGACGCTGAAGCAGGTGGCTGCGCTGGGATATCGGGAGGTTGAGGCGGCGGGGTTCTATAAGCATCCGGCGGACGAGGTGAAGAAGGACATGCAGGCGGCGGGGCTGCGGTGTGTGAGTGGGCACTATCCGTCGAGTGAGCTGCATGCGCGGCTGGACGAAATCCTGGCGTTCCACAAGGTGCTGGGGACGGAGTACGTGATCTGCTCGTCGCCTGGGCACAAGGATGCGACAGCGAAGGGTGCGCTGACGCTCGACGACTGGCGATGGAACGCGGACGACTTCAACATGATGGGTGAGAAGGTGAAGGCTGCGGGGTTGCGCTTTGGCTATCACAACCACGTAGCGGAGTTTCAAAAGCTGGATGGCGTGGTGCCGTATGACGAGCTGCTGCGACTGACGGATCCGACGCTGGTGACGATGGAGATGGATTGCGGGTGGGTGGTAGTGGGCGGCGGCGACCCGACAGCGTATCTGAAGCAGCATGCAACGCGAGTTTCCATGCTGCATATGAAGGATTTCAAGCCGAAGGATGCGAATGCCGGGGGGGAGGAGCATCCGAAGGCGGCAGAGCTAGGGCAGGGAACGATCGACTACAAGGCGATCTTCGCGGCGGCAGATAAGGGGCAGATCAAGCACTGCTTTGTGGAGCAGGAGGCGTTTAATTTCGCGCCGATGGAGTCATTGCGGGTGGATGCGGAGTACGTGAAATCACTATAGGACGAAGCGGAGCGGCGCGTGAGCTGAGCCGGCGCGGGCGGGGATGCATCTGACTGGCTTTGCGGCTTAGGACGCTTCGGGGGAGAGATGGAGTTTCAGATTGCGACGACGGACAAACACCATGTGTACAACCTGCTGATCGGGTTGGTGGCGCCGCGGCCGGTGGCGCTGGTGACGAGTTTGAATGAGGATGGCGGGGTGAATGCGGCACCGTACTCGGCGTACAACTACCTTTCGATCGATCCGCCCGTGGTGGGGTTGGGGATTGCGGAGCGGAGTGGCGGAGGTGGGGCCTCTTACGACACGAAGGCGAAGGATACCGGACGGAATATTCGGGAGCGCGGGGAATTTGTGGTGAATGTGGTTACAGAAGACCTGATGGAGGCGATGACGGTGACTGCGATCGACTTTCCGGCCGGGGTGAGCGAGATTGCAGAGGCTGGGCTGCATACAGCGGCGTCGTCGGTCGTAGGGGTGCCAAGGATTGCCGAGGCGCATGCGGCGCTGGAGTGTGTTGAGCTGCAGACAATTGAGATTGGGCGGTCGCGAATCGTGCTGGGGCGGGTGGTCTCGATGTGGATCGAGGATGCGTATGTGGATCCGGCTGGACCGTACGTTCGGGCGGAGACGCTGCATGCCATGGGGCGCATGAATGGGCAGGGGGCATATGTGCGGACGCGCGATGCATTCGTGATGCAGAACCGGATCAAGTATGAGGACTGGAAGACCCGAGCCTAGAGTGATCCCGGTGCGCTGTTGATGAGGTGGGAGTTCCCGGAGGCCGGGGAGAACGTTGCCGCGAGGGTTCGCATCCGAAGCTGATATGGGCACGACAGGGATTGGGATGCAGGTCGATAAGAAGACGGTAAAGGTTGTAAAGGCGGTGTTAGCGGGAGCTGCGAAGGCGGCGGAACGAGGCCGGGGGAAGAAGAAGTCCGCGCTGCCGGTGGAGATTATCACTGATCCAGCAAAGTCGGCAAAGGCTGCCGGATTGCGCTACGTGAGTGACGGAAAGCCCGGGCTGACGCGGCTGAAGCGAGGCAAGACATTTCGGTATGCGACGGCCGACGGTGATGCGGTGCGTGATGCAGAGACGCTGGGGCGAATCAAGTCCCTGGTGATTCCGCCGGCGTGGGCGGATGTATGGATTTCGCCATGGCCGAACGGACATCTGCAGGCGACCGGCCGGGATGTAAAAGGGCGGAAGCAGAGCCGGTACCATCCGCGGTGGCGTGAGGTGCGGGACCAGACGAAGTATGAGCGCATGAGTCAATTTGCGGATGCGTTGCCGACGATCCGCGAGCGCGTTCAGCATGATCTGGGATTGGCTGGACTGCCGAAGAAGAAGGTGCTGGCGACGATCGTGAGTCTGATGGAGGCGACGCTGATCCGTGTTGGCAATGAGGAGTATGCACGAGAGAACAAGAGCTATGGGCTCACGACGATGCGAAACCGGCACGTTGAAGTGCACGGATCGAAGATCACGTTTACGTTTCAGGGCAAGAGCAGGGTGCACCACACGATTAATCTGCAGGACCGGCGGCTAGCGAAGATTATTCTGCGATGTGAAGAGATCCCAGGACAGGAGCTGTTCCACTTTCTGGATCATGAAGGAAATCCGCACTCGATTGACTCCTCAGATGTGAACGAGTACTTGCAAGAGATCTCAGGCGAGCACTTTACGGCAAAGGACTTTCGTACATGGGCGGGGTCTGTTCTAGCGGCAGTCACTCTGAAGGAGTTGGGACCGTTTGAGACGGTGACAGAAGGAAAGCGAAAGGTTGTCGAGGCGATCAAGAGCGTGGCGGAGCGTCTCGGGAACACGCCCTCGGTATGCCGGAAGTGCTATGTGCATCCGGCGGTGCTGGAGGCGTATCTGGGCGGGACGTCCGTGGCCGAGGCGAAGGAGCAGATCGAGGAAGAGATTGAAGAGCACGCGACAGCACTGAAACGGGAAGAGCGGGCGTTACTGGATCTGCTGGAGTCGCGTAAGCTGCTGGTGTAATCCGGCTAGTTCTTGCCGGTATACGCGTGCGCGTAGTCGAGATCTGCGAGGCGGTGGACATGAGGGTTGGGTCCTGACTCCGTGGACGGTGCGGTGCCGAAGTGGATGGGGCAAGCGTTCGGCCACAGGCCCGAAGTGTGACAGCGAGGAAGGACAGGCTGTTAGGCTTTGAGGCATGAACGATCTGCGTGCTTGTGCACTTTCTCTCATCGCAACCATGGTGGTAGTTCTAAGCGGTGTGTCGAATCCGGCGTTGGCAGCGAGTACTGATCGGGCGGCGCTGGTGAATCCGCTTGTGGGAACGACGAATGGCGGTAATGTGTTTCCCGGGGCGACGATGCCGTTCGGCATGGTGCAGTTCAGCCCGGAGGCGACACCGGTTAATGCGAAGCGGATGATTGCGGCGCCGGGTGGGTACGAGTATCGGTCGACCAAGATCCGTGGGTTCAGTCTGACGAATGTGGAAGGCTGGGGCTGCGCGGGCGGGTCGGGGGACGTGCCGTTGATGCCAGTGACGGAGGCGATTGGGGACTCACCATCGAAGGACTTTCGGCAGGAGTATGCGGCGACGTTCACGCATGCGGATGAGGTGGCAGAGCCAGGATCGTACCGGGTGAAGCTGGGCAACGGCATGGAGGTGGCTCTGGCATCTGGAGTACGCCTGGGCGCGGCCCGGTTTACGTTTCCGGAGGGCAAGGCGGCGCGGGTGCTGGTGCGTACGTCGGACTCGGAGGTGGGATCGACGGCGGCGGAGACACGGGTCGATCGGGCGACAGGGACTGTAACGGGATCGGTTACGAGTGGGAACTTCTGCGGCTATATTGGCACGGAAGATCGAAGGCCGTACTACACGCTGCACTATGTGCTGAAGTTTGACCGGCCGGTGACGGAGACAGGTACATGGACGGACTCGACGGTGACACTAGGGGCAACGACGGCGACGGGCGGGACGGGTTTTGGAGCGAAGGGATTTCCGGAGGCGGGGCGTGGATCGGGTGCGTGGGTAGGTTTCGGTGCTGGTGGAGTGGTGCGGGTGCGGGTGGGGATCTCCTATGTGAGCGAAGCGAATGCACTGGCGAATCTGGAGGCTGAGAGCAAGGCCGGAGCGACGTACGAGCAGGTGTCGGCTCGGGCGCGGGCGGCATGGAACAAGCGGTTCAGCCAGATTGAGGTGGACGGCGGAACAGATGAGCAGCAACGAGTGTTTACGACAGCGATGTACCACGCGCTGCAGACACCGACGACCTACAGCGATCAAAACGGCGAGTACATGGGGATGGACAAGCAGACGCATCGTGTGGCTGCAGGGCAGACGGTGCAGTATGCCAACTTCTCAGGGTGGGATGTGTATCGATCGCAGTTACAGTTGCTGACGTGGCTGGACGCAAAGCAGGGAAGTGACGTGGCGCAGAGTTTGTATAACCAGTCGCTTGAGGATGGCGGCCGATGGGACCGA
The DNA here is from genome assembly GCA_964235665.1 of uncultured Acidobacteriaceae bacterium. Lineage (GTDB taxonomy): Bacteria > Acidobacteriota > Terriglobia > Terriglobales > Acidobacteriaceae > Edaphobacter. The sequence continues at coordinate 1,025,334 of CAXSAY010000001.1, forward strand.
TGGACACACCTGGGCGGAGCGACGCATGTGATGAACGGGGATCCGGCGGCGGCGGGCGTGGCGGATGTCTGGGCGTTTGGGGGACGCGGGTTCGATGCCAAGGCTGCGCTGGCGAGTCTGGTGCATGCGGCGGAGGTGCCGACGAAAGAGGACCTGAGCCATGATGGATGCCCGGTGGAGTGTGTGGGGCAACGGCCGGGGCTGGACCAGTGGCTGACGCTGCACTACATCCCGGTAGGTGCACCGGCGTGGGGACCGGCGGCGGACACGCTTGAGGATGTCTCGGCGGAGTTTGGTATTTCGGCGCTGGCGGGGCATCTGGGTGACGAGGCGGTGCGGGCGCGATTTGCGGAGCGAGCGCAGTACTGGAAGAACATCTGGAACCCGAAGGCGGCGCTGGATAGTGGATACTTCATGAACCGGAATGCGGACGGCAGCTGGCCGATGCTGGACAAGGATGATGATGACGACAACGACCAGACGCCGAAGCCGTTTACACCGGCGACGGGCGCGGGGTTTGTCGAGGGAAGCGCGGCGCAGTATGTGTGGATGGTGCCGTTCAACGTGCAGGGGTTGTTTGAGCAGATGGGTGGGCGAGATGCGGCGGTGGCGCGGCTGGATCGGTTCTTTTACGACGAGAAAGGTGCGCCCGCGGTGACGAAGGCAGGGCCGCTGCATGCGGAGCTGGATAATGAGCCGTCGATTGAGACGCCCTGGCTATACGACTTTGCCGGGCAGCCTTGGAAGACGCAGCAGCTGGTACGGCAGGTGTTGAACATCCTGTGGGTCAACAAGCCGAATGGGATCCCGGGGAATGATGATCTAGGCGAGATGTCGTCGTGGGCGGTGTTTGCGGCGATGGGGCTGTACCCGGAGATTCCGGGAAGGGCGGAGCTGGTGCTGGCGAGCCCGCTGTTCAGCAAAGTGACGGTGCATCGGGTGGGCGGAGATGTGTACATCACGGCGCCGGCCGCGGCGACGAACGCGCCCTACGTGCGCGGGGTGAAGGTGGATGGGAAGGCAAGCTCGAAGACCTGGCTGCCGGAGAGTTTCGCGCTGAAGGGCGGACGGCTGGAGTTTGATCTGGTGGCTGCGCCGGATAAGAGCTGGGGTGTGGGGAAGGGCGATGAGCCGCCGTCCTTTGGAGCGAAGTAGAGCAGATGGATAAAGGCCCGATCCAGAGCGGACCGGGCCTTTATCTGCTTCTGGGGTGAGCAGGAATTACATCGCGGGTGGGTGATGCTTGTCGACGGCTTCGGCGATCTCCTTCTCGACCTTGGGGGTGAGATGGGCTTCGATCTCGCCGCCGTGGGTCCTGGCGTTGACGGTGTCGCGAAGTTCCTTGGAGGGCTTAAAAAACGGCACACGCTTGGCGGGAACGTCGACCCGTTCACCAGTTTTCGGATTGCGACCGATGCGGGATTTGCGTTGACGCGTGCGGAAGCTGCCAAAGCCGCGGATCTCGATCTTGTCTCCCTCTTTGAGGGCTCCGATGACGGACTCAAAGAGCGTGTCGACGATTACTTCCCCATCGCGACGAGTGAGATCACCGAGCGAGGTTACCTTGTCGACGAGGTCGGCCTTGGTCATCGTGGATCCTTTCGGGAGCCTTATCTGGGTCTTTCTGCGCGTCCATCTGATTGTAACTGAGGGGTTTGGGGCTTGTCAGCAAGGCGAGCAGGGACTTATGCCGGCGGCTTTGCGGAGGCAAGGTGCTTAGCGAGCCAGGAAGGATCGAAGGGCGGCGTTGCACTCTGCGGTGCCGTCCTGCTGGACCCAGTGCGAGATGTCGGGCAGGAACTTGAGAGTGAGATGGCGAACGAAGGCGTGGGTGCCGTCGGTCGTGTGTTTGGCGAGGAAGCGGTCTTTTTCGCCCCACAGGAGGAGAGTGGGGACTTCGATGACCGGGAAGCCGAGGCGCAGCTGACGACGGAGACCGCCGCCGCGAACGAAGGCGCGATACCAGTTGATCATGGCCGTGAGGGCACCGGGCTGCGCGGCGTTTTGGACCGTCGCCTCGATGAGGTCGCGCGGGAAGGTATCGGGCGAGGAGGAAGAGCGGAGCATGGATTGGCCGACGGCGCGGGCACCATCGCGAGCCAGGAGACGCTCCGGCAGGCGCGGAATCTGGAAGAAGCCGATGTACCAGGAGCGCAGGAGCTGGTCTGGGCGACGGAGACTGCGGACGAAGCAAGCGGGATGGGGAACGTTAAGGATGACGAGGCGATGTAGCGGGCGGATGTTTCGGGTGGCGAAGCACCAGGCGACGAGGGCGCCCCAGTCATGCGCGAGCAGGACGACCTGAGCAGCACCGGAAGCATCGATGAGGCCAGCGACATCGGCCATGAGGTTCTCGATGCTGTAGCTGTTCGGCTGGGCGGGACGGGAGGTGCGGCCGTAGCCGCGTTGGTTGGGGGCCCAGACGCGGTAGCCCATAGTGGCGAGGAGCAGCATCTGCTCGCGCCAGCTAAGAGCAATCTCTGGAAAGCCGTGAAGGCAGAGGACGAGCGTCTCGCCAGAGCCGCAGGTCAGGACCTCAAAGTCGAGCCCATTGGCGCGGATGAACTCGGTCTCGATCGAGAGAGGGGAGGGAACTGATGCGGGCTGGCCCGGAGGATGGGGGAGAGACATGCCCCGGTGTGATGCGAGCCACAGGATCAGGGCAACGCCTACTTCCACATGGAAACGCCTACTTCCACATGAAATAGAAGCCTGGCGCACGATTCAGGAGCTGTGACGGGTTAGGGAAGAGGTCGTCAGGATCAGAGTTCAAGAGGCCGAGAAGGCCGCGCTTCTGGCTGGCAGGCCGCGCGATCGAGGGCTCGCCGGAGATGCCGACGGAGCGGGCGGTATCGACGAGGGCGACGCGAAAGCCGCCTACTTTGTCGATGAGGCCAAGTGCGAGCGATTGCTGGCCGGTCCAGACCTGGCCTGTGGCGAGGGGCTTGATCTTGTCGTCGGAGGTGTGGCGGCCGGCGGCTACGTCGTGCACGAACTGGCCGTACATATTGTCAACGAGACCCTGGAAGTAGGCCTCTTCCTTCGGGGTGAGATCGCGGCTTGGGTCGCCTGCGTCCTTGAGTTCGCCGGCGTGGATGACGATGTTTTTGAGCTTGGCCCAGCGAAGCAGATCGCCGTAGTTGGTCCACTCCATGATGACGCCGATAGAGCCGACGACTGAGGCGTCGTTGGCGTAGATGCTGTCACAGGCGGAGGCGATGTAGTAGGCACCGGAGGCGCCGACGGACTCGACCGAGGCGACAATCTTTTTGTGATCTTCCTGCCGGACGCGTAGGACCTCGTGGTAGATCTCCTGCGAGGCTGCGGCGCCGCCGCCGGGAGAGTTGATGTGGAGGATGATCGCTTTGACAGAGGAATCGTCGCCAAACTTGCGGAGCTGGGTGTCGACCTTGTCGGCGTCGAGGATGACGCCAGTGATGTCGATGACAGCGATCTGACTGCTGTTGAAGCCGCTGGAGGCCGAGGTGTCGTTGGTGCTTCGCATCATGGCCCAGACGAAGAGCCAGAGAACCAGGAAGATGGCTGCGACGGATCCGCCGATCGTCGCGATGTAGAACCAGGCGGAGCGTCGACGCGGAGGAGCACCGGCAAAGCCGGGATAGCCCGGGTAGACGGGCGGCGCGAAGGGTGTGGCGTGCTGCGAAGGGGCCTGGGGCGCGCGCGGAGGTGGCGGGGGAACGAAGTCTTCCGGCATGTCGGGAGTGTAGCAGGGGGCGGGGCGATACAGAGGGCCAGCAATGGCGTGAGATGCGGGATCAAAATTGAGTGGAGCGGATGTATCAAGGGTGGGATGGACGTTGCGACGTTGCAGTGTATTCGAACGTCTAATGCGTAACGTATTATGAACGGCGGCAGTGCGCGCGAGTGATGCTGCTGGAGGTCGGGGTAGCTGAAAGCTATCCGTACGAGAGGTCGATGGCACATCCGGAACTCAGTATCGTGATTCCTGCTTATAACGAAGCGCTGCGAATCGATGCGACGCTTTCGCGTGTTTTGGAGTGCGTGGCGAAGCAGGGATGGAATGCGGAGGTTCTGGTCGTCGACGACGGATCAACCGATGAAACACCGGCGGTAGTGGAGCGATGGATGCAGCGGTCGGATCGTCTGCATTTGATTCAGAACCCCGGCAATCGCGGCAAGGGATACAGCGTTCGAAACGGTCTTTTGCAGGCAGCGGGCGAGATTGTCATGTTTACGGACGCGGATCTTTCCGCACCCATGGAAGAAGCGGAACGGCTGATCACGGCGATTCGTAACGGAGCTGACGTGGCGATCGGGTCGCGCTGGCTGGACCGCCAGCGACAGACGATTCAGCAGCCGCTCTACCGACAGGTCTTTGGGCGATGCTTCAACTGGATTACGCGGCGGGTGATGAACCTGCCGTTTCACGATACGCAGTGTGGCTTTAAGGCGTTTCGGCGTGGCGCCGCGCAGGTCATCTTCCGGCTGCAGACGATTGAACGATGGGGATTTGATCCGGAGATCCTGTTTATTGCGCGCAAGCTGCGGTACACGATCTGCGAGGTTCCGGTGACGTGGGGCCATGATGAGCGCAGCCGGCTCTCGTACCTGAAAGATGGTATGAAGATGCTGGAAGAGATGGCCGTGGTCCGGAAGAACTCGCTGGCGGGACGGTACGACGAAGCGATTGCGGCGATGACAGACACAAGCACGATGGTGACGCCGCAGGTGGAACACAAGGCTGTGAAGGCTCCAGCTACGCCGGTACGGTCGACCTCGATCTAGCATCCAGCTGGGGTCGACGGCGAAGAGCCGAATGGCGGGCGGCGTGGGAGAATAAGGTGCCGGCGATGTAAGTGCCTATCGAGAGAACGATGCGCTCGGAGCCTAGATTCAATGCTGGAGTCTTCAAGAAAGGTTCTTCCGTTGCTTCGATCTGCGTTCCTTGCCCTTTCCAGTAATTCCTCCCTCCGATCCTTTTCGGAGCAATCGGCAGCTGGCCGGCGTGTCTCACAACGCTTTGTCGCGGGCATGCAACCAGCGGAGGCGATCGCGGCATGTGAGACGCTGAACCGCGAAGGGATGAGCGTTACCCTGGACTCGTTAGGGGAGAGTGTGCTCGAAGAGCGAGCGGCGCGCGCGAGTGCGGACGTCTACCACCAATTGTTAGACGCGATCGCTGCGCGCAGATTGCACGCGAATGTAAGCGTCAAGCTGACGCAGGTCGGGATGGACATCGATCCGGCGCTGGCCGAACAGATTGTTGGCGAGATGCTGGAGCACGCGGCGGCAGTTGACTCGTTTGTACGACTGGATATGGAAGGGTCAGCCTATACCGAGGCGACCCTGGCAATGACAGAGCGGCTTCACGCGCGGCCGGGTATGCAGGGTCGCGTGGGAACGGTTCTGCAGGCTTATCTCTACCGCACAGCCGACGATGCGAAGCGACTGGTGGAGCAGGGAATCCGCATCCGGCTCTGCAAGGGTGCGTACAAAGAACCAGCGGAGAAGGCATTTCCAGAGAAGCGGGACGTAGATGAAAACTATATCGCGCTGATGACGTATCTCGCGACGAGTGGCGTGTTCTGCGGAGTTGCGACGCATGATGAACGCATCGTGAATGCCATGCGCGGCCTGGTGAACAGGTACAGCATCCCGAAGGATGGATTCGAGTTCCAGATGTTGTACGGGATCCGACGAGATTTGCAACGGGCGCTGGTTAAGGAAGGGTATAAGGTCCGGGTGTATCTGCCCTTCGGAACAGAATGGTATCCGTATTTCATGCGACGACTCGCTGAGCGGCCGGCGAACGTGCTGTTCCTGGCGAAGAACTTCCTGAAGCGCTAACGTGGAGGTCCGCCGCTGTACGGAGGGTGGGTCGGAGGCGCTGGTGGCAGAAGCGGCTCCACGGCGTTCAGGTTATTGAGGGTGGAGCGCTCTTCTGGAGAGAACTCAGCGGAGTACCGGGGAGAAGCGAGCGCGGCCTGGCGCTGATCCGGTGGAAGTGTGCGAAGCTCACGAAACGCGTGAGATACAGCGCGACGACGATCCTCGGGAAGACTGGAGAGCTGTTGCATGGTGCCGCGCACGCGTTGTCGTTGCTCCGGGGCGAGATGCTCTATGACCTCGGCACGATCCAGCACGTGTTGACGTTGCTGCGGCGGCATATTGTTGAGCTGCGTCAGCCGATCTCGCATGCGCTGCTGGACCTGTGGCGAAAGATCCCGGAAGCCAGGCTCATGCTCAAGGGCGCGCTGCTGAGCGGGTGCAGGAAGATTGCTGTGATGGTTCATCCACTGCGCCAGGTGCTCCTGCCCAGGCCGCGGACCTATCGTTCCATGCTGGGCGGGCTCTGCCCGTTGTTGTTGGCCGCCAAAGCCGCTGCGCGGTCCAGCCGCTGACGCACTGATCGAGATTGAGCAGACGAGCATGCCGCCGAGAAGGGCGGAACAGGAGCGCCGGATTTTGGCGAGGCTGCGCATTGGAGTGGCTACAGGGGTTTGCCTGAGGAGGTCCTCGGAGATTATGGGATACAGAGCGGGTCCAGAGAAGAGTATCAGTGCCGATCCTGGCGGAGTGACTTCTAGCTTGCTGGCGGCGTGGTGGTTCCATCATCCGGCGCATCATCCTGCAGAAGTTGATCCATGGTCTGCAGCGCTTGATCGTTGTGATCGATGATCTGCAGGTCCTGAACCGCTGCTGAGGCTTCCACCGTATCCGGATGCAAAACATGGGAGACCGTCAGGGCAGTTCCGCCGCTGATGGCAAGCACCAAAGCCAGAGCGCCAGCGAGTACGGGCCGAAGCCGACGCCCAGTCGAAAAGAGCAGCGCGCTGCGAAGACGTTCCAGAAAGCCTTCGGGCTGTGCTGCTTGTTCTTCTCGAAGACGCGCCATAAGGCGGCCATCAAACCAGGGACTTGGCTCTGGAGCGGTCCAGCTGTCGAGTGAAGCGAAGGCGCTCTGCAACTCGGCTAGCTCCGTACGGCAGAGCGCGCAGGCCTCGAGATGAGACTGAGCGGCGACGGCTACACTCGAGCCGGGGTCGAGCAGAAGATCGGGTAGAGCAGCCTTGCATTGCGTGCAGTTCATGATGGTGATCCCTTCTTCCGCGTTCACGGTTGAACCTGCGGAGTGTATGGCCAGCGGCCTAGATGAACTCTTTTAAGGTGTCCCGTAGGGTCTGGTACGCCCGGAAGAGCAGGGACTTTGTCGCTGATTCAGAAAGCTTGAGAACTTCACCAATCTGTTTGTAGTCCATGCCTTCATACTTATGCATGAGAACAGCGGTGCGCTGACGTTCTGGCAGGGCAAGGACGTGATCACGAATGGCGGCCATACGTTCGTCAGAGACCATGCGGGTTTCCGCTCCGGGTGTGAGATCAGCAACATCCGGGGTAGATCCTGTCTCACTGTCCGCCTGGTCGAGGTAGATGGTGGACGCGGTACGCTCGTGACGTGTGTCACGGGCGTGATTGACGCCAAGATTCGTGGCAATCCGATAAAGCCAGGTGGAGAAGCGAGCTTCCGCCCGATACGTCTCGCGGGAGCGATAAACCCGCAGAAACACCTCTTGCGCGAGCTCTTCGGCAACCGCCTGGTTATGCACCATGCGGAACATGAAGTGGATAATCGGCTTGCGGTACTTCCCAAGCAGCACATCGAAGGCGGCCATATTGCCGGAGCGCAACTGCAGCATGATCGCGGCATCGTCCATGCCAGCGAAAAGGTCCGAACGGTCGGTACCAGCGGAGCGGGCATCTACGGAGGCAGGGTGAGTGCCGTGTGAGGTGTCTGGAATCAACGCGGGATGGAACGCCAGGGTTGCCATAGTAGCAGTAACCCGACTTTGCCTGTCTGGTTGCGGTATCGCTTTGAAATGCGTCGTGCCAGAGACCAAGTACCGCATCTGAGAGTCTGGGCGGGCATTCGAGATAGATAATTGTATCGCCCGCGTAGTGCTGGGAGTGATCTTGGGCGGACTGCAGCTGTATTTTGGACCGGAGCAGGATGGTATGCTGATTCTCGACCGGTAGCGAAGGCGACGCTGGCCGCAGCTCCGATACGGTTCTGCACGGCGGGTCGCCTTTGACAGCCGGATGGGCGCATAACTCAGCGGTAGAGTGCCACCTTCACACGGTGGAAGTCGTAGGTTCGAATCCTGCTGTGCCCACCATCAAATCAACAACTTAGCGGAAGTGCCCAAGTGAAGTTGGTGCCATTTGGTGCCATTCAACGAAATTTGGCACCAAATTCCGAACGCTACATCACGCGTTGCGGAGTCTTGCTGTTGGTGAGCATTGCATAGACCGATCCGACCATCTGCTGCACGCTCTCGGGAAGCTCCTGCATGTACTCGTTCGCGGTGGTGTCCGCACGCGAGTGTCGCAGGTGCGCCTGGATGTCCTTCACCGGTCCCAGGTTCTGAGCCCGCGTCGCCATCGTGCGGCGGAGCACCTGGAAAGTCAGCTTGGGAATCTCCAAAGCCTCGGCGAGAGGTTTGAGAACCCTGTTGCGGTAGTTACCCGGATCGAGCAGATCTCCGTCCGCGTTCGAGAACATGAACGCTTTCGGAGAGGGATCGGGGCACTCCCGTTTCCACTGCCGGAGATCTTCGGCGAGCCAACGGGCAGATGGACGTTGCCCCAGACTCTTCAGTGTCTTCCCGAGCGGTCGGAGCTGCCCTGGCGATGGACGAACGTGAAAGTTAGAACCGGCACACGCGTTGTGTGAGGTTGATCACCGGCGGCCTTCTCAGAAGGTGCACCATGTTCCATCAAACGGACTGGGGTCAGGTACAGGCGTTCCAGGATCGCTAAGTGTCGCCTGGAAGTTTGGTCTTGTTGTGCAAGGGAAGGCTAGTGAAGCGACAACGTGTCAGAGTGATCTACCTGTCTGTGGCATAAACCTGTGCTCCTTTAGTTCTTAAAGAGTTCAGAACGGTTCGCATAGAGGTCTCGACGCAGCCGTTGTCTGGATTTCGCTTTGCTCTCGAGATCAGCGTCCGTCTGGGCCTGTGCTGTTGCTGGACCTGCTGTAGCGGAGCCCGGGCTTATCGACTGACCGGTCATTCTTGGCTGCTGGCCCCAAAAGCCTGTCCGGCCTTACTGTACCTGGAGCCTTCTGCACCGCCGCCATTACAGTTGCTGCGTCCTTCGTCACACCCGCCGTGAAGAGTTCACGGAATCTCTGAGCAAGTAAGAGGCAGCCAGACGCGTACGGCGGACAGCTGCGAACACGACGGTAGGGAGACCTTACTTCGGGAGAGCCTCGGAACTTTCTCCTCGTTATGCCCGAATGAGCTGATGATAGACCGGAGCTTGCACGGGCGGGCCTGAGTTGTTGCTGCAGTGGTGCCTAAGATCTAACTGAAGCACATTTATACGGCTCAGCCCAAACCGCCAGAAGAGGGGTGCAGGTCGCGAGAGTCTGGATCCATACTCAACGGGATGGGACCGACATCGGTGATGTCACCTGGCGCATAAGGGCACAGCTTTGCGCTGTCGCGCTACAGGCCGGCGTACCAGTCATAACCTAACTTGGTCCAGTAATCATCGGGTTTGTCGTTCGTATAGCTGATCAAGGCAATGCGTTTGATCTGCTTGTACCCGTATCTGGTGGGCACATGCAGACGAAGCGGTGCTCCATGATTCTGGGTAAGTGGCATGCCCATCATCTCCGTCACCAAAAGGGCCTGAGGATGACGCAATGCCTTCAGGTCATACCCTACGTAGTAGTCGCCGTCGGGCGTTTCCATATAGACATAGCGAGGCTCTGCGCCGTTTATGTTCTCAGGCGGATACGCCTCGAGAAAGTCTGCCATACGAACTCCAGCCCAATGCACAATCTGGCTCCAGCCCTCTATGCACTTGAACTGCGTTACGAGCTCATGGCGAGGTAATTTGAGCACATCGTCCAAGGTGAGCAAAAGACCTGGCGTATGGGGAGCCAGCGTGCTGTCACTTTCCCCGGCCTCTTCCATCCCGCGCGGCTTGCGGCCGGTGTGATTCTCATCCTCGGTTTCGTCCTCATCAGGCGCTCCAGGCTTGGAGCTAGCATCCTTCGATGCGGCGTCGTTGGGGGCCGGAGCCGGATTCTGCTTGCCCTGCGGCGGCATTTTGGCTGAGGTGTCGCTCCCGGGTGCCACCTTGGTGTCGTGACCTTCGTCCTTGTCCTGCTTCACCGCCGCATATTTGTACTCCCAGGCGGTAACGTCTTGTGTGTACCGATGACTCTCTGACGCACTCTTGACGCCAACTACCTGCAGACGCCAGCTTTCAGGGAGGATGTCTTGTTTCAGACCATAGACACCGTTGATTCGCAGCGTCTCTGCACGCGAGAGCGGGTACGTGGGAGCGAGGACATGTTCCTGGAAGAGTGCTTTGGAGAGAGAGGCATTGGTCTCGAAGGCTTTCCGCAGCAAGGCGGGCTGCATCTCATCCTGTTTGCCTAGACTCAGCCACTCGTAGAACCCGACGCCGGCGAGTGCAGCTGCGCCGAGGCCCACGAAGGACCTGCGAGTGTGCTTGCGGGACTCAGCCAGGACCGTAGCGTCAGCCTCTTCGCGGCCGGGCATGGTTGGATCAAGAACCTGATCCGGATCTTGGGGGTCAACTGGTCGCTGCTTCCCCTCTGCCACACCATCGGGTTCCTTCGCTGGAGATGCGCTTTCCATAGGATGAGGCAGAGAGGGTGCGGAGGACGTCGCGTTGGTTGGTTCCTTTGGAACTGAAACTTGCTCGTTCTGGTTCTGTTCGCTCATCGCCAGCTCCTTCTCTCCGCTTCGAGCGACGGCGTCTCAACGCGCTGCACCTCGCGACCACTTACCATGGCACGAAAATTGTTCCAACCGGCCATGATCACCTGAACTACATGAATGACGAAGAACCCAACAAAGCCCATAGTGGTCCAGAAATGAATCCAGCGAGCCATCTCATACCCCCCGCAGAGTGAGGTAAGCCAATGGACGCCGGTTGGCTTGTAGATGGCGAACCCCGTCGCCAGCATGATCGCACCCATCAAAATGCAGGAGCTGTACGCGATCCGCTGCGCTCCGTTGTACTTGGTCTGCGGCGGCAACCCCTTGCGCAGGTGCAGATCGACAAGCGTCACCTGAATGGCATCGAGCAAACTACGTCGTTGCGGTAGGATGAATCGCCATTCCCCCGACATAGCGGTATACACCACCCAGGCGACGCCGTTGAGCGTAAAGATCCACATGAAAAAGGAGTGGTATCCCAGCGCCTGCGTCACGTGATAGGGCACATGGAGCAGGTTGTAAAACCAGTCCGGAAACAAGCGGAGAACGGTCACTTTGCCAAAGCCGATGCGATAAACCCGGTGCGGGTAATTATAGGCGTCATCGGAGTCGTTCCAGTAGAGCAGCAGGCCAGTCCAGATCATCGCGAACAATACCGGGAAATTGATCCAGTGCATCCAGCGTATGGCGAGTAGATGCTTGCGCTCAAGCCGAATGCTGGCGCCGGCGGCCTTCGCTGCGGCGGGGTCCTGCATCGGTTCGGCTTGAGAGGACGAAAGCGGAATAGATGCCATAAGGTTCTCCTTACCGGGGGACATATGTGTTACGTAGAAACAAAACCTGTTTTACCAGTGAGGGCCGGACGTTGAGCGGCGGACCTAGAGCCTTCGCCCTTGATTGTTCGAGAAGCAACATCTGTAAGCCAATGTAGATGGGACAATTCTGAGGCCGGAAGGTTACAAGATGCAAGGCAGATGCTTCTGAGTGCGCCACGGGCGGGTTAGAGCCTGTCAGGTTTATTGGACAGACGTACCAGCCAGCAGCGCACCTTTGACATTGCGCACCGCGGGACATCGACGAGTCTGTGGCGACCAGCGTTCACCACTGAAGTCTTAGACAGCGCAAGTCTCCACACGCCGTGACTGGCTGGGAGACTTGCACGGTGGCGAGGTTGAGCTTGGAGGCTTAGACCTGCGATACGCTCTCGGAAGGAAGAAGTACGTTCACCAACCGATAGCCACTAAGAGAGTCTTCGGTGTCTGGCAGCCAACATCGCCCGAGTAGCCGCCCGCGTCGTCGTACGGGAATGCGTACTGCTGCCCATTGATGGCGTTGGCGTGCAGGAATTGGGCGTAGTAGCTGAACGGAGTCGTTTGATAGAACGTATCAGGGTTCCCCCACAAAGCTTGCGATTTCAGGGTGCCGTTGGAGTTGAAGGTTCCAGGAGTCGCGCCAACGTGGCGATAGATGGCGGCAGAAAGGTCCGGGTAGCTGCCCAGGCCATCCCCATTTGGAATGGCGAGCGGGATGGTGATGCCATTAGCTGCCCATAGCTGAGAGATCCAGTCGTTGTAGTAAGTCTGATAGGGACCGCCCGTATCGAATCCACCCGCTGAAGGAGAGACGATGCGGAAGGGGGCCTGCAGGCGTGCCAAGGTCTGGAAGTTGGCCGGGACAGCGGCGAGGTAGCGCTGGAAAGTGCTGGCGCGATCTTCAGCGAAGGTGTTGGAGGTCTCACCGATCGCGATGTTGGTTCCGTCCCCGCAGGTGAGCTGAAAAGCGTACTTTAGGCCGAAGGCATCAACTCGGGTCGAGTTCATGTTAATGAAAGTCGCGCCTAAGGTGTACTCGAGGAAATCCCAGTAGTTATTCGTATTTTGGTTTACGGCACCGAGGTAGAAGTAGATCCGACCGGATGCGTTCGCGGGCATGGAGAAGGTCGGCTGCGCGGCGATTGACTTTGTGGTCGTGACTCCGCCGACCGTGGCACTCCAGAACACCTGAGCATCAGGGTACTGGCCGTTCGTTCTGTTGAGGAACTTTATGGTGATAACGTCGCCAGCAGGAAGGGCAGGAACATTGCTGGCGTCCCAGAAAGGCGGCGTGTCGGGGGCCGCGGCGAGAGTTGCAGCGCTGACCGGCCCACCCACAGTCGTGGTACCGGACGGGTCGCTCGCTTGCACCCTGTAGAAGTACGTAGTTGATGCGGAAAGGACGACATCGTTGTAGAAGTTGGATTTGGTGCTGCCTACCAGATTGCTGCTCGATGGTGTGAAGGTTGCGTTTGTGCCGCGATAGATGTGGTATTCCACTGGCGAGGGTGCAACCGACGCCGGAAAGGAAAGGTCGATCTCATTGGCGGAGGAGGCTGCGGCAGTTAGCGTGGTGGGCGGTGCAAGTGTGGTGGCGGTACGCGAGGCGCTAAAGAGGGGAGAAGCTCCGTCCTCGTCCGTCGCCTGCACCACGTAGTAATAGTTTGATGAAGGAACAAGGCCCGTGTTGATGAAAGTCACACCCGTAATGTTTTTCGCAATCTGGTTGCTGAGCGAGGGGGTGAAGTTGCTGACAGAGCTTCCGTACACGTTGTAGCGGACGTTTGTGCAATACGACGGTGTCGCGATGGGCGTCCAGCTGACCTCAATAGCCGTTGAGGTGGACGCGGTCGCTAGAAGACCACCAGGTGCCGTCGCCGGGATGGAGACGCAGGAGGTGGCGGAGTGAGTCTCCGCGCTGGCCTGTTGCGAGGCCCCTGAGGCACCGAAGCTGTCAGTTGCTTCCACAACGTAGTAGTAGGTGATGGAAGGGGAGAGTCCGGTGTCGGAGTAGCTGGGAGAGCTGAGGCTCTTCGCCACGAGAGTTGAGGCGGACGGAGTAAAGCCGGGCGTCGTGCTGCGGTAAAGGCTATACGTGATCGGGCAGTTTGGCGGCTGGTTCACTCCCGTCCACGTAAGACCGATGATGCTGGGCGAAGTGGCGAGCGCGGTGAGGCCGGATGGAGCAGAGGAGGGCGTCAGCGTGCAGGCGCTTGCCGCGCCGCGGACCTCCAGGCCGTCGATCTTCGGTTGGTTTGCGCTGCCACCGGCGAAGTTGACTGTGATCTTGCCGGAGCTGTCGGCGTTGGTGGAGACAGTTTTGACAAGGGCCTTGTTCGCACCGACGAGGGCGTAAATATCGAGGTTCGGAATTGTCGGGGTGGAAGCGGTGCTGGTGTTAACGAAAACGTTGAAGACGCGATCGCCAACCGCAGGGAAGTAGGTCTCTGCGAAGTGGAGCAGCACCGTATATGGCGCAGAGGGCCGTAGGCCGGGAATAATGTAGCTGAACTGGCCGCCGTTGCGCTCGGTCTGGTACACCGCACCGGGTGCCGCGTTGGTAACACTGCTTACGTCGACGGCGTTGCCGGAGGGCGCCGTTCCACCGCCGCTGAAAAATTCGTCCGCGCTGAACGATGCATCGCCCCCGGCGGCGTTGCTGACCCCAGGGCCACCGGCCTGGATAGCAACAATCTCTGTCGCCGGTCCGGCACCTGAGCCGGAGCTCTGCGTTGTGGCGGATTGCTGTGCAGAGGGAGCCGAGGCACCCTCTCCATCGACTGCTTCAAGGATGTAGTAATAGGGCGTGGAAGCAGATAGACCCGAGTTCACGTAGCTCGTCGTGGCGGTCGATACCAGCAGGTTGCTGGCCGAAGGCGTAAAGCCGCTCAGCTGACTGCCGTACAGGTTGTAGGTAACGGTGCAGTTCGAAGGTGCTACCGCGGCCGTCCAGAGCAGAGCGATAGAGCTGGACGAGGCCGCGCTGGCAGAAAGACCGGTCGGCGTCGCGGCCAGCCTGGTACAGCTGCCGGAGTCGGTTGCAGTTTCAATCTGGATGCCGTTTATCGAGGGTTGATCAACCGCACCACGGGTAAAGCTGAGCGTGATTCGGCCGTTAGCGGCTACGATGCCCGGAACGGTTTCAACGACGGCAGTGTACCGGGCATTGCCGGCAGCCTTGAAGACGTCGAAGTTTTGAAGACTGGAGACCGGTGTCCCATTGATAGCGACGTTAAATTCGCGCGATCCCGCGGCGTTAAAGTAGAGCTCAGCGAAGTGGAGGACGACGGAGTAGGTGTTGCCCGAAATGAGACCATCGAGAGTATAGGTAAGATTGCCCTGGCAGGCACTCTCATATACCTTCTCGGGCGCTGCAATGCTGCTTATGCCGGATGGAATTGAGACGGTCTGGTTTGGGTCGTACCGTTGCCCGGCAGTGCAGGTAGTATCTGCGGTGAAGCTCCCTACGGCTGTTGAACTGCCCGCATTGATCGCGCTAACGCTCGTCTGAGCGGCAGCAGAGATGCCGGCAAACGCGAACCCTAGAGCACCGAATAAGCGGAGAGCTCGTGAAGCGCCTTTGCTGCGGGAAAAAATGTGTGTCGAAGGCATGAGTCTCTCCTGGGGCAACGGGTTGTTGTGGTGCGATCGGAGCGGCAGTTATTTCAGGGCAATTCCGTTGAGCATTGGCTGGTCGACGGCGCCGTTCGTGAGGCTGATCACGATCTGTCCATTGGTGGTGGCAACATCAGGGACAGTCTCGACGACAGCGGTGTATCGGGCATTGCCCGCGGCCTTGAAGATGTCGAAGTTCTTGAGGCTAGAGACAGCGGCACCGTTCACGGAGACGTTAAACTCACGGGAACCCGCAGTGTTGAAGTAGAGCTCGGCGAAGTGGAGGACAACGGTGTACGTTTTACCAGCAGTGAGCCCGGTAATCGTGTAGGTTATCGGTCCTTGACAGGCGCTTTCGTACACCTTCTCTGGAGCCGCAATCGCAGCGACGCCCGAGGGGATGATGATGGTTTGCCCGGGATCGTATTGCTGAGTTTTAGGACAAGTTGTGTCAGCAGCAAAGCCCTGCACCGCCACAGCACTGCCGGTATCAAGAGCCAAAGTAATTCCCGAAGTCGCCCCGGTCACAGTCAGGGCGACGGTGTTGCTGGTGGCAGTCCGTCCGGACGCATCTTTCACGACAAGGTAGAACTGCTCTCCGTTGCTGCTCGCAGTGACGGCCGGTGTCGTGTAGCTGGCCGCGGTGGCATTAGTAATAGCGGCGCCGCCTAAATACCACTGGTAGCTCAAAGCTCCCGCGCCGCCGCTTGCGACGACACTAAACGTAGCTGTGGCTCCGACCGCCACAGTGGTTGGCTGCGGCTCGGTCGTAATGACTGGGCCGCCCGAGCCAGCGCCGCTGACGGAAAGAGTGACAGTGTTGCTTTGAGTCGCGACGCCTGCGGAGTTCTTGACGACCACATAGTAGGACTGGTTGTTGTTTCCGGTGGTGGTCGGTGGCGTGATGTAGATAGCCGAGACACCGGGGTGGGTTGCGGGCGCAGTGGTTGTGCCAGCGGTTCCCTGAATCGCCACGCCATTGAGGTACCACTGGTAAGTCAGCTGCCCGGAGCCGGTAGCGTACACGTCGAAGGTGGCACTTGCGCCGGGCGCAACAATCTGAGGAGTCGGTTGGCGGAGGATGATAGGAGCTCCGCTGCTGGATCCTGTCACCGTCAATGTCACGGGGGTGCTGACAACGTACTCAGCCGTAGGACCTGTGACCACAACGAAGAAGGAGGTGCCTGTGGCAAAGGTGCCAGGCGCAGCGTAGCTCGCCGCAGTCGCGCCGGTGATGGGCGCGCCATTGGCGTACCACTGATAGGTGAGTGGACCGGTTCCCGTTGCAACAACGCTGAAGAGGGCAGTTGAGCCGGCGCTTATGGTGGCTGAAAGAGGCTGTGTGGTGATGGATGGAGCGGGAGCAGAAGTTCCGGAGACGCAGAGCACCCCGCCGGGGTAGTTGTCAGCGACCTGGTAGTTCGGAATTTGTCCAGGGGTTGCGCCGGATGAGACGAACTGAGCGTCGCTGCTATTGCCTGGGTCAGGCGTAGAAGTCCAGGTCATCCAGGGTTGTGGAAAGGCGCAAGCGGCAGCAGCTACGCCGCTGATTCCGAGCGCTTCCGCGGCGGAAGGCAAGCGCTGATTCTGGCTTGCGCAGTAGTTCTGGGCCACTGCCTGCGTGTACTGCTGGCCGGTGCTTGCGGCGTAAGTCTCTTCCGATCGTTGCCATGTGAGATGGCTAAGGTTATCCAGCACGGCATTGGGTCCGAGGACGGTGTAGCGCTCGTTGGGGTCCGACGAGGGTGTTGTGCAAGAGGCTACGTTATAGAGACTCATCTCGTTTACTGAGTACCCGTATTGTGATCCTCGCGCCTGACCATACATACGGACATAGCGGCCCTGGACAGTGGGGAAGGAGAGGCTTTCGATGCCACCCGCGCCGTTGCTGTTGAGTACAGCAGTGTTCCAGGTGTTGTTGTCCAGGGAGTACTGAATCTGGTATTTGGAGGCATAAGCAGAATCCCAATCGAGCACCGCAGTATTGAGTGGCTGTGGTGAGCCAAGATCGACCTCAAGCCACGAAGGGTCTGGAGAAAAGGTGCAGGGAGGTGTACCGCATCCGAACGTAGAACCCCAGCGCGTGTTCAGGTTGCCATCGAAGGCGAGACTGGAAGCCAACCCGACCGGGTCTTGGTAGCTGCTTGCTGCTGAAGGCTGATTCAACGCGAGATCAATTCCAGGAGGTGCGAGCGTGAGCAGCGCTGGACCGCCGGTGACCGTACCAGCGGCATTTGTCACAAGCACCGAGTAGCTGCCGGCGTCTGTACTTTGCACGGCGGGGAGCGTAAATGTCGAGGCAGTTGCTCCGGAGATGGGCGCAGACCCCTTCTGCCATTGATAGGTAAACGGCGGTGTGCCACCCGCTACGACGGAGAAGGTGACTGCATTATTTACAAGGACCGATTGGCTCTGTGGTTGCGTGACAATTGTTGGTGCGACTGCGGCCTGCACCGTGAGTAAGACCTGGTTGGAGGCGATATTTTTCTGCACAGGATTGCTGACGAGAACGCTATATTTGCCGCCGCTATTGCCTGCGGTAAGCGAGGGAAGAGTGTAGCTGGCAGCTGTGGCGCCGGCGATCGGCACGTTGTTTAGCTCCCACTGGTAGGTAAGCGTAGGCGAGCCGGTTGCTGCCACTGTGAACGTGGCGCTTTGACCAACAAAGGCCGTTACTGGCTGTGGCTGTGTGGTGATGACGGGCGCCGCCGGCGTATCCACGGTAAGGATGGCTGCGGGAGCAGATGTTGCTGATCCCATGCCGTTGCTGACCTTAACTGTGTACCCGCTATTGTTCTGCGAAGCGACCGCGGCAGCGATGGTGTAGCTGCCCGCTGTGGCGTTCGCGATCGGCGTGCCGTTCGCGTACCACTGAAAGCTGAGCGGGGCAGCGCCAGTCGTCAGGACGGTGAAGCTCGCCGGCTGGCCTGCGGTAACGGCCACGGGCTGCGGTGGAACGACGATCTCGGGCGCCGCGGGTGTGACGGCGGTGACGTTGGCAATCGGCTGAATCACATAGGCGGTCGCGCCGGCTTTAAGCCCTGGTGCGGTTGCGTTCACGGTGACCGTGCCCGTAGTGAACTGACTGCGCAGAGCGATCCTAGTGAGACCGCCTTCTACCTGCAACTCAGGGTCCCCAGGGGAGTGGTAGTTCAACGCCGTATTGCCGGCGGCCGTACTGTAGGCATCGCTGCCACTCTGCACATATTGCTCGGAGCCGCCCATGTAGGTTGCCGGTCCGGCTACGGCAAACGTTATTTTGTCCGCCGCAGTGGGAACGACGACGTTGTTCTTGTCGACCACCTGAGCCGTAACAAATGCTGCGTCGGAGCCGTTCGCGGTAACGGCAAAGTTCGTTCCATCCGGCCTCACCACATCCGGCACAACAGAAAGGTTAATATGATCTTCAGCGCCTGCCGTTGTGATGGAATCAGTGGCTTGAACATTGCCCACATCATCCAGACATTCAGCGGTGACCGTACCGGAGACCCATGGCAGCGTCCATGAGACCTCACTAGGAATGAGCGTGGTGCTTTGGGATGGGTTTGATCCTGGATCGGAGGTGTCCGGCTTCGGTGTTTGGTTTGTGCCTTGCTGGACGCCGTTGACCAACAAGCGAACGTTCGGACAGTTGCTGAAGGCGTTCTCCTGGATCGGCTGTGTTTCACTTCCTCGATTCCAGTGGCCGGCAAGCTTCACCACTGGCTTGATGGCATACGGTGTCCAGGCAGCCTGATAGACGTAGTACAGCAGCTTGGGGAAGCGGCTCATGTCCACCATGGAGGCGCCGAGTGAGCGAACACTGTTGCTGTACTGTGTTTGCTGCGCGGTGTTCAGGTACTGCTGGTACTCCGCGTACAGGCCGTTCTCACCCGGACTATCGGCGAAGTACCATTGGTTCATACCGAATGCCTTCACCCGCTTGCTGTTAGACCAGTTGTGCAGGAACGGTCCGACAAAAGCCAGTTCGTAGTTGTAGGCGAGGCCGCGCGCCGTGCCGTTGCCCCAGTACTCCATCCCGAGCCATGGATTGTCCGCGAGGGGTCCGCTCTGTTTGGGGTTGACCTCACAGCCTTCGAGGGTGCAACCGAGTATGAAGCCGTTGACGGGATCGGGAGTCCGGTCGGCCGAGACGCGCGTGTTGATCGGATCCCATTGATTGACGATGCCCAGAAGCGCCTTGCCTACTATCTCCTCCATGGTGCCGTTGTTCGACTCCCAATCCAGGATGGAAGGGTGGCTGCGGTCACGGATGATCATGTCGCGATGAAGCTCTTCTTTGAGCGTGACCTGGTCAGCCGACGGCTGAGCAAAGGCCTCCTCGTTGTCTCCGCTGGGTTGATCGATCATGATGCCGTACTGGTCTGCGGCATCAACAAATTCTTCGCTGGTGGAGGAGTGACCAGGGCGCCAGATGTTGCCACCGGCTGCTGCCATCTGCGCAAGATCACGCCATTGCTGCTCCTCCGGAACGGATGACCCAAGTGCGGGGTAATCGTAGCGTCCGGAGCCGCCCCAAAGGTACATGGGATGACCGTTGAAGGAAGGAAAGCTGGTATCCCACGTAATCGTGCGGATGCCAAGCGAGGTCTGCACAGCATCGACAACCTGCCCGCCAACGCTGACGATGCTGTACGCCTTGTAGAGATAAGGTTTGCCGAAGGTTGTGTTGTTCGGGTACCAAAGCGTCGGATGATTGACTGTGATCTTCTGATCGAACATCGGGGTTGGGCCCGAAGGAAATGTCGCTGGTGTCATCGCAGGGACTGTTTGCGTGACAGGCGAAGCTGCAGCTACGACGTTGCCTTTGGCATCGACGATCTGCGTGGTGAGGGTGACAGCCTGAGCTGTCGTGCTTTCATTCAAGACATTGGTTTGTACTTCGACAACGGCGGAGTTGGCGGTCGCTGTGTCATTAGGATTGGGCACCTCCGAGAGTGTGGCGACGTAGGTTCCCCAGGTCTTCAGGTTGGAATAGATGTTCTGCGGAATGTGCACCTGGCTGGTGATAAACATCCTGACGCCGCGAAACAGGCCCGCATCAGCCTGGCCGAACCGAAAAACCTCTGAGAACTGCGGGTCTTCAAACCAGGTCGCGGAACGGTTTACGCGAACGGCAAGAACGTTGTCGGTCGTTCCATCGGCCTTCACGTAGGGTGTGAGATCTACGAGGAAGGGAACGAAACCAACAACGTGGGAAGCCTGGGCATCGGCGGCCACCGCGCTGACGCCTGGCAACAGCGTTCCGTTGATGAAGACCTGCGCGCCGGTGTGCGCGCCCTCGAACTCAACCAGGATCTTGTTGCCCGCGTATTTGTGGTCGAGCTTGAAGTGCAAGCGGTACCAGTTCTGTGTACCGTCGAGATTGCCGCCGCCTGAGGTTGCGTTGACGAAGGTAGTAAGGAAATTCGCTGAGTAGGGGAGTCCAACCTGTGTCCACGAGGTGTCATTAAAGCCTGGCTGCGCGAACGTGGGTGCTGTGGCGCTCGAAGAATCCTGATCTTTAAGATAGAGCCAGGAGCTCTGGCCAGGCATCCCCGCCGCGAGATCGATGGCGACCCGCTGAGATGGAGGAGGCGTCGGCTCGAAGGACTGAGCCGCGGAGACGGCATGTACCAAGAGCATCATGGTGTAAAGTGCTGCGCACGTTGTCCGTGCCATCTTGTTCACTCTCATCCGCACGGCGAATCCCTTCTAACTGATCGTCCGATCAGGTTGTGAGCTTTAGAGACAAAGCTGATTTAGGCAGCAGACGGACTGCTTCCACCTGGCACTGGAAGCAGTCCGTTCTGCGTCACTGCACCTCGATGCCGTTGACCAAGGGTTGATCAGCAGCGCCGCTGGTGAAGGAGATGACGATCTGTCCAGAGCTGTTTGCGGTGGCGTTGAACTGCTGTATGTTGGCGGTATACGCAGCGCCCGCCGCCTTGATGATGTCGTAGTTCGACAGCACAGACGCGCCATTAATGCTGACGTTGAAAACGCGTTGCCCGACGCTGCTCCAGTAAAGCTCCGCAAAGTGGAGGCGAACTGTGTAAGTAGCGTTCGGAGTCAGGTGAGGAATGGTGTACGTCGAAGGTCCTTCGCGCTCACTCTGGTACACAACCACAGGTGCTGGATTTGTAATATTGGCAGTGTTAATCGCATGGGTCGTGGAATAGGCTCCACCGCCGGAGTAGTCCGTGTCTGCTACGAACGGCGTCTCCGCTCCACCACCTGCATCGATTTGTACGGCAGAGGAGGTTGTGTTGCACGCACCTGTGCCGGTGTAAGAGGAAAAGTCAGTGGGGGCGGCGTTGGGTTGTGTTGCTCCGCCACGACCATCAATGACGTTGTTGATGCCGCCAGACCCTCCCAGCTTCACCGTTACCATGTCGGTGAATTTCATTCCGGTGACGTTGGGCGTGTAGATTGCGTTGTCTTGGTAGATCGTGACGCCCGACAGATCGAAGTACGAATAGATGCCTAGACCATACGCGGTGTGGTTGCAGACAGCTGAGGTCACCTCGTAGGACGGGTAACCATTCATGCTCCCGTCCATCCAGGAGCTCTGAGCCGGCACATCGTACGGATCTTCGCTTTGGTAAAAGATGGTTTCCCCATTGTTGCCATTCCATTGCGTCTGGCTTTGTTCAAAGTGCTCTACTGCCAAACCAAGTGCGGTGACGTTGTCGCCATTGACTACGAGCCCGTGCTCGGCCGGATTAACATTCCAACCTGTCCCAGAAGGGCCATGGTCCGCGCGCCAGGCCCAGACGTTGTCCAGGATGACGTTATTGCTGTCCAGTTCCAATGCCGTGGTCGCGAGGCCCGGTGTGGCACCGCCTACACGGAAGGTCATGTCACTGATCGAGGTCGGATTTGAAGCGTGATTTGCGCGTGCCGCTCCTTTGACACCAACTTCCAGGAGCACAGGGGTGTTTGAACTGCCAGCGTCCACGATCAGGCCAGCGATCTGCACCCCGTCTACGTCGGCCACGGTGAGGACGCTCGCGCCACCCTGCGAGATCAGCGTCGCGTACCCGAGACCGAGCACCACGGTCTTGGCATTTGTCACTGCGATTGGCCCTGAGTACTTATAAATACCGGGCGTAAAAATTAAATTCTTGCCGGAGCTGAGCGCACTGTTAATCTGCGCCAGCGTTGAGGAAGGTGTGGCGATGTAAAAGCTGCTGATCGGAAGCGAGGTCCCGCCGCCAAGCCCGCCGCTCGTCCAGGTGGTGCCAGAAGAACTCGTCTTCACGGCTGGGGAGAAGACGTAGTAGCTGCCGGAACCGTCAACGTATAGGTAGGGTTTTTCACGGCTGACCGGTGTAGTAGCGAGAGTCGTGACGTTCGGAAACTTTTGAGCCGGGGCTCCAGTCACGCCGGAATAAACGAGATTCCAAACGTAGTTATCAGAGCCGCCAATAACACTATTCCGTGTATACCATTGCTGCTGCGAGCACAGGTTCTCCGTACCGTCGACCTTCGTATCGGAGATAAAGCCACCACTGGCGTAGCGGCAATCGTTACCGGTAAGCTCAAGCGAGCCTGCGATGTGCATGCGTCGGAGTGAAGCGCCCTGTGACACGGCCCAGTGCTCGGTGCCCCCGCTAGGTACCGGGATATTAAGGTTCTCCATGGAGCGCCAGAAATTTGTGGTGTCGTTGCCGTTATCGTCACCTATATCGATATACAGGCCGCCGCCGTTCAGCACCGTAGCATCCGGAGTTGTACCAAGACCTGCGATGGAGGTGTAGAAGCCCACCTCGCTGTTCACGCCCAGGTAGTTGCCCGGCTTGAAGAGCACCGCAGCGCGGTTGGTTTCAAACTGCGCCTGATCGACCGACGGATTTGAGATGGAGTTGATTGTTGAATTGATCGTGGATCCCGAGACGCTTGGGTCGAAGACATATACATTTGGGCCAAAGACTGTGTTGTTGTATTGAGCAGCAGCCGTGCCTGCTGCTGCGAACAACAAGAAGGCAGCCGCGCTTTCGTTGAGAAAAAATGGTTTCATCGACATGTACATCTCCTGTGGTGTTGGACACTGTGCCCTGCTGGACAAGCAACTGACACGCGAAGGGCGGTCCACGTGTCAGCTGTTGCTACTGAATGGAAATTCCGCTCACACTGGGTTGATCCTTTTGTCCGTTCGTGAAGCTGATGACGTACTGGCCATTGCTGTTCGCTTTTATGCCTGTGAGCTGCTGCACCACTGCGGTGAGCCCGTGTCCTCCAGCCGCCGCAACGATATCGAAGTTGGACAGCACGTTTTGACCATTGATCGCCACGTTGAAGGTGCGCGAGCCCGTGCTGGCCCAATACAGTTCAGCAAAGTGCAGCACCACGTTGTGAGCACTGTTGGCAGCAAAGCCAGGTACTGTGTAGGTAAAAACTCCTTCACGCGAGGTCTCATAGACCGCAGCTGGTGCGACGTTTGCGGTGCCTGCAGTTATGGTCACCGTTCTGCCGGGTGCATACGCGCTACCCCCGGAATAACCCGTGTCCACGGAGAAATTACCTACTGCGGATGAACTGCCCGCATCGATGTTGACGGCAGTTGGAGTGACGCTGGCCGAAGTCAGGGTGACATCGAGGCCGTTGACCTGCGGAGTATTTGCGCTGCCAGGAAGAAACTGCACAACAAGCTGGCCGTATTGGTCCGACTGGGTGGAGACGGATTTGATGACGGCTGTATCGGCTGCGCCGGCAGCTGAGAAGATATCGAAATTAGTGAGGAACGGTTGCCCATTTACGGCGACGTTGAACAGGCGCTGATTCGCTGTAGTGAAGTATGTTTCTGCAAAGTGCAGGCGGAGATTATAGGTAGCCTTCGCTTGTAAGTTGGTGAGCACATAGGTGGTCGGTGCGATGTGAGAGCTTTGATAAACGGCCTGGGGCGCGGGATTGCTCACATTGCCCACATTGATGAGATTGGTTACGATCGCACCGGCCTCGCCGCTGTTGTAGTCCGTGTCAGCGAGGTAGGGTGCTGCTGCACCTCCGCCGGCGTTGATGGCTAGGCTGGACAGGTTTCCAGGTGTTGCTCCGACGGGATTACTGCCGGAGGCCGGTGTGATCTCGATGGCGCTGATCGTAGGGTTGAGGTCGCCCGCCGAGCCGGTGCCGAGCTGAGTCTGTAGCTCGATGATGCCGGCGGAGCTCGCGTCGGTGAAGAACTGTCGAGTGACCGCAATGTTCTGTCCCCCTGCGGCTGCAAAGATGTCAAAGTTCGTGAGCACCGTAGCGCTGTTGAGGGATACATTGAAGGCACGCTGGCCAGAGGCGGTGTGCGTTGTCTCTACGAAGTGGAGAGTTACGGTATACCCAGCGTTTGGAGTGAGCCCATTGATGGTCCACGCAGCAGCGCCCCATCGCTCGGTGTCGTACACCTGTTGCGGTGCCGCGTTCGCAACCTGAGAAGTATTGATCGGCACATGGAGGTGTGCGTTGCTGTTCCCTCCGACCACAAACTTGGAGTTCATGTAGGTGCCGACGGCCCAGCCACCCGCACTCAGCTGTACGCCAGTGCTGTTTCCAGCGGCGGGTGTCGTCACCGTGGTGCTAGTGGCCTTTGATTCGCCGCCGAAGTTCGCCGCCACAACGGTGTAGTAATACGTCATGCCAGGCTGCAGGCCCGTGTGCAGGTAGGTTGTGCCGGCGACATTCTGGGCTACAAGCGTCGCAATGCTGGGAGCGGTACTTGGGGCGGTACTGGCGTAGATGTCATAGGTGGTGTTGGGAGTCGTGCTGGCGTTCCATGAAAGGTTTACTGCATTGCTGTAGGTCGCCTTCGCGGCCAGACTCGTCACCGCTGCTGGTGCACCGGCGCTCCACTGCGAGTAGTTGACGTAGCTCACGGTCAGGTTGGCCGGAAAGCCGGTGGTCCCCGGGGTGCCTCCGTTGCCGCCGATGCCCGAGCTTAGGATCAGATTGACGGGCTGATTGAGCTCCCATGTGTCGTTGAACGGCGTATCCGCGAGACCAACGTCACCGTAGGAGGTGTTGGAGTTGTCGAGATAGTAGAAGAAGTGATAAGGCTTCCACTCCGTGGTGAAAACATGAAAGCCATTGTCGAAGGTAGCTGGCGATGTTAAGTCGACCGGTGTGCTCACCCAGGTGTCCGTGCCATAGTTGCTGCCATGAACCGTGGAGCCGTTATGCCCAGCGGTGGCGGCCTGGATCTCCATCATGTCCAGCTCGCCGCAGTATGGCCATGGCACGCCTCCCTGAGTGCTGGGATTGGAGGTAGAGGGTGCGGTCGAGGCAGGATAAGCATCGGCCCCGAGAGCCCAAAATGCCGCTCCCATGCCTCGCGCTGCTGGGTTCTGTATACGGGTATCAAAACGTCCGTACGGTCCGAGAGCCTCCTTGCTTGTCAGCCGAGCGGACGTGTAGGGATACGTCGCGCCGGGAGAATAGGTCATAGCGAGGATCAGGTTGCCCTGTCCATCGACGTAGACATTGTTGGTGCTATCAGACGTAGTCTGCTGCGTGCCGTCCCCCCATACCGGAGATGACTGCACATTGTTCCACCAGTTGCTGTGGTTGTAGGTGCTTCCGGCTGTTCCGGGAAAGTCTCCGCCCCAAGTTTGCGTCCATTGGGCATGGAGCGGGATCGGTAAGAGGCCTGAAAGGGCAAGAAGTAAATGAAAGGACTGCTTACGCCGAAACGCGTTCTTGTCTGGGCGACCCGGTTTGCACAGTATGACGAGCCTCATGTGTTCTCTCCCTTCGTCCCCCGCGTGTCCTGCTGACTGCAACAGCAGCCGTCAAAGCCGAGGGGGCTGAAGACAGCCCAAACGTATACACTATCGTCACCTTTTGTTAGGTACCTTCGGGTGTCGACGGTAGGTAAAACGAGGTCGCTGGGCGAAGAAGGCGTGCCTGTAAAAAGCGGTGAGAGGCATTTGCACATCGCAACGCTGATGGCCTATGCTCGTCCGCGCGGGGTAGTTCGATCCATCAGGAACACAAACAGACCTATGGAACTCATTGAGGCGGCAGGCTTTACATCCTCGGAGATACGGGAGCAACTCGCGCGAATGCTGAAGTCCAGCCTCTTCAACCAAAGTCGTCGATACGCGCCGTTACTTCACTTCGTCGTAGAGGAGTCTTTGCAGGGGCGCGGCGACCTGCTCAAGGAACGCACACTGGGGGTTCAGGTGTTTCATCGCGATCCGGGGTATGATACGGCTGCCGATCCGATCGTGCGAGTGACTGTTGCCGAGATCCGCAAGCGTATCGCGCAGTATTACCACGACGAAGCGCACGGAAGCGAACTACGCATCGAGCTGCCAGCTGGACGGTATGTTGCAGAGTTTCGGCCGCGGCGGTCATCACCTTCTGGCGTATACGAGGAGAGAAGAGCCGCAGAGTTGGTTCTCGAACCGGTCGCGCCGCCTGCACCCCAGATCGCGCAAGCAAAAGCTGCTCCGGAGCGAGGCTTAATTCCGCCTCGAGAGAAAAGCCCTTCGCTGCACCGATCGCTAGCTTTCGTAAGCACAGCGTATGGGATGACTCTGGCGATGCTCGTAGGAGTGGGTCTTGTGGGTCTGCTTCTGGCGATAACGCTTAACCATCACAAAACGCATTCGTTTGCGGATGATTTTTGGTCCTCAATGCTTGTGCCTGGAAAGCAAGTCACGATCTGTTTGCCGACTGAGGTAGGCAGGCATAGTGGCGCCCTGACGCAGTCGGCT
Organism: uncultured Acidobacteriaceae bacterium; assembly: GCA_964235665.1. Classification (GTDB taxonomy): domain Bacteria; phylum Acidobacteriota; class Terriglobia; order Terriglobales; family Acidobacteriaceae; genus Edaphobacter. Next base: position 1,052,187 of record CAXSAY010000001.1, read on the forward strand.
TATCTGGCCGGCGACATCCCGAAGGTAAAGCCATCGAACGGTGAGCCCCCAGTTCAAACCTTCCTCGATCATGAAACTGCGGGAGAGAACGTCGTCTTTTCAGACGCACTTGCTAGCATCCGAATCGCGAATGTCTTTGCCCTACATAGCCAAGATTTTCGCGTCCGCCTAAACACGGATACCACACTGGGCGACCTGCGTCAGGGCCCAGCAGTTCTCATCGGTGGCCTTGATAATCAGTGGACCTTGCAAGCCATTGCCCCGCTACGTTTTCGTTTTGCCGGCAGTGATGATGAAGGCTATTGGATCAGCGACACGCAGAATCCGGAAAGCCGTCAGTGGTTTCTAAACCTTAAGCAGGAATACACGAAGGTCATCCGCGATTACGCTCTGATAGCCCTTGTTCATAGCGAACAGACAGGGAAGCCGCAACTTGTGGTAGCAGGAATAGGGATGAGCGGGACCCTGGCCGCCGGGGAATTCCTAGCAGACCCCACGGCCTTGGAACAGTTGAAGCAGCCACTCGCTGCAGCAGTGCGCAACCAGGATTTCGAAGTAGTTCTGAGCACGGACGTCGTGCGAGGCATGTCAGGTGCGCCAAAGATTTTGGCTGTGTGGGCACGTTAGTCGTTGCCGGCAGCTGTATAACGGAAGGCCGAACGTTGACCTTACCAGGCGCGTGTCAACCTATTCATAAGCGATCGTTAAGGTTTGCAAGCTAGCTCAGGGGCACCAGAGCGATGTCTCGGAAGATCTCCCAGGTAACCTTGTCGCTCATTGACGGACACCGCTGAGTAGAAAGATGCGACCAAGTCATCCGTCTACAGTTCTGGGCGACCAGCGATACAACGTGACTGGCGGAAGCGACCTACTGAACGCTGAATGTTTCCTGCAGGTTGTTTTTAGCGGGCTAGACTTCCAACGCCAAGTTCAGGCTCGATCTTCTCTGGTGACAACCTGCCTCCGCCTGACTGTCTCAGCCTGAGCTGCGGAGCCCTGATGCCGAGGCCGAAGCACGTAACATACCTACGCAGCGGGGAGACTTTCGAGAGCAAAGCGATGACGCACTCGACGGATTCGTGCGGAAAAGCGCCGTATGAAACCGTAATGAACTTTTCGTGTGGTTCTTAGGCGTTATGGTGGCTCAGACATCGGTGTGGTGCTGCATCTTCTCGAGGCCTCGTTTCGGTTATCGCCTTGAGGCTCAACTTGCCCTGCATGAGTTTCACTCTTAGCTGCACGCTGCAACACACTCAACCCGTAACGTCAGCGGCCCGCACTTGGCTTCCTGCATTGCTACATAACTTTGAGGTTTTATGAAACGTTTCTGTGCCCGCTTAAGTCTTACCCTTCCGGTCGCCCTCATCCTGCTTCTGAGTCGAATCACCGCTGCCCAGTCCGGGACAGACATCACGACCTGGCAGGTGGACACAAAACATACCGGGGTCAATGCCAATGAGACGACCCTTACCCCGGGCTTTGTTAAGACACCTGGAAATGTGACGTTGCTTTACACGGAGAAGGTCGACGGGCAAGTGTTTGCGCAACCTCTGTTTCTTAGTGCCGCCACCACCGCGAAGCTGCCGGGACAATGGGCGGATGGCAACCCGCACAAGGATGTTGTCTTTGTGCTAACAGAGAATGCAACCCTCTACGCCTTTGACGGAGATCAGGAACCGAGCTACCGGGCGAATACCGGCTTCTCCAATCCGATTTGGAGCCTGCATCTCGTTCCTCCCGGCAACACAACAGCCGTGGCGATTCCCAAGCTGGACACCAACGCAGCTAATGATATCAATCCGCTGCTCGGTGCGACGGCAACCCCGGTGATCGACGCATTGAACGGCATCATCTACGTTGCATCGTCACTGAAAGACACCGGCACGCTTCCTGCAGCGCACCCGTACGAGCAGCTTCTATGGGCGCTCAACGTCAAGACGGGCCAACCCGTGAACGGCAGTCCGGTGATTATCAATCCCCAGTTTAATGGCGCCTTTGCGGGAGACAACAATGCCATCTGCACTGGCGCCAACTACAAAGCCGGGACGCCCAACGACGCAGGCTGCGAGCTTGATCAAGAGCCGGCCGCGCCTGCGGGGACGATCCCGTTCTACCCTCTGCACTCTCATCTGCGGACCGCGCTGACTCTGGACCAGTTCAACAATCACAACACGCTGTACCTGACTTACGCGTCGCACAGTGACGGAAATCCTTACTCCGGTTTTATCGTTGGATACGACGCCACCTCGCTGCAGCAGACCACGGAGTTTAGCGTCTCGCCAGACAACACTCCCGAGAGTGGCATCTGGATGAGCGGTGCCAGCCCTGCGATCGATCCAGTCCTGAACAAAATGTTTGTGATCACAGGCAATGGTGCTAATTGGGACAACAAGGACTCAAACGGCAACGCCTTGCCAGCAATGGGAAAAGATAGCCAGGGGAACACTTACTCTCAAGGAACGAACTGGCCGATGAGTGTGCTCGCCTTTGACACCACGACGGGCGGCACAGTGTCATATCGCAATCGCAATGAGCTCACGGTACCCTTTGCGGACACCACCAAGTGGTTCACGCCTGCGCAGTGGGACTCCTTCAATAACGGAGATCTTGACCTCGGTGCTGGTGGTCCGCTTCTATTTGATACCTCCGCTCCGGATGGCAGCACGAAGCATCTGTTGATGGGCGGCGGCAAGGCCGGCGTAATGTATGTGTTAGACCGCACAAACCTCGGCGGCATTGACACCTCGCAAAGCGGCACCTACAGCCGAAATCTCTCGAACACCTACATGGACGATAACGTCGTGCAGGAGCTTACTTTCTCGGACAGTCCAGGCTTCTTCAACACTCCTGCGTTCTTCAACAATCGTGTCTATTTTTCAGGGGGCGCCCACGGTGTGCGATCGCGAGCCGTGGGCTATAACCAAAATACAAATACCTATATTTCGAGTGCGGAAGACGGATCTCCTGAGGGGCCCGTCGATAAGAACGCTGGCGTTTTCATCTCAGCGAACGGCACCACTGGCGGTCTGGTCTGGCAGGCGGCGAATGGCATCCGCGCCTGGGACGCGTCGAATCTAGCGCTAGGCGCCATCTTCTCGCAGGTGAATGTCAAAACCGATGATGGTTCTGGGAACACTTGTAACACCGCGACCTTCTCTCTGCCGATTGTCTCTAATAGCAAAATCTACTTTAGTTGTTATCAGACTCCGGCGCAGACTGGAAGCTATACGCAGGCGAATGGAACAGTGGCGCCTTTCAGCCAGCCGAGTGACAATCGTCCCGGCTATCTTTTCGTGTACGGCGCAGCGCCGGTGCCGGCGGGCGCTCCCACCCAGACTCCGATGAACGCCTCTGCACAGGCGATCTCAGACTCACAAATCTCGATCACCTGGACCTATCCCAGTCAGTCCGGTTCAAGCAGCGCGGCGACCGGCTTCAACATCTATCGCGCTACATGTCCTACATGCGCACCGACCGGCGCTCCAATCAACGGCAGCAGCCCGATCGAAGCGTCCGTGTTTTCTTATGTTGACACCGGGGTCGGCACGTATACAAATCCGAACGGCTCAACATTTACGATGAACGGACTGAGCCCGAACACTCCGTACTTCTACACGATTCGAGCGACCAACTCTGCCGGCTCCTCAAACGCCAGCCAAATCGCTTCCGCAACAACCTTCCCGCAATATGCGGAACCCGGGCTGGTGGCATACTGGCCGTTTGATGAAGGCGTCTTACAGGGTCAGAATGCGACTGGCTCCACCGACCTGACTGGCCATGGTCACACGGCCGTGAAAGATACCTCGGTTGGCCAGAACGAGATTGAATCCTCCCCATCGGGCTATGTGGGTGGATCTTGGGTTTATCACGGAACGACCGTTATCGACCGGCTGGTCGTGCAGAATGCCTCTGATCTGCAGTTCACTGCAACACAGAGCTTCAGTCTGGTCGCCTGGGTAAATCCAACTACTCTCCAAGGCTTCAGTGGCCCGAATACCACGCGCGGATATGACGGTGCGTCCATCATCGTCAAGTCTCGGGACCAGGGAGCTTACTACGGTTTATGGATCAACCTGAACGGACAGTGGGAGGCACGCGGATCCAAGGGCGTGCTGACAGGACCGGCAGCAACGGCGGGCACTTGGACGCAGCTTGCGCTGGTGCAGGACGGACCGAACAACAAGCGCTATCTCTACGTCAACGGCAAGCTAGCAGCGACCGGCACAGCCCAGGATGCGAGTGGCGGAGGTGCTCTGTGGATCGGCCAGCAGAACCTCTACGGTAACGACAAGACCGACCAGACCATGACGGACGGCTTCCAGGGCAACATCGACGAAGTCCGAATCTACAACTCGGTCATCCTTCCCGCACAGCTGTTGAACCAAGTCTCCGATCCGGTTTTCTCGGCGACGTCGATCCAGACGCACGCAGGCGGCAACGTCATCGGTCTGCCTGTCTATCCCTATGGGGTCGCTGGCGTTCCGACCACGGAGTCGCGTGTGAGTGCAAACCAAACGTATACGCTGCAGGCAAACTTCTCGCAGCCGCTCTCGGCAAAGCCGTCAGCTACGCTCCAGGCGCAGTCGGGATCTACCCAGGCGGTGCAAGGAACGGTACAGTCGGTCACGCTGGATTCAACCGGCATGGTGGTCACGGTCGTTCTCGTAAACGTCGCGAACGCACAAGCGCTTGATCTGCACCTGACAGGGCTGACCAGCGAGGCGTCGCAAAATGCGGCCTACGATCTTCCCTTCAACGTCTTCAACGGTGATGTGTCGGGCGATCATCAGATCAACACGGTCGATGCCAACGCCATTTCTCTGCAGATCGCAAACAACAACAATAGCCCAGTTACGAACATCAATGCGGGCAACGCGATGTTCGACCTCAATCTGGATGGGCGGATCGATACCAACGATGTCAAGCTAGCAACCTCGTTAGCAGGCGCATCCTGGACCGCATCAATCGACACCGAACTGTCTGCATTTCAGCTGTCGGGGTCTTCGAGCATCTCGACACAGAACCCCCGCAACATCACCGCGAACGCATTCGATAACAATACGAGCACCACGTGGGAAAGCGCGCGGCCAAACAACGGCAACGCGACCTCCGGCGTCGCGGGTGTTGATCCGGGGTGGATCTACGTTGACCTGGGAGCACCGGCCACGGTCGACGGCTTCACGATCCTCTGGGGCAATGCGGACGCAGCCCAGTACACAATTTCATCGTGTAGCAATCTCGCCAGCGCTTCGGCAGGTACTTGCGCCGACGCGCCAACAACCTCATCGACCTCGTGCCCGGCAGATGGCGGCTGGCACACCCTGATCTGCGAGACGAACAATCCTGCAGGTTCCACCAAGAACTATCGTGGCTTGGCCCCGGTCACCGCACGCTACTTCAAGATCAACGGCACGGTGCGCACGCAGGCTCCGTATGCGTACCAACTGTCGGAGTTCATCGTCTACGGTCAACCCGGCGCATCAGCCACCGCGCCGGCCCCGAAACCTACCCTGACCGCTCCTCAAGTGAACCAACCCACCGCGACCGCGACTCAGATCAACCTGACTTGGACCGCAAGCGCTAACGCAACCTCCTATAACGTCTTCCGCGGAACCAGCGCGGGCGGCGAAAGCACGACTGCGCTGGGCACGGCCTCGGGCACGTCGTTCGCCGACACCTCTAACCTCGTCGGTGGCACGACATACTTCTACTACCTCACCGCAGTTGCAGGCGGCTACACCACATCGAGTTCGTCGAATGAAGTGAATGCCATAACACCTCTGTCCTCACCCACACTGGCTCAGCCTGCCGTGTCGAATGGCACGATCTCGTTGAGTTGGAGCACCGTCAACGGCACCACCGGCTACACGGTCTATCGTGGTACCAAATCGGGCTCTGAGACGATGCTGGCATCGGCGCGAACCACATCCTTCGCGGATACCAGTGCGGTGAGCGGCACAACGTATTTCTACTACGTCGTTGCCAACGGAAGCGGCAGCACCGTCTCCGGTCCCTCGAACGAGCAGTCCGCCTCCTACACAACGCCAGTCGCGGCGCCGGGTAGCTTCACACTCGCGACTCCCACCGCCAGCACCGGCTCTGTAGCTCTGAGTTGGGGCGCCAGTACGGGCGCGAACAGTTATCAGGTGTTGCGCGGCACCACCTCGGGCAGCGAAACGTCTTCGCTGACAACAACGACTTCTCTCTCGTACACCGATAGCTCAGTTTCGAGCGGCACGCAGTACTTCTACAAGGTGACTGCCGCAAACGCTGGCAGCGCCACTACCGCCTCTAACGAGGTCTCCATTACGACGCAGACCAACCCACCCGCTAGTGGTGCGCCTACCACAGGCACACCGATCTACCAGATCAATGCGGGAAGCGGAGCTGTCGCGGGTAGCTTCGTCTCGGATGAGTTCTACTCAAGCAGCAACACCTCATCCACCTCGAGCGCGATCACGGTCGCCTCAGGAGACTCGGCAACACAGGCCGTGTATCAGACCAATCGGTACGGCACCTTTTCGTACCTGTTTCCATCGCTTGTCGCAAATGGAACCTACACGGTGGTGCTGCATCTGGCGGAGACGTACTCGGGTGATGCGGCAGTTGGTAAGCGCGTCTTCTCGGTGACGGCCAATGGTGGCGCGATCAGCTGCCCGGCGGTGAATGGCGGGTCCACGAACTGTCTCAAGAACGTGGATATCTACGCGCGTGCCGGTTTCAACACGGCCCTGGTTGTCTCGGCGCCCGTGACCGCTGACGGCAGCGGCAATCTGAAGCTGACCTTCACTCCAACCTCTGACAATGCCATCGTGAATGGGATTGAGCTGTTGACCAATAACAGCAGCCTGCCATCGCCTCCATCGCCTATCAACCTCAACGCGCAGGCAGGCAACAAGCTAAACCGCCTCTCCTGGAATCCGGGATCAGGACCGACCGGAACCTACACCGTCACGCGTGGCGCCGCCCAAGGAGCTGAGACGACTTCTTTAGCGAATGCGAGCAACATCACAAGCACTTTCTACACCGACAGCACTGCACAGAACGGCACCACCTATTGGTACAAGGTCGCGTCATCCAACAGCACCGGCAGCAGCTTCAGCGAGACTAGCGTTACCACGGACGCACCAGTTCCGGGCACGGCAATCGTGCGCATGGCCGCCGGTAGCGCCAGCAGCATCGCCGATCCCTCCACCGGTCAGCCCTTCACGGCGGATCCGAATGGAAAGACCGGCGCCTCCACCAACGCCAACTCCATTAATGTCTCAAGTGTTGTGCAGGCTGCGCCAGTGGCGGTTTACCAGAACGAGCACTCTGGCGGCAGTTTCAGCTATACGTTCAACACGACCAACGGGTTGAAACCCAACACAGTCTCAACCGTACGGCTTCACTTTGCTGAAACCTACTGGTCTGGCGTTGGTCAACGCGTTTTCAATGCAAGCTGCAATAACTTCCAGCTGAGTAACTTCGATATCCTCGCTGCTTCCGGTGGTAAGAACATCGCCATCGTCGAGCAATTCACCACCACGACCGATGCGAACGGGAAGCTTACCATCAACTTCACTCCCGGAAGCGCCGATCAGGCCAAGATCGACGGGATCGAAATCTATCAGTAGTCGAGGAGGCCGCCTAAAAGCGTACGTTCTCGCTTCGGCGGCCTTCGCTCTGCATCACCTAACCCGCTTCATCGTCTTGTAAGCCTTAAGCCGTACAAGGAATCCGCGTGAACGTTTACTTCCATCCCTCAGCGCTTCGATCCAGAACTCGGATCCATGGCGTAATCCCCGCCCTTCTCCTCGCGTTGTTTGCCGGGAACGCGTCCGCCCAGGCTAAGTCGCCAACATCACCTGCGTCGACGCAGAAAGCCTATGCGGAGTACCTGAAAGCATTTGAACTTGCCGAGACGGGTAGTCGGCCTGCGGCGCTTCGTCTGCTTGCCGACAGCCTAAGGCTTGATCCGCACGCACATTCCGCCTCCGATCTCACCTTCCGTCTACTCACAGAGCAACGCGCGAACACAAGTGTTCGGCTTCTTGGACAAGCGGGCCTCTTCACCACAGTGAGCTACAGCCCTGATGGATCAAAGATCCTGACGACTGCCACCGATCGTACCGCCCGGCTCTGGGACGCGCGTACCGGTGCTCCACTCGCGGTTCTCAAACACGATGACGAGATCGCTGCAGCGGTCTTCAGCGCCGATTCGAAACGTATCGCTACAGGCACCGACGCAGGCGTTGTCACGATCTGGGACAGTTCGACTGGCAAGCAGATGGCTGGGTCGATGACTGTACCCGGGGCCGCTTGGTCGATCAGCTTCAGCCCGGATGGCACTCTCTTAGCCGCGGCATCGGACGCCGGTAAGGTTCGTACGTGGGATGCTCTGACAGGCCAGCCGCTCGCGCAGGCGATCGAGTACCACGAGGCCGCCTATCACGTGAGCTTCAGTAATGATTCGAAGCAGATCCTCGTCCCCACCGGAGACGACTACACCGACCTGCGTGATGCGCGTACCGGTGCACGACACATGAAGCTGGCAGGGGCAAACACCGTCTTGAGTGCGCAGTTCAACACCGCCGGCGACAAGATTGTCACCGCCGGCGCGAATTCCCGCGCCCAGGTCTGGAATGCAGCCACGGGTCAGCCGACTGGCATCGTGTTGCAGCACGGCTATGCCGTCGTGTTTGCCGGGTTTAGTCCCGATGGTCGGCTTACCCTGACTGCGTCGCGAGATCACACAGCCCGCATCTGGAAGACCGAATCCGGCGAGCCCGTGGGTGCGCCGCTCGAGCACCCCGCGCCTGTGGGCCGTGCCTCCTTCAGTCCCGATAATCAGCTGGTGGCAACGGTAGCCGGTGACAAGGCGGTACGGCTCTGGGAGGCCGCTACGGGTGATCCTGTAGCGTTGCCAGTGTTCTTTGATGCAGGTGCCTATGCGACCTTCCATCCCAATTCCCATTCGGTGCTCATCGCCGGCGGGTCTCTAGCATCAGTTGTCGATTTAGCTCCTGACGAGGATGCGCCCATCTGGCTGGCTGATCTAGCCGACTTCGCTTCCACGTTGAACAACTACGATCACAGCAAGACGCCCGATCTAGTCAGGGTCGACGGGATCAAAGCTGAGCTTGCCCTGTCACAGGCGACAGACCCGTGGACGATCTTCGGCAGGTGGTACTTCACCGATATCACTCAGCGAGCGGTGTCGCCATGGAGCCAGCTCACGTTGGAACAGTATGTCAACCAGCTTATTGCGCGCGGTGACCAGGCTTCGCTCACGTATGCCCAGGCGCTGTCTCATCCCTTCCCGAGTTGGTTAGCGAGAATTGCCGCTACGCAAGCCAAGCTCAAACCAGCAGACTCTTGGGTGGCCCCGTTGTGACATGCATCACTCACGTTGGTCAGTTCCGCTTGCTGCCCAGCCGCAGACGGTCTGGCTCAGACCTGCACCGGCGTTCTGAGCCAAGGCCAAAGTGTCGGCGCATCGTGTTCTTAGTTTGCAGGAGCCTAGCCAGAAGTCTGCTGGACTGCGGCTCACCAAGGCTCCGAGCAACTCACGAAGAAGTTGCGTGTGGCCACGGCTGAGCTTGGCTCAGACTCCATGTCTAACATCACGTCGCCCAGCAGCTGATCACCCTCTCGGCTACGATCTTTGTCAGATGTAGAAGACGTTCGCTTCGCCTTGGGAGGACTTACCAGATGAAGCCATCCCCTTCTTTCTCGTACGTGGCTGCCGTGACTCTCGTCCTGTCGTGCGTCCAGCTGAACGCGCAGGTGCGTACGGGTGAGCTTCATTTGCACGTTGAAGATCCCTCAGGGCTGGCGGTGAAAGCTGAGATAGAGCTAACTGGCGCGACCGATCAGGTGCATCTTGATGTCTCTACCGATATTGCTGGGGAACTCGTTCTGCCGAGATTGCCGTACGGCTTCTACCAGATCAACGTTTACAAAGGTGGCTTCGCGCCACTGACCGCCTCGGTTGAGATACGCTCCGCATCAGCCGCGCAGCAGATGCTGCATCTCTCGGTCGGCTCGGTGGCTCACTCCATTAGTGTGCGCGCCACAGACACGCTCATTGATCCATACCGGCCCTCATCGGTCGCGCAGATTGGGGCACAGCAGATTGAAGATCGTGTCACCTCGCTACCCGGCCGGTCCATTCAGGATCTTGTTGTGACGCAGCCGGGCTGGTTATATGAAGGCAATGCCGTACTCCATCCGCGAGGCTCCGAGTATCAGACCCAGTTTGTCGTCGACGGCCTTCCCTTGACCGACAATCGTTCTCCGAGCTTCGGGCCTGAGATCGAGGCAGATGATGTCAACTCCATCGCCATTTACACTGCCGGGTACCCGGCCGAGTATGGCCGCAAGCTGGGCGGCGTGGTTGAGCTGAATACTCACGATGAACCGCTCACCGCTCCTGCTGGCAAGTTCGAGCTCTCTGGCGGCTCCTATGCGAGCGCGCAAGGCTTCGCAGAGTATACGCAAGCAATCGGCCGAAACGGCTTCGGCGTTACTGCCTCTGGGAGCCGAAGTGATCACTATTTGAATCCTGTGGTGCCGGAGAACTACACCAACAGCGGCACCACGGGAGACTTCTCTGGCCGCTTCGATCGTCACTTGGCCCAAGACGATCATTCCGCAGTTACGTTGCGTCACGAGCTATCTCGCTTCGAAATACCAAATGAGTTGGTGCAGGAACAAGCCGGTCAGCTGCAGACTGAGAATAACGTTGAGACGGTCGGCTCGGTCAATTATCGGCACGTGGTTTCGCCCACAGCCATCGTCGCAATGACTGGATTCGCACGCGATCTTCAGAACAATCTAAATTCCAATGCAAACTCGACGCCGATTCTGGCCACGCAGAAGAACGATGCGCGTGAAGGCTATGTGAAGGTGACTTACCTTACACAGCTCGGCCGCCACGAACTTAAGGCCGGCGTCGAGTCAGACGCAACTTCACTGCGGGAGCACTTTGCTTACACCATCACGGATCCAACACAGTTTGACCCAGGTACTCCAGTCACGTCTCTGCCGTTTGACGCAAGCCGGCTGGATTTAGAACAGGCTGCTTTTGTGGAAGACCTCGTGCGCCTTGGGAACTACACTGTCAGCGCCGGGCTTCGGTGGGATCATTATCAGCTGCTTGCGCATCAGAGCGCCTTCAGCCCGCGGGCCAGCGCCAGCAGGTACATTCCGGCCGCGTCTCTGCTGATTCATCTCGCTTATGATCGCATCTTCCAGACGCCGTCGAACGAAAACATCCTGCTCTCAAGTTCGCCGTTTGCGCGGTCGCTCAATGCCGCTTCGCTCGGCCTGCCAGTTGCTCCGTCGCACGGCGACTTCTACGAAGGCGGCCTGACCACGCTGCTGCTTAAGCACGTGCGTACCGACATCAACATCTTTCGCCGCAACTTCAAAAATTACGCCGACGATGATCAGTTGCTGAACACAGGCGTCAGCTATCCGATTACCTTCCGAAAAGCAATCCTGTACGGGACCGAAGGCAAGCTGGAACTACTTGAAGTCGGACGCTTCAGCGGATATGCAAGCTACTCCTATATTGTCGGCAATGTCTTTGCGCCGGTTACGGGCGGTTTGTTTCTCGGCCAGGATGCAGCGCAGGCGCTCACGCAGTTCTCCGGTCATTTTCCTGACTCGCAGGACCAGCGCAATACTGTCCGCACGCGCCTGCAGTATCAGGCCGCCCGAAGACTCTGGATCGCTGCGGGACTAAGCTATGACTCCGGCCTGCCATTTGACTTCAACGGAGAGGAGTCGGACGCACTCACACGATACGGGCAGGCTGTCATCAACCATGTCAACTTCGATCGCGGCCGCATCACACCATCGTTGCTGCTTAATGCCTCTAGCAGTCTCACCCTCTATGAGCGAGAACGCGTGAACATGCGCCTGCAAGTTGACGGTACAAACCTTGGCAATCACCTGAATTTGATCGATTTTGGCGGTCTATTTTCAGGAAACGCCATCGGCCCCGGCCGAAGTGTTCGCCTGCGGCTAGCAAGCAACTTCTAGGGCGAGCGAAGACGATGCTGGCTGGTCCATCTCAGCGGAAATGTTCACAGTACGCTCTCGACAGCCCGAAGACTGGACCCTTCGAACTTGCCGGGTCTTCGAGACCCGCAAATTCGGCTGAGATCGCGGGTGGTACCGAATGGCCTACGTATCGCCCTCTCCGCAGAGATTGGTAACGATACCCTCGCGCAAACCTCTGTCAACGCTCAACACTGCGCAAGCTTTGCATACCTTTTTCGGGACAGACTTCTTGAAGCCTTGCACGCATCTGTGCTGAGTTCTCCCTGGGTCCGTGGTCCCCAGGCTTAGAGAGTCAGTACTGGAACCGACACGCCTCGATCCAGCGTCTGACACCAGCGTTCCAATGATCAACTCCTTTGAGGATCATCGAAGATTCTTTCCACATGAACCCATCTCCACCCCAAGCGAGTATTAGTGTCTACAGATCGTAAAGATTGATGGACGGCGAATTATCTCTGGTCGCTAAGCGTATTCAATCCGTGTCGCGGGTGTAGAATTTGCCAGTTGATGAACTTGCCGGCGATTATTCACGCCCTCTTCCGGATGTTGGCCTTGGCACTTTGACTCAGAAAGATTGCTCCTATGCTTATTGACAGTTCAGAGTTTAGGGCTAGCAGCCCTGCAGAAGATGAAGTGTCACCCGAACTAACACCGGAAGAGATCCTTGGGCAGCTCGAGCGGATCATCAGCAGCTCTCCCTTCCGTAACAGCAAGCGTTACCCCTCCTTGTTGCGCTATATCGTAGATGAAGCCTTGGCTGGGCGTGGCGATACGTTAAAAGAACGGACTCTCGGCATCAGCGTCTTTGGCCGAGATCCGGACTATGACACAAACGCGGATCCCGTTGTTCGTATCACTGCCGGGGAGGTCCGCAAGAGGATCGCGCAGTATTATCAGGCGCCCGGCAATGAGCATGAGGTGCGAATCGACATTCCTCTCGGCTCGTACCAGCCTCGCTTTTACAGATACTCTGCCGAGAAAGTACATGTTCCATCAGAGCGCGAATCGTACGGTGACAGTCGCACCGGCGTTCTGCCCGACAAGGTTAGGGTCGCCGAAACGTTACCACGTTACACATTGTCTCCAACAGAGCATGCCACCAGTAGCGTGAGCCAGCCAGATGGTATGAACTACCACGAAGACTCTGACGATGAGGTTCTTCCTGCCTATGCTGCCTTTTCCCGGACATCTGAGGCTGAGTCACCAACCGTAGTAGTTGCCCCACAAGCTGTTGATGCACGTGTCCCGCCTTTCCGCCCGCCAAAGCTCGCGTTCTACGTCTTGCTGCTGACGATTCTGGGTATGTTGAGCTTCTTCGGCTGGCAGACCTACCAGAAAAGACAGCTCTCTCCCGGGATCGCCCTTTTCTGGGGTCGATGTTTGGCTACGCCTGAGTCCACCTTGATTGTCCTCGGAGTTCACTCTTTCGACGCTCAGGGAAATGACATATCGTACCGAAGCCATGTCCTCCTTCCACAAACGCAGCAAACGCTTCTGTCGGCAATGACTCGTTCAGATATGGTGCAGCTCAGCGATCTGACTAGTTTTACAAAAATAACGACACTTCTAACGCAGCACGACCATTCCTTTCACACCCAAGGAGCGGCGGATACCACGCTCGAACAGTTGCGGCAGGGCCCATTTATCTTAGTGGGGGGGTTCAATAATCTCTGGACGACAAAGCTTACGCGGCAACTTCCTTTTCGCTTCGTTACCCTTGAAGGCGGTCGCAACGTTATACAAGATAATCAGCACCCAGAACGAATCTGGACCTTAGACACAAAACAAAGCGCTCTAAGTAATACGCGTGATTATGGAATGGTGAGTTGCTTCTTAGATCCGGAATCAAACGAATACGTTCTGATCGCCGCAGGTATTGGTAAGAGTGGCACCGAGGCCGCCGCGGAGTTCCTTACGAACGAAGCAGGGTTATCATCGTGGCTCAGGAGCACAAAAACTATATTCGGCGACAACGTACAGGTGCTCATATCGACCGATGTCGTCGAGGGAAAAATCGGGTCGCCACACGTCATAGATTATGCCCGATGGTGACCAGTTGGAAACTGATATCCGAGTGGAGGTACTAGCGTTTGCTGGTGTTCAGCACGTGAGCTCTGTCCCGACGTGGCAGGGAAATGCAAATACGAATTGCGTCGAGACGCGGATTCCTGGCGGAATTAGTGTGTCGTCCGGAGCGGACACGGCTGGAAGCCCTGTCACGATAACTACGAACAACTTCAACTCGGTCTACCAGAACCAGCGAGCGGGCCTTCTACTGGCTAATAACAATGTTTACGTCGCGTTCTCCAGCCACTGCGACCACGGCCTCTATGCCGGATTCACCATGGCTTATAGCATCGCAAACCTGGGTCAGACAGGAGTGTTCAATCCCGGCCCAAGCATTGGAGGAGGGAAAAACGGCAAGCTTCACCTGCTCGACACCGGAGCGATGGGTCATTTGACCGACGCCGGGGTACAGCCAGACTGGCAAGCCACGTCGTCGCATATCACCCCTCAATTATTTGGAACGGCAATTTGTACCTTTGGGGTCAGAATGATTATCTAAGGTATTTTCCTTCAATGGATCAACGTTCAATCCCACGCCTACCCACACCCTCGGAATCAAGGCGTTCGGTCATCCAGGCGCGACTCTGTCGCTCTCCGCAAACGGCAACGCAAATGGGATCCTCTGGGCCGCCACAAATACGAGTATGGGAACGGATAATCAGGGTGCTTGGCACACTACCGTTCCTGGCATCCTGTACGCCGATAACGCTACGAACATGACTCTGCTTTGGACAAACGAACAAAATGCCCTCAGAGACTCTTGCAACAACTATGCCAAGTTTACGGCTCCCACCATCGCGAATGGAAAGGTGTACTTGGCGAGCTTTGAGCAGCAGTCGACAGCGAGCGGGCAGGTTTGTGTATATGGGCAGCTTCCCACAACCAACCTGATCCCGAATGGTACCTATATGCTTGTTGATTCGAATAGCGGAAAAACGCTGGATGATCCCGGATCTTCGACAAAGAACAGCACGGTCACGGAGATTTACAGTATTAATCACGAGTCGAATCAGAAGTGGATAGTAAACAATCTTGGAAACAATGTAATTACGCTGACGAATAGTGCGAGCGGACAGCTGTTGGACGTTACCGGTGCTTCAACGGCAAATAGCGCGCTTATTGATCAATATCCCGCGAATGGACAAGCGAATCAGCAATGGCGCGTTACTTCGGTTGGTGGTGGTAAGTATGAACTGGTCAGCGTGTCGAGTGGCGAGGCACTTGACGTTGATGGCGCGGCCGTAGCAAACCGAACAAAAGTGGATCAGTATGCCTATCAGGGCCATGCATGGCAGCAATGGACGTTCCAGGCTCAGTAGCTTCTCCGATCGATTACGCCTTCAACCAGGGTGCGGCTTACCCGAGCCGCACCCTAAACGAAACGCCGCGCCGGAGAAAATGATGAAGGAATCTCGAAGAACCTTCTTAGCTAGTGTGGCACTTTCCACCGCCTCCGCCGCATTTACTCGAAATGCGCATGCGCAAATGCAGGATATGAGCCACATGAACCACAACGAGCCAAAGCCGGAGCGGCCCGCGGTTCCACGGCTACCTGCCCTCATCTCTAAGGCAACCGGAACGGTTGGCATCGATGCGGCGTACAACATGCTTCTGAACGGCGGCGACACGCTTGATGCAGCGCTTCACGTGTGCAAGACGCAGGAAGATGATCCGAAGAATCACTCCACAGGCTTAGGAGCGCTGCCGAACGCAAATGGGGTGATCCAGCTGGATGCGTGCTGCTGTCATGGACCGACTCGTCGAACTGCTGCAATAGGTTCTGTCAGTGGTATCCGCAATGCATCGCTGCTCGCACGTGCGTTAATGAATGACACAGGAAACGCATTGCTGGTTGGCTCTGATGCTCAAGAATTTGCCGTCGGTCACGGCTTCTTGAAAGAAGACCTGCTCACAGAGCGGAGTCGGCTCAATTACCTTCTTTGGCAGAGAATCCGTGCCGAGCCAACTCTGTTTGGAAGGGGAACATACGACCCAAGCTGGCCAGAGCCTCTTCGAAGAAACCACTTCATCCCACACTCGCAGAAGGACTTCGACCTGCTAGTGCAAGTGCGAGCCACTGGCCCAACAAATAGGCTTTGCAGGAGCGATGACGTGGCGGCCCGTCTTCGACGTCCTTGCACCGGCAAGCCAGGCGATCTACGTTTCAGGCATCAATCGTAAAGGTCAGCTCTCTTCAGCGTCCACTTCGGCGGGTCAGCCCTGGCGTATGCCGGGGGGCTCGAGTGATGTTGCCACCATCGGCGCGGGCTGCTTTCTTGATCCGGACGTGGGTTCAGCCGGAGCCAGTAGAAACGCCGAAGCCAACATCAAAATTGCAGGTGCACACACCATAGTGAAAAACATGCGTATGGGTATGTCGCCGGAAGACGCGGGATGGACGCCTTGCGCCGCATCGTGCGCTGGTATAAGAACGACATGGAATTGCTCCGCTTCGTCGAGATCGTCTACTACATCCTCAGGAAGGACGGTGCGTATGGAAGCGTCTCGCTTTGGGGCGGAGACAGCAGCGGACATGCCCGCCAGTTCACCATCACTGATGCTAAAAACGTGCGGCGCACTGAAGATTGCGTGGCTCTCTTTCCCTGCGGTCCGATGATTGATTGTACCGGGTCGCGCTCATGAAGCTATTGCGCCAAGGACCTGAAGTGCTCAAACCAAGCAGCTTTGTCTTTGTCTCTGAAGCCGTACCTACTGAAGATCATCCGACACATTCAGCAGCGCTGGAGTGAACCCTCATTGAGTTGATCAGGCTCATGGCAGTCAGAAGGAATGTCTGCGGGCGGGCGTTGTCGTCGTGCAAGCGAGAACCGAAACGGAAAGCCGTCAATATGGTGCTCAAGCTGGCAGCAGCGAGCGCCTGATATCGGTCATTTCTGGCTGGAACTTTCGGAAGATTTAGAAGAAAGCAATTTGCGTAACTAACTAATTTGCTTGGTTGCGGGGGTAGGATTTGAACCTACGACCTTTGGGTTATGAGCCCAACGAGCTACCGGGCTGCTCCACCCCGCTCTATGAAGATAGCCGGACTATCCCTATGAGTCAAGGCAGCTTCACTCGTAAGGCAGCTGTTCATCCTCAGGCCGAAAGCATGTGGGTCACCCCATCCAATGAATGCCCTTGAGACACATCGATGCCACTATCATGCTTGCGCCATCGCACGCCATAACCCAGATCCACCACAAACGCTCCTCTCTGCCGCGAGACTTTTGTTGAAGCTTCGTGTCCAAGCAAGTAGTGGAATGCCGGCGCCGTGGCGATAGAGAGCCGGCGATCGGAGGAGTAAGGAATGCGTGAAAGACAGGATCAAGCTTCGAGAATAGTTGGCACTCTGCTTCTGGCCGGTGCAGGGTTGGTCGGAACAGGCAATCTCGCAGCACAAGCAAATAGCTCCACGGTTCCCGACGCCCAGCTTGCGTCCAATGTGCTGAAAGCCCTTGCGAGCAACAGCAAACTCGCCGATCAGCAGATCAGCTCGACCGCTGTCTATGGCGTTGTGACCCTCTCGGGGCGAGTAAGGGATGAGACTACACGCTCGCTTGCAGAAGATATCGTCTCTCGAACTGCAGGCGTCCAAAAGGTAGTCGATGAGTTGACAATTGGTGACCAACTCGCCGCCAACCAGACGTCCCCCGCAGATCAGGGCTCCAATCCTCAGTTGCAGTCTGATGGAACCATCGCTCCGCCCGTCGGCGCACAGATTTCAGGCCAGCCACCGCTCTCGACCCAGCCACAAAGCAATTCAGGACAGGCGCAGCAGCCGTATGATCCTCAGGCAGCGCAGCCCGGCAACCCTGATGGCAATCTCGCTCAAGATGGCCAGGCCGGCCCACCCCCGCCGGATCCGTCCGTAGTCGGCGCGCAGTCGCCATACGGACAGAATCAGCCGCCATACCCGCAACAGGGTCAGCCTCCCTACGGCCAGGCAGGGCCGCCGTCCTACCCTCAGGGCCAGCAGCCTCCCTACGGGCAGGCTGGGCAGTCGCCGTACGGGCAAGGTCAGCCGCCCTATGATCAGCAGACCCAGCCCCCCTACTCCCAGCAGGGTCAGCCACCCTATGGCCAAACCGGTCAAGCTCCTTATGGTCAGGGGCAGCCGTACGGTCAGCCTCCCTACGGTCCTCCCACGCAGAACCCTTATGGCCCAGGCTCCGCAGCTCCCGGGCAGCCGCGCCCTTATACCGCCGGCAATAGCGGCTATGCCGGACAGCCTGGCGGCGATGTGGTCTCGGTAGCGGCCGGAAGCACGCTTCAGCTTCGGCTCAACGGTAGTGTAGACAGCAAGCACACCCAGATTGGCAGCCCCTTCAGCGGAACCGTTATCCGTGACGTTGTCGCCAACGGGTTCGTCGCCGTTCCCCGTGGTGCCACCGTGGAGGGAACCGTCGTTGATGCCACCAAGGGCGGCGCCATCAAGGGCCACGCGTCGCTCGCCCTCCAGCTTACGCAGGTCACCATCGGTGGCCGCGTCTATCCGCTCACCTCAACGATCTGGACTGCCAGCGGCAGCGACAAAACCGGACGCACCGTCGGCAGCGCCATCGGCCTTGGCGTTGTCGGTGCCGTCATCGGCGGGGTCGCGGGTGGCGGAGCCGGCGCGGCTATCGGTGCTGGTGCAGGCGGAGCCGCCGGAATCGGCGCCTCAGCCGCGTCTGGCAACCAGCAGCTTTTTCTCCCGCCGGAGTCCGTCCTCGCCTTCCAGCTCGCTCAGCCCGTAACGGTCACCACGGTTCCGCAGGCAGAGCTGGAACGGCTCGGCTATGGCATTCCGTCTGGCCCTCCTCAGGTGCGCCGTCGCTATCCGCCACCACCGCCTTACTACTACGGCCCCGGCTACTACTACGCGCCACGAGCTTACTACCGGCCCTACCCGTACTAGACTCGTCTTTGGTTCACCCGAGGAGGTTCGCGCCCGCGAACCTCCTTTGTCGTGTCGGCCAGCTTCGGTCGCGAGCAATGTGCTGCTTTATAATCGGCTTGCCCCGCAAAAGGCCGGACGCCCGTCCAACCTTGCAAACCCCGGGCACGCCTCCACCCGGTAGAGGTACGAGCGCGCACAGTAAAGGTCGTTCTTCCAGCTATGATTCGTCTTCTGCAGCAGAACAGCAGCGCGGTGAAGTTCATCTTCGCGTTCATCATTATCGCCGCCATCGGCACCATGGTCATCACCCTGGTTCCGGGCATCTTTGACACCGCGGGCAACACGGCCAATTCGGACGTCTTCGCCACTGTCCATGATCCCGGCTGGCAAGGCCGCCTCGAGAGCGGCTCGACAATCAAGCAGACGGAAGTCGCGCAGCTTGCACAGCGCCAGTTGCAGCAGCAAAATCTGCCCGACATGCTGATGCCATATATGGAGCAACGTGCCGGCCAGATCCTCGTACAGCGCGAGATCCTCAAGCATGAGGCCGATCGCTTGCACCTCCAGGTCAGCGACGAGGACCTCCGCCGTGAGCTTCGTACCGGAGCCTTCGCCCAGTACCTCTTTCCGAACGGCGCCTACATTGGCGATGATGCGTACATCAACTTCGTGCAAAACGCCTTTCGCACGACTCGCGCCAGCTTTGAGTCGCAGGTCAAAAGTGATATGGAATTGAACCGGTTACAGTCCATGCTCACCGGCGGCGTCAACGTCTCTGACAATGCCGTACGCGAAAGCTCCCTCAAGCAGAACGTCAAGGTGAAATTCGACTACGTTGTCATCTCGCCGGAGGACGTTCGGAAACAGCTCAACCCCACGGATGCGCAGCTCCACACCTTCTTTGACCAGAACAAGGCGCGCTATGCCACGGCTGTGCCGGAGACCCGTAAGCTTCAGTACGTCTCTTTCGACGCCTCAAACCTTCCTGGCGGCAAGCCCCAGGTCTCGGATGCCGATCTGCAGTCCTACTACACCGCTCACCAGGCGCAGTACACCGTCAAGGAGCAGGTAAAGGTCCGCCATATCCTGATCGCCGTTCCCGCCAGTGCGGACGCAAAGACCGACGCTTCCGGTAAGGCGAAGGCCGAAGATCTGCTCAAGCAGATCAAGGCTGGCGGCAACTTCGCCGACCTTGCCTCCAAGAACTCTGACGATCCCGGCAGCAAGACCCAGGGTGGCGAGCTCGGTTTTCTCGATCGCGGCCGCACGGTCCCTGAGTTCGATAAGACCGCCTTCTCTCTCGCGCCCGGCCAGACCTCCGACGTCATCAAGACGCAGTTCGGCTACCACATCCTGCAGGTTGAAGCGAAGAACACAGCGCATGTCAAACCCCTCGCAGAGGTTCGCAGCGAGATCCTGCCTGTGCTGGAGCAACAGCGCGCCAGCACCGCCGAGCAGAGCCTCGCCAGTCAGATTGTTGCGGACGCCGGCAAGAACGGGATCGATAAGGCAGCCGCAAACAAGGGCCTGCACGCCCAGACGACAGACTTCATCGGCAAGGATGGCGTCGTCGCCGGCCTAGCCGACGGCACCGGTCTTCTGACCAAGGCCTTCTCCTCCGCAAAGGGTGCCGCGCCAGAGTCCGTCGCCACTGGCGATGGCTTCGCCGTCTTCCAGGTCGAGGACATCAAAGCCGCACACGCACCCGACTTCGACAGCTACAAGCAACACATCGCCGACGACTATCGAGAGCAGCAAGTTCCGCAACTTATGAACGATGCACTCAACAAGCTCGATGCCCGTGCCAAGTCGCTCAACAATCTCAAGCAAGCCGCAACGGAACAGAATCTATCCTTCAAGTCCAGCGATCTCGTCGGCCATGATGGTCAGGTGCCTGAGCTTGGCTCACTTGCAGGCGCCGCATCGGTAGTCTTCACGCTCCCCAAAGGCCAGGTCTCCGGTCCTATCAACACCGGCCGCACTGGCGCTGTGCTTGTTGTTACTGATCGACAGGAACCGGACGCTCAGGAGATCGCAAAGACGTTCAATCAAACCCGCGATCAGCTGCTGAACACCCAGCGTGAAGAGATCTTCCGCGTCTACCTCGGCAACGTCACAGAGAAATACCAGAAGAGCGGCGCAGTTCACTTGGCCAAGCGCTCCGGTCCGGCCACCCCGTCCCCCTTCGGCCAGTAACCACCGGCTCGCCGCGACCACAATCACGCCCGGCTCTCGTGTTGTCTCTTGGAGTCGGGCGGTTTTGTTTCTCGGCGACTTCATAGAGTGCCGGGCATCATAGACACTAAGTGCGGAGGAGGCCCGCGCGATCCTATGAGTCTCGAGCCCGCTCGCCAGGACAGGTTGTCCGGCATCCTTCTCCACGTCACCTCTCTGCCATCCTATGGCGGCGTCGGCGACTTCGGCCCGGCCGCTTACGCGTTTGTCGACTTCCTGCACGCGGCCAAGCAACGCCTCTGGCAGGTTCTTCCCCTTAGCCCGACGGGCTACGGCAGCTCGCCCTACTCCGCTCTCTCCGCCTTTGCTGGCAACCCGCTCCTCGTCAGTCTGGAGCGCCTCGCGCAGGATGGCTGGATCGAGTGGGATCGCATCCAGGGTCTTCCCGGTCATGAGGGCCCCGCCGACTTCGGCGAAGCCACCCGCCTCAAACTTCCCCTCGTCGAAGAGGCCGCCGCCAACTTCCTCGATCGCGCTACGCCGGAGCAGCGCCAGCCCTTCCAGAAGTTCTGCAACGAAAACATCTCCTGGCTGCCGGACTACGCCATGTTCACCGTCCTTCGACGTCAATTTGGCTATGCGAGTTGGAATGAGTGGCCATCCGAGTTCGCCCACCGCAAGCATGACGCGCTGACCACCCTGCTCAACCAACGCGGCCGAGAGCTCGCCATCGAGCAGGTCGTGCAGTTCTTCTTTGACCAGCAATGGTGTGCCCTGCGCTCTTATTGCGGCAAGCACGACGTCCGCACCCTGGGCGACGTCGCCATCTTCGTCAACTACGACAGCGCCGACGTCTGGACGCATCCCGAGATCTTCGAGCTCGACGAGCAAAAGACCCCTCTCCGCGTCTCCGGCGTCCCGCCTGACTACTTCTCCGCTACCGGGCAGCGTTGGGGCAATCCCCTCTATAAGTGGGGCCTCCTGCAGGAGCGAGGCTTCGATTGGTGGGTTGCTCGCCTCCGCCGCGCCCTTACCCTCTACGACAGCGTCCGTCTCGATCACTTCCGAGGCTTCGAGGCCTATTGGTCCATCGCTGCCGACGAAGAGACCGCCATGAACGGCCAATGGGTCAAGGCTCCTGGCTACGAGCTCTTCGAGCGCCTCCGCGCCAGCTTCGGCGATCTTCCCTTCATCGCCGAAGATCTCGGTCTCATCACCCCGGAGGTCAACTCCCTGCGCGAGCACTTCGGCATGCCCGGCATGCGCATCCTGCAGTTTGGCTTCGCCGACCGCGGCGGCCACATGTACCTTCCGCACATGTTTGTGCCTAACACCGTCGCCTATACCGGCACTCACGATAACAACACCACCCTCGGTTGGTGGCAGCATGACGCCACCCCTATCGAACGCGCCAACGTCCAGACCTACCTGCAGGAGGTAACGAACGACGGCGAGATCGTCTGGGCCATGATTAAAGCCGCCGCCCGCTCCGTCGCCAACCTCTGTATCTTCCCACTGCAGGACGTTCTCCATCTTGGCAGCGAGGCCCGCATGAATACGCCAGCCGCTGGTCTGGGCAACTGGACTTGGCGCTATACCTCAAACGCCCTACATCCTGACTTTGCCACCAAGCTCGCCGCTCTCATGGAGATGACTGACCGCGATGGCGCTCCCGTCGACTCCGCCAACCCCCCCGTCCCTGTCTCCACCGCAGACGCGATAGACTTAATCACAGAATCTTTAACTTAGGAGTTCGAATGCCATTGTCTGGCGAAGCCATCCGCACCATGAACTACGTTGACGACATCGCCGTTACCCTCCGGCGCATCCTTTCCGTGCTGCCTATGCTCACGGCCGAAGAGCGCGCCCGCGTCGCCGAGCACATCAAGGTCTCCGATCCCAGCTTTGAGTCGGTCGTCGCCGCCGTCTCGACCGGCAAGTAAATGGCCGGCGAAGAAGCTGCCGCCCGGCTGGAGCACATCGCCGTTATCGGTGCCGGGCTCGCCGGTCGCAGCTTCTCCCGCCACCTCCTCGCCTGCGGCTTCACGGTCACCCTCGAAGATGTCCTCCCGTCAAACCTCCGCTGCGTCACAGCCGAGCTCGAAAACACCCCGCTCGAAGGCCGTCTTAACTCCCTCCACCTCGCCACCACAGTAGAAGATGCCGTCCGCTCCGCCGACCTCGCCATCGACTTCGTCCCGGACGAACTCGAGTCCAAGCTCGAGATCCTCTCCATGATCGATCGCATGGCGCCCCCACGCACCATCCTTCTCACTCCCACCGACACCCTCAGCATCTCCGACCTCGCCTCCTGCACCTACCGCGCTGATCGCTGCTTTGGCCTCGCCGGTTTGTCTCGCCATGTCGCCTTCTCTCCCCAGCGGGTCGTCAGCCTTCTTCATCCCGCCACCGCCAGTCCCGCCATCCTCTCCAGCCTCCAAACCTTTCTCGCCGACATCCGTCTCCCCTTCAGCATTCATCTCGACCCGCACCCCTCGCTCCTCGCGGGCCGATAAAGCAGTCTCGCCGGATGAAGCAAAGCAGCCGGCATCTTGACCTGCGCCAGAGCCGCGATCTTGACTCGAGGCGCAGCCGCGGCGGAGAGATCCCGTACTGCGACCGTTGCAGCTGCTCTCTGGCGTCATGTCATACAGACCCGGCGAGGGTCTTATGCGACTCGTTCGCAGGAAGGGAACCAGATCCGCTTTCTCAACGTAACCCCCGGAAGCGGCGAAATCACCCCTTATGCGAAGCGCGCTAGAGATTCTCAAACAGGTCTTCGAATCCATCACAGCCAACAAGCTGCGCTCGTTCCTAACCATGTTCGGCATCGCCTGGGGCGTCGCCTCTCTGCTCTTGCTCATCGGTCTGGGTGAGGGCTTCCGCTCCGGCCAGCGCCGCTCCCTCGCCACCCTCGGCACAGACATCATCTTCCTTGACGCCGGCACCATCCCCGCCCTCCCCGGTCAGCACACCGGCGGCCGTCCCTACCACATCACCATGTCTGATTGCGTCGCTCTTCGTCGTGCCCCGCACGTACGCGATGTGACCGGCTTCATCATCCGTGGCGATCTCAAACAGGTCAGCGAGTACAGCAGCTTCGCCGGCAGCGTCTGGGGCGTCGAAGCAAACGTCCAGAAGATCCGCACCATTCCTCTCGCCCAGGGCCGCTACCTCGACGCCGACGACATCAAGGAGCATCGTCACGTCGTCCTCCTTGGCTCGAAGGCCAACGATCTTCTCTTCATGGGTCATCCCTCCATGGGCGCCTTCATCACCATCAATGGCCTCCGATTTCAGGTCGTCGGCGTCGCCCAGAAAAGTGGTCGCGGCAACAACAACAACGAGAACCAAAAGCTCTACATCCCCATCTCAACCGCCATCGACAACTTCGCCCTCGTCGGCGCCAACCAGCCGCTCGACTCGCTCAGCGGCATCGACTACCAGCCCATCTCTGAAGAAAGCAACGAAACCGCCAAAGCCGAGGTCCACCAGATCGTCGCTGATCGTCATGGCTTCAAAGCCACCGATCTCGACGCCTTTCAGGAATGGGACACCATCAAGGCCAATCGCACCGTTGGCGTCATCTTCACCGCCATGGACGTGTTTCTCGGCGGTGTCGGCGTCGTCACGCTCGCCCTCGGCGCCGTCGGCATCATCAACATCATGCTCGTCACCGTCACCGAGCGAACCAAGGAGATCGGCCTGCGCAAGGCCCTCGGCGCCACGCACCGCAGCATCCTCTTCCAGTTCTTCCTCGAAGGCCTCATGCTCACCGGCATCAGCGGGATCGTTGGCATCGCCGCCGCCGCCGCGCTCATGCTCGGCCTCGGCCACGCCATGGGAAACAACGACATGGGCTTCGATCCACCTCGTCTCGTTCCCTGGTCAGCCTTCATGGCTTTGGGAACTCTCAGTCTCTGCGGCGTTCTCGCCGGCATCTATCCCGCCCGCAAAGCCGCTATGCTCGAGCCTGTCGAAGCTCTCAGAAAGGAGTAGCGATCCGTGTCCTCCAGCATGCTCCGCGACATCTTTGCCCAGGCCGTTGAGGCCATGCGCCACAATCTCCGCCGCACCTCCATCACCGTTCTTGGCATGGCTTGGGGCATCGCCACCGTCGTCCTTCTTCTCGCCTACGGCGCCGGCTTCGGGCGCGCCTTTGAGACCATCTTCGCCCAGTTCGGCACCAACATGATTGGCGTCTTTCCCGGTACCACCTCCGAGCAGGCCGGAGGCGCCAAAGCTGGTGTCAAAGTCCGTCTCCACATCGATGACGTCGAGCATCTCCAGGAAAGCCTCCAAGGCGTCACCGCCGCTACCCCAGTCATGTACAAGAACGTCTCCGTCCAGAACGATCTCCATAGCTACACCTGGGAGGCCGACGGCATCCGGCCAGAGCTCATGGGCATCATGAACATGGATATGGAGCAGGGTCGCTGGCTCTCCGCGAACGACCTTCAGCAGCGCGCCCACGTCGCCGTCATCGGCTCAGAAGCCCGGCAGAAACTCTTCTCCGGCGCCTACGCCCTGGGTCAGACCATCCGCGTCAGCGGCATCAGCTTTGAGGTCATCGGTGTGCTCAAAGCCAAGATGCAGGAGGGCGACGACAACAACAACCGCATCATCTACCTTCCCTTCAGCACCTACTCCGACATCAAAGACACCCGCGACATCGATGGCATCTGGTTCAGCTACCGCGGGGATCACACCGCCATTCAGCAGGCCACCCGCGTTCTTCTCGGCGCCGCTCATGCCTTTCGCCCCACCGATCGCAACGCCATCTTCGTCGCCGACATCATGCAGCAGCTCTCGCAGTTTCGCCTCATCTCGCTCGCGCTTGAGGCTCTCCTTCTCTTTATCGGCGCACTCACTCTCGGCATCGCCGGCATCGGCCTCATGAACATCATGCTAGTCAGCGTCCAGCAGCGAACCCGCGAGATCGGCGTCGAAAAAGCTCTCGGTGCCCGCCGCTCTCACATCCTCTTCCAGTTCCTCTCAGAGGCTATGGTGATCACCCTCGTCGGTGGTCTCAGTGGCGTCCTGCTCGCCTATCTCATCGCCAAAACCGTAGGCAGCATCACCCTCTACAGCGCCCTCGCCTCAAACGCCGAAGCCGCCGATATCCATCTGCTCATCTCACCCACCATCGTCATCGTCGCCACCACCATCCTGGTGATCGTCGGCACCATCAGCGGCATGATCCCCGCCATCCAGGCTTCAAAGCTCGACCCCATCGAAGCCCTCCGCTACGACTGAGTTCGCCTTCGCGTCTCCGCCACCAGCATCTTCTGGTTAGTTATCCGTCTTCGGCCGCTCATACGGTTTCTGCATCGAAGCCCGCGCCTCATTCACGGCGCCCTGCGTATTGTCGTTCGTCGAGACCGCCAGCCGGTACTCGTTCACCGCTCGGTCCCGCTGCCCCGTCACGTCGAAGATCCGCCCCAGCTCCACATGGCTCCAAACCTCCGTCCACTTCGGGTCACCATCCCCACGCAGCGCATCGCGAAAACTGTTTGCCGCGGACTGATAGTTCCGCTGCATAAAGAAGATCTCCCCGATCCGGTACGCCGCCAGCGACGACGTCTTGTTTGCATCGAGCGCCTTCTGATACTCACCCAGCGCGGCAATCAAGTCACCCTGCGCCACCTGCTGCTGCCCGCGCAGTACGGCAACCTTTACCGCAAGATCCGGCGTGCTCTTCAGCAGCCATCCCTGCGGATCGACCGTGATCTTTCGCGGCCGGCCAAAGGTATCCACGCTGAACTGCGACTCCTGCCCCGACACGTCAACCCGCCGCACCTCGGTCTTGCCATCCGTCTCGATGCGCAGCTCGACCGGCATCCGAAATAGATCCAGATCTTGGTCGATCGACCCGCTGGTTCTAAACCCCTTGTTGTTCCCTAGCCGGAACACCGTGTACTTGTTCGAGAACGTCGGCGCTCCCGTCCCATCCACCCACTGCGCAAAGAATGGCGTCAGCTGCAGCTGCGTCTGCGCGTCGCTCACCTTTTCCACGTCGCTAGCCCGCACGCCCTTGTCCGTGTATTGACTCAGCAGCCCGCGCAAAAACTTCGTGAACACCTCATCGCCCATCTCCCACCGCAGCATATGGAAGATCATCGCGCCCTTCTCAAGCGTCATGGATTGAAACTGCGGCGAGAACGGATCCAACCGCCCGAGCGTACTCAGCGGCTCCGTGTCATACGCCAGCGCACCGGCCGAGACATCATTCACCGCCGTCTCAAATGCCGTCCTGCCCGAGCTGTCCTCCACATACATCAGCTCTGCGTACCGGCTCATCCCGTTCGTGATCCACGCGTCGTTCAGCGTCTGCGGCGAGACCTCCGATCCCCACCACTGGTGCGCAATCGTATTCGCCAGCAGCCGTTGCGACGCGTGGTCGCTGATGCGCCGCCCCGCAATCGCCACCACCTCCGGCGCCCACGCGGCTGAGACTGAATCATCCGGCAACTCCACAATATTCAGTCGTCCCGACTCCGGCTGCCCGAAGGTCGTCGACATAAACTCAAACTCCTTCGTCGCCGTCTGCCCGAACGAAATGGCATCCGCTTTGTGCTTGTCCGTCGTGTACACCGCGATGTTGTTCACGCCCGCCGGACTCACTGGCGCCAGAAACTTGCCTGCCACAATCGTCCCCGGAAACCCCGGCTTCGCCCAGTTGAACGCGTACTCACTTCGGTTCCCCGGCAGGCTCTTCACCGCGCTTACACCTGACCCGCTGCCGACCACCCGCTCGTCTGCTGGCACCCGCACATGCATCTCCGCCGTGAACCGGTTCGTAAACAGCCCCACCATCGGGAACCATCGCCCCGGGTACAGCAGAATGCTCACCGGATCTGCGATCGCCGCGAGCTTAATGCCCTCAACCGGGCTCGTATCCGCTCCCGTCAGCACACCCGTGTACTCAAACGTCCACGTCGTCGTCGTGTTCTTTGCGATGGGCGTCGTCGGTGTCACCCGCACCGTCGAGTTCGTCGAAAGCCGCTCGTTGGCCAGTTGCTTTCGCGCCGCATCCGTCAGCCTGGTGATCTGCAGCCCGTTGTTCAACTCAAAGCTCGCCTGTGTCAGATCGTCAAGCGCCGTAAAGTTCACCGTCGCCGTCGCCGTCAGCTTGTTCGCCGCAGGGTCCAGGTCCGCGTTGATGACATAGCTGTTGATCTGCAGTGGAACACGCGGCGGCGCCGCCATCACAGCAGTGGCCAGGGCAGGGAAGAACAGGAGAGTAACCGGTCTCCACAAAGCACGTCGCATGCGCACAGAATCCTTGGGGCGAAACCTTCCGCCGACATTAGGTTAGACGCACCAGCACCTCAATCAGACGTAATGCCGGGATCGGGCGACATCCACGCTCACGCGACGCTTCCTGATCATCTAGCCCAGCTCGGCACTCTACAGTCTTGCCTTATCTCCCACCGCCGCGCCGTCCGCCATCAGCTCTACTACCACCTCCGCCACCCGTTCCGTCCCACGCGCCCGTCCCTCCCCGTCCGGCCAGAGCGACTCTCGCACCGCCCGCAAGCCATCAACCTGCGCCGCCCGCTCGGGCCCGTCCTTGAGCAGCGGGCGCAGCTCCGCCGCTACCCGCTCCGCCGTAAACCGCTCATTGATCAGCTCCGGAACCACTCGCCGCCCTGCCAGCAGATTCACCATGGCTACTGGCAACACCCCGTCCGCATCCCGCTCGGCCACAATCTCCTCCGGATACCGCACCAGCCGCTTCGCCACCCGAAACGTCATCGCCGAAACCCGGTACACCACCACAAACGGGTTTCCCACCACTGCCGCCAGCACCGTCGCCGTCCCGCTCGCCACCACACTCGCCCGCGCGTGCGCCAACGCCTCTCGCGCATCCGGAACCAGCGTGATCGACGACATCACATTCCAATCCAGCTCTGGAAGCAGCTCCTTGAACACGAAGTTACTTACAGCCTCCATCGTTAGCGTGGAGGCCACGGGAATCAGCAAGTCGTACCCGGCTCCAAGTGCCTTCGCCGCTTGGAGCATCACCGGAAGATTCGCTGTCAACTCTTTCCACCGGCTTCCCGGAAGCAGCGCAATCCATTGCCTGTCCAGATGCGAACCTCGCGTAGACGCGGCCGGGTTCGCAAAAAGGTGGCGTTCTGCGTACAACTCTCGTGAGATGAACTCGCTGGCTAGCCCCGCCAACGGGTGCCCCACAAACTCCGCCTTCACCCCTCGTGCTCGATAAAACCTCTCCTCAAACGGAAAGATCACCAGCATCCGATCCACCCGCTCCTGCACCCACCGCAGCCGCCCCCGCTTCCACGCCCACAGCTGCGGACTCACAAACCACACCACCGGCACGCCCATCCGCCCCAGATGCTTGGCCAGCCGAAAGTTCACATCTGGAAAGTCAATCAGAACCGCCACCGCCGGTCGCCTGGTTCGGATCGCCCCCACCAGCCGCCGATACTCCCGCAGGATTCGCGGCACATGCCGCAGAATCTCCGTGACCCCCATCACGGCCACATCCTCGGCCCGCACCACCCGCTCCAGCCCGGCCGCGGCCATCGCCAGCCCACCCAGCCCGAAGAACGTCGAATCCGGCCGCATCCCCCGCACACCAGCCATCACCTCGGCCCCATAGTGGTCGCCCGAAGCCTCACCCGCCGATAGAAAAACCACAGCCATCCGAGCAGTCTACTGATTCAAACGCGAATTCAAAGCCGCGAGACGTCAGCTCGCCGCCGCCGACTCTGCCGCCACCACGCTGCCTAGCTCCTGATCCTTGTACTGCAGCTGGTACAGCTTCCAGTAGAGCCCTCGCTCCATCAGCAGCTCCTGGTGCGTCCCCTGCTCGCGTAGCTGCCCCTTATGCATCACCAGAATCGTGTCCGCCCTCTGAATCGTCGAGAGCCGATGCGCAATAAGCACACTCGTTCGTCCCGTGATCATCCGTTCGAGCGCCGCTCTCACTCGCAGCTCCGTCTCTGTATCGACTGAGCTCGTCGCCTCGTCCAGGATCAAAATCCCTGGCGCATGCGCCATCGCTCGCGCAAAGCTGATTAGCTGCTTCTGCCCCGTCGAGAGCGTCGCACCCCGCTCCGTCACCGGTTCGTCAAACGCCATCGGCAGCGACCGGATGAAGTCACCGACATTGACATCGTCCGCTGCCTGTTCCAACTGCGCGTCAGTAATCCACTTCGATCCCAGCCGAATGTTTGTCGCAATCGTTCCCGTAAACAGAAACGGATCCTGCAGCACCACACCGAACTGTCTCCGCAGGGCCGTCAAATCCTGCTCGCGAACATCAACTCCATCAACCAGAATGGTCCCGTGCTGAATGTCGTAAAACCGCATCATCAGGGCTGTGATCGTCGTCTTCCCCGCGCCCGTATGCCCCACAATCGCCGCCGTCTCTCCCGGCTCGATCGCAAAGTTCACATCCCGCAGGATCCACTCAATATCAGCTCGCGCGCCTAGCTCCGCCGCGCCCGCACCACGCAGCGCGTCCGCCTCCTCCGCCGCAAAGGTCTGGTACGAGAACCACACATTTCGAAACTCAACCCGCCCGTGCTCCGTCCCACGAGCATCTCCCGCCCGCGCCGTCGCCGGCGACACAATCTCCGACTCCGTGTCGAGCAGCGTAAACACCCGCTCGCTCGCCGCCATCGCCGCCTGCAGGATGTTGTACTTCTCGCTCAGGTCCATGATCGGCCGGAAGAATCGCTGCGCATATTGCATGAACGCGATCAGCACCCCCAGCGTCACCGCCCCATGCAGCACACTCAGCCCACCCCGCCAGATCACCAGCGCGATCGCAATCGAGCTCAGCAGCTCCACCGCCGGGTAGTACAGCGCATACGCCAGAATCGCGTCCTTAAACGCATCCATGTGCTGCCGATTGATCGCCTCGAAATCGTCATACGCGCGTTGCTCGCGGTTAAAGAGCTGCACGATCGCCATGCCGCTCACATGCTCCTGCATGTAGCTGTTAATCCGCGCAATCGCCGACCGGATCTGCCGATAACTCTCCCGTACATGCTTGCGGAATACCTTCGTGACATACAGAATCGCTGGCAACACCGCCAGCGTCAGCAGTGCCAGCGGCCAGCTCATCTCGAGCATGATCAGCACGATGAACAACAACACAAACACATCTTCAAAGATCGCCAGCACGCCGGACGTAAACATCTCGTTCAGCGCGTCCACATCGCTCGTCACCCGCGTCACCAGCTTGCCCACCGGATTTCGATCAAAGAACGCCGGCTGCATTCGCTGAATGTGCCGGAAGATCTCCTTGCGCAGATCGAACATGATCTTCTGCCCGGTCCACTGCATTAGGTACGTCTGCAGAAACTCGAGCGCAAACGTCAGCACCAGCGACCCCAGGTAGAGCCCGGCAATCTCTGAGATCCCCGTCATTGGATCCGCGCTTAGATGTCGGCCCAGCCATGAGGGCTTATGCCCAGCCGTCCGGTCCAGGTAGTTGTCGACCGCCACCTTTACCAGGTACGGCCCAATCACATCCGATCCCGCCTTCAGCAGGATCGACGCCGCACTTAATCCCGTCTGCAGCTTGTATGGCCGCAGATACCGCAGCAACCGCCCCATCAGCCGGCTGTCGTACGCCTTGCCAACTACGTCGTCATCGGCCGCCGGCTTCTTCGCCGCGTCCTTTGCCTTCGTCAGAGCCTCTGCCACCCGCTGTTGCTTGTCCTCTGCCATGCGCTCTCTCGATTCTAGATGCGCCCTGGCCCGTCAGAGGCTCAGGATCCCTCCCGCCGCAAACATTCCTTCGCGCCGCAAGAGATCCCTCCCGTCCTTACCGCCGCGCCACCACCGGCGCAGCCCGCACCGCCTTGCTCGCCGCACCCAGGATCCGGCCCTGCCCGGCATCGGCGACAAACAGCACCAGCCGCATTGTCGCTGGGTCCGTCCCCGCCGGCGCCGGCAGGCTCACGTGCAGCGGTCCCTGCGTCAGCTGGCCCACTGTCCCAACGCGCCCCAGCACCCGCACCACGCCCGCATGCGTCAGCACTCGCCCGCCGTTCTCCCCATTGCGTACCTCCGTCCGGTCTTCCGGATCCACCAGCGCCGCATACACCGTCGCCCCATCTACCGTCGCCCCCGGCGTCCCCGCCTCGCCAAGCGTCGCCTGCGCGTTCACCTGTCGCCCGTCAACGGTCGGCGCAGACACCACCAGAGGCAGCTTCTTCACCGTAGCCGCCTTTGTGATCGCACTGATAGCTCGCCCACGGTCGCCTCCCACAAAGCCATCCTTCCCGTCCACCACCATCTGCGGCGTGTACGGCCCCTGATCGCCCAGCTCTTGCGCGTACTGCTGCTGCCGCTGCGTAAACAGCGGCGCCGAGAATCGGTCATGCCACCCCAGTTCGTCCCAGTAGTCCACATGCTCCCCTAGGGCAATGATCTCCACGCCCGCTACCGGCTGCCGCTCACTCAGCTGCCGCAACAGCGCATCGGCCGGCGGACAGCTCGAGCAACCCTCCGACGTAAATAGCTCCACCAGCACCGGCACGCGGCCCTCCGCTGGGCCCTGATTCGCCCCGCCTTGCGCCATCGCCCCCACACTCGCCAGAAGGCTCAGCCCCACACTCACCGCCGCTCTGAAACCTGACCGCATCGCATCGCTCATCATCTACCTCGTCCGTCTGACACCGGTCGACCTTCGCGGTAACAAGCTTTTTTCCGCCGCCCGAATCTCGCCGGCGGCATCCCCCGAGAAGCTCATCGATCCTCGGCCAGCGACCCGGCGAATCCCCCCGCACTCTCTCACCGCCGCCACCGCCCGTCCGCCTACAATCAGGAGAGCGCCATGCCCCCCACCGTCGGCCTCTACATCTCCATCCCGTTCTGCCGCGCCAAGTGCACCTTCTGCAACTTCGCCTCCGACAGCTTCGCCCCCGGCCGCCTTCCCGCCTACCTCGACTCCCTCACCCACGAGATCACCGCCGCTCCCGCCCGCGCCATCCGCATCGGCGCCCCTCTCCCAGCCCTGGTCGACACCCTCTACCTCGGCGGCGGCACACCCAGCCTGCTCTCCCCCGACCAGGTCCACACCCTCTTCCATCACCTCGAGCGCGCCTTCCCCATCGCGCCCGATGCCGAGATCACCCTCGAGGCCGCCCCCGGCCAGCTCTCCGACCGCACCCTCGAAGCCTTCCAGCGCCACGGCGTCAACCGTCTCTCCTTCGGCGTCCAAAGCTTCGTCGATCAGGAGACCGCCGCCATCGGTCGTCTCCATACCGCCGATCAGTGTCGCGCCGAGATCGACCGCGTCCGCCGCGCCGGCATCCCCAACCTCTGCCTCGATCTCATCGCCGGCCTTCCCCACCAGACCGAAGCCTCCTGGCTCCACTCCGTCGAGCAGGCCATCGCCACCGGCGTCCCGCACCTCAGCCTCTATCTCCTCGAAGTCGACGAAGACTCCCGTCTCGGCCGCGAAGCCCTCGCCTCCGGCCTCCGTTACGGCGTCCCCTCTCTCCCTACCGACGACGAAACCGCCACCTTCTACGAGCTCGCCTGCACCCGCCTCGAAGCCGCGGGCATCTCCCAGTACGAGATCTCGAACTTTGCCCGCCCTGGCCACCGCTCCCGCCACAACCTCAAGTACTGGCACCGTCAACCCTACCTCGGCCTCGGCCTCGACGCCCACTCCATGCTCCTCACCCCCTCCGGCGCCACCCTCCGCTTCGCCAACCCCGACGACCTCGAAACCTACGCCCTCGAGATCGCTCATCGCGAGCAGGGAAGCGACGCCAGCCGCGCCATGCCCTGCCCAGCCGAACTTTCATCCCAGACCGCAGTCTCGTTCCAAACTGCGTCTCCGCCACCAGCCCTGACCATTCTCTCCAACAGCATCGGCCCCTCCGCCATCGACCAACTCACCGACCAGGCCGTCCTTGAAGAGACCCTCTTCCTCGGCCTCCGCACCAACGACGGCCTCTCCCTCACCGATCTCGCCCGCTCCTTCCCCCACTCCGCTCTGGCCGCCCTCGACCCCGTCTTCCGCGAGGCCGAAACCGACGGCCTCCTCACCCTCAGCCCCGACCGCATTGCCCTGACCAGCCACGGTCGCCTCCTCTCAAACGAAGTCTTCGGTCGCCTGCTCGCACCCACCTCCTAACGCGTTGGCGATCATCCTCCTCCGCCCTCCTGATGATCTTCGGCGCACGGACCGAAGACCACCTGCATCTCTCCTTCAAGGTGGAACCCGAGGTGGCCGGAAGCATCCCTCCCTACCTGCTGACCAAGTCTTCAGCAGTCTCCTCTCCACCAGCGATCCCATCATCGCTTCGTGGATGCAGCTTCTCGTTACGGATCACGAGCCGTCGGCCTCGCAGATCAGGCGCTTGAATCAGCGATACGCCACGGTCTTGTTGTGGTGGCGAGATACTGTCGCGCGCGGAGAGTTCCGGACGGTTGGAGTGCGTACCATTGTGCGTCACGATGAGCAACTATCGATAGAACCTTCGCGGGAGACAACGGCGAGCTCGTCATGTCGGAGCAGGCGGTCGTACACGAAAAGGAACGATGCAAAGCGGTCTATTGTTGCAAGTGCGGCAGGCACCCAGACGAGGCAATCCACGTGACCATAGAAAACTTCCGCCTGATCGTCTTTCGCGCTGTAGCCAGGCACTCAAGCTTCAGCAAAGCCGCGCAGGAGCTGCTGCTCACCCAGCCTGCAGTGACGCAGCAGATCAAGGCGCTTGAGGAGCAGTTTGGCCGGCCCTTGTTTCATCGCGGCGGTGGACGTATCTCGCTCACCCCCGGCGGTGCTGCCCTGCTGCCATTTGCGGAGAAAATCAAGGTGCTGAGTGATGGCGCGATCGCGGCAGTTGGAAAGGCCTATGGCCAGGAAGCAGGCGAACTCAGGATCGGCGCCTCCCAGACCATCGCGCAGTACCTGCTGCCTACCTTCATCGCCGCCTTTCTGCAAAGAAGCCCGCAGGTGCGTGTGACTTCCCGAAGCGGCAATACCGACGAGATGCTTGCCGCCCTGATCTCTGGAGAGATCCAGATCGCCCTGCTTGAGGGCCCGGAGCAACGCTCGGACGTCCACATCGAGCCCTTCATGGAAGACCACATGGTGCTCGTGGTTCCGGCAAGTCACGAGTGGGTCGGGCAGAAGATCTCCCTCAACGACGTCAAATCCCAGCCCCTGCTTACCCGTGAGTTCGGCTCGGGTTCCCGGCGCGTTGTTGAGAAGGCACTCGCTGACGCGGGGCTTTTGGCCAGGGAGCTCAACGTCTCGCTGGAGTTCGACTCTACCGAAGGCCTGCTCAACGCCGTCGAAGCCGGTCTTGGAGTAACCTTCGTCTCCCGTTGGGCTGTGCGCAACCAGCTCGCCCTCGGAACGTTGAAGCTGGCCCGCGTCGAGGGCCTCAGGCTTTCGCGACGCTTCTCGCTCGCTTACCCGGCCGGGCCCGAACCGGTGGGAACTGTCGGCGCCTTTCGAACGCTTCTTCTCAGCCATGCCTTAACCCTGGCTCCACGACGGTCCGCCCGGCATCCTTCCGCCACGGCAGGGTAGCGGCTATGTCGCCATACAGGAACCGAATGGGCCATTAGAACTTCTACTTGGACGCCCGGCCTGCGCAGGTCGATCGTTGGTTCAGAGGAAACCGACGTGACCGAGACCATGACGCAGGAGTTGACGATCGTAGCCGCTGGGCAAACGTACTTCATCACCGAAACTGCCGAAGAGATCTATCCAGCCCCCGCGCTCGCTTCAGCGCACCTCGGACAGACAGGTCCGGGAACGCCGCGCTCATACTGCGACGCGCGGACCATCTTCTTTCTCGGCCTTCTGCTTGCCGGCAGCGGCCTTGTCTCGCCGCCGGTGGCGCTCGTTGGTGGCATCGCCTTCGGCTTCACGGTTGTCCATCCCTATCGCAAGGAGGCAAGCTCGCTCGCCAAGCTTCTCCTCCAGACTTCCGTCATTCTTCTTGGCTTCGGCATGAATCTTCATCAGATCGTGCGCGTCGGTAAATCAGGCTTCCTCTACACGGCCATCAGCATCTGCTCCGCTGTTGTGCTTGGCCTGCTGCTGGGCAAGGTCTTCCGGGTCGGCCGGAAAGCTAGCTACCTCATCACCCTGGGCACCGCCATCTGCGGCGGATCCGCCATCGCCGCTCTTGCCCCCATTACGGACGCAAGCGAAGAAGAGATCTCAGTCTCGATGGGCACCATCTTCCTTCTGAACTCGGTGGCTCTGCTGCTCTTCCCCGCAGTCGGCTGGTGGTTGCACCTCAGCCAGAACCAGTTCGGCCTCTGGGCGGCTCTCGCCATCCACGACACCTCCTCGGTCGTCGGAGCTGCCGCAAAATACGGGTCTCAGGCACTCGCCGTCGGCACCACCGTCAAACTGGCTCGAGCGCTGTGGATCGTCCCCGTCTCCCTCATGACCGCTGCCTTCATGGGTTCTACGGCCCGCCGCGAAGGACGCACCGGCAGGCAGGCAACCGTCAAAATTCCCTGGTTCATCGTTCTTTTCCTCGGTGCCTCCGTCCTCAGCACCTATCTGCCGCGCTTCATGGGCACCTACCTTGATCTCAACCATCTCGGCAAAGCAGGTCTCACGGCGACACTCTTTCTCATAGGCACCTCGCTCTCCAGGAAAACCCTGCAGGCCGTCGGCATCAGACCCTTCCTTCAGGGCGTTCTCCTTTGGATCCTCGTAGGAACAGCGTCACTTCTTGCGATCAAGACGGGACTGATCGCGATCTGACCCCGGCGAAAGCAGAGTCACTAGGTAAGCCCGAGAAACGCCGTTCTCGGAAGTGATAGAGCTCGAGTCTTATACGCATGCTCTGTGCTGGTCACGGATGAAAGTCGAGTGACGCATTCAGAGCACGCTGGCTGGAGTCGGAGTCACTCTCCAGCCTTCGCGGTTAGGTATCATCTGACCATCCGCCCTAAGCTCGAAGGAGTCGCCTCCAGCCAGGACGGCGAGCTCTGTACTTGCTAGCTGCTGTCCGGACGTCCTAAGTCTTCGGCACTGTTCTCCGTGACTACCGGATGATTCAACCCCTGCTTCATTCGCGAACCAAAACGCCAAAGCACTCGACACACAAGAGACACGACGACCAACAGAATCAAGAGCAGGATCAGATGAGTAGGTTGGAACAACTCAGGCATTCTCTCCTCCAGGCGTTGACGAATCGTAGAACGACCGCCCTCTAACGCGCCGTTCGCTCCAAGTCACCAACATTCCTCTACCATCAAGAGAGTTAACCTCACCCCACCGTAGGAGCAGCATGCCCATCGATCTTCGCAGCGACACCGTCACCCGTCCCACCCCCGCCATGCGCGAAGCCATGGCCTCGGCCGAGGTCGGCGACGACGTCTACTCCGAAGACCCCACGGTCAATCGCCTCGAGCGCTCCGCCGCGGCCATCTTCGAGCGCGAGGCCGCCCTCTTTGTCCCCACCGGCACCATGGGCAACCAGATCGCCATCAAGCTCCACACGGAGCACGGTCAGGAGGTCCTCTGCGAGTCCCGCGCCCACGTCCTCGACTGGGAGATGGGCATGGTCGCCAACTTCTCCGGCTGTACCCTTCGTCCTATCGCTGCTCCGCGCGGCATTCTCACCTGGCAGCATCTCGCGCCCGCCATCGCTCCGAAGATCTACTACCGCGCGCCAACCGGTCTCATCTGCATTGAGAACACGCACAATATGGCCGGCGGCACCGTCACGCCGCTCGAGACCCTCGAAGCGATCTGGGCCGGCGCCGCGTCGGTCGGCCTCCCCGTCCATCTCGACGGAGCCCGCGTCTTCAACGCCGCCGCCGCCCTCAACCTGCCCGTCGCGACGATCACCCGCGGCTTCACCACCGTCAACTTCTGCCTGTCGAAGGGCCTCGGCGCCCCGGTTGGCTCGGTACTCGTCGGCTCCCAGGACCACATCGACCGCGCCCGCTCCGTCCGCAAGGCCCTCGGCGGCGGCATGCGCCAGGCCGGCATCCTCGCCGCCGCCGGCCTCATCGCGCTCGAGCAGATGCCGGCTCGCCTCGGCGAGGACCACAGCAACGCCCGCCTTCTCGCCGAAGCCGTCGCCGCCATCCCATCGGTCGAGATCGACCTCGACGCGGTCCAAAGCAACATCGTCATCTTCTCTCTCCGTGATGGCGGCGATGCTCCCACCGCCGTTGCCGCACTCCGCGCCGAAGACGTCCTCGCCAGCGCCATCGGTCCGCACGTCATTCGCTTCGTCACCCACTTCGACGTGTCGCGCGAGCAGTGCCATCGCGCCATCGCCATCACAAAAAGTGTCCTGGGCGCCTCGGCAGCCTAGCGCAAGAGATCCGGTGCAGGCCCCTTCCGATCGCGTCGAAGACAACGTACGCGAAAGGCGCGCAAAACACCCCTGCACCTCTGCAAAAACGCGCTTGACCTCGACCAAAACAGCACAAGTTTTCCCCTTCGCGATTCACCAGAACTTCGCAATGGGCGCCAGAAGCCTGAGCTAAGCTGTGGAGGCATGTGCCGCGCGGCACGAGCGAAACTGAGGATCTAAGACCGTTGAGTCAGACCATTTTTGTCCTGGAAGATGAAGCCGACATCCTTCGCCTGGTGCAGTATCACCTTGAAAGTGCAGGGTTTACTGTCAAGCCGTACGCCACCCAGGGAACTCTCGTCGCCGACGCCGAGCGCCAGCCGCCCGCTCTCTTCCTGCTGGACATCATGGTCCCCGGCGGCGACGGTCTCGATCTCTGCCGCCGCCTCCGCCAGAACCCTGCCCTCTCCGTCATCCCCATCATCTTTCTCACCGCTCGTGCCGCCGAAAACGACCGTGTCCTCGGGCTCGAGTTAGGAGCCGATGACTATATCACTAAGCCCTTTGCTACGAGAGAGTTAACGGCTCGTGTCAAAGCCGTCCTACGTCGCTTCGAGCGCCCCAGTTCACCCTCTACAGTCAAATTCGAACGTATCGAGATTGACGCCAGCGCCATGCAGCTGCGCGTCGCCGGCGAACTCGTCACCACCACTGCAACCGAGTTCCGTCTGCTCGACTACCTCGCGCGCCACCCCGGCCGCGTCTTCAGCCGCGATCACCTGCTCGACGCTGTTTGGGGTGACGCCCGGTTCGTAACTCCTCGTTCTGTCGATGTTTACGTCCGGAGAATCCGAGAGAAAATCGAAGCCGACCCGGAGATCCCACGCTATCTTAAGACGATGCGTGGAGCAGGGTACCGTTTCGAGATCCCTAAAACCACGCAGCCTTAGGCGATCTCCTCGACT
The DNA here is from genome assembly GCA_964235665.1 of uncultured Acidobacteriaceae bacterium. Classification (GTDB taxonomy): domain Bacteria; phylum Acidobacteriota; class Terriglobia; order Terriglobales; family Acidobacteriaceae; genus Edaphobacter. The sequence continues at coordinate 1,091,609 of CAXSAY010000001.1, forward strand.
GATGATTGCTCGCTCACCAAGGGAAGGGCTCATCCGACATGACGCGAAGTTTGTTCTTCAACTTCTTCATTCGATTGACAGTAGCGATGACGCTGGTGCTGGTCATCCCGCTCTGGCTCCGATCCACTCATTGGTGGCTAACGACGCTCTTCGTGCTTGGCTTCGCCTCCGTAAATGCCTGGATGTTAGCGCACTCTGTCCGGGCCAGTATTCTTCCACTGCAGCACTCGGCCGCGACGCTTGCACGGCGTCAGGTCCCGACGGAGAGCGCCGACAACGTGCTTGTGTCGCAGATGGTCGACCGAGTCACGGATCAGCGGTATAGCGACTTCGACGCCTTGGCACGCGGCATAGCGCGAGGCGTGCGCGAGACGCAGATGGCGCTTGCGGCGGCAGCAGCCAGTCGGGATGAGCTCGCAGCCATGATCGACAGCCTTCAGGACGCCGTTGTCGCCGTTGATGGAGCCGGACACATTCAATGGACAAGTGAACGGATGCAGAAACTGCTTTCGACCAGCACCGGAAGCATTCGCACCGGCCATGCTCTGGTCCAGACGATCCGAGATCCGGAGGTGCTGGAGTGCGTCCGCACTGCCTTGGAACAGCGGATCTTTATCCAGCGGCGAACGACGCTGTTCATTCCAGGGCGGATTCTAGAAGTAAATGCCTCACCGATGCCATCAGGTGGGGCAGTTGTCCTACTTCATGACATAACGCGCATGGAGCAAGTAGAGCGCACGCAGCGTGACTTTATAGCCAACGTCTCTCACGAGCTTCGTACTCCGCTCACCTCAATCTCGGGCTACGTAGAGACTCTGCTTGAGTACGAGTTATCCCTTAGCGCGCAAGCGCGCTCTTTTCTGGAAACCATCCTGAAGAATGCCACTCGGATGAATCGATTGACCGATGATCTTCTCACAATGACACGCGTGGAGAGTGCCGGACAAGAGTTGCATCCCTTACCCATGCCAGCAGATGTGCTCGTCCGGGAAGCCATTCAGAGCGTAAGTGGACTGGTTCAAGACTCTCAGGCGGAGATCGATTCCACTAATCTGCTGTCCGATCCAGTTCTCGCGGATCACGACGCCGTGGTTCAGGTGTTGATGAATCTAATAGAGAACGCAATCAAGTATGGCCGAGAAAGGGCGTCTGGCCGCTCCCGGGTTGTTGTCAGCACCCGGGTGGTTTCAGAACCGATTGACGCAATCGAGTTTGGTGTTCGGGATTTTGGCTCGGGAATCGCGTCAGAACACCTGCCTCGGCTCTTTGAGCGGTTCTACCGCGTAGACAAAGCTCGCTCGCTGGAGACTGGAGGAACGGGGCTCGGGTTGGCGATTGCGCGGTACATGGTTCAGGCGCAGGGAGGGGAGATACGGGCAGAGAGTGAACTGAACAATGGGAGTCATTTCCTTTTCACACTGCCAATTGCGCGTTCGCAAGTACCGTGAAGAGATCCTGTAAAGCAGGAGCCATGGGCTAAGCCTTTGCTGCATATTCTCTCCGGTGTAACCTTCCCGTAACATAGTCGTTTCACACTGACTGAGTGGTTCTCTAGTCTGCCAGTGTCCCCCAGGAGTAAACGAGTGAGACTGTCCTTTCTTGCGGTCGGCATCATCGGCCTTTCTTCGATTGTTGCCTCGGCGCAAAACATAAACGGTGCAGGTGCGACCTTTCCCTATCCGATCTACTCCCGCTGGTTCAGCGAGTTCGCAAAAGTAGAGCCGAGCGTGCATATCAATTACCAGTCCATTGGGTCGGGTGGCGGCATTCGCCAGGTGTCGGAAGGAACAGTCGATTTTGGAGCTACCGACGGTCCTATGAATGATGCTCAGATTAAGAGCGCCAAGGTCAAGAGCGTGCACATTCCTACGGTTCTAGGCGCGGTGGTACCGGTCTATAATCTGCCAGGTTTAAACAAAGACCTTAATTTCTCTGCAGACGTTGTCGCCGACATTTACCTGGGAAAGATAAGCAAATGGAATGATCCGAGACTTGCGAAGGACAACCCAGGAGTAAATTTGCCGGGCGACTCAATCCTGCCTGTCTATCGCTCAGATGGGTCTGGCACGACTTATATTTTCACCGACTTCCTTTCCAAGGTAAGCCCTGAGTGGGCTCAAAAAGTTGGGAAGAATACCTCGGTGAAATGGCCGACGGGTATTGGCCAAAAAGGGAATGAGGGAGTCGCCGGGATGGTGCGCCAGTCTCCCCACTCCTTTGGATACGTTGAGTTGATTTACGCGGTGCAGAACAAGATGGCATACGGTGCTGTGCGCAACGCATCGGGTAAATTCGTCAAGGCGTCGACGGAGGGAGTGACGGAAGCAGCTGCGTCATCGGTGAAGAACCTTCCGGCAGACTATCGCGTGTCGATCACAAACGCGACTGGAGCATCCTCATACCCGATTGCATCCTTCACCTGGCTCTTACTTCCTGCGCACTCTCCTGACGCTGCGAAAGCGAAAGCGATGCGGAACTTCCTGACCTGGATGCTTGATCATGGGGAAGGAGAAGCGGCTAGTATGACCTATGCTCCACTCCCGAAGAGCGTACAGGATGCGGTGCGTAAGACAATTCAAAGCATTCAGTGAGCTGAGAGATCGTCATTTCTGGTTCGCGCTAGGGAGACAGGTGCATCCAACTCGACGCGTCTCTAGCTCAGGCATCGCCTGCACAGATAGCTTTTGAGAAGGCGTAGCTTTAACTCAGTATGACCAGCGATCCTCGTCCGCAGACAAACCTCCTTGCAACGCCACCCGTGCCTCTCCCACGGCCCGAGTCCATCGCTATAAAGCAGGATGCATCTCCGTCAGCAGTCCGGCTCTACCTAAACACTCGTAGCAGCAGCAACCTCATCGATCGTAGCTTCGCCGGGCTGATGCTTCTTTGCGCGTGCTCGATCTTTGTCATTGTTGGATTCATCTTCGTGATTCTCGTTGCGCGCTCGAGATTGTCTCTCGCTCAGTTTGGCTGGCGCTTTTTCATCCGGACGTCTTGGGATCCGGTCAACGGTGACTTTGGGGCACTTCCCTTCATCTACGGAACCCTCGCTAGTTCACTCCTCGCGCTTCTAATTGCGGTGCCGCTTGCATTGGGGGTCGCAATTTTCCTTACCGAGCTGTGCCCCCGCCGACTTCGAGCTCCGATCTCCTTTCTGACGGAGTTGCTGGCTGCGATTCCATCTGTCGTTTATGGCCTATGGGCTGTCTTCGTTCTGGTTCCTCTTATGCGAGACGAGCTAGGACCCTTCTTTCTAAAGTTCTTTGGCTGGACACACCTATTTGGCGGAGCGAACTTTGGCGTCGGTCTCCTTACCGCAAGCATCATTTTGGCCATTATGATCCTACCGATTATCTCGTCTCTGACACGCGACATTATGCAGGCCGTTCCCAACTCTCAGCGCGAGGCGGTGCTTGCGCTAGGAGCTACACGATGGGAGATGATTCGTATCGGTGTTCTCCGGAACTCCCGCATCGGCATCGTCGGTGCGGTGATGCTCGGACTTGGTCGTGCCCTGGGAGAGACGATGGCAGTAACAATGGTGATTGGAAACCACCCGGAGATTCCAACTTCTCTTTTCGCTCCGGGGTATACCCTTGCTTCTGTGATCGCAAACGAGTTTTCAGAGGCAACAGGTGATCTTTACCTGTCCGCACTTATCGAGATCGGCCTTGCTCTGTTCCTCGTAACTATCGTTGTCAATGCGATTGCTCGACTCATGGTCTGGGCTGTGACACGCGGCGCTCCGGCACGGGTGGTTTGACCATGAGCACACAGTCACCCGTTGAAAAAGTAGCGAGCTCACAGCAGCGGACTCCGCTTCGCCATACACGGTCGAACGGACTACGCCGTGCCGCCATGGACTACTTTATTGTAGGTCTTGCCAGTATGGCAACGATTCTCGTGATTGCGCCACTTATTGCGATTCTGGGGTATTTGCTGTACAAAGGCGCAAGCTCCTTGAACGTTGCTTTCTTCACCCATATACCAGCGCCCGTGGGAGAGTCGGGCGGTGGAATGGCCAATTCTATTGTAGGTTCCGGTATCGTGCTTCTTCTAGCGAGCCTGATGGGCATTCCGGTTGGCATAGCGTCTGGAATTTATTTAGCGGAGTTTGGCCGCGGTAGAGCGCTCGCGTCTGCCGTTCGATTTACGGCTGATGTATTAAATGGTGTGCCCTCGATCGTGATGGGCATTTCTGTGTATGCACTTGTCGTACTACGTCAAAAGCATTTCTCTGCTCTTGCGGGTGGAATAGCACTGGCCATCATGATGGTTCCCACCATCACGCGTACGACCGAGGAGATGTTGCTGATCGTCCCGAACGCCATACGCGAGGCGGCGTTGGGACTCGGGGTGCCGAAGTGGAGGACGGCACTTTCTATTAGTCTGCGTACTGCGTCGCCCGGCATCATTACAGGCTGCATGCTGGCCTTCGCGCGTGTTGCAGGAGAAACTGCCCCGCTGCTCTTCACGGCTTTCGGAAACCAGTTCTGGAGCTTTCACCTGAATGAACCGATAGCCGCGCTACCTCTTCAGATCTTTGTCTATGCGATCTCGCCCTACGATGAGTGGCACCGGCTTGCTTGGGCCGGGGCTTTGGTACTTATCGTGCTGATCATGGTTTCCGTCACTCTTGTCCGCATCTTCGCTGGCCGTGGCGTCTTGAAAGGAAGTACTTAGTGGGCGTTGATATCCTTGTCGAAAACCTGAACGCCTGGTATGGGACCACGCACACGTTGCAGGACATAAATTTGCGTATTCCTGCCAATCATGCAACAGCGTTGATTGGTCCCTCTGGTTGCGGCAAGAGTACGTTTGTACGATGCCTCAATCGATTGCATGAGACCAACCCAGAGGCGAGGGCGACCGGCACGGTGCGAATGGGCGAAGTGGATGTCTATAGGGACGCCTCTCCGGTCGAAATTCGAAGGCGCGTGGGCATGGTCTTCCAACGACCCAATCCTTTCCCAACCATGTCAATTTATGACAATGTCGTCAGTGGTTTGAAGTTAAACGGCTTTCGCAATCGGCGGATTCTCGATGAAACGGTCGAGAGATCATTGAAGCAGGCAGCCCTCTGGGAGGAGGTAAAGGATGACCTCAAAAAGAAGTCAGGCGCGTCTCTCTCCGGCGGACAGCAGCAGCGCCTCTGCATAGCGCGGGCTGTAGCGGTTGATCCAGAGGTGCTGCTAATGGACGAACCCGCCAGCGCGTTGGATCCAGTTTCTACCTCGAAGATTGAAGATCTGATCTTTTATCTGAAAGCGCAATACACAATCGTGATCGTGACGCATAATATGCAGCAAGCCGCCCGCGTAGCGGAAAATACCGGTTTCTTTCTTTCGGGCAAGATGGTTGAGTTTGACTCTACGCACAAGATCTTCACGAATCCTCGAGACAAACGAACCGAGGACTACATCACCGGGAGGTTTGGTTGATGGTTCTTCGAATCAACTTTCATCAACGTCTTGACGATTTGAAGGAACGTCTTCTTGTCATGGCCGGGATGGCCGAACAAGCGATTCAGCGGTCGATTGAGGCGTACACAACGCGGGATCCGTCCATCTGTGAGCTTGTGTTTCGTTCGGAGCCGGCGATTAATAAACTAGAGCGGGAGATCGATCAGATGGCGCTTGATCTTCTCGCCATGGAACAGCCGATGGCGATCGACCTCCGGTTTATTTTGTCGGTCATTCGAATCAACGCAGATCTTGAACGTGTGGGCGACCAGGCCGTGAATATAGCGGTGCGCGTGCGTGAGATGGGAAGTTTCGCTGATATTGACCTGCCGGTAGATATTCCTCGACTGGCGTCACTGGCGTCGGCGATGGTGCGCAAAGCGTTGCAGGCCTTTATTGAAGCAGATGCCGGACTCGCACGATCGGTTCTCGCGCTTGATGACCAGGTAGACGAGATGAATAACAATGCCTTCTCGTCGCTTTCGTCACTCATCAAAGAACGGCCAGAGCTCACTCCACAATCTCTCAATGCGTTAATCATCGCTCGAAATCTAGAGCGAGTGGGTGATCATGCAACTAACATCGCGGAGGATGTAATCTTCTGGGTGCATGGTTTCGATGTCAGGCATAACAGTAAGCCTATCGAACCTGTGATGGATCTTATGTAAGTGCAAGGCGATCCGTTGGGATATCTCTTGGCCCATCTTGATGTGTGATCTCGGACAGGGTCTGATATTTAAATTCGCCTGCCACCCACCACACCAACCGACTCATCAGGGGATACCACAATCCCAATCTGGTCTCCGCTTCATTCATGAGACCCGCATAGGTCATCAGCTGCGGTTCGTGGCGCTCCTGCTCTCGCTTGAAGAACTCCTCCACGGCGACTTTACTCTGAATTGAACCAGGGTAATGAGCTGTCTTGTAGTCAATCAGCCAGAGATACTTATCGCCAGACTCGTTTGGAGAGGCGCCTGCGCGAAACATACGATCTATCCGGTAGTGCCTCGTCCTTTCTCCACCGGGAGTGAGAGCAAATTCATTGCGAGCCTCAGGATGTGCTTGCAAGAGCCATTGACCGGTCGCATTCTGCAGAGTCATCTGAAGCGCTTTGCTAACGGTGCGAAGCTGTTGTTCTACGGTGAATGGAGGTAGCCCATGAGTACGCAGAACAGCCCGAATGCGCGGCTCCCACGCAGGTAAGTCTACCAATATCGTAGATACATTGGATCCTAGCCTGATTTTGTTTCCTGCTTCTTCGAGAAACGTGTGCACGGTAATGCCCAAGCAACGCGAGGCGAAAGATCCGCGTGAACGCAGGAGCCAGGTGGTATCAACATCGCGTTCGTTCTGGTGAGATTCTGGCTTCAGTAGGCTGGCGAACGGTCTAACGCCCCACGGCAGCCGTTGCAATAACGTAGGGCGAGCCGAAGGAGTAGTTTCCGTATTGTCTTCACCAGCGGCAATGTTGACGATTACGCCGTGGCTAGGTAAGTGCAGGACTTCCGATCGAGTCTTAGCAGGAATTCGATCCTCAGCTGCGGGCCATGCTGCCTGAAGAAGGCTTCCGGCATTTGGAGTCACGCCTTCGTCCGACCGGCTGGCCGCGATGCCGAAGAGGTGCAACTCCTCCCGTGCCCGAGTGCACGCCACATAGAAGAGACGCTTCCGTTCGGCTGCGTCTCTGCGAGATCGTACAGAGCGCACCCATCGATGGAGGGCGCTGGCGTCTTCCCCTCGCGCTGAAATGGGTGCGAGAACGACCCGACCATTCGGCAGCTCTTCCCACTCGAACATTCGCGGCGCGCTGACTCGTGCGCGACGCTCCAATTCCGGCACGAGCACCAGATCCCATTCCAACCCTTTTGCTCCATGAATCGTCACGAGATCAACGGCGTCAGCTGCTGTAGCTGACGTGGCGTACAAACGCTCGATACGGCGCAGAACTTCGGACAGACGAATCTGACCCTTTTCCTGATCGATTGTGCGTAAAAGATCAAGATAGGTTTCTACGTTCTTGTACTCCGTGTTGTTGAGGAACAAATGGCCGCCGAGCGACCGCCACGTTCTCTCCACGCACTCCGGAATGCGTATGGTGCCCATAGCTTCTAACGCAGAGGCGAGCACTGGCCACACTCGTTCAAGGCGCATGATGCCATCTGCCGAGACTTCTGAACCGCGTGTTGCAATCAGAGTCATGATTGTGCGTCCGAGGTACTGCTCGTCATCCTGTCCGGTGAGAACATGTAGATCGGCTAAGGTTAAGCCGCACCAAGGTGCACGAAGGACAGCGAGCCACGCGGTTCGATCTGCTGGATGTAACAGGGCACGGGTAAGGGCGAGCATGTCAAGTATCTCGCGTCGAGTGTCGAGCGTATCAATACTAAGAGCTCGGAAGGGTATCGGCGGATCCCGCCGAAGCTCCGGAAGGACGTTTGCAAGGTTCTGGCGCGATTGAACGAGAACCGCGATTCGCCACGGAGTCGAGCGGCCTGGTGGCAGGGGAAGAGCGCGCCACCGCTCGATAGTGCTTCGAATATCACGAGCGTTCTGACGAAGTTGTGCCCTCGCGATTCGCGCAGCATCCGGATCACCTAAGGGAAGAACAGTAAGGTGCCATACTGATCCTTGGTCTCCTGCGGACGCTGATGTTAGCTTTCGCGTTGGGACAGCCTGCACGTACTTCACTTCATCCGGCCGCGTTGTCGTAGGTGTGAAGATCTTGCTGAAGTCCTGATTGAAGGCTTTGACTAATCCAGCCTGCGAGCGAAAGTTGGCGGTAAGTTGCAGCACTCCAATCGATAACATTCCTAGACGACCGCTCCGCATTGTTTTGATAAATCGCTCGACTCGGGCCTGACGAAACAAGTAGATCGACTGCTTTGGATCTCCAACAAGAAAGACAGTTCTTTGGCTCTCCGCCCAGCCCTCGGTCAGACGTTCGATGAGTTCATACTGCCGGACACTAGTGTCCTGCATCTCGTCGATGAGCAGATGCATTAACTGCGTGCCAATCAAGGTATCAGGAGAGCTGGTTGCACTCTGTTGCTGAAGAGCGTAGCGCGCGAGGAGAGCCGGTTCTATGAAGTCACATAATCCCGTTTCACTAAAGACCACCTGCAGCTCGGCAAGAGCCTGTCTGAGAATGCGAAAGAGTGCCTTCGTCAAGGGCCATTGCTCTGCCGGGAACCTAGCTGGCGGAAGGCTCGCGATCTCATTGAGAAGGCCTAGTATTTCGGGATGGCCCTGAACCTCCAGCGCAATTTCTTCGAGCAGGGCTTTATCTTTTCCTGCAAGCTCAAATCCGAGGTGGTTTTTGTTGAAGCTCTTTCGCCACGATCTCGTCGAAGGTGCGATAAGAAGGTGCATGAATGCGCGCCAGTAATCCAAGTGCTCTACGGCGCTGTTTGGAGAGTTACGTAACTCCCGACAGACAGCAAGTGGAGACGGCTGGTTGTTGTAACCTGCGCGACTGCTGAGGCCATGGGCGAGGCTCGCGAGGCGTCTTAAGGTCTGCTCTGGAAACGCGAGTGAGAGGCGACCGAGGGCTTCACAAATAACCTCCTTCAGCGTTTCATCCAACTGCTCCCTTACTCGCGCATTGAGTGCGTATTCGTCAAGGTCTTCGTTCTTCAAGGGAACCAACGAACCCCATTGCTCGCGTTCGGCCAACATCTCAGCCACCAAAGTTGAACTAGCCTGCAGATCAGCATCGCGATGGAGTAGCACTAACTTCAAGGCATTACTAAGTCCCTTGTCTTCACCGCCCAGGTGCAACCAGGTTCGTTGGGCAGCTTCGTGATAAAGAGAGGCCGGTTCCTCAACGGGCGTAAGCGCGCTATTACCTCCGCAGAGAATTGGAAGTGAGCGCGCGATCTCTGCGCAGACAGCGTCGATGGTGCGAACACGAAGGCGTCGAGGCTCATCCAGTAATCGCCAGCCCAGGGAATGATCACGTGCCAGAACCGCCTTGGCCATCGACTGCGTTCTCTGCTCAAAGTGGGAACGTGGCTCAAATCCACCCTCTGCCTGCTGCAGTTCGCGAAGAACGCGTGCGCGAATTTCTTCCGTTGCTGCCTTCGTAAAGGTGATGGCTAGTACCTGCTCTGGTTCCGTGACGCTCGAATGAGCCAGCAAGCAAAGGTACCTCTGGATCAGCAAGCCAGTCTTTCCTGAACCTGCAGGAGCTTCTACGATCCAAGATCGTTCAACATCGAGAGCCTGTTCACGGGCTGTTGCATCCGGTTCTCTGGCTTGAGGCACTTCAAACAACGTAGTCATCGCCCGAGTCATCCTCGTCTGCGCCTTCGAATTGAAAATTTTCGTCGAAGCTTGACGTGTCGATACGGCATAAGGAACGTTGACCGCATCGCTCGCATGTGGTGGGATAGCGTTTCGGATGAACGCGGGCACTACCTTCCGCAAACTCCGCCGCTAGCCGTTCGAGTATTCCTTGCCATCGCTCCACTTGGCCCTGGAAGCTGTCAGCCTCCATAACCGCGGCTCTTTGCCGCGAGGTAGGTTTCGACAACATCCCTGGGGTAGCTTCCAAGCCGCGCAACTGCATCTCTCGTCCAGGACGGACCTGGGCGAATCCTACCGCGCCAAGCGGCGAATGGCTGGCGTCGGCCTGTGCTGCGGCCTCAGTTGCAAGGATGGCGTAAAGCGGCACCTGAGGTTGGTCTGGACGATGGCCAAGCCATTGTGATGGGCTCGCGTGACCGGTCTTGTAATCGAGGATGATCCGTTGTCCATCTACCAAGTCCACCCGATCCACACGCAACGACAGGCGTAAAGGCCCTATAGATACCTCCTGCTGATGCTCTTGCGCAAGCACCGTAAAGTCTGGACGCTGGAGCTCTAGTGCAATCCAGTCACGAAGCAATAGAGCTAAGCGGATCTGCTGCGTCTCGAGATAGGCTAAGTCCCAGCGATCTGGCTGTTGCTGGCGAGCATGTCGGAGGCTGTGTGAAACCGCACGGAGGATGATCTCCTCGCGCTGCGATTCGTTCATCGTGCGAAGTTCTTGTTGGCTCCCAACTTGGCTCCAAAAGAGTTCCAATGCATGATGGACGGCGTTTCCACGTTCCATCGCAGACAAGCCTATACTCCGCCTCCGCGGCTCTGAAGCGCCAAGGCGCATTTCAGCAAAGGCCCGAAATCCGCAGGCAGCCTGCAACTCGAGAAGGCGAACGCCTCCTCGGTGGACTGCATCCGGAAGCAAAGAGATGTTGACGAGGTCACTTACGTTCTCGAGAGGCACTGGCAGGCGCGGTGTTTCATCACTTACGAAGTCACTCATGGCAGAACATTGAAGTTGGAGATCGCGCACAGCTGTTGCTGCCCGCTGGTGTCCATGTGGCAGTAGCGTATGTGCATAGCTGAAGACGACATCAGGCGCCGACGCGGCGAGGCGCTTCGTGAGATGGTGTGCCAAGCTTCGCTCGCGTTCCGTGTCAGTTCCTGGCATTCCGAGCTCTACCTGTAGCGACCAAGTTAGCAAAGGGCTTGCTGATGCGGTTGGAAGCCAAGTCATCTCTCCAGTACGTAGTACCCAGACGGCGTCGAAGTGCTGGCCTGTGGCCTCGAGCGGGCCAAGTATTTGGACTGGAGCATCTCTGTATTCGGGCGCAAAGATCGTTTCTCGCAGTAGCCGTTCCAGGGTGGAAAGCGCTTCGTCAAACGCGATCATCTCAGCAGCAAAATCGAGCGTTGCTAGTTCGTCAAGAGCGTTCTCCCATCGTTCGCGCAGTTGATACTCATGATTTGATGAAGAGTACGCGCGTTCAGCCCAACTCGCACGGGAAAGCCAGCCGCGCATCCACTCCGACCAGTCTCCAAAGCCGCGTGCCTGGAGATCGGACTGTTCCTGCGCTTTCGCCATTCCCTCAACTACACGATTGAGTGTTGGCAGCTGTAAGCCCTTCTCTGATGTTCGCTGGAGATCTCGGTTAACGGAAGCAATCGTCGCCTCTGGTCTAAGCCTGAGGTGCTGCCGAAAGCTTGTCACGTCAAACTCTGCGCGCGCAGCAGCTTCCTCGGCACAGAACGCAAAATATGGTGATAGAAGAAGACGACTGATGTCCTCGAGCGGCAACGGCTTCGCGGCCCAGTGAAGTAAATTCCGAGCGATCTGGATCATTGGCTCGTGCAAGAGCGGCCGTCCCAGTGAGAACTCGTACGGAGCACGTTCGGCATGAGCGGCGATGTTTTCAAGCTGCGACGCTAGATGTTCCCGCAGCACTGAGTCGATTTTGGCCGTTTCGTGCTTAAGATCGCTGACGACGAGTGCGATACGAGCTTGCGGGGAGTTGCGCAACCGATTCTGAATCCAACGAGCACAGCCTCGTAGCTCCTCCGAGTCATCCGAAGCTGCAAGGACAACGCTGTGGTTCGGGACTGACTCCTCCGCCGCAAGAGTAGTGCCAATCTCGTGTGAATGCACGGCAGCAAGGAGCGTCGTTTGTGCTGGCGTAAGTCGATCGAAGCCGAGCAGCATTACTCCATGTATAGCTGTCCCTAAATCCTCTGCGGACAGGTAGGTTGTCAGCTTCGCCTCAAGCAGAGCTGCACTGAGCAAGAGCTCTCGCTGACACCGCTCTTCAAATGCCTTGACCCAAACAGCAAACCTTTGTGCATCGCCGTGAAGATACTCGGTCGACTGATGGAAGCGTTGCTGACCTTCATAGGCGCACAGGCGCTGCCATGCGGCGGAGACAAAGTCCGCCAAGGAGTCCAAGCTGCGAACGGTAGACGAGGTGTCGGACGCGAGTACAGCTCTCCAAACACGATGCTCCTGGAGCGGTGTTAGAAGTAGGTCTGTCGTGGCGCCCCTCAGCAGAAGTCTTTTCCACAGGGAGTGGGTCCAGGAACGCCAGCTTAGAACGTTGGCCGGTTGCCAGGTCGTCAACTTACGATCAAGCTGCAATCGATCCCAAGAGTGTTGCACGACGCGAGCCGCGCGTTCCGTGCTAGTCAGGATAAGGGCACCCTGCGAAAGCATCGCGAGAACATTTGATGAGACAACTTCTCCCATGTCTTCACGATACGCTTACGCTGGTTAGCTTTCACCTCAGCCCTTAGACACTTGAGGTCTAGACGATTGGCTGGGAATGCTTCACTAAGCTCATCAAGACCAAAAAGATTGACGCTACAAGGGGAACGATTAGGGCCTTCTGAAGTGATCCCGAGTGGGTGGAAACAACGCCCATCGCCCAGGGCAGGGAAGCCGCCCCCAGACCGCTGAATGCAATGACTAAACCTGCCTGACGCGCGCGTGGACGCTCTCCCATCAGGAGTGAAAATGTGACCGGGAACCAAGGTGAAAGACTCAGGCCGAGGAGCACCGTTGTTACGGCAATACCTACAGCGGTGTGAGCTAAAGCCAGAACTGCCGTCAGCACGGTTGTTATTAGAAGAGCAAACCGCCATACATCTCTTTCAGGTACCCTGCGGAGCAAAGCGGCGGACCCAATCCGCCCGAACGTCAGACTCATCCAGAGAAGAAGGGTTGTGTATTGCCCCAGTGTCAGGGTCTTGTCACCATACCGAAATGCATAGGTCGTCAACCAACCACTGAGACAGGTCTCCAGCCCACCATAGAGAAATAACATCGCCATGAAGAAGAGAAGGGTTTGCACGGCCAGGCCTGACTGTTCGTTCTCGACTGAGATCTGCTCGTCTACTCGAGTATCGGAGACGCCGCCACGCATCTCCAACACGAGACCAAGACCGCAGACAGCAAAGAGGGTAGCAAAAGCGAGTAGAAGCGTCTGCAGGTTAAAGTGAGGAGTAAGCGAGCCGGCCAGCAATGGCGCCAACATGGCACCAAAACTCCAAAAAAAGTTGAGTAAGGAGAGAGCAGAGGCACGCTTTTGCTTGAAGCGCTGGCCTGCCAAGATATTGACCGCCGTAATGGAATGACCAAGACCAAACCCTGCGACCAACAAAGCCGGACAGGCGAGAGTCAGTCCTGGTGACAGCGCGAACAGTGCAAGCCCCATTGTTGAGGCAGTAACGCCTACCAGGAGACCTCGCTTAAGTCTCCACGACATAGTCGCGCCACCAAGAAAAGACCCGCAGAATTGTGCAAAAAGCAAAAGTCCACTCTGCTGATCTAAAAGATGCCACTGCTTTGTAAGAAGAGGCAAGAGCGGTCCGAGCATGGCAGTTCCAAGTCCGGAGAGAACGAAAGCAAAGTGCATCATCGCTACAGACGGAGCCTGCCGTTGCAGCGCGGGTGTCGCTCGTTCCATTTGAACCTCTATTGTCGCGTCACCTGTCGGGCATACACGCTATAAACCATTATCATCATGGATGTGAGCTCTTCGTGTAGATTACTGATCGCGCTTCTTACTTTGCTCGTCTTGCCCTTCACATCCGGTTGCAAGGCGGCGCCAGCGGGTGCACCATCAAGCGCCGGCTCTGTTGCACTTCAACGCTTTCCTGTTCGCGGCAAGGTGTTAGCAGTACAGGGACGTAGCGTCACGCTGGATCATGAGGCCGTACCCGGCTTCATGGACGCTATGACCATGCCCTACAAACTTAGAGATCCAGCTGCCGCCAGTGAACTTCATCCTGGTGATCGAATAACAGCGACCATCCTTGTTCATAAGGATGCGGACGGATTCACCGATCCTACGCTGGATGACATCGTCGTCATTGCGCAAGCTCGCCCGGATTACAAGCCAATCGTGCAATACCACACCCCGACGCCAGGTGATCTGGTGCCCAACTTCGCTCTTCTAAACCAATCTGATCGAACGATCGACTTCCACCAGTTTCGCGGCAAGATTCTTCTCGCAACCTTTATCTTTACGCGCTGCACTGTTGCAGACTATTGCCCCCGTATGAGCCGTAACTTCGCGGCTATCGATGAGGCCCTCGCGAAAGATCCGAAGTTGTACAGTAAAACGCACCTTGTCTCAATTTCCTTTGACCCTGTCTATGACACACCGCAGGTCTTACGAAGCTACGGCGGTTCGTATACCGGCCGATTTACGAAAGAAAACTTCGCGCATTGGGACTTCGCTGCTCCCTCGGAGAAGGAACTTCCATCAGTCGCGCAGTTCTTCGGGGTTGGAATTACACCGGGGGAACCTGGCTCGCTCTACCACTCTCTGTCAACGGCCTTGATCGATGCACAGGGACACATTCTGGTTTGGTATCCGACGAATGAGTGGACACCAGAGCAGATGCTTGCTGAAGTTCGGAAAGCATCTGCTTCTGAAGGTAAGATCGACACTTTTAAAAGAGACTAGGAAGCTAGGAGTACTCATTCATGGCGAAACTAACAATTGGCCTCGGCGCTTTGCTTCTTCTCGTTGGCATTACTGGCTTTTTAGCCACGGGTTCGACCCACCCGACGGCACTGATTCCATCTATCGTGGGTCTCCTTTCTGCGTTGTTGGTGGGCTTGCAAGCTCAACAGCAATGAAGAAACGGATGCTCTGGATGCACGTGGCCGTAACGATGGCGCTTCTACTTTTTATCGGCACCATTAGGTCGGATGTCGACGTGTTCCGAATTGCTCACGGTGCAAACTTTGCGCACCCTGTAGCTGTCGAGGAGAAGGCAGCCATGTCGCTGGCTTGCCTTCTCTTTGTTCTTCTCTGCATCCGTTCCTTTCTCGCGGCGCGTCGCGATCGGCTCGCTCTCTGACAAGACGTCTGAAGCAGTCACCCGTATTGAAAGGCCCTCCATGTCTATGACTTCAAGCTTTGGTCCTCCAAGTATGCCGAGCGGTGACCGCGCCACTCGTGGCACTGGCCGTGCCACGGTAGCCGGCCTTTCGGCCGATCGACCCAAGCCACCACTGAAGAAGGTCCTTCCAGAGATCTGGAAGCTGGTGTCTCCGCGCCGCTGGTTGCTTGCTGGGGGCTTCGCACTGATGATTGTGAATCGGGCAAGCGGGCTCATTTTGCCGGCAAGCACGAAATATCTCATTGACGATGTCATGGAAAAGCACCAGATCAGCCTTTTACCATTGATCGTGGGCGCCGTCGTGACGGCAACGATACTACAAGGCGTGACATCCTTTACGCTGACGCAACTCCTGTCCAAGGCAGGTCAGCGTCTCATTGCCGAGCTCCGGACGGAGATCCAGTCTCACATCGGCAGACTACCTGTGTCGTTCTACGACTCAAATCGGACAGGTACGTTGGTCGCTCGTATCATGACGGATGTGGAGGGCGTCCGCAATATCATCGGCACTGGTGTCATCGATTTCATCGGCGGCGTGCTTACCGCGGTATTTGCATTCTGTTACCTGATCTCACTGTCTATCAAGATGACTCTCTTGACCTTTGTCATCTTGGTCATCTTCGGTCTTATTCTTCAACGCGCTTTCAAGGTAATTCGGCCAATCTTTCGCGAGCGCTCAAAGATTAACGCTGAAGTGACAGGACGATTGACGGAATCATTGGGTGGTGTTCGCGTTGTGAAGGGCTACCACGCAGAGCAGAGTGAAGCGAACGTCTTTGCTGCGGGGGCGCAGCGACTGCTGGACAATGTAATTAGCTCTCTTACAGCGCAGAGTTTTATGTCCCTCGCCTCAACCGCTGTCCTCGGCTTTGTCGGCGCCTTGGTTATGTGGCTGGGAGCACACCAGGTGGTTGCTGGCCAGCTTACAAAAGGCGGATATGTCACCTATGTCATGTTTCTGGCGTTCATGATCGCTCCGATTGTGCAGCTGGTCTCGATCGGCACGCAGCTGACGGAGGCTATGGCTGGCATTGATAGAACCACGGAGATTCTTTCAGAAGTAGAAGAGGATAGCGGACCCATGCGGACAGTGTCGCTTCCGGTGCTGCACGGCGAAGTGATCTTCGACAATGTCACCTTTGAATACGAGTCAGGAAAACCTGTGCTGCATGGGATCTCATTTACATCGCAGCCTGGCACGTCAACTGCTTTGGTCGGCTCGTCAGGTTCCGGTAAATCAACGATCATTTCGCTCTTATGCGCCTTTCACACGGCTAGTGGAGGACATGTTTTTGTCGACGGGGTTGATCTTGCTCGGGTGCAATTGTCGAGCTACCGCAACCAACTAGGCGTTGTTCTTCAAGAGACTTTCCTCTTTGACGGAAGCATTCGCGAGAACATTCTCTTTTCGCGTCCGGAGGCAACGGAACCGCAAGTAGTGGAGGCATGTCGGATTGCGCGTGTTGACGAGTTTGCTGAGCGTTTTCCAGAAGGCTACGAGACAATCGTGGGCGAGCGTGGTGTGAAGCTTTCGGGGGGTCAGCGACAACGGCTCTCAATAGCGCGCGCAATCCTTGCCGATCCTAGGATTCTCATTCTTGACGAAGCGACGAGCTCTCTTGACTCAGAATCAGAAGCAATGATCCAAGTAGGCTTGAATTATCTTATGCGTGGTCGTACAACATTCGTGATTGCGCACAGGCTTTCAACTATTCGACGGGCCGATCAGATTCTTGTCATTGAGCAAGGTCGGATCGTGGAGCAAGGCACGCACGATACCTTGTTAGAAAGCCACGGGCGGTATCATGAGCTGTATACGCGCCAGCACGGACTTGAGACGAATCTCTTTCTAGCACCAGGGGAAGGTGGTGAGCTTACGCCTGCTGTGAAGGCGTAACTATCTCTTTCACTGCGCATCGAGTTCCCGCAGGAGGAAGGCATAATCAAATGCGATTTCCTTCAAATAGTCGTACCGCCCGCTAGCTCCACCATGGCCGGCATCCATATTAATATGCAAAAGTAATCGGGTATCATTGGTTTTCAGCCCTCGTAGCTTGGCTACATATTTCGTTGGTTCCCAGAACATCACCTGCGAGTCGTTCAAGCTCGTCTTGACTAACATTGCCGGATATGCGCCTCGCTTTAAATTGTCGTACGGCGAGTAGCCCCGCATATATGCGAATGCCTCAGGCTCGTTGGGGTTCCCCCATTCTTCGTACTCGGCGATAGTGAGGGGCAGCGAAGCATCTAGCATCGTATTAAGCACATCAACGAACGGCACATGTGACAAGACGGCGCGGAATAAAGCTGGTCTTAGATTGACAACGGCTCCCATGAGCAGACCGCCGGCGCTGCCACCTTCAATTGCAACGCGGTTTTGATTTCCGTACCCTCGTGCTACTAATGATTCCGTAACGGCTATGAAATCACTGAAGGTATTCTGCTTCACCATCATCTTTCCGGCATCGTGCCAACCGTCTCCCATTTCACCACCGCCACGAATGTGAGCATAGGCAAGCACAAGTCCGCGATCGAGTAGTGAAAGACGGGTCGCACTGAAGCCGATGGGTAATGGATAGCCATACGAACCATAGCCGTAGAGGTACAGAGGATTACCACCATTTTTCTCGAAGCGATCCCGGCGGTACACAAGCGAGACTGGTACGGCAACTCCGTCTTCTGCTTTGACCGAGATACGCTCAGAGGCATAGCGTGCCCGATCAAAACCTCCAGGCACATCTTGCTCTTTCAGAAGTGTTGAAGCACCGTCTGCTATGTCATAGCGGTAGACGGAAGCAGGTGAGACCAGAGACTGGTAGCTGTAACGGAAGCTGGTTGCATTGAACTCTCGATTGATGTGCGCCGCAGCTGTATACGCGGGCTCCGGAAACGAGATCTCCTTTGCGACACCAAGCCGAAGATCATCAAGAAAAGGAAGGATCTCCAAAGCCGTCAGACCAGCGCGGCGCCTTGAACAAACACAGAAACCTGCGAACAGGTCAAAGTCCTCGAGTGGAGCGTCTTTCTCCTCCGCGATCAGCACACTCCAGTTTTCCCGACCGGGCGATTCAATAGAGGTTGTCACGACGCGGAAATTCTTTCCCGTATCGTTTGTGCGGATGTAGAAGAGACCACCTCGATGATCGACGGAATACTCCTGCTCGTCGATCCTGGGCGCCAGTACCTGAAAGTCCTGTTCGGGTGTCAACGCGGCGAGAAAGTGTGTTTCGCTGGTAGTGTGGCTGCCTGCCTCCATCAGCAGGAATTGTCCATCGCGCGTGCGGCCTACTCCAAGATTGAATCGTTCATCTTCTTCTCTATAGACCACTACGTCCGAGTCTGAGGATGTCCCAACCACATGTCGCCAGAGTTTGTCCTGACGCTTTGTCTGCTCGTCCTCTGTCGTGTAGAAAAGAGTTCGACCATCTGCTGCCCACGTCATCGAGCCTACCCGCTCGGCTCTGTCACTAAGATCTTCACCGGTACGGAGATCGCGCACATGCAAGGTGTATTGGCGAAAACCTGTGTCGTCCGTAGAATAGGCTAGCAGCCAGCCATCGGGACTGAGCGCCATGCCGCCGAGTGACATAAATGCCCGACCTTCGGCAAGCTGATTGACATCAAGAAGAACAAACTCCTGTTCGCTCTCGTCGTACTCCGAAGACTCGAGAGCTCTTCGCCGGCAATGGATCGCATACTGCCTGCCCTCAACCGTGCGCGTCGAATACCACCAGCCCTGGTAGCGATATGGAACAGACTCATCCGTCTCTTTGATGTGTGAAAGCATCTCGGCGTACAGCTTGGATTGAAGTTCTTCTGTCCCCGCCATCAGATCCGCAGTGTAGGCGTTCTCTGCCTGTAGATAGGCAAGTACCTCTGACGAGGTTTTTTCTCGCATCCAGCCAAAATCGTCAGAGATCGTCTGTCCGTGAAGCGATAAGGTCTTAGGTTCGCGCCGCGCGATGGGTTCGGGAGTTGTCATTCTCTATTCCTTTTTTAAAACAACACGCGTCTTGACTCTGGAGCGCGATGAACCATTTGAAGGAGGTTACGTCGGACCTTCAGTCATGTATGAAGTTCTGCGCAGTAGGGCTGTGATTTCAACGACGTAAGAGACTGCAGATATCACATTCCCGTGTCGCTAAGGTACGATGCAGGTCGCTACTCTCGCCTTAGCTGGATTGTTCTTCTTTCCGTGCAAATGCATTCGCAGACGGCAGAAGCTGACCCAATCACGATATAACCGAATCCAGGCTCGGCGACTGGGCGCGGCCGAGAACCGCAACATCACGATGCGGGGTGTGTTGAGGCTTCCGCGCCTGCCATCAGAGATAAGCGATTCCTCAGCGAGGCCACGGTCAGGGGAACGGCTGAGATTGAGTTGAGCAAGTTGGCGCTGCAACAATCCAGCGCCAACGATAGTAAAGACTTTGCCGGAAAGATCATCAAGGACCGCACAAGGATCAACAACAGTCTAAGGCTCGTGGCTGATTGCAAGGAGTCATGCTTTCTACAAGCTAGCACTGCATGAACAAGGCTTGTATGACCGGCTCAAGGGATTGTCGGGCGAAATCTTCGACTACGAGTACATCAGAGCTCTCACACCGGAACACCATGAAGATCTTCGTGGCTTTCGGTCTGAATGCTCCAAACACTGAGGATGAGAGCTTGAGAAGCACAATCCAGGATGCAACAAAGCTGATTTGCCAGCTTATAATACCGGCGGATCAGCTTGCGCGTGCTAAAGGGGTGCAGAGCACCCGCTCGACAGGGGTAGCGGGGTAGCTCCGCGCCGAAGTGACAGCTGCCGCAAACCATTCTCGTCAGGCCTGATAATAGAGCGAGGGCTTAGACCAATGCCGCGCTGGCTTCTCGCTTTTTGCTTTTTCTTTCTTGCTCATCGTATTCCCGCCGAAACAGTCGCTGGTTTACCGGCACCGCAGGGGTATGTTAACGACTTCGCCGGCGTGCTCTCCGAGCAGACACGACAGCAGGTTGAAGCTCTCTGCACCTCGGTAGATAGTCAGGCACACGCGCAGATTGCCGTCGTCACCATAAAGATGATTGATGGTGATCAATCGATTGAGGAATTTGCCACTCAGCTTGAGGAGAAATGGAAGGTAGGCGCGAAGGGTACGGATCGTGGTGTCCTGATGCTACTGGTCATGACTCCACGAAAAGGCCGGATTGAAGTTGGCTATGGTTTAGAGGGTGTTCTGAATGATGCCAAGGTCGGTGATATTGGCCGATCGATGGTGCCGGACGCCAAAGCCAATGACTACGACGCGGCGATTCCTTTAGGAGTTCAACAGCTTGCCACTGTGATCGCCAGCGACGCTGGAGTTACACTCACTCCGTCCGCTCATTCCTCAGAGCGGCAGACTGCCCCGACCAGCGCCATCGGCATTGGTCAGATTCTCACGTTCATCATCATCGGCGTCTTCATTCTTTCGATCTTTGGACGTGGCGGGCGTGGGGGTCGGGGCGGTGGAGGCGGCGGCCTAGGATGGTTCCTTCTGGGAAACATCCTAGGGGGCATGGGAGATGGTGGACGCAGAGGGTCCGGTGGAGGTTTTGGAGGGGGAGAAGATGACGGTGGCTTCGGCGGCTTCGGGGGTGGATCGTCCGGAGGTGGCGGGGCAAGTGGGGACTTTTAGGAATGCTAAGCAGGAACGTGCATCGAAATAGGGGCACATACAACTGGAACATCCATGGTAATGGCTCGCAGTACATACCGTTCTGTGTAGGAGAGGAAAGATATGAAGGGTACTTGGGTTGCACTCGGAGCGGTCGTACTTATTCTTGCGCTCTGTCTCTTGGGATTTGGAAGCTATGTGAGCACGAAGAACCAGCTGGTAAAGATGAATGAAGACGTGGACCAGTCGTACTCACAAGTTAGCGTGGTGCAACAGCGCCGGCTCGATCTCATTCCAAACCTAGTCGCAACGGTAAAGGGCTATGTTGCTGAAGAAACAACAGTTCTGACGAACATAGCGAACGCGCGCGCTGGCGTTCTCGGGGCTCCGGACCGAGCATCAGCGATCAATGCGAACTCGAAGCTAGATGTGGCTCTTGGCCCGTTCTTCCGATTGCAGGAGCAATATCCTAATCTGAAGGGCAACGAGCAGTTTATGCGTCTATCAGACGAACTGGCCGGAACGGAAAACCGCATCGCTGTCGAGCGGAGCCGGTACAACAGGACGTTGCGCGACTACGACGTTTATGTCCGACAGTTTCCGAACAGTATTTGGGCTGGGATGGCGGGATTTCGATACCGGGATGAGTACTTCAAGGGGAATCCTGAGAACTCGAATGCGCCGAAGGTAGACTTTAGTAAGTAGTAGGTCTCTTCATAACAACCAACTGGAGTCCATGCAGAAAGGCCGCCTTACAGGCGGCCTTTCTACGTTAGAAAGCTTGCGACTACTTTGTGAAGGAAGAGATTGCAGTCGCCTCGTCGTCTTTCACGTCGAAAACTGTGTAGAGTTTGGTGATTTGGAGGAGATCATGCACCTTTTTGGTAAGGTTAAGCAGCTTGAGTTCGCCGCCGGCATTCTTGACCGTGGTGAAGGCGCTTACGAGTTCTCCGATTCCTGAGCTATCGATATAGTTGATCTCACCGAGGTTCAAGAGGATCTTTTTGGAACCTTTTGCGAGCACATCCCGTACAGCATCGCGGATCGTGACGCTGCCTTCGCCGAGGGTAATGCGACCGCTTAGATCCAAGATGGTGACGCCGTCTACCTGGCGAGTGGATACCTTCATGCTCATGGAAACGCTCTCCTTATAGCCCGACTTACGCGGGCGTTCTGTGTTTGATCAACGTGAGTTCCGTGCCTGGGTGGGTTTGACGAAAGTTTACCTCATCCATAAAGGCGCGGATGAGGAATATCCCACGGCCCGATCCACGCAGAATGTTTTCAGGAGCGAGGGGATCGGGAATGGTGTCAGGGTCGAGTCCTGTACCCTGGTCGGCGACCTTAACGAGAAGGTTGTCAGTCGTAGTTTCAAAGGAGATGGTGACATGTTTGTTGGTGTCGTAAGCATTCCCATGAAGGACGGCGTTCACAACGGCCTCGCGAACGGCCATGGCGATGTTGCCGCGAGTGTCTTCGTCAAAGCCGACGCGTT
Source organism: uncultured Acidobacteriaceae bacterium (assembly GCA_964235665.1). Classification (GTDB taxonomy): domain Bacteria; phylum Acidobacteriota; class Terriglobia; order Terriglobales; family Acidobacteriaceae; genus Edaphobacter. Next base: position 1,113,904 of record CAXSAY010000001.1, read on the forward strand.
CGGCGTATTCCTCTGCCGCTCGTTCTGCCTGATCCACGCTGGCCAGCGATGAAGACAGGGTCAGGCTCATACGGCTTGTGGTGGAGTCTGCCAAAAGCACAACCTCGATCGGGATCTTCAAGACGAAAGCAGGCACCGGAAAAGGACGGTCCTCGAAGTGTGCGGCTCGGGAAAGGGATTGTCAAGAGAGCTTCCGGTGGCTGGCATGGGCGATGGCGCGGCCAGAGGGCTTACCCGAGCCAAGTTGAATCTGGCCGTATATCGTGAGAAACGACGTACAGGACGGTGAATCGATACAAGTTAGTGTTCGGCACCGGGCATGTAACGCAGTAATTGAAGAAGGACAGGGAAAAGACGCTCGATGAAGATTTTGTATGCCAGCAGTCTGACACCGAATGATTCCGCGATGTATCGCATGTGGGCCCTCAAGCGGCTGGGTCACACAGTGGTTCCGTTCGATATCAATGCGTACGAGCTCGGCAGCGGGATGATGCACAAGGTTGTGTTTCGGCTGGCGGTGGGGCCGCACATTCAGCGGCTGAACCGCGATCTGCTCGCGGCGACGGCTGAGCACAACGTTGAGGCGCTATGGGCGGACAAGGTGCTCGCACTGTGGCCGGCGACGCTGCGGGCGTTACGGCGGGAAAGAATTGTCACTGCAAGTTACATGATCGATAACGCGTTTGGACCGCGGCGCGACCCGGGCTGGCGGTTGTACATGAAGTGTTTGCGCGAGTTCGATCTGCACATTACGCAGCGGGATGTCAGCGTGCGAGATTACGAGCAGAGAGGAGTGCGACGAGTGCTGAAAATTCAGACCGCGTATGAACCGACGCTCCACTTTCCGCCACCCGCGGGGTGGAGCGACGCGGATCGATTGCGGAAAGTGTCCTTTATCGGCAGTCCATACGACAATCGGGCGGAGTTTTTGGTACGGATGGCGACAGATTACGACATCCCCGTAACGGTCTCAGGCGCGAAAGCGTGGCGCGCTGCGCTCTCTCCGGATATGCTGGCGAAGTTGTTTTCGGGTGAGGATGGGCTTTACCACGATGCCTATCGGGAGGCGATCTGGGCGTCGAAGATCAACCTTAGCTTCCTGACGCATTCCAACCAGGACGAGTACGCGCACAAGAGCTTCGAGATCGCGGCGTCTGGAGGATTCTTGCTGGCGGAACGATCTCCAGGGCATAGCGCTAAGTTTCAGGAGGGCGAGGAAGCGGTCTTCTTTACAGGCATTGAGGAGTGCGTGGCAAAGATTCGGAGATATCTGCCGGATGAGACGGAGCGCGGAAGGATTGCTGCTGCAGGACGCCGGAGGGCTGTGGTGAGTGGGTACAGCAATGATGCACAGGTAGAGCGCATTGTGGTGATGCTTGAGGAGATTGCGGGATCACTCCGGTGATGTGGAACGAGAGGACCTGCTCGACGCATGCGAAGAGGAAGCAGGAACTGCGAATCAAAGATGTTTTCCGTCGGCCAGTTCCCGGACCAAGTCAAGATCGGCGGCCAGAAAGTCGTAGCCGGGAAGGGCACCGAGGGCGGACCAGCGCATTTCATTGAAGATACGGTTTTCGAGTTCACCCTGGAATTCGCGCACAAGGAAGAACTGCAGGTCGATCGACGCTCCATTGCGATAGCGATGACGGAGGCCGGCTACATGACGACCGATCGTGGCGTGAATGCCGAGTTCTTCGTTCAGCTCGCGGGCAAGGGCGACTTCCGGCGTCTCTCCGGCCTCAATCTTGCCACCGGGAAACTCCCATTTCAGACTCATGGGCTGGTCTGGCCGACGTTGGCAGATCAACACCTCTCGAGCGCTGGGAGCCTGTCCACGAAGGATCAACGCGGCCACAACGTAGCGGACCGTGGGTGCAGTGAGGCTGTCTGTATGCCCCTTCAGCTTGCGAATCGGCTCTTTCACTCGTCCTCATCAATTAGACGAGGGTCGAAGGAGAAAGGGCGCACGGAGACTGGGGAAACGTTTCGCGATAGCTGACACGATGAAAGGAGACGGGCTTGCAAAAGAGGCAAGACGACCTATACGGAAGGGAGGCAACGGCTGGAACGGCGGCTCGGAGATACCAGCGGACGCCTGGGCGCCACAGGTGCGGGCGACTCAGCGGATGCGGTCGCGAATGGCAGCTGGAAGAAAGATGGACCAGCCTTTCTGCTGGGCGTGCGTGGAGAGTGCCGGGGAAGGGTTGACGGCGAAGGGGCGGTGGGCTATGGCGAGCATGGCAGCGTCATGAACGGAGTTCCCGAAGACGACATCCGGCGCATGAATACCGGCCTGCTGGAGGGCGGTGACCTTGCCCTCGTCGGTCGGAACGGCAAGCACCTGGTTCGTCACAATGCCTGAGGAGATGCTGACCCTGGCGGCGAGGACGTGGTGGGCAGAGATGCCGAGCTCGCGCACGCCTTCTTCGATGACCCAGTCATTAGTCGAGCTGACCGCCCAGATCTCGGTGCCGAGCTGGTGCAGCTGCTCGATGAGGGAACGGAGTTCGGGAAAGATTCTCGGACGGATGTGCTCGGCGAAGAAGACGCGAGCAACGCGGCGCATTTCGTCTTCTCGAAGGCCCTGATACATCTGCACCATCTCGCCGCAGATGGCGAGTTCGCTGACCTCGCCGCGGAGGTAGGCGCGGTATCGGCTGTCGATGAAGTCGACGACTTCCCGCGAGACGAGGCCACCCTCGATGGTCCACTTCATGAACTCGGAGCCGGCGTCGCCGGACCAGAGGGTGCCGTCACAGTCGAAGACGGCGACGCGGGGCGTGGGATGAAGGACGGCGTGCTGGAAGTCGGCTGGCTGCAGAGAGGGGAAGGGAAGAACGGCGCTCACGGAGGCTCACTTTCACGGAGGCACGGGGGAAGGGTGCGCCATCACGGGTACGTTCATAGTTTACGAGAGCGGGGGTGACGGGATGGTGACCCGCTGAACGGATCTGGTGCATCTTACGAGGGAGAGGAGACTGAATCGCATGAGTGACGAACATCTGTCGGGCCAGGATGGCATTAAGAAGATTGGTGAGCTGATCAAGGACATACGGATCGCGATGATGACGACGGCGGCTCCGGACGGCAGCTTTGACAGTCGCCCAATGGCGACGCAGAAGACGGAGTTTGATGGGACGGTGTACTTCCTGACGCGGCAGGAGTCGGGTAAGGTGCAGGAGCTGGCGGATGACTCGCATGTGTCGTTGCTTTATGCGGACGCGGACAATGGAAAGTATGTGACGGTGAAGGGACGAGCGAAGGTGTACCGGGATCAGGCAAAGATCGAGCAGCTTTGGAATCCGATGTACAAGGCCTGGTTTCCTCTGGGTGAGACGGATCCCGCCATCGCGATTCTCGAGGTAGACGTGCATGAGGCACAGTACTGGGAGGCCTCAAGCAGCAGGCTAGTACGCGGTCTGAAGTATGTGGCTGCGGCGGCGACGGGCGGCAAGGTCGAGATCGGCACGCAGGGGACAGTTACGCTGTAAGGACGTCCCTTCCTGGGAGGTACCCTCCCCCCCCTTGTGCCTGGTCGTAACATATTCATTCGACTGGAGATACCCGACCCGAGCCTGGTAAAATATTGGTGGGAAAAGAGTTAGACGTAAAATCTTCTATCGATTGGAGTTAGCTCCGGCGCGTGAAGGTTCCCGGAGCTATTCCTTAGATAACTCTACCTGTGTGGGCTGAGTGTTTGCGCCAAGGATGGATAGTGCGGTGTGTTGCTTTGCTCCGATCCGATGCAAGATGCTCAGTCCTTGCTCCGGCTGAATCAGGAGAAGAGCAGCCGCGCAAAGGTCTATTGCGGTCTCCAGGTGGTGACAACCAAGAAGCAGCGACGACGGGTGCTTGATCCAGCGGGAGATCGCTTCAGATCGGCGGCAGGCCATCGACGATGGGAACGCCCACCGGTGGGGTGAAGGTGAAGTCGGCATTGGTAACGGGCGGATTGTCCTGCATGGCGGTGAATTGGAACTCGGTAGTGGCCCCGTCGATTTCTTCCAGTTTGAGTTGACGGATGGCGCCGGCAGCAGTGACGTCGAGGGTGAGGGATTTCAGGCGGGCTTCCTGGCCGCGAGGAGTGCCCTCTATGGTGCTGCCGCCGGGCTGCGGGGTGATGTGGATCGCGGTGAGCTCCTGCGCGAGCTGGGCATGGCCGAGCAGAAGACGCAGGGGTGAGCGCAGGTCATCCATCTGTTTGGCGGGGACGCGCTGGGCCTGGGCGTCGCCAGGGGAGAAAGACCAGGCGAACCTGCCATTGAGGATAAAGAGCTTGCCGGCGGGGTTGGAATACGACCAGCGCATGCGGCCGGGTTTGCTGAGGAGCAAGGTGCCGGCTTCGGCCTTGTGGAGGCCGAGGCCGTCGTAGGTTTCAGTGAAGGTGGCGCGGAGGGAGTGGAGGCGGTTGTAGTGGGTGTCGACGGACTTGAGGATGGCGGTGTCAGCGGGGGAGAGTTGGGGATCTTGAGCTCGACTGCTGAGCGGCACAAGCAGGAGAGCCAGTGCGAAGGCACTGGCTCGGCGAGGGTGGAGTCGAGAGGAGATCACTGGATGGGTTGGGTGCAGCTGGTGGCGCCCTGAGGATCTTTGCGGATGGTGTTGTTCTCATCCGAGCAGAAGCCAGCGTCGCCAGTCTTGCCAATGGATTGGGGAACGGCGGTGATCTCGAAGGAGGTGAACATGTCCTGGTTGTTCACGGTGACCTTGCTGCAGTTTGTGATGGAGAAGGTGTATCCCGACTTCTGCCCGGTCGAGAGCGCGGGCTCGATGAGCTGCGCGGCCTGTGGGTTGGGAGCACCGGACTTCGGATCTCCGCCAAGATTGGCAAGGGTGCAGGCGAAGCCATTGGCGGGGTAGGCGGAGTTGTATTGAAGCTCAGCCTGGGCGATGGTGCGCACGGATTGGATCGCGCTGGTTTCGTTGGCCTGTTTGCGCAGTTTGAGAAGCTGGGGGACGGCGAGGGTCATGAGGATCAACATGACCGACATAACGATCAGCAATTCGATCAGGGTGAAACCTTCGTCGTGGCGCGGCTGCTCTGTCCGTCTGGTCATCGATCTGTCCCTTTATTACCTTTGGTGAAGTTGGTGCAATTTCTTGCTCGAACAGAGTACCGCAAAGTCTTGCGTCGATCAGGCGACTAGTTGGGCGCGGTCGATCTTGAGGGTACCGAGGTTTCCGAGCATCGTGAGAGCGAGTTTTTCGGGCTGGAAGAGATCTCGTGCGAGCGACTGGATCTCTGCGGTGGTGACACGATCGATGTCGGCGACGATCTCCTCCACACCGAAGAAGCGGCCGTAGTACATCTGCTGCCGGGCGAGGTTCGCCATGCGGCTGCCAGAGCTTTCGAGGCCCATGACGATGTTGCTGCGAAGCTGATCTTTGGCGCGGGCGAGTTCGGCCTCGGGGATGGTCTCGGTAGTAAGACGAAGAAGTTCCTGGACGGTAAGCTGAACGACTTCGCGGGACTTTTCGATTGACGCACCGGCATAGACGCAGAGCGAGCCGGTGTCGCGGAAGGGACTCATCTCGGAGTAGATGGAGTAGGCAAGGCCGCGATCTTCGCGGATGGTCTGGAAGAGGCGAGAGCTCATGCCGCCGCCGAGGATTGTGTTCATCAGGTACAGGCCGTAACGGCGGGGGTCTGAGACGGGAGGGGCGGGCACACCGAGGCAGATCTGCACCTGCTCGAGCGAGCGCTTGCGCTTGAGGGTGATGTGCGGGCGGGCGGTGGGCGGGGTACGGCCGGGCTGGAGGGGGTCTGGGTGCGGCGGAAGAGAGCCGAAGCGATGGGCCACCTGCTCAACAAAGGCGTCGTGCTCGAGATTGCCAGCGGCAGAGAAGACCATGGTCTGCGCGGCGAAGCGGCGGGCGTGCTCGTGAAAGAGGATCTCCTGGTTAAAGGAGGAGACGGTCTCGGCGGTGCCGAGAATAGGCCGGCCGAGGGAGTCGCCCTTCCAGAACTTCTGGGTGAAGATCTCGTTGACGAGGTAGTCGGGGTTGTCTTCGTCCATCTTGATCTCTTCGAGGATGACACCCTGCTCGCGGCTGACATCTTCGGCGCTGAAGGTGGGATGGAGAACGAGATCGGACAGGACATCGAGAGCGGGCTCGGCCTTCTCTTCGAGCACCTTGATGTTGAAGCAGACGTTTTCCTTGCTGGTAAAGGCGTCCAGATTACCGCCCATGCTGTCGACTTCGCGAGCGATCTGCTGGGCAGAGCGGGAGGTCGTGCCCTTGAAGACCATGTGCTCGACGAAGTGAGAGATCCCGCTGCGCTCGGCGGATTCATCGCGCGATCCGCTGGCGATCCAGACGCCCATGGAGAGGCTGTTGACGTGGCTCATGCGCTCGGTGAGGACCAGCATGCCGTTGGGGAGAACGGTGCGGCGGATGTTGCGAGTGGTCGAGCGGACGGCGCGGCCCTCCGGGCTGAGCGTTTCGATCGGGGAAGCCGTAGCGGACATGAAACTCCTTGAGCCGATATTGTTTCACAGGGTTTACGCCGGCATTGATTGAAGTCGAAGCGAAGGCGATAAACTGGGATGTAGCGTACTGCTACTTACTTGATGTCCAGCGACCCCAATTCGACGCGTGTTGCTTTGTTTGGTCTTGATCTCGCCGAACTTACTGGCCTGATGGCTGGCATGGGCGAGAAACCATATCGCGCACGCCAGCTTTTCGACGCACTCTACCGCCAGCGCGTGGCATCTCTTGACGAGATCTCGACGCTGTCTGCGGGGCTGCGTGAGCGTCTGGCAGCAACGCATCACGTCGGGCTACCGGAGCTCTGGTCTACTGCGCGATCGGTGGATGGGACAGAGCGCTACCTGGTGAGGCTGGCAGATGCCGAGACGGTCGAGACAGTGTGGATGCCGGAGGGTGATGGCGGAGAGCGCGGAGACGGTACGGACGCGGGGCTTGAGGAAGAGGGTAATGGTGCGTCTGCGGCGCAGGTGGCGGGGCGAGGAGATGGGACAGCGTTCCGCAGGTCAACGATCTGTGTGTCGTCGCAGGTAGGGTGTGCGGTGAACTGTCAGTTCTGTCTGACGGCCAAGCTGGGGATCCGGCGGAACCTGACGCCGGGGGAGATTGCCGGGCAGGTGGCGGCGGTGCTGAACCGGCATGAGGTGAAGCTGGCGAGCCTGCGGGGAAACAACAACCCGGCACGAATCAACCTGGTGTTTATGGGGCAGGGCGAGCCGTTCTTGAACTACGACAATTTTATGGCGGCGGTGCGGCTGCTGGTGACGGGGCTAGGGATCCCGGAGTCGCGCATGACGGTGTCGACCTCAGGCATTGAGCCGGCGATCCGGCGGTTTGCGCTGGAGGCGGTTCGGCCGAAGCTGGCGTTGTCGCTGAATGCGTCGAATGATGGCGTGCGCGAGCAGATCATGCCGATTACGCGCAAATGGAAGATTGACGCGCTGCTGGACGCGTGTGACAGCCTGCCGCTGCGGACGCGCGAGTGGGTGACGTTTGAGTATGTGCTGCTCGGCGGGGTGAATGACCAACCGGAGCATGCACGCGAGGTGCTGGCGCTGCTTCGCGGACGGCGGGCGAAGGTGAACCTGATTGTGTGGAATCCAGGGCCGGGGATTGCGTATCGGCAGCCGGATCCGGCGGATGTGGCACGGTTCCAGCAGACGCTGGTCGCGAACGGGTTGCCGACGTATGTTCGCAAGCCGCGTGGGCGGGATATCTATGCGGCGTGTGGGCAGTTGAAGCGGACGGTGGAGACGACACCGCATCCGGAGTTGATTCGGGGCATTGTGCCGGCGGAGAGACTTACTACGGCTCAGTAGAGGACTGCCCGGAGAAGGTGGGATCGACTATGACGCGGTCTTCTCGATCGCTGGCGAACGCATCGCAAGCCTGTTGACGAGCCCAGTTCCTGGAGTGTTGTAGAAGGAAGCTGGCGACACCGCGGAAGCGGTAGAGTGGCGCGACGTAAAGACCTTCCACGTACCCGGTTCGCCTGCCCAGCAGACCTGGGATGTCCGAACGCAAGGAGAGTTCCACCAGGCCTACGATGCTGCCGGTCTCTGATTCTGCGAGGAAGACGGCAATCGGCTCGCTTAGGTTGCCAGCGAAGAAGCGGGCGATCTCTTCTGCATGCCTTTCGCGCTCGTCGGACCAGAGCCCTTCGCGCAGGTCTTCCCAAACAGCGGCATCGGCTGGCTGAACGGGGCGGACGGTGATTGCGTGGGGCACGATGCGGGTGTCAGTTGCGCGGATGCCGGCGACGCTCACGGAGGCCGATGTTGAGCAAGGCTTCGGTGACGCGATCGTACTCGTGACGGAGGACGTCGCCCTCGTGGACGAAGTTGCCGACGATGGGTTCGACGCCTAGGGACTTGATGCGATCAAGATCCGCCTGGATGGGGGACTGGCCTTCGCGGGCGTACTGGTCGAGGCGCTGCGGCGAGATGGGCGAGTTGTTGATGAGGGCGTAGTCGAAGATGCGGGAGCGCAGTGGACCGGCGTGGGCGGCGATGCGTTCAATGTGCTGGGAGGCGGAGAGGCCAAGGCTTTCGTTGGCCTGCGTCATGAGATTGCAGATGAAGACGCGGGTGGCTTTGGAGGCGGCGAGAGCTTCAGGGATGCCTTTGACGAGCAGGTTAGTGATGAGGGAGGTGTAGAGCGAACCGGGGCCGAGGGTGATGAGGTCAGCGTTGGCGATGGCGTCGAGGGTTTCGGGTAAGGGGCCGGCGGTGGCGGGATCGAGCATGAGCTCGACGATGCTGCACTTGCTGGCAGTGATATTGGTTTCGCCGTGGACGGTGGTGCCGTCGTGCATCTTGGCTGAAAGCGTGACGTTGGTGTTGGTGGCGGGAAAGATACGGCCGCGGGTGGCGAGGATTTGCGAGGACATCTGCACGGCCTGGGCGAAGTCGCCGGTGATGTTGGAAAGGGCGGCGACGAAGAGGTTGCCGAAGCTGTGGCCTTCGAGCTCGCCCTGCCTGAAGCGGTAGCGGAAGAGTTTAGAGAGAAGATGCTCGTCTTCGCTGAGGGCGACGAGGCAGTTGCGAACGTCACCTGGGGGAAGCATCTTGAAGTCTTCCCGAAGCCGACCGGAAGAGCCGCCGTCGTCGGTTACGGTGACGATGGCGACGAGGTCGCGGATGAGGGTCGGGACGTCGCTATGGAGTGGATGGTCGCTGTCGTGTGAGACCGGGGCGGCGACAAAGCGCTTCAGGCCGCGTAGCAGCGTCGACAGGCCAGTGCCGCCACCGATACAGACGACACGGATGGTTCGACCGTTGGTTACGCCATGAGTCTGCTGCAGATCCATCGACCTCGCTCCAAACACTCCACGGAATGCAGTCTATCGCGTGGGGTGAAGGAGGGCTTTGCGGCCCAACCGAGAAGTGGGCGCATTGAGTTCAGTTGCGGTCAGGCCTCAGGATAGAGGAGCTCGGTGAAGCGGGGATCATCGGCCATGTCCTGGAAGTCGGAGTCGGCGCGGGCCTGAATGCGGTTGTGCGGATTTTGGCGGATGGCCTCGGTGAGGTGTTCGAGGCACTGGTGAGAGTCGCCGGCGATACTGGCGAGAACGGCCAGGCCATAAAAGGCGTAATCGGCCTTGTTGTTTTCGGCAAGGATCTCCCGGAAGTGCTCGCGAGCTTCGTCGTACTTTCCGGAGTTGAGCAGGGAGATGGCGTAGTCGTAGCGCTCTTCGTGGCTCTGGAAGGTGACCTTGCCTTTTTGCACCTTGAGCAGGCAGGCGTTGATGTACATGCGGATGCGGTCCGCCAGATCACCGGGGCTCGTCGCAAGCATCTTGTCAAAGGCAGCGTGAGCCTTGTCATACTTGCCGTCCTGCATGAGGCGAACGGCTGACTCATAGAGGGCGAGCGCTTTGGCTCGAGTCTCATCGATGGCCGGTGGTTTGATACCTTCGATTGTCTTTACGGATCGTTTGCTCGTTGCCGTCACTGTTTTTGCCTGGGCCATAACGTTCTCGTCGGAGTTCCGGAAGCTCTCGAAGCGGCTTAGAAGGCCAGCGCTCCTCACTTCACACTCGTCTCGGTTTTATACGCAGACCCTGCCCGCCGGTCAACCCCTCTGCTTGCGATACACCTCCGGGTTGAGGTCGGGATCGTTGTACATCTTCATCTGCCGATAGAGCTTGAAGGACTTTTCGCCGGCTACGATTGCGTCGAGAAGAGCGGCAAGGGCCGAGGAAAGATCGGATCTCTGCTCGTTGAGGATCAGGAGGCGCTCCGCATTTCGCTGGTGATGTTCAGGTGAGGCATCGGGGCGCTCGGACTCTTCGCGGGTGTGGAAGACTTTGAGCGCGAGAATGGACAGGCGATCCAACATCATGCCAGGGGTCTCGGAGTGAGCCGCGGCAGTCGGCGCCGGCATAGGCAAGTGCCGAAGCAGCCACTCGTCGATGTCTTCGACGAAGTCGTTGCGTTGCTGGTTGAGGCTATCGATGGCTCGCTTGACGGCGGCGATCTGCGGGTCTGTGGCGGAGGGATCGCGTGCCTTATCTTCTTCGTGCCAGAGCGCAAAGTTAGCGCGGTGCTCCTGCTGGATCAAGGAGATAAGACCGAGGGAGTGTGGCAGGGTGGGGGAGGTCCGATGCCACTCAGAGGTCCATAGCATCTGCAATGCCGCGAGCGCCCTTACATCCGGCACGTCGGAGTTGATCTTCATTTCTCGACACTGTACCAGCCTTTCCGGCGCGGGTTTTGAGGCATGCTAGATCTGGTGATGCCGCTCCCTGCCACTTCCGAGTTGAGAACAAAGGTTGAGCCTGCGGTGCGTCGGGTGTTGATCTACCGGCTTGGTTCGCTGGGCGACACATTGGTTGCCCTGCCAGCATTTCACCTTGTGGCGCGGGCCTTTCCGCACGCGGAACGCTGCCTGCTGACGAATCATCCGGTCGCGGCGAAGGCACCTCCGGCGGCGGCTGTGCTGGGTGAAGGCGGTCTGGTGCATCGCTATATGCGGTACTCGGTGGGAACGCGATCGCCATTTGAGCTCGCACGAGTGTGGGCGGAGGTGGTGCGATTTCGGCCGCAGGTGCTGGTGTATCTCGCGTCGGGACGTGGCGTTGCTTCGGCGCGACGCGATGCGGCCTTTTTTCGGCTGTGCGGGATACGGAAGCAGATCGGGGTTCCGCAGACGGAGGCGATGGACCAACCGCAACGGGAGAGCGGGGCGGAGCTGACGCAGATCGGGACCCCGGAGTTTGCGATGCCTGCGATTCCGTACACGCTCGAGCCGGAGGCGTCGCGATTGACGAGAAATCTGGCGGAGCTTGGGGACGCGGAGCTTGGAAGCCAGGCAGCGTGGGATCTAAAACTAACCGAAGCGGAGCGAGCCACAGCTGGGCGTGTTCTTGAGCCGGCAAGGGGCAGGCCGGTCCTTGCGGTCTCGGTAGGGACGAAGGTGCAGGCGAAGGATTGGGGACGCGATAAGTGGCGAGCGTTGTTGACGCGGCTGGGGCGGGAGTTGCCGGGCCACGTGCTAGCGTTGGCCGGTGCAGCGACGGAAAGCGAGGCCAGCGAGTATGCGGCGGAGATGTGGACGCAGCGGTCTGCAGGGTCAGTGATCAACCTGTGCGGGACGCTGACGCCTCGCGAAAGTGCGGCGGTGTTTGAGCGCTCGCAGATCTTTCTGGGGCATGACTCGGGGCCGATGCATCTGGCGGCAGCGGTGCAGACTCCGTGCGTTGCGATCTTTGCCGCACGCAACATTCCACGCACGTGGTTTCCCTACGGCGCGCGACACACAGTGCTGTATCACCGGACGGAGTGCTGGGGATGTGGTCTGGAGACGTGCCTGGTTGAGAAGAAGCGATGTCTTGCTGGCATCAGCGTGGACGAGGTGTTTGCAGCGGTGCAGAGGTCGTTGGCGGAGAACCCTCCGCGCTGAGTGGCGTTCCATGATCGCCAGCACATGACGAGCTTCCGTTTGCGTGGAAGCTTGTGTAGATTAAGCCCATCAGAACAAGCAAGTGGGGATCGTGCACGCGATGCTGCGAAGCAGGTCCAATCAGGTTCCTCGGTGCGAGAGGCACTGCCGCGCTGCCGTACTTCTATCTTTCTGAACGGGCGGTTTGATGATGATGATGCGTCTACCGATGTGGAAGTGGATTGTGGCTTTGGCGGTCCTGCTGGGGTCATTTGGCGTGGTACGGCAGAGCGCGGCGCAGACCGCGGCAACGGCGCAGACGGACCGGATTGCTGCGCTTGAGAAGCAGGCCGGCGACAACTCGGCGGCGATCGCCGCGGCGCAGATGGCCGGCGATAACGCATGGATGATGGTGAGCTCCGCTCTGGTGCTGCTGATGAGTGTGCCCGGTCTGGCTTTGTTCTACGGCGGTCTGGTGCGCAAGAAAAATATCCTGGGCACGATGATGCAGACCTTCGCGATGGTGGCGGCCATCACCGTGCTTTGGGCTTTGCTGACGTACTCCCTGGCCTTTGGCGACGGGAATGCTTTTCTTGGCGGACTGCACCATGTCTTCCTCAAGGGAGTGGGGCTGGAACCGGACAAGGATTACGCGGCGACGATCCCCTTGCAGACGTTTATGGTGTACCAGCTGATGTTCGCAATTATCACGCCGGCGCTGATCACGGGTGCCTTTGCCGAGCGGATGAAGTTCTCGGCGATGCTGGTGTTTCTAACCGTGTGGGCGATCTTCGTGTATAGCCCGATGGCGCACATGGTGTGGGGAAAGCATGGACTCTTGAATGCGACGCTGGGCGGCCGCTTTCCATGTCTGGATTTTGCCGGTGGGACGGTGGTGCATGTCACTTCCGGGGTTTCGGCGCTCGTGACGGCGCTCTATCTCGGAAAGCGGATTGGATACCCGAAGGTGCCGATGCCGCCGCACTCGGTGGCGTTCAGCTTTATCGGGGCGGCTTTGCTGTGGGTGGGATGGTTCGGGTTCAACGCCGGATCGGCGCTTGGCGCGGGGAAGCTGGCGACGTCGGCGTTTGTGGCGACACACTTTGCTGCTGCTGCGGCGGCGATCGGTTGGGGCGGAGCGGAGTGGCTGCGGCAGGGAAAGGTTTCGGCGCTGGGCGCGATCTCAGGAGCAGTCGCGGGACTGGTAGGGATCACGCCCGCGGCTGGCTTTGTTACGCCGATCAGCGCGTTATGGATCGGTCTGATTACGGGAGTGTTCTGCTACTTCATGGTGGTCAAGGTGAAGGCGGCCTTCGGGTATGATGACTCTCTTGACGCCTTTGGCGTTCACGGCGCGGGCGGAACGATCGGCGCGTTGCTGACCGGAGTTTTTGCGAACAGCGCGATCAATCCAATCTTCGGAACGGGGAAGGCGACGGGGTTGCTCGAGGGCAATGCTCATCAGCTGGGGAATCAGGTGGTTGGGATCGCGATCGCCTGGTGCCTATCGAGTGTTGGCACGCTTTGCATTCTGTTTGTCGTAGACAAGGTGATCGGTCTGCGAATGAGTGAGGACGACGAACGCGAAGGCCTGGACCTTTCGCAGCATGGCGAAGAAGGATACGACTGGGCACACTAGAAGAGCGAACTTCGCGGAGGATAGAGCGATGCACAAGATTGAGGCGGTGATCCAGCCATCCAAGCTGGATGCGGTCAAGGATGCCCTGGTGGAGATCGGTGTTGACGGCATGACGATTCTTGAAGCGCGAGGACACGGACGACAGAAGGGACATACGGAGTTCTATCGCGGCCGAGAGTACTCGGTCGATCTGTTGCCGAAGGTCAAGTTGGAGACGGTGGTCTCGGACGAACTGCTTGAGCGAGCCATTCAGGCGATCTCCACGGCTGCGCGAACCGGAAAGATTGGGGACGGTAAGATCTTCGTTTCCAAGATTGACGAGGTCATTCGCATTCGGAATGATGAGCGTGGTGAGACAGCTGTGTAGGGCTGGCAGGCACGCACTTTCTGTTCTGGGCTGCAGCTAGCCAGGAGACGGCTACCGATCATGAGCAGCGAATGGACCACATCCAAGCCGGTTCGCTCTGACGATCTACAGACCCGGTATCGGGCGGCGATGACGAGCTTGAAACAAGCTTTTGAGGCCGGCGAAGCGACAGGCTCGGGATTTGTTCAGGCGCGATCGGAGGCCGTAGATGACCTGCTGCGCGGAGTGTGGCTGCGAGTCATAGACGCGGAGCCGGGTTTGCGACACGATGTGGCCTTGATCGCGACGGGCGGATATGGTCGCCGGGAGCTCTTCCCCTACTCGGACATCGATCTCTTGTTCGTTCTGCGAGGGGAGGGAGCGGAGCGAGAGGCGGCGATTCGCTTTGTCAGCAAGATGATGTGGGACTCGGGAACGCGCTTTGCTCCCGTGATGCGGCGACTTAAAGACTGCGAGCATGTCGATCCGGACAACGTGGAATTCGCTCTGGCGCTTCTGGACCAGCGCTTTGTGGCGGGAGATTCGGAGCTTGGCGACGCGCTGAGATCGAAGGCGCTGCCACGGCTTGTGCAGAAGGGCCAGAAGCTTCTGACAAGAGGGATCGGCGACCTGACACGGGCGCGACACCTGAAGTATGGCGATACGATCTTTCATCTAGAGCCAAACGTTAAAGAGTGCCCGGGCGGCTTGCGAGATGTGCATGTAACCAGATGGTTGAGTCTTATGCAGCGCTGGTCCGCTCACGCGGAGGCTGCTGCTCCTGCTGAGGACAGCGAGTGGATGGAAGCAAATGAGTTCCTTACAGGCCTTCGTTGTTTCCTGCACCTTCGCCATGAGCGTGACGACAATACGCTTGACTGGCAGGCACAGGACAGAGCGGCGGAGGAGAGGATTGGAGTGGCCGAGGAGGGCCGGGACGCTGCCGCACGCGTGATGGATGCGGCCTATTGGATGCGCGTGTACTTTCGCCACGCACGAACGATCGAGCGATCTACGACCCGAGCACTTGCGAGGCCGGCTGAACCTACGGGCGGGCTGAGCAAGCTGGCACGATTGGGGCGACGCAGCGCAGCATCGCACTGGCCAGCGGGCTATGAACGTGTCGGGGATCGTGTGACGTTTGCAGCAGACGCCGCTGCCACGGGAAAAGGCGCCGACCCGGAGACCGTGCTGCGGCTGTTTGCCGAGGTGGCGCGAACGGGAGCGTCACCGGATGCCGCGGTAGAGGCGGATCTTCTGCTCAGTCTGCCGGTGCTCGCATCACGGCTGGAGGATGGTGCTGGGCTTTGGCATCGCTTGCGGGAGATTTTATTAGGCCAATACGCGGGAACCGCGCTGCGGGTGATGCATGCCGTGGGTCTGCTGGATCTTCTGCTGCCCGAGTTCCACGGAATCGATTCCCTAGTGATTCGCGATGCGTATCACCGGTACACGGTTGATGAACACACGTTTGTTCTGATCGACACCTTGCACGCGCTTGGAGTGGGAACGGGCGATCTGGCGGAGTGGGGCAGACGCTTTGCGGCGGTTTTGGTGGAGTTGCCGCACAAGGAGATTCTGTTTCTAGCCGCGTTGATGCACGACACCGGAAAGGGTCGAAGCACGACTGACCACACGCTTGAGAGCGCACGGCTGACACAAGGGGTGCTTTCACGCTTAGAGCTCGAGCCGTACGAAGCCTCTCTGGTTGTCGATCTGGTTCGAAACCATCTTGAGATGTCCTCAGCGCTGCGGCGGGACATCTTTGACGCAGAGACGATCCGGGCATTCGCCGGGAAGGTGCAGACGCAGGAGGCGCTCCGCATGCTCCTGTTGTTTACATATGCGGATCTGAATGCGGTACATCCGGACGCGTTGACGCCGTGGAAGGCAGAAAATCTGTGGCGGCTGTATATTGCAACGTCGAATCACCTGGACCACAGCGTTGACGAGGAACGGGTGAGTGCACTTGCGACCGATCTGGTGGCGCGTGTGACTGCCAGCTTGCCCGGAAAGACGGAGGCGGTTGCGTTGTTTGTGGAGGGATTTCCGGAGCGGTATGTGCGAACGCGTAGCGCGGAGCAGATCCGGAAACACTTTCAGATGGCGGAAAGGTTTGAGCAGAATTCAGTTCAAGTCGACTTTCACTACTCCCCGACTGTGAATGAGTTGGTGCTGGTGACAGTAGATCGCGCGTTGTTGTTTGCCAACGTAGCGGGCGCGCTCGCGGCTTGGGGCATGAATATTCTTACGGCGGATGCCTTTTCTAACAGACAGGGAACGGTGGTCGACAGCTTTCGATTTACGGACAGCTATCGCACGCTGGAGATGAACGAATCGGAGCGGGATCGATTTGTGGTGAGTGTGCGCGATGTGGTGAGTGGTCGGACTTCGGTGGAGAGTCTGCTGCGGGGACGGCGCAGGAGCGCGCGGCGTACGTTGAGGGCGCCATCTGCTCCGACTTTCTCGATCATTGATGACGCTTCTTCACACAGCACGCTGTTGGAGTTAGTCACGAAGGACACACCGGGTCTTCTGCATGCTCTGAGCCTGACGATGGCCGAACATGGCTGCAGTATCGAGGTGGCTCTGGTGGATACCGAAGGGGAGACGGCGATCGATGTTTTCTATCTGACACGAGAGGGCCGAAAGTTGAGGACCGAGGAGAAGACAGCGTTGGTGGCAGCTTTGACGGAGGCGGTCGTGACGCATGCGGGTTAGAGAGATGGGGTTGGCCGGCCTGTGGCTGCTTGGTAGCGCGAGTGATGGCATGACGCAGCAGACTCGCAGGCCCGAGAAGACGAGTCTGCAACGGGCCGACTCAAGAAGCTGCCGACACGTTGATTTAGAAGGAGTGGTGCACGCGCACGACAGCTACCGCAGATCGCTGGGCGGAGGGTTGGATTTCCTCCTGGAGCCACTGCCGCATGGATGGAGTATCCGGGTGCTGCCGAGCTCTGGCGTTCGCCCAAAGGTAGATTACGCCGAGCTCGCAACACCGCCCTTTCGTTCTATCAACCCGCTCCTGCTGACAACGGACTTTGGGTTCAGGGCGCAGGATGTTGTGGGGTGGAATCCGAGGACGTTTCGCTATCTGGCCAGGACAGCAGACTGGAAAGGGGCAGATCAGGCCTATCGCGACGTACTGTCCTCGCGAAGTCCGACAGCTGCTGCACAGGAAGCGGCTGTGACGGAGGTAGCTTCCCGTGCGTTGGAGGGACGGTTCGAAATACTCGATGCTGCACTGGTGCCTGGGACTGCTGATCAGGCAGCAGGTGCAGCTCTGGTTGCGAGTCATTTCGCGACGACGGCGCATACGCTTCAGCCGTCACAGACCGGAGCCGCAGATGCGCTCGGCACCGTGCTCGCGATGCGATTTCGAGTGAGCTTAAGTGTGCCGGACGCAGGGAGATGTAGCGGAAGAACCAACCCGACACAAGGGCGTTGATTTCAGGTGGCGAAGTTCCTGCCAAGGCAGGTATTTCGTTCATAATGGAAGCATGAGCAGTGAGAATACAAGCGCCGGCCGGCCCACACAGACTCCGCAAAAAGGCGATCGCTATCTGTTCGGAAGCATGGACAGTATGGCCAAGAACCAAGCTAAGGTCACTGAGGTGAATTGGGGTTACGACCAGCCGGAGGGTATTGTGCTGGCGTCACTTGATGCGGCAGTGAACTGGGTTCGGAAGAATTCTGTCTGGCCGATGACCTTTGGATTGGCATGTTGCGCCATAGAGATGATGTCGATGGGTGGATCGCGGTACGACATCGCTCGATTTGGCGCGGAGGTGTTTCGGCCGTCACCGCGGCAGAGTGATCTGATGATCATTGCGGGCCGAGTCTCGCAGAAGATGGCGCCGGTGATTCGGCGATTGTATGAGCAGATGCCCGAGCCTAAATGGGTGATCTCGATGGGAGCCTGTGCGACATCTGGAGGCGTCTTCAACAACTACGCCCTGCTTCAAGGAGTGAACCAGATCATTCCGGTGGATCTGTATGTACCGGGGTGCCCGCCGCGACCTGAGCAACTGCTCTACGCCATCACGCTATTGCAGGAAAAGATCCAGGCCGAACGTGGCACGATTCGAAGAACACTGAACCTTAGTTGATTGTTAGAAAGGCCTGATCATCGGCCTTCTGATGCACGCAATGCGGACGATTCGTTACTTCGCAGGTTCAGAAAGTAGCGGAGAAAGTGCTTTGTCCTAGTAGAGTTGAAAGAAGAAAGTGCAGAGGGACGAGGATTTTCTTCTCGCTCCGGTTTACAACTGCTATAAAGTGGATCGAATCAGAGTTGAACATAAAGAGAATCCAAGCATCTCGGAAGACATGCAGACGTTTTTTCGGAGGAAGTAGAATGGTTTATAGCCCGTATTCTAAACTTGGCCGGTTCGCACTGGCTGCTTGTGTGGTCGGCCTTGGTGTAGCCAGCCTAGGTGCTCAGACTGCGCCCAGCGCGCCCGCCCCAGCTGGGCCAAACCCTTCACGATTTGATCTGTTTACCGGTTACTCGTACTTCGGTGCACACGGTCAGGTGAAGCCCGCAGGTATCAGCTACTCATCGGTTGACGAGGGAGCTGCAGGAAGTGGTGCGTACTACTTTAATAAGTATGTCGGTGCTGAGATTCTCTTCACGGCTCACCCTGACGGTAACAACGACGGGCTGTACACAGGATCAGCGGGTCCGATCTTCCGGGCTCCGATGCAGAACTTCACGTTGTTCGCGCATGCGCTTGGTGGAGCTGCACGCATTGGCGGCCCCAACAACAGCGGTACGCCTTTCTACCATGAACCTTACCAATGGGGTCCATCGCTTGCTGTCGGCGGCGGTATGGACTACGACCTCCCTTTCTTCAACCATCGCTTTTCGCTACGCCTCTTCGAAGCAGATTATCGGTATATCCATGCTGACTTTGGTCCATCGACTACTGTGCCAACGGCCGGCGTGCTTGGTGGTCGAGCGAACCTGGGAGCTGCCGAACTAAGCACCGGTATCGTTACTCATTTTGGCTCCATCGTTCCACCAGCCCCCGTTACTTTGGCTTGCGTCGCTTCGCCCGAGACCGGATATCCGGGTGACCCGATCACCATCACAGGAACCGCGGCAAACCTGAACCCCAAGAAGACAGCAACATACACCTGGACGACAGACGGCGGTACGATCAGCGGAACGTCGAATGTGGCGAACATCGACACCAAGGCGTCCAACCCTGGGAGCTATACCGCCAAGGGTCATGTCAGCGAAGGCAAGAAGCCTGGACAGATGGCGGACTGCTCTGCTGCTTATACGATCAAGGCGTTCGAGCCACCGACGGTCAGCTGCTCGGCTAATCCGTCAAGCGTGAACCCGGGTGAATCCTCGACGATTACGGCCAACGGTGTTAGCCCGCAGAATCGCCCGTTGACGTACAGCTACAGCGCGACGGCTGGATCGATCACCGGCAACACCTCGACAGCAACGTTGAGCACGGCTGGCGCGGCTCCGGGCACAATTACCGTTACGTGCAATGTGGTTGATGACAAGGGCCAGACGGCTTCGCAGACAACGACAGTCACGGTCAATGCTCCGGCACCACCGCCAGCACCAACGACCAGCAATCTCTGCTCGATCAACTTCGATCGCGACAAGCGCCGTCCGACACGGGTTGACAACGAAGCCAAGGCTTGCCTGGATGACATCTCGCTCAATCTGCAACGCTCCTCTGACGCGAAACTCGCGGTAGTTGGAAACGCTGCAAGCGGTGAGCGGATGGGCAACAAGCTCGCTGCAGAGCGCGCCGTCAACACGAAGGACTACCTGGTCAAGGAAAAGGGTATCGATGCTTCACGCGTAGCGGTCTACACCGGAACGCAGGATGGCAAGACGGTCACCACTACCCTGATCCCTGCAGGCGCCACTCTCGACAGCACGGGCATCACTGCAGTCGATGAGTCCGCAGTCAAGGTTCGTCCTCGCACAGCGGTTCGTAGCCACAAGAAGAAGTAGTTCGCACGCAAACCGCGAGCGGAGGCTGGCTGGGTTCTCTCCCAGCCAGCCTTTCTCGCGTTAGCGTGACGTACTTGAAGCAATCGCCTCTCACTCTGCCAAGTAGCGAGAAAGCAAGACGCACCATGAATCGGTTTTACTCTTCTCCGACATTCACTTCCGGAACCCTGTTACGACTTGCTTGCGTGTTGGCGATCTTCTTTGCCACGGAGCATTCACTCTTCGCTGCACCCTGGCTCCCTTTTGGTCCATTTGGCGGAGATGCCCGTTCCTTTGGGATTGATCCGTCTGACCATGAGCACTTGTATCTCGGAAGTCTTAATGGGTGGATCTACGAGACACATGATCGAGGCTCAAGCTGGGTCCGACTTGCGCGTTTAGCCTTACGGGATGATCTTGCGCTCGACCACATCCTGGTGGATCCGGCTGATCCGAAGCATCTGCTTGTTGGAGTTTGGGTGCCGGGCAGTAAAGAAGGCGGTCTTTACAGCAGCAGTGATGCGGGCAAGACATGGCAGGAAAACGCGGACATGAAAGGCGAGTCAATCCGGTCCATGACGGAGGCGCTGTCCGACCATAATCTGATCGTCGCAGGAACGCTCAAAGGTGTGTTCCGATCGACGGACGGCGGAGTGCACTGGAAGCAGATCAGTCCTGCAGGAAGCACAGAGATCCACGAGGTCGAGTCGGTCGCGGTCGACCCGGTAGATGCCCGCATCATCTACGCCGGAACATGGCATCTCCCCTGGAAGACGACAGATGGCGGAGAGCACTGGACCAACATTAAAGAGGGCATCATCGATGACTCCGATGTTTTTTCCATCATCGTTGATCCGAAGTCTCCTGCGACTGTTTACGCCAGCGCCTGCTCGGGAATCTACAAAAGTGATGACGCGGCAGGTCGATTCAGAAAGATTCAAGGCATACCATCAACCGCCAGACGGACGCGTGTGTTGAAACAGGATCCGCAGCAATTGGCTACCGTGTTTGCTGGAACGACAGAGGGACTCTTTCGAACGACCGATAAAGGAAAGAACTGGAATCGAACCACTGGACCCGAGATCATCGTGAACGATGTGTATGTCGATCCAAAGGATTCGAAACGGGTGCTTCTTGCAACCGACCGGGGTGGTGTTCTCGCATCGGACGATGGAGGATCAAGCTTCAGCCCGGCGAACAAAGGCTTCACGGCTCGCCAAGTAGCAGCTTATGCTGCTGACATTCATAGGCCTGCCTCCCTCTATATCGGCATTTTGAACGACAAGGAATGGGGAGGCGTCTTCACCAGCGACAATGGGGGCCTTACCTGGATTCAGCAGAGCACGGGTTTGGGAGGACGCGACGTGTTTGGCCTGGCTCAGGCCGTGGATGGGACGATGGTGGCAGCGACGTCTCACGGCATCTTCCGTCTGAAAGACTCGATGTGGGCTGAGGTCGGGTCCGTTCGGGAGACCTCCGCGTCGGATACAAGGGCGAAGACCCTCAAGCGATCCTCAGTTATGAAGAAGACGCCGGCTCCAGCGACGCGGGCAGGTGCCGGCGCGCCTAAGCCGCAAGCGTTTGATGGAGGAGTTTACGGACTTGTTGGGGACGGGAATATCCTGTTCGCTCTCAGCGAGAGGGGATTGCTGATGAGTCCGACGAGCGGGGAAAGTTGGAGTGTAATCGCCGATGTGCCCGCGGGTACATACCGAGCGATAGCAGCTGCTAAGAGTGTTGTTGTCGCAGCCACATTGACCTCTCTTTCGATTTCCAAGGACAGTGGCGCGTCGTGGTCGGACCTGCCGAAACCAGAGATGCTGACGCAGATCGCGGCAGTCGCTGTGGACGATGAAGGAGATGTCTGGGTAGGCGGCCGGGAAGGACTATATGTTCGTCGCGGAGGAACGCAGGGGTGGCAGAATCCCCCAAATCTTCCGATTCGCGACGTCAACAGTCTCTACTTCGATCGTGCTTCACAGCAGATTGTCGCCACAGCGAACAGCACGACGACGCTGATCTTTGCGATTCATCTTCCGGATTTCACTCCAAAGGCCTGGGATACGGGGTGGCATATGCGCTTTGTGCGTCCGATCGGTGATCACATGATCGGCGCCACCCTCTACGATGGAGTCGTGCTTCAACCGCAGATGATCGAATCGCCCATTGTGCTTTCACGTTAGCTCAACGGCGTAAACTTATGGTATGAGTCTTTCGTTCGCTGCTCCTGCGCCGCGCCATCAGTTCCAGACCGATGATCCCGCTCTCCTGCCCATTGCTGACCGGGTTCTCGCCGGTGAGCGGCTGACATTCGACGACGGTGTGCAGCTCTACCGGAGCGGCGACATTCTCGCGGTAGGATGGCTGGCTAACTTCGTACGGGAACGGCTGCATGGCAACCTTGCCTACTTCAACGTCAATCGGCACATCAACCCGACGAACGTCTGCGTTGCCTCCTGTCGACTGTGCGCCTTCGGAAGAAAGAAGGGGGATGCGGGCACCTACACCATGGCGCTTGAAGAGGCGTTTGATACTGCTGCCAGTGGTTACACAGAGGCCGTTACAGAGTTCCACATCGTAGGAGGTCTGCATCCTGACCTGCCGTTCGAGTACTTCATGGATCTGGTGAGCGGATTAAAGCAGCGCTTTCCGAAGGTTCACGTGAAGGCCTTCACGATGGTTGAGGTTGCGTTTCTGGCGAAGCGAGGCAAGATGACCATACCGGACACTCTGCAGCGCATGAAAGAGGCGGGGGTGGACTCGATGCCTGGTGGCGGGGCCGAGATCTTTACTGATCGCATTCGCCATATCATCTGCGATCACAAGATCGATGGAGGTGAATGGCTGGAAACTGCCCGCATGGCCCATCGCATGGGGCTGCGATCGAACGCGACGATGCTTTATGGACACATCGAGAATGATGACGATCGCGTGGACCATCTCATCCGATTACGAGAGGTTCAGGATGACACAGGGGGGTTTCAGACCTTCATTCCTCTGGCGTTCCATCCAGACCATACGGCCTTGGATCATATCCCGCGCACGACGGGGATGTTGGATGTGCGCCAGATCGCAGTAAGCCGGCTGATGCTCGACAACTTCGGGCATATTAAGGCGTATTGGCAGATGATGACGCCGAAGATTGCGCAGATCGCTCTGCGATTTGGTGCGGATGATATCGACGGTACAGTTATCGAGGAGAAGATCTACCACGACGCCGGGGCGACGACTCCGCAGGGGATGCGGCGTTCCGACCTGGTGCGCTTAATTACAGAAGCAGGTCGTCAACCAATTGAACGAGATACGATGTATCGCGCTGTAACCCGAAGCGAGGACTCCTTTACTGTTGCAGTGTAGTAGGCTGCGGCAGATTGGGATGCTTACTTCTTTCCGAAGACCTCACCCATTCGGCGGATCTGAGCTCCGACCCCTCGCAGCTTTTCTTCAAATCGCTCGTAGCCTCGGTCAAGGTGGTAGACGCGGTCAAGAATGGTTTCGCCGTCAGCGACGAGCGCGGCTAAGACGAGGGAGGCTGAGGCCCGAAGATCAGAGCACATCACGGCAGCGGATTGGAGCGAAGTCCGGCCGTGTACTGTTGCGCTTCGCCCGGAGACTGTGACGTTCGCTCCCATGCGATTCAACTCGTGCACGTGCATGAAGCGATTCTCAAAGATGTTTTCCGTGACGACGGTGGTTCCTTCGGTTTGGGTTGCAAGCGCCATGAACTGTGCCTGCATATCCGTCGGAAAGCCAGGGTACTCCTCCGTGGAGATATCTGTAGCGCGTAGATCGCCACCGGAGCGAACGCGCACCGAATCATCAGCAACATCCAGTCGGACTCCACATTGATCGAGCTTGGACAAGACAGAGCCGAGATGGCTGGGGTTGCAGCCGTCTACGTTCAGATCGCCGCCGGTAATTGCGCCAGCGATCAGGAAGGTGCCCGCTTCAATGCGGTCAGGATTGATGCGGTGGCGCGCGCCATGCAGCCTTGGTACGCCGATGACCCGAATGGTCGCGGTGCCCGCTCCTGTAATGTTCGCACCCATAGCCGTGAGCAATGCGGCGAGATCGGTTACTTCGGGCTCGCGGGCGCAGTTCTCAAACAGTGTTTCGCCCTCGGCCAAGACGGCTGCCATAAGCAGGTCCTCTGTGCCGGTCACGGTTATTTTGTCAAAGACGATGTGTGCGCCTTTCAGCCGTTCCGTTCTGGCCTCGAGATAGCCATGCTCCTGGGTGATGGTTGCTCCCATGGCTTCGAGGCCTTTGATGTGAAGGTCGATAGGTCTACCGCCGATTGCACAGCCGCCAGGCATCGCTACACGTGCAATGCCTGTTCTGGCGATCAGTGGGCCAAGAACGAGAGAGCTGGCGCGCATGGTTTTTACGATCTCGTACTTTGCAACCGGATCAGAAAGGACTGCGCAGCGGATGCGCGTGCGATGCTGCGCTCTGCCGTATCCAAGCTCAACCTCTGCTCCCATGCTCTCGAGCAGCTTGCGTTCGGTCTCTATATCCCGAACCTGCGGGATGTTTTCAAGGATGACTTCATCTTCGGTGAGGATCGCGGCTGCCATACAGGGAAGTGCTGAGTTCTTGGCGCCAGAAACTTTGATAGTGCCGAGCAGGGGATTCCCACCGCGGACGACGAATTTGTCCATGAGGTAAGTTTACGGAAGAGTAAGGAGAAGCGGGGTGCCGAGGTGGATGCGGAGCTAAACTCGTGCCGGGTCTAGGAGACGTCCGACACGAGGAGTGGGTCTCAGAGCTCCAGCCGCGAGTCGTCGATGGCCAAGCGAACATTGCCGTCTGACTTGGTAAGACGACGAACAGCTTCCATTTTGTCGACCCCGGCCTTCAGCATGACTACGGCGATCGGGATCGATTTACCAGCAGACTTTATCGTTCGGATGGCGGTTTCCCGATCGATGCCGCAGACCTTCATCAGGACGCGGATACCACGCTCGACCAGCTTTTCGTTTTTCATGTGCACGTTGACCATTTGGTTTTCGTACACATACCCGAGTCGCGTCATGGCGCCGGTCGTGATCATGTTGCAGATCATCTTTTGCGCTGTGGAGGCCTTCATGCGGGTGGAGCCGGTAATGACCTCCGGACCTACCTCCGCGATGATCGTTGTGTCGGCTACTTGCGAGAGCGCCGTTCGATGGTTGCAGGTGATCGCGGCGGTTTTTGCGCCGCGCGCCCGAGCATACTCAACAGCTCCGACGACATACGGTGTCCTGCCGGAAGCGGAGACGCCGATGATGATGTCTTTACGCGTGGGACGTCGCCGAGCGATATCACGCTGGCCAATCTCAGGAGAATCCTCGTTGACGTCCGAGGCACTCGCGAGGGCTTTGGGGCCGCCTGCCATGATGTACTGGACTTGAGATGGGGCAGTTGCGAAGGTTGGGGGGCACTCTGAAGCATCAAGTGCGGCGATACGGCCGCTTGAGCCCGCACCGACATAGATAAGCCGTCCGCCATCTCGCAAGGAGCGGGCTACGGTGTCAATTACAACGGCGATTTCTGGAAGGGCTTTCTTGACGGCCGCTGCGATCTTGGCATCTTCATGATTGGTGATCCGGGCGATCTCCAGGGCGGATTTCGTGTCCAAACCTTCTGAAGCGACGTTTGCCGCCTCAGTCATGAGGTCATAGAGGGTGGAGCTCTCGTGGTTGTCGTTCCGAGAGTAGGGAGGCTGCTCTAACATCGTGAGGGTGGCCATAGCATTTGCCTGCGTTCAAGGATGATTCTACCGTAGTATCGAGCCCATAGTCTGCCCCAGACGATGTACAGGTAGCTTCAAGGACGACGGGGTCTATGGTGCCAGAGTTACGCCGATGGAGGCGTCGCGGATTGCTCGAGTTTTCATCCTCCTTTCAGATCGACTCTTCAAGGAGGTGAAAACTAGAGGGTGAAACCCCGAGGCAAAACCATACTACAGGGCACCGCAGGGTTCGCTGGAACGTCAAACGTGAGGCAGAGCAGGAAAGGAATGAATGAACGAACTGAGGCGGACGGAGATGCAGGACAAGATGGAGCCTGATCGGTCTCGAGAGACCGTTACGCCCTCTCCTGATCCTGCGAAATCATCTCTCCGATCCTGGATGAGGGATCTAATCCTTTCCGTGTTTGTCTCGATCTTCATCATCGTTTTCCTATATCAACCAGTTCGCGTTGAAGGAACCAGCATGCTACCAATGCTGGAAGATCAGGATCGACTGTTCATCAACAAGATGGCGTACCGCGTAGGAGAGATCCACCGTAGTGATGTTGTGGTCTTTCTCTACCCTCATGATCACGAAAAAAGCTACATCAAGCGAGTGATTGCCTTACCGGGAGATGACCTACGCATTGATCATGGACGGGTTTATGTTAATGGCCGACGTGTTCCAGAGGAGTACGTTCCGACGCGCTATGCTGACGACCGATCGTTCCCTGAGACAGTGATTCCGGAACGGCAATACTTTCTCATGGGAGACCATCGCTCGATCTCAAGTGACAGCCGAGAATTCGGGCCGGTCGATCGCGGCTTGATCTATGGCAAAGCAGCTTTCGTGTACTGGCCGGTCGATCAGGTCGGCGTAGTTCGTTAACCTAGCTCCACTGAAGTGGCAGATTGCTGCGCACCCACGCACAGTAGACTTCGGTTGAGGATCCAATCAGTGACTTGGCGCTCTGCTCTGCTTTCTCTTACCGTTCTTGCCGGATTCTCCTTTGCGGCAAGCAGCCTCAAGGCGCAGGCACCGTACCATCGCATGCGGCCGCGCGTGCTACATCATCCTGCAGCTCGAACTGCTGTAAGAAGACACACTCAGCGTCGAGCAAGAGAGTAGCTGCTGTGCTCAGGACCGTTGGTTACCTGGTACCGTGAACGATCTGCGAAAAGGTGTTGGGATCCAGACTGCCACCGCCGATGAGAGCGCCATCGATCTCTGGTTGCGCCATCAGCTCTGCAACATTGGACGGCTTTACAGATCCACCGTACAAGATACGTAGACCGTCGGCGATTTCCGCTCCAAAGCGGCGCTGCAGCTCTCCACGGATGATGCCATGAGTTTCGTTCGCCACCTCTGGGCTTGCCGTTGAGCCTGTCCCAATGGCCCAGACAGGCTCATACGCGATCACCAGCATATGAGCTTTTTCCTGGGGAAAGTTGGCGAGCGCTGCTCCCATCTGTGCCATGAGTGTGTCTGCTGTATACCCTTCCTGCCGGTCTGAGAGCATCTCTCCAAGGCAGACGACAGGGGTCAGCGAGTGGGCGCATGCAGCTTTGATCTTCAGGTTGACGTGCTCGTACGTCTCGTTGGCATAAAGGCGTCGCTCAGAGTGACCAAGCAGAACGTGCGTGGCGCCAATCGAAGTTAACATCGTCGGTGAAGTCTGTCCTGTATACGGGCCCTCGTTCAGCCAGTGCATGGTCTGTGCGCCAGCCTTTAGAACGCTTCCACGGACAGCGTCAATGACGGAGACAAGTGATGTTGCTGTGGGGAAGAGAACGATTTCACTGCCATCGTGGGAAGCAATCATGGGCAGAAACTCACGGATGAACGTGACGGAGTCTGCGGGGCTCTTGTACATCTTCCAATTCGCGGCGATGATCGGTGTTCGCATGTCGTTCAGTCTAAGATGCCTTTGACTTACATTCCGTTCTGCCCGGAGCCACTCTAAGTGGCTCACCCTAACCTTGCGGGCACGCCGAAGGATCTAGTCCCGCTTGTCGGTTAGTGCCGTGACACCGGGCAACTGCTTACCTTCGAGAAACTCCAGCGACGCCCCGCCGCCGGTGGAGATGTGGGTGATCTTGTCAGCGACTCCGGCCTGCCGTACTGCGGCAACGGAGTCGCCGCCACCGACAATGGAGATTGCGTCTGGATTGGTCGCCACAGCCTGGGCGATTGCGTTGGTTCCCGCTGCAAAGGAAGGAAGCTCGAAGACTCCCATCGGCCCATTCCAGATGATGGTACTGGCGTCTGCAATCACTTTGGAGAACGCCTGTATCGATGCAGGACCGATGTCAAGCGCCATGCGGTCCTCCGGGAATGGTCCATCACCCGAGAAGATTTCAGTTTCTGCGTCATCTCCAAAACGATCAGCCAAGACATGGTCAATCGGCAGCAGCAAGTTCACTTTGTTGCTCAGGGCCTTCTCTATCGCTGCTCGAGCGACATCGACCTTATCCGGCTCAGCCAGGCTCTTTCCTGTTGTCTGGCCCTTGGCGTTGAGGAAGGTATAGGCCATCGCGCCACCGATGATCAGAGAATCAACCTTGTCAAGCAGATGATCAATCACCGCGATCTTGTCTGAGACCTTTGCGCCTCCAATAATTGCGACAAAGGGTTTGATCGGGTCTGTAATGACCTTCCCAAGATATTCCAGTTCCTTTTCAAGCAGAAGTCCCATGGCTGATTGATTGATGAAGTGGGTGACACCTTCGGTTGAGGCATGCGCACGATGCGCGCTACCAAAGGCGTCATTCACGTAGAGATCGCACAAGCTGGCAAGCTGCCGCGCAAACGATGGATCGTTTGCTTCCTCCTCGGCATGAAAGCGAAGGTTTTCAAGAAGTAGCGTCTGTCCTGACTCAAGTTGAGTCGCAAGTTCCGTGGCGATCTCGCCGACGCACTCGGGCGAAAAAGCAACATTCTCACTTGGCCCAAGAACGTGGTCCAGGAGTTCACGCAGGCGATCAACGACGGGCCGGAGACTCATGCTCTCGACTCGTTCCCCACGAGGACGACCAAGATGCGAGCACAGTATGACCTTGGCCTTATGCCGGATGGCGAATTCGATAGTGGGAATCGTCTCACGGATTCGTGTGTCGTCGATGATCTGCGACCCGTCTTTAGATAGCGGTACGTTGAAGTCGACCCGAATGAGCAC
Source organism: uncultured Acidobacteriaceae bacterium (assembly GCA_964235665.1). Taxonomy (GTDB): domain Bacteria; phylum Acidobacteriota; class Terriglobia; order Terriglobales; family Acidobacteriaceae; genus Edaphobacter. The sequence continues at coordinate 1,142,614 of CAXSAY010000001.1, forward strand.
ACGCTTGTGCGCAAGATCAAGGTCACGAATCGAAAGCTTTGGCATACAGACTCCGGAGGTTACATCGAAAGCAGGCACTTAGGCTATCGGGATGATTGCTTCCACTTCGATCTCAACGCGCCAACTGGGATTGATCAGGGCGGCAACAACAACCATCGTGGCCGCTGGACGAACGATGGAGAAGAACTTGCCGTGAATGCGGGCTATCTCTTCCCAATCCTCAACGTGCGTGAGATAAAGGCGCGTCCTGACTACGTGCTCGATGGATCCGCCTGCTTCCTTCAGAATGGTTGCGATCAGTTTGAGACATTGTTCCGTCTGCGTTGCGGGATCCGCTTCATCTGCGTCGACGGGTCCCGTGCCGGATACGTGGATGTGATTTCCAACGCGAACCGCACGGGAGAAGCCAATGATTGGCTCGTAGGGGCTGGTACCAGAGAAGTTGGTGCGCTCACTCATGCCGGTTGGATGATGAAACGGAGGGAAGGGTCCGCTCTTCCGAGCAGAAACACACTTCGCTCCGCCGCTCCCGTTTCGCTTGAGTTAGATCCCCTTCTGCACCAGGAAGAGGATGAGGTCCTTCACGCGGCTTGAGTAGCCCCATTCGTTGTCGTACCAGCTGATGACCTTACCGGTCTGACCGACCACTTTCGTCAGCTTCGAATCGACGGTAGACGAGAGCGGATTGCCACGAAAGTCCGCACTCACCAGCTCTTCCTCGGTGTAACCGAGGTACCCCTTCAAGGGCTCAGTCTCCGAGGCCTTCTTCAAGGCCTCGTTCACGGCGGCGACAGAGATGGGCTTCTCTGAAACGAAGGTCAGATCGACGACGGAGACGTTGGGCGTCGGAACCCGGATTGCGAAGCCATCCAGCTTGCCGTCCATCTCCGGGATGACAAGTTTGAGGGCTTTTGCGGCACCAGTGCTGGACGGGATCATCGAGAGCGCTGCAGCGCGCGCACGCCGGAGGTCCTTATGCGGTGTGTCCAAGATGACCTGATCATTTGTGTAGCTATGAATGGTCGTCATGATGCCGGAGGCGATACCGAAGGTGTCGTTCAGAACTTTCACAACAGGCGCGAGACAGTTTGTTGTGCAACTAGCATTGGAGATCACGTGATGGGTGGCCGCGTCGTATCTGTCATCATTGACGCCAAGGACGACTGTAAGGTCCTCGTTGGTAGCGGGTGCCGAGATGATGACCTTCTTTACGGATGCGCCGAGGTGCGCCCTTGCTTTCGTAGCATCAGTGAAGAAGCCGGTCGACTCGACAATGATCTCACCACCTACGGAGGCCCAATCGAGCTTTGCCGGGTCACGCTCCGCGAAGACCTTAATTTTCTTTCCATCGACCGAGATGAAGTCATCGCCATGGGAGATTTCGTTCTTCAGATTGCCCAGAATGGAATCGTACTTCAGCAAATGCGCGATCGTTGCCGGACTCGTCAGATCATTGACGGCAACGAACTCGATCTCAGGGTCGCCAAGTGCTGTACGAAACACGTTTCGACCAATACGGCCGAAGCCGTTGATACCTACCTTTACTGCCATACGTGCGGTTACTCCTATCGCGTACGATTGCGTTCACGGTTATTGTAAGCGCGACCAGGTTCGGCACCTGGGTCAGTGGTCGTGCACGGATCGCCAATAAGAACCATTTGCGGCTTATTTCCGCGCTGTGTTACAAGCGAGCTATGCGCGACTTGCGCGAATGGATTCTGGATAAGATGAGACGACGCTCGAGACGCCCGCCCAACGACTCTGAGTCGACCGGCAAAATAGGGCAGGAACTGCCAACCGATCAACTGGCGCCCCTGCGGCCCAGCTATCCTGAGCCTGTTTCCACACCTCAGGAGGTACCCGAGATCGTCCAAGAGCGTGCTGCGGAAGAGGTTAAGGCGGCGGAATCTTCCCCATTACCACCGGCCGTTGAAGAGGCCCGGCCTGAGCCGAAGATCGTTGTAGAGACCCAACCTGAGCATCTTGGCACACCCCTGGCCGAGGCTGTGGCCGCAAAGTCGCCACGTGGTTATGTGGTCTTGACGATCGGGCTTCCAGGTTCAGGGAAGACGACATGGTACAAGCGTCGCGGAGTGACCCCACTCTCAAGCGATCTTCTTCGAAACATCTTGTTTGACGACATTACGGAGCAGCGCTATCAGGGACTTGTCTTCTCGACACTGCGCAGCCTGCTTCGTGCGCGGCTGATTGCGAAGATGCCCTGGAACTACGTGGATGCAACCAACCTCTCGCCACATGAACGCCGCCAGTGGATCAAGATGGCAAAGAGTTTCGGCTATGAGGTACAGGCGGTCTTCTTTGACGTGCCGTTCGCGGTCTGCATGGAGCGCAACGCCAAGCGGGAGCGCGTGGTCACCGACGATGTGATGCAGAAGATGGCAGAGCGTCTTCGTCCGCCGACGTTCAAAGAGGGATTCGAGAAGATTACGGTTGTACGCGTAAAAGGGGCAGGTGGAACCGAGCCTGTCACTGGAAGTGCCTCAACCGACCCTCTGTCGGTTCCGACGGACGAAACGGCATAGCAACAGTAGGACGGGAGAGGCGCGTGGCTGTCGCAGAGGTCAGCTTCGATAACGTCGCTCTCACCGTGGAGGATCAGACGATTCTGCGCGGAATTACTCTTTCCTTTGCGCAACAGTCAACAACAGCGTTGCTTGGTCGAAGCGGATCGGGCAAGACCACGCTTCTGCGAACGATCAATGGTCTCGTTACACCCACGAGCGGCCAAGTCTCTGTTCGCGGTCGTGACGTTGCGTCCTACGATCCTGTCAAGCTTCGCCGAGGAATCGGCTACGTCATTCAAGAGAGCGGGCTCTTTCCGCACATGAAGATTGGCAGGAATGTCGCGCTCAGTTATGAGCTTGCTGGGCGCTCCGATGACGAGGCGCGCACCCGTATGTCTGAAGTTTTATCGATGACTGGGTTGCCGTCGCAAGACTACGCGGACCGCCTTCCACATCAGCTCTCCGGAGGTCAGCGACAGCGCGTTGGTCTCGCCAGAGCTCTTATGAGCGATCCCTCGATCCTGCTGATGGACGAGCCATTTGGCGCCCTAGATCCGATTACTCGGTCTGAGATTCAGGGCATGTTGCATGAACTTCTGCAACGCGTCCGGAAGACGGTCGTGATTGTGACTCACGATCTTGAGGAAGCCCTCTACATCGCCGACCGAGTTGTGTTTCTCGAAGGCGGCTCCGTTGTCGCCGATCTGCCGTCGAAAGACGTTCGCAGGAGCAGGGAGCCGGCAGTGCTGGAGTACATCAAGGCGATCCGTCGAGCGGATGGCGAAAGCGGAACGTTCGGAGACAAGCAGTGAACAGCATCAAGCCGTTCCTGTCACACCACGGGTGGGAGATCGCGCGCCTCAGCTTTGAGCATCTTTGGTTGACGGGGAGTGCCATGTTGCTAGCAGTCGGTGTCGGCTTACCGCTGGGCATCGTTCTGACTCGACGACCCGCTTTGGCGAAGCCGGTGCTTGCTATCGCAAACGTCATCCAGACGGTTCCCAGTTTGGCGCTGTTCGGTTTGCTGCTGCCGGTGCCGTGGCTTGGTGAGAACGCTGCTCGTCTGGCTATCCTGGCCCTGACCGGGTACGCGCTGCTCCCTATTCTTCGGAACACGTTCGTCGGCATTGAAGGCATTGATCCTGCTCTGCGCGATGTAGCAAATGCTCTTGGCATGACGGGCTGGCAACGTCTCCGCAAGGTGGAGCTTCCGCTGGCTGCAAGCTTCATCCTGGCGGGTATCCGCACAGCGACGGTTATCTGCGTAGGCGTGGCGACGATTGCCGCCGCGATCGGAGCCGGAGGTCTTGGAGAGCTGATCTTTCGAGGGGTCGCAAGTGTCGATAATGGTCTGGTTCTTGCAGGTGCAATTCCGGCCGCTCTGTTGGCGTTACTGGCGGACACAGGGTTGGGAAGTCTCGAGCGACGCCTCGCCGTGAAGGTTCGTTGACTGTGATGGCTATGTGTCGTCAGGTGCTCTTGCTGCTTGCTGTGTCTACTGGCCTCGGCAGCGTTCTTGCTTGCGCTCCGCCGCGCTCCTCGCGCATCACCATTGGCGCAAAGAATTTTACTGAGCAGACCGTCGTTGGCGAACTGCTTGCGCAAGAGATCGAGGCGCTAGGGGGTGGGAGAGTGGAGCGTCGGTTCTACCTGGCGGGAAGCTATATCTGCCAGCAGGCATTGGTTGGCGGACGAATCGACGCCTATGTGGAATATACCGGTACCGCACTCTCGGCGATTTTGAAACAGCCGGTCGATCGAGATCCGGACCGGGTTTTCTCAACGATCTCGCGACTCTATCGCGAGAGGTACGGCATTTTTGTCGGCGAGTCGCTAGGATTTGAAGATACATTTGCGATGGTCGTCCGCGGATCAGATGCAAAGCAGCAGACTCTGACGACGCTCAGTTCGCTCAAACCAAAGGCGCCCGCGATGCGCTTAGCTGTGGGTTACGAGTTTGAGGAACGGCCTGACGGTCTTCAGGGTCTGGAAGCAGCTTATGGGCTGAGGTTCGCGGGGGCGCCCCGTGTCATGGATCTTGGCTTGCTGTATCGCTCCCTGGCGGCGAATCAGGTTGATATCGTTGCTGGCAATTCGACCGATGGTCCCATCCAGGCTTTCGGCTTCTTTGCCCTGCGGGACGATCGTCACTACTTCCCGCCTTATCAGGCAGTCCCTCTGGTCCGTCTTGCGTCATTAGAGATGCATCCAGTACTTGGGACTGCAGTCAGGCGACTTGCAGGCCAGATCTCAGCCGAGGACATTCGGGCAATGAACGACGCTGTAGATCGGCAGCACAAGGATGTTGGTGAGGTTGTGAAGGCCTTCCGGGAGAAGAAGAAGTTATGACGAGCCTTAACTGGCGCGAGGAGACAGCTGCGGCGGAGCCGTGGATGCGCGGCACCCACATGGAACTGGATGCGTTACGGCGCGGCGTTGTTCACGCGCTGGAACTAGCCCGCGAAGATGCTGATCGTTGGACGGAACAGCTTGACGAAATGCAGTTCGAACGCCGGACTGGCGGACTGCCGAGCGTAGCTTTTCACCTGCGTCACACCGTCCGCTCATTAGATCGTCTGCTGACCTACGCTGAGGATCGCTCACTCACGGAGCAGCAACTTGCATCCCTCTCAACAGAAGGACAACCCGGAGAACGAGCAGCGACCGTACGTGAGTTCCGCGACGGTATTTCGCTTGCGATCGCTCGCGTCGCGCTCTTCAAAACCACGACGATGGAGGAGCCCCGTGGCATCGGGCGAAAGCGTCTGCCAACTACGGTCGGCGGCTTGCTGGTGCACTGTGCCGAGCACACGCAGCGACACTCCGGGCAGATGGTAACGACAGCCAAGCTAGAGATCTTTGCCGCTGCGCAACGACCCATCTGGTAATCACTTTTCAGCTGACCAGATGGCCCATTTTGTCGCGTTTTGTCTCCAGATAGCGCGCATTCTCAAGTGACTCCGGAACAACTGCCGATATCCGTTCCACTACGTGAACCCCGTGCGCCTCGAGGGCCGCTACCTTTTCAGGATTGCTCGTCATTAATCGCACGGCATTTATACCGAGATACTGCAAGATGCGTGCTGGAAGTTCAAAGACGCGACAGTCAGCTTTGAAGCCAAGCTCGATATTTGCTTCGATGGTGTCCCGGCCCCGATCCTGAAGTTCATAGGCGCGCAACTTGGCCATAAGACCAATGCCGCGACCCTCCTGCTGCTCGTACAACACGATACCGCGACCTGCTTCGGCGATCGTAGCCAATGCAAGTTCCAGTTGTTGTCTGCAGTCGCAACGGAGTGAGTGAAAAACGTCGCCGGTGAGGCATTGTGAATGAATACGGACGATAGGCGGCGCTTCTGTAAGGTTCCCCATGATCAGCGCGACAGCGGCTTCTACCCTTAAGAGTGGCGCCGGAATTGAATCGTTGCAGGGTTCTGGATCCTGCATTGTCCCTTCAAAGCCTAAAATCCGAAAATGCCCCCATCTGGTTGGGAAGTCGGCGTCGGCAAGCTTCTGAAGTGTCATCTCGGGCATAGCTCGATTATATGATTCGCAGCGTTCGTCTTCGATTCGAGGCGGCGTAGAGTGAAGAGGTGCAGCAACCAGACCCCAAGCTCATTCTGATCACGCTTCTGGTGGAACTGGGAGTAGCCGCTGCCTTCTCAAGCTCGCTCGCACGATCCATCACGTTCAAGAACCTGCTTTTGACCCCGGTTCGGGCTCCTCGCCAGACACTCAGCTTAGTTGCACTCATCTGTCTTCCACTGGTTCTTGGAGTGTGGATCCGCGTTTCCGTTTCTAACTTCCTCGCAGCCGACCTCTCCTTTGAAACGACGATTCTGCTCGGAGTTCTGCTTGGACCGCTTGCTGCAATGGCAGGAGGAGCGGCTCTGGCAATTCCGGCGATGTTGCATCACGAGTTCTGGTCGTTACCGACCAACTTGCTCGTAGGGGGTCTTGCTGGCGGCTTCCGTCACTTCACGGATCTGGAAGATGTCTGGTCGTTCTCTCCGATGATTGATCTCAGTGTCTATCGTTGGATTACACGCAACCTGCGCCGTCCTCATCTGGACCGGCAGATTTTGCTGCTTCTGCTAATTACGGCGCTGCAATTTGCTGTCAGCTTTCTCTCGGCATTGAACCCACGCCGACTCTTCGAGCTGCATTCAGACTCGTGGCTGATTGAGCTGGCAATTTGTGCGTCCGCCCCTGTAATTGTCGGTATTCCCCTTAAGATCTGGAATGCAATCAGAGTGGAGCGCCAACTAGAAGAGCAGGGAAGGCTGCTGCTAGAGGCTCGATTGGACGCCCTGCAACGGCAGATCAACCCTCATTTCCTTTTCAACACGCTCAACTCCATCACATCGCTTATCCGGCTTAAGCCGGACCTCGCACGCGAGATGATTGGAAAGCTGGCAAACATTCTTCGCGTTCTATTGAAAGATCGAGAAGCGTTTGTGCCACTGCGCGAAGAGTTAGGTTTTATCGACGACTACTTGGCCATTGAGGTCGTTCGGTTCGGGGAGAAGTTGCGTGTCGTGAAGGAGATCGCGGACGAGACGCTCGATGTTGTTGTGCCCAGTATGCTGCTGCAACCGCTGATTGAAAACAGCATTAAGCACGGGCTAGAGCCAAGAATTAACGGCGGCACAGTCACACTTCGAAGTCGTATCATCGGGGCCCGTCTTGTCCTCGAGGTGGAAGATGATGGCCTCGGCGTACCGCCAGAGCGTGTTCAAACAGATACGGCGACGGATGGGCTTCGTCGTCCGGGGTTGGGAGTCGGCATGCGAAACGTTCGTGAACGCATGCAGGTACTCTATGGGGGGTTGGCAACCGTAGAGATGAATGGACGGCCAGGACGCGGCACTCAAGTGATGCTGTCGATGCCGGTCCTGAACCATGGAGCCGAAGAGTGGGCAAAGGCTGCTCTTGCCGGGATGCAAGGTGCTGGTCAGCGGGTGGCTGATGCCGTTCGCGCGCTCACTCGTTCTTAGCGTCCCAGCTTAGCCCATTGTTCGCGGCGCTCGACTGAGAACCTCTCGGTAGTACTCTTCGTAGAACGGAATTACGCGCGAGGCACAGAACTGGTTTTGTGCGGTGCGCCTTCCATTGCTTGCCATGGTCGTCAGGCGATCCGCATCCCGCAATAGGTCAAGCGCAGCCTGGCTCATACCATCAACATCTCCCACGGCAAGAAGGCGGCCGTTCACGCCGTCTTCGATCAGCTCCGGCACCCCGCCGACTCGTGTACCGATGGTTGGAACGCTGCAAGCCATGGCCTCAAGAGCCGCTAGACCGAAGGACTCCATCTCGCTTGGCATCAACATGAGATCCGCTAACGGTAAAAGTTCGCTGACGTTGTCCTGCTTGCCCAGGAAGTGAATTCGATCCTGCACCTTGAACTGACGTGCTAGATGTTCAGCGAGTGACCTGTCTGGACCATCTCCGATCAGCATCAGCCGTGCCGGTATCTGCTGGGCAATTTGAGCGAATGTTGCTACGGCATCCTGAACCCGTTTTACCGGACGAAAATTGGACAGATGAACCAACAGACGTTCCTCTGCTGCAGCGTATTGCGGACGAAGTGCCGCAACTCTTTGGGGATCGCGTGTGTAGACGTCGCAGTTGACGAAGTTACGAATGACTTCGATCGGGTTCTTCGTCGAAAAGGCAGCTTCCGTGCGCTCGCGAAGGTGTGCGGAGATGGCCGTGATCCCATCCGACTGCTCGATTCCGAAGCGGGTGATGGGAAGGTAGGAAGGGTCTAGGCCCACGAGTGTGATATCTGTCCCATGCAGAGTTGTGATGATGGGCAGGTACCGGCTCTGGTTTGAAACAGATTGTGTTTGCAGCATCTGTCGCGCCAATACGGCCGAGACGGAGTGAGGGATGGCGTAGTGCACGTGAAGAAGATCGAGCTCGTAGAAGTCCGCAACCTCCGCCATGCGAGTGGCAAGCGCAAGATCATACGGAGGATGCTCAAACAGCGGGTAGTTAGAAGCGGCCACTTCGTGGAAGTGTATGCGGGCCTCGCGACCGGTAAGCCGGAACGGTTGCGAATAGGTAATGAAGTGGATGTCGTGACCACGTGCTGCAAGCTCGATACCGAGTTCCGTTGCAACGACTCCGGAGCCGCCGTATGTGGGATAGCAGGTGATACCGATCTTCATAGAATTCTATTTTTACCCGAGTTTATGGTGCACATCAGAAGTCAGCGAACAGCGATGTCTGACCCATCGCGAAGTGCTCCGAATGAGATGAGCTGGATCTCTCTGTTGACAACCATCTCTGGTACTACCTCTAGCAGCGCTTGGCGCTCGAGATCACGTTCGTTCAGCAGCCGTGTCGATGTCTTCCGGAGGTCTTCGTCGTAATAGCCAGGATGGCAGACAAGCTCCCATGCGCCCGGAGGAAGCTGCGTGAGCAGACCGGTAAGGGTGGTTTGCTCAAGATCTCCTGTAGCCGAGACGCCGAGAGCGCCTCTCGTTGTTAGGATCCGCCCTTCTCGAAGTTGTAGTTGGGCGTAAAAGCTAGTCTTTAAGAGACGGAGTAAATGAATCTGAAGTCGTCGCAAAGCACGCCCCCGGCCAAGATGCAGGCTCCAGTTTTGCTCGAAGGGATTGCGTATGGATCGGATCTTGAAACGTTCGGCCACCCGCAGCAACGGGCGTAGAACAGCCGGAAACATATGGGTGTGCTTGTGACTATCAAGATGAGTTGGATGGATGTTTGCATCAAGCAGACGCATAATCTGAGCAGTCGCTTCCTGTTCGATCTCAGCTTCATCAAGCTTTCCCAAGAGAGCCGCGCAAGCAAAGGCAGCCAATGAAGATCGAAAGCGCTTTCCATCCCTTTCCAGCAAAGTGGAAATGTGGCGTGACTCAGTGAGTGGCTTACCGTCAGTGAGGACGATATGGCAACCCACACCAAGGCCCGGGGTGCGTTGCGCAATGGTGACGGCATCCTCGAAAGCCGGCGCATTCGCCATCAGAGTTGTGGATGAGAGCACGCCGGCATGAAACAGCTCTTCAATCCCGCGATTGACACCGGGGGTGAGGCCAAAGTCATCTGCGTTGATTATGAGGCGAGAGCTCATAGGAGCGTTCAGGCGAAATCCTCTGACAAAACTCAGCTTACGGGGTGAGCTCAGAGGCACTTGCAGTGCTCAACTCATGGATGGCCAACCAGGTTTGAGTGTACGCATTGAGAGCATCCGAGGTAGAAGACCGCGCGTCGCGAAGTGCGTCGAGATAATCAATCAACGCTAGTCCGCCATGGTCAAACGCGAAGCGTGCAATCGAAAGAACATCAGAACTTTCATCGAGATAGTGATTTCCGAAACGATCGGAGAGCGCGCGTGCCCGCGTATAACCAACCCAGGCCTGATCAACGTCAGATACCACCTGATTGCGGGTAGCAACCTCAGTGAGGCGAGCGGCATTGATCTGAAGCCGAGCCGTTTCCTTATTGCCCTGATTACGATCGAACAATCGAAGGGGTACGTTAATGTTGAACCCGGCAGAATTATACGTGCCTGAGCGATCGTATTCGCCTTCAAGAGTTGGATCAGCCGTTCCATTCGCAATCGCAAGTCTCAAGGCAGCATCTGCTACTACAACTCCTGTTCGGGCGGCCAAATAATCGGGTCGTCCGAGAAGAGCTACTTTTACAAGATCAGGCTCAACGACAGCTAGGACGGGGGGAACAATTTCGCCGGCGATGTCGAAGTCTTTGTCTGGAACGTCAACTCCCATAAGCGTCTGCAACTGGTCTGAGGCTTGAAGCAGATTTGTCTCGGCATTCGCCTGATCGGCTTCGAATCCGCCTAGTTGAAGATCCAGTCGTTCGAAGTCGAGCTTGCCAAGATCGCCCGCCTTGTACCGTTCCTTCGCGATTTCAACCTCATGTCGATAGTCCTTGAGGTTGGCATTGGAGAGCTCAAGCGCTATCTTGGCGATGAGCATACGGGTGAAGGCCTGCTTGACGAGCAGGATTGTCTGACGCGCGGTATCTTCCAGCTGGGCAGCGGTCTGAGCAGTTGTTGCGCGGGCATCCTCCAGCCGGTACTGTCGCTTCTGTCCTCGCTCAAACAATCGTGAAACCTGAACGGCGTAAGCATACGGGTTTGCAGGGTTCTGAGCGCCAAGCGTTACATTGCTTCCAGTCAACCCTAAGTTCGGATTTGTTCGAACACCGGCCTGTATCTCCTGCGCGCGCACGCCGCGAAGGGACTCTGCAGCCGCAAGAAGGGTTGGGTTCTTGTCCCGCGTGATCTGTACCACCTGCTGCAGCGTCAAGGCGTTCGCGCGTGAGAAAGGCCGCTTGCGAGGATCTGCCGCGAGTGGAGCTGAATCGGCGTAGCCGGACGGTGTTTGGAGCGCGCTGGCTGTGGGTGCTTGAGCTTCTACACTGCCGGGCAGGGAAGAGCGAGTGGCAGTTTGTCCTGCTGACAGAATCTGGTCTGTTGAGGGTGCAGGGGCCAGAGGGAGATCGGTTGTTGTCTGCGCTTTCGATGCAGAAAGGCCCACTCCGCTAAGCAGCAACACCATGAAGCTTCGCAGACAATACGGAAGCCGCCGCATTAGTTGAGCTCCATGTCAGGTGAAGGAAGAACATCCGTATCACGGGCAATCCAGACATACAGAGTCGGCAGGAGGAAGACACTGATGAGGAGGGCACCGACCAAACCGCCAACGATCACAATCGCAAAAGGACGCTGAGAATCAGATCCGATGCCATGTGATGTGGCAGCAGGCAGAAGACCGAGCGTAGCAACCAGCATCGTCATCATAATGGGGCGAAGGCGAAGTACTGCGCCTTCCACCGCGGCTTCTTCAATGGAGCGGCCGCCGACTCGCATTTGATTGATGTACTCAAGCATAATGATGCCGGTCTGCACCGAAACACCGAACAGAGCCAGAAAGCCGACACCAGAGGATACGGAGAAGTGTGTGCCGGTGAGAAGCAGGGCCAGCAAACCTCCTATCGGCGCCATTGCCAGGTTGGCAAGGATCAACATCGCCCACTTGAACGATCCGAACATGCTGTAAAGGATGACGAAGATGATCATCAGCGTAATGGGAAGCACGATCAGCAATCTTCTTGAGGAGCGCTTTTGGCTTTCGTACTCGCCAGCCCAGTCAATCTTGTAGCCGGGCGGCAGAGAGACCTGCTTCGAGACCTTGTTTATGGCTTCTTCAACAGTTGAACCCAGGTCGCGGTTACGGACGGAGTACTTGATAGCAACGTAGCGCTGTCCATTCTCACGATAGATCTCCTCCGCTCCGTCTTTCGTTTGCACGTGTGTGATCTGCGCGAGAGACACGCGCTCACCAGAGGGAGAAAGGAGGCGAATATCGGCGATTGCTTCAGGCGTCGTGCGAAACGCGGGACTGTAGCGCACCGTGACATCGTAGCGCGCTTCATTCTCGAGTACCTGCGAGATGGTGCTGCCACCAACCGCGGATTCGACTGCATCTTGAACGTCAGCGACGTTAATGCCGTACCGGGCCGCTGAAGCACGATCCACAGTGAAGTTTAGATTAGGCTGTCCGATGACCCGAAACAGTCCAAGGTCGCTTACGCCACGCACTGTGGACATCACGCTGACTATTGCGTCCGCCTTTTGTTCCAGGGTGCGAAGATCGTCTCCATAGAGTTTTACGGCTAACTCGCCTTTGACGCCGCTGACGGCTTCTTCTACGTTGTCCGAGATCGGTTGTGAAAAATTCCAGATTGCACCAGGAACTTTGATAAGTTCGCGATTGATAGCGCCAATTAACTCGTCCTTATTTTCACCGAAGACGGGCCGCCACTCTGCCTTGGGCTTGAGATCAACAAAATACTCCGTGTTGAAGAAGCCTGTTGTGTCCGTGCCGTCGTCAGGTCTCCCAATTTGGCTGACAACTTGCTTGACTTCCGGAAAGGAGAGCAGAATTAGCCGCGAGCGGTTTGCAACCGCGAGGCTCTCAGTTGGCCCGGTGGATGGAGCGAGCGTACCTCGCACCCAGATGGCGCCTTCGTCCAGATGGGGAAGAAATTCAGAACCAATTAGGCCAGTCGTAACGAGGAGAACCGCGCTAATGAGAGCGGCTGACGCTACGCCGACCGTCACATAACGATGTTCAATGGCCCATGTAGCCGCATGACGATACCGTTGCGTAAGCCAGCGAAGAAGCGGATTCTCCCATTCGGTCGCACCGTTACGAAACAGGAAGCTAGCGAGCACGGGTGCAAGAAGCATTGAAAAGATGAGAGCGCCCAGCAGAGCAAATGCTACTGTCCAACTCATCGGCTTGAATAAGCGACCCTCAACAGACTGCAGCGTAAAGATAGGCAGGTATGCAGTGATGATGATGCCGATGGCGTAGAACACTGGTCGCTGTACTTCATGCGCGGCTTCACGGATCTGATCGAGTGTTGTGAGATCTTTGCGGCGACCGTGACTAAGATGCCGCACGATGTTTTCGACCATGACGACGGCGCCGTCAACCACCATACCGAAATCAAGTGCGCCTAAAGAGAGGAGGTTCGCCGGGATATGGCGAAGATCAAGGCAAATTGATGCAAAAAGAAGAGAGAACGGAATGGTAAGCGCGACGATGAATGCGCCGCGAAGATTACCCAGAAAGAGAAAGAGGATCACAACGACGAGGACAATCCCCTCGGTTAGATTATGCAGGACCGTATGCGTCGTGAGATGAAGGAGATCTGATCGGTCGAGAAATGGCACAATGCGCACACCCGATGGGAGGGTGCGCTCATTCAGTTCTTTTACTTTTGCGTGAATACCTTCGAGCGTTTCATCGGAATTCGATCCTTTTTGTAGAAGCACCACTCCTTCGACTGCGTCTGTATCGTCGACGAATCGACCATCGACGCGGCGAATAGCGCGTCCGACCTGCCCAAGCCGGATCTTCGGTCCTTGCACAATGCTGGCAACGTCCGAGAGTTTTAGAGCCGTTCCGCCCTGTGCCTTTAGGACGGTATTCCCGATGTCAGCAACACTGGAGAACAATCCGACTTCCCGGATGTTGATCTGCTGCGCACCCTGCTCGATGAAGCCGCCACCAGCGTTGACATTATTAGCGGCAACCTGCTGCTTAACCTGAGCCACAGATAAGCCATAAGAGACGAGTTTTGCAGGATCGACGATGATCTGATACTCGCGGGTGGGGCCCCCAAAGCTTGCCACGTCGACTACTCCAGGGACGGATCGAAAGCTCTTCTCTAAGGTCCAGTCTTCTAGACTCTTGAGCGCCATGGTGTCGTACTTCGGATTTGAGCTTTGGAGCGTGTACCAGAAGATCTGCCCGACCGGACTCCAGTCAGTACCTATTTGAGGCTGAAGATTAGCTGGCAGCGTCACTTGTGAAAGCCGCTCAAGAACTTTTTCTCGGTTCCAGTCGTTTACGCTCTCATCGTCGAAGATCATGGTGACACTCGAGAGGCCAGCCAAGGAGGTTGAACGCAGATGCGCCATGTGCGGTATGCCCGCCATCGCGATCTCAAGCGGGATGGTGACCTGTTGTTCCACCTCTTCTGCCGCGCGCCCGGGCCATTGCGTGATCACTGAGACATAGTTGTTGGCGACGTCGGGGTAGGCTTCCACAGGTAAGTTGTGGAAGGAGATCGCGCCCCAGCCAAAGAGCAAAATGGCGAAGACAAGAACGATGAAGCGATTGTTTAGAGCAAAATCAACGATGGTTCGAATCATTACTGCGCCGCCGTATTCTGCAGCTCCAGCGCGTTCGCGACGACCTGCTGACCGGGAGTAAGACCGGAGAGGATCTCGACGACGTTGCCCTCGAGGGTACGGCCGGCTTGTACGGGCACCTGGCGGAAGTTGCCGGAGGTACCTTCGGGTTCGAAGACGAACTCTCTGTCATGAAGATGTAAGATCGCGGGTCCGGGAACGGTCACAACGGAGGAGGAGCGAGCACCGAGGAAGGTTGCGGTGGCAAACATTCCGATGCGAAGAAGGGTGTCTGGATTTGTGACCTGTATTCGGACCTTTGCCGTGCGAATGGTCGGATCAAGCACTGCCCCGATGTCGGAGATCGTCCCGTAGCGAATCTTCTCCGGATACGCGTTTAGACGGATCTGTACAGTCTCGCCAAGATGTACTTGTGCAAGGTCATTCTCATAGACATCACAAACTACCCAGACATGGGACAGATCCGCTATGGTGAAGGAGCCATTCGCTCCGGCGAAGGTGATGCCTGCAGCGCCTGCCGCGGTTGTGTTCTGCGCGATGATGACCCCAGAAGCAGGAGCGTACACCTTCACGGTGTCGCTGGGATGGCTCTTATCCACGCCAAGTATCTGAAGCTGTTGCTGTGCGGCGTTCAGTGATGCTCGAGCGTCATCCTCACCGTTCTGCGCAATCTCCACCTGACTCTGTGCAATCGCTCCCTTATCGAAGAGAAGCTTGTCTCGCGTGAGGACAACTTGAGTGAGATGTTCATCTGCAACAGCCTTCAGGTACGCCGCGAATGCTGTCGCTACATCTGGAGATTGTACTTCCATGATGAGCTGACCACGGGATACCACGTTGCCCAGCCCGGCATGAAGGGCAACGACTCTGCCGTTCGCAATCGAAAGCACCGGAATCTCGCGAGAAACATCCGGAGCAACACTGCCGGTAACATTCAAGGTCTCCCGAGTCTGCTGCACAGCAGAAGCGACCATCGCGAAATCGCCGGGGTTGTTGACGTGTAACGAGCCATCTGCGCCACCAGAAAGCGTGGTGGGTGGCGATGGTGGTGCCTCGAGAGAAGCACGATTGCTCTCCTTTTCTTTGCAGCCTGCGAGCAGAAGCGCGAACAAAGGAAGGCACACCATGCAACGGAAGGCAGATGAGGAGAGCAGAAGCTGAATCCAGATGAAAATTGGCCTGCTCTGCGGGGCATCTCTGCAGGTCGGAGGGTCCTGCCAGGTTGCTGCTATCTGTGGTCCCTTGGGCTCGATCGACTGATGCATAGATATACGCTAGTTCAGGGACGCACGAAGAGCCACAAGGACGCAATATCTTTCGATAGAGCTCAGCGATCTTCCGGCTACCTGCTTCCGCCGATTGATTTCTGCACGATACTGAGACCGAGACCTTCAAGATGTCACAGCTGTTCAAAAGTCGACTGGCCGTTCTCGGGGCCGGGACTATGCTTCTGGTGTTGATCGCCTGGGCAGATTTGAAGCTGGATGACGCGGTTCCACTTGGCCTCTTGTACATCGTTCCAATTGTTCTTCTCTGTACGGTTTTGAACCGATGGCAGGTGGCGATCCTTGGCACGATCTGTACCATCAGTGCGGAGTTTGGAGACGCCTATCCCTGGACGCTGCGACAGGGAATACCACGTGACACGCTCTACCTGCTGGCGTATACCTCTGCCGGCTTTTACGTCTCGGAATATGTGTCCCGGCATCGCGCCGAACGACGGCATGTGGCAGCCCTTGAAGCAGAGATGGAGGCTCGGCGTGGAGCCGAGGAGCAGTTAAGGCTGGTGCTCACAACCTCTTCTTTGGCCATTGTCACGTCCGATGCGGAAGGCGTGATCCTCGATGCAAACGGCTCTGCGGATAACCTCTTCTGCGGCGACTCGGCCACCAAGACCGTGTTGGTCGGGCGGTCTATACGGGAGTTTGTCCCATCACTTGCGCGGGTACAGATAAAGAAAGAAGGTTGGCAGCAGATAAAGACCATGATGCAGTGCCAAGGCTTTCGGTCAGGGCGAGAGCCGTTCCTTGCTGACGTCTGGTTCTCTTCCTACAAGACGTCTCGCGGAGGCCGCCTCACATCAATGATCGTTGACTCCTCAGCCGAGCGACGGGACCGCGAAGAAGACAATTTAGAGCAGGTCCTCGCGGGCTCACGGCTTGCGGTCGGTGCACTCGCTCACGAGATCCGCAACATCTGTGCTGCCATTGCTGTGGTAAGAACCAACCTGACGACGAAGTCACCCAACCTTCTTGGCTCTGAGGACTTTCTTGCACTGCAAAAGCTCACGTCCACCCTGGAAAACATGTCGTCGGTGGAGCTCTCGCGTGTGAAACGGCAAGGGACCGCAATGCACCTGCAATCGTACCTTCGCGATCTCTACATCATTGTCTCTGCATCATTACGAGACGCCTCGATTCACTTGCTATGGGAGATTTCGGAAGATCTGCCAACCGTATGGGCGGATCAGCAAAGCTTGCTGCAGGTCATTCTCAATCTTATTCGCAATGCGGAGACCGCTTTGGTGTCAACTCCGGAAGCGGAAATACGAATCCACGCAAAACGAACGCATGCTGGCGTTGAGGTCAGCGTCCAAGATAACGGCCCCGGGATCAGCCGGCCGGATCTGTTATTCAATCCGTTTCGCACCACGAATGGTAAAGGGGGTTTTGGTCTTTATCTTTCCCGAGCCATGATGCTGAGCTTTCAGGGAGATCTGCGATATGTTCCGTCTGAGAGTGGCGCTCTGTTTGTCATTGAAATTGTTGCTACTGAGGCAATGGGATGACGCGAACAGACATGGACGTCGTGCGCATTCTCCTTGTTGATGATCACACGCTCTTTCGCGAAAGCCTGCATCGACTGCTGAGCGCAGAGGAAGGGTTTGAAGTAATTGGCGACTACGCTTCGGCGGAAGACACGCTTCGAGCCTTGAAAACTGGTCTCACCTTCGACGTTGCGTTGGTGGACTACGATCTCTCAGCATCGGGACCAAGGAAGGCGAACGGCCTTGAGTTCCTAAGGATGCTGAGGGAAGAACATCCTGCCGCTCGTCTCCTGATGGTCACCGCGGGAATGACAGATGCGGACTCTCGAAGAGCCATACTCGATATGCGGGCCGGGTTGTTCCTGAAGACAGAGCCGATTGCTGAGTTGCTGGTTGCTGTCGAAAGGACGGCACGCGGGGAGCAGTGGGTCTCGTCAGCAGCTGCAGTTTCCTTCCTGTCGGAAAGCCGAACTGTGCGACTACCCGCAGCACCTATGGCAGAGCTAAGCGCCCGTGAACAGGACGTACTCCGTGGCGTCCTTGAGGGTTTCAGCAATAAAGAGATTGGTCATCGGCTTGATCTGAGTGAGAGTTCTGTCAAAGCCGTGCTGCAGCGGCTCTTTGAGAGGACAGGTGTTCGAAGCCGGTCGCAACTGGTCCGCATCGCGATCGAGGCACAGTTCGCCTTAGAGTAGCTGCAGGGCCGGAGGGCATCGCGAATACGTATGTCAGTCTGACGCCCAGACAGTTTCCTGCCGGGTTCACTCAATGGTCTGAATCTGCTCAACCTGCTATGTGCAGCCTTCGGAAGATTATGAAAACTTTGCCGTGAGGCCAAAGTCCTTCTTCCTGCTCTCGGGTTCTTATCTCCTCCTCGGGGTACGGTCAGAAGATGAAGGAACACATTGTCATTTTAGGCGGCGGTTTTGCAGGTTGGTATGCGGCACGCGCCCTTGCTCCCCGGCTTCGTTCAGGTGCCCAGATCACCCTGATCGATCGCGTCGATCACATGTTGTATACCCCGATGCTGACTGAGGTCGCCGGAGGAAATCTTTCCCCGGGTAGCATAGCGGTGCCAATGCATTCGCTGCCGCGACGTGTGCGGCTTATACAAGCAGAGGTGCAAAGCGTGGACGTGAGGGCGATGACCGTTAGCATATCGACCGGAGAGACCCTACACGCTACGCAACTGGTGATCGCGCTGGGGTCAACAACGTCTTATCACGGCGTCGAGGGAGCGCGGGAAAATAGTACCCCGTTGAAAACTCTTCAAGATGCAGAACACATCCGAGCCAAGATAGATGACCTCGTTACACAAGCGGCAGCCTCTGGCGATACCGCCCGGCGACGCGAGTTGCTGACAGTCGTCGTAGCTGGTGGTGGTTATACCGGTGTGGAGACGATCGCTGCGGTGGGTGAGCATCTAGCTCAAGAGGCCGCGAAGGCCGGTCTTCCCGCAGATGAGGTGACGGCCGTGTTGATTGAGCCGACCGAGCGCCTGATGCACGAAACTCCAGAGAGCCTCGCCCTCTACAGTCAGAAGTTTCTGGAAGGCACCGGAGTTCGCGTGGTAATCAAGGTAGGAGTGGAGTCGGTACAAGGTGGCACACTTACGCTCACGAGCGGTGAGCAGATCGCGGCCGGACTTCTCATTTGGGATGCTGGCATTGAGCCAAGTCCGCTGCTGAAAACTTTAGAACTGCCATTGGGGCGTCATCACGGCGTGGAGGTCGACGCGTGCTTCCGCGTAAAAGGCCTGAGGCATGTTTGGGCGATCGGAGATTGTGCGGAGATCCCACAAGCAGACGGAAAGACCTATGCACCGACGGCACAGAATGCGACTCGCGAAGGAACCCACCTCGCTCAGAACATCAGTGCGAGTCTTCGGGGAGAGGCACCGCGTCCTTTTCGCTTTACGATGCTTGGACAATTGGCGATCCTCTCACACCGGAAGGCGGTCGCTGAGATTCTCGGAGTGAAGGTCTGGGGTCTGCTTGCATGGGGTCTATGGTGGGTGATCTATACGGCGAAGCTGCCTTCCGCACGAGGAAGGATCTCTGTGGTGAGGCAGTTCGTTCGCCGAGCTAGCTAGCGTTGATATTGCGCTATGGGGCAAGAGCAAGGTTCAGACTGAGGACGTTGACGCGAGGCTCCCCCAGTAGACCAAGCTGCCTTTGCGTGATGTGTTGACGTACAAGCGCTTCAACATCAGCTTCCGGAAGATGCCGCTCACGAGCAACACGAGGAACCTGAAAAAGCGCAGCGGCGGGTGTGATGTCAGGGTCCAGACCAGACCCTGACGCCGTCACTAGGTCGACAGGAATCAAAGCTCTTGAAGGGGTCGATTCCAACTTAGCCTGGGCTTCGACACGCTCGGCGAGAGCTCGATTGGTTGGACCATAGTTTGATCCAGACGATGCCGCAGCATCATATCCCTTGCCCGCTGCGGATGGACGGCTATGAAAAAAGCCTGGCCCGGTAAAGGGTTGGCCGATCAGCAGGGAGCCGACGATCTCGCCCCTGCGTGTGATGAGCTGTCCATCGGCTTTCGTGCGCATTGTTAGATGGGCGATACCGGTGATCGTAAGCGGATAGACAACTCCTAACAGGAACGCGGTGAGAAGTGTGTAGCGGCAGGCGATTAGGATGTGCTGCTTCATGGTTTGTCTCGGATGTACAACGCTGGGCTAAGAGCTTCGCAGGGGCGAGCTTGTTCGAACTAGGCAAGATGCAGAGCTACGATCAGCAAGTCCAGCATCTTGATTCCGATGAATGGGACGATGAGGCCACCAAGCCCGTAGACGAGCAGATTGCGTTGCAGAAGCGCACCTGCAGACATAGGCCGATAGCTTACGCCGCGTAGCGCAAGAGGAATCAATCCGATGATGATCAGGGCGTTGAAGATCACAGCAGAAAGAACGGCTGACTCCGCGTTATGCAGATGCATGATGTTGAGCGCGTTTAGCACTGGGAAGACGCCCGCGAACATAGCGGGCAGAATCGCGAAATACTTGGCTACATCATTCGAGATGGAAAACGTGGTTAGGGCACCCCGGGTCATGAGGAGCTGCTTCCCGATAGCGACGATCTCGATCAGCTTTGTCGGATTGGAATCAAGGTCGACCATGTTGCCGGCCTCTTTCG
This sequence comes from uncultured Acidobacteriaceae bacterium, assembly GCA_964235665.1. Lineage (GTDB taxonomy): Bacteria > Acidobacteriota > Terriglobia > Terriglobales > Acidobacteriaceae > Edaphobacter. Next base: position 1,162,769 of record CAXSAY010000001.1, read on the forward strand.
CGGCCTGTGTGCCAGAATTCATAGCAACGCCAACGTCTGCCTGGGCAAGGGCGGGTGCGTCGTTTGTGCCGTCCCCAGTCATGGCAACTAGTTTGCCGCTGGCCTGCTCTCGCCGGATGAGATCCATTTTGTCTTTGGGTTTCGCTTCGGCGAGAAAATCATCAACACCTGCCTCACGGGCGATCGCAGCTGCGGTAAGTGGATTGTCCCCAGTGATCATCACGGTTCTTATGCCCATTGAGCGTAACTGCTCGAAACGTTCTTTCATGCCGCCTTTTACTACGTCTTTCAGGTAAATGACGCCAAGAGCGCGACCGTTCTCCGCAACCACCAACGGAGTTCCTCCGCGACGAGCGATGTCTTCAACGGCAGCGCGTACCTCGAGCGGCATAGGAGCGCCATGCTCCTGCAAATACGCAGCAATTGCATTGGTCGCACCTTTGCGGATAGAGCGGCCATCCAACTCGATGCCACTCATGCGAGTTGTAGCTGAGAAAGGAACAAACTCTGCGTTCATCTGAGCGAGTTCGCGACCGCGTAGGTCATATTGCTCCTTTGCCAGCACGACAATCGATCGACCTTCCGGGGTCTCATCCGAGAGCGACGAAAGCTGAGAGGCATCGGCAAGGAGAGCGGCAGTCACACCGGGGGCCGGAATAAACTCCGCGGCTTGGCGATTTCCGACGGTGATGGTACCGGTCTTGTCGAGGAGCAGGGTGTTGACGTCACCAGCCGCCTCAACGGCACGGCCCGAGGTGGCGAGTACATTGTGCTGCACCAAGCGGTCCATGCCCGCGATCCCAATTGCGGAAAGAAGGCCACCGATCGTCGTTGGAATCAGGCAGACGAGCAGCGAGACAAGAACAAAGATGGTCTGCGGCGCGCCAGAGTAGGTGGCAAATGGCTGAAGAGTAACAACAGCAAGCAAAAAGATGATCGTGAGACCAGCGAGAAGGATGTTGAGAGCGATTTCATTTGGCGTCTTCTGCCGTTCAGCGCCCTCAACAAGCGCAATCATGCGATCGAGAAAGGTCTCTCCGGGATTGGATGTGATGCGGATACTGATTACGTCCGAAAGGACGCGGGTACCGCCCGTCACTGCGGATCGGTCACCACCCGCTTCACGGATTACTGGAGCAGACTCGCCGGTGATCGCCGACTCGTCCACCGAGGCGACACCATCGATCACCTCGCCATCGCCGGGAATCATCTGACCTGTGGCGACGCGGACGACATTACCAATACGAAGCTCCGAGCTGGCAACCTCTTGCACCGTGTCGTTGGCGACCAGAAAAGCTGTCGTCTCAGACTTAGCCTGGCGCAGAGAGTCAGCCTGCGCTTTGCCGCGACCCTCTGCCATCGCCTCGGCGAAGTTAGCGAAGAGAACGGTGAACCAAAGCCAAAGAGTGATCTGCAGGTCAAAACGGAAGTGATCTGCTGGATTGGCATGATGTGTGGCGAAAGGTGCGAGAAGGAGGCAGGTGGTGAGGATGCTGCCGACTTCGACGACAAACATTACCGGATTGCGCATCATGCGGCGTGGATCCAGTTTCCTGAGCGCGTCAACAGCGGCGCGACGAACGATCTTGCCATTCAGCAGGGAACGATGTTTCGTCTGTATCGTCATTGGTCAAGTTTTCCTGGAGCAGCGCGTTAGAAGCTGTGGCCCACTTTGAGAAGAAGATGTTCCAGAACTGGGCCAAGGGAGAGGACGGGAAAAAAGGTCAGAGCACCCACTATGACAATCACTCCAGTGAGCAGAATGCTAAAAAGAGGGGTCGTCACAGGAAACGTGCCGGCAGAAGGGGGAATAACTTTTTTCCCAGCAAGGTTACCGGCGATGGCAAGCATGGGCACGATCATCATGAAACGACCGAAGAACATAGCGACAGAGAGTGAGCCGTTGTACCAGGGAGTATTTGCGTTTAGCCCGGCAAAGGCGGAGCCATTATTGCCGGCAGCTGACGTGTAGGCGTAAAGGATTTCGCTAAGACCATGTGGACCGTGATTTGCAAGAGAGGAAAGGCCAAGTTTTGACAGCAGTACTGTGACGGACGAGAAGCCGAGTATGAGGACAGGGAAAAGAAGCAGGTAGAGCATAGCCATCTGCACGTCGTAGGCTTCAATCTTCTTGCCCATGTATTCGGGCGTTCTTCCGACCATCAGACCTGCGATAAACACAGCCAGAACGACAAACACGAGCATGCCGTACAGGCCGGCGCCGACGCCGCCAAAAACAATCTCGCCAAGAAGGATGTTGACCATCGGCACCATGCCGCCGAGCGGAGTGAAGCTATCGAGCATGCCATTCACAGCGCCACAACTGGCGTCCGTCGTGACGGTTGCGAACAGCGCGGAATTCGCTATACCAAACCGAACCTCTTTCCCTTCCATGTTGCCACCGGATTGCGTCAGAGATGGTCTTGAGTCGACACCATGATGGAGGGGATTGCCATGCGACTCGGCCCAATACGTGGTTAGTGTTCCTGCAAACCACAGGAAGACCATCGTGGCGAGCACGGCCCATCCGTGTTTTGGAGAACCGACCATTTGCCCCAGAGTGACAGTAAGGCCTGCAGGGATCAGAAACATCGCCAGCATTTCAAGAAAGTTTGTCGCAGGTGTTGGATTCTCAAAGGGGTGCGCGCTATTGGCGTTGAAAAAGCCACCACCATTTGTACCCAACATCTTGATGGCTTCTTGGGAAGCAACAGGACCTTGCGCAAGGGTCTGTGTCGTCACAGTAGCTGTTGTTTCGCCAGTCGATGTACCTCTCTGTGGCTCTACCAGCTTGACGATGTCGTACGTTCGTAGATTCTGTACGACGCCTTGAGAGATGAGGGCTAGCGAAAGGACGACAGAAAGAGGCAGAAGAATCCACAGCGTACCGCGTGTAAGGTCTACCCAAAAGTTGCCAAGTGTTTTGCTCTCCCGCCGAGCAATCCCGCGTATGAAGGCGATTCCGAGTGCTAGACCGACGGCCGCCGACCAGAAATTGTGTGTCGCTAGGCCGAGCATCTGCGTGAGATAGCTCATCGTCGACTCTGGCACGTAAGACTGCCAGTTGGTATTGGTCGTGAACGAGATCGCAGTGTTGAGAGCAAGCAGCGCTTCGACGCCGGGCAGATGCTGAGGATTGAGTGGGAGAACGCTCTGACTGCGCTCCACTATGTACGTAAAAAGCAGAACGACGGCGCTAAAAATCAGCATAGCCAGGACGTACTCAGTCCACTGCATCTCTACGTCAGCCTGCACTCCTGTTACGCGGTAAAGCAGGCGTTCGAAGGGGAGAAGAACTGGATCAAGAAACGTCCTTCGTCGCTCAAAGACCCGAGTCATGTAGCTGCCCATAGGTCTTGTCAGCAGTAGGGTCACGGTGATGAAGACTCCAATTTGGAGCCAACCATTGAGCGTCATGGATTGTAACTTCCTAGAACTTGTCAGGACGAAGCATGGCGTAGACGAGATAAACCAAGAGGAAGCTCGATATGATAAGGAGTACGGCACTCAAGATCAAAGACGATCTCCTTTCAAGCGCTCGCAAGCGCGGACGTAAGCGAGGCAAAAGGCAAAAAGCACCACAGTTGCGGTAACGGCAAAGATATCCATCGAATCCCTACGTACGACCTGCGAGAACTTACTGCTCGCTAAAGATCATTAAAAAACCTACGAGCGTAGGAAGTCAGTAGAAAATCTGTAAAGAAGTTGTAAGAAGCACACTGAGGTCAGGAGACGGGAGAGGTTTCAGCACGAAGTCGATAGCCAACCCAAGGCTCGCTGACGATAATGCTCGGACCATCTCCCCGGTCCAGCTTCTTACGGAGCTGGCCGATTAGAACGCGAAGGTATTCGGGCTGACCATCCCCAGCCGGGCCCCAAATAGAACGTAGGAGAACCTTATGCGTGAGTACGCGGTCCGGATTCCGTAAAAAGAGGGCAAGCAGGTCGAACTCCTTCGGAGTGAGATGAAGTTCCTGTCCGGCAAACAGCACGGTGTGTGCGGCGATGTCTAGAACAAAGCCAGCCACTTGAATCGGCATCCCAATTGGCTCGAGACGCACCATCCTACGGAGATGAACGCGGACGCGAGCCAGCAATTCGGGCATGCTGAACGGCTTGGTCAAATAGTCATCTGCCCCTTCATCAAGAGCCCTAACTTTCATCAGGTCGGTGTCACGTACGCTGAGGATAATAATGGGAGTCAGGGCTACGCGACGTACCGCTTGCGTCAGTTCCAAACCATTCATCTGGGGCATGACAAGATCGGTGATGATCAGATCAGGTTGTTCCGCTTCGAAAGACGCAAATGCCTCAAGACCATTGCTTGCGACTGTAACGGCGTAACCGCTGCTCTGGAGCGAAGCACGGAGCATACGAGTAATCTGGCGCTCGTCATCAACGACAAGGATGCGATTCACAAAGCCTCCTGAGTAACGATATGTAGATCGACATGAGGAGCTTCTGCCATGAAACGTTGCAAGGCCAGGAAATACAGATACGAGCGAAGTCCGTGCGTCGCCGATCGTCCGACGATCGCCTGGGTTATACGATGAGTTTTTATAAAGGTGGCCGTCGCGCGTGCTGTGTCTTTGCCAGTGAGTGTGACAATCTCCGCACCCAGATTTGTTGCGAATTGAAGACTCGCATCCAGCGTGCGCTTACGCTCTGCCTCAAGATCCTGATCACGAGACACATGGATCACGTAGAGTTCGGCACCCAGCGCTTCAGCGAGCCGCGCTCCACGTGCGACTAGGTCACGGGCCTGGCGATTGGAAGCGATACATACCGCAATCCGTTCGGCCACCGCCCAGTGTGCGCCAAGGCGCTTTCGCTTGACGTAATCATCGAGAGTCCTGTCCACCGCCCGTGTGACGCGTTGCAAGGCCATTTCACGGAGAGCGATCAGGTTTCCACGACGAAAGAAATTGGTGAGGGATTGCTGGACACGATCGAGTGGGTAAACATCACCTCGGCGCATGCGCGTGATGAGAGCCTCGGGAGTGACATCGCTGATGACGATCTCGTCTGCACGATCTAGGATCCAATCTGGAACCTGCTCCCTGACGGAGATGCCTGTAAGAGCCTGTACCCGCGGCGCTAGGCTTTCTACATGCTGGACGTTGATGGTGCTTATGACATCAATGTTGTTCCCCAGCAAAAGGAAAACATCTTCATACCGCTTTGAGAGACGACTTCCTTGAATATTGGTGTGGGCTAGTTCATCGATCAGTGCAACCTGAGGTGCACGGGCCAGAATCGCGTCCACATTCATCTCGGAAAAGGGCGTTCCTTTGTAAAGGATCTCTCGTCGGGGAACCACTTCGAGCTTACTAGCGAGCTCGGCTGTGGCCGCGCGTCCGTGCGTCTCAACAACACCGATGACGACATCCTCATTGCGACCGCGCCGTCGAATACCTTCACTAAGCATGCTGAAGGTCTTCCCAACTCCGGGAGCATAGCCAAGGAAGAGCTTGAATCGTCCACGCTCTTTCTCCGAAGCGCTAGCAAGAAGCCAGTCTTCCGGAGACTTTCGAGTTGGATCGGAAGGTTCGCCCACGCCGTAAGATACACCTCATGAACTCGCGACGCGTAGCGGAGATCGCTCGTTGGATTGCCATATTCTCTATTCTTGCAGGCATCATTACCTCGTACCGCGTCTGGATACGGGTTAACCCTACGACGGTTGCCCTTACACTGGTACTGTACATTCTCGTTCTCGCTGCTCAGCTTGGATTGCGACACGCCGTAGCTGTATCACTGGTTGCGACGGGGTGTTACAACTTCTACTTCCTGCCCCCACTTGGCACGTTCGCGATTTCGGACCCAGAGAACTGGCTGGCTCTGTTTGCATTTCTAGCCACCGGCGTGATCGGCAGTCGATTGGCAGAAGAAGCACGCAACGAGGCGCAAGAGGCCCGAGTTCGCCAGCGCGAGCTCGAGGTTCTCTTCGTACTTAGTCGTGAACTGCTCCAAACAGAGAACGTGGCCGTCTTAGTCAACGCTCTACCAGAACTCATAAACAGATCTTCCCACGCAGACTCTGTAGTGCTGTATCTGTTGGATGGCGATCGTTTGTACCAGTCAGGAGTACACCTGATTTCAGGTATTGAGATCCCTCACTATCGGCAGCTCGCACTAACCTTTTCGGCCCCTGAAGCAGGAGCGAAGGAGGAGATCTTCATACCGCTTCGTGCCGGTGTGCGCCCTCGAGGTCTTCTGTCACTTCGAGGCGTTCAGCTGTCTACGGAAAGCTTCCAGGCGATTGGTGGCTTGGTTTCCATTGCCTTAGATCGTGCTCAGGCACTTGAGGATGTTGCAAAGAGCGAAGCTACAAAAGAGAGTGAACGTCTCCGAACCTTGATTCTGGATTCGATCACGCATGAACTGCGGACACCGCTGACCTCGATCAAAGGCGCGGCCAGTACACTGCTTGCCGTCGAGTCGATGCAGGAAGAAGACAGGCGCGAGTTGTTGACGATCGTAGATGAGGAAGCTGACCGGCTGAATCGCTTGGTAAGTCAGGCAGTAGAGATGGCTCAGATCGAAGCTCAGGAGATCCACATGAAATTTGCTCCGACCTCTATCAACACCATTGTGGAGGACGCACAGGCGAAGTGTGGAACGGTGGCAAGTACACACGAACTCGTTATTCAGCTTCCCAGCTTGCCGATGGTAGTGGCTGATGCGGAGATGATAGGCAAGGTGCTGTGCAATCTTCTGGAGAACGCCGCGAAGTACTCTCGTCCAAAGTCAAAGATTGTCGTTACAGCGGAAGAGCAAGATGACTATGTGCTGACAAGTGTGGCGGACCATGGCATTGGTATAGATGCTGCAGAGCAGGGGCTGATTTTCGACCGGCTTTATCGCTCAAGAACTCAAAACACTGCAACGTCAGGAACAGGAATGGGACTTGCGATTAGCCGAGCGATCGTGGATTCACACCAGGGAAGCCTGGTGGTGACCAGCCAAGTGGCACACGGGTCCGTCTTCACCTTCAGCCTTCCGAAAGTTCAACACTAGAATCGTTCGTCCTGTGTAGTAGCACCCGGAGCAAGCAGACGACTTTGTGATCGATCGCCTTTGACTTTAAGACATGCCAACAATCTCCCCGGTGCTGTTAACGTCGATGTCCAGCGCGCGAGAGGATTTCGGTAAACCGGGCATCAACATCATGCTTCCGGATGTAATTACGAGGAAGCCCGCTCCTGCTGAGAGAGATACGTCTTTGACATGGAGAGTCCAATCCGAGGGTGCCCCCAGGCGTTTTGGGTCGTCAGATAGGGAGTATTGCGTCTTCGCAATGCAGATTGGCAGCTCACCGTAGCCCCAACGCTGAAACTGATTCAGCTTAAGAAGTGCATCTTCACTTAGATTGACTGCTTCTGCCCCGTAAACGTCACGGGCAACCTTCTCGATCTTCTCAAGAGGGGCGGTGTTCAGGTTGTACGTGCAAGCAAGTTCAGGATGCGGAGTCGCATCGAGTAAAGCAACTACCCTCTTGGCAAGTTCGACGGCGCCCTCGCCGCCCGACGTGAAAGCTTCTGAGAGGGCGAAGGACGCTCCGCGAGATTCACAAAACGTCTGCAGAGCGGCTAAGTCAGACTCAGTATCACTCGGAAAACGGTTGATCGCGACTACCAGCGGCAGGTTGAAGCCGGTGACGATCGCGATGTGCTTCTCGAGATTTGAGAGACCTGCCTGAAGTTCGCCGTCGCCCTGATTTCGTAGACTTTGTACTGTGGTAACGAGGACGGCAGCGGAGGGTCGGATTCCGGATGTCGGCATGACGAGGTCCATGTATTTCTCGAGTCCTAGGTCCGACGCGAAGCCTGTCTCATTGACCACGTACTCGGCAAGCAGGAGTCCCATTTTCTGCGAGATAACGGAGCTTGTGCCGTGAGCTATGTTCGCAAATGGCCCGCAGTGGACGAGAGCCGGCGTCCCCTCGGTCGTTTGGACGAGGTTAGGAAGTAACGCTTCGCTGAGTAAGGCCATCATGGGGCCTATGGCACCGAGATCGCCGGCGCGCACAGGTTCTCCCGAACGAGTCGGACCTATCACGATTCGATTGAGGCGGTTACGAAGATCTTCGCGACTGTCCGAGAGAGCGAGGATCGCCATGATTTCGGAGGCTGCGGTGATGAGAAAGCCTGTGGCGCGATGGCTGCCCTCTCGCTGTGGTTTGTCGGTCGGAGTGTCACTGACGATGATGTTTCTGAGTGCTCGATCGTTCATGTCCAGCGCACGCGGCCAACTAATTGCGCCAGGATCGATGTCAAGCGCATTTCCATGGAAAAGGTGCGAATCGATCAGAGCCGCAAGGAGATTATGTGCGGAGGTGATGGCGTGAAAGTCGCCGTGAAAATGAAGATTGATCTTTTCGCTTGGTTCGATCTGCGATTTACCCCCTCCTGCGGCTCCGCCTTTCATGCCGAAGACGGGACCAAGAGAGGGTTCGCGCGAGGTGATGATGGCTCGCTTGCCGATGCGCTCGAGGCCTTGGACGAGGCCGATCGAGGTAACTGTTTTACCCTCGCCGGAGGCGGTTGGTGTGGTAGCCGTGACCAGGATCAGCTTTCCCCGCGGACGGCTAAACTGTTCATTTGTAAACAGATCCAGGCTGATCTTGGCGCTAACGGAGCTACGTTTCTCGATGAGCGACTCGGGAATGTTGAGCTTGGCGGCTATGGCTTCAATGGGCAGCAGAGTCTTGTTCAAGGGACCTTCAGTCGGGTAGGGCGCGTCTCGAAAACGATGCAAACGCGCGTGACTTCACGGCTTAAGCTTGCTTAGTGGCGTGATGGGCGAGGTTAAGCCGTGTTTGGTCGAGGTCACGCGGCATGTGGTTGAGGTCTGCGCCATTGTGACGCGAACGGCGGCGAACCTGCAAGAATCGGCGCGTGTACGGTTGAGGCGAAGTCGCGGACTCCGTGGCGGAAGATCGATGCGCCGAGCCGGTCGGGAGCGCAACTGGCAGGGCAGCGGGCGGATGCGACAGCTACGCTATGTCCTTGACGAGTGGCATGGGACTACTCTGACCAAGCTGTGACGTCAAGGGAGATGATAGCCGAGGAGTATACTTGCCACATCGTCACGGATTCAGAACCGCCCCTCGGAACTCAGGACTTCTGCTGGTGAGAAGACCTGCTGCAGGCAGTGTCAGTGACCGCTGTGTGTTTGGTGCATGATCTCTGGTTGAGTTTGTCGAATTGATGGCTGACGCAAAAAAAGTTTGCCTCATTCTTGTTCGAGCAAGCCGCTCATCCTGAGAACAGTGGTTCAGCTATCTGCTCGTCGGCTGCAGTTGCATCTTACCTGTATTGCCGAGTCGGCTTTTGTCCTGTGCTCCAGCGTGGACCCTTAGGTCCTGCGCGATGCTGGCCTGTCTTTGCTCGACCGCGATGAAACTTGGAACGCTCCTCTACCAGCTTTTTAGGTGACTCCGACGTGTCTTCAGAACAACGATCCAACGCTCTCAACTTCGATCTTCTTTGCCTGAGTCATTTGCGATGGCACTTTGTCACGCAGCGACCGCAGCACCTTCTTCACCAAGCAGCGCAGAACCATCGCGTTTTTTACTGGGAAGAGCCTATATGGCACGAGGTAGAACAAGAGAGTCCGGGCGCATCTGCGGTGCCGTACCTTGAGGTACTACAAGAGGGCGAGACGATCTGGGTATTGCGACCGCACCTGCAGGTCGGCACAAGCGGCGAGGAGGAGCAACGTAACCTGCTTGACCGATTTGTCGAAGAACAGCAGACCCGCCGCTTAGTTACCTGGTACTACACGCCGATGGCCTATGCCTTCTCGAAGCACCTGAAGACAGCTGCGGTTGTATACGACTGCATGGACCAGCTAAGCAATTTTCTCGGGGCTCCTACCGAGCTTGAGGATCGAGAGCAGGAATTGCTTCGAGTGGCGGATGTCGTGTTTACGGGGGGACGGAGCCTATTTGAAGACAAAGCCGGGCGACACGGCAACGTTCATCTTTTTCCCAGCTCCGTCGATGTCGCTCATTTTGCACAAGCGAACAGCTTTGGAAGTGACACCTGTCCTGACCAGACGTCTATTCCCACTCCACGAGTAGGCTTCTATGGCGTCCTGGACGAACGATTTGATTTTGACTTACTTGCGAAGGTGGCAGCGCTCCGACCTGACGTCCACTTCGTTCTGCTCGGACCGGTGGCAAAGATTGATGTCACCTTGCTACCAGCGGCAAAGAATATTCATTATCTAGGAAGCAAGAAGTACGGCGAGCTACCGGCTTATCTGGCAGATTGGACTGTTGCCATACTGCCATTTGCTCTCAACGCCTCCACTGAATTCATTTCGCCGACGAAGACTCCTGAATACCTTGCCGCCGGGCGACCAGTTGTTTCGACGCCAATCCGTGATGTTGTGCGGGATTACGGGGACGAGGGTCTGGTGCTAATTGCCGATACACCAGAGGCCTTTGCACTGGCGCTCGATCATGCGATGGAGCCCCCGACCGAAGTATGGATGCACGCGGTAGCGACGAAGCTTGCAGCGAGCTCCTGGCAGTCCACCTGGACCGCGATGGAGCGGCTACTTGAGACAGCGCTGATGACGCATGAGGAGAAGTTGGTGGAGCAAGCGTTGCCGAAAGCAGATAAACAGATGACACCTGCCGTATCCAGTTCACCCGTGGCCCGTGACCGAGTGCGCAGCACTTCTCTTCTTCCGGTGGTAGTGAAAGGACTTCGCCGGGAACGGTTGGAGCAGTTTGACTACATCGTGGCGGGAGCGGGCTTTGCAGGAAGTGTGCTGGCGGAGCGTCTGGCAACACAGTTAGGCAAAAAGGTTCTAGTGGTCGATAAACGCGACCACATCGCCGGAAATGCATTTGATCTGTACAACGCTGAGGGCATTCTGATCCATAAGTATGGTCCACATATCTTTCACACCAATAGTGATGATGTTGTGGCCTACCTTTCGAAGTTTACCTCCTGGCGCGATTATGAGCACCGCGTCCTTTCGAACGTAGATGGGCGCCTGGTACCTATCCCGATCAACCTAGATACGATCAATACGCTTTATGATCTCCATCTTGACGAAGCAGGTATGAAAGCATTTCTGGCTCTGCGGACGGTCACCAACGGCACGATCCGAACGTCAGAAGATATCGTCATCAGCCGTGTTGGTCGTGAGCTATACGAGAAGTTTTTCCGTAACTACACGCGGAAGCAGTGGGGGCTTGACCCATCACAGCTTGATGCCGCAGTGGCCGGGAGAATTCCTGTCCGCTTTGATCGAGATGACCGCTATTTCACAGATACGTTTCAGGCGATGCCGCGGTACGGATATACCAAGATGTTTGAGCAGATGCTGGACCAGCAAGGCATCACGATCAAGCTGGGGGTTGACTTCGCTGAGATCGTCAAGTTATATCCCGACGCTAAAATTATTTATACCGGTCCAATTGACGAATATTTTGGATTCAAGTTCGGGCCGCTTCCATATCGATCTCTGGAGTTCCGGCATGAGACTTTGGCACAGGAGACCTTCCAGTCAGCTCCCGTGATCAATTATCCAAACGACCATGAGTACACACGGGTAACGGAGTTTAAATATTTGACGGGGCAGCGGCACTCAAAGACGAGCGTCGTTTATGAGTATCCGCGAGCGAGTGGGGATCCGTATTACCCGATCCCGCGACCGGAAAACGCAGCTCTGTTTACACGCTATAGGGAACTTGCCGACCAAATTCCTGATGTGACTTTCTGCGGGCGATTAGCAAACTATCGCTACTTCAATATGGATCAGGTCGTAGCCCAGGCGCTAAAGACATTCCGCGGCTTGGCGGCGTCGCCGAGCACGTCCTTGATGGCTATGACAAGCCGCTCGAAGATCCCGGTGGAGCAGGGGCAGGCGTAGTGGGGCGCGTGCTCGAGTTGCGGCGCGATCGGTCGTCGCAACCAGGGTTATACAAATGCCAGTTGGTTGCCGTTGGTGCCGGGAGGGGGGGTCGAACCCCCACGAGGTTGCCCTCGGCGGATTTTGAGTCCGCTGCGTCTGCCAGTTCCGCCATCCCGGCCTAGGAAGGACTCACGTGGGAGTATTGGCCCACGTGCGTGCGGTGTCGATAGTATCGCACGGCGGCCTTCGAAGAGACGTCACGCATCGTAGGCTGCAACCGTGTGTTCGCAATGCTTTGGTACTCTAAGAGTCTATGGTAACGAAACATGAGATCCTGCAACGCACCATCCAGCATATCGATATCAAGCAGCACAACGTAGTTGGTCTGGTTGATGCCATGGAGACGATGGCGTTCAGTTCGCGTGATCTTCATCGCGCTTCGTCGATCTATGAGCGCATGCTCCGCGATGGGGAGTGCGCGGTGATCCTGTGTCTTGCCGGATCGCTGATCAGCTCCGGGCTGAAGCAGGTGTTTGTGGATCTGATCCGAAACAATATGGTGGACGCGATTGTGTCTACCGGCGCGAATATTGTGGATCAGGACTTCTTTGAGTCGCTGGGATTCCGGCACTACATCGCAGACGAGGTGTACAAGGCCGGTACGGAAGACAGCACCCTGCGTGAGTTGATGATTGACCGCATCTACGACACGCTGATTGATGAAGAAGAGTTGCGCATCTGCGACGACACGTTGAAGGAGATTGTCGATTCGCTTGAGCCGCGTCCGTACAGCTCGCGCGAGGTCATCGCGGCGATGGGGGCGTATCTCGACGCGAAGGGCAAGACGCCAGGTAAGGGCGGCGTAGATGGCATTGTGTGGGCCGCGTATGAGAAGGATGTGCCGATCTTCTGCCCGGCCTTCTCTGACTGCTCCGCGGGGTTCGGACTGGTGGCGCATCAGCATGAACGGCAGAATGGGCCGAAGGTTTCGATCGATTCGGCGAAAGATTTTTACGAGTTGACGAAGCTGAAGATGGAGAATCCGACAACTGGTCTGTTGATGATCGGGGGCGGTGTTCCGAAGAATTTTGCGCAGGACATTGTGGTTGCTGCGGATGTGCTGGGTGCGGATGCCTCAATGCACAAGTATGCGATTCAGGTGACGGTGGCTGATGTCCGTGACGGTGCGCTTAGTTCGAGCACGCTCAAAGAGGCGAGCTCGTGGGGCAAGGTGGATACGGTCTACGAGCAGATGGTGTTTGCCGAAGCGACACTGGCGGTTCCGTTGATCGCCGGCTACGCGTTCCACAAGCAGGCTGCGGCGAAACGGGAAGGGCTTCGCCTGGCGCGTGTGTTGGAACCTGTAACGGTCTAAGCGGCTTATCGCTTACGCGAGGCTGAGCCTAGAGGCCGAGCCTGCAGGTTCTGCTGTGTCGTACCGGTAGTCGGAATGCGCCGGGACAGGGCGGCGGCGAGTACACGGTTGGGTGTGAGACGATGGCAGGGTCTGAACCTCAGGCTAGAGATCATCACGAGAGTGTCCCATGACGTCGACGTATTCAGCACCAGGCCGGGTAAACCTGATTGGCGAGCACACGGACTATACGGGCGGCTTCGTGATGCCCATGGCAATTGACTTTGCGACACGCGCGACGATTGAGTCGACTGAGGATGGGCTCTTGCATCTCACGTCGCGGAATCTAGATGAAAGTGTGAGCTACGACCTGGCCGCATTTCCGGCAAAGGGGCGACATCACTGGAGCGACTACCCGGCTGGTGTAATCGGCCTGTTGCGACAGCGCGGAGTTCCGGTGACCGGCTTGCGGCTTGAGCTGGACGGGAATGTGCCGTTGAATGCGGGGTTGAGCTCTTCCGCCTCGATCGAGGTGGCGACGGCGATTGCGGTTCTGCAGCAGGCCAAGGTGGCGATGCCGCCGGCCGAGATCGCGACGCTTTGTCAGGCGGCTGAAAACAACTTTGTAGGTGGCGCATGCGGCATTATGGATCAGTTCGTGAGCGTGAATGGACGCGCTGATCATGCGCTCGTGCTGGACTGTCGATCGCTTGAGTACGAGCTGTTGCTGCTGCCGGAGTCGGTGAGTGTGGTGATCTGCAACTCCATGGTGAAGCACGAGGTGGCGCACGGAGAATATGGCGACCGTCGTGGCGAAGTGGAGATGGGGCAGGCCGCTCTGGCAGCAGCCGTGCCGCACGCGAAGCAGCTGCGAGATGCGTCGCTTGAAGATTTGAACTCGGCAAAGGGCGCCATGTCGCCGGAGTCATTTGCTCGCTGCCGACACATCATCACGGAGAACGCGCGTGTGCTCAGGGCCAAGCAGGCGCTGGTCAAAGGAGACATCGCCGCCTTCGGCCAGCTAATGTATGCCGCACACGCCAGCTTCCGAGACGACTTTGCCGCGAGTTGTTATGAGATTGACGTGCTGGTGGAGCTGGCGCGTGATCTGCCCGGCTGTTTCGGGGCGCGTATCACGGGGGGCGGCTTTGGGGGATGCACGGTAAATGTAGTTGAGCGGGCTCAGGCTGAGGCCTTTAAGGAAGCGCTCCTTTCCGGGTACGAGCTGAAGACCGGCATCAAGGCGGACGGCTACATCTCCACGGCGTCTGATGGCGCAATTGCGAGGCTGGGATGAGCCTAAACGAGCAGCCGCAACCTGGTCTGACGACGCAGCCGCATCGACGATGGAACCCGCTCTTGCAAACTTGGGTGCTCGTCTCACCGCACAGAACCGACCGACCGTGGCAGGGACAGACGGAGACGCCTGCTGTCCCGGCCGCCCTGACCTATGACCCGGCATGTTATCTGTGCCCAGGAAACGTCCGTGCAGGCGGTCATCAGACGCCGGTGTACACGGATACGTTTGTGTTCGAGAACGACTTTGCTGCGCTGCGCATGGAGATTACACCCGAGTCACGCGATGACGAGGGACTGATCGTGGCGGAGAGCGAACCAGGACTCTGCCGCGTGATCTGTTTTTCGCCGCGCCATGATCTGACGCTCGCGAAGATGGAGGTTGGGGCGATACGCAAGGTGGTTGATGTGTGGGCCGGTCAGATTGATGAGCTGGAGGGTCGACCGGAGATCCACTACGTGCAGATCTTTGAGAATCGCGGTGCCATGATGGGTGCTTCGAATCCGCATCCGCATGGGCAGATCTGGGCGACGCATTCATTGCCAAACGAGATCATGGCGGAGCTAAAGGGGCAGCGCGCCTATCTTGAGAGCCATGGCACGTCGTTGTTGCCGGCGTATCTCAAGCTCGAGCTGAAGGCGGCAGAACGGATCGTGGTCGAGAACGAACACTTCGTCGCGCTGGTGCCGTACTGGGCGGTGTGGCCCTTTGAGACGATGATTCTGCCGCGGCAGGCGGTTGGAAGGCTGCCGGATTTGAGGGAGGCCGCACGCGATGGGCTGGCTGACATACTGAAGCAGCTGACGGCAGGGTACGACGCGGTGTTTGACGTCTCGTTCCCTTACTCGATGGGGCTGCATGGCTCACCGGCCGATGGACAGGCGCATCCGGAGTGGCAGATGCACTTTCATTTTTACCCGCCGCTGCTGCGATCGGCCACGGTGCGGAAGTTTATGGTCGGGTTTGAGCTGCTGGCTTCTCCGCAGCGGGATATTACGCCCGAGACCGCGGCCGAGACGTTGCGCAAGGCTGTAGCAAAGAGTCAGGGGCGATAGGCCTTCATTACTAAACGGGCCAGCTGCCGACGTCTCTAGGTCGCAAACAATTGGCTGAGATCGGCAAAGGCTTTGAACTCGAGCGCGTTGCCGGCCGGGTCGTAAAAGAACATGGTTGCCTGCTCACCAACTTCACCTTGAAACCGAATGTAAGGCTCGATAACGAAGGCGATGCCGGCTGCGGTGAGTCGATCAGCCAGTGCGCGCCATTGCTCCATCGAGAGGACCACGCCGAAGTGAGGGACGGGAACGGCGTGACCATCGACAGCGTTATGGTGTGCGACCTCTGCCGCTCCTGGCTTGAGATGCGCGACGATCTGATGGCCAAAGAGGTTGAAGTCGATCCACTCGTCACAGCTGCGGCCTTGCTCGCAGCCCAGAACTCCGCCGTAGAAGGCGCGGGCGGCGGCAAGATCGTTGACGGGGAAGGCGATGTGAAACGGGGTAAGCGACACGCGAGCAGATCTCCTTCCCAGTGATAGTAAGCTCGCGTGTCGACCGCGCTCAAACTCGCTTCAGCGATTGAAGTTGCGATCATAGCCGCGCAGGTAGGCTGAGCGAAATGCATCGCGGTAGGGCGGGTAAGGGCCGAGCTGCGGATCATAGCCGGGCGTATCGTGGAAGGCACGATCCGCTCGCGGGTGATAGTCGCCCCGGTACGCGTCGCGCGCGCCCTCGTCGAGACCGGCACGATAGCCGGTCTGCTCGGCGAGCTGAACCAGCGGCGGGACCTCACGATAGGCCTGCGGCGGTGGTGGGGGCGGGGATGCGACGTAGTAGGTGCGATGGGCGCAACCGCCCAGTCCGAAGGCCAGGGACGCGGGGACAACGACGAGGAAACGGGAATCGGGCATAGGAGCCTCCATGTCCACGAGGAACCATCGCCCGTGAAGCATGCTTTCCCTCTTCTAAACAACGATGGCGCCCGAAGGTTGTGCGCAACCAAACCCGGGAAACGGTGTCGCTAGCACTTTGGTCGTGCCGGGATGTCTTCAATCGGCAGCCGAACCACAAACTCGGTCGTGCCAGGTGTCGAGGTAAAACGGATCGTGCCGGAGTTTTGTTCGACGAGGCGATGGACGATGCCGAGACCAAGACCAGTTCCGACTCCGGGATCTTTAGTGGTGAAGAACGGGTCGAAGATACGCGGCTGTAAATCCGGTCGAATCCCTTCGCCATCATCCGTGATCGCGATGCACAGAGACTTGCCCTGCGCCTGCGCGTCCAAAAAGGTACGGACCGAGATATGTCCGCCCTGCTTGACGGCGTCGATCGCGTTATCGATCAGGTTGGTCCAAATCTGGTTCAGACCTTTGCTGGCGCATTGCAGATGCGGCAATCCGGAGGCGAAGTCTTTCGCGAGGGAGATTTGCTTCTCCCGGATCTTGTGGCCAAGGATGACCAGCGCCGCATGAATACTTTCGTTGAGATCGACGGAGTGCAACTGACCTGAGCCTTCATACGCATAGGACTTCACGGACTTCACCAGCTCGGTGATCCGTCCGATGCTTTCCTCGATAGTGGTGATCAGCTGTGTACTCGAGACGAGAGCCTCGATCCAGGTGACGGCATCGACGAAGGTCTCCTTCTGGAAGACATGACGGGCGCAGTCCATCTCATCGGCGCTTACGCCAACGGAGACAAGGGTAGGGGCGAGCTTCCAGGCGTTAGGGATCTGTACTTCATCAAGCCAGTTGGAGAGCGCCTCTTCAGCATCACTTTGCTCTAACGAACTCATGGGAACGGCGGCGTCCGGGTGCAGTGCGCGATGCTGCAGTTCGGCCAGGCAGGTCTTTTGGTCGCTGGTCATATCGCGATGATTGAAGCGAGTGGACAGTTCCTGCAGGCGAAGAAAGTTCTCCCGGAGCTGGACGGAGGCACGCCGGGCAGCCGCGCCAGGATTGTTCAGTTCATGCATCAGGCCGGCGGCGAGCGTTCCAAGAGCTGCCATCTTTTCCTGCTGCACGGTGTAGTGCTGGGTCTTTTGCAGACGCATGGCCATGTTCCGGAGGATGGCCTGGCGAACCTCCGGGCACGCGGTCATCAGCCCCCAGAAAGCGTTTTCGTCAAAGCGCAGCAGCCGGGTAGGACCTTGTGTTCGAAGGGTTGCGGCGTTCGGGATGTTGGCGAGTAGTGGAACTTCTCCAAAGGCCGATCCTGTTTCGTGCACGTAGACGGCGTAGTCGCGGCCGTCCGCCTGCGTATCAATCACTTCAACCTGGCCCTCGAGCAGGATCCAGAAGTGACTCGCCATCTCACCGGTTTTGACGAGCACCGTTCCCGAAGCTGGCGCCACCAGTTGCAAGGGTTCGAGACAGCGGAACTGGTCGGCATTGAGGGACGCCAGCAGAGGAACAGCCGAGAGCTCGCGGATCAATTCGTCGTTCAGTGGCGCGGGTGCCTGACTCATTACGGTACTGGTGGCAGGGGTCATCGGATCTCTCTGGAGAGTGGAATCATGCGTCATGGCTGCAGGGAAGCAAGGTACTGGTGAACGAACTGGATCGCAATTGAGCCCTCGCCGACTGCGGAGGCGCATCGCTTGATGGAGTTGAAACGGACGTCACCCGCGACGAAGATGCCGGGAACGCTGGTCTCGAGCAGATAGGGGTCGCGCTCGAGCGGCCAGGACTTGGGAGAGCGAACTTTGAGGTCGGGACCGGAGAGGATGAAGCCTTTGCTGTCCTTGACTACGTCCGGGGTGATCCAGTCGGTCTTCGGGGCGGCGCCGATGAAGATGAAGAGAGAGTTGGTTTCGCGGACCTGCTCGCCATTCGGTGTGCGCAGAACGATCCGCTCCAGGTGGTTCTCGCCGCAGGCTTTTAAAACTTCGGTCTCTGTCAGAACAGAGATTTTCGGGTTGTTCTCGATCTGATCGATGAGATAGCGCGACATGCTTTTGTCGAGCGAGTCAGCCCGCACCAGCATGTTCACCCTGGCTGCATAGCGTGAGAAGTACATCGCCGCCTGGCCTGCGGAGTTGGCCCCGCCGATGATGAAGACCTCTTCGTCCTTGCAGGCGAGGGCTTCGGTCTGTGCCGCGCCATAGTAGATTCCGGCACCGGTAAAGTGATCGGCGCCTTCCATGTCGAGCTTGCAGTAGGAGACTCCGGTGGCGATGAGGCAGACGAGGCAGCTGACCTCGCGGCCGTCGCTCATGCGCAGCAGATGATAGGGACCCTCGCTGCGAAGCGCGGCGACACGCTGGGTGAGGAACTCAGCCCCGAGCCGGCGAGCTTGCAGGTAGGACCGCTTGCCGAGTTCCTCGCCGCTCAGGCCTTCCGGGAAGCCGAGATAGTTCTCAATACGGGAGCTGCTGCCGGCCTGGCCGCCGGGTGCCTCGGCCTCGATGATGAGGGTTTTGAGGCCTTCAGACGCGCCATAAACGCCCGCGGCCAGGCCTGCTGGGCCGGCGCCGACGATGACGACGTCGTAGAACTCCTGCTCCGCCGTGGTGCGCATGCCGACCTTGCCGGCCAGCTCCGTGATGCTTGGCTGGACGAGGTACGAGCCGTCATTGAACAGCACGACTGGCAGCTTTGAATCATCAAGCTTTCGCTCTTTCAGGACGTCAAGCGCGCCGGGCGTTACCTCCGGGGTGAGCCACTGAAAGGGAATGCGATTGCGGGAGAGAAACTCGCGGACGAGGAAGTCACCTGGAGACCAGCGCATGCCGACGACCCGTACGCCGTCGAAGGGCGGTTTGTAGTCCTCCCGCCAGTCACCCAGAAGATCATCGAGAACCGGATAGAGCTTCTCTTCGGGCGGATCCCACGGCTTGTTCAGGTAGTAGTGGATCTTGGCTGAGTTGATGGCGCGAATGGCCGCTTCCGTATCGGCATAGGCTGTCAGCAGGACCCGTTTTGCATCCGGATAGAGCTCCATGGTTCGCTGCAGCAACTCAACACCGCTCATGCCGGGCATGCGCTGGTCCGAGAGCAGCAAGGCGACGATGTCTCCTCGTTCCTTGAGCTGCTTGCAGATGTCCAGGGCAGCCGCACCGGAGGCTGCGCGAAGGATGCGGTAGGTCTGTCCGTACCGCTGCCGCAGGTCCTGGACCACGGCCTCAAGCACGCTGACGTCATCATCGATTGCGAGAAGGATCGGTTTTGCCATGAATCGAAAACTCCGTCCCATCCGAAAAGCAACGGTTCGCGTATCTATAACGAATCAGATTCGCTCAGATTGGGAACGGTGCAAGTCGCTTCGGACCAGTTGGGTTATTGACCTGTTGAAGATATGACGTGTATCGATTTGAAGCATATCGAGAATCGGCCCCAAGAGACCGATCACGAACGGGTTCAAGAAAGATAGCTCCGGAGGAGCTGGTTAGACCATGATTCGACTTATTCTTGCTGATGATCAATCAATCTTTCGCGCGGGTGCTGCCCGTGTTCTTGCCTTGGAAGATGATATCCGCCTGGTCGCACAGTGTGAGGATGCCCAGCGGCTTCGAGCCGCGGTGGATGCCCATAAGGGTGCCGTCGTCCTCTTCTCGAAAGGTATCTCTCTGGTTCTCCCCGAGCTTCTCTCCGTCATTGCGGCGGCCGGAAGCCGGGCCATCTTAATCCTGGAAAACAGTGAACAGGTCGATGAAGCGATGACCGCGCAGCTACATGGCATGGTGTATCGCAGCGTGACGGGTAGTGATCTTCTTGAATGCGTACGGAAGGTAAACCGCGGGCAACGCTGCCTCCAGACTGGCAATATCACGGTGATGCAGGTGGCAGACAGTGTTGGCGCCCGGGTTCGGGATCGGCTGACTCCCAAAGAGATCCAGATTGTTGCCCTGATTGTGCAGGGCTGCAAGAACAAGGACATCGCTACGCAGCTCGGCACGAAGGAGCAGGTCATCAAAAACTATCTACGCGGAATCTATGACAAGACCGGCGTCTCGGACCGGCTGGAACTCGCACTCTTCACCATCCATCACAAGGTCTTGGCGGAGGCGGCAGCGAATGCAGGACGGCTGCTGCAGATGAAAAGTGCCTGAGGATGAGGCCGGCTGACCTCGAGGATGACAACGAACCCCAACTTCGGTTGGGGTTCGTTGTCGTTGTCTAGAGACCCATCTGCTGCTCGGTCATCTCCTCAGCTTGAGTCGGCGCGATGCCGACCTTTGTGGCGATGCTCTTTGCCTGAGTAAACAGTAGAAGGTAGTCGGGGCCGCCCGCCTTGGAGTCGGTTCCGCTGAGATTGAAGCCGCCGAATGGGTGTGCTCCCACCATGGCTCCCGTACATTTGCGATTGAGGTACAGGTTGCCAACGTGGAACTCGCGTGCGGCGCGCTGTAGGTTCTCACGCGAGTGCGAATAGACCGCGCCGGTCAAGCCGTACTCTGTGCCGTTTGCAATGACGAGTGCGTTGTCGAAGCTTGTTGATTTCAGCACGGCAAGTACCGGCCCGAAGATCTCTTCCTGAGCGAGCCGGGCATTCGGCTGGATGTCCGCGAAGACCGTCGGCTGGATGAAGTAGCCACCCTCGCCGTTGATCTCCGCCGTGCCGCCACCGCAAAGCAGCCGGCCTTCGCTCCTGCCGAGAGCCAGATACGCCTGCACGCGGTCAAAGGCGGCCTGATTGATAACCGGCCCGAGCGCGGCGTTTGTGACAGGATCGCCGAGCAAGACGGCTTCGACGCGGTCGCGAAGGCCATCGCAGAAGACGTCATAGATTGCCTCATCCACGATGACGCGGGAGCACGCTGAACACTTCTGCCCGCTAAAGCCGAACGCGCTCGCGACCACACCGTCGAGGGCGACGTCGAGGTCACAGTCGGCATCCACGATGATGGCGTCCTTGCCACCCAGCTCAAGAATCGTCCGCTTGATGAACGGTTGACCGGGCGGTGTCTTCGCCGCACGCTCGTGGATCTCAAGGCCAACCTTCTTTGAACCGGTGAAAGCGATGAAGCGGACCTGCGAATGGGAGACAAGAGCGCTTCCGACGCTGGGGCCGCCCTGGCAGAGGTTGACCACGCCATCGGGAAGCCCGGCCTCTTCAAGCAGGAGGAGAAAGCGCGCGGCAATGGTGGGAGCATCGACTGATGGCTTGAGAACGACGGT
This sequence comes from uncultured Acidobacteriaceae bacterium, assembly GCA_964235665.1. Classification (GTDB taxonomy): domain Bacteria; phylum Acidobacteriota; class Terriglobia; order Terriglobales; family Acidobacteriaceae; genus Edaphobacter. Next base: position 1,184,414 of record CAXSAY010000001.1, read on the forward strand.
GTTCCCGCAGACAATGGCGGCCGCCGTCATTCCGGCCATGATCGCCAGAGGGAAGTTCCATGGAGGGATGACCGCTCCGACCCCGAGTGGAAGGTAGCGAAGTGCGTTGCGCTCGCCTGGAAACTGGATGGGCGGCGCCGCCTGATCGAGCTGCATGGCTTCGCGCGCGTAGAAGACGAGGAAATCAATGGTCTCGCCAACATCGGCATCAGCCTCGGCCCAGTTCTTACCGACCTCATAGCTCAACCATGCGCAGAGCTCAAGCTTGTGCTCGCGTACGAGCTCGGCGGTACGCAAGAGGATCGCCGCGCGATCCTCCATCGACCAGCGGCTCCAGATGGCGAAGGCTTGCTGCGCCGCGGCAACGGCCTGCTGCACGTGCGTCTCATCCGCTTCGGCATGGCGGCCGACGATCTGCAGGGGACGCGCGGGATTGATCGAGGAGATGGTCTGCTCAGACTGCACCCGCTTGCCGCCGAGTACCAGATCGTAGCTGCGGCCCAACTGGCTTTCCACGTGGGCCACCGCGGCCTGCATACGGCGCTTTGTTTCAGGCTGCTTGAAGTCCAAGAACACCTCGTTCTTGAAGGTGGCGTCATCGGTCTTGGGGTGGGAGAGAGGTGTCGTTGTGGCCATCCGCTTGATTTTACGCCTCAGGGGAGAGCTGGGCGAAGTGCAGGTGAGCCCTATACCGAGTGCGCAAGCTAGGTGGTCTCGACGATCTTCTCGGTCTCCGCGGACATCTTTGCCGTGCGATCCAGCTTGTCCCAGTTGAAGGGTTTGCCATCAATCGCTCGCTTCATGGTTTTTAACAGCACCACAGAAAAGACCTGTCGATAGCTGAACCGCTGGATCCAGATATGAACCAGAAGCCAGGCGTCACCTTTGCTCGCAGGATGTTTGCGCTCCAGCAGGAAGGCAAGACACGAGGCGAGGAAATCGATAATCATGAAGGCGAGGAAAAAGGTGAGCAGCTTGTAAAGGCTCGCGGTCGAGGCAGTCTCCGGGTGGAAGTAGCGATCAATGACGTAGTGGAGAAGACCTGCGACGAACATGAGATCGATGAGCGGCGAGACCAGGGGCAGAAGGATTTGAAAGATGACGATGTTGGGCAGGGCGAATAGCCCCATGGCTCGCCGCTTGGTGATGGCGCCGCGATGCTTGAAGACGGCCTGCAGGATGCCGAAGGACCAGCGAAAGCGCTGCCGCATGAGGCCGTCGGCATTCACGGGAGCCTCGGTGAAGGCGAGCGCCTGGTCTTCATAGATGACAGAGTAACCCTGCTCGAGCAGGTTCATGGTGAGGTCTGCATCCTCGGCGACCGTATTGGAATGGTAGCCGCCGCCGGTTCTCACGGCCGCTGTTCGCCAGGCGCCGATCGCCCCTGGAACCACCATCACGACATCGAAGAGGTCGAGTGCGCGCCGCTCGAAGTTCTGGCTGGTGATGTACTCGAGCGCCTGCCACCGTGTCCAAAGATTGACGCGATTGCCGACCTTTGCGTTCCCCGCGACTGCACCGATTTTGGGATTGGCGAAGTGACAGACCAGACGGCCGATGGCATCGTGCGCGATGACCCCGTCGGCGTCGATCCCGACGTAGATGTCCTCTTCCATCTGCTCGAGCGCAAAGTTGAGAGCTTCGGCCTTGCCGCCGTTCGGCTTTGTCAGAATCATCAGGCGTCCGGACTCGATGTCTTTCGGGTAGGCCTCCCTCGCGACCTGCAAGGTGCGATCCGTTGAGCCGTCGTCGATGACGATGATGCGCAGATTCTTGTACGTCGACATCATGACGGATCGAATGGTGCGCACGATCACAGTCTCTTCGTTGTACGCAGGAATCAACACAGCGACGCGGGGCGTGTAGTCCGGCGTGGCGAAGTTCTGACGTTTTCTGAAGCGATCGATGGTCGCGAAGAGGCCGATGATGATCAGTCGCGCACTCATCAGTACGTCGCCAACAAAGAAGACGTAGATAACAAAATGATTGAAGAACGCGAAGAAGAAGAACGCAACGGAGTCTGCCCGTGCCTGCCAGCGCTGCTTGGCTGTCAGCTGCGGCATGACCTGCGCGCGCGTTTTACCGAGCAGCTGGGAGACGGGTACGATCTCATAGCCCTGAGCGCGCAGCGCTTGGATGAGGACGGGAAGTGCGGCGACCGTCGGGGCTCGATCCCCGCCGCCATCGTGCAGCAGAATAATGGAGCCGCGCGCCCATGGTCGCGTCTCCATATCCTTGATCTGCTGGAAGACCGAAGCTGTAATCTCCTGCGGAGACTTCTTGGGATGCTCGTCCCAGTCACTCGTGTCGATCTTGTTTCCGACGATGACATAGCCCAAGCCCTGGATGCGATCGATCGGCGCGGCTTGATCGTTGGTATCAGGCTCCTGGTCGATCGAATAGGGTGGGCGGAAGTAGAGTGGCTGGACGCCCAGCTTTGACGCGAAGAGGCGCTCGGTTAGCGTGAGCTGCAGGTCTACCTGCGCGTTTGAAATCTCGCTGATGTCCGGATGCGTGAAGGTGTGATTGCCGATCTCGTGGCCTTCACGATAAACCCGCTGCATGAGGCCGACGTTGTCCTGCGCTACCTCGCCGATCATCAAAAACGTGCCCTTGACGTTGTAGCGGTTCAGGATGTCGAGAATCTTGGGCGTCCACGTCGGATCAGGGCCATCGTCGAAGCTCAACGCGACCTGCTTCGGATGATAACCATACTGCTCAACTGTGTAGGAGAGCGGATACGTCACCATGGACTCGTCGACGATCATCCGATATTGCAGCGGAACGGACTTGTCGTCGTCCATCGTCACATCGCGAACACCGGGCTGGGGCTTGCGCGTGACCCGCAGAATGTCACCCTGACCCTCGGTGTCGATGTCGTACCCGGGATCAACCTTGATGAGACTCTTCTCCGGATCCGCATTCATAGGGTTGTCCCAGACATTCCAGAGCGAATCATCTTCACTGCCTAGCCGCCAGAGTGCGTACGTCTGCAGACCGAGCGATCGCGCCGCCCGCATCTCGTTCAAAACGGTGACAGCATCCAGGAACCAGACCTGATGCCGTTCCTTCGCATCTTCATCGTCATAGGCGAAGTGCGGATTCAAGCTGTCGCCGTCGAGCTCGATCTGCGAATCGGAGTCAGAGGCGGCCTGCCAGGCTGACTGCGACGACATCTCGCGAGTCGCCAGAACCTTTTCCGGAGCCGGCTTTCCACCGATAGTTTTTTTGGCTTTGGCCGTCGATGCAGCCGGCAGTGGCACGGTCCAGTCGTAGCCGTAGCTGCCAATCGCGCAGATCAGCTTTTGCTTCGGGACGGTCTTCAGAACCTGCTTGAGATTGTCGACAAACCAGTCCTGCCCAGCCACTGGACCGGGTCCACTCTCGGACTGGTGCTGGTCATAGTTCATCAGCAGCAGACCGTCCGAGTGGTCAGCCAGGAATTTGAGATTAAAGCTGTCGTCTCCCACAGGAACGTTGACGTAGAGCCGCAGACCCCTCGGGTGAAAATCCTGATAGATGGCGGCGATCAGCTGATTGAAGCCATCCTGCGCGGCATCAGGGATCTCCTCGAAGTCGATGGATAAGCCGTGGTAATCCGGATTGGCCGCGAGAAAACGATCAAGCTGGTCAAGAAAACGCGCGCGCGCATCGGGGTTGCGGAGGAAATCGCCAATCGACGGCAAGAACAGACCCTTGACGGGGTCATAGTTGTTCACCAGTGGAAAGACTTCGGTGTCGACCCGCGCCTCGGTGATGGTACGACGCACCTTATTCTGCGCGTCCACCGGATGTACACCGCTCTGATCGACCAGCGGATATGCCCGGTTATCGACGCTGAAGTAGCTCAGGCTGCCATCAGGCGAGACCATGTGCAGCCACTCCGGGAAGAGCAGATCAATCTGCCGGATATGTTCTTTAAGCGACGAGTAGCTCGCCGGATCATCCTCAACGTAATACGCCGCCCGCAGACCTTCGCCTTGGTTCAAGGGAACATCGGAGGGTTTCAACGTACTGCGACGATGTGCTGAACGATGTAGCTTCTCGCCCTTACGCAGCGGAGCGACAGGTGTGTTCGCAGTTCTGAAGTTGCGCTTCGGATTCTGCAACAGCAGCTCCGGCAGCGGCCGCATACGCACCAGACCGACAACAAAGATGACGCCAACCACCAGACCCAGCAGGGCGAGCACATCGAAGATCCGCCGCAGCCGCTTCCAGCGTTTTCGTTGCGGATCATAGAAGACTTGCGTGGTCATACACCTCGAGGCACATCTCAGGTAGGGCTAGGCGTTCCTTTGAATCCTAGCAGGGGCGAGGCGGACGTCACCACCTGCATCCAGAGTTCACGCCGGTCGTATGATGCATGGAATGTTGTCTCAGAAAACTCGAGAGTGGTGCAGCGTCGTCGCGCTTCTGGGGTGCGGGTTCCTGCTTCGTCTGTGGTTTCTGCGGCATGCCAATCCGTTTACGGGCGATCCGCAGATCTATGGCAACATCGCGCGCAATCTGATTGCGCACCACGTTTACAGCTTCGCTGCCGCGCCCGGGCCGTACACGCCGACCATCATCCGCCTTCCGGGGTATCCACTTTTTCTTGCTGCCTGCTTTCTGCTCTTTGGCATCGGCAACTTCGCGGCCGTGCTGTGGATGCAGGTCGCCATCGATCTCGTCTCGTGCCTTCTGCTCGCATCCCTTGCCCGCGGTTTGTTTGGTTCCCGTGCGGGTCTGGTCTGTCTGGCGCTTGCCGCGCTGTGTCCCTTCACGGCCAACTACAGTGCGTCCCCGCTGACAGAGACCCTTACCCTGACCAGCATCTCTGCGGCGTACCTCTGCTTCGATCGATGGCGACACTGCGACAAGCTTCTCAACCGATGGGTTCCAGGCATTGGTGCGGCGCTTGCTGCCTCGCTTCTGCTGCGGCCAGAGCAGGCTCTGCTCGCGCTGGCGATCCTGCCAGCAATGGCATGGCTTGCCCTCCGTCGCAGATCCTCTGTAGCGCGTTCACAATCGTCTGCGCAGGGCTTGGCGCCGGCTCTGCTCGCGGCTGCCTGTGTGTTGCTGCCGCTTCTTCCCTGGACAGCGAGAAACTGGCATACCTTCCATCTCGTCCAGCCACTCGCGCCTCGCTATGCGACCGACCCCGGCGAGCCCATTCCGCTCGGGTTCCAGCGCTGGTATCGCAGTTGGGCAATCGATTTCGCCTCAACCGAAGAGGTGTACTGGAACTATGACGGAACCGCCATTGCGCTTGCTGACCTTCCCGGGCGCGCGTTCGATTCGCCGGCGCAACAGGGCGAGACCGCACGCTTGCTGGCCGACTACAATCTCACGACGAATCCGACAGCGCAACTTGACGCCCGCTTTGAAGCCATCGCCCGGGAGCGCATGCGCGCGAGCCCGGTGCGGTACTATCTCCTTCTTCCCGCGGCCAGGTTAGCTAACATGCTGCTTCGTCCCCGAACCGAGTTGACCGGTATCCAACTCGCCTGGTGGCGATGGCATGACAGTCACAGCCAGGCCATCTTCGCGACCGCCTATGCAGGCCTGAATCTAATTTACCTTGTGCTCGGGGTTTGGGGATGGACTCGATGGAGGGCCGCCGCCGGCTCAGAAGAACGGCTTCTGCTCTGGGCAATGACGGCGTTTGTGCTGCTGCGCTGTGCGCTGCTGCTGACGCTCGATAACTCCGAGCCGCGCTATACGCTCGAGCTTTTTCCCATCCTGATTGTCTGTGCGTCAGCTCTCGCCCGGGATCGCGCGCCTGTCTAATGAGTCGTCTTTGAATCGGTCTTGATCGCGTAGCGCTTGGTGTTCACGTTCTGGTTGTAGCGAATGTGCGTGTAGAACGCCGTTTGCGTGTCTTCCGACGTAAAAAAGAACTCCTGCTTCAGCGAAATGGCTCGCGCCGGATCCACCCAGATCGTCACGTGCGCGATGCTGTTCCGTTGACTTGGATCCTTGGCGACGAGATCCAGCTTTTCCACCTTCACCGCCTGCGCGCCGTCGTTCAACGATTCACTACCCTGATCGGTGATGCTCCAGGTTTTTTCGAGATCCTTGCCGCTGCCGCCAAAGCCCAACGTCAGAAAGCTTTCGTACTGTGCCTGATTCGTACGGCCGTCGAGCTCTGTTAGGTGATTCGGACCGGGGTCAAAGATGCGGAGCTTGCCCTCCTTGTACTCAACCACTTTGGCCTCAGGCGGAGCGATCACTGCTCCCATCTGCAGTGCGCTTCCTGCCTTGACGAAGTAGATCGTGCCGTTCTGCGTTGTGGTCTCACGAACCACGCGCTGGAAGGTGTCTTTATGGAAGTCCGCTTCGGCTGACTTGAACTTCGCGCTTGCTGCGTCCATCTGCCGCAGAACGTCGTTCAGATGCGCCGGATCGTTTTGGGCGTACGCGCCCCGACTGCTTAGAACCAGACCTGCCATCGCAAGAGCTGCCGCTGCTGCACACCGTAGCGTCATCGTTCGAGACCTCGTGCTATTCGATGCCTCACGGCGTCAAAGGTCACTATCGCAGTACCCAGACGTTGTAGGCGATCACCTTGCCGGCCGCATCCTTCACGGCCTCGTAGTGCTCTAGGTTCACTTCGCCCGAGATCGGCTCGATCAGTCGCAGAAAGGCCGCCTGACGCTGTGCGTCGGTCTTGGCGTCTGCCATGTCTTCTGCACGAACCTGATACATGAACCGGCTGCTGCCGTTACGACGGCCAGCCTCCTTGACCAGCACCTCGCTGGACTGCAACGCGGTCGTCTCTGCCGGACGATCCTTGAAATCGATGAGTCGAGGCGACAGAAACAAGAACACCAGAATCAGCGTCACCATGACGTCATAGTGAAAGCTGCCTCGCTCATACGTCCAGAACAGATACCGTCGCAAGAGTCTAAGCACGAGAGCCTCCACGTAACGGCTGCTTGCCGATCACCGTCTCGCCCCCCATGTAGGGCACCAGCACCTCCGGAATGCGAACCGTCCCATCTGCCTGCTGGTAGTTCTCCAACACCGCCAGATACGTTCGCCCGACCGCCAGGCCGCTGCCGTTCAAAGTATGCAGAAACTCTGCCTTCTTCGCGCCAGCCGGCCGGTAGCGGATGTTGGCCCGTCGCGCCTGGAACGCCTCAAAATTCGAGCAGGAACTGATCTCGCGATAGAGCCCCTGGCCTGGCAGCCAGACCTCAAGATCGTAGGTCTTCGCCGCCGCAAAGCCCATGTCGCCCGTGCACAGCAGCATGCGCCGGTACGGCAGACCCAGCCGCTCGAGCACCGTCTCCGCATGACGCGTCAGCGTTTCGTGCGCCGCGGCCGAGTCCTCCGGCCGCACAAACTTCACCAACTCCACCTTCTGGAACTGATGCTGCCGAATCAATCCACGTACATCCTTGCCGTAGCTGCCAGCCTCGCTGCGAAAGCACGGCGTGTACGCGGTGTACGACACTGGCAGTTCTGCTTCGTCAAGCGTCTCGTCCCGAAACAGATTCGTCACCGGTACTTCGGCTGTAGGAATCAGCCAGTGATCGCTCTCCTGCAACTCGCCCGAGACGTACGCGCCCTTGTCGTCGCAACGAAACAGATCCTCGGCAAACTTCGGCAGCTGCCCGGTGCCGAACAGGCTCCTTGAGTTCACCATAAAGGGCGGCAGCACCTCGGTATAGCCGTGCTCGCGCGTATGCAGGTCCAGCATGAAGTTCGCGAGTGCCCGCTCGAGCCGCGCGCCCTGTCCCATCTGCACCACAAAGCGTGAGCCTGAGATCTTCGCCGCTCGCTCAAAGTCCAGCACGCCCAGCCGCTCGCCAATCTCCCAATGCGGCAGGGCAGGGAACTCGAAGGCCGGCTGCTCGCCCCAAGTCTTCTCGATGTGATTGTCCGCCTCGTTCCGACCGAGAGGCACGTCGCTCGCCGGCAGGTTGGGCACCGACTGCATTATGGTCCGCAGCCGCTCATCCGCGCGCGCCGCCGTTGCCTCGAGCGCCTCCACCTCCACCTTCATAGCCCTTGTCTGCTCGGTGATCGCCGCTGCATCGCCACCGGACTTCCGCAGGGCGGCGATCTCTCCCGTCAGCCGATTGCGCTCTGCTTTCAGGCTTTCCACACGCGTAATAGCCTCACGCCGTTCGGCGTCCACAGCTGCGAAGTCGCCCAGCACTGTTGCGACCTCGGCCCCACGCGCGCGCAGCCGCTCTTCCACGAGGCTCAGGTTCGCCCGTACATAACCAAGATCAAGCATCGATTAAACATTCTAGCGTCCTGCCACCTCCCCGTAGAGACGCCTCCCCCGCCATGTACCCTGTTTGTATGCGAATGCTGGCCGCTGCCTTGTTCACCATCACCCTGGCTTTCCCGTGCTGCGCATACGCCCGGGCTGACGCCTACGATGGCTCCCCGAAGCTCGTCATCGAGCTCGTCATCGATCAGTTTCGCGGCGACTTTCTCGACCGCTACCGCGCCGACTTCACCACGCCCTCCGGCTTCAACCTCTTCCTCAAGCGCGGAGCCTACTTCACCGATTGCTACTACCAATACGCCAACACCATGACTGCCCCGGGCCACTCCACCATTGGCACTGGTGCTTATACCGACGGCCACGGCATCGCGCTCAACGAATGGTGGGACCTCAGCCGGTCGACGTCGCACCCGGTCTCCTCCGTCGAAGACGAGCAGTACCAGATCGTCGGCGATCACACCGCCAAGGACATCGGTACCTCGCCCCGCAACGAGCTCGCCAGCACCCTCGGTGACGAGGTCGTCCTCGGCTCGCGCGGACAGTCGAAGCTCCTCGGCATCTCGCTCAAAGACCGCGCGGCGATCCTCACCTCCGGCCATGCCTCAAGTGGCGCCTTCTGGCTCGACCACGACTCCGGGCACTTCGTCTCCTCGACATACTGGGGCCCGCAACTTCCGGCCTGGGTCCAGACCTTCAACAGCAGCGGCCGCACCGAGCAGGCCCTCAAGGAAGCCAACGCCAAACCCGGACACTTCTATGACGAGGTTGGCGCCACGCCCGCCAGCGTCTCCTACCTGCTTGACTTTGCGCGATCCCTGATCCTCGCTGAGAAGCTGGGCCAGCACCCCACCACTGACGTTCTCACTATCAGCATCTCCTCGACCGACATTCTCGGCCATCGCGTTGGCCCGGACGCTACAGAGCAGCGTGCCATGATCGACAGCATTGACGTCGACCTCAACAGCTTCTTCGGCTGGCTCAACGGCCAGGTTCCCGGCGGTATGGGCTCCGTTTGGGTCTCGCTCACCGGCGATCATGGCATTGGTCCTAGCCTTTCTGCCGCCACCGCCGCTCACATGGCCGCCGCGCAATACAGCGTTCCCAAGACTCTTGCCGCTCTTGACGCCGGCCTGAACGATCGCTTCTCGCCGGGTAAAAAGATCCGTTACATGCTGCAAAGTGAGCTGCCGTACTTTACTCTCGATCCGCGCGCCTTCGGGGAGCGCAAGGTCACCGAAGAAGCAGCCGAAGATGCCGTCGCGGAGCTCCTTCCTGCCGCCGTCGCGCAAAGTGCACCCGCGGCCGCTGACACTGGTCGCCTGCCCACTCGCAACCTCACGCGTCACACCTACACCCGCCTGCAGATGGCAGCGAGCCAGCTTCCGCCAACCCCGGAAGGCCGGCGCATCGCCCAGAGCTACTCACCGAACGGCGGCTGGTACGTCCTGTTCACGCCCGGCATCTACGAGCAGGCCTCTGCCTCCGGCACCAATCACTACACGCCCTACAGCTACGATCGCCACGTCCCGCTTGCCTTCTTCGGCGCGCCGTTCGTGCCCGGCACCTACCACGAAGCCGTAGAGCCGGTCGATATCGCCGCCACCTTCGCCTCGCTGCTACGCGTCAACCGACCTTCCGCTGCTGTCGGCCGCGTCCTCACCGAAGCCCTGCATGCGGAGCCGGCCGATGTGCCCGTCGGCTCGCGGAGATCGGCTCGATGACAGCCGCTGCTGCAAACGCCGCGAAAGGCCCGGACATGCGTGTCACTGTAGCCGGCCTTGAGCTGCGGTCGCCGATCATCGCCGCCAGCGGCACCTTCGGCTATGGCCTGGAGTTTGACGACGTCCTCTCGCTCGATCGCATCGGCGCCTTTGTCACCAAGGGCCTCTCGCGCGAGCCGATGGCCGGCAACCCGGCACCCCGCATCATCGAGACCGCTGCAGGCATGATCAATGCCATCGGTCTCCAGAACGTCGGTGTTCACGCCTTCATCGCTGATAAACTCCCGAAACTACGCCAAATCAAAGGCCTTGTGACGATTGCCAACGTCTTCGGCTTCACCATTGAGGACTGCGTCGAGGTCATCCACGCTCTCAACGACGCCGAAGGCCTTGCCATGATCGAGCTCAATGCCAGCTGCCCGAACACCAGCCACGGCGGCATGGTCTTCGGCACCAACCACGAGCTGCTCTTCGAGCTCGTCACAAAGACCAAGGCGGTCAGTCGGCTTCCGCTGATGGTCAAGCTCTCGCCGAACGTCACCTCTATCGGTCTTATGGCACGAGTCGCGGCCGACGCTGGCGCCGACGCTCTCTCCCTCGTGAACACCTTCCTCTCCATGGCGATCGACATCGAGACACGCCGGCCGCGCATCGCGAACGTGACGGGTGGCCTGTCCGGCCCGGCCATTAAACCGATCGCCGTCCGCATGGTGCATGAGGTCGCCAAGGCCGTCACCCTGCCCATCGTCGGCATGGGCGGCATCCTCAACGAAAAGGATGCGGTCGAGTTCCTGCTCGCCGGAGCCACCGCCGTCGAGGTCGGCACCGCCAGCTACGCTGACCCGCGCGCCGTCGAGAACATCGCCACCGGCCTGAAGAAATGGTGCGCCGCCCACGCCGTGCCCCGGGTGGCCGATCTCACGGGAGCCGTCGTCCTCTAACCCAAGCTCGTAGCAGCCGCAGGGTGCCGGGCGAAAATAACCCGCGCTCCACTAAACTTGGTTGCGTGAACCCTTCCAGCGATCTCAAGCCGATCCGGCGCGCTCTTCTTTCTGTCACCGATAAGTCTGGCCTCGTAGACTTCGCCCGCACCCTCGCTTCCTTCGGCGTGGAGCTGGTCTCAACCGGCGGCACCGCCCGTGTTCTCCGCGAGGCTGGCCTCGAGATCCGAGACATCTCAGACCTTACTGGCTTTCCGGAGATGCTGGACGGACGTGTCAAGACCCTTCACCCCAAGGTGCACGGCGGCATCCTCCATATTCGCGGCAACGCCGAGCATGAAGCTTCGGTTGCCGAGCACGCCATCCAGCCGATCGATATGGTGGTCGTCAACCTCTACGCCTTTGAAGCAACCTCGGCGAAATCAGGCGTTTTGGTGCATGAACTCATCGAAAACATCGATATTGGCGGCCCATCCATGGTCCGTTCTGCAGCGAAGAACTTCGAAGATGTCGCTATCGTCACCCAGGTCGATGACTATGCTGACCTCACGACGGAGCTTCAAGCCAACGCCGGCGCACTCTCTCGCGCCACCCGATGGCGTCTCGCAAAGCAAGCCTTTGCAACAACTTCCGCCTACGACGCCGGCATCGCGACGGCCCTCGAAGCGCTCACTTCAGGTGACTCCGCCGTTCCGGCCTCGTTTTCCACCGCTCTCCCCCCCGTGCTGCGGATCCTCTATCCCCTTCAAAACACACTGCGTTACGGCGAAAACCCTCACCAGAAGGCAGCCCTCTACACCGATGGAAGCAGCAGAGGAATCGCCGGCGCTCGCCAGCTTCAAGGTAAAGAGCTTTCTTACAACAACTTAGTCGACCTAGACGCTTGCTGGGAGCTGGTCAACGAGTTTCCAAGCACAGCCGAAGCTGCTGTCGCCATCATCAAACACACCAATCCTTGCGGCGCCGCCACTGGCGCGACTGTGGTTGAGGCTTATCGGCGCGCCCTTGAGGCCGATCCAGTCTCGGCATTCGGCGGTGTGATCGGTATTAATCGTGAGGTCGACGAAGCCGCCGCCGAGGAGATCGCCAAATTGTTTGTCGAAGCAATCGTCGCCCCCTCATTTACGCCCGAAGCCGTTGCACGACTCAGTGCCAAAAAGAATCTTCGACTGCTGGAGATAAAGCCGGTTTCGGCACAGCAGGTTTATAAACAGATCTCTGGCGGCCTGCTGGTGCAGTATGCCGATCGAGATCAGGCTGAAGAAGTGGACTTGACCGTCCCTACAGAACGAAAACCCACGCCGACGGAACTGCAGGCGTTACGATTTGCTTGGAAGATCGCGAAGCATGTGAAATCGAACGCAGTCGTCTACGCCCGGGCGGTTGATACCGGCGCGGATGGCGAGATCTTCGGGCAGACGGTCGGCGTTGGTGCCGGTCAGATGAGCAGGGTGGATGCTGCGAGGTTTGGCGCACAGAAGGCCATTCTGCCGTTGGTCGGAACGGTAGCAGCCTCGGACGCCTTTTTTCCCTTTCCCGACGGATTGGAGGTCGTCGCGACTGCCGGAGCGACTGCAGTGATCCAGCCTGGCGGATCCGTTCGGGATCCTGAGGTGATTGCGGCAGCCAACAAGCTGGGCGTCGCGATGGTGTTCACCGGTATCCGTCATTTCCGGCATGGCTGAGCGCCTACTACGGAGCAGCGGGCTCGATCATGACCCATTCTGGGAGGGGACTCGTGAACGAAGTCCATCTATAATCCTGCCAGACGATCCGCGTCGGGCGCACCCCTGCATCCAAGGCCTCAAGCTTTCCGTCTAACCGTTGTGGCCTTCATCCTGGCCCGTCAGGACATCTATGACCTTGTTTCACAGCGCGTGCGCAGTTCGTCTCAGAGTAGTTGTCGTCACGGCGCTATTTACGACCGGCCTCGCGGCTGGGTCAGCCCAAAGTTCCGGCAAGGCGTTGGCTCTTGCCAGCGCTCCTGACCGAAGTGCCGCGTACTACCACTATGGCCTTGCGCATCTTTACGAGAATATGGCGGTCAATGCCGGGCGGAGCGACTACGCATCCCAGGCCATTGATGAGTACAAGCTGGCCCTGGCTGCCGATCCAGGCTCAAAGACTCTTGAGGACGGATTAGCGGACCTCTATTTCAAGTTGGGGCGTATTCGCGAGGCGGTTACGGCGGCACAGCAGCAGGTCGCCAAGAATCCAAACGATCTTGAGGCGCACGAACTTCTAGGCAAGGTCTACTTGCGGTCGCTAGGCGACATGCAGACGCAACAGTCGGGCGAGATGTTGCAGCTGGCCATCGGCGAGTACGAAAAGTTGGTGCAACTCAAGCCAAATGATGTTGAAACTCACTTGCTGCTTGGACAGCTCTATGGATTGAATCATGATTCCGCGAAGGCGGAGGCGCAGTTCAAGGGCGCGCAGAAGATCGACGCCAACTCGGAAGAAGTGGTGCTGAACATCGCTCGCCTTTACACCGAGCAGGGTGATTTCAAGCGTGCCGCCGATGTCCTCGCGGCGGTGCCTCAGGACGATCAGACAGCGAGGATCGAGTTCGCCCTGGGAGCCAGTTACGACCAGCTGAAGCGGCCGAAGGAGGCTGCCGTTGCTTACCGTGCAGCCCTGGAGCTAGACCCGGAGAATGCACTCGACACGCAACGCGGGTTGGGGAACGCACTGCTCCTTGACGGCCAACTGGATGAAGCTCTTAAGATCTTTACGCAAATCGTGACGGCTGAGCCACAGGATGCGCAGTCACAAATTCGGATCTCTGAGATCGAGCGCCGCCAAGGTCACTATGAGCAGGCGCTCGAAACGCTGAACAAAGCGAAGTCGCTGGTGCAGGATTCCACCGAGTTGAGTTACAACGAAGCGTTGATCTACGATTCGCTTGGCCGCTACGATGATGCACTGACACAGCTGAAGCAGCTACTCGCCGCGTCCAGCCACCCGGACGGCAACTACAGCGATCCCGAGAAGTCCAATCGCTTCCTGTTTCTCGATCGTCTTGGCGCGATTGAGCGCGAACAGGGTAAGACTGCCGAATCCATCGGGTACTACAAGCAGACGACGGCGCTTGGCGGAGAGTTCACGCTTCGGGGCTACCAGTCCGAGGTCGATACCTATCGAGAGGCGCATCAGCAGCGAGAGGCAACGGCGGTTGCGGAGGATGCAGCCAAGGCGCTGCCGAAGGATCGTGGTGTGCAGTTGATGTACGCTGGGCAGCTTGCGGACACAGGCAAGGTTGATGAAGGTTTTGCGCTCGCGCGAACGCAGCTGAAAAACACGTCTGACGACCGCGAGGTCTATCTCGCGCTCGCCCAGATGGATGTGCGCCTGAAACAATGGCCGGACGCAGAGAATGAGTTGAACAAGGCAATGGCGCTCACGAGCAAGCCGGATGAGAAGCTCAACATCTACTTCCTTCGAGGCACCCTATATGATCGGCAAAAGCTTTACGACCAGGCCGAGGAGAATTTTGCAAAGGCTCTTGCGATCGATCCGCAGAACGCCACCATTCTCAATTATGTCGGGTATATGCTTGCGGATCGCGGCGTGCGGTTAGCCGAAGCGACTGCCATGATCCGCAAGGCGGTGGATCTCGACCCGCAGAATTACGCCTTCCTGGACTCGCTGGGTTGGGTGTACTACAAGTCGGGTCAGTATCCGCAGGCGGAGCAGTACCTGCGGCAGGCCATCGAACGCTCAGCCTCCGACCCCACCGTGCACGATCATCTTGGCGAGGTCTATGAGAAGACGGGACGCCTCAAGTTGGCCGTTGAACAGTGGGAGCGATCGATGACGGAGTATGCGCACTCGCTTCCCGCCGATGCCGACCCTGACGATGTCGCGAAGGTTCAGCACAAGCTCCAGAATGCACGTGTGAAGCTGGCTCGTTTAACTCCCGGACCAACGGCGAAAGCTGCCGCGAAGCCATAACGATCCGCTTCCCCGTACACTGGAAGTTGTATGTTGTCTGACCGCCTTCATCGCTGCGCCGCTATGGTTTCAGATGGGAACTCCTTGCTGGAACGCGTGTATCCAGCGCCTCCCAGAGAGGCGAGGACCGCCTTTCAGCGGGATCGCGAGCGCATCGTACAGTCCCGCGCATTTCGCCGTCTGGCCGGTAAGACACAGGTCTTCACCAGCCGCGCTTCCGACCACTTTCGATCCCGCTTGACGCACACGATTGAGGTTGCGCAGATTGCTCGGGATGTCGCTTATCGTCTCGGGTTGAACGAAGACCTCGCCGAGACGCTCGCCCTGGTGCATGACATCGGTCATCCTCCCTTCGGTCATGCAGGTGAGCGCGCGCTTGATGATTGTCTGCAACGGCACGGCCTCCGCTTCGATCACAATCTGCACGCGCTTCGCATCTGCGAGCATTTTGAACAACGGTATGCCGCCCATCGCGGTCTTAACCTCACCCTCGGCGTCCGCGAGGGCATCATCAAACACTCGCGCGACTACACGGCCGCGCAGTATCCCGAGCTTGTAACCTACCTGCTCGATCAAAGACCACCGCTCGAGGCGCAGATTATCGATCTTGCTGACGAGATCGCGTATCTCACGGCCGATCTTGATGATGGTCTTGAGTCTGGCCTGCTTGAGATCGATCACATCCGCCAGCATGTGTCGCTCTTTGAAGGCTGCTTCAGCATGGTCGATCGCATGCATCCTGGAACCAGCGAGAAATACCTCTTCAACGAGGCGCTGCAATGGATGCAGAACCTGCTGACAGACGATCTTGTGGCCAGCACAGCGGCAAACGTGGCAGCAATCGGAGCCCGATCGCTTGAAGAAGTTCGCCGTCACCCGAGCCGTCTCGCGTTATTTTCGCCCGCTGTGGAACGGCAGCGCCTGGAAGAGAAGCACTACCTCTACGACACGCTCTATAGCTGCCCTCATCTCACGACCGAGCATGACAAAGCCGAAGAGGTGGTGAAGACGCTCTTCGATTTCTGGATTGAGGATCCGCAGGAGCTTCCGCAAAGCTATGTCAATGAAATTTCCAGCGAGGGTCTGGCGCGAGTTGTGGCGGATTACATCGCGGGCATGACGGACAGCTTCATTCTGCATCAGTACGCCCTCATCAAGCGGACGGTTCGGCAGTGATCCATCCACAGTCGGGAAAATGCGACGGTACGATCCGCTACCATAATGTCTATGCCTGATCTTCAAAAGCGCGCCCTTGTGACCGGAGGCGCTGGCCTCATCGGCTCCCATATTGTTGACCTCCTTTTACGCGAGGGCTGGACCGTTCGCATCCTCGATAACCTCGAGCCGCAGACCCACAAACATGGGAAGCCCGAATGGGTTAATCCCGCGGCCGAGTTCCGCCAGGGGAATGTTCAGGATGCAGACACCATGCTGTCCGCGTTGCAGGAGATTGATGTGGTTTTTCACGAGGCAGCGTACGGCGGGTATATGCCGGAGATGGCCAAGTACGTCCTCGTCAACAGCTTCGGGACCGCGCAGATGCTTGAATTGATTCGCGATCATCAACTGCCGATCCGTAAAGTCGTTGTGGCGAGTTCGCAGGCTGTCTACAGCGAGGGTGCCGCCCTTTGTGCGGAGCATGGCGCCGTCGTTCCTCTGCTTCGGCCTGCGGAACAGCTGCGTGCGGGCGACTTCAGCGTGCATTGCCCCGTGTGTAGCAAGCCAACAACCTCCATCCCGACGCCCGAGGCCACGCCGGGAGGCGGTGAGACGGTTTACGCCCTCACCAAGGTCGACCAGGAGCGCCTGGTCCTGCTCTGGGGCAAGCAGACCGGCATCCCAACTGTGGCGTTGCGGTATTCCTGCACTTACGGGCCGCGGCAGTCACTGTTCAACCCCTACACCGGGGTGATCGCCATCTTCTGTACCCGCCTGCTGAATCATCAGCCGCCAGTCATGTATGAGGATGGCGGGCAAACGCGCGATCTCTGCTTCGTCGAAGACATCGCCCGCGCCAACCTTATGGTCGCAACGGCGGATGCCCTGGATGGTCTGCCGGTCAACGTTGGCAGCGGGAGGGCGACCAGTGTTCGTGATCTCGCGAAGATTATTGCAGATCAACTTGGTATCGATCTCGCCCCTCTCGCTCGTGGGGAGTTTCGGCCCGGCGAGATCCGCTCGCTGATCTCGGACATCAGCAGAATTCGTACGATTGGCTACGAGCCGCAAACCACAATTGAGCAGGGAATTGCTCGTTACGTAGCCTGGATCAAGACGCAAGGTTCTGTTGAGGATTATTTCTCAAAGGCGGAAGCAGGTCTGCGCGCCAAGGGAATCGTCCAGAGCGTCAGCGCCTGACGTAAGAAGCGGCGGGAAAGCTGACGCAGATCACGAACCGCCCCCGGCACCATCACTGCCGGCCTTATTCATCGCCGTGAGTCCTTGCTGAACGAGACACGTCTATCTCGCAGGAGCCTTTGTGTCGCTGCCCACCGACCGACGCGATCGGGTACCAGGCTGTTGTCGTTTGTTGCTGCCGATGGCTAGTGTCCTCACGTGTGGAATCTCCTGTGCGGACGCGCAGATCGCCACCCAGGCAGCCGGCACAGTCATCGCGGGTCACGTCACTAATGCAAGAACGGGCGCTTCCATGGCGAGAGTGCTAGTTCAGGCAAACGGGCGCGCTGTTTTCACGAGTGCGGAAGGCCACTTTGAGCTGAGCGACTCTGCAGCAATCACTTCAGTGCAGTTCACGAAGCCGGGCTTTGCCTTGAGTCCCGAGCAGCGTGGTTCTACGAACGTCGACGTTCCCTTGTCTGTCGGCGCTCTCTCGCTTGAGGTAGCACTCTGGCCGGAAGCGGTGCTCGCAGGCACAGTACGCTCTCCGGACGGAGACCCATTACAGCGTATTGGTGTGCATGCCGAGCGTTATATGTTCCAGAACGGAATCCGTCAGATGCAACCTGCCGCCTCAACCGTCACCGACTCTCATGGCAACTTCCGTTTGCCTGTTCCGGCAGGAGAGTATGTCCTCCAGACGCATTTCGCCCCTCCTGACTTTAGCCGTTCGCTCGCTGTGTTGCCGGCGCAGGTGCCCACACGCACGGCGAACGACGGTACCGGCACACTGCACGTCGCCAGCGGGCAGGAACTCCATATTGACCTTCATCCTTCGCTGGCAACGGCTGTGCATATAACGTTGCCGATAGAAGGGAACACCTCGCAACGCACTCCCGTTATTACGGTGAGAACAGCCGATGGAGCGGTATACCAACCGTCACGAAGAGTGACGCAGGATGGCTTGGTTCTCGACATGTCTCCGGGGAACTACCAACTTTCCGCAAGAATCCTGGCACCAGATGGAGATCGTATCGGGTATGCCACGCTGTCCGTTCCGGACCACGATGCAATTGGCCCAACCCTTCATCTTGACTTGCAAGCCGTCGTTCCGGTCATTGTGACAGTAGATCCAGCCGCATCGGGGAATACAGATGGCAGCGCTGCGACTCTGCCGAATCCATCGGCTCTCAACTTGCAACTCGAGCCGGCCGGCTCCGCTCCCTCCGACATGGTTGAGCAATCCATTCGCGTTATGGGTCATGGATCCGGCGCGGCGGGCTTCTCCGTGCCGTCCGGCACCTACCAACTGAGTGGCGGGGATGGGTCCGGATGGATCATTGAGGCGGCAACCTTCGGGGGAGTCGATCTCCTTCGAGACACGTTCTCGATTGGGCCAAATGCCGGCGCGGAACCTATCCGCATCGTCGTCGGCCGAGCCAACGGGACCGTATCTGGCGTCACTCGCATCGCGGGGGTTCCAGCTAGTTGCTGGGTCGTCTTGGTCGGCGAGGCGGCGTCGCTTCCGCACTTTGTCACTCGTCGCAGCGACGCCACCGGTCAGTTCAACTTCTCCGGTCTGCCGCTTAAGCGTTTCCGCCTGCTCGCCTTGCCCCTATTGTCCTCGTCTGATTTTGGCGATCCCGCCGTTCTCGATCAATTTCACACCTATGTGCAGGCAGTTTCCATTACATCTTCATCGTCAGCGGCTCTTACACTTGATGCCGTTCCAGTCCATGAGCTCTACCCATGAGCCGGCCATGAGCCGGGCTGCCCTTCTCTCGCGTTTTGTGACGCTTGTACTCATGTTTGTCTGCTCTGGATCCCTGCTTTCGCAAGACGCCTCCGCGTCCTTCCATGTGACCGGCGTGGTGCTAAGCGAAGGCACAAACGTTCCGGTGGTGCGGTGTCACCTTTCCATACGTCCCGAAGGGCGGCAGAGTGGTCGCCGGGGCACCGCCGCGACCTCGGACGTTCACTCTGCGGACACAGATTCGCAGGGTCGCTTTTCCTTTGATCTACCCACGCAGGGCAGATGGCAACTCAGCGCCTCAGCCGCTGGCTACCGAACCCAGTTCTACAACGAGCATGAGGAGTTCTCTAGCGCCATTGTTCTTCGCTCCGGCTTTCCTTCACCGACCCTTGTCCTGCATCTCGAGGCCGATTCGAGCCTATCGGGATTTGTTCGCGACGAAGCCGCAGAGCCGGTGCGGAACGCTGTCCTCACCTTGCAAGTTGCCAAGCCGTTACTAGGGATTGTCGGCCGCCGGCAGCGCGCAACGACCGATGACCGCGGGCACTTTGAAATCACCGGGATCGCCCCTGGCATCTACAAACTTTCGGTGCAAGCGACACCCTGGTATACGACCGGGAACGGCAGCCGCTCGGGCGTTGCAGAGCCCGGGCAGGCGAGGTCGGGCGATTCGGTCTTTGATGTCATTTACCCAACAACCTGGTACCCGGGCGTGCTAGAGAGCGAGGCCGCAGGGGAGATCAGCCTCCACGGAGGGGACGCAGCACAGATCGATTTTAATCTGCTGCCCTTGTCTGCAGCCCATCTTCGAATAGCCGAACCGGCAGGTACTTCGACAAATCCCACACGCCTGCCAACGGTTGAGCGCGTCGACGGTGGACCGAGAACGGGCGGTTCGTCGCAGGTCACATCAGCGTCCGGACAGGTGGACTTCGGCAGCCTCGCCCCAGGACTTTACCGTGTCACCATGCCACAAGCCGACGGCCACCAGACGACCTCCTTCATCCACGTGGCCGCCGGTGCCACACTTGCCTTAGGAGCAGCAGATCCGACGAGCACGACAGATGTCAGCATTCGCGTCGCGGGTGAGGAACGAGCTAGCCGTACGCAGGTTAACTTCACTGATGTCTCCAGCGGAGCAGTCTTCACCAGCTTCTCTGGAGATGACATCGGTCTACGCCGGCGACCTTCGTCAGAAGCCGAAAGGTCTGATAAAGCCCCGGAGCAGGATCGCCATATCGCCATCCCGCCAGGTCGGTACCAGGTGACCTTAGCCGGAGATCCTGACCTGTACCTTACCTCTGTAGAAGTAAAGCAGAAGCCGATAGCCGGTCGGGTCATTTCTCTCTCGGGGGGTTCGACCACGCTGACCGTGAACGTAGCCCGCGGTCGTGGGACTGTCGCGGGCCACGTCATCCTTTCCGGTAAGCCAAATGAAGGTGCCATGGTCATGCTGGTGCCCACCTCGTTTGGGCGACCCGACGCGATTGACCTCCTTCGGCGTGATCAGAGCAACACAGACGGCAGCTTTGATCTGACAGAGGTCATTCCCGGCGACTACATCCTGCTTGCCATCGACCATGGCTGGAGCGTCAATTGGCACGATCTTGCCACGCTTGATCGATACCTGCTGCACGGTACACCGATCTCCCTCAAGGCACATAGCAGTCTGGAACAGGAGATCCAGGCGCAAGCCCCGTAGCGCCTCTGCTTACCCGGGCCTAGACCGTGCGATAGCCTGTCCACACCCTGCGCAGCAGAATGAAGCGCTTCTTCAGCGACAGCAGCGGTCGTTTTCGCGCCAGAAACAGACCGAAGAGCAGACCGTACTCCATCACGTGCCGGACAAAGAGAGCCGGGATCGCCAGCACCACGCCGCGCCCACGATACTTCCGCAGCAGCTGGAAGCGCGCCTGATGGAAGCCGAGAACGCGCATGCTGGACCAGCCGGAGCTCTGTGTTCGACCATCATGCACGACCGCATCTGTTTTGAGAACACCGAGCTTGTAGCCCTTCCCGGCCGCTCGCCAGGCCCAATCCAGATCGCAGTCCGAGAAAGGAAAGAGCTTTGCGTCGATGCCGCCCAGTTCCTTCCAGGCTTCACGCTTGATCAGCAACGGACTCGTGTACACCACATCCGCTGTAAACCACTCCGCACCGTTTGTCGTGTGACTTTGCGTCACGAAACGAGGCAAGGCAAGCCGCTTTGAAACCTCGCGCCCCAGCACAAAGGAGGTGACCGTGGGGAACGACATGCCCCATCCTCCTGCATCTCCGGAGTGCAAACGAACCGTAAAGCCCATCCCCGCAAGCTCCGGCTGACTTTGAAGCAACTCCATTGCCGTGCTGATTGGTTTCGCGCTTGAAACCCAATTGTCAGTTTCGTACAAGAAGATGAAGCCGAGATCGGGAAAGAGCGAGAGGGCGTGTTCGCAACCACGGTTAACCCCAGCCGCGAAGGAGGTGTCCTCTCCGGCAGACGCTTCTACGACTTCCAGACGAACGTCCGGGTTCTCCCGGGCAAAGGTCGCCAGCCACTCCTGGCTACCGTCTGTGGACCCCGCGTCAAAGACGACAACGGCGTAATCCATCGGATCGGCTCGTACAGCCTTAACCAGTGAATCAAGGGCCAGCATCAAAAGCGGCTTCCGATTCATCGAGTTTATGACGGCTACAAATTCCATAGCACATGCCTTTCCATCGCCAACTGAGATCATGAAAGGCCTGCGCTACTAAAGCTCAGTACCTATTCTGTGACCGTCAGTAAAACAAAGTAGCAGACGTCTCTCGGCGGCCGAAGATCGAGGAGTGAGAACGCTCAACATGCACGGCGAAGAGCAGACATCTGATGAGATCGAGTGCAATGACCTACTTCGGTCATCACAGGCCATCACCTTGATGGTTGCAAAACACACCCACCGGAGCCTTAAGCCTGTAAGAGAGGTCAACGGCCTAGATTTGGTGAGTCCCTAAACTATATCTTGGCAAATCCCCGTTGAGCCACATTCATTCATTCACCCGCGATGATGCATCCCCCCGATGAAGATGGCGCTGTCCTCGCGTGCAGATGAAAGAAAGCTGCCCCGGTTCGCATGAACAGGGAGCTAAGTGACTCCTCTGCACGAGTTGGTCGCGACGTCTCCATCCTTCTGTCGCAAGAGGCACCGCAATTGTGAGTAGAAGGAGCTGGATCCTCCTTCCTTCTCTCCTCAGCGAAGTGACGTCGCTTCGTACGTGAGCCGCTGGTGGAGCCCTCTGTCAGGATCACGGCTGTTCTTTCTCTCACCCCCGTTCCTTTCTTCAGACAGCATTGCTTGCTGGCCCTCCGCCAAAGTCCAGAATCTGCGGAGGCTCAGAGCCTTCGCCACGCACGACGCATTTGCATGAGGACGATTTACGAAGAAAGTTTCGTGCGCTCAACGTAGAAGAGAAAATTTTAGAAAAGTCGGCGTATCTAGTCCTCTCTGAGCAACAAGCAGTTTCTGTAACGCACCTAACCTCATGAACGCAAGCAGAAGTGAGCTGCAGGTATCGACCCGAACGCCACTTCTTTTATTCGCTAGATGACCTCTTAGTTTACCCTTGCGCCCTCATTTGCCTTCTAACAGAATCTCCACGATGTCTCAACGCGCAGTACGCCGGAGCGTTTTCTTCCCATGCCCCCAACTAATGACACCACGACTCTTGTGTGCCTGTTTCACAACGACAGCCATGCGCAGGCCGCACTTGAGGCCCTCTACCATGCCGGAGTGGATCGATCGTCGATTACCTCTTTTTTCAAGAAGGACAGTGACTCAATCCCTACTACTCTAGAGACATTGGGAGTTCCTGAACGCGACAGAGAGCATCTGCAGAATGGCGTGGCCGATGGTGGCACGCTGATCACTGTTGCCGCTGCCGCGAATGCCGTGGACACCGTGGAGCGGATCTTCGGTGAACACCAGGCCACAAAGGTCGATGAGGCGGTTCGTGAGACAACTGAGCCCCTGGCAACGAGCTTACCCACGGCGCAGGCTACTGCCATCCCAATTGTTGAAGAAGAACTTCAAGTAGGGAAGCGCGCCGTTGATCGCGGTGGCGTTAGAGTCTACCGCCGAGTGATCGAGATGCCTGCTGAAGAGACAATCAACCTCCGCGAGGAGCATGTCACCGTCGACCGCAAGGCAGTTGATCGTCCTGCGACGCAGGCTGATCTCGACGGTCAGGGCAACCGGTCGATCGAGCTTACCGAAACTGCAGAAGAAGCTGTTGTAAGTAAGAGCGCTCACGTTGTCGAAGAGATTGTGGTAGGCAAAGTGTCCGCGGAACACACAGAGCAGATCCGTGACACAGTACGTCATACCGAAGTAGAAGTTGCTGAGCTCGATGCTGTTGACCCGAACAAGTCACAGAAGACCCTCTAAGCATCAAGGGGATTGCATCCCACGGAGACAAACACATGGCAGATCGGGTCAAAGTTTATGAAGAAAAGAAGAAGAGCCTTCCCATATGGGCTTGGCTACTTCCTTTGCTTCTTCTTCTCGCATTAGTTGCATTTTTCCTCACCCGCCATCACGAGGCGCCTGCA
Organism: uncultured Acidobacteriaceae bacterium; assembly: GCA_964235665.1. Classification (GTDB taxonomy): domain Bacteria; phylum Acidobacteriota; class Terriglobia; order Terriglobales; family Acidobacteriaceae; genus Edaphobacter. The sequence goes on from CAXSAY010000001.1 coordinate 1,207,911, forward strand.
GCGGTATCCACAGCTCCCGCTGTCACAACTCCTGCTGCGACGACACCCGCCGCTTTCCCAGACCTTGGATCAGTTCACTTCGACACTGATCAAGCGACGCTTACGTCAGACGGGCAGGCAACTCTACAACGAGCGGCCGCAGTGATGAAGAGCAACCCAAATGTGCATCTTAGACTTGAGGGCTATACCGATAGTTCCGGTGCAGCCACACACAATGCATCACTGGCTGATCGTCGAGCGGAGAGCGTTATCAACTTTCTTCAGAGTCAAGGCATACCACGAGACCGCCTGACAGGTACTGGCTTCGGTGCCGCCAAACCCATTGACACAAATGCGACGAGCCAGGGCAAAGCCGACAATCGTCGCGTGGAACTTTTCTCGCAACAATAACCAAGCACATCAGGAGCAAGGCATGTCTAAGACAGTCGTAGGACTCTTCGCAACAACCGCCCAAGCAGAACAGGTCCGTAAAACCCTCGTAGCTGACGGATTCTCTGAGCAGAGCATTCGAGTAGTCGCAAATGACGACACATCCTCTGCCCAAAGTGCAACGGGAACAATCTCGGATAAAGACTACACAGACGTCGGTAGCGGTGGTGGTACAGGTATAGGCGAAAAGGTTAGCAGCTTCTTCCGGAACCTCTCAGGCGGTGACGAGCACGCTCATGCTCATTACGCTGAGGGTGTTAATTCAGGTGGCGCACTTCTCACCGCTACAGTTGAGGATGAACGGGCCACAGAAGTTGCGTCGACCCTGCGAGAGTATGGCGCACGTGATATCGAAGGGGCCACCTCACAGCAAAAGGTCGCTTCGGCTTCGGCGTTTGCCCAGACTGGACAGAGCGAGGCAGTCGGCCAGACAGCCATTCCGATCGTCGAAGAAGAGCTCGTTGTAGGCAAGCGGGAAGTAGATCGTGGTGGTGTGCGGATCTACTCTCATGTCGTGGAGCGCCCTGTTGAAGCAGATGTCACGCTGAGAGATGAGAGAGTGAATGTGGAGCGTAGAGTGGTCAATCGGCCGGCGACAGCTGCGGATTTCGGCACAGGTGAAGCTTCTTTTGAGCTACGCGCGACCGGAGAGGAAGCTGTGGTAGGAAAGAACAGCCGGGTTACTGAGGAAGTTCTCGTGGGTAAGCAGGCAAGTGAGCACAGCGAAGCTATCCATGACACTGTTCGCAAGACCGAGGTAGAGGTTGAGCAACTGCCGGGCTCCGTCAACGAGACGACTCGACGGTAAAGATTAACCAAGACACACGGTGGGGCCGGACTTCGCTGTCCGGCCCTTTTCTATGATTGACAAGGAGCAACAATGAACAGCACCACAGATATCGAGTCGGAAGTCGAGTCGGATAATGTCCTTGTTGCCACGGGCAACTTAGACAGGTCGAAGGAAATGACCAGCCTGCAGTTAGCGAATGGACAGTCAATCCGCATTCCTACCTCCTTGCTTCTTGAGGAAATAGGCAGGAAGCCACAAGGGACAGATACGACGGATGAGGGGATACGACCTTCTGAGTCATTGACAATTCCGATTGTCGAAGAGCGTCTCGAAGTCGAGAAGCGGTCAGTCGTCACCGGAAAGGTCCTGCTCGAAAAAAATCTGCAGGAATATCGGGAGACCCTCGACGTACCTCTTGCGAGCCGTACCTTCGACGTTGAACGCATTGTGCTCAATCAGCCTGTCGAGACCGCGCCAGCTGTCCGGCAGGAGGGCAATACAACGATCTACCCCCTGGTAGAAGAGCAGCTAGTCCTTACGACCAAGCTGATCCTGAAGGAAGAGGTACGAGTAACGCAGCGTGACATCGAGCGCAGAGACGATCGCACAGTGACTCTTCGTCGTGAGACCATTTCCATTACTCGGTCGTAATCGTAATCTTGCTTCGAAGTTAGGTCACGACCCTTGTGAACGCATTCCCGCCGGCGTCGAAGACATGCATCTGGTCCAAGTCTAAAGCCAACCAAATGGTGTCGTCGGTACGCACGGAGGTGTCACCTGTAAGTCGTACGGTCAGGACTTCATCTTTCTCGCTTACGACGTGAACATAGCTTTCAGCACCAAGAGTTTCAACCATCTGAACTTTACCCTGTATGGTCCCGGTTGTACGCAACGAGATGTGCTCCGGTCGGACACCAACTGATGCTCGAGTGCCCGGCTGTATACCTTCCCCGACAGCGGGGATGATGTAGCTGCATCCATTCTGCAAGCGAAGCATAGTACCTGTAGAACTAGTGTCCGTGACAGTAGCTTGTAGAAAGTTCATCTTTGGTGACCCGATGAATCCCGCAACGAAGAGGTTCTTCGGCGTTCGATAGAGTTCCATGGGGGTTCCTACCTGCTCAATCCGCCCCGCTTGCATGACGACCATTCGATCTGCCATCGTCATAGCCTCCACCTGGTCATGAGTAACGTAGATCATCGTGGCCCTTAACTGCCGGTGGAGTTTCGTCAGCTCCAGACGCATTCGAACTCGCAGCGCAGCATCAAGGTTTGATAACGGCTCATCGAAAAGGAAGACCTTAGGATCTCTGACGATAGCGCGACCGATGGCGACACGTTGCCGTTGGCCACCGGACAAATCTTTCGGCTTCCTGTCAAGTAGCTCCTCCAGATTCAGAATGCGCGCCGCATTCAGCACCTTGAGCTTGCGATCCGATTTAGAGACCTGAGCAAGTTTCAGGCAAAAGGCCATGTTGTCAAACACAGTCATGTGTGGGTATAGCGCGTAACCTTGAAAGACAAGTGCCAGACCTCGTTTCGAAGGTGACACGAGATTAATTCGTTCTCCATCAAGTAACAGGTCGCCAGCGCTAATATCTTCCAGACCAGCGATCAACCGCAAGAGGGTAGACTTTCCGCAACCGGATGGACCCACAAAGACTGTGAGTTCCTGATCGTGGATCGTGAGGTCAATGCCGCGTATAACTTCCACTTCGTTATAAGTCTTGTGAATTCCTTGTAGTTCGATGGTGGCCATCTCTCGTCCCTCTATTTGACCGCGCCAAACGTAAGTCCTCGCACTAGCTGCTTCTGGCTGAACCAACCAAGAACCAGAATAGGAGCAATTGCCATGAGAGATGCTGCGGAAAGCTTAGCGTAAAACAATCCTTGCGGACTCGAGAAGGAAGCAATGAACGCGGAGAGTGGAGCAGCCTTTGCTGCGGTTAGGGTAAGACTCCAGAATGCCTCGTTCCAGGCAAGAATGGTTGCCAGAAGACAGGTAGACACAAGGCCAGGTGTAGCCAACGGAAGCAGCAGGTCAATGAGTTCACGAAGCGGGCTAGCACCATCCATCCGCCCCGCCTCTACAATTTCTCGGGGTACATCCTTGAAAAACGCATACAACATCCAGATGACGATGGGTAAGTTGGACAGACCGTCTGTCAAAATTAGGCCCAGCTTTGTATCCAGCAGCCCCACGTTACGAAAGAAGAGATAGATCGGAACAAGCGCTCCGACCGGCGGCATCATCTTGGTAGAAAGAATCCACAGCAGCGTACCGCGTGTTCTCGGAGTAGGAAAGAATGCAAGTGTATAGGCCGCAGGAACAGCGAAGGCAAAAGCAAACAAGGTTGATCCCAACGAAACCACGGCGCTATTGATCGCAAAGCGCAGGTAGTTAGATTCACTCTGAACCACGCGGTAGTTTTCCAGGGTGGGTTGAAATATCAGTTGAGGCACCCGCGCAATCGCCTCCGTCTCTGTTTTGAAACTCGTCACACCCATCCACAAAACCGGAAAGGAAATCAGCAATGCTACGGACCAGCCGAAGAGAGTGAGTAAGACTTTGCGCCGGCGTGTAGGAGAAGCCATAGACCCACTCCTAGGTATCTAGATTGCGAGCAAAAGAACGCATCAAGAGCAGAGCCATCATGTTTGCAAGAACAATTGCAAAGATTCCAGCCACTGATGCGCCACCTATGTCGTATTCCATAAGGACGTACCTATAAATGAGAAACGAAAGATTAGTCGAAGCGAAGCCCGGTCCGCCTGCCGTGGTGACGTAGATCTCAGCGAAGATACCAAGAAGGAAAACGGATTCGATCATAGTTATCGCGGCGATGGCACGTCCGAGGTGCGGCCAGATGATGTATCGGAACATCGCGAAAGGTCCTGCTCCATCCATTGTGGCGGCTTCTTTCTGCTCTCGATCAAGCGATTGCACAGCCGTAAGGAGTGTAAGGAAGGAAAATGGAAGCCATTGCCACGACACAATCAGGATGATTGACTGAAGAGGGGCGACGGCGAACCAATCGATTGGTTGCAATCCCACACTCCTCCAGAGGAAAGCAAGTACTCCATTATCCGGATGTAACATCAGGTTCTTCCAAAGTAACGCACTTACCGTCGGCATAATGAAAAAGGGGGATAGCACCAGAAGTCTGGCTGCTCCACGTCCGAAGAACTCTTGATCAAAGAGTACGGCCAGCATTGCCCCAATGCCGATCGTTAGGATCAGCACGGAACTCAACAGCAGGACTGTGTTCAAGATGGCGGATCCGAGTCCTGGGTCACTGAGGAGATACTGATAGTTTCCCCAACCATCAAACCCCTTACGATCTGGTTGCATAAGGTTATAGCGCTGAGAAGAAAACCAGATCGTCGCGGTGAGTGGGAGAACGGACCAAACAAAAAGCATAACGAGAGCGGGCGTGTTCCAGGAAAAAAGCTGACGCCCCTTCCGCTTAGAGCGAATCTCAAGGCCAACCATAGCCCGCTGTACTTGAGCGCCCATCATCGGTTATCGCCAACTCCCATCCGTTGATCGACACGCTCTACTTCCACCTGGGCGTTATGCAATGCTTCATCGACAGTAATTCGTCCTACGAGTGCTGCTGCTATCTGCTGCCCGACCTGATTTCCAATCGTCGGAAACGAGGGGATGACGACTAACTGAATTCCCGTATAGGGCACCTGCTGCAGCGTGGGGTGAAGTGGATCAGCGGCCATGATCGAGCTATAAGTCAAGTTCGCAAAAGGCGAGGCAGCTAGGTACTCGGCTTGTTGATAGGTTGAACGGCGTGTTCCAGGTGGCATAGCGGTCCATCCGTATGTCTGAGCCACAAGCTGCAGATACTCCTTCGACGTGGCCCACTCAACAAACGACACCGCGGCGATTGTGTGCTTTGAAGAGGTCGGAACCGCCAAAGCCCAGAACCAGAGCCACTGAGCTCCTCGCGCAGTAGCAGCGATTGGCGCGGGAGCAAATCCTACAGTTTGCGCGACATTGGATTGTCTCGGATCAGAAAGCGTCCCCGCCGCAACGGTTGCATCCACCCACATCGCGCAGCGCCCGTTCTCGAAAAGTGTCAAAGCTTCATTGAAGCCATTCGAACTGCTCCCAGGAGGACCATAGCGTTGCAGGAGATCAACGTAAAAGTGGACAGCAGTATGCCACTCTGGAGAATTAAGTTGCGGTTTCCAAGCCGTGTCAAACCATCGGCCCCCGAAGGTGTTTATCAGGGTAGAAAGGTATGCCATGTTCTCTCCCCAACCGGGTTTTCCGCGCAGACAAATACCATAGACACCTCTTGCGGGATCATTGAGAAGAGTGGCAAAGCGTAATAAGTCACGATAGGTTGGGGCAACCGGCATGATGAGTCCTGCTGCGGCAAACAAGTCCCGACGGTAATAAGTCAAAGAGCTCTCTGCGTAGAATGGAAGTGCATAGAGATTCCCCTCATTCGAGGCTCCATCGCGAATCGGCTTCAGCAGGTCATCTAAGTCATAGCCCGGCGAAAGTCGAGTTTGTAGAGGAAGCAGCCATCCACGGTGTCCCCAAATCGGGGCCTCCAAAGGTCCAATCGTAACCACGTCGTACTGGCCGCCGTGCGTTGCGGCATCGGTAGTCGTCTTCTCCCGAAGGATATTCTCTTCGAGTGTCACCCAGTCCAGATGAATACCAGGATGCTGACGTTCAAAAATGGGTGAGAGCGCCTTCATCATCATCATGTCGCTGTTGTTGACCGTTGCGATCGTCAGTGTCGTCTGAGCCTGCGACAGCGATGGACTAAGCAACAGTAGTACGAACGCGTAAACGATCCACTTGCATCGCTCAACTCTCTGTCGCGAGTTCCACACCTCAGGCAACCCCCACAATAGACTGCGCCGATAACAAGCACCGCATCTGCGTAATCAATGTGAGCCTTTCAGGCGCCGTCGTCAACTTGGTGCGAGAACGGATTCTCGAACCCTGGCGACTGACATGACGCCGAAACAGGTTCCTTTTGGGAAACCCAGAGCAAACCCGTAGACCTTGATCCTAGTCTATGAACCTCTAGTCTTAGAACGAACCGAGTTGAGCAGGGATCTGCCCGCTCGCAGGTCTTCTTACGCGCTGCCCTAATCGAAAGCCATTCTCCTCGATATCTTCGCAAACTCGAGCATTTTGCCAGAACGAGAGCTCCTCGAAACCGCGTGGTGATGCTCGGCAGCAAGCAGGATCGCAGGTTCTTCAGAAGCCCCTGCAAGCATTATCTTTCGACCATTCTGTCGCACTCTACCCAGCGCCAGAATGGTCCCAGCGCTGGACGGCCATCTCTTCTAGAAAGTCCTGCTCGGCACCATCCAAAGGGTTTTTCATCAACCTCGACTTCAGTCTTGGAATAGACCAGGCGCCCGCGTCTCGTTCGGCCTAGTACGGTCCACCAGGGTCTGCCAAGAGAACTTCAGGACCATTGCTCCTTCATTGATATGAGACGAAACCCCGCACCTCGCTTCGACATATGACCTCACGAGTCGATGCGAGGAACCGCAAAGCTCGTTCTACCTTCGCGGTCCTTCTTGGCTACACAGAAAGAGTCAGAATTCTGTTCAGACGCTGAACGAAGCCGGCGGGATCCTGGAGAGCGACGCCTTCTAATAGAAGGGCCTGCTCATAGAGCAGCCATGCCGCATCCCTCATTACAGAATCGTCGGAACGCGTGAGCAGCTTCTGGACAATCTCGTGATCTGGGTTTAGTTCAAGCGTTGGTTTGAGTGATGGTAAATCGGTCTGTCCCATCGCCCGCAGCATCTGCTGCATCTGTAAGGAAGGCTCAGTCTCATCTGAAACGATGCAAGACGGACTGTCAGCTAAGCGAACGGAAGTCCGCACCTGCTTGACTCTGTCTCCGAGTGTTGCCTTGACGATCTCGATCAACGGTCCTAATCTCTCAACCTTGTCACTTTCGGCAACTTCATCCAGATCATCGCTGGTTGACGCCTTGTTCACTGACTTGAGATCTACCTCGCCATAGCTAGCAACACCGGAAAACACGATCTCGTCGATGTCATCATCAAGGATGAGAACCTCGAGATCCTTCTTCTTGTAGATCTCGAGCAGGGGTGAGGTCCGGAGCAACGCTTCTGCCCCTCCAGTGATGTAGTAAATACTCTTTTGCCCGTCTTTCATGCGTGCTTTTACGTCGGCCAGACTTGTCATTCCTGCTACCTTCGTCGACTTGAATCGAACCAGGTCCAGTAATGCCTCACGGTTGGCAGAATCACTGTGCAGTCCTTCCTTCAAAGGTCGGTTGTACTCAATGCTGAAATGCAGAAACTTGTCTGCATCACTCACTGCAACATTCTTAAGCTCGGATAAGATCTTTTTTACACTCGCGGTACGAATGCTCGTCAGCACACGGTTTTGTTGCAGGATTTCGCGGCTAACGTTAAGGGGCAAATCCTCACTATCGATAATGCCTCTAACAAAACGCAAGTACTGCGGCAGGAGCTCCTTAGCATCGTCCATGATAAAAACGCGCTTCACATACAGCTTTACACCTACCTTGTACTCCGCCTGATACAGATCGAGCGGTGCTTTGGCCGGGATGTAAAACAACGTCGTGTAATCCAGACTGCCTTCTGCTTTAGTGTGGAACCAGAAAAGAGGATCGTTCGAATCACCGGACACGGACTTATACAATTCTTTATAGTCATCCTCTGTTAGTTCGCTCTTTGAGCGACGCCACAGCGCACTGGCACTATTGACCTGTTCTGTCGTTCGAACCGTGTCAGACTTCTTTTCTGCCTCGTTCCATTCGCTCTTGTCAGCCGTAAGAAAGATGGGGAATGCAATGTGGTTTGAATACTTCTTCACGATCTCGCGGAGGCGCCAGCTGTTCGCATAGGGTTTACCCTCTTCGTTAAGATGAAGGAGGATCGTGGTGCCGGCACTGTCGCGCTCTGCTGCCTCAAGGTCAAAGCCGCTCTTGCCATCGCTAACCCACTTCCACGCTTGCTCTTCTCCAGCTTTTCGTGACGTAACCTCAATCATGCTCGCCACCATAAAAGCGCTGTAAAAACCTACGCCAAACTGGCCGATCAAATTCGAATCTCTTTTGGCATCTCCGGAGAGTTGTGTTAAGAAGGTCTTGGTTCCTGACCTGGCGATCGTCCCAAGGTGGGATACCAGATCGCTCTCATTCATCCCTATCCCGTTGTCGGAGAGAGTCAGGGTCATCTTTTGCTCATCAAGCTCAAGATCAATCCGTGGAACAAAAGGAAGTGACTTGAAGGCCTCGTCGGTCAAGGTCAAATGGCGGAATTTGTCGAGCGCATCCGATGAGTTCGAAATAAGTTCCCGAAGGAAGATCTCAGGATGAGAGTAGAGCGAGTGAATGATTAGCTGCAAGAGTTGACTGACTTCGGTCTGGAATTCGAGCTTCGACATAATAGAAGTAGTCTATCGAATCACAGCCTTCGTCTCGAAACACGGGCGAAGAAGCTAGATGGATCGCTCTTCAACATGATCTTCAAATCCGATCAAAGCTTCCGTAGCCATGTGAAGAAACAAGCCATGTTCAACGACGCCAACGACGCCGCGGATCTCTGACGCCAGGTCCTCAGGCTCATGGATGTCTCCGCACGCACAATCAAGGATGTAGTTTCCTTCATCAGTCAGGTAAGTGTCCCCGGTTGAAGAACGCCGCAAGCGCGGTTCTATCCCAAGCCCCGCCAGCTTGCGTTCGACAATTGGGAGCGCCATCTGGATCACCTCGACAGGTAAGGGAAACTTACCAAGAGTGTCAACGACCTTTGTCGAGTCGATGATGACAAGGAACCGCCGTGCTGCACTGATGACAATCTTTTCCCGTAGAAGCGCTCCTCCGCCTCCCTTGATTAAAGTCAGGCCTGGACCGACTTCATCCGCGCCGTCCACTGCCAGATCGAGCTGCGGAGTCTCCTTGAATGTTGTAACTGGAATGCCAAGTGACGCCGCTAGATCGTGACTCGCTTGAGAGGACGCTACGCAACGCACGTGAAGTCCGCTTTGTACCCGAAGCGAAAGTTGTTGAATGAACAGTGTTGCTGTAGTTCCCGTCCCGAGCCCGAGGGCCATACCGTCTTCGATAAAATCCACGGCACGCGCAGCAACAAGCAGCTTGCTGTTCTTCATTGTCATAGCGCCATGGTAGACGATCCTGACTTGCTCCCGCTTAACCAACCACGCGAAAATCGTCCGGTTCTCCGGGCAGCGGCACCTGCCATCCGCCTGGGGGGATTACTCGGGCATCTTCTTCGCTGGGCCCCCAGGTTCCTGGGTCATAAGGAAGCAACGCGGTCTTCTCTTTCAGCACAGAATCAACAATGCGCCATGCCTCCTCCACATAGTCCTGTCGCGCAAACAGAGTTGAATCACCGGCTAACGCGTCCGTCAGTACCCGCTCATAAGCTTCCATCTCCTCTGCACCCGGATGCCGGCTCGCTACAAGTTCAACGGCTTCGCGTCGTCCCACTCCGCTAGGTGCAGATACAGACATGGACATAGCCACGGTCATCTCCGGGCTTACTCGGAAGCGCATATAGTTCTGAGACGCGCCAGTCTCGGCTAGATCAATAGCGGGCGGTTTGCGGAATCGCGCGATGACTTCCATGCAGGTCATTGGAAGGTTCTTTCCAGCGCGAATGTAGAAGGGAACTCCTTCCCATCGCCAGGAGTTTACGTGCAGCCGCAAGGCAGCAAACGTCTCAGTATCCGATCCTGCAGCAACGCCCTTCTCATCCAGGTACCCGCGAAACTGACCACGCACCAGATCGACTGCCTCCATGGTGGCCGTCGCTTTAAGAACTTTAACCTTCTCATCGCGCAACGCCTCACTGTGCTTGCCTACTGGCGGTTCCATCGCGAGGTTACAAAGGACCTGGAAGATGTGGTTCTGAATGACATCGCGGATAGTTCCAGTTTGATCATAGAAAGCTCCCCGACCTTCTACGCCGAAATCCTCGGCCATCGTAAGTTGCACGCTCTCTATGTAATTTCGATTCCAGAGTGGCTCCAAAAACGAATTCGAAAAGCGAAACGAGACCATGTTGTGCACTGGGCCTTTCGCCAAATAGTGGTCGATGCGAAAGATAGATGTCTCCGGAAACGCCGCAAGTAGAATTCGATTCAGCTCCTGTGCTGACGCGAGGTCGTGACCAAAGGGCTTCTCCACAATCATCCGGGCGCCTTTAGCAGAGCCAGACTGTACTAGCTCATTCACCACCTGACCGAATAAAGAGGGCGGAATGGCTAGGTAGTGAGCTGGTCGCGCCGCAGTTCCGAGCTCTCTCCTTACTGCCTCAAATGTGCCAGCGTCTGCATAGTCGCCATCCACGTAGCGAAGCAAAGCCTTCAGCTTCTCCCACGCAGCAGCATCCAAACCGCCGTGCTGCTCAAGGCTGTTCTGCGCACGTGTCTTGAATTGGTCGAGATTCCATCCCGCCTTGGCTACGCCGATCACTGGAATGGTCAGCGATCCGCGTTTTACCATGGCTTGGAGAGCGGGAAAGATTTTCTTGAAGGCAAGATCACCTGTGGCGCCAAAAAACACCAGCGCGTCGGCATGAATCTGACTCACAGACATCTCCTTAGAACCAAAAGCTATTTCGCATCCGGTTTCTCGAGATGCCCGCCAAACTGAAATCGAAGCGCCGACAGCAGCTTATTTGAGAAGTCAGCTTCACCACGAGAGCTGAAACGGGTGTAGAGAGCGGTTGTTAGAACCGGAGTTGGAACTCCTTCATCGATGCCAGCCTTGATCGTCCATCGTCCCTCTCCAGAGTCTGACACTCGGCCGCCAAACTTCTCCAGCTGCGGATCCGCAACCAGTGCCGTCGCCGCTAAGTCCAGCAGCCAGGATGAGATTACGCTGCCGCGTCGCCACACCTCTGTCACATCGGGCAGGTTGAAGTCATATTGATAGAGGTCAGGATCCCGCAACGGCGTCGTCTCTGCATCAATCTCCGCCGTATGCTTGCCAATGTTGGCGGCGCGTAGTACGCCCAGGCCCTCCGCATAGGCAGCCATGATGCCGTATTCAATGCCGTTATGGACCATCTTCACAAAGTGGCCGCCACCATTGCTGCCGCAGTGTAGGTATCCCTCTTCGGAGGTGCCCCCAAGTCCCTCACGACCCGGTGTGACTCCGATATCCCCCTTGCCCGGAGCAATCGCTTTGAAGATCGGATCGAGATACTCTACCGCCTTTTCCGAGCCACCAATCATCATGCAGTAGCCGCGCTCGAGCCCCCATACACCACCGCTGGTTCCTACATCCACGTACTCAATACCCTTCGCCTCAAGCTCCTTCGCACGACGAATGTCGTCGACGTAGTAGGAGTTCCCGCCATCAATCAAGATGTCGCCCGCTTCCAGATGCGGAACGACCTCCGCAATCGTCTCCTCCACTACTCCGGCCGGAATCATAAGCCAGATCGCACGCGGTTTCGCTAGCTTTCCAATCATCTCTTCCATTGAGGAAGATGGAGTAATCCCATCATTCTTCGCCATGTCGCCGACCGCCTTGGGCGAGCGGTCAAATACAACACATTCATGGCCGTGCGCCGCAAGACGTCGCGCCATATTGGCGCCCATGCGTCCCAAACCTACCATCGCTAACTGCATGTGGAGAACTCCTGGATTTCGCTTCGGCTGTCGCTACTCTGGTTTAATAACAAGGGTCATCATCGGTGTTGGATGCGCATCAAACTGGCTCAGCGTTTTGCGCTTTGAGTCCTGATTTCGGAAGATCGCCCAAACGTCATAGTCAACATCTCCGTGGAGCCGCTTGAACGTGAAATGCCCGGTCCGGTCCGTTATGTACGTCACAACGTTGTGAGTGCTTTCATTCTCAAGATAGACCACTGCTCCGCGAAGCGGCTCATGATGACCATCCTGCACATTGCCTGAAAGATCACGCAACGTCTCTTGCCCCCGCAAGGCGGGCGCGCCAACCAATGCCAGGAACAAGCCAAACACTCTAGTTGCCCGCTGGAAAGTAACACCGTTGCGCTTCAAACAGCTGACCTTATCCATCGGCCCATCGTATCGCGCCTCCGCTTCAGATACGATGCCCGATGCGCTTCGTGAGACCGTTTTGGCAGCGCAAGAACGGATCTACAGTACCCGGAGGTGTTTCGGACCTACCCACAGCATCAGCAAGGCGGCGGGTGAGGAATCTCCAGCCCTCGTTCGCGAATCACAGTACGGCAGTATCAGGAGGATCCGCTTATGGCTCTAGACAAGATTGTGTATACCGCTCATGCCGTCGCCACCGGCGGCCGCGATGGTGTCGCTCGGTCCGATGATGGTCAACTTGACGTAAAGCTTGGCCTTCCGAAGCAGATGGGCGGAAAAGATGACGGCACCAATCCGGAACAGCTCTTCGCCGCGGGCTACGCCGCCTGCTTCATCGGCGCTATGAAGCACGTCGCCAGCACGCAAAAGATGCAGCTTCCAGAGAACGCTTCGATCAACTCCAGCGTCTCGTTCGGCCCCCAAACTGCCGGCAAAAAAGGATTCAGCGTTGATGTCGCCCTTCAGGTACACCTTCCCGGCTTGGATCATGCGGCAGCAGAAAAACTCGTTCACGATGCCCATGAAGTCTGCCCCTACTCAAACGCCACCCGCAACAATATCGATGTCACGCTGACTGTAGTCTAGGCACAGCACCCGATGCGCCTGTAAGCTGCATGCCTAGTCGCAACCTTTGGAGACCGATCGTGCCAGCAAGGAAAGAGGAAGACGTCGCGCTCCTGTCGGTAGCCGGGCAGGATGTGCGTATCTCTCACCCAGGAAAGCTCTACTTTTCGCAGCAGACACGCCTCTCGAAGCTCGATCTCGTCAACTATTACCTTTCGATCGCGCCAGGCGCGCTGGCCGGCATCCGTGACCGTCCCGTCGTGCTCAAACGTTTCGTCAATGGTGCCGAGGCCGAGCCCTTCTACCAGAAACGAGCACCCTCAGATCGTCCTGACTGGCTGCGTACCGTCACGCTCTCGTTCCCATCGGGTCGCACTGCGGAGGAGGTTGTCGTTGACGATGCTGCCGGTCTCGCCTGGATCGTCAATCTTGGCTGCATTGAGCTCCATCCCCATCCTGTTCGTTCGGCAGACCTTGATCATCCCGACGAACTACGGGTAGATCTTGATCCCGGCCCTGGCGTCGGTTGGTCCGACGTGCGCCAGGTCGCACTGGAGGTGCAGCAGCTTCTTGCAGAGGTGGGTCTTCGCGGATGGCCAAAGACCAGCGGCTCCCGCGGCATGCACATCAACGTCCGCCTTGAACCCCGTTGGACCTTCACAGAGGTTCGACGGGCGGCTCTCGCACTCTCCCGTGCCGTTGAACGCCATGCTCCTTCGCTCGCCAGCTCGAAGTGGTGGAAGGAAGAGCGTCATGGCGTCTTTCTTGATTACAACCAGAACGCGAAAGACCGCACCACCTGTTCGGCCTACTCCGTTCGTCCACTCGCGGACGCGCGCGTCTCTGCCCCGCTCGCCTGGGAAGAGGTAGCCGCCTGCGAGCCGGCCGACTTTACCGTTCTCACGATGCCCGGCCGCTTCGCGAGCATCGGTGACCCACATGCCGATATGGATGCGGCACCTGGATCCCTCGATCAACTTCTTGAGCTTGCCGCGCGCGACGAGCGAGAGGGTCTCGGGGACGCTCCCTGGCCGCCGCACTTCCGGAAGATGGAAGGGGAAGCATCGCGCGTTGCCCCCTCGCGGGCTCGCAACTCCGGAGCAAAGGCCTTTTCGCAGCAACTCGAAGAGGGCTTCGGTAATCAGCGCTTCCGCAAGCGATCAGCAGCACTCGCGGCCGCACCTAAGTCGGCCGACGATGCAGTCGTACCCTCGCCACAGGCCGTCGCACCTGCGCCCCGCAAGCCTCGCGTCTCGAAACAGCCCCTAATCACCATTGCGAACTCACCAGACAAATCTGCCGTAGAAGCCGGGCTGGAACGTTGGAAGCAAGCGCACCCGGAGGCCGCATCGCACCTCGCAATTGATGACGTCCTCGTGGATCGTATGCGCGGAAGCTCGTATATCTGGTACCGCATTCGAGTTAACCTTCGTCACGTTCCGGAGCCACTACGTCCCGCGCAACCAACCCCGGATCCTGACGACGATCCAACCCGTCGCTGACCAACCTCTGCCCTGCGAATCAGTCTCTCCCGCCCACCATCACCGGCCGCTTGGGAAGATCTCCATAAGCTCCTGTGGGCTCACCACTTCGAGTTGCGCATAGGTACATGCCTCTGTTGCCTTATCCGTTCGCCATCTGCGAAATTGCGCCATGTGCCGGAAGCGATCGCCCTGCATATGTTCGTATGCGACCTCCACCACCAACTCCGGGCGCAGCGCCACCCACGAGAGGTCCTTACCCTGGCTCCATCGGCTTTGTCCTCCCGGCACTCGCTGGTCCTCAGTCTCGGAAGACTCCGTCTGCGAGATCCAGGGATGTCCCGTTGCGGCGTCGCGTCGATACGGCGCAAGAAACTCCACCAGTTCCCGCCGCTTGACCTGCGTGAAGCTCGCGCACACGCCCACATGCTGCAGTGCGCGTGCCTTGTCGTAGAGCCCCAGTAACAGCGATCCCACAGCGACTCCCTCGCCTTCTTTATGCCACCGGAACCCCGCGACCACACAGTCGCAGTCGCGTTCGTGTTTCACCTTCAGCATCGTCCGCCTGTCCGGCTCGTAGAGGCCAGCAGTCGGCTTGGCCATCACACCATCCAGTCCAGCTCCCTCGAAGCGGCGAAACCAGTCCTCGGCAACCCCCACATCACGCGTTGCTGGGGTCAGATGAAGCGGCGCCTCCGCTCCAGCAAGCAGTCTCTCGAGCGCCTCGCGTCTCTCTTCAAAGGGCGCGCTCATCAGGTTCAACCCATTCACAGAAAGAAGATCAAAGAACACCACGGAGGCCGGCGTCTGCTCTGCAAGTAAGCGAACCCGCGACGCCGCAGGATGCACCCGTAGTTGCAAGGCGTCGAAATCCAGCCCCTTACCGTTCGCGATCACGATCTCTCCATCCAGAACGCAATGGGTCGGCAACATGCGTCGGATCGGCTCCATCAGTTCCGGAAAATAGCGATTCAACGACTTACCTTCCCGGCTCTGCAGCAGGACCTCGTCGCCATCTCGGAAGACCAGTACGCGGAATCCGTCCCATTTCGGCTCAAAGATCCACCCCTCGCCCGGCGGAATCGCGGCAACTCGTTTAGCAAGCATCGGGGACACTGGAGCAGCTACGTCAAAGGCCATACGTTCTCCTTGTTTCTTCACCAGCTACGCAGAAAAAGAGGTACGAGCCGGAAGCTCGTACCTCTCTTCGATCCTCTCTGGCTGCCTTACTTCGCCGTGCCGTCCTGAACCTTCTGCTTATCCTGCGTGAGCTGATCTTTGGTCTCCGTCTTCGCCTCGCGCGTGTGGTCCACGACTGTGCTCTTCTTTGCGGCTTTCGGATCGAAAACCTTCTGGACGCCTTCTTTCGACCGGTCATAGGCCTTCACAGAAGTTTCCTTGGTCTTGTTGACCGCAACGGTTCCGCCCTCTTTCGTCTTATCCGTTACCTTTGCAGTGCCGCTCTTCGTGTTCGCAGTAGCCTTCTTCGTGGCGTGCTTCGTCTTGTGATACGACCGCTTGGTGGTCTTCTTTACCGCCTGTCCGGTCTCGGAGGCGGCGTTCTTCGTGTCAGTTCCCGCGGCGTGCGCATCTTGTCCGGCCGTCTGGGCGCTCAAGGAAAGGGGCAGCGACAAGGTGAACGCGACCGCCAGAGCGGCAAAGGTCGAAACAACACTAACTGTTTTCATATGTCATTAGTGAGGAACTTGGCTGATTTGGTTGGTTCTCACTTTAGAAATAGAGCGCCTGGGTCCTTAGTACTAAAATTCAACTTCTAGAGACACAGCATCCATCCTCTTCGCATCCCGGCTCTCAGCAGCTAGGACGCATTCCCGGACAAGCACTCGTACCTCAGCGATCGATCGCACCATCGAGCACTCCCCACGTCCAAACTGTTCCTGCGTGCAGACCGCAATGGCTCCCTTCGGACAGAGCTTCAGGCAGGGCACAACCAGCAGGCGGATCCGTGCCTGCTCTCTGGCCGCCGCCCTCTTCAATGCTTTCTTCAGCTTCAGTGGCTTTCCTTTGCCACCGTCTCTCGCCACCTTCTTCTGGCACTTCCCGCATGCCAGCACGAACTCCCCTTTCCATGGCGCCCGGAAGCGGCGCAACGTGGTCTCTTTCTTTGTGTCAGGAACTCCCCCAGCCTTCTTCACCATGTGCCATTCGATGCACGTCCGGCACTTCACCCGGATAGCAGGTTCATCGTCGTGTGCGCCCTGATTAGCACATCTAACCACCAGACCCGCCATGAGTCGCACACCAGAGCAGGAAGTTCTTCCAGCTAACATGCAACAAGCAGCCGTGTCCGTCCGACCGTATCGCACGGGAGATCTTCAGTCCATCGTGACGCTCGACCGCGTTTGCTTTGCCCCGCCGTTCCGCTTCAGCTTACGAACCATGCGTCACTTCGTCGAGGCTAGAAACTCATTCACCTTAGTCGCGGAATCACTGCGCGGCGTGTTGGTAGGCTTCATCGTCTTCAGTCTCGAGCGGGCTGACGGGGAAATAGAAGGCTATGTCATCACCCTGGATGTCGACCCGACTCTCGTTCGTGCGGGGATCGCCACACGCTTAGTTCGCCAAGCGGAACTCCAGGCGGCCGACTCTGCGGCTAGTCGCATGCGACTGCACGTCCACACAATGAACCTAGCGGCAATCAGCTTCTATCAAGCGTCAGGCTACATCTGCACAGGGCACGAACCCGAGTTCTACGGAGAAGATCGCGCTGCATACCTCTATCAGAAGGGCCTTTAATCCAGTAGGTCTTCATCTCACAAGTAGAAGCAGAGCGCCGGCATTGTCACCGGCGCTTCTGCTATTTCTCTGGCGTGTCCGTGTTCACCTCAACCGCATGCTCCTTCTCATAGGCAGCCGATCGTTCAGACTTCGACTCGGCATCGAACTTCGCGGCCTTTGCCTGATCGACCAGCGCGTTTCCTGCATCTTTCACGTTGCCCCACGCCTCTCGCGCGGATCCTGCCAGCTGATCTTCCTTACCGGCCACCTTTAGGTTCTCGTCGCCGACCAGTGCTCCGGCCGACTCTTCAATTCGCCCGCCAACCTTTTGTAGCACGCCCTTCAAGCTGTCTGTATTCATCGCACCCTCCACGTACATCAATTAGGTTGCGTCGCCATTGATGTGGGTTGGCTCACGCGGGCTACGCAGCAGATGCCGAGCATTCAGCCACCGACCCTGCGATCTGCGCGCGGCAAAGGGCAGGGAATCGTACCTCCCGTTCGGCGAAGTCTTACTACAACCTTCGCGTCAGAGCCTTCCTGCAAACTGGCTATGTTTCCCCTAAAAAGGTTGGCGCATGATTGCACCTAGAGGCGGCATCAGCCACCCCCAAGGAGACCACCCTTATGATCCACGACCTTGTTCTCGCCGCGGTTTTTCTCGGAATGATCATTGCCCCAGCGTTGCTCGCCATGCGCTCCGGTCGGGAGGAAAAAGACGCCCTGTGATCCCACCGCGTCTCCTGGTTCCGGCCACGGACACCTATTGCCGGCCGACCCCCTACCAGATTGTGCAGCGCGTTCCTGGCCTCGCCTTTAATTTCAGTTCCGTTCTGCCCCATCGCATTCTCGGGCCCCTGAATGAGGCAGAAGCTTCCCGCGACGTGTCCCAAATCTTCCCTAGGCCACGCCGCATTACCTTCACCCTAACCCCGTTCCATCCCACCGCAATCGCAAGTTAACCCACAGCGACTGAGAACAAAGGCCGCTTCCCACAACAGAGGAAGCGGCCTGCCTTTTGCCCGTCGCGCCCTGCTTCATCCACGTAGCGCCATCTGCTCCGTAACAATCTGCGTCAAGTCCGGCTTCTTCAAACCGTGCTCGCGCTCATTGAACTCATCTACCTTGCTCGACCAGTTCATGGAGCAGAACTTCGGCCCGCACATGCTGCAGAACGCCGCTTCCTTGTAGTAGTCGTCCGGCAGAGTCTCATCGTGCATCCCGCGGGCCGTCTCCGGGTCGAGCGACAGTGCGAACTGCTTGTCCCAGTCAAACGTGTACCGCGCATGGCTGATCGCATCATCCCGATCCCTGGCGCCCGGCCGGTGCCGCGCAATGTCCGCCGCATGCGCCGCGATCTTGTAAGCGATGATGCCGTCCTTCACATCCTTTTCGTTCGGTAGACCTAGGTGCTCCTTTGGCGTCACATAGCAGAGCATCGCCGCTCCGTGCCAGCCGATCATCGCCGCTCCGATCGCGCTCGTAATGTGGTCATACCCCGGCGCGATGTCCGTTACCAGAGGCCCCAAGACGTAGAACGGCGCCCCGTCGCACAGCTCGACCTCCTTCTCGACCTGTTCCTTGATCTTGTCCATTGGCACATGTCCCGGACCTTCGATCATGACCTGAACGTCATCCTTCCACGCCTGCCGCGTCAACTCGCCCAGCGTCTTCAGCTCTGCAAACTGCGCTTCATCACTCGCATCGGCCACCGACCCCGGTCGCAGCCCATCACCGAGCGAGTAGCTCACGTCGTACTTCGCCATGATCTTCGTGATGCGATCAAAATTCTCATATAGAAAGTTCTGTTTGTGGTGTGCCGTCATCCATTGCGCCAGGATCGCGCCACCCCGGCTCACAATTCCCGTGATCCGCTTCGACACCATCGGAATGTACTGCACCAGCACGCCGGCATGTATCGTGAAGTAGTCCACTCCTTGCTGCGCCTGCTCCTCAATCACCTCAAGGTACAGTTCGATATTCAGGTCCTCCACCCGCTTCACCCGCGAGAGTGCCTCATAGAGCGGTACCGTCCCGATCGGCACCGGGCTATGGCGCAGAATCGCCTCGCGAATCATCGGAATATCCCCGCCCGTCGACAGGTCCATCACCGTGTCCGCGCCATAGTGCACTGCGGTGTGTAACTTCCGCAGCTCCTCATCCACATTGCTCAAAATCGCCGAATTGCCAATGTTCGCATTGATCTTGCACAGGCTCTCGACGCCGATCGCCATCGGCTCCAGCTCCGGGTGATTGATGTTCGCCGGGATGATCATCGTCCCCTTTGCAATCTCACTTCGCACCAGCTCTGCCGAAGTCTTTTCTCTCTGCGCGACAAACGCCATCTCTTCCGTGATCAGGCCCTTGCGTGCAAAGTGCATCTGACTCATATTCCAGTCGCCCGTTCGGGCTGCCTCTTCCTTGCGTTTGACGATCCACTCCGCCCGTCCGGTCGGCACGCGATAGCCGCTCCCACGTGCAGGCGTGCCATCTCCGTTTAAGTGGCCAGCTCCGTTTCCACTCCCCACAAATCCGTTCCCATTGCCGCTCATGCGCTTAGAACCCCCTGCCAGATTGCCCACATTTGACCTGTCATACGGTGTCTAAACTATACGCGCCGAGGCGCTCGCTTTCTTTTTGCGGCGCTTGCAGTTCGGTCCTGTAAACTTCCGGCACCTATGCCAACCTCAGACGCCGCCAGTCCCATGTCGCTGGTGATCCTCATGATCGAGTCCGAACAGCCGGAGGGTATCTCCTCGCGCAAGCTGGTCGTTGAAACAGCCAAACATAATGTAATCACTGCCTACAATCCCGTTTCAGGGATGAATCTGCTCCGCCGTTTTCCCGCAGTTGACGCCGTCCTCATCCACGCTGCTGTTCTCGATCACCTTCCCCTCATCTCCCAGGTACGAGAGATTAGCCCTAAGATCCCCATCATCGTGGCCACACCACGACCCGCTGATCACTACGAAGATGCCGACTACACTGTTCCCTCGCACGAGCCACAGCAGCTCCTCGATCTTCTCGCCCGCGTCTTCCATGTTTCGAAGAGCACCTCAGACAGCTAGATCCGCTGCCCCGTCTCCGCAGGCCGCAAGTTCTCCAGAAACAAACGCTCCTTTGCCTGGCACGGTGCTACACCTTCGGCCGTGCGTCTCACCACCGCACCGCTCGAGGCGGTCCCCGGCATCAAAGCCAATCGTCGTAAACTAAGAGCGTTATGGGTACAGCTCCGCGCAGAAATCACACCGGCATCCTCGTTGCCTCCGTCATCATCATCGCGACCATCGCCTGGCTCGCCTTCACCGGCCAGCGTGAAAACAAAAGCTATTACGTCACCATCACGGAGCTCCAGGGCCTCGGCAACAAGGCCTATACCCGCCATCTCCGCGTCGCCGGCAATGTCCAGCCCGGCTCAATCCGTCGTGTCGGTCCCGGTGCAGATTTCACTCTGCTCGAACAAGGCAAGACTCTCCGCGTTGACTATCGCGGCTCCGAGCCCCCACCCGATACCTTCAAGGACGACGCCCAGGCCCTTGCGGTCGGCACCTTCGGCCACGATGGCGTCTTCCACGCCACCCAGATCCAGGCCAAATGCGCCAGCAAGTATGCTCCCGCGGATATGAAGAAGCCGCAGGCTAAACCCGTCGCCGCAGCCGTCCTTCCCGCCAGGCCCTAAGCTCTATACTGCCCCAGTGACCACCGCCGGCGTACCTGCCATCGAGCTCATCGACGTCGCCCGCATCTTCGGCTCCTTTGCCGCGCTCCGCCGCTGCTCCGCCACCATCCAGCCCGGAACCATCACCCTTCTTCTTGGTGAGAACGGCGCGGGCAAATCCACCCTGCTCCGTCTCATCGCCGGCCTTGGCACCCCATCCCGCGGTGCCATCACCGTCTTCGGACAGCCCCCACATCTCCTCCGCTCCCGCGTTGCCTACGTCAGCCACGGCACCATGCTCTATGACGAGCTCACCGCGATGGAGAACCTCAACTACTTCGCCGCGCTGCAATCGACCGGCCCACATTGCGCCTGCTCCGGCTCCCCGGAGATGGCCCTGCGCGCCGTGGGTCTTGACCCTCATCTCACTCGCCCCGTCGGCCAGTTCTCTCAGGGTATGCGCCAGCGTACCGCCCTCGCCCGGGCCCTCCAGACGGATCCCGATCTCCTCCTGCTCGACGAACCCTTCTCGAACCTCGACATCGCCGGCGTCCGCAGCATGATCGATCTCCTCCTTGACTTCCGCACCTGGCCCAGCAAATCCTCATCCGAAGGACGCACCATCCTCCTCACCACCCATCAGGCCGATCTCGTTCGCCCCATCGCCGATACCATCCTCACCCTTGCAGGCGGCACCCTCAGCGTCGATCGGTCCGTGAGTCTCTCCGCATGACCCGGCAGGAGGCGTCCAGTCATAAGACCAACGCCGCCCGTGCCCTCGACGCCCTCTCCATCCCCTACGAACTTCGCTCCTACGCCGTCGACGAAGCCGACCTCACCGCCATCTCCGTCGCCCGCAAGATCGGCCTCCCCGCCGAGCAGGTCTTCAAGACCCTTGTCACTCGCACCGCCTCCGGCGCGCATCTCTTCGCCGTCATCCCTGGTGATGCCGAGCTCGACCTAAAGAAACTCGCCGCCGCCTCCGGCGAAAAGCGCTGTGAGCTAGCCCCTCTCAAGGATGTTGAGCCCCTCACCGGCTACATCCGTGGCGGCGTCACCGTTCTCGCCGCACGTAAACCCTTTCCGGCCTTCGCTGACGAAACCATCGAGCTCCACGAGCTCATCAGCATCTCCGCCGGCCAGCGCGGCCTCCAGCTCCTCCTCACCCCCGCCGATTACCTCCGCGCCACCGCCTGCACCCTCGCCGATCTCACGAAAGCTTCCACCGGCGCATGATCTTCCTCCGCCACACTCTCAGCCATCTCGCCAAGGACCTCCGCCTCGAGTGGCGCTCGCGCGAGTCCATCAATGGCGTCCTCTTCTTCGCCCTCCTCGTCGTCATCGTCTTCTCGCTCGCCTTTGATCCCACCTCGAACCCCACCCTAGCCCGCGAGATCGCCGGCGGCGTCCTTTGGATCGCCATCCTCTTCGCCTCCATCACCGCCCTCAACGGCTCCTGGCTCCGCGAGCAGCGCAACGGCGTCCTCGACGCCCAACGCCTCGTCCCGTCCTCGCCCGCCGCCCTCTTCCTCGGCAAATCCCTCGCCAACCTCCTCTTCGTCTCCGCCGTCGAGCTCGTCCTCGCCCCCATCTTCGCCATCTTCTATAACCTGCACCCTCTCGGCGACGCCCGCCTCCTCCTCCTTATCCTCCCCCTCGGCACCTGGGCCCTCGTCGTCAACGGCACCTTCTTCGCCGCTCTCGGCCTGCGTGCCCGTTCGCGCGAGCTCCTCCTTCCCCTGCTCCTCCTTCCCATCATCCTTCCCGCTCTCCTCGGCGCTATCCAGGCCACCACCGGTGTCCTCACTGCCGAGCTCGACGCCGGCTACATCGCCTTCTGGATCCGCGCCCTCCTCGCCTACGACATCATCTTCACCACCGTCTCGCTCCTCCTCTTCGGCACCGTCCTCAACGCCGAATGAACCGTCCGCCCGATCATGTAGACCTCACCATCCATCCGAGAGCAGGGAACTGCGATCCCACCAACGTCCACCAAACGATCGAAGTCACCCGCACAGCCCGCGCGATAAACTATCTACACCGTGCCTCAGTCCTTAATCACCGTCGAGACTCGCCCCAAGCTTCCCCCCTCTCTCCTTCTCGGCTTCTTCGCATCCACCCTCCTTCTCATCTACGGTGCCCGCCTCGCCCTCTTCGTCGCCCCCACGGAAGCCACTATGGGCAACGTCCAGCGCATCTTCTACTGGCACGTTCCCGTTGACTTCGGCGCCCTCCTCTTCCCCTACGTCAACCTCGCCGGCTCCGTCTGGCTTCTAGCCATCCGCAACAAAAATCACACCCAGGCCCTCATGGCCGACGCCCTTGCCGTCGCTGGCGCCGAACTCACCCTTCTCTACACCTCGCTCGGCCTCATCACCGGCATGCTCTGGGCCCGACCCGTCTGGGGCATCTGGTGGACCTGGGACGCCCGCCTCACCACCTTTCTTCTCCTCTGGGTCCTCTACGCCGCCTACCTGATCCTGCGCCGCTTCTCCTCGACCGGCCAGGCCTCGCTCCAGACCGCCACGCTCTCCGCCGTCCTCGGCATCTTCGCCGCCATCGACGTCCCCATCACCTTCATGTCCATCCGCTGGTGGCGCACCCAGCATCCCGCCCCCGTCCTCACCGGCGAAGGCCACCTCGACTCCTCTATGGTCCCCGCCTTTCTGGTCAACCTCGCCGGCTGGCTCTGCTGGGGCGTCTGCCTCCTTGGCCTCCGTTATCTTCTGGAGCGTCGCCGTCAGCGCCTCGCCGAAGCCGAAGCGCTCCTCTCCATCGATCTTCCGCTTGAGGCTACTCGTTGACCCTTCATCAGCTCTTCGATCTCTCCACCATGGAGCATCGACACCTTCTTGCCTCCTTCGGCGCCGTCCTGCTTCTCCAACTCGGCTATGCCACTTGGGCTGTGCGCAGTTACTTCAGCCGTCCCCGCTGATCTCCGATGCACTAAACTCACGGGAGTGCCCCACCCGCCCCATCGCTGTCTGCCGCTCCTCACCCTTCTCCTCGCAGGCTGCAACCATCACAACTTCCCCGACGTCCCCACCAACTTCCGCGAGTTCGCCTACGTCGCCAACGCCGGTGCCAATACGGTCAGCATCCTCGACCTCGTCTATCTCCGCCCCGATCGCACCCTTAAAGTAGGCGACACGCCCACATCGCTCGCCACCAACCCCGTCCGCAACGAGATCTACGTCGTCAATCGCGGCTCTGGCTCCGTTTCGGTGATTGACGCCGCTCAGAACCAGGTCGCCGCCACCATCCCTGTTCGACGTATTCCCTCTGCCATCGCCATCGCCCCTGATGGCCGTCGCGCCTTCGTCGCCAACTCCGGCGGCAACTCCGTCAGCATCCTCGATCTTGACGCCCGCCGCGAACTCAGTACCTCACCAACCGGCAACACCCCCGTGGCCCTCGCTCTCGCGCCAGACGCTCGCTCGCTCGTAACTGCCAATCGCATCTCCGGCTCGGTCTCCATCTTCGCCGTCGCTCCCACGGCTCCCTCCTCCAACGCCCGCCCGCTCGATCTCCGCGTCACCATCCCAGGCTGCCCTGGCGCCTCTGCGGTCAGCATCCTCCCAGACTCGTCAAAGGCCTTCATCGCCTGCACCGCCGCTCATCAGGTCATGGCCATCTCGCTCGCCGCCGACCCCGGCACCTGGGCCGCTCGGCAGAACCCCAGCCTGCTTTCTGACCATCTCCTCACCCTGCTCGATGTCGGTACTAACCCCACCGCGCTCGCCATCAAACCCGATGGCGGCGAGATCTTCGTCTCCAACTCCGGCTCCGACTCCATCTCCGAAATCTCCACCTTCCCCAACGAAGTGGGCGGCACCTACACCATCGCCAGCCATCCCGCTCAGGCCGTCGCCAGCGCCGACAACGGCACCCTTTGGATCGCCAATCAGTCCGCCGACACCGTTGGCATCTACTCGATTGACGACGGCCGTCTCACCGGCAGCGTTCGCACCGGCTCCGCCCCGATTGCGCTTGCCTTCTCCGCTGATGAGCATCTCTTGCTCGCCGCCAACGCCCACTCCGGCGACGTCGCCGTCATCCGCACAGACAGCAAACAGGGTCCAGCCCTCTTCACCATGCTCCCCGCCGGCACCAGCCCCTCCGCCATCGTGACCAAATCTTTTACGTCCACTCGCTAGTCTGCTTTGCAGAGCTCTTGCTACACCTGCCGCGCGAGCACCAGCGTGATGTCGTCCGGCTGCTCTTCAGCCCCGATCCACGCATCAAGCGCCTGCATCACCTGTGAGCTGATCACATGGAGCGGCTCGTGCCGGTACCGCCGCACCACCTCCATCATGCGATCTTCGCCGAAGTCTCCAAAATCATTCTCCGGTTCCGTGACCCCATCTGAGTACGCCACCATGATGTCGCCCGACCCCATCCCAATCGTCTCCTGGTCGTACTCCATCCCGTCCATCAGGCCCACCACCGTTCCGCCGCAATCTAGCCGCCGCACTGACCCGTCCGTCCGTAACACCAGCGGTGGCAGCTGCCCTGCCGTCGAGTACGTCAGACGTGCTGATCGCGCGTCATAGTGCGCCAGAAACAACGTCGCGTACTTCTCCGGTTGCGTACTCCGGTAAAGGTGCCGGTTCAGCAGCGCGAGAATTCGTCCCGGAGACTCAAACAACTCCGTCCCTCCGTTCGCCCGCCGCTCCCGCAGCGCCAGCTCTCCGGCAGAGACCGTGCCGTCGAGCAACAGCTCCTCACTGGCCAGCCGGTACGCCCTTACTGCTGAGTGCAGCGTCGCCATCAGCAGCGCCGCTGATATCCCCTTGCCGCTGATATCCCCGAGCGCGATCCCTACCCCGCTCGGTATCCCCGGCTGCCCCTCCACGTCGTCAAACACCAGAAAGTCGTAATAATCCCCACTCACCGCCCGTGCCGGTCGGCACACCCCATGCAGCTCCAACGTCGGCAGGTTTGAGACCGCCTGCGGAAACAGGTTAGCCTGCACCTCCTGCGCGATCGAGATCTCGTTCTGCAGCCGCTCCTTCTCCTGCTGCTCCTTCATCAGCCGCTCAAGCGAGCCGGACATCGTATTGAACGAGCGACTCAGCTCCGCCATCTGGTCGTCGCGTTCCACACCAATTCTGTGGCTGAACTCGCCCTGATCGATCCGTTGCGTCGCCTCATACAGCCCGGTCACTGAAGCTGTAACCGTCTTGCTCAGCCGCGCTGCCATCCACAGCGCCAGCGCCTCGATCGCCGCAAACAGCAGGCATAACACGATCAGGCCGATGCGCAGGGCTCGCGTAATTTGGCCTTCCATCGACGCGCCGAACAACGCCGGGTAAAGCCGCGACGGCCGCGACACCACCTCGATCGGAACCGTATCCGCCACGCCCGTATCCCAGTTCACCACTGGCAGCGTCGAAAGAAAGCGCACTCGCAAATCCAGGAGGCTCCGCGACTCCGGCTCGACACCACCAGTCACCGATCCCTGCCGGATCTGCTCCGGGTTCGGCGCGCGTGCCTCCCGCGGCCGCTTCTCGCTTGTTAACCGCGTTCGTGTCTTCACCGCCGCCGGTTCCTCACCGCCCGCTGTCTCTTCACCCCCGGTCAGCGCCGCGATCAGCCGTGCCCGGCCCAGATTGTGAGCCACCGTCCGCATCAGGGTGTTATCGACCGGAAGACTGCTCACCAGGCTGTATCGCTCTCCCGGCGTCGCTTCCATCTGCTCAATGCCCACCAGGTACAGCTCACCCCCATCAAGCACCATGCTCCGAAACCTGCCGCCATCCAGCCGCGTCGCCCACGGCGGCAGGCCCAGCGGCGTCTTTCCGCGCTTCGGCCGCTGCCCTTCATAGGCCACCGGTAATCCATTTCGGAACAAGGTCAGCTGCGGTGTCAGCGTTCCTTCCGGCCCCTGCAGCTCAGGCTCGGTAAATCGCACATCTCCCGGTCCACTCTGCGTGCTGCCGTCCGTTGTGGGCGTGCGCAGCCGTTTCTCGAGCGTCCATCCGTCGAGCGAGTTCAGCCCCTTCACCTGATCCAGATGGCTCTGCAGCCGCGCATCCACCAGATGGATCGCAAACTGTCCCGCCGCAATGTATCCCGCCACCAGCACCAGCGTCGAAAGCAACACAATCGGCGCCAGCCCGATCAGCAGGTACGTCAACACCAGCTTGTTGCGCAGACTCCACAGCAGCCGCTGCCGCACCGTCCTCCACAGCACCGGCAACCCCGTCACGACCAGCGCCACACCCACCATCACCTGCAGCACCGCACTCAGAGTGCCCACCGTTCCGTGCAGCAGCCGGGGGAGACTCAGCACGCAGAACCACACCGCCAGCCAAAACACCACACCCACCATGCCCTTCGGCGGCCGGCGTTGGTGCCATCCCTGCCACGCCCGCACGCGTCCCCAGTTCACCGCCGTCCCACTCACGCGAGAGCCTCCTCACGCTCCTCAGCCTCCGCGTCACGCGCCAGCCGCAACGTATACCGCGTCGCCGAAAAATGCGCCCCCGCCAGCAGCAGCAGCCCCGACAAAAACGCCCACATCATCAGCCCCACTGAGATATAGAACGGCCCGTACACCGACTGAAAGTCTAGCCACGGCAGCGCCCGCACATAGAGTAGCTTCGCGCCCTCCCACAGCATCCCGATCACCACCGCCGTCGGCAGCACCGCAACCGCCGGCACCTTACGATTCGGCAGCACCCAATAGATCAGGAAGAACAGCAGCACACTCGCCACGCCCGCCGCAACATGCATAAACCCGTGCGACATGGCGTGGTACGCCGCCCCCTGCGTGTGCCCCAGAAACAACACCCGCAGAATCGACTCCTGCCCGGCCGAAAGCATCACCGAAATCAGCGCCAGCACCCCTACCGCCACCGCCAATCCAAGCGACACAATCTGATTTCGCGCATAGCTCCGGTTCACCGGCACGCCCCACACATTGTTCAGCGCCACCTCGAGCGGCATAAACACGCCCGTCGAACTCACCAGCAACATCACGAGCGAAAACACCTGCACCCCGCTACGTGGATGCGCCAGCAGCTGCATGTTCCGCATCACAAACTCCTGCCCGGTCGGCAGAAAGCTCTTCATCAGATCCCCAACCACCGGCTCGATCCGCGGCGTCCGGAACACCACGCGGCTCACCGTCAGCAACAGCACAATAAATGGAAACAACGCCAGAATCGTATTCGCCGCCACACTGAAGGCATAGGTATGCACCTCCGTCCGGATCAGGTAGCACCCCAGCGCCACCAGCCTCGCCCACAGGCCGTCCTTCACCACCGCCGGCCGCACGGCTCGCACATCCGCCGGCGCGGTCTGCTTGCCCTCCCCTGTCGTCTCGTCCACCTCGCTGATCGGCATCTCTCTCGCCATACCCACACGCACCGCTGCCAACGCGTTCCCAGCCGTAAATCCAGCTCATAGCAGCTCGCCTCGATGCTAGCAGAGCCCTTCCGCAGGCCCTCGTCCGCCGGGTACACTCTGCCCTGTACACGATCGCCCGAGGTCCCCCAACCCGCATGCGCCTCCACCACCTTCTGCCGGCCCTTCTTCTCTCCGTTCAGCCTCTCTCGCCAACCTGGTCCCAGACCACGCCCGCCTCCGCCATCCCCCCGCACCAGGCCCTTACCGCGCTCTTCAACGGCGCCGACCTCTCCCACTTCGACACCTTTCTCCGCAATCGCGGCCTCAACAGCGACCCCGACCATGTCTTCCAGGTCGAGCACGGCCTCATCCACGTCTCCGGCCACGAGTTCGGCTACCTCATCACTAAACAGCCCTTCCATCGCTTCTATCTCCGCGCTGACTTCAAGTGGGGCGAAGGCACCTTCGCCGAGCGCGCCGGCCAGGCCCGCGACAGCGGCATCCTCTACAGCATCGAGGGCGACAATAAAGTCTGGCCCCGCTCCGTCGAGTTCCAAATCAAGGAAGGCGAGACCGGCGACTTTTGGATGACCGATGGCGCCGCCGTCACCGGCTCCGATGGCAAGCGCGTCATCGGCCCACCCAACTCCGCCCTCAACATCGGCCATATCGGCAAAGGTCCAACGCAGAACACCATCGGCTTCCGCAACAGCTCAGGCGAGCTTGAACACCCACACGGCCAATGGAACACGCTTGAGCTCGTCGTCGACGACAAGGTCATCCACCACTACGTCAATGGGGTCCTCGCCAACGTCGGTACCGACCCATCCCCCACCCAAGGCAAGATCCTCTTCCAGTCCGAAGGCGCCGAGATCTTCTTCCGCAACATTCAGATTGCTCCGCTCAAGTAGCCGCTCGTCCGCTCGTCCGCGCTACAGCAGCGCACCACGCCAGTACTCCGTCAGCGCCTCATCCAGCTCTCGCAGGTAGACCTCGGGAGTCAACATCAGCGCAGGTGCAATACCGATGGTCAGCGACTTCGGATCATGCTGGGCAGATTGCCACAGCCCCCGTGTCAGCGCGTACGTTCGCATCAGCAGCTGGACCCCGCGCCCTTCCTCAAGGTTGAGCGACCGATCAATCGCGTCACCCGCCATTGACAGTCGTGCGGTGAAGTCCCGCTTGAACTGCAGCAGCGCCTCCTCGGTCATGTTCTTCTCCAGCACCACCGATCCCAGCGCATCCAGCCGCAAGAGCTCCGGATGACCATCAAGATGGTCCACAACCCCTTGCAGCATCGCCCTCACCTTATCCGCGCGCCGGCCCTTACGTGCAGCAAAGACTCGCTGCACCATCTCCATGACCGGTGTCCACCCCTCCACCAGCAGCGTGGCAAAGATCTCCTCCTTGGTCTTGAAGTAGAGGTACACCGTGCCTTTCGCCAGGCCCGTCGCCACCGCCACGTCAGAGGCGGTCGGCAGCTGGCCATCGCCGGCCGTAAAAAGCTCCTGCGCCGCGTTCAGAATGGCGACACGACGTGCCTGCTTGTCCTCTGAAGCCATTGCCCGCCGGGCCATCTGCCGTCCTCTAGTCCTTAGCCATACGGTACGCGAGTTTCGCCTGGAAATGCCGCGAGGTAAACCGGTTGCTGAACGCCGTAATGCGGTTCAGACGTCCCGCCACCACACTGGATCGGCCTTCAAACATCGCCTTCAACCCAATGGCCGCTACCCGCGCCGGCGCCACCATCGTGCGTCGCAGAAATGCCTGCGGTTGGTACCCGGAGATCTCAAAAAACTCCGTCTCCATCAGCCCCGGTGACAGCACCGTCACGCCGACCTTTGGCGCCATCTCCACGTGCAGCGCCACCCCAAGAGCCAGAACAAACTGCTTCGCCGCCCCATACGCCGCCAAGAGGGGAGTTGGGGAATACGCGGCCAGGCTCGCTACCAGCAGAATGTGCCCTTTGCCTCGGTCCGCCATGCGCTTGCCAAACACCTGCGTCAACTCAACCACGCTCAGGATGTCAAGCTCAAGCATCTCCCGCAGCCGCGCCGGCTCCTGCGTCAGAAACGCGCCGCTCAATCCAAACGCCGCGTTATTGATCAGGATGTCGGGCATCAGCCCGCGGCCTTCCAGTCGCTCCTGCAGGCTTCGCGCGCTGTTGGGCACTCCCAGATCAAGCTGCTCCACCACGACCTCGATCCCATGCCGCTGCTGCAGTTCGGTGGCAAGCTCCTGCATCGGCGCCTCGCGTCGCGCTACCAGCACCAGGTTAATCTTTCTCTCCGCCAGGGCTCTCCCAAACTCCCGCCCTAAACCGCTCGATGCTCCCGTCACGACTGCCCATTGCTTCTCTGCTTGCTGCATAAATCCTCCTTGATGACTGCTGGTCACAGTATAGATGACCGCTGGTCACTAAAAGAAGCATCTCTCCTCACTGTTTTATGCAGGGTCGCTTCAAATATCAGCTTCCGCCGGAGACTTCAGCCGCGCTAGCGCCCACTGGGCCGCCTCCGCCAGCACAGCATCCTCTCCACACGCCCACCCCTCCAGTCGCTCGCGAAACCGCGGCTCCCGGCTGTTGCCCATTGCGATGGCTACGTTCCGGTGCAGCCGCTTCTTTCCCGTTCGCTCCAGTGGCGATCCCTTGAACCAACGCCGAAACTCCGCCGACGTCATGCTCGCCAGCCACTCCAGGTCCGGGTTGATCATCTCCTGCCGCGGCAGCATCGCCGGATCCGCAACTACCGGCGCCCGGCGGTTCCACGGGCACACATCCTGGCAAATGTCGCAGCCAAACACCTGCCGCCCCATCCCCTCGCGCAGCTTCTCCGCGATCGGTCCCTTCTTCTCAATCGTGAGATATGCAATGCACCGCCGCGCATCCATCTGGTGCGGCACAATCAACGCGTCTGTCGGGCATGCCTCCATGCATCGCGTACACGTCCCGCATCGGTCGGCCGCCTCCACCACAAACCCGCTCGCCGACATCGGAAGGGACGTAACGATGGACGCCAGCAGCGTCCACGATCCTATCCCCTGGTTGATCACCGTCGTGTTCTTTCCGATCCATCCCACACCTGCTCGCGCTGCTACCGCCCGCTCCACCATCGGTCCGGTGTCCACATAGCATCGGCTCTCGCACGGCATCGCCTCCCGTATCTCCGCCTCCAGCAGGCGCAAGCGCCCAAGCAGTACCTCGTGGTAGTCCGTGGCCTTCAACTCTCCAGCGCCCGCAACGCTCTCTGCACCGGTCTCGCGACCTTCGCTCTCAGACCCCTTCAGTCCCCCGCGCTCTCGCGGCTGCCCGGCCCCTTCCATATCAGCTCGGGTCCCGCTCCACGCATACCTCCCGATCCACGCCGCGCCCCCATCTGCCGGCGCAATCGACAACGGTCCCTCCGTTCGATAGTTCATCGCACACAGCACCACCGACCGCGCCCACGGGATCGCCACCCTCACCGCACTCCGCACCAGGCGCCCGTCATCGTTACGCCGCTTCAGGTAGTCCATCTCTCCTGCGAAGCCGGCATCCACCCAGCTCTCGAAGCGCTCCCCATCGATCCGCTCCGCCTCCGTCTCACCGGCTGCCGCCGCCACCCCCGCCAGCGTAAATCCAGCCGCAACGGCCCGCTCCCGCAGCCACGCCACACGTTCGTTCGTCCATGCATCCATCGCCCGGCACCCACATCCAGCCTACTGCCGCCTTCAGCACAGAACCTCTACGAAACGTGGCTTAACCTCGACGAAACCACACCGCACCTCGTCCGAAAACGCCCTTTACTTCATGTAAAATTACGGGAACGGAGAGTTGGCAGAGCCCGGTTGAATGCACCTGACTCGAAATCAGACATAGTCGCAAGGCTATCGGGGGTTCGAATCCCTCACTCTCCGCCAAAAACTTACTCAAAAAGCCCCAAAATCTGCAGACAGCCCGAATTGCGCCAGACATCGTATGCTGACCTGAACGGTGATGCGGAACCTCTGCGCAATCGCGAAGCAGCTCGTACTTGTGTCCGGCCTCGCCACGGCCAGCCTAACAACGGCACAGACCCCAAACACGGCGCATGAGGCGGACCTTCTCCGCATCGAAGCTCTGATAAGCGAAGCACGCTTTGCCGAAGCAGAGACAGCGCTGCTCGCTTACATGCAGCGACATCCCAGGTCGGCAGAGGCGATGTACGATCTTGGCAAAGTTTTCTATTACGAAAACCGGCCGAAAGACTCCCTTGCAAGCTACACGGCAGCTGCGGCATTTTCACCCCCTGCAGCAAAAGATTTGCGAGTTGTAGCTCTCGATTACGTGCTGCTCGGAGACTATGGCGACGCGGTTCGCTGGCTCGACCGCGCCTTAGAGAGCGATCCTGCGGATGCAGAACTCTGGTATGAACTTGGCCGGACACGGATGATGCAGCTTGATTTCAGCGCGGCAGAAACGGCTTTGCGGCAAAGCTTGGTTGTTTCACCTCACCTTGTCAAAGCGAAGAACAATCTTGGCGTTACGTTTGAAGCGCTGAATCGTAGCGCTGAAGCGCTCCAAGCCTACCAGGAGGCCATTACGTGGCAGCGGGACTTACTGCGTCGTAGCGAACAGCCGCTATTGAACTATGGCCGACTACTCGTCGAGCAGAACCGTGCTGCGGAGGCCGTTCCGCCTCTCGAAGCTGCGATCCAGATTGCTCCCGACAATTCAGAATGCCACGAGCAGCTGTCACGAGCGCTGAGCCGGTCCGGCAAAGACCAGAATGATCGAGCGCAGAAGGAGATGCTTGAAGCCATCCGGCTCGATCCGTACAACGCGCGCCTGCATTTCCAGCTAGGCATCCTATACCGGCAAGCTCGCAAGCCCGAGTTGGCGACCGAGCAGCTGAGCCTAAGCGGAAAGCTCTACGGTTCACACGCGAAGGATCCAGACAGATGAAAGCAGGAGTAGAGCTCAAGATGGAACGCAAGGGCTTCGATATCAGCAAGAACCTTGTTGACATCTCTAGCTGACATCCTGTCTGATGGGCGCCGTAGCGATGGGATAGGTTTCAGGAATCGTTTGTTGGCCACTCGCGCAAACGTCTGACTCTCGATCCGAAGAGATCGTCACCGCTGCTGAGTCCGCAAAGCGCGGTGAATGATAGACGCACGATTGGTTTTACTTCGGAGAGGTCACTATGCAGCGTCGCATCGTCGGGGCGGTCGCTTTTCTTCTGTTCGTCTTCTTCATCTCTGCCTCGCTCGAGCGCAATGCGCTTGCGCAGACCAGTGGGGGCACCATCGCCGGTACGGTATCGGATCCGACGGGCGCTGTGGTGCCGAACGCTATCGTTGTAGCGACCGGTGCTGACACCGGAAGCGTCTACTCCACCGTGACGACGTCGGCGGGTCTCATACGATTTCCGCAGATGCAGCTTGGACGTTACGACGTCAAGGTGACTGCTGTTGGCTTCAAGACGACGACTCTCTCCGGAATCCTTGTCACAACAGGAAATGTATCTCCAGCAGAGGTTCGCCTCGAGACAGGAGGGAGCAGCGAAGCGGTGAATGTAGATTCTGACGCGCCGGTCGTCGAGACGGAGAACTCGGAGGTGAGCGGCACGATCTCAAACCGGCAAATCGTTGATCTTCCGCTTAGTTTAGGCGGCCAGAGCGCCATGCGTTCGGTCGAAAGTTTCATCTTCCTGACACCCGGAACGGTTGGCCCTGGCACGGCGTCGACCACCTCTACTTCAGGTGCGTTCCAGGCAAAAACTGCGGGCGGTCAGAACTTCGGCACCGAGGAACTCCTGGACGGAATCAACGTTCGCCGTCTTGACAGCGATTCCGCCTTTGACGAGCATGCTCCTGGCGTCGAAGCACTGACCGAGCTGAAGGTAACCACATCGATCATCCCTGCTACGGAGGGTCGGACCACAGGCGGTGTCGAGAACTTTTCAACTCGCAGCGGAACCAACCAGTATCACGGTACGGTCTTTGACATCTTTCAGAATGAAGATCTGAACGCGAACGATTATTTCAACAAGCTCCGAATTGCACAAAATCCGGGGAATTCGGCCGTAGCGATTGCGAATCAACGACCGCTTGATAAAAAGAATGATTACGGCGGCTCGATTGGCGGGCCCATTGCCATTCCGCATATCTACAATGGGCATGATAAAACGTTCGGCTTTTTTAATTGGGAGCAGTTTCGTCAGAGCGAGAGCGGTGTTGCAGTTAGCTCGATTCCCACGGCAGCCCAGCACGGTGGTGATTTCTCCGCGCAGTTTCTCCTGGACGCAGCTGGAAATCGCATTCCGGATGGCACGAACATCGACTGTACTGGTGCTATTGCATACGAAGGTGAAATTTTCGATCCAGCGACCACAGCCACTGTGTTCAATCCTAACGCGGGCGGCTCCGGGCAAGGCGCTACGGTACCCTGTCGCAATCCCTTTCCGAACAACACTATTCCAACCGCACGCTTCAGCACTGTTGCAACTAATGCGCTGAAGTACTATCCGCTCCCAAATACCGGAACGGCGACACAGACCATCAACAACTATTCCTATTCAACAAGCTTTCCGCTGTTGAATACGGTCTACACCATCCGCGTCGATCACAATATTTCAGATAAGTCGAAGATCTTTGTAACGTACACCGATCGTGACAATGACATTACTAACGGCCATCCTCCCTATCCAGGGCCGGGCGGCGGGGTGCAAATCCAGCACGCCTTTGCGAAGTACCTTCGCGCAGGGAGCGACTACACGATCTCAGACAAGCAGTTCAATCACTTTGTGGCTGGATTAACTCGTCTCTACCAGCTGAACACCAGCAATTCAGTTGGCATTGTACCTGATTGGGACGCAGCTCTTGGTATTATCGGTCTAAGCGGTCCGAACATCGCGCCATTCAGTTTCTCTGCAAATCCTTCCGGCATCGCATATAACGGCATCGGATACGCGAACGACGCGGTTCAGCCTGTAAGTGGAGTCGAATTTGCTGACACATACACCGTCAATCGCGGACGGCACACGTTAAACTTTGGCGTTGATTTTCGCAAGGATCAGTTTACCAACGGAAGTTTCGGTTCTGAGTCTGGCACATTTGGGTTTGCGCAGTTTGAGACTGGTGCAACGCCGAACGACACCCTCAGCGGTGATCCCTACGCCAGCTTCCTGCTCGGAAACGTGGACAGCAGCTCCGCTGCCGTGCAAAGCCGGGCCCC
Source organism: uncultured Acidobacteriaceae bacterium (assembly GCA_964235665.1). Classification (GTDB taxonomy): domain Bacteria; phylum Acidobacteriota; class Terriglobia; order Terriglobales; family Acidobacteriaceae; genus Edaphobacter. The sequence goes on from CAXSAY010000001.1 coordinate 1,243,227, forward strand.
TCGGATCAGCCAACTGTATTACGCCGCATTTGTGCAGGATGACTTCAAGGTCACGCACAACCTGCTCCTGAATCTTGGCCTGCGCTGGGACGTAGACGAACCACGCAATGAGGCGCACGGAAACTTTTCGAATTTCAGCCCGACCCTGCCAAATGCTGGAGCGGGTGGCCGTCCGGGATCGCTCTACTTTGCTGGAGTTGGACCGGGGCGAACTGGTAGCTCAGGTGAGTTCGCCAAGATCTACCGCAAGGATTTTGCGCCGCGTATCGGATTCGCATACGCCCCAAAAAACAGCATGGGAACAACGTCGATCCGTGGTGGCTTTGGTATTTACTATGGTCCTCTCGACTACGCCGACTTCGGTTCAGCAAACCAGATTGGTTTTACCGCAAGTCCAAACTTCAGCTCGCCAGACAAATTCACTACCGCATTCTGCAACCGGACTGCTACCTCTACGAGCAATAACTGCGCTACCTCCACGGGGAGCCTAGACGCCGGTTTCCCGACCTTCGCTCCTCCACCGAATCTCGACCCAACACAATCGAACGGGCAGGTACTTGGTGGTCAGCTGAATTCTCAGTACATCGCGCCCGGTTTTGGTCGCCCAGCGGCGATCTATAACTGGGGCGCGCAGGTACAGCAGCAGTTTGCGACGGACCTCATCTTTACCCTCGGGTACATCGGAACTACAGGAACTTTCCTTCATTCGAATTTGGCGCAGATCAACGATCTCAACCCGGCGTTCTTCAGCTACGGCAAGACTGCATTGAATCAGTCCTACGCGGCGACGCCGAGTGTCGCCGCGCCGTATGCAGGATTCAGCGGCAACCTTAACCAGGCGCTTCGTCCATTCCCGCAGTATCTTGATATCTACTCGGACGGCGGCATTGAGAACCTCGGCCACTCTCACTATGAGGCGCTTACAGCGTCCCTGGAACGACGCTTCCACAATGGCCTCAACCTGCTTGCGGCGTATACCTGGTCGAAGACGATCACCGATTCGGACTCAGTGCTGCCGGCATTCTCGTCCTTCAACGGAGGACCTGGCAGTGTGCAGAATCCATACAATTTGAAGAGCGAGAAGGCTCTCAGCTTTCAGGACGTACCGCAGAACTTCGTGGTTAGTTACATCTACGAGCTTCCGCTCGGCAAAGGCAAGAAGTTCCTCAACAACCATGCCGCTGTAAATGCGATCGTCGGCGGCTTCCAGGTGGGCGGTATTGACCGCTATCTTAGCGGTACACCGACAGCATTTTCCTGCACTCCTACATCGGTCGGTGCCTCGCTAGCTTGCCTTCGTTATGACATAACGTCCAACTTCGTAGATCACGGCCAGCAGCCGAAAGATCCGACCGTCCGGCACGTCTTCAACTCCGCAGCCTTCTCAGATCCGAGCGCCGGAGACACCATCCAACTCGGAACATCGCCTCGCGTTAATGGCGGCTACCGAACCCCAATTTATAAGAACGAGGATTTCTCAATTACCAAGCAGCTTGCAGCATTTGGCGAGCATGGAGGAAATCTACAGTTACATGTCGATCTCTTTAACGCCTTCAATAGGGTTCACTTCTCAGCTCCGAACACCAATCCTAACGACAATCCAGGAGATGGAAGCCCGGGTCATTTTGGCTCTTACAACGGAGATTTTGGTCAACCTACCGTGAGGCAATTCATTCTTCGATACTCCTTCTAGAAGATCCAGCCTATCGCTCAGATCTTGGGTGGTCATTCCGATTGGACGAAAATCACATCCCATAATCGTTGCCTGATGGCTATCTCACTCTGCAGGCGCTAAACTTCTCCGGAAGATCGGAGAACAGTTTGGATGAAATTGAAGCAGCTTAGATTCCTGTCGTTCTGGCTGACTCTGTTCGTTCTTGCATCCTCTGTCACCCATGCGCAGACAGAGGCGAGTTTGGCCAAGTTTCGCGAAGGGACCGAGGCGCTGCAGCATCATCAGGTCGAAGAAGCCATCGCCACCTTTGTGCAAGTTGTTCGCGAATCGCCCCATTTCGCCGAGGCCTACTTGGATCTTGGTCTCGCCTATGCGCAGCAAGGGAACAATGAGGAAGCCGTGCATGCGCTTGAGAGAGCGGTAGCGATGAAGCCCACCCTGCGTGGAGGCCATCTCTTCCTTGCCATCTCCGAGTACAAGCTTAATCGTCTGGAACTGGCGGCGGCGGCCATTCACAAGGAGACAGTACTCTCCGGCAGCGATTCCAGTGCTTGGATGTGGCAAGGGATCATTGAGCTCGGGCAAGGACATTTGCCCGATGCAGTAGAAGCGCTTGATAGGGCTGCAGCGCTCAATCCCAAAAATATCGATATTTTTTATCATCGCGGTCGGGCAGCGCTCGCTCTCTCTCGTCAGAGTTATGAGCAGATGTTTAAGCTCGATCCGAAATCCTGGCACGTCCATCAAGTTCTCGCCCAGGCCGATGTCGAGTCCGACCGCAATGCCGATGCGGTCGAACAGTATCAGCTGGCGATTGCCGCCGGCCCTCCGCAGAGCGGCCTTCATGTAGCGCTTGGAAGCTCGTTCTGGCAACTTGGGAAATTTGACGAGGCGCAGACAGAGTTCGAGACGGCACTCAGGATTGATCCGAACGATTCACTTGGCATGTACAAATTGGGCTGCCTGTTCGTGGATCGGTCGAGGGTAGCAGAGGCGAAACCTCTTCTAGAAAAGGTACTGCTACTTGACTCATCGCTCGTGAAGACGAAGTACTATCTCGGCCGTGCCGATGCGGCGTTAGGACAGGACAGTGAAGCCGTTCGGTACTTTAAGGAATCGATAGCAGCCAATCTTGATGCCGAGACGACGCAGCAGGCCTGGTTTCAGCTCTCGCGCATCTACCGCCGGCTTCGTGATATACCCGCATCAGAGGATGCGACAGCCAAGTATCGTGCGCTGGAACAAGCAACCCGGGTTGCGCAGGAAGAAAAACTCTCGCAGAGGCTCGTCAGTGGAGAGCGCGACACACGGATTCCACAAGTTTCCGTAAATGCGAATGAATAGGGGTGAGCCGCAGCTAGTCGCTTGTCTCTCAATTCACGCGCATTGTGCGTTTTCAGTCGCGATCTTTCGTAGGCTGTGCCGTTATTTGTCGTCGATTGGTTTTTGGCGTGTTCAAAGATCTATGATCCGCTTCAGTAAAGCGCGAGGGTGCATGACATCCAATATGGTCAGGCGTGAGTATCAGCGACGCGAGTTTATACGGGACGCAGCTGCAGCTCTGGCTATCCTCGCCCATCATGCCGGCGCACAGTCTGCTCCGCTCAAGAGCGTGCGCCTTTTTGTTACAACCGACACCAGGAAGCACGAAGAGTTTCCGGCAATCTCGTGGAGTCTGCAGCAACCCTCCTCCTCCTCTGAAACCGTAGAGATTGAACCGACGAAGCGATTTCAGCCGATGTTAGGTTTCGGATGCGCCTACACCGATTCGGCGTGCTTTCTTCTGAGCGGAATGCAGCCGTCGGCCCGCCAGATCTTTCTCGAAGACACCTTTTCACCCAGCAAGATGAACCTCAATGTAGGCCGAATTAGCATTGGCGCCAGTGACTACTCGCGGGATCTCTACAGCTACGACGACGTCACCGATGACATCGACCTGAAGCACTTCTCCATTGCTCACGATGATGCCTACATTCTGCCGATGTTGCGGGAGATGCGACGGTTAAACCCGGAGCTCTTTCTGCTCTCGACACCATGGAGTCCGCCCGGTTGGATGAAGACCTACGGCTCTATGCTTGGTGGTTGGATGACGAGCAAATATCTGGCTCCTTACGCTGCGTACTTCGAACGCTTCCTTGATGCCTACCGCAAGGCTGGTGTTCCTATTGATGCCGTCACCTCGCAGAACGAGCTTGAGACCGATCAAGGTGGAAGCATGCCCGCGACCTACTGGACGCCTGAGATCGAATCCGATTTCATTCGCGACCACCTAGGTCCGCTTCTTAGGAAGAGAAATGACAAAACTCAAATCTGGTTACTGGACCACAACTATAATTTGTGGAAGCGCGTACGCTGGCAGATGCAAGACCCTGACTTGCATCAATACGTTTCTGGCGTCGCGTGGCATGGCTATTTAGGAACGCCCGACATGATGAGTCATCTACACGATTCCTTGCCCAAGCTTCCGTTCTACTGGACAGAAGGTGGTCCCGATTACACCGATCCCAAATACTCGTACGATTGGACCCGGTGGGGCGGCATCTTCTCTTCAGCGATCAGAAATTGGTGCCGCTGCATCATCACCTGGAACCTGATGCTCGATGAGCACGGTATGCCGAATATTGGGCCATTTTCGTGTGGTGGCCTAGTGACGCTACGAGCTGGAACGACGCTTGAGTACAGCGGTCAGTATTGGGCTCTCCGACATTTCTCGCAGCATGTACGACGCAACGCGGTACGTATAGCCAGCCACAGCGACGCCTCGGAATTGAGCCATGTCGCGTTCCAAAATCCCGACCATTCATCAGTGCTCGTCCTCACTAATACCGGTGATGCAAGGACCCTGAAGCTGCTTCAGGATCGATCGGAGGTGGATCTTCAAGTACCCGCAAATTCGATGGTGACGATTGTCTGGTAACGTAACGTCGTTTTTAGGCGAGAGCCATGCAGAAGTAAGCCTTTCTGTGCGCTCTGACAGCACCTGCACCTCTAAGAGTTTCGTAAGTCACGGCCTTGGCCTCAGTATTTCGAATGAGATCGGCGAGCGGCTGTTTTGCAAAAGCAGGCAGCCACTCGCCATAACTCTAGGCAATTCCCATTCCACCGGTGACCCCGTAAATCTCACCAGTTATGTAGCTAGCCTCCTGTGACGCAAGGAGAACGTACACCGACGCCAACTCGACAGGCTGACCGGGGCGTTTGTAAGGAGTACTTGACCCTAACTTCTTCAGCTTTTTCTCGTCGCCGTCGGCTTCCTGTAGCGGTGTCCAGATTGGACCGGGTGCAACCGCATTGATCCGGATGCCATATTGCTCCATTAGGGGCCCGCTTAGGCCTTTAGTGAAGTTCGCGATAGCTGCCTTGGTGATGGCGTAATCAAAGATGTTGGCTGCAGGATCGTAGGCTTGCACGCTCGTGGTGTTAATAATGGAGGCGCCCGGCTTTAGGTGAGGAACCGCGGCTTTCGTTATCCAGAAGATGGAATAGATGTTTGTCTTCATGAGCGTATCGAAACGTTCGGTCGAAGTTTCAAGAAGACCTTCGGTCTTCCCCATCCTGCCGGCATTGTTGACCAGGATGTCAAGTCCGCCTAGCTGTTCAATGGCGCCGGCCACCAGGCGTTGACAGAAGCCTTCATGGGAGACATCGCCAGGCAGAAGTACAGCCTTACGGCCAGCATCACGGATGTACTGCGCGACCTCCTCAGCATCACCTTGCTCGGCCGGTAGGTAGCCGATGGCGACATCCGCTCCTTCACGCGCGAACGCGATGGCTGCGGCGCGACCGATACCCGAGTCCGCGCCGGTCAGGAGAGCCTTGCGACCGGCGAGGCGCCCTGAACCTTTGTAGGAATACTCGCCACAATCAGGTTTCTCACTCATTGCTGTCTGGGTGGCAGGTGCTGATTGCACTTCGGGACGAGACGGCGGACCGGGATACTGTGAACGCGGGTCCTGCGGGGTGACAAGATCAGTTGGCATTGCGCTCCTTAGAACTGCTCACGTAGCAATGGCTACGCACCAAATGAGATGCAGTCCGCCGGGAGCCGCTTTCGGAGTCTGCACGATGGAACGGGTGAGGATGGATGAAAGTGTGATAGCCATTGCACTGTACGCGACCACGCAGGTCTCTCGGCCGTTGTGGCACAGTACAGCCTGAAAGCTGACGGACCAAGACGGCCTGTGTCAACAGCGCTCTAATTGAGCGAGAGCAGAGCATGACCTACGTCAGACGGAGCGCCCGCTTCAGCCTTCGCGGATAGGTCTATTTGCAGAGAGGCGCGAAGCTTCTCAAGCGCGGCCTGAACCTGCGTACGGTGAGTTCTCAACCGGTCTTCTGAGAGGTAATGCTCAAGTTCCGTTATCACCTCATTAGGCCGACCACTAAATTGGAGAACGTTCGCGTAAAGGAGGCGAGCGTCAGTGCAGCCGGCAGGAGCAGCAGCGACCGCAAGCTGACTGTAGCGCAAAGCGGCTGAAAGGTCGTGGAGACCAATCTCGGCGCGAGCTTTTTCATAAAGGCCTTGCCAACTCGCAGCTTCGTGACCAGGGATGCTGTCGAGTTCTCTGAGGGCCTCATCGAAGCCACGAAGCTGATTATGAACGCCAGCCGAGACGATGCTGAGCCAAGGGAGATCGGGCGCAAGGGAGCGAGCGGTGGCAAGGAAGGGCAGAGCCTCTGCGGGATGGCCGGAGTTGACCAACTGCATGGCGCGAAGGAGGTGAACTTCGGCAAACCCTGGAGCGAGAAGGAGAGCTTTGTCGGACTCGGACTCAGCAAGTTCAACCTGATTCTTCGTTGCGGCGGTTACAGCTCGTTGATAGTGCCGCCAAGCGTCCGCAGGGATGGCGAGGCGACGGGCCGAGATAGCATGTTGGGTGCCGGCTTGGCCGGGGCTGGTCTGATTAAGAGCAGTGTCGTGCAATTGGTCAGCACAGCTCTGGTTGGAAGTTTGCGCTCTGACGACAGGAAAAGAGAATAGGCAGAGAAGAAAAGCAGTGACACGGATGAACATGACTTCTAACCTCGCGCACTATCCTCTGCCAGCACGGCATAAGGTGGATATGCGACGTAGGTGGTACGACAGTACAGGAAGGAAACAACGCAAACTCACGCGTTCTCGCAAGGGAATCGGTCTCACGGATCAGAGAATCGCCTCGCTGCGCTTACCAGGCGAAGCAATAGAGATGTTCTACGCTTCTGATAGAACTTCCGAGAGCATGAACATCGGGGCCGCTCTCGTTTTGTGACTGGGACCGAAGTCGATCACGAGGTGACAACGTCATTAGGACTGTTCGGAGAGGGGAAGATACACCTCCGCAAGTGTGCCGCGTTCACTACCCGATAGCTGGCTAGTCAGGGTGAGGGTACCTCCATGCTTTGCGATGATGCCGCGGCTTACCCAGAGACCTAAACCCGTGCCTTCCTCGCCCTTGGTGGTGAAGAAAGGCTGAAACAGTTTTTGAAGGGTGTCCGCGGCGATTCCGGGCCCATTGTCTACGATCCGAACCAGGGCGCCGGAGGGTACTGACTCGCTTCCGTCCGCCCGGAGAGGCATGCCCCGAAGAAGCTCAACATGTACGCTTCCACCATCGCCCGCCGCTTCGGCAGCGTTCGCCAACAGATTCGAGAAGACCTGCTTCAGCTCACCAGGGTACCCGTTGGCTTGTACGTCTGCAGCAAGCGTTGAGGTAATTCGAACTCCCAAATCACCGAAGCGGCGCTCCATGAGCAGGAGAATGTCGCAGAGGCTTGTACGAAGATCGAACGCAACAGGTAGGGTCGCCTCTCGATGCATACCGAGCATGGCGCGGCTGATATCCGTCACGCGAGAGAGTTCACTTTCCGCAAGACGTAGGTACTCCTGCAACTCGGTGTCCTCACCTCCTTGGCGAATGAGGTAGATGAGGTTCTGCACAGCGTCTAGGGGATTGTGGATCTCGTGAGCAATCGTTGCGGCAACGCGCCCTGCGGCGACCAGCTTTTCATGGGCGAGCAGGGCCTCTTGCGATCGGCGTTCTATTGAGACATCCCGAAAGACCATGATGACGCCACGGAGAGTCCCCTCCTGATCTCGGATCGGAGCGCCGCTATCCGCTATATCAACTTCCGTGCCGTCGCGCCGAAGGAGAAGAGTATGGTTTGCCAACTTCACCGTTTTACCGGCGTGCAACACCTTCTCGATAGGAGTCTCGACTGAGACGCGTGATCGTTCGTCGATGACCCGGAACACCTTAGAAATGGGGAAACCTACCGCCTCGGTAAGGGGCCATCCGGTCAGCGATTCGGCGACAGGGTTCATCATCTGAACGCGGCCGTTTACATCACACTGGATCACCCCATCGCCGATCGAATGGAGTGTTGTGCGCAGCTCCTGCTCCGTACGAAAGCTCTCATCGGCGCGGTGTCGTGCGTCTTCAATGGAGCTGCGAAACGCAGAGGAAACGAGCCGAAGCCGGCTGCGGACGAAAAGGCCGATAATAAGGCTTACGGCCAAAGCTAAAGCAAAAAGGACCCAGAGCATGAGTCTGACTTGTTTCTGCCAACGTGCAATGCGCTCTGTTCGCTGGCGATCTAACACATCCGTGAGGTTATTCAGGTCATTTCGAATGCGATCTAGTTGCTGCTTGCCACGAAGGTTAAGTTCAGGGTCTCGGAACTCAGTGCCAGCGTTGACCATGACGATCACTTCAGAGGCAAAGCCGGATTTCCAGCTGTGATAGGTGTCACGAACATCGGCGAGTAACACCGCCTGCTGCGGATCGGCTGTGGGTCCTTGCCGCATTCGGTCGTAAACACGATTTAGAACAGGGTCGAGGTCGTGCTCAGCACGATGGTACGGCTCAAGAAATCGTGGATCTCCAGTAACCTGGAACCCACGCAAGCCGGTTTCCAAATCCACAACAAGCTTGCCGATGAGCGTGACGCGTGCAATCCGACGATCAGAGCTCTGGATCTGACGGACAGTGTTGGCTGAGCTATTGATTTGGATCGCGAGTGCAATCGCGAGAACAGCCAAAGCCAGAACGGGTACCAGAAAGACCTGTCCGATAAGCATACGGAACTGGTGTAGGTTCATCGAGTGACGATCCCTCTCTTGGAACGATGGGCGGTGAAGTTGAGACTCCCGCACATGCGGAGATTAGACTTCCAAGTTTCTCAAGCAGCTTCACAGCACCCTCGCCCTTGGTCATAGAAACACTGACGAGATCCGTGATCTCCGGAGGGATATCCACGTATGCAGAGAGAAGGAGGATGGGAACAGAAGGCTTGTCATCTCGCATACGTCGGGCGACTTCGCCCCCATGCATCCCTGGCATGGAGTAGTCAAGAACGACGGCATTCACCGGCTCCTGAGAAAAGATCTCGAGGCCGGCGGCTCCACTTTCGGCAGTGATGACGCGGTAGCCTGCACGTTCCAGTAAGATCTGCCGAACTTTTAGGCCGATTCGTTCGTCATCGATACAGAGCACGAGATGTTGCAGTTGCTTCGACATATGGGGAGGTTGGGGTCAGCATTTTTCCTATTGGGAGAATAAACCATCGGCTAGACATCTCAAGTGCCACCTTTGGTCTTAAGCGGAATGCCCTAAAGCTTTGTACCGGTCCACATAAGCTATGACCGGCAAGCAGTGAGCGGCTTTGTTCCGCTTCCATAAAGACCAGAGCTGTGTGCTCCTCGTGGCACGAGGGTGCGTCGTGTTCCTTTTTCTCGTTGAAGCCAGTTTCCGTCAAGCAGCCCTTGCTGAGGAACAGCAACCTTCGCGTCGGAACGATAAACCTCTCGGTATGCTTGCCAAGCGATGCGTTGTGCACGTACTAAGGCGCTACTTCATTAAACGACTCGAGTATCACGCTCAGGCATCAGGATCTCGACTCTTACAGGCTTAAGTGGAGAAGCATGCACATCTGCCGCTCGCACAGGAGCGATCACTTCCAATCTAAACATTGCGAGGAAACGCTTCTCGTCCACCGAGACCTTTGCGTAGCGCAGCTTCGTTCAATCGTTGACTGTGTCGGTCAAGACTAACTTCATAAGCAGGATTATGAATGCAAAAAAGCTGTAGATCAGCAAGAATGTCAGAAAAGATCCAACATAGCTGAATCAGTCGGTGCAGCCTAAACATCGTCCTATACGGTCCGGGAATCCCCCTGGTGGCGGAGCATCCTGATGTAGCTCATAGGTGTACTGTACCGTTCCGGTTCCGCCGTCCGGCCTTCCAACAACACAAGTTGCAGGATGATCGGCAGATCCATGCAGCGTGCTTGCTCGACTCGAGCACGGCGACTGCTTTCCAAAGAAGATGAAGAAATCGGTCTTCCCGGATCCCTTGATGCGCCACTCAAGAGTCTGGCCGATCTGCGCTTCGTGCAACACGGAGAAATTAGAGTTAATTTCAGTCACGATGCTGCTCGGAGTCTGCAGAGGACTAGCCGTTTCTGGTTGCTCCTTACAGCCCTGAGAGATAAGTAGCAGAAGGCTTCCGCACCCGAAGAACATCGACTTACTCATAGAGGATCTCCTGATAAAGGGTCACTGTGTTTTTAGCCCTAATGATTCCATTACGTTGTGGAACTGAGGAGTTGATCGCAGACCAACCAAGTCGGGCATCGTATGAACCTGGAAGTTGGTTGCCCCCCGATTCAGGCAGTCATGGATTAACCTGATCGCGTCCTCTCGTCTTCCTAAAAGCTCAAGGGTCCTAGCTTTTAGGAGCTGCGATTCCATGTCGTCTGCATGCAGAGCATCAGCTCTTTCGAGGGCTGCTGATGCGGCTGAACGTGTTCCCAGCTTGGCGCGACAGAGAGCGAGTAGCAGCCATCCTGATCCATTACTCCGCTGAATGCGAAGTTGCTCCTCCTGTTTCTCCGCGGCCTGCCTATATGCAGAGCCACTCATCAATCTTGATCCTGCCGCCTGATACGAATCGCCAAGTTCGAGCAGATTGGCAGGGTCCTCAGGATTGAGGCGAACGGCTTTCTGCGCGTATTGAACGGCTTCCTGAAAGACGCCCCTTGCTCGCGCTACCGCAGCAAGGTTTACAGCAGCGATGTCACTTGGCTCTAGAGCGAAGCTCTTCTCTAAGACCTGCTTGGCTTGGCTGAGCTTTCCCTGCTGAAGGAGGACCGACCCGGTGTTATACAACGGGACGATGTTCCGTGGTGCTGAGATCTGGGCAGCGTGGTACTCCAAAAGTGCATCATCGTACCTGCCTCGATCGTAGAGAAAGGATCCAAGCTCGTTATGTGCAAGCCAAAGGTTGGGACGGACTCTGATGAGTCGTCGAAGCCGATCTTCAGCTTCGTTTAGGCGTCCATTTTCAGCAAAGAATCGAGCTTGAAATCGCAATGTGCCAGGATCGGAAGGGTCGATTGATAGAGCTGTAGCGAGTTCTCGTGAAGCGCCTGCCTTATCTCCTGTTTGTTCGTAAACCCAAGCAAAGACAAGGTGGGCGTCGATCAGGGACGGATCACGTGAGATCGCGACGGTGCACGTATCTCTTGCAAGAATCAGCGCTGCAGGGTCACCGTGCAAGGCGTATGTTCGCAGATACGCCCAAGACAACTTCGCCATTGCGACTGCGTAGCGAGGATCAAGCTTCAGGGCGTCTTGATAACGGGCGATGGCTTCTCCAAGGCTCGTCACGGTGTCGCGCTTGCGAAGGGTTTCGGCCTCTTGGAATGCGGCGTAAGCCTCGGCATTGTCAGTACCGCTTCGAACTGCATCTTCGTCGCGTGTGTACTTGGAGACGTCGAGCAGCTCAGCAGCAGCTGTCACAGCTCGCGGCGGAAGCAACATTCGATCATGCAGGCTTATACGCAAAGACCGTTCGCGCAAGGGTCGAGCCGCATTTGCGTCTAACAGTTTAAGCGAGAGATCCAGGTAATCTGATCGGGAGTTCCCCGAGATCGCGAGGAGGAGGTTTGCACCATAAGAATCACGAATGGCCCGCAAATCGACAGCATTCGTGATTTGTTTTGCAGCAGTGTCTGCAATAATCAGCAGGTTGCGATCGTAGGCCTCGGCGCGGAGAAGCTCACGTCCAATTGTATCGGCAACATCTAGCAAAACCTGCTGTAGTCGGACATCCGTAGAAGCGGGGTAGGTGAGCAAGGCAACGAAGCGCTTCTTCGGTAGAGGATGTAGAAGGTCGCCCAGACGTTCCCTGTTCAAGAACGTTACGCCTAGCACTCCGGCAGCCGTGGTTATGCCTCCAACTACAAAGCCCCGCCGTGAGACAGAGCTCTTGTGGGCTGATCGCAATGCGAGCGGCCATCGATAGCGAGGTGTTCCCCTTGCACTTACCGCAAGCGTGTCTTGGACGTGCAGAAAGGCAGAGCATCGCAAGTTGGGATCTTTGTCGCGAAACTTAGCGGCGGCATACCGTAAGAGAGGCAACTGAGTCCGATTAGAAGTTACGGAACGGCGTGTTCCATCACTCCCATCGAAAAGATCAGCCTGCTCGTTGTTGAGCAGTCGCTGCAGGAGCACTCCAAGCGCGTAGATGTCGGATGCTTTTGTGGGGCGCGCGCCTTCGAGCAGTTCCGGGGCGAGATACCCCGGCGTACCTGCAACTAACCCGGATGCCTCACGAGTGGTGAATGGTTCGGAAATGCGAGCCAAGCCGAAATCCATAATGCAAAGACGCAACGCTGCATCAGTATGCTCGAGCATTACATTGGTTGGCTTAATATCGCGATGAACAATCCCGGCATCATGTAGGGCCGCTAGGCCGGCACACATCTGGTGGAGAATAGCTAACTCCTCCTCCTCAGAAAACCGGTATTCGCGCTGCAATCTGCAGGCAAGTGTCTCTCCTGACAGGAGCTTCATCGTGAGAAAGAGAAAAGGATCTCCACTTTCGTGAGACCGAGCGATATCGTAAATCTGGCAGAGATTGGGGTGAATCACTTTACGAGCGAGAAGAACTTCCTGCTCAAATTGCCGTGACGAACCAACGTTGGCAGCGATGTTCGGTAGTATGACCTTAAGCGCGACGCGAACGTTTTGTAGGAATAGGTCCTCTACTTCGTAAATCTCACCCATGCCTCCACGAGCAATGAAACGAATGATGCGGAACCTGTCGTTGATGAGCTGGCCCGGTTGAAGACCGTGTCTTTTTCGAAGAAGAGGCTGATCAGGGCTTGGCTCGGCTGGAGCGTCGTTCGCAACATGAGAATCACGGAAGATTGCAGGAATTTCGGATCCTAGGAGGGGCTGCTCCAAAAAGCTTCCAAGATCTTGATTCGCGAGGAGAAGGTCTTCGACCTGCCTGCGCAGACGGGGCGCGGAGCGACAAGCCTCGTCAAGGAAAGCAGCCCGCTTCTCAGGAAGCTGGTCTAGTACAGCTCCAAAGAGTTGCTCGACAGTATGCTGATTGCTGGCCATCGCTCTTCCGGCTGAACGTAGTATGCAGCAAGTAACTGGCCCGTGATCATGAAGGAACAGCTGCACTCGAACGAGATGGCAGCCAAGCTAGAGTCCCACGAAGACGTAAGAAGTCAGACCATTCGTGATCATATCTGCTTTAGAGTCATCATCCCACAAATGTTGGTAGATCTCCAGCAATAGTTTCTCAAGTCCGGCCTCCACAAAGAGGATCTTTTGGCGAGCCCCATGCTGCTGAAGCGGCTTCTAGAAGCCGAGTCTTTTGCTGTAAGGTAACCCCGTGAGCGAAAACGACAAGGTGACTCAGATTCTTCGAGCAATGCAGGGTGGCGATGATGCAGCTGCAGAACAGCTGCTGCCGTTGATCTATGCGGAGCTTCATCGGCTAGCAGCGTCTTACATGCGTCGCGAGCGGAAGGATCACACATTGCAGCCTACGGCTCTGATCAATGAAGCTTACATACGCCTCACGAAGGAAAGACTCGAGTGGCAAAACAGAGAGCATTTCATTGGTGTAGCGGCTCACGTGATGCGCCGCATTCTGGTTGACCATGCAAGAGCTCATAACGCCGGGATTCGAGGTGGTAGACAGAGGCGAGTGGAGCTTGAGGAGATCATCGCCTTCTCGGAAGACCGATCAACGGAGTTGCTTGCACTGGACAACGCGTTAGACAAACTGATGAACGTCAACGCACGTCAAGCTCGCGTTGTAGAACTCCGTTACTTTGGGGGGCTTACGGTCGAGGAGATCGCGGCTCTTCTGAAGCTTGCTCCCCGTTCTGTCAAACGTGACTGGTCACTGGCGCGGATCTGGCTCTACAAGGAACTACGCGGCCTTACGATGGTGCACTGAGCCAGCTGAAAGGAATATCGAGGGGCATGGCCTCTTTTGTGAACAGATCTCGCCTTACATTGTGAAGGCATTTGAGCACTACGGCCTTCCATCTAAGGAGACCGTCCATGAAACTTCTCTCAGTTCTGATCAACGTTCGCATTATGACCTCGATCGCTCTCGCTCTTATTAGTCTTGGCTTGGTTCCGCTGGCATCTGGCCAGGTAGCATCGATGCTCGTCGATGTCCCATTCGCCTTTCACGATGCATCTCACTCCTTTTCAGCAGGTCAGTACCTTGTCCAAAGTAGGGGCGACAACATCGTTCTCTTGCGAAGCATGGTCACGGATCGACTTGGCTTTTCGATGACTCAGGGTGAACTCCGCGGCAAAGCTCTAGAGCAAGGAAAGTTGGTCTTCCACAAGTATGGGGAGCAATACTTCCTCAGTGATATCTGGTTGGCGGATCGGACGTTAGGACGTCAGGTCTTGATGGGTAAGGTGGAAAAGCAGCTGCGCAAAGCGTTGCCAAAACAACGATCAGCGAATAGCGAGATCGCACTGAACGAACGGCAGCCTTAGGTCCTTTTGACAGGGTGATGAGGTAGTCTTCTGCCTCATCACCCCCGTTCCATAGGCTCGCCTTCGTGAGTGAAAGAAGCCATGAGGTCTAGCCGCGAGCTGGTAATCTCAACTTCCAGTTACGTCGAGGCATCATGTGTGCTGCCCGAACTTCCGTCTGGTGAGAAGGAGGTCTATGTCGGATACTTTCTGGTCGTCCTTCATAACTTTGTCTGTCCTGCTATTCCTGTTTCTCTGGGCTCTTCTGATTGACTTGCTTCTTCGAGTGAAGAAGCGGATGGTCTCGACTCCAGAAAAGCTTAGAAGAGCAAGAGACGTCCATCACAGTAAGTACGTGGACGAACTGAACACTCAATCTCCTATCAAGAAGACTCTTGGACGCACGAGATCAAGAGTGGACATCCTATCTGAGTGAATGCGGCTCATCTGCACGCTCTGTCTCGGATATCTTCACTATCGTAGGAGTAGGGCGATCGCCTGCTGAAAACTGAGGGGAGAAGTAAGCTGCTGAAAGTCTGAGGTTGTGATCTCGGTCGACACATCAATAGTCTTGAACATGAGAGCACGAACACGAGCTTGGTCGGCGAAATGCGAATAGACCCAGCGGCTGCCGCCGACATTGATCTGCTCAAAAGAAAGTTTCCCCCCGGGGTAAACGTGGGCCAGCATGCCCCAACCGATGTTTACGCTTCGAAAGACGTCTCCATCAAGACGCGTGACAAAGCCAGAGGAGGAATCGATCCAGACTCGCCCTCTCAGGCCAGTTAAAGCCTCCGAGGTGGTGGTAGGTGGGTTCCACTTAGGGTTTGGCTCGAAGTCAAGAACAATCAGGTGAGTGCCAGAGGGGGAGAGCGCATCTGCTTGCCCAGGAACCGTCTTGTAAAGCATCGCATCCGGCATGAGGCGAATTAGATCGACAGCCAACTTCTTGCCGGAAGTGTCTTCCTTGACATGCTTTGCAAAGTCGGTAGCCGATGAAGCGAGATCCTGAAGCCGCTGCCGCTCGGCAGCATCTGCCATTGGGCTAAGGGGCTTGCCGCCTTCCATCAATGTTCTCGCGATGGTTCCGTCCCTTGACTCAACGACATCACGTACCCGATCTCCATGCTGGTTAATAACGTGGGTACGATAACGGAGGTACGGCCCTTCGTGCATAAGAATAGCGATCTCGTTGCTGCTCGCAAGAACGACCCAATCATGCGGAGATCGTTGAGCTAGGCCTGTGGTTGCCACCTGCGCTTGAGGTTCGGAACGAGGCGTAGGGGCGGCGTAAACCATAGGAGAGCTCAGAAGGAGCTGTGTCGTTAGGACGGCGGCGCACGAAAGCGACGACGCGATGCTGATGTCGAAAGTGAGCACAGGCCTCCCAGTTCCACGAGACAACACGATCCACTATGGAGATGGACGACTGGAGTGCGAAGAAAGTTGGTATCGTTTGGTCGAGGGAAGTGCGTCCTGTATCTTCCACATAGTGAGCGCGTAGCAAGGCTGAAGGTCCAAGCGTCATACGCTAACTTGGGAGTGGTAGATACGATGTCCCGAGAGGACCGATCTCGGTGCGCATCCGAGGTACCGCAGTCGGTTATTTGAAAGGAAGATGAAGAATGATGCGGAGTTTCTTCGGAGGTGAGTCGAAGTCAGGTCATCCCCGCGATAAAGGTAGTGATCGTTCGGTACGCCACTCCAGTGGATGGAAGGAGATGCTTAAGAATCTGCAACGAAGGGATGCATTACGCGTACTTGATATAGGGCCTACGTCGTCGGCCAACATCAACTTCATCACGGGGATGGGTCATAGCATATACATGTCCAACCTGGTTGAAGAAGCTGCTCGACCCGAGTGGACAAAGCGTACTTCGGATGGAGAAGCTCAGTTTGATACGGCGGGATTTCTTGAAGCCAACCTGAAGTTTTCAGGTCGCATGTTTGATGTCGTTCTGTTGTGGGATGCTTCCGACTACCTGCCGGAGACACTCTTATCTCCACTCATGCATCGCTTGTACGACGTGATGGAACCCGAGAGTCAAATGTTGGCTTTTTTCCACGCGAAACCCTCTGCCGGTTCTACTGCACCGCGTATCGACAATGGTTTCTTTCGCTACAGTCTGACGAACGGCGAGACGGTCGACCTGCAACGCGCAGGCCATTTTCCAATTGTCTCCATGTACACAAACCGGCAGATCGAGACTTTGCTCAAGGATTTTACTAATTTCCGATTTTTCCTCGCGAAAGACAACCTCCGAGAGGTAATCGCTACGAAATAGCGTGGAAGCTTTCACGAGCTTGATAGCCTGCTCTACAAGCCTCGCTTTCGCTGTCAGCCGTCGATCAGCTTCGTGGCATTTGCTTTGTTATCTAGACATTCAGGAGAGCATGAGTTGGTCTTCGAGTGTTGATGATGATTCATGCATGCGGAAGAGTCTCGTTATAGGTCTCGGCAAGGCCCTCTTCGTCCTCGTTGGTTCCTGGCAAAGCTACACTATCGTAGAGATCGTCCGGTAGAAGGTGCTGCGTCGTTCCCAAACCGCGCCGATTCGCTTCCTGTGCGCGGCGTCTCAGGTCTTCAATCAACGCGTCTCTATCCTGTGTATAGTCGAACGCAATGCGAGTTATGGCGTAACTTAAAACGTCGCTGTGATGAAGATCCTGCATGCCCGGAGACCGTCGCAAGCGAAGCCAGAGCCGATGTACTAATTGGATCTCATCCGCGTGGATTGTTGGTGCGTGAGGACCAATATGGAAGCTGAGAGCCTCGCCGTCTGGCTTTATGACATAAAAGGTGAACTGTCGTTTCGGTTCGGGCAAGGCTTCCCAGGCTTGGCCCATATGGTAAGCCTGTTCTTCAGCTGTGAGCTTTGTTGAGAGGCCGGAAACTACGGCGGCGGCGTCTAGCGAATTAGCCGTCTGCACGAGTGCGGCAAAGATATCGCCTGCAGGAACTACAAGAAGCGAGATGTGTTTGCCGAAACTTTCTGCGACGGAGACAGCTTTCGTAAAGAGCATCTGCTCGTGTTCACTGAATAACTGTTCAGAGGCATCAACGTACTCGGACCCTCCCGCACCCATCATCCGAGCCGCTAGCACAACCAGATCCTGTTCGTCGGTGTTTGTGTGGGTGAGCGCCCATTTAAGGGAAAATGGAACAGCGGCATCTCGCATGGTGACGACAACGGCACCCGGGCGAATCTCAAGGGCTTCCCGTCCTACTTTATCCTGATGTTCTAACTGAAAGTGCTCACGCATTTGGCGCTTCGTAAGTTTGTGTCTCCGTTTGTTATCTCGTTCGGAGATCGAGAAAATCACGAAGAAGGCTGCCGCAAAAATGACTCCGCTCACTGTCGCGACAGATTTAGTGAATAGGTTGACAATAGCCGTAGTTAGAAGCACAAGAAAGACGGAGAGAAGGCCGAAGGGTATCTCCGTTCTTCCAATCTTGATGTTAAGCGGTACCTTCCAGCCACGTTCGCCGTGGTACTTCCAACGTAGAACAAGCATCGCAAGACAGTTGAAGGTGAAGCTCCAAATAACGCCAAAGGCGTACGCCTCGCCGAGCATGATGACGTCACCACGGGTCACGAGGATGGTGAACATCTGCAGACTAGCTACGAGGTTTACGATGCGGTAGCTCGTGCCGAACTTCCGCTGCGGCTTGCGGAACCAGTCGGCGAGTACACCGTCTTCTGCGACCCGCATGAGAACGCCTGTTGAGCCGACGATCGCAGTATTAACTGCCCCACCGAGAATGAGGAAGCCGACGATGACAACAAAAACGCGAAACGCGACACGAAGAGCAAGTGGGCCAGTCATGTACATGGCCATGCCAGCGATCAGGTTATCGCGGTACACGGGAACGCGGACGGCGTCCGGGATGAGCATGACGGCGAGCAGGGAGCCGACACCAGTGAAGATAAAGCTATAGATTGCGATAACAATCGCCGCTCGCTTGAGATTCTTAAGCTTCGGGTGTTCGATCTCGCGATTAACTTGCGCGAGGGATTCCTCACCGCTCATTGCTAGGACGGAGTGGCCAAAGGCCATCAAGACGCCAAAGAGTCCGAGCGTACGCAGGAAGCCCGTGTTTCTAAGAAAGCCAACAGCATCTTGACTGAAGTGCAGGTTGGTCGGGGTGGGCCAGGGGGGCAGACGTGCGCCGGTGTGTATCGCAGAGACGATACCCCAGCCAAGCAGAACAACCACCATCACGGTAGTGATTTGCATCACCTTGAGAGCCTTATCACTGGACTCTTCAATACCCTTTATGTTTTGCCACCAGAAGTAAATAGTGACGACGGCAGCAATGCAGGCTGAGGAGCCGTTTACCGGGAAGTGGCGCAGAGATCCATTGGCATGTTGAATCAGACCAAGAAATAAACTGTGTCTCTGCAAGAGTTGAAGGAGTTCATTCATAAGGCCAACTACATATTGGCCAGCCGATACACCCGATATAGGGCCGGTAAGAATGTAATCGAACATCAGTGCCGAGACAGAAAGCTTCGCGAAGGTGCCACCCAGGGCTTCCTTGACGATGCGGTATACGCCACCGCGGGTAAACATGCTGCAGCTCTCCACGTAGACAGCACGGACAGCGAAGGAGAAGAGCATGACGCCCAGAATGAACCAGGGCGCGGATTTACCAACCGCCTCTTCCGCGATTCCTCCGGCGTAGAACGCCGATGAACCAAGATCATTGAGCACGATGGCCGCAGCACGCCAGAACGAGATAAAGGTCAGCATGACCGAGGAGGCGACAACGAGGCGAACGCGCTGCGTCTGAGCTTCTGTTCGGCGTGGTTTAGCGGGCATGAGCGGGGTTAGAGTTTGTAGAAACGATAAAGAGGGGAGATCCCTGAGAGCAGTTGACCTGCAAGATCATATGAGGTGAAGTCCGCACACCAAGAGCGTACTGGACCAGCGTCGATGCATGGGCCGTTCATTCCTCGTCCTCAAACAACTCCTTCAAATCCTCAACAAAGCTGATCGCGATAACGACCACTGACCCAGCCATACCGAAGAAGAAGAGGGGCACAATCACAGCTGCCACAAGACGAATGACAAAATCCATCGTTCCTTGATTGTAGCGCCAATCGTGATCGGAGTTCGCAGATCAGGGATGACGGCACGATGGTAGACTCCGGATGCGATGCGACGCGTGCCCTTGAGGCTCTGGGGTTTGGCGGCACTTTCAGGTGTGCTGCAGGTGTTACCGTTCCCCATCGCGGGACCGGTGCCGCTTTGGCGAACGCATCTTTGCTGGGTGTCTTTAGCGCCCTTGTTGTGGGTGCTGGTGGCAGAGGATCGCAACGGGGAACCAGTTAGCAGGGCGCAGGGAGCGGCGCTGGGGTATACCTCCGGCTTCATCTGGTACATGGGTAGCTGCTACTGGATCTACCAGACTATGCACGTTTATGGAGGTTTAGCGAAGCCGCTCGCAGCAGTGATCGTGGCACTATTTAGCCTGTATGTAGGGCTGTATCACGCACTCTTCGGGCTGCTGGTCGCAGTTTTGCGGAATTCACGGCTGGGTCGGCAAGGAGCGCTACTCTTTGTCCCAGTGTTGTGGGTTGCGACCGAACTGGCGCGATCACGAATCACGGCGTTTCCATGGGATCTCCTGGGAATCACGCAGGTGGACAATCCTTTACTGAGGCAGATGGCTCCATGGACGGGTGTGTGCGGGCTCTCGTTTGTGATCGCAGCGGTGAATGCATTGTGGCTGTTGCGGATCAGTGTCCGCGACCGGCCCTGGACACGGCCCATCATGGTCATGACCGGCGTCTTGGTGGTTGTTGGTTACACCTATTTTGCGCTTCATCCAAAGCCGAAAGCGCACAGTATCGAGGCAGGAACGGCGACGCTGCTTCAAGAAAACCTTGAAGTCGGTACTGAGGACGCTCAGTCTTCGGAGACGGAAGAGCAATTACTCGAGCGTTTTTCCGCGCTGAGCCGACGGCCTGCGGGAGTGTTGCTGCGAGGTATGCCGGAGACGCCAGTTACGCGGAAGCTGGTCGACCAGCGAGCGACAGCGCTTCGGATGCCGCAAGGCGTGAGTACCCCCGATGGAGGGTACCTTCCCACCGATCTGGTGGTCTGGCCAGAGTCGCCTGCGCCGTTCAGGGAACAGGAGCAGGCGTTTCGCGGCGCTGTAGGAACCCTTGCGCGAGAGATGGGCGTGCCAGTCATCGTTGGGAGCATCGGGATTGATCGACCGCGCGATAGGACATCTCCGAGGTCGGAGCTTTATAACTCGGCATCGTTCATTCGACCGGATGGCAGTTTCGGAGGACGATACGACAAGATGCATTTGGTTCCGTTTGGCGAATACGTGCCGTACAGGCCGCTCTTCTTCTTTGCTGGTAGTTTGCTGGCGGAGGTAGGAACATTTGAGCCGGGGATGAAGCGCGGTGTCTTCACAAGCGGCAGTCACACCTTCGGAACCTTCATTTGCTACGAGTCCATCTTTGGCGATGAGATCCGGGAATTCTCAAAGTTGGGCGCCGATGTGCTGATCAATATCTCAAATGACGGCTGGTACGGAGATACGAGCGCGCCCTGGCAGCACCTCAATATGGTGCGCATGCGAGCCCTAGAAAGTCATCGCTGGATTCTACGTGCGACAAACACCGGGATCACGTCGGTGATCGATCCGGATGGTCGTGTCGTGTTATCCACTCCGCGGCACGTGCGATCGGCGATCCGGGTGCCTTTTGAGTACGAGCACGATCTGACGTTCTACGCTCGACACGGGGACTGGCTGCCGTGGGAGTGTGCCATGGTGACGCTTGCCGGCGTAGGGTTTGCAGAGTGGTCTCGTCGGGTGGGAGTCTAACGAGACAGTGAGTTGTGGTGTCGGATCACACTACGCGAGCGGGATCAAGGGCTGAGTAGCAGCGGCGCTCGGCATATGCTCTAAAATCAGTGCTTATGTTGACTGATCTTGAGTACACCTACTCCCCGGTTCGCGAACGTGTGCGCGAGCTACGGGAGTATCTTTGACTCGGCTCGCCTGAAGCGGGAGCTCGGTGGGATTGAAGAGAAGATCGCGGACCCGAGTGTGTGGGCGGATCCGGCGCGATCACAGCCGCTGATGCGGGAGCGCAAGCGACTGGAGACACTGCTTGCAGACGATGCGGAGCTACAGCAGCGGTCGGATGACATCGAAGCTTATTTCGAATTAGCGCGGGAGGGCGAGCTCGTCGATGCGGATCTGGAGCGCGAGATTCCAGGGCTGGTCGCCTACACCGAGAAGCTTGAGACGAAGACCATGCTCTCAGGGGAGACGGATGCTCTGAATGCAATCGTTGTTGTGCATCCAGGCGCCGGCGGCACGGAGAGCCAGGACTGGGCTGAGATGTTGATGCGCATGTACCTGCGATGGGCAGAACGGGAAGGTTTTAAGACGGAGCTGAACGAGATCCAGGACGGAGATGAGGCAGGAATCAAATCTGCGACGTTCACCATCTCAGGCGAGTTTGCATTTGGTCTGTTGACGGGAGAGACGGGAGTACATCGGCTAGTTCGTATCTCGCCGTTCGACTCGGCAAAACGGCGGCACACGAGTTTCGCGAGCGTCTTTGTGAGCCCGGAGATCGATGACACGATCGTGATCGACATCAAGCCCGAGGAGCTACGCATTGATACCTACCGTTCTGGCGGGAAGGGCGGTCAGCATGTCAATACAACGGACTCCGCAGTGAGAATCACGCACCTTCCTACGGGCCTGGTCGCCGGCTGTCAGAATGAGCGGTCACAGCACAAGAACAAGGAACGGGCAATGAAGCTGCTGCGATCGAGATTGTACGAATACGAGCTGGATAAAAAGAAAGCAATCACGAAGAAACTGGAAGACTCCAAGCTGGATATTGGCTTCGGCTCGCAAATACGATCGTATGTCTTGCAGCCATACCGCATGGCTAAAGATCTTCGCACGCGAGTAGAAGTCGGGGACGTTGATCGTGTGCTGGATGGGGATTTAGAGCTGTTCATTCGTGGCTTTCTGCGGATGCGACGCGAAGGTGGAGTGCCTGCACCGCTACTAGATGACGAGGAAGCGTAGCGGCGCCTGCGGAATGCAGGAACGATACGTTGCCAGTGGATGAGCTGGATCGCGCAGATCGGCGGTGCCTAGATCCCGGCATGCCGCGAGAGGCTTTCGAGCATCGAAGAAGGGAACACCATGGCTGATTGGCTTGGAGCGAATGCTCTGCCCCTAGTGGATCAGACGGCCTATTCCCTGGCGAGATGGTGCTGCCGCAGCGACCGCTGAGTGCCTGGGCAAGTTGAGAGTGACACGATGAATGAACCTGCGCTAATCCGAGAGATGCTGGGGAGACCACCTTCGCACCCGCGAACTCTGGCTGTTGTCGGGCTGTCAGACCGCCCGGATCGGCCCAGCTACTACGTCTCGAAGTACATGCAAGACCATGGATATCGCATTCTGCCGGTGAATCCGGCACTTACGACCGTACTGGGGATGGCGTGCTCCACCTCGGTCCTGACGTTGCCAGAGCTGCCGGACGTCATAAATGTGTTTCGCCTGCCAAGTGCCATTCCGGCAATCGTTGACGAAATGATCTTGCGTGGACTCACCCGACTTTGGGTTCAGCAAGGAATCATGCACTTGCGCGCAGCCGAGCGGGCCGAGGAGGCTGGTATCGGTGTCGTGATGGATCGGTGCATCATGGTCGAACACCAGCGGCTGCTGCTTGATCAAAGGTTGGACGCGGACAGAAGCCAAACCGCCTAGAATGTAGAGCGATGCCATTTCCACGCCGACGTCCCATTCCGTTCCTGTCCATCACGATTGTGATCTTTCTCCTTGCGTTGCAGGGGCTTAAGGCAACGGCGCAGCTGCAGGTGGTCGGAGATGGGGGGCCAGGGCCGTTCAAGGCACAGCATCTCACCGCGGAGTTGATGACCAACGCACCGGCAGTAGCGCCGGGTGGGTCGGTCCAGGCAGGGCTTGTGCTCACGCTCGAAGAGAAGTGGCATGTCTATTGGACCAATGCCGGGGATGCCGGAGAGCCACCCGCCATCAAGTGGACGCTGCCCGCAGGGATCACCGCCGGTCCGATGCAGTTCCCGATCCCAACGCGACTGCCGCTTGGCCCGCTCATGGACTTCGGGTACGAGGATGCAGTCGCTTTTCCGGTGGCGCTCAGCGTTGCCCCAAATACCAAGCCCGGCCGCCTGCACCTGGACGCCCTGGTCACCTGGGTTGTGTGCCGCGAAGTCTGCGTTCCAGGCAAGGCCAAGATGGGCCTGGATCTGGATGTGGTTCCGAACGCCCCGGCAGCGCCTGCTGCCAAGGGAGCCATTGGTGAGGCGCTTACGCTCTTGCCGAAGCCGCTGCCGGCGAGCGCACACCTCAGCATCGCCGGGGGGAAAGAGGACTTTGTCGTCACGTTGACCACCGGGCGAAGAGAAGACGATGCGGAGTTCTACCCGTTCGATCAGGATCTGATTGCTAACGCGCCGGACCAGGATCTGCAGGAGCTGCCGGATGGGGTTCGGGTCTGGGTTCCGCGATCACCAGACCTGAAGATGCTGCCGAAGACCATCCATGGGTTGCTGCGCCTGAGTGACGTGGAGGCGTACGAGTTTAGCGCGCCCGTTGTCGTGGGCGAGATCCCGAAGCCGGCGGGCTCGGCGAGGGGAGCGACGGCTGCTCCTGCAACCGGTGCGACGGTTCTCGGAGCGATCGGGCTGGCCTTTGTCGGCGGCATCATTCTGAACCTGATGCCGTGCGTGTTTCCGGTGCTGTTCCTGAAGGGACTGGCGCTGGTGCAGACGTCGGGTGCCGAGCGATCGAAGATGCGATCGCACGGCCTGGTATACGCGCTGGGCATCCTGGTGAGCTTTTGGGCGATCGTGGCGGTGCTGCTGGCGCTGCGGTCGACGACGAACCAGATTGGCTGGGGATTTCAGCTGCAGTCGCCGACGTTTCTGGCGCTCCTGGCTCTGGGCCTGTTCTTCTTCTCGCTGTCGCTGGCCGGGCAGTTTGAGCTCGGTTTGTCTCTCACCAATGCTGGCGACTCGCTGACGCGCAAGCAGGGCTATGCGGGAAGCTTCTTTACCGGGGTGCTGGCTACCGTGGTGGCGACCCCGTGTACGGCACCGCTGATGGGGGCAGCGATCGGGTTCGCTCTGGCGCAGCCAGCGTGGATCACCTTTGCGGTGTTTACGGCGCTGGCGCTTGGTCTAGCGGCGCCCTACCTGGCGTTGACGATCCAGCCGGGGTGGACGAAGGTGCTGCCGCGGCCGGGTGCGTGGATGGAGACGCTGAAGCAGCTGACGGCGGTGCCGCTATTTGCGACGGTGATCTGGCTGACGTGGGTGTATGGGCACCTGTACAGCGACAGTGCGACGCCGCAGAAGGGCGTGGATCGGGTGGCTGACCTGCTGCTGGGATTCCTCTTGCTGGCGATTGCCGGCTGGGTGCTTTCGAAGTGGCCGGCGAATCGCAAGGGAAGCGTGGCGGCGATCATCCTGGGCGCCCTGGCGATCGCGGCGCCACTTTACCAGCGAAAGGACACGACGCTGGCGTGGCAGCCGTACTCGCAAGCGACCCTCGATATGGCACGGGCAGCCGGGAAGCCGGTGTTTATCGACTTTACGGCGGCGTGGTGCCTCTCCTGCCAGGTCAACGAGCGTCTGGTGTTGAAGTCGGCTGAGGTGCAGGAGCAGTTCCGGTCGCATGAGGTGGTGCTGATCCGTGCCGACTGGACGCAGTATGACGACGCGATCACACGGGAGCTGGCGAGTGTCGGACGTAGTGGCGTGCCGACGTATGTGCTGTATCCGGCCGCGTCGGGGGCGAAGGCCGATGTGCTGCCGGAGCTGCTGACGAAGCCGATCGTGCTCGATGCGCTCAAGACGGAGCTGAAGTAGTCCCCCCCTCATTATGTTGCAAAATCTTCGATCGAAAGGGCTTAGGTCTGGACCTCCGGGTGAGGTCTCCCTTTCACCTCTGCGAAGCTCTACGAGCACCCCTGCCAAGCTCTGCGGGATGGTTACGTTTCAGTTTAGCGATTGCCAGGAGTGGAGTGCGCCACGATGTGGGCGTCTTGTGCGGGGCGCACCGTGTGGGTACAGACCAATGCGGTGGATCTTCGCTTTGCTTGGGATGACAACCAGACGAAGGGTGCCGGAAGCGGGCTAGCTTCACAGACGGACGAGAGGTGCTGGAAGGATGAGGCTAGATCTCTTCGCGCTTCGAGGCCTTGATGCGGGCGATCTCGTCCATGCGGGCGGATAGTTGGCGTTCCCGGCCCTCTTGGGTGGGCTGGTAGTAGCGGCGGCCGGCGAGCGAGGCGGGAAGGCACTCCATGTCGGCGACGCGTCCGTCAACATCGTGCGCGTATTGATAGTCCCGGCCGTATTCAAGCTCCTTCATCAGGCGTGTGGGCGCGTTGCGGAGGGCGAGCGGGACCGGATCGGCGGCGGTGGCTGCGATGTCTGCCTGAACCGCGCTGTAGGCGGTGTAGACGGCGTTTGATTTGGGGGCGAGCGCGAGATAGAGGACGGCCTGGGCGAGGGCGAGCTGGCCTTCTGGAGGACCAAGGAAGTGCATGGCGTCGCGGGCGGAGAGACAGAGGTTAAGGGCTTCGGGGGCGGCGAGGCCGATGTCTTCGACGGCCATGCGGACGACGCGGCGAGCGATGTACATGGGATCTTCGCCGGCCTCAAGCATGCGACCGAGCCAGTAGAGCGCGGCGTCGGAGTCGGAGTTGCGAACGCTCTTGTGCAGGGCGGAGATGATGTCGTAGTGCCCCTCGCCCTTCTTGTCGTAAAGCAGGACCCGGCGCCCCATGGCTTCGGCGGCGAGGTCATTGGTGATAACAGTGGTGCCGCGGCCTTCGGCGAGCGAGGCGGAGACATCGAGGGCGTTGAGGGCGTTGCGCGCGTCGCCGCTTGAGAAGCTGGCGATGGTGGCGAGGGCCTCCGGTGTGATGGTGAGACCGGTGCTGCCGAGGCCGCGGGTCGCGTCGCGGAGAGCGCGCTCGAGGAGGGCGATGATCTGCTCTTCGGAGAGGGCCTGGAGGGTGTAGACGCGGCAGCGGCTGAGCAGGGCGGCGTTGATCTCGAAGGAGGGATTCTCTGTGGTGGCGCCGATGAGCCGAATGCTGCCGCGCTCGACGAAGGGCAGGAAGGCGTCCTGCTGGGCCTTGTTAAAGCGATGGATCTCATCGACGAAGAGGATGGTGCGCATGCCGGCGGTGAAGGCCTTTTCGGCCTCGGTCATGACCTGCTTGATCTCTTTGATCCCGCTCAGGACGGCGGAGAACTCGATAAAGGTGGCGCTGGTGACGTGCGCGATGATCTTGGCGAGGGTGGTTTTGCCGACGCCGGGCGGTCCCCAAAAGATCATGGAGGTGCTGTCGTCGTGCTCGATGGCGAGACGCAGTGGTTTGCCGGGGCCGAGCAGGTGATCCTGCCCGGTGTATTCGTCCAGGGTGCGCGGGCGCATGCGCTCGGCGAGTGGCGTGCGGGCGGGGACGGGCTGCTGTCCGGCGAGGCGGGCGGCCGGGCTTACGTCAAAGAGGCTCATACGGCGGGCTCCATGGCCGCCAGCGGTCCCCCGACGCGGGCACGCTGGGTGTAGGCCTCATAGAGCAGGATGGAGCCGGCGACGGCGGCGTTGAGGCTTTCGACGGTTCCGGCGCAGGGGACGGTAAGGCGCTCGTCGGCGAGCGCGAGAAGGTCGGCGGAGAGGCCGGCGCCTTCGTTGCCGATGAGGAGAGCGACGCCGGTGGTGAGATCGACGCGGCCGAGTTCGGTGATGGTTTCTGTGCCGACGCCTTCGCCCACGGCTGCGAGGAGACGGACGCCGCGATGGCGCAGAGCGAGAAGGTCGTCTGGCGAGCAGGGAACTACAGGCAGACGGAAGACGGAGCCGACGGAGGCGCGCAGGGCTTTGCCGTTCCAGGCGCTGACGGTGCCGGGTGTGGTGAGGACGCCGCTGGCGCCAAAGGCCTCTGCGGAGCGGATGAGGGTGCCGAGGTTGCCGGGGTCTTGCAGGCCGCAGGCGACCAGGATGAGCGGCACACCCCAGAGGACCTCGTCAAGCGAGCGGACGGGCGGCAGCATGAGAGCGGCGATGCCCTGCGGGGAGCGGGTCTCGCCGAGGCTCGCGAAGAGCTCGTCTTCAACGCGAAGAACTTCGAGAGAAGACGGCAGGAAGGAGGGGAGCGGACGACGCTCGCTGAGGAACACGGTCTTCAGGAGCATGCCGCTGCGCAGGGCTTCCTCGACGAGGTGCTCGCCTTCGAGAGCGATGAGGCCGTTTGCGAGACGCGGATGGCCGGCGAAGGCGCCGCGCAGCTGTTTGAGGCGGGCGTTTTGCCGGCTGGAGACGATGGTGTCGCTTGGGGGCATCGCCCTTTGATTTTACGCCGTGAGGCACCGGGAACCGGGGTAGTGACGGCGACTCGGATTGAGTCCGGAAATGGGGTGTGCTAGTTTGTGGCATTGCGGTGTCTGAGCCGTCTTGCTGGTGGTGACGTGCCGGCGTGGAGATCCTTTGGCAGCAGAGATTCTGAAGATTCATCCGGATGAGCCGGAGTCGGCTCATGTGCAACGGGTTGTGCGCGCGCTGCAGGCAGGACAGGTGGTTGCGATTCCGACGGACACGTTCTATGGACTGGCCGTTGATCCGGTGAACCTGTGGGCGGTAGACCGGATTTACGAGCTGAAGACGCGCTCGCGGCATAAACCACTTTCGCTGCTGCTGAGTGAGGTCTCGCAGGCGTTTGAGTTGGCGCGTGGCATTGACGGGGCGTTTGATCGACTGAGTGAACGCTTCTGGCCGGGGCCGCTGACGATTATTGTGAAGGCGGGATCACGGCTGCCGCTGCGGGTAACGGCCAATACGGGGAATGTGGCGCTGCGCGTGCCAGAGGCGGCGATTCCGCGGGCGATTGTGAAGGAGCTTGGCCTGCCGATTACGGCGACCTCAGCGAACCTGCAGGGTCTGCCGGAGTGCACGTATGCCAACTGTGTTCGCGAGCAGCTGGGGAGCGATCTGCCGATGATTGTGGATGGGGGGCCGACGGCGCGATCCACTGCGACGACGATTGTTGACCTCTCGGGCGGCGGCAACTCCTGGATGATTCTGCGCGAAGGCGCGATTCCGACGCATGAGATCGCACTGACGTTACAACGATAGGCGGGGGTGGACGCGGCTGGCCGGCGACGTTGCCGGCTGCCGTACACTTCAGGTCTAGACCGGTGCAGGACTGATCGGCTGCATGCGTGTGATGACCCAACCTGCTCCAAAGTCGGCGCCGCGGCGAACGGGATGGCGGCTGCTTGCCGTGTTGCTGCTGGCGGCACTCGCGCTGCTGACCGTGTGGTGTGCCATGGTGTATCAGCGGATTGCGGAGGCCGCGACGGAGAACGAGGCGGTTGTGTCCGATGCCATCGCTGTCTTTGGGGCAGCGGAGTATGCCGGCCGGCCTTCTCCGGTCTTTCATGCGCGGCTGGACCACGCGGCGGACCTGTATGAGAAGGGCATCGCTCCGCTGGTGATCACGCTCGGTGGCGGGAGCGATCGGGACTCTGGCAAGACCGAGGGTGGGGTGGGGCGGGACTACCTGCTCGCGCGTGGCGTGCCGCTCCAGAACATCATCGCAGAGACGACATCGGTCGACACGGAACAGCAGGTGCATCGGCTGGCGGCGATCGCGCGCGATCACAACCTGCTCCACATTGTGGTGGTCTCAGATGGCACGCATATGTTCCGCATTCGCGCGCTCTGCACTGAGGTGGGGCTGGATGTGTATACCTCGCCGCGGTCGGCCGTCGGCCATATCAGCACCTACGAGCTCGCGCTGCGGTATCTGCATGAGATAGCCAGCTACACGTCGTTCCGGCTCCGTCTGCATGGAGGGATGTTCTATCGCGCTGTCGAAGGTCATGGTGACGGCGACTAGCTCGGTCGGGCAGCGACTGACTGAGTCAGAACCGGAGCAGGCTCCAGGCAAGTAGAACGGAGAAGGCGGTGGAGCTGACGTTGACCAGGTCGTTGCCGATCCAGCCATGCCGCTCGACGGTCGCTCCGAGCAGGCTGTCGAAGAGCAGGCCAGCGACACTGGAGAACACGACGATTGCGGCTGTGGGGAGTGAGACACCGCCGGGTGAGCCGGCGAGAACCACGAGAGCCGCGGCGCTGACACCAGCGGCCGATCCGCGCAGGCTGATGCCGCCGTCAGTACCGGGAGGGATGCGACGGAGGCTGGTCAGCAGCCAGGTGGGTCCGCCGAGAGCCTGGCCGATCTCGGACGAGATGGTGTCGGCAGTCGCCTCGGCGAGGGCTGCGAGAACGCCAGGGTAGAAGCCGATCGCGGCGCAAAGTCCCGCAATGCCAAGGTTGGCGACGATCTGCGAAGCGCGACGACCTTGGCGTGACTCTGCGAGGCCGCTGGCTTCTTTGATCTTCCGTTTGAAGCGGGTGGCGGCGAAGGTGAGTACGAAGAGCGCCAGCAGAGGGAGGATGGCAGGGGAGAGCACGGGATGGGGTTGCTGCGCGGACGGGGCAAATGCGGGCGTTGCCAGAAGCAGGCAGATGAGAGCGCCGACGCCTGCGGCTGGCCCTGTTGCCGAACGGAGCAGCCAGACCGTGACGGCGAAGACGAGGCTCAACGTGAGCGGCCATAGAGAGCCCCCGTGCGATCTCAAAAGGAGGAGTTCGAGACGAAGCCCTGCGATCAGCAATACTGCGGTAACGCTGCCGGTGAGGATCTGGCTTTGCAGCTGATCCCGTCCGATCGGAATGGCTTTGGCCCATTCTGACGCGGCTTCCGCGAGAGGCGCGGATCGTGGAGCGCTGCTGCGGGGTTCTGCCATCGAAGGAGGTCGACCTCGCCTTTGCTGATTTACAATTTCAGTGAAGCATAGCGAAGTGAAGCGAGAACGTGGGAGCAGGTTTGTCACTAGTCATTCAAGCAGCAGAGAAGTGCCGGCGCAGCGTGTCCGGTCAACGTCGACACCTCCCTTCACTTTCCGCCGCTGTGACTCTCCTGCTTGGGCCTGCGTTTGCTGTCTTCGTGCTGGGCTGTGGCAATACGTATCGGCCGGTGGTTGCCGCAATCAATCCGGTTGGCCCGGCGGGCCAGCCCACAAAGTACGCGGTGGCGATCTCGAACCCAACGGCCAGCGGTGCGGGGCTGGTGACGTTTGTTGATTTCGCCGGCGACAGCATTCTGAACACGACCACGATCGGGAACACGCCTTATTACCTGGCTCTCGATGCGACGACGGCGGCGTCAACATCGACGACTGCGGGGGCGACCGCAGCTGGAACGGGGTACACGCTCAACGGAGACGGAACGATTAACAGCTTTACGCTGTCGCCCTCCACGCTGCTGTCGAACGATGTGCTGTCATCGTCGCTGCTGCCGAGCACGCCGCTGCCAAACAGCATCTTTGTTCCGGGAACCAACGTGTACATCACGGAGCCCGGTCGTAGCTTGGTCGCTCAGCTCTCGACGGCGACGTTCTCAACGACAGGAGGAGCGGCAGGGCCTGCGCTGCGACAAGAGCTTCCCGTCGGTACGAATCCGATCTACATCGTCGGCGTGCCTTCGGCTCCGCGAGTGTATTCCATCAGTCAAGGCAATGGTGTCGCGGCGGGGCAGGTAGCGGCTGTCGAGAACCTTTCGACGGGGCTGCCGACCATCTCCAATACGATTAATGTTGGGGTGAATCCGGTCTACGGCGTCATGTCGGCCGACACGCGGCGCGTCTTCATCATGAACCGGGGAAGCAACACGGTCAGCGTGATTAACTCGCAGACAAACACGCTGGACAGCACGACACCGGTCATTCCGGTGGGGACAGCGCCAGTTTGGGGCGACAT
Organism: uncultured Acidobacteriaceae bacterium; assembly: GCA_964235665.1. Classification (GTDB taxonomy): domain Bacteria; phylum Acidobacteriota; class Terriglobia; order Terriglobales; family Acidobacteriaceae; genus Edaphobacter. Next base: position 1,274,559 of record CAXSAY010000001.1, read on the forward strand.
CATCACGGCACGCAATGAGGTCGCGATTCTGAACGCAGGGACTGGCACAACGCCGGGCTCCGTGACGTTGATCAGTACGCCCCTGTGCAGCGCAGTTGCGCAGCCATCCAATCCTGCCTGCGATCCGGCAAACCCGATTGATGCAGTCGACTTCGGGCAGGTGCTGGCTACGATTCCGGTCGGAGTGAACCCGGTCGTCCTCACCGTTCTCTCGGACGGAACGCGGGCGTATGTGGCCAACTCGGGAGACACGGTCACTTGCTCGCCGTCGGTTACGCAGACGAAAGCTGCGATCAACCCGACGAATGGTTGCGGTACGGTCAGCATCATCAATCTGCAGACGAACGCGGTAGAGGCAACGATCCCGGTAGCCGGGCACCCGAACTTCATCGTCGGCACGGCGGGTACGCCGACAGGGAAGGTCTACATCACGGCAGGCGACACCAGCCTGATGACGATTCTGCGCACAGACGTCAACCAGGTTCAGACCTATGTTGACCTGCAAGGCCGTGGGGTTCAGGTTCGGGTGACGGCGCAGTAAGAGAGGTTGCAAGCAGGCTTGCTAAAGGGCATACAGAAGGCCGGGTCGAGATGACCCGGCCTTTCTGTATCTGTGTCTAGGCCTCTACGAGGAAGACCCGGCGGCTCCCGCCATGATGATGGGCATGGTTGGAGTTGCCGCTCCCCCTTCGTTCTCGATCGTGATGCCAAAGGCTTTTGCCGTGACGCCTTGCGGAAGCTTGGGCATGATGAGGCTGGCATTGCCACCGGCGTCCGGATGGAAGGTACCGACCGGAACGGGAGCGCTTCCGCTGGCTGGGATAATCCAAAGCTCATAGACCTTGGCCGGCTCGAGCGGCTCGAGATTGTTCGCAACAAAGACGAGTGCGCCCTTGGCGGGAACGTAGGTGGCCTTGCCCTGGGGTACGGGCGTCTGCTTGGAGAGAGTCAATGTGACGCGCTGCGCGGACGGGTCGTTGATCGTCTCGAGCAAACGGCGGGCCTCGTTGCTTTGCGCTGTTACCACAGCAATCTGGTGGTTGACTGACTGGACTTCTTCGAGGAGGCCGTAGCGCTGGTGAGCGCTCTGCGCGACCATGACCGCCAGGCCAGCGGCAACGGCCCATCCTGCCCAGGGAAGCACCTGCAGGATCGGGCTCTTCCGGGTGGATGGACGGGAGCTAGCCGGTTGGGAGACGGCTCCGAAGCTTGGCGTCGATCCTGAGGAGGAGGAGGGATGCGCGAGATTGTTCAACGTCTGCGAATGCGGTTCAAGTTGCTCCGGAACATATCTGCCGTTCCCGACGCTATACTCGGCGGTCTCGATCGACCGGCTGCCAGAAGTTGATCGGGCCTTCGGTTCACGGGCGATCTGCTGTACGAGGCGCTCGCGTGCCAGTGCAGGCGGCGAGTGCATCTCTGCCGTGCCGGCCACGACGGCGAGATCTCCCTGCGTCTGGGCAAGTTCGATACGACACAAGGAGCAGCCTTCGAGATGAGCGAGGACCTGCTGATTCTGCTCCGGGGTGAGGAACTGCAGCGCAAACAACGCGAGATCTTCTGGATCGATGTGTCGAATAGCGTTCATGCCTGCAGCCCCTTTCTCAGCGTCAACAGCGCGCTGCGAATGCGTGTCTTGACTGTGCCGAGTGGATCGCCGGTCATCTCGGCGATCTCGGAGTGGGTAAGGCCATCAAAGAAGGCCATCTCCAATGTTTTTCGCTGCTCGGTCGGAAGCGTTCCGATAATGACCCGAGCTTTGTCCATCATTCCATTCCGAATTGCCTCTTCCCCAAGGTCGTAGCCCGAGGGAAGCTGCATGTCATCGACCTGCTCGGACGGCTTCTTTCGCCGTAACGCATCGATCGATCGATTGCGGGAGACCACGGCAAGCCAGCCTCCCAAGGTACCGCGTGTTGCGATAAAACTGTCTGGATTGCGCCAGATCTGCAGAAAGATCTCCTGCAGTACGTCTTCGGCAGAGGCCGGATCGCGAAGAACGCGAAGTGCGACGGAATAAACGACCTTTCCGTAGCGGTCGTACAGCGAGCCCATGGCTGATTCGTCACCGCGCTGAACCAGTCTCAGCAGGGTGAGATCGTCAGGCGGTGGCGGCGGTGGACTATCTTCTCGTCCCGTCTCTCTCAACATACGAACGCACCTAAAATCAAAGCAGATTGGAAGGATCTTCTTGCTTTCTGTCGAAATTGCCCAAAAGTTACCAAGGTGTAGAGGTTGTCTTGAACCAGTCCACTTTACCCGAAATTAGTAGCAGCTCGTAGTAGCGATCAAGTGGACTTTGCAGCCGGGCAGAGTGGATGGTGAACGGGAGATCATGGCAAATCGGTTGCGCTTAGACAAGCTGATCGTTGATCGCGGACTGGTTGCGTCGCGCGAGCGGGCGCAGGCTTTGATTTTAGCCGGGCGGGTGCTGGTCGACGAGCAACGGGTGGATAAGCCGGGCGCCGCGATGAAGGCGGACGCGGTGCTTCGGCTGCTCGGCGAAGATCTGCGGTATGTGAGCCGGGGTGGGCTCAAGCTCGAGCGTGCCCTGGCACATTGGGAGATCCCGATGGCGGGGCGAAGCTGCGTGGATGTCGGCACGTCCACGGGGGGCTTTACGGACTGCATGCTGCAACACGGGGCGGCGGGCGTGATCGCCGTCGATACCGGGTACGGGCAGATCGCCGAGCGTCTGCGGCAGGACGAACGGATTGAGCTTCGCGAACGCACGAACGCGCGGCTGCTGGCGCCCGGCAGTCTTTTGGCCGAGCAGGGAGTCGCACCGACCTTCTTTGCGATGGACGTTTCGTTTATCGGCGCTTCGCTGGTGCTGCCTGCCGTACTGGGCGCGCTGAGCCGGCCTCAGGCGGCGTGGGCCGGTGAGACGGTGGTGCTGGTGAAGCCGCAGTTCGAGGCAGGACGCGAGCACGTCGGCAAGGGTGGCATCGTGCGGGACGAGGCGGCGCGGCAGCTGGCTATCGAAAAGGTGCGGAGCACACTGAGCCAGCTTGGCGGCACGAAGCTTGACGTGATCGATTCACCCATCCGCGGCATGGAAGGAAATCAGGAGTATCTCCTTCATGCCATCTTCCCGCCCCAAGCTGAGAGCCTGTCACGGCTACACTAGACCTGCATGATGCTTGCCGCGATCATCTCCAAGCCGCAGAAGCCAGAGTTGGCGACCATCCTTCCCGAACTGATCGGCTGGCTTCGAAGCCGCAGCTACGAGGCCGTTCTGGACGAATCCAGCGCGGCATATGTTCCGGGGCTGGATGGCATACGACGCGACGCGCTTCCCCGGCTCAATCCGAACCTGGTAATCGTGCTGGGCGGGGATGGGACGCTGATCTCTGCGGCGCGCGCATTCGCGACGACCAAGACGCCGATCCTCTCCGTCAATCTCGGATCGCTTGGCTTTCTTACCGAGGTGCCACTCTCGGACCTTTATGGCAGCCTTGACGCGTGGTGTTCGAACTGCGCCGTGATCGACTCGCGCGAGATGATGCGGGCGGAGTTGCGACGGGGGGGAACGCTGCTGCAGACGTGGACCGCCCTGAACGATGTGGTGGTGGCCAAGGGCACGATTGCGCGCATGGCGGACTTCTCGGTTGATATCGATTCACAGCGGGTGGCGACCTTTCGGGCGGATGGCATTATTGTCTCGACGGCAACCGGATCGACGGCCTACAACCTGGCGGCGAACGGGCCGATCGTGATGCCGTCGGTCGCGGCCACGGTGGTCACCCCTATCTGCCCGCACTTGCTGACCTTGCGGCCGATCGTGGTGCCATCGAGCTCGCAGGTCTGTATCCACGTGGTGGGGGTGCCGAATGAGACGTACCTGACGGTGGATGGGCAGGAAGGTGTCTCGGTGCAGGTGGACGATCTGATCAGCTGCACACGGTCGGAGCACACGGTTCGGCTGCTGCGGCACCAGCCGAATGGGTTGTTCAATGTCTTGCGATCGAAGCTGAAGTGGGGCGAGCGCTAACGGCGTGCCGCGGCACTAACGACGGAGCGTGATCACGGGTGCCGTGGGGTGGCAGAAGACGCGGCCATGATTGAGGGCGATGCGGCGGCTGGCAAGCGACGCCATCTCGGGGTCGTGGGTGACCATGACGATGGTGTGCCCCTGGTCGTGCAGGCCGGCGAGGAGGCCGGCGACGATCTTTTGATTGGCTTCGTCGAGGTTGCCGGTAGGTTCGTCGGCGAGAAGGATGGGTGGGTTGTTGATAAGGGCGCGGGCGATGCAGACGCGCTGCTGCTCGCCGCCTGAGAGCTCGCTGGGCAGATGCTCGGCGCGCTCTGAGAGACCGACGCGGGCTAGTGCCGCACGCGCTTCGGTGGCGTCGGTCATGGAGTGGAAGTACTGGGCGAGCATAACGTTCTCAAGCGCGGTGAGGTACGGGATGAGGTGGAACTGCTGGAAGACGAAGCCGATTTTTTCAGAGCGGAAGCGGTCAAGGGCGGAGGCGCTCATGCTCCGGACGTCGACGCCATCGATGCGGAGTTCGCCCCCTGTCGGGCGGTCCAGGCAGCCGAGCAGGTTGACAAGGGTGCTTTTGCCGGAGCCGGAGGGGCCGGTGATGGCGACCCACTCGCCCGCGACAATCGAGAAGGTGGCGGCCTCAAGGGCGTGCACGGTGCCGGTGCGGCCGGTGTACTCGCGAGTGACGCCGGCGAGGGAGATGACGGCGCACTCGGCGCGGGTCTGATCGCGGTGAGGGCTGGTGACGATGTTTGATGATCCCATACGGTATCCCCCTCCCCCCTTCCTCTTCTAAAATCTTCAAAACAGGTCGATTAGCGGTGTATTAGACGAGGCATTTGACCGGCTCGGGACGAGCGTCGGACGTGGCGGAAGCTGGGTTGAGTTTAGCAGGGAGCGCATGAGCGAAATGCCATGCTGTGCGTTGCGGTGTACGTCGCTTCGCTCCGTTGTTCGAGACGAGATGCGGGGTTCCTCGGCGGCGACTCGGAATGACAACTACAAGCAAACGTAAGGAGTCCTGACCGGAGTGACAGGTTAAGTTGGACATCTATTCGCCTCGGAGAAGGGCGGCGGGTTGAAGGTGGCGGAGAGACTCGAGGGGCGCGGTGGCGGCGAGGGCGGCGATCAGGAGGTTGAGGAGGGTGACGGGAAGAAGGACGGCGACGAGCGGCGGGGCGCTGGTGCCGAAGTTGAGCTCGCTGATGACCCAGGCTATGGCGGAGCCGACCACCCAGCCGGCCAGGACGGCGACGGCGGTGAGGGTGAGAGCTTCAAGCAGAAAGAGGCTGTTGACGGTTCGCTGCGAGCTCCCGAGGGCCTTCATAAGCGCGAAGTCGCGGCGCCGCTCAAGGACGGAGGCAGAAAGAGTGGCGAGGACGCTGACGGCGACGGTGAGGGCGATGAGGAGGACGGCGCCGAACATGAGGGCGTGGGTCTTCTCGACGATGCGAGATTCGCCTTCAACGAGCTGCCGGACGGGATCGACATGGAGGGTGGGAAGCGCGGCGCGGAGATGGGTGAGGGCCGCGTTGACGGCGTCGTTGCCGCCGGGAATCTGGAGCTCGATGAGGCTGGGAGCGACGCCGGTCCAGGCGCGGAAGGCTGGCATGGGCAGATAGACGCGGCTATCTTCGTCGCCGCCGGTGGAGAAGCGGCCGGCGCCGTGGAGGGTGAGGGGCTGGCCGTTGTAGCGGAGGGTGACCGTGCGCTCGTCTGCGATGAACTGCGCCGCTTTGCTGCCGAGAAGAACGTCGGTGGGGCCGGTGGGCCAGCGATCGGTCTTCCACCAGCTGCTGAGCTGCTGCAGGGAAGGAAAGTCGGCGCCGACGGCAACGACGGCAGTGTTGCGGTCGGTAGTGGCGACGGCGAAGGCGAGCTCTGACGCTGCGGCCTCCGGGCCGGCGATGGCGCGAACCTTGGCGAGGGTGTCGGGCGGAAGCGCCGCGGCGCCGGGGGCGGGAGTGAGGATGAGGTTTGCGCCGAAGCTGCGGAACTCGTGGTGCAGCTTCCGGTCAAGATCCGCGTAGAGGGTGAGCAGGGCGGTGGTCACGGCGGCGGAGACGGTGAGGGCGACGAGGGCGGAGAAGCTGCGGGTGCGGCGATGGACAAGGGAGCGGAGAAGCAGGCGCGGGAGGGACAGGTGAGTGGGCTTCATGGGCGAGGTCCCGTTCCGGAGGGGATCGACCTGCGTTTGACGGGCTCATGTATGGCAGAGAAGCCGTCATGCAGGGGGCACCTGGCCTTCGGCTTGGCACGGCGAGGCAGGTTTGAAGACCCAGGTCTCAGGAGCGAGAACACCCGGGTTTCGGAGGTGGCGACGCTGCAGGCGGGGTCAGGCATCGGCGCGGAGGACGTGGGACGGGTCCATGTGAAGGGCGGAGCGGATGGAGGGGGTACTGCCGGCGATGGCGACGACGAGAGCGAGGGCGAGGATGACGGGAAGAAGGACGGGGTTGAGTGAGGCGAGGACGGGGGCGCCGGTTGAGAAGATGCGGGCGCCGAGCCAAGCGGAGAGCAGGCTGCCGAGCAGATAGCCGCCGGTGCCGGCGCCGAGAGCGAGGGTAGCGCTTTCAACGTAGAAGAGAAGGGCGATGGAGCCACGGGAGGCGCCGAGCGAGCGCATGAGGCCAATCTCGCCGCGGCGCTCAAGGATGGCGGTGGCCATAGTGGCGGAGACGGCGAAGCCGGCGGCGAGCAGAGCAGCGGCGGCGATGAGCCAGAGCAGGCCGGAGATGCGGGAGAGGATGTTGCCTTCGCTCTGCTCGACCTGGCGGAGTTGGGTGGCGTTAGCGCCCGGGATGGCTTCGCGGATCTGGTAGGCGATGGAGTTGGCGTAGGGGCGGCAATACCAGAGATCTCGCTGCTTGGGCGAGAGGGTATCCGGGTCTTTGCGGGCGAAGGCGTCTTCGGGGCGGGTGCGGGCAGAGACTTCGACGCGGGAGACAGCGTTCGGGAGATTGGCGAGACGTTGCGCTTCGGCGAGCGGCAGGAGAACTTCCTTGTCCACGTCGTCGCCGGTGCTGACGATTCCCACGATAGCGAAATCGGGGCTCATCGCGCCACGAAGGTCAAGATCGGGTCTTGGACCTCCTCCTGAGGTGAGCCAGGAGCCGACAGAAACGTGAAGGCGCCGAGCAAGCGCTGAGCCGAGGACGGCTTCGGAGTCTGTGGAGGGCCATCTGCCGGAGATCCGCCATGTGGGGTGAAGTTCCGGAGCGCCGGTCACAAGCGAAGCAGCACCGCCGGCTAAGGCATGACGGAACCAGAGTCCTTTCACGCCGACCGCTGTGGCTTCCATGGTGGACGCATTAAGGAAGGTCTTATCCTCGGGCCAAACCTTCGTGGTGAAGCTAAGTTCGGGGCTGATAGCGGTGATGTTGTTGGCCCAGAAGATGCCGCGGAGTTTTTGAAGGTCGGACTCGTGGAGGTAGGCGTTGCCGGTGGTCGGTTTGAGGTCGACGCCGCCGATTTTGACGGCGAGGGCGTCGGCCTCGGGGGTGATGATGATGTTGGCGCCGTAGACGGCGAGCTCGCGGTGGATGCGGTCGCCGACGGTGGTGGCGAGGGCGAGCATGGCGGTGACGGCGGTGGTGCCGAGGAGGATGGCGACGCCGGCGAGGAGCTTGCGGCGGCGCTGGCGGCGGAAGGACTCGAGGAGGAGGCGGAAGAACATCGCTAGCGCGTCACCCTAGCGCTCGAAGACGGGGACAAGCGCCTGGAGGTCGGCGGCGGCGATGGTGAGCTGCGCGCCGGAGCGGGAAGAGTGAAGGGGAATGGGATTGCAGCCGCCCTCCTGTCCCATGGACTGGGGAACAAGGGGCGAGGCGCACATCTTGCAGGTGATGCCCTGCGAGCCGATGTAGAAGCCGACCGGGCCGCAGATGTGGCAGGCGTCGGCAACGGAGATGATGTTGCCGTCGGGCTTCTTGTAAAGGAGGAAGCGGACCTGGGCGGGCTTGCCTTGGGCGTCGTTGACGAAGACGCCAAAGCGGTGGAGCTGGTCGTCGTTGATATCGGCAGTGGGGACGGTGACCTGCCGGCCGACGAGGGTGACGGAGGTGGTGGGGGAGAGGGCGGTCGAGCTCTTGGCGTAGATGAACTCGGCGGTGGAGAGAAAGATGAAGAGAAAGGAGACGCCGACGACGGCAGACATCCAGAGACGCTCGCGGCGATGGCCCCACTCGGCTTTACGGCGATCGGCGGGGCTGGCGGTGGGGGCGATGACGGGGGCGGTGCGGCTGCGGCTCTCGAGCAGGACCATGAGGCCGATGAGGGCGAGCATGGTGACGAAGAAGAAGAGGTCGTTGCGGACGATGGGGCCAATGAGGCGCATTTCGGCGGTCGACGAGGGCAGGACGCCGTTTTCGGAGAGCTCATGCAGGCCGGAGATGACGAGCTGGAAGGTAACGAAGTAGAGGATGACGGTGGTGACGCGGAAGAAGCGCTGCAGGTTGATGCGCACGCTGCCGCGGATGAACATGATGCCGAAGACGACGGAGAGGGCGAGGCCGAGGACGGTGCCGGTGAAGGAGAGGATCTCGGTGGAGTTGAGGGTGACGGCGGAGAGGATGAGGACGGTCTCGACGCCTTCGCGGAGGACGAGGAGGAAGACAAAGAAGAAGAGGCCGATCTTGGCAGAAGGGGCGCTGGCGTAGCGGGCGATCTTCGATTCGATCTCGCCCTTCATGGAGCGGGCGGTCTTGTGCATGAACCAGATCATGCTGATAACAAAGGCCGCGGCGGCCAGCATGACCCAGCCTTCGATGATGTCGGAGTTGAGGTTGAGATGGGCGACGAGGACGGCGGCGAGGACGCTGGCGACGAGGGCGGAGCCTAAACCCCAGAAAACAGTGCGCTTGAGCTCGTGGCGGCCAATCTTTGAGAGGTAAGCGAAGATGATGCCGACGATCAAGGAGGCTTCGACGCCCTCGCGGAGGGTGATGATTAATGCCTGAAACATGCTGCGTTCACCTGCCTTAAAGGGCGATTCGGTCGAGGTGGACGCGGGTTTCGCGGAGGTCTCGAGCGCAGCCGCCTACAGGGGCAAGTCTAATGCGGACCAATCTGGTCGTCAATGCGGAGCATAGACGTGCGTCATCCAGGATGAGGGATCTTTGAAGGCTGGAGTGGGATGGAGAAGGGGGAATATGGTGCGCCCGGAAGGAGTCGAACCTCCGACCTACTGGTTCGTAGCCAGTTGCTCTATCCAACTGAGCTACGGGCGCACATTGCATGGCTGCAACTAGGACAGGATACCGAAGATGGGGTGTGAGGGCAACCGCGACGGCGGGAGATGGATGGTGCGCCCGGAAGGATTCGAACCTCCGACCCTTTGGTTCGAAGCCAAATGCTCTATCCAACTGAGCTACGGGCGCGTGGGTTGCTGAACTGAGTGTACGGCAAGTGTTGGGTTGGACTCCAATGGACACGTAGGGCTCGCGGGTTCCGCCGAGACTAGGTGGCGGGCTTGGGCGCGGGAGCAGCTTCGGCCGGAGGTGGGGGCGGCGGAGGCGTGGTGGTGAGAGCGACTCGCTCGACGATGTCAAGGCCGGAGCGGCGGAGGAGCTGGTGGATGACGGACTCGGTGAGGCGGCTGGCGTCGTACTCGATGCGAACGGTTTTTTCGCGCTCGTTGAGCTCGAGGTGGCGGATGCCGTAGACCTCGCGGACGCGGGCCATGGCGAGAACGGAGCTCTCAGAAGGCGGGATGCCGTAGCGGTACAGGACGTCGAGCTGTGTCATAGAGGGAGTTTAGCGGATCGGTGCGCTAGTTTGCTCGACCGACAGGGAGGACGCGGGGGTGCGTATCGGGCCAAAGTCGATGCGGCAGCAGATAGGAGAGGCCGAAGGTGCCCTGCCACTGGATGGAGGTGCTAGTGAGGCCGTGGCTGAAGGCAGCGTCGGCGATGAGGTTAGGACGAAGCGAGACGGCGGCGCCGAAGAGCAGATCGACGGCGTTGGCACGAGGGGTGGTGGGACTCTCGAGCAGGGGCTGCGTGAAGTGGGAGAGCTCGACGATGCCGGAGAGGGACTTCCTGGTGGCAGCGGGAAAGAGCGGGTGCGAGAGTGCCAGGGTCTGGGTGAACTGCGGCCGCCGGACCGGGCCGCTGTTTTGTTCGTCGATGATCAGGTTGGAGTCGTAGTGGGGGCTGCCGGGGAGATCGCCGCCGAGAAAGAGCAGGGCGGACTGGGAGTAGGATCCGGCATCCAGGCTGGGCGAGCTGCCGGCGCGGACCCGACGAAGATAGCCGACGTCGACGGCGGGGAGGATGCCGACCGACTTGTGTACAACGGCCTGGCCGCCGAGGAGCAGGTCGCCGGCATCGTTGCTGGCCGTGGTGCCGGATGGGGAGGAGCGGACGCTGCTGTGCGCGAAGGGCTCCGTGATGAACTGCACCATGAGCCGGGTGGTGAGGGCAAGTTTGGTGGTCTGGAGGAGAGCGCTCTGGGCGGTGAGGCTGGAGGGTGAGCTGTTGGCCTGGTTGAAGCCCTGTTCGAACTGGACGTAACCGGTAGGCGGAAGGCGGGCGGGGATGGTGACGGTGGGACGGGCGGGATTGGCCTGAGGCGTGATGACGTCAGTGGCGGTGAAGCTGGCGTTGGTGTTCTCGATGGCGACGGCCGCCGCGGTTTGTGCCGGAGCGCAGGCGCCGGCAGCGGCAAGGACGAGGGTGCCGGTGAGAGCGGTGCGGGCGATGAAGCGGGATAAGCAGGCGGTGTCTGAGATAGAGGACGTGATTCTCATGGACGGGTCAGATGCCACGGACGACGCACTCAGAGGGACTCCCCTGGCTCCGACGAGCGGCGAAGACTTGCTGGGCTAAGGGCCTTCTAGCTGGTTCGATACAGCTGGGACGGAGCTACCTCGCCTACTGCAGGTGGGCGAGGTAGCTGGTGATCTCGGGACTGGTCCAGTTCTGGGCGTTGACGAATTTGCGACGGAGCAGGCCGTTGCGGTCGATGATGTAGGTTTCGGGGATCTGGGCGGTGCCGTAGAGCTCGTTGATGCGGCCGTCGGCGTCGCGGACGGTGGTGATCTCGACGTGGTGATCGGTGAGGAAGCGGCGGTAGACGTCGTCGGACTGATCCATGGCGACGCCGACGATGGTGAGATTGGGCATTTGTTTATGGAGCTCGAGCAGACTGGGGAGTTCCTCGATGCAGGGGGCGCACCAGGTGGCCCAGAGGTTGAGGACGACGGTTTTGCCGCGCAGTTTGGACAGGTCGACGCTCTGTTTGCCGTCAGAGATGGTGAACTGCGGGGCGGGCTTGGCGAGGGACTGTGGGTGGTCGCCGCGATCGCAACCGAGCGTGAGGGCGAAGAGGGTGAGGAGGCTGGCGGCGACGGCTCGCGGAGTTCGGTGGGTCACGGTGAGTTCCTTCTTCTCCATCATACGAAGGCGCTGGACGACGGTAGTGGTCTGGCTGGATGGTGTACGTCGTTCCCCTCCGGGGTTGCGGGTGAACTGTGGGGGTTTCTCGGCTGCGCCTCCGGATGACAAGGAAGAGATGTGGCGGTTCGGGATGCGGGCCCGCGCGTCTATGCTCGTGTGGGAGGTACGCGATGGTACGACGGGGCGAGCCGGTGCTGGGGCTGATGGAGGAACGGGAGCGGCCGAGTGTGCAGGCAGCGCTGACGCCAAAGCGGGGGGACGGGCCGGCGCCGGAGTTTGAGGTGACGGTGATCGTGCCGGCGCGGGATGAAGAGCGGAACCTGCCTGGGTGTCTCGAGTCGCTCTTGCGGCAGACGGAGCCGGGGTTTGCGCTGGGCAAGCAATGGGAGATCGTGGTGGTCGATGATGGATCGACGGATGGCACGCGGCGGTTGGCGGAGGACCTGTTTGCGGCGGAGGTGGGGCGCGCGCCGGAGAGTGCGACGGGGCTGGTGGTGATGGAGGCCCCGGTGTGGGCGGCGGGTGCGAGCGGATCCGGGATGACGGGCAAGAGCGCGGCGTGCTGGGCGGGAGCGGGGGCGGCGCGCGGGGCGTCCCTGCTATTCACGGATGCGGATACGGTGCATGAGCCGGGGTCAGTGTCGCGATCGCTGCGCGAGGCGGAGCGGCACGGGGTAGCGATGCTGTCGTACTCGCCGCGGCAGGTGATCGATGGGGTGCTGCAACGGACGGTGATGCCGCTGATCTTTTCCGAGCTGGCGAGTGTGTATCCGCCGGCGAAGGTGAATGACGTGGGTGATGCGCTGGCGGCGGCGAACGGGCAGTTCCTGCTGGTGGAGCGCGAGGCGTACTTCGATGTCGGCGGGCATCGCGGGACGGGGATGAACGTGGTGGAGGATATGGCACTGGCGCGGGCGCTGAAGCGCGCGGGCAAGGCGCTGCGGCTGCGGGCGGCGCCGGAGGCACTCTCGGCGAGGATGTATCGGACGACGGGGGAGATGATGGCGGGATGGACGAAGAACCTGGCGTCGCTGCTGCCGTCGCCGGTGAGCCTGGCGCTGTGGCGACTGCTGGACGCGTTGCTGCTGGCGGGATTGCCGGTGGTGGCGCTGGGGTGGCCGGGGCTGATCTGGTGGCAGCGCGGGGCGCTGTGGCTGGTGTGGGCGCGAACGCTGCTGCGGTTCTACACGCGGGTGGCGCGGGCGCATGCGGGAATGGTGGATACGGCAATCTCGCCGCTGGGCCTGCCGCTGTTTTGTTTTCTGCTCCTGCGGAGTACTCTGCGGCACCGCATGCAGCGTGAGGTGGAGTGGAAGGGCCGGCGCTACAACCCGAACCTGCAGTAACGCGGGGATGCGGCGCTGGGGCGTCGCGGGCGTTAAACTGGAGAGCGATGATCTTACTGACACGAAGGGCCGAGTTCTCTGCTGCGCACTTTTACTGGGTGGAGGCGTGGACGCCGGAGCGGAACGAGCAGGTGTTTGGCAAGTGTGCGAACCGGAACGGGCATGGGCACAACTATGTGCTAGAGGTGACGGTGGCGGGAGAGCCCGATGCCGTGACGGGGTTTGTCGTGGACCTGAAGGAGCTGAAGGATGTGCTCGAGCGTGAGGTGGTGAGCGTGTATGACCATCGCCATCTGAATCTGGAGGTGCCGGAGTTTGCTGGGCGACAGCCGACGGCGGAAAATCTTGCTATTTCGATCTGGGAACGGCTTGAGGGCAAGGTGCCACAGGCACGACTGCACCGGGTGCGGGTGTACGAGCGCGAGGATCTGTTTGCGGACTACTTCGGGGAGAGGGCGTGAGCGCGGGGACGCCGGTGGCGCGGCTCTCACGACGATGGCAGATTGCGGTGTCGCATCGGCTGCATGCGGAGGATTTTAGCGCGGCGCGGAACGTGGCGGTGTATGGCAAGTGCAACAACCCGCATGGGCACGGGCACAACTACACGATTGAGGTCACGATGATGGGGTCTGTTGATTCTGTTACTGGTATGGTCACAAATCTAGCCGATCTCGATCGCTTTGCCGCCGTGGAGTTGATTGAGCGCTTTGATCATCAGAACCTGAATACGCTGGCGGAGTTCCAGGCGATGGTACCGACGACGGAGAACTTCGCGGGGGTGATCGAGCAGATCTTTCGGCGGTACCCGCTGGCGACGCTTGAACGGGTGCATGTGGAGGAGACAGCGAACAACTCCTTTGATGTGCTGACTGAGGCGGGGACACGAGCGCCGATGGCGGCAAGAGAGCGATAGGAGACGGCGACGATGGAGCGGGCGAAGAACGACGCGAACAACGAGACGGGTACGCCAGCGGCGTCGGCGTGGCGCATCGACTGCATCACCGACGATCCACACCTCGAAGAGGCGACGGCGGCTGAGACGGTGGCGGGTCATGGCGAGCACGCGCGTGGTCTGGTGCTGGCAGCAGGCGAGGAACGCGTCGCGCTACAGGATGCGAGCCTGCGGGAGATCTATGCGGAGATCCTGCGGCGGGTGGATGAAGATCCAACGCGGGATGGCCTCTTGCGGACACCTGAGCGCATGGAGCGATCGATGACGTTTCTCACGCGCGGCTATCACCAGACTGTCGATGAGGTACTGGGGAGCGCGTTGTTTGACGTCGATTATGACGAGATGGTGATCGTGCGGGATATCGAGTTCTACTCGATGTGCGAGCACCATCTGCTGCCATTCTTCGGCAAAGCGCACATTGCCTACGTGCCGAGCGGAAAGGTGATTGGGCTGAGCAAGCTGCCGCGGCTGGTGGATATGTTCGCGCGGCGGTTACAGGTTCAGGAACGGCTGACACGACAGGTTGCGGACGCACTTATCGAGACGATCCAGCCGCAGGGCGTTGGTGTGATTCTGGAGGCGCAGCACCTGTGCATGATGATGCGCGGGGTAGAAAAGCAGAGCTCGATGACGACGACGAGTGCGATGCTGGGGGTGTTCCGGACGCAAACGCAGACGCGCAACGAGTTTCTCTCGCTGGTGCGACGGCCGGGATCGACCACCTCGTGATGTCGCTGCGGCAGAGCTGCCTATGAACGGACTTCTGGTGCTGGACAAGCCTGCCGGCATGACGTCGCATGATGTTGTCGCGCTGGTGCGGCGGGCGGCAGGGGAGCGATCGGTAGGGCACCTGGGGACGCTTGATCCGATGGCGACGGGCGTGTTGCCGCTGCTGCTGGGACGGTACACGCGGCTGGCGCAGTTCTTTGGGCAGGCGGAGAAGGAGTACACGGGGCGGATCCGGTTTGGCTGGGCGACGGACACGTATGACGCCGAGGGCGAGCCGGCCGGGGGGCGGGAGCCTCTGACGCTTGGACTGAAAGAGTTACAAATTCTATCGGCGCGGTTTGCTGGTGCGATGGAACAGATGCCGCCGATCTACTCTGCCAAGAAGATTGGCGGGGTGCCGGCGCATAAGCTGGCGCGCGCGGGAGCGGAGGTGCCAGTGAAGCCGGCGCGGATCTTTATCCATCGCTTCACGCTGGATGCGCTTGAAGGGGACGAGGCGACGTTTACGATACGGGTCTCGGCGGGCGGCTACGTGCGATCGGTCGCGCACGAGCTGGGGCAGATGGCGGGATGTGGGGCCCATCTTTCGGCGTTGCGGCGCACGCACGCGGGGGACTTTGGGCTGGCGCACTGCGTGACGGCTGTTGAACTGAAGGCACTGGCCGGCAACGATGGTTCCGGTGTTGCGACGCGACTGGTGCATCCACGGCGATTACTCGAGACGATGCCGGCGGTAACGATAGATGAACAGATGGCTGGCCGCCTGCGGAACGGCATGCAGGTGAATGTGCCGGAGTTCTCCGCGGCGCCGCTGGTGCGTGTGTTTACCGGGCCGGCGGAGATGTTTGCGATCGGAAAGCGCATTGCTGGAACGCTGGTGCAGCCGATGGTGGTGTTGGGATGAACGCTACTTCTTGAGCAATGGCTGGATCAGCTTCTGTATGGTGCCGGCGACGATGACGTTGCCGCGTGCGGTGGCATGGATGTTGTCGTCCTGCATCATACCGGCGACGCCGTAGGCGCCTTCAAGGATGAAGGGGATCATGGGGACCTTGTATCGGCTCGCGAGAAGGGGAAAGGTCTCGTTGAACTGGTGGACGTAGTCGCCGCCGTAGCTGGGTGGGATGGTGATGCCGGCGATGGCGACAAGGGTGCCGCTTTCTTTGAGGCGATGCACGATAGCGTCGAGGTTGGCGCGCGTGTCGACGACGGGCACGCCACGTAGGCCATCGTTGCCGCCGAACTCAACGACGACGATAGCGGGGTGCATATCGATGACACGACCGATACGGGAAAGGCCATCCTTGGTGGTGTTGCCGCTGATGCCTTCATTGATGACACGATATTTGTAACCGGCCTGGTCCAGTGTGCGCTGAAGGACATCGGGGTAGCTTTCGCCGGGCTCGGTGCCGTAGCCGGCGGTAAGGGAGTCGCCGAAGCAGACGAGCTTCGGGCGGCGATCAGACGCGACGGAGACGTCAGGCGCGTCGGCAGCGGAGTCACCCGAGGCGGGAAGGACGGCACCTTTGTTGGCTTCGCGCGAGGCCATCTGGGTAGCGGTCTTGGAGGGCATAGCCTGGTCGGTGCGAGAGTCACTCGTTGATGGCGTGGAAGAAGCCGGCGCTGCTGTGGAGTGGTCCGGGGCTGCCGGCTTGCTACAGGCCGTGAGGCAGGGAAGGGAAGCCGCTAGAATCATAGAGAGCCACAGTCTGACCATCTCTCCACGGTAGCAAACCTGACGCCGGAGTGGGCAGGATCGGCGAAGGAGCAGGTTTGAGCGAGGCAGCGGGAGCAGGACCGGGCGCGGCGGCGATGATTGAGGTGCTGGAGCTGCGCAAGAGCTTGCGTACCGGAACGCGTGAGCTCGAGATCCTGAAGGGAATTGCGTTTACGGTGGCGAGGGGCGAGTTTGTCGCCATTATGGGATCGAGCGGCAGCGGTAAATCAACGCTGTTGGGGCTCTTGGCGGGGCTGGACTCGCCGACGACGGGTGAGGTGCGGCTGAATGGAACCTCCATAAGCTACCTGCCAGAAGACAAGCTGGCGCAGATTCGTGGACGCACGCTGGGCTTTGTCTTTCAGTCGTACCAATTGATTCCGACGCTGACGGCGCTTGAAAATGTGCTGCTGCCGTATGAGCTGAATGCGGACGAGACGGGCACACGCAACGCCGGGCTAGAGCGGGCTCGCGGCTTGCTCGAGGCTGTGGGGTTGGCGGAACGGTTGGATCACTACCCGGTGCAGCTATCAGGGGGCGAGCAGCAGCGCGTGGCGCTGGCACGAGCGTTTGTGCTGCGGCCACCGATTGTGCTGGCGGATGAACCGACGGGGAACCTGGACAGTGTGAACGGGCAGCAGGTGCTGAAGCTGCTGGTTGACCTGAACCAGACGGAGGGAACGACGCTGGTGCTGGTGACGCATGACCCGGCGGTGGCGGCGCTGGCGCATCGACGGATCACGCTGAGAGACGGTGCGGTGATTGGCGATGAGCGTGGGGGTGTGAGGCCGGATCAACCGATGAGCCAGTTCGGCGTGCGTTCAGGAACGGTGTCGACGCAGAGCGGTCTGGCAACGTAGGAACGGGAGATTGATGGCCGGACTGAGCTTTGGAACTGCACTTCGGATGGCGGCGCGAGAGCTTCGGGCGGCTCGCGGCAAGTTTTTCTTTGTCATTCTGTCCGTGGCGATCGGGGTTGCGGCACTTACCGGCGTGCGCGGATTTTCAGCATCGTTTCGTGGAGCGCTGCTGGTACGCGCGCGCACCATTATGGCGGCGGATCTTTCGGCGCGCATGGTGCAGCAGCCGACACTGGCGGAGCAAACGAACCTCTTGGAGTTACAAAATGAGAATGGCGTCCGGATCACGGCAGTGACCGAGATGCTCTCAATGGCTTCGAGTGCGAAGACGATGGATCCGCTCCTGGTAAGTCTGAAGGCCGTGGACCCGAAGGTCTACCCGTTTTATGGCAAGGTGGATCTTGCGCCGGCAGGATCGCTGGCCAATGTGCTGACGGATGACACGGTGGTGGTGGCGAGCGATCTGCTGCTAAGGCTGCATTTGAACGCAGGCGACGGACTCAAGCTGGGCGATAAGGTCTTCCGCATTGCCGCAGTGGTGACGAACGAGCCAGACCGATTGACGGGAAACTTTGCTTCAGGGCCGCGCGTGATTATCTCGCGCAAGGGTCTGGAGAAATCGGGCCTCCTGGCAGAGGGTTCGCGCGCCGGGCAGCGATATCTCTTCAAGCTGCCGACGCGGCCGCAGGTGGATGCAGCGAGCGACACGGCGGTCGCGGCGATGAAGGAGCGGCTGGTAGGGCTGCTGCCGGAGGCGCAGGTGATTGACTATCGCGAGACGAACCCAGCGTTGACGGAGGGGTTGGACCGGTCGACGAGCTTGCTGAGCCTGATGAGTCTGGTAGCGCTGGTGCTGGGCGCGGTCGGTGTCGCCATGGCGATGCGGGCGCATCTGGCGGAGCGGCTGGACACGATCGCGATCATGAAGTCGCTGGGCGCGCGGTCAGGACAGATTGTTGGAATCTATTTGTTGCAGACGGTGGTGCTGGGACTAATCGGCGGCCTGCTCGGCGTGGCGCTGGGCGTGGGCGTGCAACTGGCGTTTCCGTACCTGATTCAGCACCTGGTGCATTTGGATGTTGCGCTACACATCCAGGCAGTGACGGTGGTGACGGGGCTGCTGGCGGGCGTGGCGACGACGCTGCTGTTTACGCTGCCGCCGCTGCTGGACATCCGTGAGGTTCGCCCGATCCTGATTCTTCGGCGCGCGATGGAGACCGAGACAGAGGGCGGCTGGCGTGGAACGTTGGCGCGGCTGTGGCGACGGCCGGCTCAGTTGCTTGCGGGGCTGATTATTCTGGTTGGCATTGCGCTGATTGCGACGGTGCTGTCGGACTCGGCGCAGGTGGGCCGGTACTTCGCGCTGGGGCTGGTGGGTGTGCTGGTGGTGCTGACGGCGGTCTCGGCTCTGCTGCTGGCGGGATTGCGTCGCGTGCTGGCACGGACGCGGCTTTCACTGCCCTCTGTGTTGCGGCATGGATTGGCGAATCTATATCGGCCGGGCAATCCTTCGGCCGCGCTGCTGGCGGCGTTGGGACTCGGTGTGATGCAGATTGCCACGGTCTATCTGGTGCAGCAGGCGGTGGTGCGGGAGCTGCATATCTCGGCGTCGCCGGAGCTGCCGAATGTGTTTCTGATCGACATTACGCCCGAGGAGATCGATGGAGTTCGAACGCTGATCGCAGGTCAGAAGGTGGTGACGGCGCCGGCAGAGTTTCTGCCGATTGTGAGCTCGCGCATTGAGGCGATCGACGGCGTGCCGGCGGCGCAGTTGCGGCTGAGAAACTTTCCGAAGCGCATGCTGCAGTCGATCTCGCTGACATGGTCCGACGGGCTCTTGCCGGGTGCGAAGGTGGAGAAAGGCGCGTACTGGACGGCGGCCCAGGCTGCGGGCGCTGATAAGAAGGCGCTGGTGGCGATTGATGAGCGTGCGGCGGGCCGGCTGAAGGTGCACATCGGCTCGCAGATCGTCTTTGCGGCGCAGGATGCGCAGTTCACGGCGACGGTGGCGGCTGTGACGAAGGCCGATGGGCAGCATGTGTCGTCGCGGGCGGAGTTTGTGCTGCCGCGGGCGGCTCTGGCGGGGCTGCCAACGGTCTGGTACGGCGGTGTGCATTCCGTGCCGGATCGCGTGGACGAGCTGGTGCGGGCGCTGTATCGCGGCTATCCGACGGTGACGGTGATCAACGTGGCGGCGGCTCTCGAGACGGTTCGCCAGGTAGTGGTGCAGATCACGTATATCGTGCAGTTTCTGGCGGCGTTCTCGATCTTTGCCGGCATTGTGATTCTGGCAAGCGCGATTGCGGGCACCCGCTATCGACGGCTGCGCGAGGTGGTGGTGCTGAAGACACTGGGCGGAACGCGCGGGCGCATTGCGGCGATCTTTTCGATTGAGTTTGCCGTGCTGGGCCTGGTCGCCGGGATCGTTGGCATTGTGTTTGCGAATGGGATCGCCGCGCTGGTCCTGCGCAAGATGGAGGTGGTGTATCACTTCTACCCGCTGTGGAACGTGGGGGTGCTGGGTGTGACGATGCTGCTTACCGTGATGACGGGGTGGGTGGCGAGCTATCGCGTGCTCGGGCAGAAGCCGCTTGAGGTGCTACGGGAAGAGTAAGCGTTCGGGCGAGGTTTGGGTAGGAAGGTGGGCCTCGCTGCGCTCAGGATGACAGTTGCGAGTGAGGGTCAGGCTTCGGCCGCAACGCGTTTCAGTTCAGGGAGCACGGCGCCAAGGGCGAGGGGTTTCGCGTCGGGGGTGCCGAGCGAAAAGTAGACGTCGCTGTAGAGCTGGAAGAGGCGGTCGTAGGTGGCGGCGGCCCTGGCATCAGGAAGGAACGTCCGGTGTTTGAGGCACATGGCTTCTTGGGCGGACTCGATGGTGGGGAAGGTGCCAGCGGCGAGGTGGGCGAAGATGCCGGAGCCGAGCGAGGTGGGCACGCCATCGGGGACAAGCACGGGCTTGTTGAGGACGTTAGCGTAGACCTGGTTGAGGACCGCGTTTTGCTGCGGGATGCCGCCGCCGTTGATGACGCGGAGGATGGGGACGCCGCCCGCGGCCATGCGATCGAGGATGATGCGGGTGTGGAAGGCGGTGCCTTCGATGGCGGCGAAGAGCTCATCCTCGGCGGTGTGGAGGAGGTTCCAGCCGAGGGTGACGCCGCCGAGGTCCGCGTTGACGAGGACGGTGCGGTCGCCGTTATCCCAGGAGAGACGAAGCAGACCGGTCTGGCCGGGTTTGTAACTCTCAAGGTTCGCGGCGAGAGCTTTGACAGTGGTGCCGGCGCGACGGGCGATGGCTTCAAAGATGTCGCCGGTGGCGGAGAGACCGGCTTCGACGCCGACGAAGTCCGGGTGTACGGATCCGGGAACGACGCCGCACATGCCAGGGATGAGCGTGGCCTGCGGTTCCATAGCGATGATGCAGGTCGAGGTGCCGACGACGTTGACGACATCGCCGACGCGGCAGCCGACGCCGATGGCGTCCCAGTGCGCGTCGAACGCCCCGACCGGAATCGGGATGCCGGCGCGGAGGCCGAGCTTCTCGGCCCACTCGGCGGAGAGATGGCCGGCGATGTGGTTTGAGGTCAGGACGCTGGCCGGGTCAGGGCCGGCAAGCTTTTCGCGGATGCCGTCGAAGAGGGGATCGAGCGACGAGAGGAAGTGTTGCGAGGGAAAGCCGCCCCACTTCGGATTCCACATCCACTTGTGGCCCATGGCGCAGGCGCTGCGTTTGACGTTGGCGGGCGAGGTGATGCCGCAGAGGGTGGCAGCGACCATGTCGCAGTGCTCGAAGGCGGAGCTGAAGGCCGCGCGCTTGTCAGGATTATGACGAAGCCAATGGAGGAGTTTCGCAAAGCCCCACTCGTGCGAGTAGACGCCGCCGCACCAGGCGATGGCTTCGAGATTTTGCTGGTGCGCGAGCGCGGTGATCTCAGCGGCCTCGCGCTTGGCACGGTGGTCGCACCAGAGATAGTAGTCGTCGAGCGGCTGCATGGCAGCGTCGACGAAAACGACGCTCGAGCCGGTGGTATCGAGGGCGATGGCGTCGATCGTGGCACCATCGACACCGGCCTGGGCGACTGCGTTGCGGGTGGCCTGGGCGAGCGCCGCCATCTGATCGGCGTGTGATTGGGTGGCCTGGTCGGGGTCCTGACGAGAGCGCTTGAGCGGGTACTCGGCGACAGCGGTTGCGAGGCGGCCGCGGACCTCTCCTGATGGGCCGCGAGTGCTGTCCAGCAGGGTGACACGTACGCTCAAGGTTCCGAAGTCAACGCCGGCAACGATGCTCATGAGGCTCCAGGGACGGCGACGCGCCGAACAACCGTAATCTTGCCACAGGACGCCCTGCTTCGTCGTTCAGGTCTCTGTGCCGACGGCGATGCGGGCGTGGTCAGCACAGAGCCAACGCGTGGCGGCGCGGCGACTTCTACAGCGATGCGATGACTCAGGACTTATTCGGGTTCAGAGGATGTGGCATGTGAGCCGACATCGACGCGGATGATCGTGCGAACCTCAACCGGATGGCCTTTGACCTCAAACGGCCGGTACTGCCACTGCTTGACGGCGTCGGTCGCCGCTTCGCGCAACCCCTGTGGACCGCCTAGCAGCTTGAGTGCTTCGACGTCTCCGGTTTTTGAGATCATCGCTTCAAAGGACATTTTGCCGTGCAGGCCGACGAGATGCGCAAGCTTGGGATACTCGGGGCGAGGTGCAGAGATCAGATATCCGTCCATGATGCCGCCGGGAACGAAGGTCGGACCGCTGGTGCGTTCGACGCTCTCGCTCGGGTTGAAGCTTTCGCGAGCGCCGAGGACGCGACCGGATGGAGCGGGATTGGCGGCCGCGGCGCGGGAGCGGGAGTGCGGCAAAGAGGCAGTGCCCGAGCTCTCAGGTGCGGCGCTTTGCGCTACAGACGGATCAGCTGAGGAGGCAGTCTGCGGGAAGGCGTCGCTGGAGGCAGCAGTTGAGTTGCCGGCCATCCATGCACTGACTGCGGAGGGAAGCCCATTGACATAGAGGAAGCCTGCCGCACCCAGCACTGCCGCCGCGGTGAGGCCTGCAACCCAGGGCGTTCGGCTCCGGGCAGGCGTCTCGGCGGAAGCGGCCATGAAGGTCTGCGGGAGCTGGACGTTCGCTGTCGACTCCGGTAAGGCTTCGCTTCGAGGCACGAAGGGTCGAACGCGAGCCGGGCGATGATCGCCCTGACGGTGAATCTCCCGAGGAGACTGGTCGCGGCGATCCGGCGCGATCTCCGGGGCTGCTTGCGGTTCGAGCGAGAGGTACAGGGGGGCCGCTTCGGCTGGGAAGACGGGCTCCAGGCTGGGCACGGCTGCTTCGACAGGAACAGGAATGAGCTGCTGTGTGTGTTTGTCGGCCGCGACGGCTGGCCTTGAGGCAGAGAGATCTGGCGCCTGTCGGCCGAGCAGCTCTGCCTCGGGTGCGGTGTAGAGCGGATCAACCTCTGCCGCGACGCCCGGCAGCTCTCTGGCTGCGGCGAAGCGATCGCGCCGCGGCTGACCGACGCGCGGGTGCGATATGGGATCGATGACGGGTCCGGGGAGCGTGGCGGGCGCGAGCGGGGCAGGGGACTGTACCGGCGCGGGCGAACGGACGGCTGCCGCAACGGGTGCTGGATCCGCGAAGTTCGACATGAGCGAGATGCGGCGTTGCTCCTTGATTGCATCCTGGCGGTCGCCTTCGGCCTGTAGATCCGCCAGTACTTTCTTTTCAAACAGGGGACTCGACTGATCGGCGAGCGACTTGCTGCGATGGAGGAGCTTCGCGTCAGCCAGCCGGTCTGCGATCGGATCGGGGTGCCGGTCCGGCTGCTGAGCGGGGGTCGACTCCATAAGCAGATCGGCAGATCGATCGAAGGAGCCTGGACGCTGCGGCGGTGGCGTGGGTTCCGGCGGGCCTTCCGGCCCGGTGGTGTGTGGTACGGATTCGAGCAGCGGCTCCATGCGGCAGATGCGCTGGTCGATCGAGTCCAGATGCAAGCGGAGCTCCAGGTTGCCTCGTTCGAGACGTGCCAGAGCGTGGGTGATCTCAGACAGCGTAACGGCCCCATTCGATGCCTGCACGTGCTCGTCGTTCCGGTCTGCGTCGACGGATGTGATGGCGTCGTCGGCCGGTTCGTCGTGAGGAGAGGATGGCAGGTCGGCTTCGGGGGCTGCGGTGAACGCGACTGCGGACAGGTCCAGGCGTGGATCGTGATCTGGCGGATGATCGATGTCGATCAGCGGTTCGACGTCCGACCCTGGCCAGCCGCCGAGCGACGCGAGAAAGCCTCCCGTAAGATCGACGGCTTCTTCCAGATCGCGATTGCGATTGAGCGCGGCCGTGCCGCCAACGGCGACCAACACGAGGGATAATGCATCGGCCAGGCCAAGGTCAGGATCCCGCTGCTGCAACGAGCGCACCAGTTCGGTGAGATCAGAGCGCAGGCGAACATCTTTCGAGAGCCGCAGCGGCAGACTGGCCAGGCGCTCCGGGCTACCGGTCGGGAGACTGTGCAGGCGGGCGATGGTTCGCAGGTCCTGGACCTCTCCGGCGAAGCGATCCATCACCTGCTGAGACTCGGGAGCTTGAAGCATAGGTGAACCCTCTGGCTGCGCGACCGTGTCCCGCGCCTCCAGTGTATGACGCCTGAGAGAAAGCCGGCAGTTAGCCGACGTTTGCCCTCGGAACCCGAGGTAACTAGAATCTGGAGCGTCGCCGGGTTACCGACGGGCGCAGGGTGAGGGCAGTGATGCGAGTGGGCTTGATGACGCGGGAGTATCCGCCGGCGGTGTATGGCGGCGCCGGGGTGCATGTGGAGTACCTGAGCCGCGAACTAGCAAAACAGATCGACGTCGAAGTGCATTGCTGGGGCGATCAGCGCAGCGATGCGGGCAAGCTGCACGTCTTCGGCGAGGAGCCGCCGAAGGAGATCACGGCGGGCACGACGGAGAAGTTTAAGACAGCCGTGGATGCACTGGCGCTGAACCTGCTGCAGATGAAGGAGCTCTCGCGCATCGATGTGGTGCACACGCATACCTGGTATGCCTCCATGGCGGGCTTTCTTGCCAAGAAGCTGTACACCATTCCCTTTGTGCTGACGACGCACAGCCTGGAACCGCTGCGCGCCTGGAAGGCCGAGCAGTTGGGTTCCGGGTATGCGATGAGCTCGTGGATGGAACGTACGGCGATGCTTGATGCGGATGCCGTCATCGCAGTTTCACAGGGAACGAAGGCTGACATCCTGAAGGCGTACCCCGATGTGGACGAGCGAAAGATCCACGTGATCTACAACGGGATCGATCTCGAGCAGTACCAACGGGCGGAGAGCAAGGCGGCGCTCACAAGGTACGGTGTGGATACGGGCCGTCCGTACATCCTCTTTGTGGGACGGATTACGCGGCAGAAGGGCGTGACGCATCTGGTCGATGCGATTCCGTACCTGCCGAAGGGAACCCAGGTAGTGCTGTGCGCCGGCGCACCGGATACGCCGGAGATCGCGGCAGAGATGCGAGCGAAGGTAGAGGCGGCGCGTGCTGCGGGCGGCGACATCGTCTGGATAGAAAAGATGGTCACGAAGGAAGAGGCGATCGAGCTGTACAGCCACTGCCAGGTCTTCTGCTGTCCGTCGGTGTATGAGCCGTTCGGCATCATCAACCTGGAGGCGATGGCCTGCCGGGCGCCGGTCGTGGCGAGTGCGACGGGCGGCATCCTGGAGGTTGTCGTCGAAGGAGAGACGGGTTATCTGGTGCGATTTGCTCCCGATCCGGTTACAGGTTTTCCGGTCGATGGGGAGGCGTTCGCGAAAGATCTGGCGGCGCGTCTATCGCAGCTGATTGCAGACCCGGCGCTATGCCGAAGGTTCGGCGATGCCGGCCGCGCTCGCGTCGAAGCGATGTTCAGCTGGGGAGCGATCGCGGACCAGACGGTTGCCCTCTACGAGGAGCTGATCGCAGCGGCGAAGACATTGTAGCGCGAGGTTGCCTGCGGACCCGTGGCTAGGGGGATGTGCATCCGTCGTCGAGCTGCTGTGTCCGGGTTCCGGTTGCGTGGACGTGTGCTGGCAATGTAGGAAGGTGTGCCTCCTACGGAAGGACGAAGCGACGCAGGCGAGCTTGAAGCGGCCGTTCGGAACGCTCGTACCACGACGCTCTACGTAAACGAGGATCAGCGATTCTGCTGATCCTCGTTTGCTGCGGTGTCGCGGCTAGCGCTTAGACGCCGGAGCGGGTCGGTGTGGTTTCTGATGCCGTGGCTCTGCCGGCATCATCTGTATTAATCTCCGGCCCGTGAGGTCCGGGTCCGTCGCGGAAGACGCGTATGGAGCGCCCACCGAGGATGACCTTGTCCGAGAACGGCACTTCTTTGAAGGGATCGTCGATGTGCTGCGTGTCGATCAGCTGGATCCATGGTTTGCCGTGTGGCGGATCCGGCAGGGTAAACTCGACGCCCTCATGGTAGGCGTTGACCAGAACAAGGAAGCTGTCGTCGAGCACAGGCTTACCTTCCTCGTCTGAGACCTGCAGGGTTGTGCCGTTCAGAAGGACGCCTAGACTGCGATTCCAGTCGGCGTTCCACTGTTCGTCGCTCAATTCATTGCCGTCGGTGTTGTACCAGACGATGTCGCGGATGACTGAGCCCTTGATCGTGCGGTCCTGGAAGAACTTGCGGCGATGCAGATTGGGGTGCTGCTTGCGGAGCTGGATCAGCTTTGACGTGAACTCCAGCAGACGCTTGCGGGGCTCATCCAACTTCCAGTCGTACCAGGTGAGCTCGTCATCCTGGCAGTAGCCGTTGTTGTTGCCGCGCTGCGAGCGAGCGACTTCATCGCCGCCGCACAGCATGGGGACGCCCTGCGAGAGGATCAGCGTCGTGAGGAAGTTGCGGGTCTGCCGCTCCCGCATTTCGTTGATCGTCTCATCATCCGTCGGCCCTTCTGTGCCCATGTTCCAGCTGTCGTTGTCGTTGGCTCCGTCGTTGTTATCGTCGCCGTTGGCCTCGTTGTGCTTCTCGTTGAAGCTGACAAGATCACAGAGCGTGAATCCATCATGAGCCGTGATGAAGTTGATGGAGGCATATGGCTTGCGTCCATCGGTCTGGTAGAGGTCGGACGATCCGGTGAGACGATAGGCAAAGTCTGAGAGCGTCCCTTCATCGCCTTTCCAGAAACGTCGAACTGTGTCACGGTATTTGCCGTTCCACTCCGCCCAGACTACGGGGAAGTTTCCTACTTGATAGCCACCCTCACCGACATCCCATGGCTCCGCAATCAGCTTGATGTCGGCGAGCGTGGGATCCTGGTTGATGGTGTCGAAGAAGCTCGACAGCTTCGAAACATCGTGCAACTCACGAGCGAGGGTCGATGCAAGATCGAAGCGGAAGCCATCAATGTGCATTTCGGTGACCCAGTACCGCAGCGAGTCCATAACCAGCTTCAAGACCTGCGGATGCATCATGTTCAGAGTGTTGCCCGTGCCGGTGTAGTCCATGTAGTGCCGGCCGTCTTCCTGCATGAGCCGATAGTAGGTCGTATTGTCGACTCCCTTCCAGGAGAGAGATGGACCTTTCTCATTGCCCTCGCAGGTGTGGTTGTAGACGACGTCGAGGATGACCTCGATACCTTCCTTGTGCAAGGCCTTGACCATCTCCTTGAACTCCTGCACCTGGCAGCCGTTGTCGCCGCAGGAGCTGTAGCGGGCCATGGGGGCGAAGTAGCCGAGCGTGTTGTAGCCCCAGTAGTCGCGCAGACCGCGGTCGACGAGATGACCTTCATCGATGAAATGGTGAACAGGGAGAAGCTCTACGGCGGTGATGCCGAGCTTCTTGAGATACGCGATGCTGGCGGGTGAGGCCAGGCCGGCATAGGTGCCGCGAATGTTCTCCGGGACATCCGGATTCTGAATCGAATAGCCGCGAACGTTGACCTCATAGATCACGGAATCAGCAAGCGGAGTCTCTGGCGAACAGTCATTTTCCCAGTCGAAGCGATTGTCGATCACGATGGACTTTGGTACACCGGCAGCCGAGTCCTCATCGTTGCGCTTCAGATCGTCGCCACCCTGCACGTCGTAGGCGAAGATAGGCGCCTTGTAGTCCACATCACCGCAGATCGCCTTGGCATACGGATCGACGAGCAGCTTCTTCACATTGAAACGCAGGCCATCTTCCGGCTGCCACGGACCATCGACTCGATACCCGTAACGTTGACCCGGCTTGATGTTGCGGATCAGCCCGTGCCAGACAAACGCCGTGCGCTCACGCAAGGCAATGCAGTCCGTTTCCTTGTCCGATTCATCGAAGAAACAGACGAAGACGGCGGTTGCGTTTTCGGAGTACAGCGCGAAGTTGGTTCCCTGCGAGGTTCTCGTTGCCCCAAGCGGATATGGTTTGCCGGGCAGAAGTGTACGATCCATGCGCTAGTTTCTTCCTGTCTGAAAGCTAAAATGTGAGTGTTCTTTGTGTGTAGATGCTCGGGGGTTCCACTTTCGCTGCCTTTGCCGTTCCTGCCCGGATCCATGCTGCACATCTGGTTACGTGACATGCCGTCGGCTGAGCCATCCCCATCGCGATCCTTCTCCGCTCTTGCGGTGGCGCTTCTTGCAGCCAGTGCAACTCTGTTTCTTGGGCGATGCGGCGGCAATCCTGGTGTGACAGCTGCTGGCCAGCGAGGCGGCGCTCGCGAGCTTGCCTTCACGTTGCTAGACGGGCAGGCATGGCGGCTGAGCCAGGAGCGCGGGCATGTGGTGGCGGTCAATCTTTGGGCGACCTGGTGTGGTCCGTGTCGCTCTGAGACGCCGACACTGGTTCGCGTCAGCAACGATCTCAGTGGTGAAGGCTTTCGCGTGCTGGGGGTGTCACTCGATACGGGCAGTGACCGGAACGCTCGCGTACGGAGCTTTGCCGCGGTGTACCGCGTGCGCTATCCCGTGGCATTTCCTGATGCTCTGTCGCAGATTGAGTCGGGACTTGAGGGTATCCCGACGACCTTGCTCTTTGATCGCCAGGGCCGGGCGGCGAAGGTCTACGTTGGAGCGATCTCCGAGCGAACTTTGCGGAGCGATGTCGCTGAGCTTCTTCGCGAACCGTAAGCCCTACAACCTGTGCACTAGAAATGAAGGATCAAATCGCTTGCCACGGTCAGCTGATTCCGATCCCGGCCGTTGTCATAGCTCCGCCGATCCCATGCGTGATCAAAGCGAAGCTCTGGACGGATCTGAATGGTGGAGCCAACCCAGTGTGTCCACGAGAGAGTTGCCTCGGAGTAGCGAGTCTGGTAGCCGGTCCGCTGCCCCTTCTTGTCGTTCAAGAAATCGTTACGCAGGCTGAGGAAGTCATGTGGGGAAAGCTGGTCCTGAAGAAAGTTCACGACGGCATATTCGGGCGCAGTGCAGCGCACCTGTCCGGGAAGGCAGGCGGCGCCGTTCGTGTTGGCTTCCGGCTTTACCGGACCGCCGTTCGCCGGCACATCGCGCATGTACATGTACCAGGATTCGGTTGCCATGTGAATCGACTTCGAAAACTTGTGGTACCAGGTGCCGTCATACTGCTGCAGGTTGTCGTAGGCATACACACCGCTGTTGATGCCATTGGCGCAGAGATAGACGTTGTCGTTGACAGACTTCGTCGTGTAGTTGAGGCACACGGTTCCTGAGGGCTTGGCGCCATCGGCCCACGGCGCGATGTCATGACCGGCGGCGATCCCGCCCTGTACCAGCCATTGATCCGAGAGCTTCACGGTGGCCAGCAGGCCAGTGTCCGTGAAAGGGTCGATGGCGTAGAGCAGCGAGTGCGAGAACGTGTAGTTGTTTGGCGCCAGCTGCGCCTCGATGCCGGGGATAGAGATGTATCGACCGAGCCGCAGGTCCATTCCTTTCGCGACGTGCGGCAGATACAGATCGACATATTCGAGCGCCGGATCGAAGCCGTACAGATTTTGATGGGCGATGTACTGATCGGAAAAGTAGCCCTTGCCTGTGGTGAATCGGTAGTCCGTGCCAACCAGCGATGTGAGATGGAAGCCCCAGTCAACGTGCTTCTGCTGCACGGTGTCTGGAAGCCGCTCGATGTAGACGACGAACTGCGAGAGCTCGAAGCGGTTTGAGTACACATCGTTCAACTCGGGTGAGTTGGAGTCGCGCGAGGTACTGCCGTTCACCGACGGTTCAAACCAGCCAAAGATCTTGGTGCGTGACGTGGCTCCGTTGATGGCGGACATCAACGGATATGTATTCGTGTCCGGCTCGCCGAGTACCGGAGACCCGCCATAGGACCAGTCCGCCGACGGGAAGGGCGGTGATGTTAGCGGGGACGGGAGACCACGACGTGCGGGTGCCTCGGTTGCGGGCGCATTTGGATCGGGATGCCAATCCTGCGCGTATGCTGCCGCCAGCCGCGAGACGAAGCTTCCGTGCGGCACCGGAGGCAGTGCGGAAGGAGCGTCCGTTAGCTGAGCGCATAAGCCGAGCGGGCAGGCGAAGGAAAGCACCGCCGGCAAAACACCACGACGCCATGAGCGCTGTATGGAAGGAGCAGATTGCATCCTCCGCCATACGATGCGTGAAGTGTAGCGGAGGCCATAAAGAGTTCGTAAGGGAGGCTCAGGACTAGCCCGATCGCAGACGCCCACGCGGCAGCAACGGAAAGGGATACGGGTAGCAATGTTCCTGCTTCTGATAACTTCCGGGATGCACCTTGCCACGTGAGCAGAAGGTCGCAATCGTCTGAGCAGGATGTCGCGCCGATCAGAGAGCCAGGCGAAAGAACTCGATGCCGGGAATCGGAACGTGCTTGTACGGCTGCGTCGGCACGAAACCAAACTCCAGGTAGAGCCGGTGTGCCGCCGCCATGACGCTCGGGGCGCAGTTGAGATAGAGGGCTGTGTACCCCTTCTCCCGAGCCTGGGCGATCACGGTCTGAATCAGTTGACGGCCAAGCGATCGACCTCGTGCCACGCTTGAGACCCACATGCGGCAGCACTCGGCCGCACCTTCATTCGCCGTCGTCACCAGGGGACGAAGACCGACGCAGCCAAGGGCTTTGTCACCCGCGGTTGCCATCAGCAAAGCACCTTGCGGTGGAGCGAAGCTTCCGGGAAGCTCGTCGAGCTCTGTCTCGCGGTGACGGAGCAACGCGGGATCGATGATGGTGAAGAGGTGCGCGTTGTACTCGCGCAGCAGCGCACGCACCTGGTCAAGCTCCGAAGAGCGTGTGACGACGCGGATCGCGACGGAATCTAACGAGGCCTCGTTGCTCATGCGGACAGCAGATCCTCATACGCGGCGATCTGATGCAGCGTGAGCGCCTGCATGTCGTCACCGGCAAGTGCGGCTTTGTACCAGGTCACCAGCCACTCCAGCGCTGTCTCGAGCCGCAGCCGTGGTTTCCAGCCGAGCTCGGCGCGGGCTCGTGAGGCATCGAGCTTCAGGTAGCCTGCCTCGTGAACAGAGGGGTCGGGATCGAGCATCCAGCTTGCGCCGTTGCCCCAGAAGGCGGTCATGCGTTCTACAATCCACTGCACTGGCTGCGCATCGTCGTCGAGCGGACCGAAGTTGAACGCTGTGGCGTAGCGCGAGGCATCGTTTGAGAGCAGCTTTTCAGCCAGCAGCAAGTAACCGTAGACCGGCTCGAGCACGTGCTGCCAGGGACGGATGGAATGTGGTCGGCGAATGCGTACCGGCTCACCGGTCGCGAAGCCGCGAACCAGGTCGGGCAGCAGACGATCGAGCGACCAGTCGCCGCCGCCGATCACGTTGCCCGCGCGACCTGTGGCGATGGCGGTCGTGTGCCCGTCCGGCTGGTTCAGCTTGTCCGGATGGAAATAGGACTGGCGAAACGCCGCGGAGACGATCTCTGCGCATGCCTTTGAGGACGAATAGGGATCGTAGCCGCCCAGCGGATCCGTCTCCCGATAGCCCCACAGCCACTCTTTGTTCTCGTAACACTTGTCCGTTGTGACGGAGACGACTGCGCGAACCGAAGCGCAACGCCGCACGGCATCGAGAACGCGCGCCGTGCCGATCACGTTGGTCTCGTAGGTGCCGATCGGATCCTCATAGGAGTAGCGCACCAGGGGTTGCGCGGCGAGATGAAAGACTACCTCCGGCTGGAAGCTGTGCATGGCCGCCTCGAGCGCCCCGGCGTCGCGGATATCACCGCGCACGTCGTCGAGGACCGAGGAAAGGCGTGCGACCGTGAGGAAGTTCGGCGACGTCGCCGGATCGAGCGAGAAGCCGCGAACCTCCGCACCCAGCTGCGTCAGCCAAAGCGCTAGCCAACCGCCCTTGAAGCCCGTATGGCCGGTCAGAAAGACCTTGCGGCCGCGCCAAAACGTACCCGCCGGAGCGGCCACGGAGACGTTCGATGTCATGCGAGTCCTTTCTGGCATTTACCAGGTCTTCCAGGGCGCCTTGCCCTTGCTCCACAGCTCTTCAAGGTGCTGCTTGTCTCGCAGCGTATCCATTGCCTGCCAGAAGCCGTGGTGAAAGAACGCGTGCACCTGGCCTTCGGAGACCAGGGTCTCGATCGGTTCGCGCTCGAACATCTGCGCTTCGTCAGAGACGGCCTCGACCGCCTTGGGCTCGAGCACAAAGAAGCCACCGTTGATCCATCCGCCCTCATCGGTCGGCTTCTCCTGAAACGAGTAGATCTGCGTGTCTTTCAAGCCCAGCGCACCAAAACGGGCGACCGGCTGCACACTTGTCAGTGTGACCAGCTGGCCATGCGCCTTGTGGAACGCGATGGACTTCGTGATGTCGACATCGGCGACACCATCGCCATAGGTCATGCAGAAGGACTCATGGGGGTCAAGGTACTTGGCCACGCGGCGCAAGCGGCCGCCCGTGCCGGTCGCGTCTCCGGTGTCGACCAGCGTGACGCGCCATGGTTCGGCGATTGAGTTGTGTACCTGCATCTGGTTGGTCGTCATATCAAAGGTGACATCGGAGGTATGCAGGAAGTAGTTGGCGAAGTACTCCTTAATGACATAGCCCTTGTAGCCGCAGCAGATGATGAAGTCATTGATGCCATGCTGCGAGTAGAGCTTGAGGATGTGCCAGAGGATCGGCCGGCCGCCGATCTCTACCATGGGTTTGGGCCGTAACGACGTTTCTTCGCTGATGCGTGTGCCGAGGCCGCCGGCGAGAATGACAGCTTTCATTTCTGATCCTGTACACAGAAGTTTCAGAGCCGAATCCCTCTCATCATACCCGCAGCCAATCTGTCTGTTGATGCCCCAAAGCTGCCACCCTCGACGGCGACTTCCTTCTGAAAGCACACAAGCCAGCCGTGTATCCTTGAGGGGATATGAGTGAGCGGGCAGAGCAGCTAAAGCAACAAATCCTCGAGCTAACAGCGCAGTACCACGCAGAGGCCTTTCCCCTTCGGCCCTTTCAGCCCGGCACCTCCGCTGTTCCTGTCTCTGGCAAAGTGATTCGTGCCGACGACATCAGCGCCGTGGTGGAGTCTGCTCTCGACGGCTGGTTCACGACCGGCCGCTGGGCCAAGGACTTCGAGCGCAAGCTGGCGCGGTTTTTCGGGGTTCGCTCAGCCTCGCTTGTGAACTCGGGATCAAGCGCAAACCTGGTGGCTCTCAGCGCGCTGACATCGCCGAAGCTGGGTGATCGTCAACTCAAGCCCGGCGATGAGGTCATCACCGTTGCCGCCGGCTTTCCAACAACCGTCAATCCCATCTTCCAGAACAAGCTGGTTCCTGTCTTCGTCGACGTGATTCTGCCCACGTACGAGATCGACGTCACCAAGCTCGAAGAGGCGCGCAGCGAAAAGACCCGCGCGGTCATGATCGCGCATACGCTCGGCAACGTGTTCAATCTTGCCGCTGTAAGCGCCTTCT
The DNA here is from genome assembly GCA_964235665.1 of uncultured Acidobacteriaceae bacterium. Lineage (GTDB taxonomy): Bacteria > Acidobacteriota > Terriglobia > Terriglobales > Acidobacteriaceae > Edaphobacter. Next base: position 1,307,392 of record CAXSAY010000001.1, read on the forward strand.
GCAAGAAGTACAACCTGTGGCTCGTCGAAGACTGCTGCGACGCGCTTGGCGCCACCTACAACGGCCAGAAGGTCGGAACCTGGGGCGACATTGCCACGGTCAGCTTCTATCCGGCGCATCACATCACGATGGGCGAGGGCGGTGCCGTCCTCACCGACAAGCCCGCATTGCAAGTGCTGATTGACAGCTTTCGCGACTGGGGTCGTGACTGCTGGTGCGAGCCTGGAGTCGATAACACCTGCGGCAAGCGCTTTGATTGGCAGCTCGGGTCGTTACCCTGCGGCTACGACCACAAGTACACCTACTCCCATGTCGGCTTCAACTTAAAAGCGACTGACATGCAGGCGGCCCTTGGTGTCTCGCAGATCGCCAAGCTTCCGGAGTTTATCGAAAAGCGCAAGGCGAATTTCGCGTACCTGAAGGAGCGCCTGCTTAATCTCGAAGAGTACCTGATGCTGCCGGTTGCCGGCGAAAACGCTGATCCCAGTTGGTTCGGCTTCACCCTTGGTGTCAAGCCTGGCGCGCCCTTCACGCGGGACCAGCTGACACGCGCACTTGAAAATCACAAGATTGGCACACGGCTCATCTTTGCCGGCAATCTGACGCGTCAGCCGGCGTACGAGGGGCTGGAGTATCGCGTTGTTGGTAGCCTTGAGAACACTGATTTTGTGATGAACAATGTCTTCTGGATGGGCGTCTATCCGGGTCTCACGCCGGAGATGCTGGACTACATGGTGAAGACAGTGCATGACTTCGTCGATCAGGCGAAGGCCGGTCTCAAGGTCGTCTAAGTCAACTCCACTGCAAGAACGACGCGCGAGCCACTACGGCTTGCGCGTCGTTGTCTGCCCGAGAAACCGTTGCGCACTCTAAACGCGATAGCCGTGCCACGCCGCCGTTCGCCGCAGCGCCTCCGGCAGGTCGATCGTCTCCCGCAGCCCGAGCTCCCTTCGCGCGCGCGCTGTCGAGGGCACATAGGAGTTCATCGGCGCGTCAACCTGCGGCGCGCCGACGATCGTCACCGGCAGTCCGGGCCGTAGTGTTTCTGCCGTTAGTCGCGCTGCATCGGCAATTGAAGTTGCCGTTTCCGATCCCACGTTGTACGCCCGATTGCGCTCACCCCGCAGCAGCAGCGTCCACAACCAGACTGCCAGATCCGCCATGTAGAGCCAGGACCGCAGCGGCGTTCCATCCCCCTTGATCTCAATAGGCCAATCGGTGATGGCGGCGCCGATGAAGTTGCCGATAGCGAAGTGCTGATCGATGGGAAGGTGCGGCCCGACAAAGGCGAACGGCCGTGCAATCACGGCCTCGGTCGCGGTCCCGTGCGTATAAGCCACACACAGGTGCTCGCTCATGCGCTTTGCCTCGTCGTAGGAAGACTGCAGCAGCAGCGGATCCGGTCCTGCTTTGCTGGTCTCAGCGATATGCCTCTCCGTCGCCGAGCTGCGGCCGTAGATCGCTCCGGTCGATGTATAGAGGAATCGTTGAGCTCCCGTGCTCAGCGCGAACTCGAGCGTTCGCCGCGTCCCAGCGAGAATCGACTCCGCCAAGGCATGAGCCGGTTGCTGGGTCTGCTGCCCGCCAGAGTCGGTCGCAGCGTGCACAACATGCGTATGCCTCTCGCCCGGAAATGGAAAGGTCTGGCTATCGCCTTCAAGCAGATGAATCGCGGCGTTGTCTGTGATATGCGGCGACCTGCGGCGGAAACGAGCTGCATCACGCGTCAGTACTGTTGCGTGCAGGTCGAGACCGAGCTCGTGATTCGCGTGGAGAAGTGACTCCAAGAGCCAGTGCCCGAAGAAGCCAGTCCCACCGGTGAGGAAGATGCGAGATCCCCTGAGCTCTGTCACCAGGTCGCGGGTCTGCTGCAGAATGTGCCGGAGGTCATCGGCGGGAAGGGGTCGGTTCGGCATGGTCGCGGCCATTGTTACATCCGCTGGCAATGAAGCGTGAAGCGAAGAAATCAAGCAGCCGGCGAGACTAGCGGGCAGAGAAAGGCCGTACTCCAGGAGTACGGCCTGTCGGATCTCGTCGTTCTTCTTGCCTAGGCAGTAATCTGGTCGCGGAACGCCTTTACTTTGTCGTGAGACGCCTGAATGTGGGCCTGCTGTTTAGTAAGAATGCTACGCAACGCGCCGCTTACCGTCTCGTCACTCAGCGCGACGGAGTAAGCCTTCTTGGCAGCATCTTCACCCTGCTCTGCTGTTTCCATAAGGGTGTGATCGCCACCACCTAGGGTTGCCTTCAAATCGCCCCAGAGACGATGAAGCGGAGCTACGACAGTGCCGCCGATGTCGCTGGCGTCGCCCGATGTTGTTCCATACTCTGCTTCCAACTCGCGTGCAAAGCTGCCGCGCGTCTGAGATTCTTGCATGAAGTAGGCCTTGATTGCGGGATCCTTGACATGCTCACCGATGTCCGGAAAGCCGCGTTCGCCGTCGTGCAACACCTGAATGACCGTCTTCACATTGCTGTTTTCCGTTGCCATAGTTACATATCCTCACCACATTTGAGGACCAGAAGCGCCCAGTGGTTGGCTGGACGCCTTCCGTAGCTCAAGCGCCGGCTTCCCGACCTGCTACCAAGAAACGGCAAGGGTTGTGATCTCGCGAAGTCGCTACTCCGCGAGCAGCTGTGGCTTCGTGCCGAAGTCCGCGCCAAAGTAATACCGCTCCACCACCATGCAAAAGATGTGCTCAAGCGCCAGGTGCGACTCCTGGATGTTCATCGTGGTCTTTGACGGGATCACCACGTTGATCTCTGCATGATCCTTCATCGTGCCGCCACCGTTGCCCGTATAGGCAATGGTGTGGATCCCCATCTGCGTCGCCAGCTGCAAGGCCTTGACGCAGTTCTTCGAGTTGCCCGATGTTGAAATGGCCAGCAGCACATCGCCACGGATACCCAGCGCCTCCACCTGCCGCTCGAAGACGTTGTTGTAGTCATAATCGTTGCCGATTGCGGTCAGAATCGAGGTGTCCGTCGTCAACGCAACGGCACGCAGGGCCGGCCGATCGACCGTCAGACGAGAAACGAACTCCGCCACAAGGTGCTGCGCATCGGCCGCCGAGCCGCCGTTGCCGCATACCATCAGCTTTCGTCCATCCTTCATCGCGGCCGCAGTGATCTCGCCGGCCCGCACCACGGCTTCGTGGATGACCTCATCCGCCAACACCTTCTGCATGGTCTCGATCGACTGCGATAGCTGCTTCTTTACCAGATCCTTCATCTCATCTCCCTGCCTTTCGGGCTCGAACCTTATACACGGGCCGCCGCCGGCAGATCCGACGGGGGCGGAATCGTGACTGTTTGGATCGGCAACTCCACCGGCCCCGTCTTCGGAGTGCCAAAGCCATTCTCAAAGTTGATCCGTTCCAGCTCTACCGCGTAAGGCCGCTTCTGGACCTGCGTGTAGATGGCACCGACGTACTCGCCCATCACACCCAGAAAGACTAGTTGGATCGATGCAATGAAGAAGATGCCGATCAGCATCGGAGCCACGCCCACCGAAAACGTCGACCAGAAGACCAGCTTCAGCAGGAGATAGAAAAATGCGATGAGGAAGCTCAGCGCTGCCCCGGCAAATCCGGCAAAGGTCGCCAGTCGCAGCGGCACCTTCGAGTGATTGATGATGCCCAGCATGCCGATGTCGTAGAGCGTGTACCAGTTGTTCTTAGTGATGCCGAATTTGCGAGACGGCTGGTCGTACAGCAGCTTCACCGTAGGCAGACCGATCTCAGCGATCATCCCGCGAAAGTATGGGTAGGGATCGTCAAACGATCGCACCAGGTCCACCACCTTGCGGTCGTACAGGCCGAAGCCGGTGTAGTTTTGGATGGTTTCGATCGAGCTCAGACGTTCGGCCAGGCGATAGTACTGCTTGCGTGCCCAGAACATCAGCGATGCCTCTTCACTCGTCCGCTTGATGCCCAGCACGCAGTAGGCTCCGTTCTCCCATTCGCGAATCAGATCGGCGATCATCGACGGTGGATCCTGCAGGTCAGCCACAATCCCCAGCACGGCATCACCTTTGGCCTGAAACAGCGCGTGAATGGGTGATCGGATATGGCCGAAGTTGCGGGAGTTCACGATGATCTTGACGTTTGGATCCTGTGCCGCGATCTGCTTCAGAATCGTTACCGTCGCGTCGCGCGAGCTGTTATCGATAAAGATGTGCTCGTACTGGTACTTGCTGATCCCGGCCATCACATCCCGAACCTGCGTATAAAGATTCAGGACATTATCCTGCTCGTTGTAGCACGGAGTCACGATGCTGATGGTCTTCAACAGGTCCTCTTAAGTACACAAAGTCTCAAACTCTGAATGAGTCTAGCCGATCCTGCAAACGAGCGTTGTACAGCGCCCTGGATTGACCCAATGTTGCTTAACTTGCCACGGACTTCGCCGGCTTGAAGGAAAACTTGCGATGCCCCACGAAGCCGGAGACCGTCGTGAAGCCCATGACGAGCGCTCCTGCGATATAGCCGGCCGCCGCCTTTGAGTTGGAGGCATGCCCCAGCAGCGAGACCAGCATCCCGTGCCCGGCAACTGCTGCCTGTGCCTGGTGAAGCGTTCCCACCAGCGGCGCACGATGTGTGTGCAGCAGCGTCTGCAGCAGCCGAGTCAATGCGGAAAGAATCAGCAAGCCCGGAACCTGGCCCACTCCATACACCGCAAAGCAGCGCAGCCACTCCATGAGGTAGTTGCCCTTCGTCCGGAAGACGAAGAACTTGTAACAGAAGTACGCCATCGTAATATTCAAGGGCGTGCAGGCGAGCGAAGCAACCACCACCGAAAGGTAAAGAAGTCGCTGCGGAAGCAGGTGCGAAAACAGGAACAGGGAAGCGGCAAACGAGCAGTAGCCGAAGACCGTGTTCCAGATGCCGACTGAAACGTACCGGACAAATTGTCGCTTCGGAAACTTCTGCACCATCCGCGCCAGACGCCGCGTCGGGATGTCCGGGTTCTGCGGAATCGGCACCACGGGTGGGTGCTTGGGGTGAACTTCTATCTCGGGAACTGGAAGCTCGGTCGACATGCACGGCTAGTATCGCAGATCGAGTTTGCGAAGCCTCCTGCAAAGCGGCCTGCAGTACCCTTCCAACTATAGGCCGCTACAACGAATTCGACTGGACCCCCGGCCGCCATCGCTCACTCCGGAAGGGGCGCCACGATCATGTTCGCCAGAAACTCCTCGCGCTCAAGGAAGGGGAACAGGTCCTCAAGCGGCTTCGACACGAAGGATCCATCCGGCTTCTGGTATGACTGCAGCCGCGGTGCGCGCACCTCGTCAGGCAGTACGTTCACGTCGCACAGCACTGGCCCGGGTATGTCGAGCACTCTACGCACCTCGGCGCGCAGATCCGTCTGGTCGGCAATCACATGGGTCGCCAGGCCGTAGCTCGCGCCCACCTTGCTTAGGTTCGGAATCGTCAGGCCTGTTCGTTCGTCGGCGCCGATCGAAGCTTTACCAAAGTACGCCGCCTGCGATGCACGGATCGACGAGTAGCCATCGTTATTCAGCACGAAGAACTTGATTGGCAGCTGCAGCCGATGAATCGTCTCCAGCTCTTGAATGTTGAATTGAAAGCCGCCATCGCCGTCGACCGCGATGACCTCGCGGCCAGGGTTCGCGATCGCTACGGCAATCGCCATCGGGATGGCGTAGCCCATCGACCCCAGTCCTGCCGTGTGGTAAAGCCGCTGGGAGTGCAGCGTCGGACAGGCCAGCAGATAGATCTCGATGCCTGACCCCGAGTTGCCAACAACCAGCCGATCTTCGGGCTTCACCTCAGTCCCCAGCACCTCGGCCAGGTTGAAGATCGAGACCAGACCCTCGGGCTTGCGATGCTCGTCCGTCACCACGGGATAACGTGTCTTCCAGTCCGCACAGCGATCGAGCCACGGCTTCAGGTTGAGCGGTTTTAGCTTATCTTTGTGCTTCAGCAACTCAGTAAGAAACACCTTGGCATCCGCGCAGATCGGCTGCTGCAAATATGGTGAGAGCTTTTGTAACTCGGCCGGGTCAATATCGACTGCCACCTTATGCGCTTCGCGCGCGAGGTTCTGCGGCGCATAGCCCGTAATCGCGAAGTCCAGCCGAACCCCGATCGCCAGCAGAAAGTCTGAGTTCTGCAGCGCGAAGTTCGCACCGCGCGCCGCCACTGAGCCCGGCCGTCCAACATACGTCGCATCATCGGACGGCACCAGGTCCGCCGCGCACCAGGTCGCAACCGTCGGCACACCCAGGTATTGCCGCAGCTCTTCAAACTCCTTCTCCGCTCGCGCCAGCCGGATGCCATTCCCCGCAAACAAGAGCGGCCGCTCGCACCGATTGAACGCTTCGATCATCAAGGCCACATCCGCAGGCACGTCTGCCGTCCCGCTGATGTTGCCCAGCGAAGCCGCCTCGCCCGGGTCCTTTGGATCAAACGCGCGCAGCTCAGAGACTTCGATCGGCGACGCCTGCACGTCCAGCGGAATATCGATCCACACCGGTCCCGGCCGACCGTGCAGCGCAAGATACACGGCCTTTTCCAGGTGATAGCGAATGTCCTTCGGCTCGAGAATCGTCTCGGCATACTTCGTTATCGGCCGCACGATCGAGCAGATATCTACCTCCTGCACACCAAGCTGCCGCATGCCCAGAGGTTTGCCGGTCTGCGCGTCAAACATCCGGTCCGGCCGCTTGACCTGGCCAGAGATATAGAGCGTGGGTGTGGAGTCAAGCCATGCTCCTGCTACGCCCGTCACCGCGTTTGTCCCGCCCGGGCCCGTGGTCACCATGCAGACACCGAGACCGTTTGTCGCCTTCGCATAGCCCTCAGCGCAGATCGCCGACGCCTGCTCGTGCGAGTTACAAACAGGCCGGATGCGCGTCTCCGCGCCCAGCGAAGCATTCAGGTGCATGGCTCCGCCGCCCGTCACCAGAAATAGATCCTTGATGCCAAGATCAGCAACAAACGACAACACGTAATCAGAGAGCTTCATATCGGGTCCTATGCTACTTCGTTGCGAAAGGGAATCGAAAGCGGCGTACTCGCCCGCATCCGCGCAGGCACGTCAGCGAAGACAAGCAAGGGCTACTCCGGCGGTCGTAACAGAAACACATCCCGCCCGCGCAGCCCGCGCGATGTCAGGATTGCATCCACAAACTCCCGAACCGCGCCATGTCCACCGTGCTGCGATGCAACAAACCCACGTTCACTCACGTACTCGACCACCTCGGCCGCGGCGTTCTTCGGGCAGGCGCAAAGACCTGCAAGCTCCATCGCAAACAGATCATTCACATCGTCGCCGAAGAAGCACGTCTGCTCGAGCGGCACCGAAAACTTCTCTGCGAACTCGCGGAGAGCCGTCGCCTTGTCGCGACAGCCTTTCACGACGTGGTGCATCTTCAGCTTGTCGGCGTACCGGTCCACCTGCGAAGAGCTCTCCCCTGAGATCAGAGCCAGCTTGAGACCCAGCCGGCGCGCCAGCGAAACACCCATGATGTCTGCAAACGCAAACGTCTTGGACTCTTCGCCGTTCGGTCCCCAGGTCAGCTTGCCATCGGTCAGCACGCCATCCACATCAAAAGCGATGGCCTGGAGTGTCTCCAGGCCATCGCGCAATACGGAAGAAGTCAAAGCGCCAGAAGGATGTGCCATGCCCTAAACAGCCGCCCCTACACGACGCAGCTTCTTCATCACAGGAACCTCTTCCTCGTAGACGCGTTTCACACCATCGCCCAGCGACTGCTCAACCAGACGGATGTCCCGCACCAGCCGGCCGATACCGTTTGGCTCAAGCGACGCTGACTGATCCGAGCCCCACATGGCACGGTCCATGGTGATGTGCCGCTCCACAGCGCACGCGCCCAGAACCGCGGCGGCTACGGTGGTCGGAATTCCGGTCTCGTGGCCCGAGTAGCCGATCGGCAGGCCGTACCGCGCGTGCATCTCCGGGATCGCTCGCAGGTTCAGCTGCTCGTACTTGGCGGGATATGTCGACGTCGTGTGCATCAGGATCAGGTCCTGCTTGCCCAGCACCTCAACCGCGTGGTCGATCTCCTCATAGGTGCTCATGCCCGTCGAGGCAAACATCGGCTTCCCTGTCGCACGCACATGCTTCAGGAGGTTGTCGTCCGTCAGCGAGGCGGAGGCGATCTTGTACACCGGTGTGTCGAACTTCTCCATGAAGTCGACCGACTGCTCATCCCAGGGCGAGACCAGCCACGGAATCTTCAGCGACTTGCAGAAGCTCGCAATCTCTTCATAATCTTCCTGGCCAAACTCAAGGCCGCGCTTCAGATCGCCATTGGTCTCGCCGAACGGATTCGGCCGCGGCGTCGAGAGCTCCTTTTCCGTGTACACCACATCGACCGTGCGCTTCTGGAACTTGACGGCATCGCACCCCGCCGCCGCCGCGACAGAGATCAATCGCTTGGCAAGATCGATGTCGCCATTGTGGTTAATGCCGACCTCGGCAATGACGTAACAGGGCTGACCATCGCCAACCTGTTTGCTTCCGATTTGTACTGTGCTCATGAACGCTCCAGGGGAGAACTTCGTTTCGCGCCTCGCATGCACTTGTCGCTCGCGAATTGATTGCTCCTTTATTGTGGCAGACCGGGATGGAACGCGTCCATACAACCTCAGGGTTGCAACGTGATCTTAATCGCTTGTAGTCGCTTCCAGGCGAACGCGCCACCCTCTCCTAACCCCTGCCGCTTCATCGCGCGTCTCGATAATCTGTCGCGAAGGTGAGAGGATGAAGCCTCATGCTTCCCGACCTGCATCTCACGCTCGGCCTTCTGGAAGGTGGCTTCCGCGACCTCCGCGTTCTTGTTATTGGCGATGTCATGCTCGACCGCTACATCCAGGGCGAAGTCGACCGCATCTCGCCGGAGGCTCCTGTTCCCGTGCTCCGCCACGCGCAGCGGTACGATCGCGCCGGCGGCGCCGCCAACGTCGCGCTGAACCTCGCTGGCCTTGGCTGTCAGACCTTTCTCGCCGGCTTCTGGGGCGATGACCTTGAGCAGAAGCAGCTTGCCGCCCTGCTCGACGCCGCTCACGTCGACACCCTTGGCATGGTCTCCTCCTCGCACCCGACCGCCTCGAAGACTCGCATCATCGGCCGCCGTCAGCAGCTGCTCCGGCTCGACATCGAGTCTTCTGACACCATCCCTCCGATCGAGCTCGATCGCCTTCGCGAGCGCGCCGTCGAGCTCACGGCCAAGGTTCACGCTGTCATCCTCTCCGACTACGCCAAGGGCGCCCTCACCCCGGAGCTCTGCTCGGCCGTCATTCGCGCCGCCCGCGAGCAGGGCATTCCCGTTCTTGCTGACCCCAAGACGCACGACTTCTCGAAATACGCCGGCGCCACCACCGTCTGCCCCAACCTCGCCGAGCTCTCCCTTGCCACCCGGCTTCCCGCCACGGACACCCCCACCCTCCTCGCCGCCGGTCAGGCCCTCGTCGCCGAGCATGAGCTGCAATTTCTTACCGTCACGCGCTCCGAGAAGGGAATTGCCATCCTGCGCGCCCCCACCGCCGGCGTCATCCCCGCTATCGAGGAGCACCCAGCCCGCGCCCGCGAAGTCTTCGACGTCTCCGGCGCCGGCGACACCGTCATCGCCACTCTCGCCGCCTCGCTCGCCGCTGGTCTTCCCGTCAGCACCGCGGTTGAGCTCGCCAACCTGGCCGCCGGCATCGTCGTCGGCAAGATGGGCACCGTCCCCGTCTCTGCCGCTGAGCTCGTCGCCGTCCTCACTCCGTCGTCTGGCGTCGTCTCCGCCGAGAAGATCCTCACTCTCGAGGTCGCCCGCGCCCGCGTCGCCGAGTGGCGCGCCACCGGCGAGACCATCGTCTTCACCAACGGCTGCTTTGATCTCCTCCACGTCGGCCACATCACCCTGCTCGAAGACTGCCATCGCTTCGGCTCCAAACTCATCCTTGGGCTCAACGCCGACAGCTCCGTCTCCCGCCTCAAAGGTCCTACCCGCCCCATCGTCGCCGAGCGCGAGCGCGCCCGCGTGATGGCCGCTCTCGCCTCGGTTGACGCCGTCGTCCTCTTCGCGGAAGACACCCCCCTCGACCTCATCAGCACGCTTCGCCCCGACGTTCTCGTGAAAGGTGGCGACTACACCATCGAGACCGTCGTCGGCCACGAGCTCGTGCAGCAGAACGGCGGCCGCGTCGAGATCATCCCTACTGTCGAGGGCTTCTCCACCACCAACATCGTCAAGAAGCTCGTCGGCTCCGGCGCGTAATCCTTCGTCGCGCGTCTCGCATCGACTGCCCCCGCACCCCTCCGGAGATCTCCCTTGCCCCACCGCGTCCTCAGCCGCTGGCCTACACTCGTCCTGCTTCTTTTCTTCTTCGCTCGCCTCGCCATCTCGCAGTCACCGTCGCCACCCAAAGACGTCGTTCTTTTCACCAACGGCGATCAACTGAGCGGCACCCTGCTCCGCCAGGTCAAAGACTCTGTCGTCTTCAAGAGCGACATGGCCGGTGAGATCACCATCCCGCTCAGCAGTATTAAGAATCTCCGCACAGCTGGTAAATTCGCCGTTCTCCAGCATGGTGTTCCCGTCGGAGTCTCTCGCCACGTTGAGCCCGAACGCATTGAAATCACCCCGGCAGGCCTGATCAAGCCGGACGAGCAGCAACCGGCCCTCCCACTCAGGTCCGTCGCCTACATCATCGACGCCGACACCTTCCGCAAGGACCTCGCCCAATCGCCAAACTTCTTCCGCGGCTGGGTCGGCACGGCGACGCTCGGCGCCACCCTCGTCCAGGCGACGCAGCATGGCGGAACCGTGACCGCCGCCGTCGCCCTTACCCGGCAGGTCCCGCCCCTCGCCTACTTCCGGCCGCAAAACCGCACCAGCGTCAACCTCGAAGAGACCTTCGGCACATCCACCACCCCCGTCATCCCGCAGACCACCCCGGCCTCTCCCGATGCTGTCGTCAAGACCAGCATCTTCCACACAGACGCCGAGCGCGACGAGTATGTTAGCCGCCGCACCTATCTGCTCGCCGCCACCAGCTTCGACCACAACTTCGCGCAGGGCCTCGATCTCCAGCAGCTCTACGGCATCGGCTTCGGCTTCACCCCCATCTCCAACGATCGCGAGCAGCTCGACCTCAAAGCCGACGTTCACTACCTCAAGGAGCAGTTCTTCATCGGGAGCACCAACCTCGACCTCATCGGCTCCTCCTTCACCGAGACCTACCGCCGCACCCTTCCCGAAAAACTCCAGCTCACCCAAAGCCTCAACGCCATCCCGGCCTGGAACGACCTCAACGCCTACTCCATCAACGCCGCCCTCGGCCTTACCTTGCCTGTCACCCACCGCTTCAGCTTCTCAAACAACCTGGGCGAAGCCTTTCTCAACAATCCCTCCCCCGGCTACCACAAGAACAGCCTCACCTACACCGCCGGCATCACCTACTCGCTGAAGTAACGGCTGGCGCTCCGTAGCCCCGCGGAAGGGACGCCAAGCCACGCCATCACGACGCAGATTTGGTTGTCATCCCGAGACGAAGCCGGGGAACTCCGAAGTCGTCTTTCGCGACAAAGCGAAGTGGCGCGTTCCGCGTTTCGTCACATCCTGCCCGCCCCATCCCGACCGAAGCGCAGCGAAGTGGAGGGACCCGCTTCTCCTGACCCCTGCGCCGTCTTCCCAATCGAGCAAAGCGAACGAAGATCCCACACGTCACATCCGCTGTTGCGACTTGCCGTTACCAATCGCAACTCCTCAGCTTTCGCTGAGGCTCAGACGCCTCCCAAGGTCTCAGTTATGAAAGAAGATTCACTCTTACTTCCTGCTTCGCGGTCAATTTGATCCCGATGACATCACCATAAAGCTTGGAATGGAGCCTAGCTAGGTGCACAGAATAGGTGATCCTGGGCCGCCTGGCTCCAGAAACACCTTTGTCTTGCATCCAAGTTGGACTCGCTCCACTCATACCTCCCCCCGCATCCAACCCCGCATGACATCCATAACCCGCCCTCAGCACCCCGACATGCTCTACCGCGAGCTCGGTACCACCGGCGAAGTGGTCTCCGCCATCGGCATGGGTGGCTTCCATCTCGGCAAGAAGTTCCAGACCCCCGAAGACTCCATCAAGCTCACCCGTGCCGGCATCGATGCCGGTATCACCTTCCTCGACAACTCCTGGGACTACAACGAAGGCACCTCCGAGATCCGCATGGGCAAGGCCCTCAAGGACGGCTATCGTGACCGGGTCTTCGTCATGACCAAGATCGACGGTCGCACCTCTGAGTCCTATGACAAGCAGCTCAAGCAATCGCTCGAGCGCCTCGATGTCCCCACCATCGATCTGGTTCAGTTCCACGAGATCCTCCGTATGGAAGATCCTGACCGCATCTTTGCGAAGGGCGGCGCCATGGAGGCCGCCATCAAGGCTCGCGACGAAGGCAAGATCCGCTACATCGGCTTCACCGGCCACAAGGATCCCGCCGTTCATCTCCGTATGTTCGAGGTCGCCGACCGCAACAAGTTCCACTTCGATACCGTGCAGATGCCCGTCAACGTCATGGACGCGCACTTCCGCTCCTTCACCCGCGAGGTCATTCCCGTCGCCAACGATCACGGCACCGGCGTCCTCGCCATGAAGACCTTCGGCGACCCCTTCATCCTCGAAAGCGGCTTTGTCGATCCCATCGACGCGCTCCAGTGGGGCCTCTCCCAAGAGATCTCTGTCCTCATCGCGGGCATCGACAAACCCGAGATCCTCGACCAGGCTCTGCGCGCCGTGCGATCGTTCCAGCCGCTCTCGGTAGCTGATACCACACGCATCCTCGACCGCACCCGCGAGGCCGCCCTCGAAGGAAAGTACGAACTCTTCAAGACCTCCACCTACTTCGACGGCACCGCTCGCAACACCGACTGGCTCGGCGAAGAGCTCAAAGGCGTCGCCTCCTGAGCACGCTCTAGACGCCTCGGCTCTGCCGATAATAGGGTTCCGTCAAGCAAGCTTCCATGCATAGACGTCGGTTCTCTGAACGGGACCTATTCGTCACTGCCCACGATCCACGGCACCCCAAACCGGTCGGTGAACATGCCGAACCGTTTTGCCCAGAAGGTCTCGTCCATCGCCATCGTGATCTGCCGCGCGCCGGCGCTCAGCGCGATATAAATTCGGTCCGCGTCCTTCGTCTTCACTGTGATCGCTACGTTGAACCCTCCCATGGCAGACTGCCGTCCCGGCGGACCATCGGATGCCATCAGCGCATGGCCATCGATCTCCAGCCGCGCGTGCAAAATCTTATCCTTCCACTCCTCGGGAACCTGCGCCTCCGCGGGCGACCCGCGATGCGCCATCATCGTTACCATCGTTCCGCCCAGCACCGAGTGGTAAAACTCGAACGCCTCCCGGCATTCCCCGTTGAACAGCAGATACGTCTCCACCTTCATCCCATGCCTCCTCAGACGACGCAGCCCTTTCTATACCCGTCATCACGCCCGCCGCAAGCTTCGCCGCGCCTCAGCACGAGGTACGAACGGCCACCTGGCGACGATCGGCCGATGTACCCTTACATCAGAGCCTCGCCTTGTCGCCAGGCGCTACTTCGCAAGGAGACCCATCCACGTGATCATCGTTACCGGCGGAGCCGGCTTCATCGGCTCTAACCTCGTCCACGAACTCAATCGTGCAGGCCACACCGACATTCTTGTCGTCGACAATCTCGCTCCCGCCAAGAACCTCTCGGGCCCCAAGTTCCTGAACCTGCAGGGGGCGGTGTACGCGGACTATATGGACAAGCTCGACTTCCTCGAGAGCCTCATCGCAGGCGACTTCGACGAAGACCCCATCGAGGCGATCCTCCATCAGGGCGCCTGCTCGAACACTCTCGAGGACGACGGGCAGTACATGATGCGGAACAACTTCGACTACTCGAAGGTGCTCCTGCACTTCGCCACCGAACGCGAAATCCCGTTCGTCTTCGCCTCGACCGCCGCCACCTACGGCGCATCGACCAGCTTCGCCGTCGATCCGGCCAACGAGCGCCCGCTCAACGTCTATGGCTTCTCGAAGCTGGTCTTCGACAACTACGTCCGCCGCCTCGCGCCGACCTTCAACTCGACCGTCGTCGGCCTGCGCTACTTCAACGTGTACGGCCCGCGCGAGCAGCACAAGGGCCGCATGGCCTCCGTCATCCACCACTTCACTCGGCAGCTTCTCGACACGGGCACGATCCGCATGTTTGAGGGCTCGGGTGGCTACGCCGACGGCGAGCAGCGGCGCGACTTCGTCTTCGTGAAAGACCTGGCACGTATCAACCTGTTCTTCGGCGGTCTGCTGCCCGACTCTCCGGCAGAGCCCGTTCAGGCGATCGTCAACGCCGGCACCGGCCACGCCCGAACCTTCAAAGCCGTCGCCGAATCGCTGATGGCAGTCCATGGAGCGGGCAAGATTGACTTCATCCCGTTCCCCGGTGATCTAAAGAACCGCTACCAGCACTTCACCGAAGCAGAGATCTCCGGCCTTCGCGACGCCGGCTTCACCGCCCCCTTCACCGAGCTCGAAGACGGTGTCCGCCAGACCTTCGCCGAGGAGCCTGCCACCCGATCCTGAATAGACCTCGACCAAACAAGGCAAAATACCGCTGAACCTGCGCGAAACCCTGCAGGACCTCAGCGGTTTTTGCGGTTTAAACCCACCCGGAAGGGAAGAATGGTGAGCCCGCTGGGACTCGAACCCAGGACCAACGCCTTAAAAGGGCGATGCTCTACCGACTGAGCTACAGGCTCTCACCTATCTATAACGGTAGCATACACAAGCACTTGCCGGCTCTAACTCACGCATCCGGCACGACTTGCAGTTGTATTAGATGACACTAAAGTGTCATGCCCAATCCATTGACTCCCCACCACCCCCCCGGTAGCCTCTGCTTACTGCAGAGAGTTCCCTTGCAGAGTTACTCTTTCCAGTCGAAGCAGATCCAGCAGTAACCCAAATCTTGCAGGCACCGGTAACAACAGGAACCCGACCTATGGACAGCCGCAATTCCGAACCTCTCGATGAGATTCCGAGTATAGAGACCCCTGAGGATGTTGCCGTTCTCTATTCATGGGCGAATCTTCACGGAGCGAAGTATCGCGACTTTTCCGCGTCTCGGCGCGAGTATCGCGCCCAATTACGTCATCGTGCCGCGGAACAGAATCGCGAGGTCGAATTGCTGGCCCAGGCGGATGCGGAGGCTGCCGCGAGCGTGGCGGAGCAGGACAGCAAGCGTGCGAGACAGGGTGTTCCCGGCCAATTCCAAACGGACGGACAGGCTAGCGCCGCCGTCGTCGACGGTGCGGCGCAACTTGCGATCGCTGAGCGGATGGAAGCAGCTCGTCGACAAGAAGCAGCCGCCCAGGCTGACCTAGTTGCCAGACGGGAGGAGCGCGAAGTGGCGAACGCAAGCGCCTCTGCTCGTCGGCAGGCAAGCCTCTATGCCGAGGCCGAAACGCGCAGCCGAAGACAGCCCGCTTCTTCCTCCGATGAAGAAGATGTTCCAGGAAAGATCTCGGACCCGTATACGCCGGAGATCCGGACCGCGA
This sequence comes from uncultured Acidobacteriaceae bacterium, assembly GCA_964235665.1. GTDB lineage: Bacteria > Acidobacteriota > Terriglobia > Terriglobales > Acidobacteriaceae > Edaphobacter. The sequence goes on from CAXSAY010000001.1 coordinate 1,322,957, forward strand.
TAACTGAAAGTGAAGTGGAAGAGACTCCAGAACCGCCGGTAGAGCTTCATCCAAATCGATACCGGCCCGAGAGGGCTAAGGTCTTGAGCCAACCAGACAGTGTGCGACGCGACGCCGATATTCAGTCAGACCTCCAGCCGGAGGCCGAACGACTTCCTGTTCCTCCGCCAGTGTCTCCAGCTTCGCGTGCTCCGGCCCGGCGTCCGCAGGGGTATCGCCCTGATGACGCCTCTGGTGTCCGGCAAATCTACCGCCCTGAGACGGATTCTTCCCCGGAGGTAAAGGCAGGCCCGCGTGACGCGACGCCTATTGCTTCGCGCCCAAGTGCAAGGCCGGTTCCCCCATATGCCACACGGGAGACTACCTTGCCGCGAGTTCAGGCGCGTGCGGACGACTCGATCAGCGAGCCTGTACCCCGGGTTTGGACGCCGGCACCGACAACGCCGCCAGCCATTGCAGCTGCGCCTCCGCGACAGATGCTGTGGGCAAATTCGGCCTCAGCAGGGTCGCAGATCCTACGTGACAACGAGACGCAGGAGGGCCCGCGACAGCCAGGACGAACCGATCTCCCTGCCTTCACGCCGGAGAGAAGGGTGGCGGTAGCACCCCCACGTGGAGAGACTGCGGGTCAGTTAGGGGATCCGACGCCGAAGCGTCGCAGGCAGGATGCAGCCGGGTATCGACCAACTGACTCTGATCGTGCGATTGCGGCCTACCGGCGGGAGCAGGCTCAGCCGATCGCGTACGCCAACCCTCCAGTTACTCACCCTGCGACACCTGAGGGGCAGCAACCGCGTTCTGACGAGGCGTCTGCAGCAAAGTCTTCGCGTGGAGCGGAACCAGTAGGGCCAGCGTGGATCTACGCTCAGGAGTCTGGTGAGATACCGGTGCAAGCAACGGCTCCGAATCGAGGTCAAGAGGGTTCGGATCTGCAGCAGAGTGGAACAGATACGTTGCAACGCTCGCGCGAGCGCGTCGCATCCCGCTGGTACGCGCTCAAGGGCGTCTTTGAACAGACCGGCCAGGAGCGACAGGAGGCGGCACCGGTTCGGCAGAAGGAGACTCGCACTCCGGTTCTCGCAGTTTTCTCTTTAGCGGGAGGTGTCGGTAAGACCTCACTGGTAGCGACGCTTGGTCGCTCTCTGTCGTCACTGGGTGAAAAGGTTTTGCTGACAGACACGACCTCTCACGGATTGCTGCCGTACTACTTTGGAGCAAGCGAGTTGCGGCAGGGTACGGTGCGGACTTTCTCGCCGCCGAGCGGCAGCACGGATGCGCCGATCTATCTCGTGAACTACGGAGTGGATCAAAATCCTGGGGATGAAGCAGCGCAGGAGGCGTTGGTTGAGGAAATCTCGGGTGGTGGTCGCGGAACGCATCGCATCGTGCTCGATCTGACTTCAAGCACAAGCTGGGTCATTCGTCGCATGGCGCGGCTTAACCCGACGGTGCTGGTGCCCGTAGCTCCAGATATGAACTCGGTCATCAGTCTGCAGGCGATCGAGAAGTTCTTTCATGGAGTGAACGGTGCGGATGGAACACCACTTAAGTTCTTCTACGTATTGAATCAGTTTGACGCTGGCTTGCCGCTTCATCTGGATGTGCGCGAAGTTCTACGGCGGCAGCTTGGCGACCGGTTGCTGCCTTTCGTCATTCGCCGGGCGCCGGCCGTCAGTGAGGCACTCGCGGAAGGAATGACCATCATTGACTACTCGCCTGAGGCGCCTGTTGCTGAAGATTATATGAATTTGGCGGCTTGGCTCCGGGCACAGTCCGCACCAGTGACAGCCGGCTTCCGCAATGGGCGATGGAGTGAACGATGAGCCGCACTTCGTTGTGGCAGGAGTTTGAGTCTGGCGATGGCGGGCTGTTGAAGCTTCTTCGCTTCGTTGTGATCGGGGGCGGAATCTCCTTCCTTATCTTCTCAGGAATTCTGGAGTTGACGTGGCCGCAGCAGATCATCCTTGACGTATTGATTGTGCCTCTCGCGATCTGGATGGACCGTAGTTCGAGCTCTTACCTCGTCACACTCACGCTTATGCTGGTGTCGATGTTCTCGACGTTCCGCTACGGATATTGGCGTCTGGCGACGACGGCAAAGTTTTTTGCGGATCCTGGCACAACCTGGAGTTTGCTGGACGCATTTTTCATCTCGCTGCTGGTGCTGGCCGAGGCCTACGCATTCATCATTCTTTTTCTGGGGTATCTTCAAACGTTGTGGCCGCTGCGGCGAACTCCTGTGCCCCTACCAGATGATCCGGAGAGTTGGCCTGCTGTTGATCTTTTAATCCCAACTTACAACGAGCCACTTAGTGTGGTGCGGTACACGGCTCTGGCCGCGATGAACATTGACTGGCCGGCAGAAAAGCTGAATGTCTACATCCTTGATGATGGCAAGCGGCCCGAGTTTCGCGCGTTTGCGGAAGAGGCCGGTGTTGGATACATGACGCGAGACGATAACAGTCACGCGAAAGCCGGCAATATTAACCGTGCGCTGGCCAGGCTGGATTCGCCCTACGTCGCCATCTTCGACTGCGACCACGTGCCGACGCGCTCCTTCATGCAGGTAACGCTGGGCTGGTTTCTGCGCGATTCTAAGCTGGGCATGCTGCAGACGCCGCACCATTTCTACTCGCCTGACCCGTTCGAACGAAATCTTGGGCAATTCCGAACCATTCCAAATGAAGGCGAGTTGTTTTACGGCATCGTGCAGGATGGCAATGATTTCTGGAATGCGACGTTCTTCTGTGGCTCGTGTGCTGTGCTCCGACGATCGGCGCTCGATGAGATCGGCGGCATCGCAGTCGAGACTGTGACGGAGGACGCGCATACGTCGTTGCGTATGCAGATGAACGGATGGAACACGGCGTACATCAACATTCCGCAGGCGGCGGGGCTTGCGACGGAACGTCTATCTGGCCACGTCAAGCAGCGAATTCGGTGGGCTCGCGGCATGATTCAGATTATGCGCACGGATAATCCGCTGTTTGCGCGAGGACTGAAGCCGGCGCAGCGGCTGTGTTATTTCAATGCGATGTCGCATTTTCTGTATGCCTTTCCCAGGCTGATTTTCCTGACTGCGCCATTGATCTATCTGCTTCTGGGTCATACCAATGTGCCAGGGTATTGGGCTGCGATTTTAGCGTATGCATTTCCACACCTTGTGCTATCGAACATCACCAACTCTCGCATTCAAGGGGCGCATCGGCATTCGTTCTGGAACGAAATTTATGAGACGGTACTGGCGCCATATATCTTTCTGCCCACGATGCTTGCGATGGTCAATCCGAAGTTTGGCAGTTTCAACGTTACGGCGAAGGGCGGGGTCGTCAATAAAAGCTTTTTTGATTCCCGAATTGCCCAGCCGTTTCTGCTGATGATGTCTATGAATCTGCTTGGCATCCTAGCCGCTTTCCCGCGCTATGTGCAGTTCCCCGGATCTGGCCTGCCATTTCCGCTCAGTTTTCTGGCCAACATGTACGATCCGAACCATCTTGGAACGATTTTGATGAACCTGGTCTGGACCTGTTTCAACATGGTCATTCTAGGTGTGTGTGTCGGAGTGGCATGGGAGGGGCAACAACGACGGCAAACGGTGCGCGTCACGATGGAGGTGCCGGGACAGGTGGTACTACCGAACGGCACGATTGTTCACGGCGTAACCGCTGATATGTCGAGCGGGGGCGTCATGATGCGGGTAGAGCGGGAACTGGGCGTTGAGCCTGGACAGCCGATTCGGCTGATTTTCCCGGTCCTGGATGGGGACGCGACCTTACCGGCCACAGTGGTAGAGGCGCAGGGAAACGCGCTTCGGGCGCAATATGACCCACTCACGCTGCAAGAGGAGGAAGCGCTCACAATGGTGCTGTACTCCCGTGCGGACACGTGGCTGGGATGGGGAGAGTCACGCGAACCGGATCGTCCACTACGCAGCCTGCAACGAATCTTTTCGCTCTCAATGCGCGGACTCTCAATGACGGCTAAGGAGCTCTTCTGGAAGCCTGAGAAATCAGCCAGTGTGCCGAAAGGAAGGCTTGCGACAAGCATCGCACCGCTACTTCTGCTGGTGCTGTTTGGATCGCTTTCGATGAAAGCAGCGCAGGCACCCACGGGAGGACAGTCGCTGCAGCAAAGCGCTGAGCCGCAGGCGGCTGGAGCAGGTGCTGTGTTGGATGTGGGCGTGCAGGCAAGAGCGACGCCGGCGGGCAGCTTCGACAATCTGTTTACGTTGGCCGATGTGGGTGTGCAGGACACGATTATCTTGCGCGGGGTCGATGCGTATCACTCGGTGTACTTCTCGGTGCCACAGACGCAGGTGGTGAAGACAGCGACGATGCACATTCGTTATCACTTCTCGCCGGCGCTGCTTCCTGCTCTAAGTCACCTGAAGGTTTCGTTGAACGGGACGCTGTTTGCAACACTGCCTGTTGCGACGCAGCCGACGGTGAACGGCATGAAGGTAGAGGGTGGGGCGGATCAGGTGGGTGCGGGGCAGAGCTCTGTAACGGTAACGCGAAACGAGTCGAGCGCGATGCTTGAGGCGACTCTGACCATGCCGGCGGAGATGCTCGTTCACCAAAATGAACTCAACTTCGAGTTTGTTGGACATTACACGACGCAGTGCGAGGATCCTTCTAGCTCGACGCTCTGGAGCCATGTTGACACGACCTCGACCATTGAACTTGCTGGTGCGTTGCTGCCGCTGCAGAACGATCTAAAGCTGCTACCGCTCCCGTTCTACGACGCGGCCGTGAATCTCCACCCTGTGGTGCCGATTATCTTTCTGGCGCAGCCATCCCCGAAGGCGATGCAGGCCGCGGGGATTGTGGCGTCGTGGTTCGGCATCATGACGGACTTTCGTCCCGTTCGCTTTCCGGTGTCTTTTGGGGCAATCCCTGCGGGCAACGCGATTGTGATCAGCGAGAATTCCGCGGAGTTGCCGACCAGCTTCAACATCACGGGCAGCTCCGGACCGACGGTTGCGATGCGGACTAATCCGTCGGACCCGTATTCGAAGCTGCTTGTGTTGACGGGCGACAATCCGGATGACCTGGTTACGGCGGCTATGGCGTTGACACTGCAGCGAGGTCTCTTTCAAGGGGACCAAGTTCGCATTCCGAGTTTGAAGCCACCTGCCCCGCGCGAGCCTGATGATGCTCCGCGCTGGTTACGAACCGATAAGGTCGTACACCTCGGGGACATTGCGCAGACAGGCGATCTGCAGGGAGATGGTGCGGTTCCCATTCGCGGTTACATGCGGCTGCCGCCTGATTTGTTTTACGGCAACAAGCAGGATCTCTCGTTTCACATGGGGTATCGCTATAACAGCATTCCTATCTCCAACGACAGCACGATCCAGGTGTACATGAACGACGGCTATGTGAGCTCGACACCGATGCCACACACCGAAAAAGCTTCTGCAAAGCTTGAGACCGTTGTTCCGGTTCCTGTCGCTAATATGCGACCGTTCTCGAATTCGTTGATGATGCGATTTATCTTCCTTCTTCCGAAGAAGGGAAGATGCCAGGACACGGCGCCCTACAATCTGCAAGGCGCTGTGTTAAAAGACTCGTACCTTGACATTACGGACATTCCGCACTGGGCGCCTATGCCCAATCTTGAGCTCTTTGCGAACGCCGGCTATCCCTTCACGCGGAAGGCCGACCTTGCCGACACAGCCGTCGTGTTGCCCGATACACCCGGAGCCGACGAGATAGAGATGTACCTGACGTTCATGGGACATTTCGGGGCACAGACCGGCTACCCGGTTTTGAATGTCTCCGTGACCAACAACGATGGCATGAGGAGCGACAGCGGCAAGGACTACCTAGTAATGGGCACAGTTGAAGATCAGGCAGCACTGAGCCGGTTGAACCAGAACCTTCCCGTCGTGATCGATGGAAGTGGTCTGCACATTCAGGACACACAGGGATTCTTCGCGCAGATCCAGCATGCCTGGTGGAAGGTGCGGAGCTCCGACCATGTTCAGTCAGGACAATTGGAGACTGCGGGTGGATTGCCGGACGCCTTGATGGAAGGGATTGAGTGGCCGAGTGGATCCGGTAAATCAGTCGTGGTTATGGTCGTGCGGGACCACGCTACGATTCCGAATTTCCTGACCACATTTCTGAAAACATCCCAGTCCTCTGATGTATCGCAGTCTGTTAGCGTGCTCCACGGAACTCGGTTCGTCTCGTATCGAATCGGCAACGATGTCTATAACGTTGGTTCGTTGTCGACGTGGACGTATTTGAATCTTCTGTTCTCGCGGTTCCCGTGGCTGATGGTGGTGACAGCGGTGGTGATCTGCTTCCTTATCGCCACCTTGCTCCGTGCCGTTTTGAGACGAAAGGCGCGAGCACGGCTGCAGGGAAACGACTAGATCGCGATGACGAGCACAGGACCAAGAACCCGCACGGCAAAGGGGCGAGGGCTCGTGCTTCGTTGCGCGGGTCTGCTGCTTGCGTTGTCTGTCTGCATGAGCGACGGGTGTCGGGCTGAGCAACCATGGCCTCTTTGGAACAGCTATGCGGATCGTATGCTTGATGGACAAGGGCGAGTTGTGGACCGCTCCGCCGGTGATCGGACAACAAGCGAAGGTGAAGCGTACGGCCTGTTTTTCGCGTTGGTCGCGAACGATCGAAACCGGTTTGACAGCCTGTTGCGCTGGACAGAAGCAAACCTGGCTGGGGGCGATCTGACGCTGCGTCTTCCTGCATGGAGCTGGGGAAAAGCTCCCGATGGCACGTGGAAGATCCTTGATCCGAATCCTGCATCTGATGCAGATCTCTGGATGGCGTATACGTTATCTGAAGCGGGCCGACTGTGGCGCGATCCACGGTATGAGAAGCTTGGATCGATCCTGGCTATGCGGATTGCGCAGCAAGAGGTTGCGTTCGTTCCCGGTCTGGGCATCACGCTGTTGCCCGGGGCTACTGGCTTTCATCCCGACAGTGAAACGTGGATTCTCAATCCCTGTTATCTTCCACCGCCTTTGTTGATGCGGCTCTCAGAGATCCAGCCGGATGGGCCATGGAGATCGGTTCTGAACAGCTTGCAGACGATGCTGCAGAAGGGAAGTGGAGCCGGATTCGCCATGGACTGGATCGCCGCGGGAACGACTGTTCGTCCCTCGATCTCACCTGTACAGCGGGCCAGTGGAGATCACAGCGCCGTTCCGCTTGGGGCGTACGAGGCAATCCGGGTGTACCTGTGGCTCGGTCTGTCGGATGAAGGGACACCAGGGCTTACCGCGATGCTGGCGCAACTGCCGGGCATGGCGGCGTATCTGCAGCACGAGATGACGCCCCCGCTCGAGGTCGACGAACAGGGAAGGGTTCTTCAACGAGACGCCCCGTTAAGCTTTTCTGCCGCTGTCATTCCGTATCTTCATCTTCTCGGCCGTCGCAACGAAGAGCGTGCGCAGTTAACGCGGCTGGGGGCGGCGCGTGACGAAGGCAGTGGGCTCTACGGCAAACAGGCCGCGTATTACGACCAGAACCTTGCCCTCTTTGCAACAGGATGGACGGAGCAGCGCTACCATTTCGACCGGAGCGGCAAGTTGATTGTGCGTTGGCGAGGAACGCCCTGACGACGTGCAACTTTGGCTGTAGTTTCTCTCTTGCTGTGGGAATTAGGCAGTACAAAGTTCGGCAAACACGGTAAGCTTCGGGAAGTAAAAGCAGGCTCAATCACCGCATCCGACCCGCCGCACGCTATTGAAAGTCTATGAAGAGAAAACCAGGATCCCGAACGCTTTTCGCCGCGCTGGTCAGCAGCTCAATTGCGTACGTTTCACTGAGCCTTCCGGCTGCTGCACAGATCGGGCAATCGGCCACGCAGGTCCTGCTTGATAAGGCGCACACGCTTGAGGCCAAGGGTCGGATGGATATGGCGGCACAGACCTGGCAACAGGTGCTGCTTTCTGATCCAAACAACACGGAAGCGCTCAGTGGGCTGGCGCGAGCAGCGAAGCTGAGTGGCAATGGCCAGCTTTCCGCAAGCTATCTTGAGCGTCTTCGCGCTATCAACCCGAATGATCCTGGAATTCTAAGAGCCGAGAAAGTTGCGACGGACGACAACCGCAGCGCGCAACTGCAGCAAGCTGGGAAGTATGCGCAAGCGGGTCAGTATGCACAGGCTATGGGGATCTACCGGAAGGTGTTTGGGGACACACCGCCCGCCGGAGACTGGGCTCTCGCGTATTACGAGACCGAAGCTGCCACTGAGGCTGGTCGGCCGCACGCGATCTCAGGACTGCACACACTTGTAGAGCGCTATCCAGCAGACTCCCGCTACCAGATTGCGCTAGGGCGTATTTTGACCTATAACCCGAAGACGCGTGCAGAGGGCCGACGATATCTCGAGAAGCACCCGAGCAGCCCACCAGCAATGGAAGCACTGCGTCAATCGCTCGTGTGGGACTCAGCGAATCCTGCCTCCGCGCCTGACATTCGCGCCTATCTAGCGAAGCACACTGATGCGCAGCTGGCCGAGGCTTTGCGGAATCAGCCCAAGACAGCACCGCGAGGGGCGCAGAGCGGAGTGCATGAAGCCGCAGGCGCGACTGCAGACAGTCCTGAGCTGGTTGCAAGCCGCGCGCGAGGCCAAGAGGTTGAGACGGCTTACAAGGCGCTCAACACAAAGCAACTTGACGAAGCTGAAACACGGTTCAAAGCCATCCTCGCGACAGATCCGGAGAACGCGCGGGCCCTGGCCGGTCTTGGATACATCCGCATGCAGCAGTCCAACTTCGGTGCTGCGATCAGCTTCCTCGATCAGGCGAAACAGAATGGCGCGAAGGACGCCGGACTTGACCCGGCTTTGGCGACGGCCCGCTTTTGGTTCACGATGGGCGAAGCGTCCACAGCACTGAATGAGAACGATCTGACAACGGCGGAGCAGCAATATCAAGCGGCTTTGGCGATGCGGCCGAACAGTCCGGAGGCGCTGGAGGGCCTGGGAGGAACTTTCCTGAAGGCGCAGCAGTCGGAAGCGGCGACGCAGGTCTTCGAGCAACTTGTAAAACTGAAAGCGAATTCACCCGGTGGGTGGCGCGGTCTCTTCCAGAGTTATTACGCTGCGGGAAATGCGTCACAAGCCTTACTTACGGAGCGGCGGATTCCGGCTGCCGTCCATGCGCAGTTGATGAGGGATCCGGACTTTCTGCGAAATCTTGCTTCTGCCTACTCTGCGGTTGGACGGGATGCAGACGCACAGCGAGTACTACGGAGCGCGCTTGATCTACCATTTCCGGCTGATGCAGGGCGGTTAAAGATTGAGACACAGCTGCAGTTTGCCGCGCTTCTGCAGCAGGCAAATCATGTCGATCAAGCCGCAGGACTCTACCGCCAGGTTCTTGCCGCTGATATGTCAAACGTTGGCGCATGGCAGGGGCTCGTACGTGCGGAGCATGCCTTGAAGAGCGATGCGCAGGCGCTGCAAACCCTACAGAGCATGCCGCCCGCGATCTCCGACGCAGTCATGCGCGACCTCGGCTTTCAGTCGACTGTTGCAGCGGTGTACCAGGGGGTGAACAATCTTGAGATGGCGCAGCAAGTTCTGGAGCACGCGGTAGCCCAGCAAACGGCTGCCAACCAGAAGCCGTCAGTGGGCCTGGAACTTCAGTTGGCAGGGATCTATCTATCCCGAAACAACACGCAGCAGGCGTACCCGATCTACCGGCAGGTGCTGGCTGAGAGTGCAGATCGACCGGATGCGTGGAAGGGGATCCTCGCGGCCTTGCATGGCTCCGGTCACGATCAGGAAGCGTTGGCGCAGGCGCAGCAGATTCCCGCTGGGTTAAAGCGCCAGCTAGAGGGAGATCCTGAGTATCTGCAGACGATCGGGGCGATCTACAACGGTCTCGGCCAGCCGAGGCAGGCAATGGCCTTTATCAATCGCGTGCAGCAACATTACGCGGCCCAGAACGCGGCGGCGCCAACCGACATCGATGTCCAAGATGCATGGCTCCTCTTCAACAGCGGCAACGACGCCGGATTGTATCGGCAGCTTATGTTGCTCGGCGGCCGTGCGGATCTCTCAGACGAGCAGCGGCGGACGGTGCAGACGATCTGGACGAACTGGGCCGTGCGCCGTGCGAACCAGGCGGCAGGCGCAGGAGATCAGAAACGCTCTCTGGCCATTTTGAATGCGGCCGCGAAAGCATTTCCGGACAACCCCGGGGTGCTTCGGGCGTTGGCCGCCGGTTACGCGCGCGCGGGCCTGCCGAAGCAGGCGGTACTCATTTACAAGTCGCAGGATATGACAGCGGCCACCGCGTCGGACTATAAGTCCGCCGTTGGCGCTGCGCTGGCGTCGAGCGATCAGAAGGATGCTGAGACCTGGCTGCGGTATGGTCTGGACGCTTACCCGAAGGACGCACAGATGCTGACCCTGGGGGCGAAGTTCGAGCAGGCGCACGGCAACAGTGGCCGCGCAGCGGACTACTTCCGTGCTTCGCTTGCGGCTCTGCCGCCCGGTGATCCGGGGAGCGAACTCGCAGGGGAGCTGAGCCAGCCCATGCCGGCGGTTCGGCTGCCGAGTGCGACGCAATCGCAAGATCTGGCAACGCTCTTAAGCACGGGAGGAGACACGGCGCTCAATGGGGGGGCGCAGAGTGCGCAGGTCGATAGACCCTACTTACCCAACTACGGAAATCTAAGTGGACAGCCACCGGTGACACTCGGCACAGAACCATCCTCTTCACAGACGGTAGTTCCGTCGTACATGGCGAACCCGAGTTACCGAACAAATCAACCTGCGGGAGCAGGCCGCACTACGCTAAAGGACTATGTTCCAACAGCGAGCGTGGAGCCACAGACTTCGTCAGGGACCCCGTCATATTCGTCCCCAACGACGCTGGCGAACGCACGAACACCGATCCTCACGACTTCCCCGTCAACGGGCGTTTCGCCATTTTCAGGGGACGCAAACGCAATGCTAGGCCGTCAGATCGCAACGATTCCGACCCAAGACATCTACGGACCGTACACTCCATACACTCCGCCGGCGGGCAGCTTCGGCTATACACCTGCTCCGGTTTCTGTGCAGCTCGGAAATGCGACGCCTCAGACGGGGCCTGCACAGCGTGAGGTCACGGACGTCCTGCCGACACCGCGCTATCTCCCAAATGCTCCGTATAAGCCGGGGCGAACGACGATGTCCCGTATCAGCCGTCCACCAGCGGAGACGGATAACACACCACCTACCCAAAATGCGCAGTTCATAGCGCCACACCAGACCGGAGACAGTCTGGGCCAGCAGTACCCGCAACCTGATGTTTCGTCAGGTTCGGGTAACACGCGCCGCCGGCGTTCCGCGACGGTCACGACCAACTCATCCTCGTACGCCACTCAGCCAGCGCAACCGCTCGCCTATCCAAACGTTCCAGCTTCGTTAGGTTCCTCACCATACCCAACGCTTCCAGCTGCAAGTGCCGAGGGTTCGCCACCCACTGATGCAGAATTGACGGCAAAGAATGTTCCTCCTCTACGCGGTTCGTATGATCCAGGCGGCGGTGTAGTGCCGGCGGGAAAGTCACAACGGGAGCAGACTGAAATGGAGCTCGCAACGCTCGAGGCTTCCTACAGTGGATGGATCGGCGGTACCGGGGTCGCGCGCTACCGCAGTGGAACATCGGGCTTTGACCGGCTGATTGACATCGAGGCACCGGTAGAAGCTTCAGCCGTGCTTGGCAAGACAGTTCGTGCCACCGTGGTTCCGCGGCCTGTCTTTTTGAACTCCGGGCTGATTGACACAAACGCCTTCCAGAATGCGACAGGAACGGTCCCCGTTCTCGGAACACTGAGTGGCAGTGCGGCAGTTGCGCCTGCTCAGCAGTTCTCGAGTGGAGTTGGTGGAGAATTTCAACTCACGACGACCAACTTTGGAATCGCTGCCGGGTACACGCCGTATAGTTTTCTGGTTTCAAATATCACCGCTCGTGCGCAATGGCGGCCATTTGGCGGACATATTACCCTTTTCGGGGACCGTGACAGCGTAAAAGACACGCAGTTATCGTATGCGGGCCTGCGCGATCCGGGGACGATTTCGAACGTTTTTGAAGGAAACATCTGGGGTGGCGTGATCTCCACTACCGGAGGCTTGCGACTTGATGTGGGTGGTGAGAAGTCGGGCCTGTATCTTTCCGGGGATGGCGGAACCATTGAGGGCTACCACGTTTTAGACAACAAGAAATATGAGGGCACGATGGGCGCGTATTTCCGAGTTCATCGCTGGCCGGGGTATGGAACGCTGAACGTGGGCGGTAACTTCTTCGCCATGCATTACGACCAAAACGAGCGTGGGATGACCTATGGTCAGGGCGGCTACTTCAGCCCTAATGTGTATTTTCTCGCATCTGTGCCGCTGACTTACACCGGGTACTACAAGAGCGACTTCCATTATTCGGTGAATGGCAGCATCGGTGTGCAGACCTTTCAGGAAGCATCAGCGCCGTACTACCCTTTGGATCTTCCGCTGCAGCTAGGCTCCGGAAACACCTACTACTCGCAAAATAGTGATACCGGCTTCAATTATTCGCTGAACAGCGAGGCTTCTTACAGGATCGCTGATCATTGGTACATCGGTGGCTTCGCAACAGCGAACAACTCGCGCAACTACAACACTGTAAACGGCGGGTTCTTTGTGCGCTATCTCTTCAAGCAGCAGGTGCCAACCGAGGATTACCCGACCGGTCTTTTTCCCTTATCGGGATTTCGTCCGTTGCGCGTTCCGTAGTCCGGACTATGCTCATCGTCGAACTCAGTCTTCGTCAAAGTGCGAGGTCGTACATCGTCCAGCATGCAGACTTTTACAGTCCCGTTGTCATAAGGACATTTGGACAGCGTCTTCGCTTCGCTTCGCAAAACCATCCAGTTCACGCCGAGCGGATCCAGTGCCTGATGACGGGCCAAATCATCCTCTGTCGATAATGATCGTTGCGCATCAACGCCGCGCTGCCAAGCCTCACCAAGTTCCGTATTGACCGCCGTTTCGCCACCATCTTTGGAGTAATCCGGCAAAACACTTCGCTCGGAGATCGCTCGGAAGCTTTGCGCATCTTCCTCTGGGTCGGAGATGTAGTTCGCATCGAGGGCGAAAAAGGAGTCCACAGGGGTGTTCTGGCGAATCCATCGAAATGCGGCGACCCACTCATTTCGGTCAGCATCAATGATGCGATGTGCAGGAAGCTCCAGATGAGAGGAATGTGCGAAGACAAGTCGAGCGGAAAAGACCAAGGGCGCGCTGAGAATCAGGATGGCAAGAGCCCACCGCCACCACACGTCACGCAGAACTAAGCGGGCTAGACAAGCACCCAACGCCAGTAAAAGCGCAAAGTAGATGATCTGAAATACGCGGAGCGGCTGCAGGTGAGAGACTCCGAAAGAATGCAGGCTCGACCGAGCGAAGGCGAGCGAAACGGCGATCGCGATTGCGCCTACGGAGATGGCTGACCGCGCCAATGGCCTGAATTGTTGGAAACGTTGCGATCGTAGCATTATGGCAAGAATGATCAGAGGAGCGATCAAGCCAAGAATTTCGAACCATTCCCATTGCGCAAGGAACCAGTAGCTGCGAGTCAAGGCGACTCTCGTGACCGCTTGGGACGGCGTTGCGGAGGCTACTTGAATCGCAGTGGCAAAGAGAAGGCCGACGCCGGCGAGCGTCAGAGCTCTTACCCATCTTGATCGAGAGCCGGGTAAATCAATCCAAACCGCAGACAGTACGAACACAGCCCCGTAGCCTGCCATCAGTGGGTGAAAGAGCGCAGCCAGAGCGATCCAAAGAAGGGCCATTAAGAAACTTCGCCGGACGGCCGGTCGATCGGCTGATCTCTGCGCGGAACAGGTTCGCAGCGCGCAAGCGATTGCAAGCAACGTGAGTGGCGTAGACAGACTTCTCGCAGTGAGGTAAGGATCGATGAGCATCAGCGATGTGCCTGCGACTGGAAGGCTCAGCCAGAGTGCAGCCACCATCGTGGCGCCCACCTGCTCCCGGGTACTCGCGAAGCATTCGCGGGCAATGCACCAAGCAGCGAAGATGGTCGCCCAGAGGCAGAGAAGAAAGATCGCGAAGACGACCGTGTCAAACGAGAGACCGCTGTGGCGTGTAAGAGAAGCGACGCATGGAGCGAATGCAGAGTAACGAAGAGGCGCTGTGACGAACTGCCGCATATGCGGGAAGAGGGAGGGATTGAGCAGGTATTCCACGCCAGCGAGATAGAGTCCACCATCTTCAGCATAGGGATGGAAGCCAAGAATGAGGACAGCGATCGGTGTCAGGAAAGCTGACAGTAAGGCCCCGTACGCCGTCGACTGCGGAGGAATCGAGGTTGCGGACGAGTTTCGAACGGCTGGTACGGTGGTGACGATCGACAAAGAGCAGGATCTCCCAACTACGGTGACGAAAAACTGTGATCAGGGCCCGGCGAGGCTTGCGGATGCGGACGCTTGTTTCGGTATCAGACAAGACGTCTTCTCATGGTCTCGAGCTCCTTCGTCTGGAAGCTATCGACGATACAATATCGTACATGGCGCATATTTGTCCTAGGCGGCAGTTCTGCTGGGTAGTAGAAGGTCGATGCAGTGAGTGAACAACGAGGCAGCAGACTGATTCGGACGCTTCCTGGGCTTCTGATCAGTGCATTTTTTCTGTGGTACACGTTCCACGGAATTTCGGTCGCGCAGATTCGGAGCCTTCGGATCGTGCACCCGCTTTGGATCGGTGGTGTTCTAGGGTTTACGGGTGTGAGCTACACCTTACGGTGCGTTCGGTGGACGGCGATGATGCGATCGACCGGCGCCAACTTCGCCGTGTGCGCTCGCGTCCTATTGACCTCACTTGCGGCTAACAACATCCTTCCACTGCGGGTCGGAGATATCATGCGGGTCTTCACTTACGCAGGGGATCTAGGTACGAGCCCGTCGGCAATCCTAAGCACTGTCATTCTTGAAAAATTGTTGGACATCTTCGTGCTGGTTTCTTTGTTCGTCCTCTTCATGGGACGAAATGTCTCACCGCACTCTCGTGTGCTTGCAGAGCTGATGCTTGTTATCTCGAGTCTCGCTCTGCTCACGTTGCTTCTTGGGGCCAGATTCTTGCAGGCTCCATTAGATCGTTTCTTTCGTGCTCTTCCAAAGAGATCGATTCTGACAAAACTAGAACACTGGCTGGTGCTGGCGCTCGACTGCATTCGGCAGATTGGTATTCTCGGGTCTGTGCTCCTGCTCATTCAATCGGTCGTTATCTGGGCAGCAGAGGGCATGATCTTTGTCTCAGGAGTGCACGTCGTGGGTTTGGGGGTTGACGCAATCGGTCCATGGCAGGCGGTTTCCGTGGCCAACCTGTCCTATCTTATCCCCAGTTCTCCCGGTGCGATCGGCACATTTGAGTGGGCAGTCAAGACAGCACTTGTGAGTCACGGGGCTTCAGAGAGCCTATCTGCAGTGTTCGCGCTTTCCTTGCACGCCTGGCTGCTCATCTCGGTAACTGGCGCGGGTGGCCTGGTCTTTTTGGTTCATCGTTTCCGAACGCCTCCGCATCAGCCTCTGCTTCAAGACATGCATGTTCTACCAAATGAGCTGCCGTGAGTGGATTGAATTTGTAGAAAACAATTAGAGCCGGCCTGCACGCGCGGTGCTTGGTGAAAGACGCAATGTTTCGAACAGTACAGCAGATTGCGATTGCGAGGCTTCAAGACATCCTGAGAGAGCAATTTGGCCTCGAGGATGTTCAGGTTGTCATGGAGCAGCCACCCACGATCTCGATGGGAGAACTCGCGACTCCGCTCGCGTTTGAACTAGCGAAGACATTAAGGAAAGCACCTCGTGCTATTGCGCAGATCCTGGCTGAGAGTCTTCAGACAGAGATGCACCGAGGAGATCTGCCACAGGTTGCTTCGGTCGAGGTGGCCGGCGCTGGATACCTAAACCTTAAACTCGCGCGCGCGGCGATGGTTCAGGCGATAGCGGAAGATCGCCATGCTGATGTCGGAGGTCCGGGTTTCAGGCTTGTGGAGCACACGAGTATCAATCCGAATAAAGCGGCACACATCGGCCACTTGCGCAATGCTATTCTTGGCGATACGCTGCAACGACTTTTGCGCCCCGACGAGTTTAAGAGCGGCTATCAGGTCGGAGTGCAGAACTACATCGACAACACCGGGGTGCAAGTGGCCGACGTCGTTGTTGGTTTTGTCCATCTCGAGCAGATGAGTCTCTCGCGCGTTCGCGAATTGTTGACGGAACTGCTGGAGAGCAATCAGCGCATCGATTATTTCTGCTGGGATCTCTACGCTCGCGTGTCGCAGTGGTACACGTCAGACCCTGAGCAGACGGCTGCTCGGAAAGCAGTACGACTGGCGACGCTCCATGCAATTGAGGAAGGTGGAAACGAGATCGCTCAGATTGCGGATCTTATTGCAACCTCTGTGTTGAGGCGGCATTTAGAGACGATGGAGCGCCTCGGGATCACGTATGACTTTCTCCCGCGTGAGAGTGAGGTGTTGTCCCTGCATTTTTGGGAGGCCGCGAGATTGCTCATGCTTGAAAAGGGAGTGCTTTATCTCGAGACAGCGGGGAAGAATCAAGGCTGTTACGTCATGCGGCGAGGGGGCGATCTCAACCAAGTAACGTCTGATGGACCAGACGAGGAGGCGAAGGTCATTGTTCGCTCAAACGGGACAGTAACGTATGTCGGCAAGGACATCGCCTACCATCTGTGGAAGTTCAATTTGCTGCAAAATAAAGACTTTGGTTACCGACAGTTTCACCACTATCGGACACATACCTGTTGGATTTCGGCGGTTGCCGGAGAAGACCCACACCCTAGCTTCGGCCATGCGGACGCTATCTACAACGTCATCGATTCACGGCAGAACGATCCCCAGAACAACGTTGTTCAGGCACTTCGTGGCATGGGGTACACAGCAGCAGCAGACCGCTATACGCATTTCAGCTACGAGATGGTGGCTCTGACACCCCGTTGCGCCATAGATCTTGGCTACACGGTGAGCGAAGAGGATCAAAAGCGAGCGTACATCGAGGTGAGCGGGCGCAAGGGATTTGGTGTGAAGGCAGATGATCTGATCGATCGTCTGATTGGCGTCGCTCTCGTAGAGGTGGACGGACGCCACTCAGAACTTCCAACTGAGGAACGTGTGCAAATTGCCACACAGATTGCCGTCGGAGCGCTGCGCTTTTTCATGTTGCGTTTCACTCGCAACACGGTAATCGCCTTTGATTTCCGCGATGCTTTGAGCTTTGAGGGAGAGACTGGGCCGTACCTTCAGTATGCTGTCGTGCGGGCGGCCAACATCCTGCGAAAAGCCGGGATCGAGCCAGCTACGGCTCGAAGCGCAATTGCTGAGATGGCCTCAGATCGTCTGTCATCCCTGCTCGAGTCAGCCCAGGAAAGCAGTATATGGGAGACCTGGTTGCTCTCATCCCGACTGAGTGCTGTGATTGAACAAGCCATTGCAACGTCTGAGCCGGCACATGTGGCTCGTTTTGCCTTTCAACTGGCTCAGCAGTTCAACAACTTCTACCATCGGCATCACGTACTCAACGAAACGGATCCAGAACGCCGTACCTTGCTGCTTGCGACGGCAGCGGTTGCACAGCGTGAACTGACACGGACGCTCACACTGCTCGGTATTGAGGTTCCACCAGTAATGTAGCTGTGAGCCTGTCCCGGCTACTCCTGAGGTATAGGCTCCTGCGTCGCCGCCCATGAGTCTTCTTGCTCGTTGTTTATCGAGCGGCCATGGCCCACTCGACGATGGAGCGGACGGCTATACCAGTCGGTCCTTTTGCGATCCAGCTTTTCGCGTCGTCTTCCCAGGCACAGCCCGCAATATCCAGGTGTACCCAAGGTGTGTCACCGGCGAACTCCCGCAAAAACATTGCGGCTGAAATGGCACCACCCCACCTGGTTCCGCCTGTATTCATGATGTCCGCGATCTTGCTCTTGATCTGCTCGCGATAGTCCTCGGTGCAGGGAAGCCGCCAGAACTGCTCTCCCGCGCGCCGCATTGCATCTTGAAAGATACCCGCCTCGTCATCGCTGTTCGAGAACAGCCCGGCGTTCAGGATGCCAAGTGCAACGACGCAGGCCCCGGTCAACGTTGCAGCGTCGATTAGATGCGTACAGCCCAGTGTTTTGGCATAGTGCAAGCCGTCGGCAAGAACGAGGCGGCCTTCCGCATCGGTGTTGATGATCTCGATGGTTTTACCACTCATGGACGTCACCACGTCGCCTGGTTTGTAGGCACGGCCATCCGGCATGTTCTCTGCCGAGCAGATAACGCTCACGACCTTGATGGGTGGTCTGAGCTCAGCGATGGCACGCATCGCACCGATCATGGCAGCTGCGCCGGCCATGTCGTACTTCATCTTCTCCATGCCATCTGCCGGCTTGATCGAGATTCCTCCGGTATCAAACGTTATGCCTTTCCCGACTAAGCCAAGAACGGGCGCTCCGGCGTCGGGAGCTTCAGCGGGTTCGTAGGTCAAGGTGATGAGTGCGGGTGGCTGCTCGGAGCCTTGTGCCACGGCAAGAAAGGCACCCATCTTCAGCTCTTGGAGTTTCTCCGTTGAGTGCACCTCGCAGTGCAGGCCGACTTCGGCACACATGCCCGCGGTTCTACGAGCGAGCTCGGATGGAGTTAAAACGTTCCCGGGCTCGTTGACAAGCGATCGAGCGAAGTTCTGGGCGTTCGCTACGATGAGGCCAATCCGCAATCCATCGTCCATCTCGGTGCGGGTAGATCGTTCCGCACTTCGCGCGAGGATGGTGAGGGACCGAACCGATCGGTCCTTGCGATCGCTCTTGTAGGTATCGTAGTCGGCATCCGCGAGCTCTGCTCCTTCAACGATGGCGCGCATGGTGGCTTGGCAGGGAAGCTCCTCCATGCTTTCGTCGCTCAGTGACCGATCTTCGGGAAAAGCTAACGCCAGATCCCGAACACCTTTCACTTTCAATGCTCTTAGGAGACTGCCAGCGCCTTTTCGCGCCTGCCCCGGTTTAAGAGTCTTCGCCTTTCCAAGACCTACAACCATCAGGCGGTCCGCGCGTATACCTGCTGGCGCATGGAGCAGAAGGATCTCACCCAAGGTCGCCTTGAACTCGCCGGTGGCCAGAACCTTGGATGCGGCGTCCGTCAACGAGTCCGACGTTGTCAGCAGCACTGGGTGCGGCTCAGACTCATCACCGGTCGCAATATCCACTGCAAACACGGCAAGAAGAGGCGTAGAAAAGGAAGCGGCATCCTGAACGAGGAGGGCGATGTTCATAGACTGATCCTACAGCGCGAGCGAACCTGGAAAAAGGAACCAGCGTGCTTGGAGCAGGAATTAGCGTCTTTGGCTGCGTGCAATCGCGGCCTTGGCTTCACTGTCCGCCTCGCGCTTCCGCTCGGTCTCACGCTTGTCCCAGTCCTGCTTTCCTTTCGCCAAGGCGATTTCACATTTAACGCGTCCATGCTTGAAGTAGAGACGTACTGGAATCAGGGTGAATCCCTTCTGGCGGGTCAAGGCCTCAAGCCTGCGGATCTCCGGCCCGTGAAGCAGGAGCTTGCGCGTCCGCAACGAGTCATGGTTCATTGCATTTCCGTGGGAGAAGGGACCGATGTGAGCGTTCAGCAAAAAGCATTCACCATCTTTGAGCAGACCATATGCGTCTTTCAGGTTGGCTTTTCCTTCTCGTATTGACTTCACCTCGGTGCCTCGTAGTGCAACGCCAGCTTCGAAGCGATCGGTCAGGAAGTAGTTATAGGCAGCGGATCGATTAAAGGAGGCATCGCGACGACCCGCCGCTACCGGGTCACGATCTTTCTCCTTCGGAGCGGGTTTCGCAGCTGCTGCTTGTGTCGGATTAGAAAGAGAGCGCGGCATCGGACCCTCTACTTTAACACGAACTGCCGCTAAGCACTCTTCCTCGAAAGAACCATCGGAAGCTCATTCGTCTGGCTCACCCCGGGCCGCCGTCTTCGTCGAATGAGCAAGACGACGAGATATCTACCCGAACTAAGCTCGGAAGTGTTTCTGACGGGGATTGCAAGGCTGATACCGACGTTGGAGCGACCGAAAGCTCGCGGGCTGAATGCTATACTCACGCGGAGCGTTCGGAGGTGGTCCGGTTCGCTGAGCTGTACGGAGTGTCAGACGCGCTGTTTGTTTGGCTGCGTTGCGTAACAAAAGATTTTGAGGAAGCAGATCTGAGCATGGCGAGTAAGCGGAACATTCTGGGCAGGTCCATCGGTACGGTCCCGCTGCTCGCTGTCCTTTCTCTCCAGACCGCTGGTGATCGCGCGCTCCAGGCGCAGTCGGCTTCTGCGTGGAGCAAGCGTGGCGAAACGGCGGAGGTACGGGAGGACTATGATGCGGCCTACGAGGCGTATCGCCAAGCTCATATCAAGAAGCCCGCTGACATTCGGTATAAAGAGCGGTATGAACGGTTACGCTTTCAGGCCGCTGTTGCGCACGTAGATCGGGGCCGTGTTCTAAAGCAAAGTGGCGATTTTGGTGGCGCTCTACAAGAATTCCGACGGGCGCGAGAGATTGATCCAGGCAATCAGACTGCCGATCAAGAGATTCATCTCCTGGACACTTCTGGTCAAGACACTAGTTTGGCTCCGACGGGACAGCCTCAAGGTGGGCCTCCGGTGTCCCCGGTCAACTCTGCCGATGGCGAGACACAGGCCCAGACTGTACCTGGGGACACGGCTCCGCAGTTCGGTGATGTAGCAGGACCAATCACTCTGGTGCCGGTCTCAAACGATCCAATTACGATCCACAGCGTTGAGGATACGCGCAACATCTACCAGGCCATTGGCAAGCTGGCAGGGCTCAATGTTCTGTTCGATCCAAACTATAGCTCGAAGCGGATCCCGATCGATCTGACGAATGTTTCGCTTGCGGATGCTCTGCGGATTGTCGGCATCCAAGCGGGAACTTTCTACAAGCCGGTGACTCCGAACACGATCTTCATCGCGCAGAATACTCGGACGAATCGCACGGATCTTGACGATCTCGCTGTGCAGACGTTCTATTTGACAAACGCCAGTCAACAAAATGACGCGAATGAGATCCTGACAGCGATTCGTAACCTGCTTGATCCGAGTGTGAAGATCTATCTGGTTCCGTCGCAGAACGCCATTGTGATGCGTGCCACACCGGATCAACTTCTGCTGGCGCAGAAACTGCTGAGCGATCTCGACCGGGCTCGGCCTGAAGTCGTTGTGGACGTTGCCATCCTGTCCGTCAATCGCGACAGGGTTAGGAACCTCGGGATTACCTTACCGCAATCCTTTGGGCTTACTCCTACGGCGACGAGCACGAGCGCCACGAACGCGAGCAATCCCACGACAGCAACTGGTACCTCAACTGGTACCACTACTACCACCAGCAATCTCACGCTTAACAATTTAACAAGTTTGAACGCGAATAACTTTGCCGTCTCGGTGACGGGTGGGACGGTCAACGCGCTTCTTACTGATGCAGATACTAGGATCTTGCAAAACCCACGTATACGGGCGACCGATGGGCAGAAGGCGACCTTGAAGATTGGTACCCGGGTGCCGATCGCAACGGGAAGCTACAACGCGGGCGTATCCACAGGGATTGCCTCAATCGGCGTCCAGACTCAGTTCACCTATATTGACGTTGGCGTGAACGTTGACATGACACCTACCGTTCACTATGACCGGCAGGTGACCCTGAAGATGAAGGTGGACGTCTCGCAGGTACAGAACAACGTGACCATCTCGAACGTAACGGAACCAATTATCGGCCAGAACGTTGTTGAACAGACCATTCAGTTGCGGGAAGGCGAGCCTTCAATCCTAGCTGGGTTGGTGCAGAAGCAGGATCTGAAGAACGTCAACGGAACCCCGGGTCTCGGTGAAATTCCGATCATCAAATACTTTTTCTCCTCACAAAATAAGGAGACGCAGCAGAACGAGATTGTCTTTTTATTGATTCCGCACATCGTGCGGGAGTCTGTCCTCACCAGAATGAACACGCGAGCCATCGATACTGGGAGCGGCCAATCGATAGAGCTTCGTCATGACCCCAATGCGGTTGCGCTCAATGTGCCAATTATTCCCCGGCCGCGTGCTGCTGCTGCGGGTCAAACCTCGGCAGCGGTGGCTGCATCGGCTATGGTCAGCCAGCTCAGTGAACAGGCGCAGATGCCGACTCGCAACAGTCCGGTACCCAATCTAAACAACAGTCCTGAAGGCGTCTCGCCGGCCGGAGCGGTTCCGGTCACACTGACGATCGTTCCGCCTACGGCGGTGCAGGCACTAGGTAGTACCTTCCAGGTTGCGATCATGGCAAACAATGTCAAGGATCTCTACTCGTTGCCGTTGCAGGTGAAGTTCAACTCACAGGTGCTCCAGTTGGTGAATGTTGATTCAGGAGACCTTCTAACGCGAGATGGGCAGGCAGTTGCGACGGTGCATCGAGATGAAGGGGATGGACTGATCAACGTCTCAACCTCCCGTCCTCCAGGAGTAAAGGGTGTCGACGGGCAGGGAAGCATCTGCGTCCTGACTTTTAAGGCGATTGCCGCTGGGGATACATCGATCTCACTTCCGAAAGTCGGAGCGCGGAACAGTGCACAAGCGACGCTCCCGGCGGTCGGCTCGACTGCACTCATTCATGTCAAGTAATGCAGTTGAATCGGCGTAGCGCAGGGGCCGAGCTGATGGTGCAGCAGAAAAGGACGAGCGGCTCGAACTGGCTGAAGCCTCGTGAGGCAGAAGCCGGACTCACTCTCGTTGAGTTGATCATCACGGTAGCCATTGTCGCCCTGTTAGCTTCAGCAGCTCTGCCGATCGCTCGCTTTCAGGTCAAGCGCGAGAAAGAGCGGGAGCTTCGTCGAGAGCTCTGGGAGATGCGGGATGCTATCGATCATTACAAGGATGCGGCAGAGAAGGGTGGAATGCAGACGAAGGCCGATAGCATGAACTACCCGCCTGATTTGCAGACGCTTGTTGATGGCGTTGAGATCCAGACGAAGAAGGTCCGCTTTCTGCGCCGTGTTCCCATGGATCCGATGACAAACAACACTGAGTGGGGGCTACGTTCAAACCAGGATGATCCGGATAGCGACTCCTGGGGCGGACAGAACGTATTCGATGTGCACAGTAAGAGCCAGGGAACGGCACTGGATGGGACCAAGTACTCCACATGGTAGGCGACCCTACATTTCGCGAGACTCGTCCGCTGCATGAGGCGGGATTCACGCTCATTGAGCTGATGATCGTGATGGTTGTGATCGGTTTGCTCGCTGCGATCGCGATACCCTCGTACACAAATAACGTGCGGAACGCTAAAGAAGCTGTCCTACGAGAAGATCTGCGAACCATGCGGGGTGCAATCGACTCGTACACGGTTGACAAGCAGAAAGCGCCGCAGTCGTTGGACGACTTGGTGCAATCGGGCTATCTCAAAAGCATGCCAGTCGATCCGTTTACTCGGCGTTCGGATACCTGGGTTCCAGCCCAGTCGGACGTGCTCTCCTCGATCGAGCAGACCGACTCCGGCGGTATCAGTGATCTTCACTCAGGGGCACAGATGACTGCGGCTGACGGAAGCTCCTACAATACCTGGTAATGCTGTCAAGGTTTGATGTTGGTCACCGGCGACGAAAGGGCGCATACTACGTCAAATATGGTGGAGTGTTGTGTTCATCAAACGTCGGGTAAGAGACCCACTGACGTTCGCTCCAATCAGGAGAGATTTCCTTATGCGTTCTGTCGCTCCCCTCTCGCTTGCAGCGATTCTGCTGATTGTGCCATTTGTCTCCGCTCAGACTCAGGCCGGGACTCCAGCGCCGATACCCCAGAGCGCACCCGTACCGGTGCAGACCCCAACGCCCGGACCGTTGCCAAAGGATCCGGGAACGGAGACACAGCCAACGCCGGCAGACAACAAGGCCGCGACGGCCGCGGCGAAGCAAAAGACAGACTCTCTGCCATCTCCTGGAGAGTCCCTCGATCCGCACATCAAGAAGGGTTCTGAGGACGACGTCGATGCAATTGGGAATCGTAATATTGGTGGCCGAGGCCTGGGGAACTGGTATTCAACGGATTGGGAGATCAGGAACGGTAAGTCGTACTCGATGGAGATTGAAAAGTCCGCTCACCTAGTCACCGATCCGGTGATTGTTGAGTATGTCAACAGGATCGGGCAGAATCTGGTCAAGAACTCAGACGCCAAGGTGCCCTTCACAATCAAAGTGATCGATTCCGATGAGATCAATGCCTTCGCCCTGCCGGGCGGATTCTTTTATGTTAATTCGGGATTGATCCTGGCGGCGGATGAAGAGGCGGAACTTGCGGGCGTTATGGCCCACGAGATCTCTCACGTAGTCGCGCACCATGCTGCGCGGCAGATGACGAAGCTGAACTATGCGCAGATCGCGAGTGTTCCGCTGATTATTATGACGCAGGGATCTTATACAGGGTATGGAATCTACGAGGCGACGCAACTGGCGATCCCGGTTGCATTCCTCAAGTTTTCCCGTATGGATGAGTCGGAAGCGGACTTCCTTGGACTGCAATATATGTACAAGGCCGGTTATGATCCGCAAGCGTTCATTCAATTCTTTGAAAAGATCGACGCTCTCGAGAAGCACAAACCAGGGGCTGTCGCAAAGCTTTTCTCTGACCATCCTCAAACTCCGGACCGCATTGGCCGATCCGAAGATGAGATTGCAACGATTCTTCCGGCAAAGCCTGATTACATTGTCACTACAAGCGAGTTCGATGATGTAAAAGCCAGGCTGGCACGCATCGAAAACAAACGCAAGTTAAATAACAAGAACGACGGCAATAAGCCAACACTCCGCCGAACTGGCGGATCGAATAATGATCCGAACAACCCAAGTTCTACGACTTCGGGGGATGATCGCCCGACTTTGGGTCGTCGAAACTGATAGAGCTTGGCTAGGCGCTCCAGAAGGAGCTCTTCAAGCTTTCGTCTTTACCAATTCGCCGTAAAGTAGGAACATGGCCTCTACATTCACGACCGGGTACACCGATGACCACGCGAAAGCTGGTCTGGATAAAGACTTTCCAGAGATTGAGACCTGGGAGAACCAGTTCCAGTCTTATGAGATTTTGATCGACGACCCCGAATTCACCTCGGTGTGCCCTAAGACCGGACTACCCGATTTCGGGGTATTAACGATCCGTTACATGCCTCGCCAGCGATGTCTCGAGCTGAAGAGTTTAAAGGAATATCTCTTTTGCTACCGGAATCTTGGGATCTTTCAGGAAAATATCGCCAATCAAGTCTTGAATGACATTGTCAAGGCCACAGATCCTGTTTGGGCGCTTGTCAAAGGGGATTTTCGTCCGCGTGGCGGTATCTCCACGGTCGTTGAGGCCTTCTATCCTCGCCCGCACGAATCGGCCGGACCACGCTCCTAGCTGACGAAGTGGCTTACTGTTTCAGAACTCATTTCGAGAAACGGCTGCTCTGTTTTACAGAGTCCTCCTGTTATGCTCACCCGAGGATGACCTCGCAGACAGATACTTCGGAGCGGCCACTTGCTTCGCAGAGGAGCGTAGCAGGGGCTACAACAGCTCTTATTCTGCTGACAGCTCTGAACTTCGTTAACTACATCGACCGTTACATTCTTCCTGGGGTTCAGGAGCAGGTGAAGGGCGAGTTCCATATCAGCGATGCCCAAATTGGCTCGCTGACATTCTGGTTCATGCTGGCCTACATGGTGACTTCTCCGGTTACAGGCTGGCTTGGTGATCGCTTTCCGCGCAAACCAATGATCGTGGCGGCTGCCTTGTTCTGGGGCGGCATCAATCTTCTAACGGCAACGGTGCATTCCTATGGTTCTCTTAACCTGCGACATGCAGCTTTAGGCGTTGGTGAAGCATCTTTCGGGATCTTTGCTCCAGCGATGATCTCGGACTTCTACTCTGAAGACCAAAGGAACCGGGTGCTAACGATGTTTAATGTGGCGATTCCGGTTGGTGCTGCTCTCGGCTATCTTGTGGGTGGAACCGTCGGCGAACACTTTGGCTGGAGAATGTCCTTTATTGTTTCGGCTGTTCCGGCGATCGTGATCGCTCTGCTCATCGCACTCTTCCTGAAGGAACCTCAGCGTGCAAAGACACAAAACGAAAAGTCGAAGCTTGAGAAGAAAACGGTACTTTCTCTTCTGAAGAACCCGGCCTATCTCTGCTCCATTTTTGGGTATGCGGCAGTCACCTTTTCCTTGGGTGGCATCTCTTGGTGGATGCCATCATTCCTGCAGCGCGTCGATGGTCGATCGCAGAGTTCAGCCGCATTCCTCATGGGAGCGATCACGGTTGTGACAGGCCTGGCAGGCACTATCGTCGGCGGAGCTATCGCGCAGAGCTGGTCCAAGCGAACGTCAAAGGCACTGTACCTCGTTCCGGCGATTGCTGCGGCCATAGCGACTCCACCAGCGATCGTTTGCTTCTTCGGCCCAAAAGCGTTCACCTTACCGAGCCTAGCGATCGCGATCTTCCTCATCTTTCTCGGTACAGGGCCGGTCAACGCCGCAACTGTGAATGCAGTGCGCCCTGAGATCCGCGCGGCAGCACTCGCTGGTCAGCTCTTCACCATCCATGCGTTCGGCGACGCTATCAGTCCCCGCATCATAGGTGCTGTTTCCGATCACACAAATGTATCCGTTGGCCTTGGCTCTACCCTCGTTGCGCTTGTCTTCGCCACAATCATCTTCTTGGTTGGCGCGCGATTTGCACCGCCGCTTCACGCGGCCTCCGCCGCCGTTTAATCCTCATTATCGTCGAAAGCTTGATCTACGAGTAAGGCGCGTGCCTGCGAATCACGAAGGAATCTACTGGCAATGTCTTTTGTGTTCTTTACTCATACATCGCTTGTTGTTGCAGCTTGGCTGCTAGCGCTCGCATGGAGCGTTCAAGCGGTCACTGCATGGATGGGGATGAGACGTGTGCCCTCGCTGCTTGATCCTGCATCGCCGTCCCAGCCAACGTCGGACACCTCCGTTGCAGTTGTCGTTCCTGCCTGCAATGAGGAGGAGTCTATCGCTGCCTGCCTGCAGTCGCTGGTCGAGCAGGATTGGCCCAACCTGCATATCGTCGCTGTAGATGACCGGTCAACAGATGCGACAGGCAGCATCATGGATGATCTTTCTGCGACGTATCCGCAACGACTTTCAGTTTTGCATGTCAGCGAATTGCCAGAAGGATGGCTGGGTAAGACACACGCGATGGCTGTTGCCGCTCGCCACGCCGAAAACACTACCAACCCACGTTGGATTCTTTTTACAGATGGCGATGTGCTCTTTCATCCGGAATGCCTTCGTCGCTCGCTGGCGCTTGCAGAATCGCAGTGCGCCGATCACTTTATCACCGCTCCTACAGCCATCGTCCACACGCTAGGCGAGGGGATGGTGATGGCATTCCTGCAAGTTCTTGGCTTATGGGGCGCACGTCTTTGGCGAGTCAGCAACCCACGTACAAGGGATGCGATCGGCGTAGGCGCCTTCAATCTTCTTCGAGCATCAGCCTACAAGGAGTTAGGTGGGTTCGAGCGGCTTCGCCTACAGATACTTGAAGACTTGGCATTAGGCAGGCTGGTGAAGGATTCAGGACTTCGACAATACGTTGCACTCGCACCCATGTACGTTCGAATTCACTGGGCCCCGGGGATTCGTGGAGTGCTCAACACGATGACGAAGAATCTATTTGCCATCTTTCGTTTTCGTATCACACTGATGGCAGGTACCTGCTGTATGTTAGCAATGCTTTGTCTCGGTCCCTTTTTGGGACTTCTTTGGTCGCCCACTAGACTCCCATCGCTGATTGGTGTTGGTGCAATCGCAAGTCTCTATTTGCTTGCGAGTCGTCGTCTAAGCAAACTCTCTGCGGCCAACGTGTTTGCATTCCCGTTTGCCACGGTGCTCTTTGTCTACGCTATCCTACGTTCGGCCGTAGTCACGTTACATAACGGTGGAGTTAGCTGGCGCGGAACGTTCTATTCCCTTCAGACATTACGCAGGGCAGCAGTACCTCTGCGATAGAGCCCGAACGATCTCCGATTGTGATTGAGGCGAAAGGAGCTTAGACCTCGACCACTTGCCGGCCATACCGTTTTTCCACGTATTCGTCGAGGATCACCTGGAACTCTTCAACAATATGGTCTCCCTTGAGCGTGGTGAAGAGCTTGCCGTCAATATAAACAGGGGCTTTTGGCTCTTCAAATGTTCCGGGGAGCGAGATGCCAATATTGGCATGCTTGGATTCACCAGGTCCATTCACGATGCAACCCATGACCGCCAGCTTTAGCTCTTCTACACCTGCATATTGCTGTTTCCACTCTGGCATCTGCTCAACGAGATAGTTCTGAATACGTTCCGCAAGCTCCTGAAAGTACGTCGAAGTCGTTCTGCCGCAACCGGGACAACTCGTTACCTGCGGCATGAAGCTTCTTATTCCGAGTGACTGCAGAATTTGTTGGCCGCAACGAACCTCGTCCGATCGGTCTCCGCCTGGGGTGGGGGTCAGACTCACGCGAATGGTGTCCCCAATACCTGCCAGGAGCAAAGGTGCTAGTCCTGCGGTCGAAGCGACAATCCCCTTCATACCCATTCCAGCCTCGGTAAGGCCTAAGTGCAAGGCGTACTCGGATCGTCGCGCCAACTCGGTATAAACATCGATCAGATCACGAACGTTGGACACCTTCGCACTGAGAATGATTTGGTCGCGACGCAGTCCGTAGCGCTCTGCTGCTGCGGCATTGTCGAGCGCAGAGATGACCATAGCTTCCATCATCACGTCGCGTGCGGTTTGCGGCTGCGTACTCTTGGAGTTCTGATCCATCATGCGCGTCAGGAGAGCTTGGTCAAGGGAGCCCCAATTGACACCGATCCGAACAGGCTTCTGGTTATCAACTGCGCACTCCACCATAGTGCGAAAGTTGTCGTCATCTTTGCGACCGATTGAAACGTTTCCTGGATTTATACGGTACTTCGCCAGAGCCCGTGCGCACTCCGGGTACTTTCGAAGCAGGATATGACCGTTGTAGTGAAAATCGCCGATGATCGGGGTCGTCCAACCCTTCTTTTGAAGTTCCTCTGCGATATAGGGAACAGCTTTCGCGGCCTCGTCATTGTTAACTGTGATTCGGACCATTTCAGAGCCGGCTCGCGCCAGCGCCGCCACTTGTTGAATAGTTCCTGAAATATCCGCCGTGTCGGTGTTCGTCATGGACTGCACGACAACTGGTGCGGTTGAACCCACACGAACATCCCCAATCATGACCGGTATCGCGCGTCGACGAGCTATCTGAGGCATGACATCTCCAAGCGTCAGTTTATCAGTCCTACTCCTGACCTCTCTACCGAAGCGGGTACACTAGCGATATGGCCCGGTAGCTCAGTTGCATAGAGCAGCGCACTCCTAACGCGAAGGTCGCAGGTTGGACTCCTGCCCGGGCCACTCTTTACAAGCTTCAGAAGAAGCAACAAGGTGTGTGTTTTGGCGTGAGCGGTTCGCCGCCCCCCTCAGACCTAAGTTCGGATCGGTTCTTTGTGCGTGAAAGATACGGATTTCGACGATAGAGGTGCTGTGCACGTCTAAGCCGCATTGGCCTCGTATACTCGCGCAGCTTGGAGCACCCACACAGCGACTGCTCAAGTCGCGCCCGCTTGCTGGTGCGTTCTCGCGCTCGAACCACCTCTGTCATGACGCCCGATCTCGGCTGATGTTAAACCGAGCAAATTGCCTCTTGCCTCAACCAGCCAAGAGCTGAACAGCCACTGAGACTATGGGGTTTGGAGGCGCGGGTCGGGATCGAACCGACGCATAAAGGTTTTGCAGACCTCTCCCTTACCACTTGGGTACCGCGCCTCAGGCTGATGTCGCGATTGCCGCTTGAAGGATCCGAGAAGTCTCCCGGTGGGCAAGGGCTTTTGACTGGAGCGGGAGACCGGGGTCGAACCGGCGACATCTTCCTTGGCAAGGAAGCACTCTACCACTGAGCTACTCCCGCTCGTCAGCTTGAGTATAGCCATGAGGCTCTACGGGGTCAACGGCCCCCCAGGCGGCTTCTGCTTCTCCTAACAGAGGAAGATGTTGCGACGGAGTAGATAGAAAGATCACGAATCCTCGTGAGTGAGATCGCGCTTTGCATCCATATTGAGAGGTAGTTACCGGTGGAGAGAGCGACGCATGGGAACGATCGAATCCACACAGCAGAAGCAGCAATGGCAGGCTTTGCTGGACTCGGCCGGTGAAGGAATCTGGGGGCTCAACCTGGACGGCGTCTGCACCTTTGTTAACCGCATGGCGGTAAGTATCTTTGGCTTTTCTGCCGATGAGATGGTAGGGCGTAAGATGCACGAGCTCGTTCATCACCACTATCCAGACGGCAGGCTCTACCCGACTGAAGAGTGCTCCATTACGGCGATCTTAAAAGGTAAAGAGCCGTTTCGTGGACAGGTCGATGTCATGTTTCGCAAAGACGGAAGTACATTCCTTGCTGAGGTCTCGGCGCAGCCCGTGCAGGTAGACGGTCTCGTAAACGGAGTAGTCGTGACGTTCCGAGACGTATCCGAGTTGTGGCGCGAACGAGAACAGCTTGAGCTCGCGTACAAGGAGGCGGCAAAGCGGACAGCCGAGCTAAACGCTGTCATAGAAAGTATGCCGCATGGAGTTTACGTCGCGACATTGGATGGGACTCCGGTACGGCTCAACGAGCGAGCAAAAGCAATGAGGGGGGATCCCTTTCCGAGTGGCCTAAACACGCTGAGTCTGGCACTCAAAGGGGAGTCGTCAAGTGATGTCATAGAACAGAATGGCCGATGGCTGCGCAGTACCGGCGCACCCATTCTGTTGAATGGCGAGTTGATCGGCGGCGTTGCTGTGAACAGTGACGTCACACAAACGCGACTACAGGATGAGGCGTTACGCCGGAGTGAGAAGCTAGCGGCAGTGGGACAGCTTGCAAGCTCGATCGCCCATGAGATTAACAATCCGCTCGAGTCGATCACCAACCTGCTCTATCTCATTCGTCAGGCAGACACGATGCCCGAGGTGCAGGAATATGCCGCGATGGCTCAAACCGAGCTGGCCCGGGTAACAGAGATCACTCTCCAAACGTTGCGCTTTCATCGGCAGCAAAGTAAGGCAACTGAGGTGGACCTCGCGGAACTAGCCCGAGCCATTATGGCTCTGTATACGGGAAGGCTGCTAGTTCGCAACGTAAGGCTCGCCTGGAAGGTAAAAAGCGCGCCCAAGGTGTGGTGCCTGGAAGGCGAGATGCGGCAAGTTCTCAACAATCTGGTACGAAATGCTCTGGACGCGATGACAACTGGCGGTCAACTATCCATCCGCGTTCACCAGCAGACCGACTATTCCGCAAAGGAGAGGACGAAGCTCCAGGGCGTGCGGCTGACAGTTGCTGATACTGGAGAGGGCATTAGTCCGCAGATAGCAGATCGGCTGTTCGAGCCTTTCCAAACGACAAAAGAGACGACAGGAACCGGTCTGGGCCTATGGGTAAGCCGCGGCATCGTCGAGAAACATGGTGGGCGAATACGGACACGCACGCGCACGGGAGAACGACACGGAACAGTCTTTACTGTATGGTTGCCGATCAACGGGGGCATCAATCTGACGAGTCAACAGACGGGCTGACAGGAATTCGAGGACCTACTGTCAGGCTCTTACGGTGACGTACGACTCGCGGCGTAAGTAAGAGAACCAGCTCACTTGAGTCCACCTCTCTTAGGTTGTCAGCTGTTGCAGTCTGGAAGCCGGGAAGCTCCGATATGCCGGGTATACCGCTTACGGCGACAGACTCGGTCTTGGTGAGGCTTGAGAGCATCAGAGCTGTCTGACCTTCCCCAAGGGTGACGTCCGAGGCAAATTGGCGACTGGCGATGATAGGAATGTTGTTGATCGCCGATCCAGTAATAGCCTCAATTTTGAGATCGAGATGAATCGTGATATTCCCAGAAGATTGCACATTCGGCGTGGCTTTGACGGTTAGCCCAAGATCTTCGTACTGTATCTGCGGGATGGTAGTTCCGGAGCTGGATCCGAGATACTGATTCAGGAGACTCGAGACGCTTACGCCATTAATCGTTGCTCCTGCGAGAGCAGCCGAATTAGTCCCGGAAAGTCCGGTGGAGTAGGTAGACGTTGTGATCGGGTACCGGGTGCCAGCACGAAAGATGGCGGGTTGCCGGTCAGAGACCCGCAACTGAATACTGTCTACCGTGCGAGTGTCGGACGTGTTAAGGGCAAAGTTGAGCGTGGTGGCGCCAGCGGTGAGACCACTTAGGGCGAGACCTTTCCCGAAGAACCCGATAGTGTCAGTGAGCAGTGAGCTCTGCGCCAGCCCGGCCTGGATGAGAAAGACAGCTTCATAGATAAGGCGGGTGGTGGCGTCAGCGCTGGCGGGAATCGTGAGTGCACCTTGTGCAATGGCTTGGTCGATGGCTGACTGATTCGCCGAGACGATCGACTGGGCAGCGCTAGCTACGTTGTAGACGCCAAATTGCTGGGGAATGCTTGGACCTAGATTGCGTTGATGCGTCGTATCCACGGAGTAGAGCCGCATGTCGAGTATGACCTCAGCGGAGCCATCGAGGAGATCGGTCAATGTTCGGTTGAGGGCATCAAGGGTGCGTGCCGGGGCGCGCAATGTAATGTTGCCTGCAGTGTTTTGCATGCTGAGCTGTTTGACATCGAAGACTTGGCGAATGACGTTCGTGACCTCCCCCATCTGCTGCGGAGTGAGACCAGGCGTGTAGAGCGTTTCTTGATAGAGATGTTCAAGACGAGAGCGATTCGCAGTCGTATCCGTGGCAATCAGCACACTTGTCGTGCTCAGAGGGACAGCGAAAAGGCGGCCCATACTGAGAAGGAGCGGAATGGCCTCAGCGGCCGTCGTGTCGTCAAGATCGAAGCGGATGCCTTGCGGAGTCGCCGCCGGCGTAACGGAGTCGTCAAAGCCAGCGCGCAGCCCAAAGCGGGAAAAGACTTCACGTACTACCGTCTCGAGATCGGCGTGAATGTGAAAGCTTTGACGAGACGCGTTTGGCTTCGGGAGGATCGGTCCAGCGAAATCGTCCACATGATCTGGTGCGAGCTCAGCAGACTCGGGATCAAAGACGGATTCAAATGCAGGTGCGGCGGCTCCTGCGGGCTTGTGCTGCAGGATGATGTCGTTAGAGGGATCGAGACTACGAGCCTGAGCAAGGAGAGAGTCAGCCTCCGCGATGTGGCCGAGTAGCCGCGCGGATCCGGCCTGCTGCACGAGGGCGGTGACGCGATGTTCCAGGGCCAATGTAGCGGCAATGTGGTACTCGGGGACAGCAGGATCGAGCTGTTCAGCATGGTGAAACGCCGCTTGCGCGTCTGCGAGGCGGTTCTGCTCGAGCAGTCTGGCCCCGGTTACATAAGCATTGCGGGCAGCGTCAGCCTTCCGAGTCGTGGTTGGCGTAGAGGCAGAGGAGCGCGAGGCCGAAGTTTGTGCTCCTGAAAACAGCACAGCTATGGTCAGCAATGGAGCGAGAAACGCGACACTTCGGATCGTCACAAAAGATAGGAACATGCAGGTGAGAGACTCGCGCAAACAGCCGAAGACGAAGGGAGTGCAAGTGGCTTACACACTTCCGACGACCGTGCCAATGCAGCTTGGACGAAAGCGAAGGCTATCGGGCACTCGAGATGCTTTGCACCTTTGATTGAGGACGCTCACTGGCAGGGGGCCGTCGCATACCGTTTCGAATACCAGTACGAATCTGCGCGGAGTCCATTTCAAGCTCGGTCAAGAGACGAGAAAGCGTGTTGCGGTGCATATCCAACTCCTCCGCAGCTTTACACTGGTTGCCCTTATGCTGGGCAAGAACTTCAAGTACGAAGCGCCTTTTGAACTGCTTGACAGCGTCGCTGTAGGTGACACCGGAGCTGTGCATCTGGGTGACGAGGCTTTGCAGTTCACGCTTCACAGTAGTTGGTGTCCTCTCACGTCCCCCCAGGTGCGGGAAGGTTCAGGAGTATTGTCCCCCATCCCTGGGGTTTGATCCAGCAGGAATGTTCGTGTTATCGCGGGAGATGGCTCAGGCGGATCATCGCGCCTGAGAGGTGGTGCTGGAGATGGGCAGGCGCGAAAAACGCGACCAGCTGTGCCACCCGCAGCAGAGCTGGAGCGAGAAGAGATCGTTCGATCCAGGCTTGCTTTGGCAGGAATGTGGTGCAGGCAATCAGGATAGCGGCGCCGACCAGACTGGCTCGAGTCAGGCCAAAGAGACCGCCCGCGAGCCGATCGAAGATGCCCAGACCGACCAGATGAGCGGCAGATCGCACGATACGGCCGGCAAGAAGCACGCCAAGAGTAACTACCATGGTGAGGATGAAAAATGCCGCGACACTGGCGAACATGGCCTGTGAGATCCATTGGTTAAGCCAATGGGCGAAGCCAGTGTAGTTCCAGGTGACTGCGGTAATACCTGCAAGGAGGGCTACAAGGGCGAAGAGTTCGCGGATGAGACCACGCTGCAGACCGCGGATTATCGACCAGACGGCAAGAACAAGGATAAGCCAATCGAACCATGTGGCTCTGGAAGTAAGAGCAAGAAAGAACGGGTTCGTCGACGGCATGATGATCGCAGTCACCCGGATCGCTGAAGTTGGTCGGTTGGCAGATGGTCAGCCATGTGGTCATTAAGTGTTAATGAGGTGCTACGAAGAGGAGCAAAACGCCTGTCTCCTCTAAGCAGAACAGCAGGGCGATGAACTTCAGTGGCACTCAGGCCTCGAGGGAGGAAGTTCTGGTGAGAAGTCGGAAGGCCTCGAGGTACTTCGCACGGGTGGTGCGGACAATGTCATCGGGGAGTGCGGGCGCGGGCGGTAGCTTGTTCCAGCGAACGCGTTCGAGATAGTCGCGGACATATTGCTTGTCGAAGGATGGTTGTGCACCACCTGGGGAGTACGTGGCGGCGGGCCAGTAGCGGGAACTATCCGGAGTCAGAACTTCGTCGGCAAGGATGATCTGCGGTTCGCCGTCAGGGCCGGGGACAGTACCGAATTCAAATTTGGTATCAGCAAGCAGCAGACCTCTACTCGAAGCATGGGCGGTAGCGCTGCGATAGATCTTGAGGGTAAGCGAGCGTAGCTGCTCGGCGGCATCTGCCCCGATGAGAGCCACCATGTCGTCGAACGAGATGTTTTCGTCATGACCGGTGTGGTTCTTGGCGGCGGGCGTAAAAATCGGTTCGACCAGCTGATCCGACTCTTGCAGCCCGGCTGGCAAGGGGATGCCGCAGACCCGGCCACTGGCGAGATAATCTTTCCAGCCAGACCCTGAAAGGTAGCCGCGTACGACACATTCAACCGGAAACATTCGTGCTTTCTTGACGAGCATCGATCGACCAGCCAGCTGCTTGCCGAAAGGCTGGAAGTTCGCCGGAAGATCGCCGATGCTGGTAGAGATCAGATGATTTGGAACGATCTCAGCTAGATGATTGAACCAAAAAAGAGAAAGCTGGGTGAGGATGCGTCCCTTGTCGGGGATACCGGAGCCCAGGATGCAATCGAAGGCAGAGATACGATCTGTAGCGATGAAGAGCAGAGCTGAATCGCCGGCGGTGTAGATGTCTCGAACCTTACCGGAGGCGAGTACATGTTGTTCGCCAAGGTGAGTCTTGAGGAGAGCGGACGAGAGAGCAGTCAAGTCAGGCATCAACATGACGGTATCACCGGTGCAGACCGTGGGCGAGTGCCGGGGAGAGCGCGCCACGCGGAATGAGGTAGTCGAGTTCGGTTCCGGAAAGTGCCGTCATTGAACCAGCGGTGAAGGGTGGGCAGTGCACACTGATGTGCGCCGTCCTAGCATCAACACTTGCCGTGCTGTCCGGAGTTCGGCACTGTGAATTGTAGAGACGAGAGCCCATGAAAGGGCGCCGCAAGAATCGAAGGCCTGCTGGCTGGTAGAAGAGGGTGAAGTCAGAGCCGGAGTTGTTCCCCGGACCGCTGGACCAGGGAACAAGCTCTAGAAAGTAGCCTTCACCTGCTGGATGAAGCACAAGGTCGCCCGCTGAGAACAAACCACTTGCAGGGCCGACAACACTGGCGGAAAAGATGGGGAGCGTCAAGATCACTGCGATCAGACTGGTGATTAGACGTGGGCGAAGAAGAGTAAACGATATAGCGCAGAGTTCATAGGCAAAGAGGTGGATCCAGAAAAGAGAGGCATTAAGCCGAGGAATGGTGGTGTCCCAACGAGAGAGTGTACTGAGAATGGTAGGGAGAAGCAGGAGGGCCAACAGCAGCATGAGCTGGCGACGGCGACGGGAGCCCACGCGTGGCCACAGCAAACGAACGGCAACAGCGATCGCGGTGAGGGCAACGAGTGCGAGGTAGGTGACAATAATACTCATGCTGCTACGAGTTCAAGTGCCTGCACAAGCGCTAGGCGACCGCGCGCCGATTGCTTGCAGCGCGGCGGTTAGCAAGGTTGACGGAGACGATCTTTGAGACACCAGGCTCCTGCATCGTAACCCCGTAGATCACGTCGGCCTGCGCCATGGTGCGCTTGGAGTGGGTAATCACGATGAATTGAGTGCTGTTGCTCATGTCATCGATGAGCTTTGCAAATCGACCGACGTTAGTCTCGTCAAGCGGCGCATCAACCTCGTCGAGTATGCAAAAGGGCGCTGGCTGGAACTGAAAGATGCCGACGAGAAGAGACAAAGCGGTCAGAGCCTTTTCGCCTCCGGACAGCAGAAGAATACTTTGAAGCTTCTTACCAGGAGGCGAGGCAACGATGTCAATACCGGATTCTGAGGTA
The DNA here is from genome assembly GCA_964235665.1 of uncultured Acidobacteriaceae bacterium. Taxonomy (GTDB): domain Bacteria; phylum Acidobacteriota; class Terriglobia; order Terriglobales; family Acidobacteriaceae; genus Edaphobacter. The sequence continues at coordinate 1,359,796 of CAXSAY010000001.1, forward strand.
TTCTCAGTGTCGGTGAGCTTCATGAGGGCCTGGCCACCGCCGAAGAGCTTGGTGAAGGCGAGAGAGAAGTTGTCGTTGATGACCTTGAACGCTTCGTCGAACTTGATGCGGGAGACATCGTCGATTTCCTTGATGGATGCCTGAGTGTTTTCGATGGAGTCGAGAAGATCCTTGCGCTGGGTCTCGAGAAAGGCGTGACGCTCGGTTGTTTCTTGGTATTCCTCAAGAGCCATCATGTTGACTGGGCCCATGGCTTCGAGCTTGCCCTTAAGTGTGCGGGCTTCCTCTTCCTGAGCGGTGAGAGCGCCACCAGTGAGGAGGGAGACCGCAGTGTCTTCGCGCAGGCTGACAGGATCTACGCCGAGATCGCTGAGGCAAGTAGCTTCCATGTGCTCGAGGTCAGAGGCGAGACGGGCGGCCTGAGCAGTGAGATTGGCGCGCTGCTCACGAAGAGCATCGGTTTCGGCACGGAGCGCTCTTAGGCGGGTGTCGAGGTTGGTTAGCGCGGTGCGAAGATCGCGTGCTTCGGTGGTGAGACGCGCGGCCTCGGCGATGGCGATGGCTTTTGCTTCTGATAGTTCGTCGGCTTCCGCAGCGAGGGTGGAGGTCTCTTCTTGGCGACGAACGCGCTCGGTGGCAGCGGCTGCAAGCTGCTGATCGAGTGCATGCAGGCGATGGGTGTGCGCCTGCAGCAGGCGATTGGTTTGGTCGAAGTTCGCCTGGGCGTTGCGACGACGTTCCTCGATGCCCGCAGCGGTCGCGGCTGCTGCCGCCGCGGCGGCCTGCAGGTGCTCGCGCTGTGTGCGAGCGTCAGCGACCTGCCGCTGCAGCTCAGAGAGAGCTACTTCGAGGGCCTGGTGCTCACGATCGGCTGCTTCAGCTTCTCCGCGCTTTCGGGCAACGAGATCGGTCTTGCCGTTGCGCTGGTCGCGATTGCGCTCGGAGGAGAGTTGCCAGTCCTGCAGGCGGCGCTCAATGCGTTGCGCTTCGGAGTCCATCTGGCGCAAAGCGGCGCCGGAGTTAGCTGCTTCGCGCTCGGCTTCGCGACGTTCCTGTGTCTTGGCGTCAATAGCGGCATTGGCATGCGCAATCTCGCGGGCAAGCGTTGCGGTGGTGATGTCAGTCTGGGAGAGCTCGACCTCAACGGCCGACGCCTTTGTAGTGAGTTCGCGAAGGTCGCGCTTAAGGGCGAGAGGGCCGCTAGCAGAGCTGCGACCAGCTGTGACGGTGAGGGCATGGAACGTCTCGCCGCTAGGGGTGAGGAACCAGGCATCAGGATGCTGGAGAGACAGATCTCGAGCCTGTGTGGCATTTGAGGCGACATAGCCGTTGCGGAGCTTGGGCAGAAGACTTTGTAGGGAGTCGGTGAAGCCGTTGAGCACGCGGACGCAATCACGCAGGGACATGAGGCCTTCTGCCTTCGGACGGTTTATGTCTTCTTTGGCTGCGGGACGGCCACCTTCTCCGTCTGCGTGAACGAAGAAGGTGGCTCGACCAGCAATGTCGGAGCGAAGCAAGCGGATGCCCTGGTCGGCAGCGTCCCAGCCTTTAACGACGACGAAGTTAAGCTCTTCGCGCAGGAACTCGTCGATGATGGCGCCATACTGGCCTTCGACTTCGAGGAAGTCGGCGAGCGCGCCCAAGGGAGCTAGATCGGAGATCTGGGTCTGCGGAGCTTTGCGAGTAGTACGAAAGATGTTTTTAACGGTGTCCGTCGAGTAGCTGTGATCGCGGATGAGGCCTTCAAGCGAGCTGCGGCGGCCATTAAGGGACGCAAGCTCGCTGCGGAGTTGGTCCCCTCGACGCTTGGATTCGGCCTCCTGTTTGCGCCGTGATTCTGTGTCGAGGCGGAGTGTGGCGATCTCAGATTCGAGGCGGCCGAGGCGCTCAGTGACGGACTCGAATGACAGGCGGACCTGACCGCGTTGCATGCCAAGGTTTGAGAGCTCTTCACGAGCGACATCGGACTCGCGGGCGAGTCGCTCAGCCTCCTGGTTGAGGCTGGCAAGTGAGGCTTCAGCCTGGGCGATCTCGTTACGAGTGTGGTTAGCACGCTGCATGAGTTGAAGAGCGTCGCGACGGCTCTGCTCAGCAAGGTGCTCGGCGTTCTGAACCGCACGAACGGCATTGGCGGCTTCGGATTGTTGATGCCCAGCGGCATCACGAGCGGCGATCGACTCGGAGTTGGCGCCTTCCAGGAAGCTGCGATGCTGTTCTAGCTCCTCGGCCAACTGGCCGAGGAGCTCGCGAGCGCTGGTGTGCTCGGCCGCGCCGTTCTCCAGGCGCGCAGTGAGGTCGTTGATGCGATCCGTGTTCGCGGCGGTACGGGCGTTGACGCGTTCGAGATCGACGGCCGTCTGGCTGACAGTGGCGCTGGTTTCACGCAAAAGGCTATCGAGAGCGTAGCCGCGCTGGATGCCTCCGATGTGCTCGGCGTCGAGGGTCTCAAGGGCGGTGGCGCGTTCGTCGATAGAAGAGGTGTGGGCGGCGATGGTGGCGTTGGCGGTAGCTAGATCGGCGTCAAGCTGAGCTATTCGGCTGCGAAGTGCGATGCGGAGCTTGCCACGAAGCTCGTCGCGCAGCTGGCCGAAGCGCTCCGCCTTGGCAGCCTGACGCTTGAGGGTCGCCATCTGACGGGTCACTTCGTCAAAGATGTCGTTGACGCGGGAGAGGTTCTGCCTGGCAGATTCGAGGCGAAGCTCGGCAAGCCGCTTCTTGGTCTTAAATCGGGTAATCCCAGCGGCCTCTTCAATGATCGATCGACGATCGTGCGGCTTGGAACTGAGCAGTTGGCCAATGCGCTCCTGGCCGATGATGGCGTAGCTCTCCCCGCCAAGACCGGTGCCCATGAAGATGTCCTGGATGTCGCGCAGGCGGCAGATTTTGCCGTTGAGCAGGTACTCGGAGTCGCCGGTGCGAAAAAGACGGCGCGTGACGGTGATCTCGCCGGCACGGACAGGAGCCCGATTGAACTTGCGCCTGCGAATCTTAAGGACAACGTTCTCCAGCGTTCCGTCCGCCGACTGATGCGGAGATTCCGTCGCTGTGTGTGTCTCGCTGTCAGCAGGGATGCTGTCGAGAGACATGCCAGGCTGAGCCTCGAGAATAGCCTCCTCGGTCTCAGCAGCAATCCGCTCGCGAAGGCTAGTCTCGTCCCAATCAGCAGGACTGGCGTCCCCAACCTGACGGTCCGATAGAACGAGTTCGGGGCCATCTTGGTGAAGCGGTGCGCCGTCGTAAACCTCGGGATCGATCAAGGTGAGCGACACCTCCGCCATTCCAGTCGGCCTCCGATCCCGGGTTCCTGCAAAGATGACGTCTTCCATCTTTAATCCACGAAGACTTTTTGCCGACTGCTCGCCCAAAACCCACATGATGGCGTCTGAAATGTTGGATTTACCGCAACCGTTGGGTCCAACTACGGCAGCGATGCCACTACCAGGGAGCTGCACCTCAGTACGATCGCAGAATGACTTAAAGCCGAGGATCTGTATTTTCTTGAGCTTCAGCATGCGCGACGATCTCCGGGCGGATTGTTCTAGAAAGCCTTGTGAATGCTCAGAAACTTAGTTTAGCTGTGGTTTTATCGTGAATCAACATGCATGGCGCAAGCTGTTGTGGATAAGGAAGCCGGAACCCCACAAATGGTGCTGTGCGGTACGTGGGGAAGATGCCTCCCACGAGGTGGCTCCCTGTCGCGTCACAAGAGCCTGATCATCGGAGCCGCCCGCTACGCGCACGGCAGGGCGTCGAAGCAGGTAAAGGTTAGTTCTCACCCAAGTACTGAAACGATCCGATGTGCCTCCGGCCGGAGTGCAACGTGATTTCTGCAATGCGCATCATCCCAAACATCCAGCAAGTCTGGCTCGCGCGCCACTGATTTGTCTAACGTCGGCGTCACCGCTGACGCCGAGTGGCAAGGTTGCACTATGATGTGTCTGTCTCTGGATTCATGTAGAGCAGCAGATGGCGGATAGTCGATATTTCGAGGAGTGTTGAATGAAGAAGGCAGTCGTTGCGTCTCTTCTGGCGGTCGCCAGTGTGGCTCCTGGAGCGCGGTATGCGTTTTCCCAGCAGCAGGTTAATCTCGGTTCTGGTGCACAACAGGGTGCAGCAGCTGGCGGTCAGGTGCAGATGGCGCAAGCGGAGTACAACGATTACACCGCTGCAATCAATCAATCAACGCCGCAGACCAAAGCGCCCGCGCTTGAGGCGTACCTGCAAAAATATCCGCAAAGCTCAGTCAAGAGCGACGTACTGCAGCAGCTTATGGTTGCGTACAGCTCCTTCGACCCGACTAAGACTCTCGATGCGGCGGACCGACTTTTGCAGGTTGATCCAAACAATCTGCGCGCCATCACCTTGGAGGTGTACTTCCGCAAAGCGTCGGCTGACCAACTTACCGACGCTACAGCAAAGCAAGCGGCGCTCGATAAGGCAGCCGACTACGCGCAGAAGGGCTTGGCAGCAACGAAGCCTAAAGATATGAGTGATGCCGATTTCAAAACATTGCAGACGAATGCTAATCCGATCTTCTACAGCGCGATTGGCACTGCAGCCCTGAATAAGAAGGACACTGCAACGGCAATCACAAATTTCAAGCAAGAGCTGGCCGCTGTTCCGGTGGACCAGACGACGAAGCCGGGACCGATTCTGCAGGATACGTACTTCCTGGGCCTTGCCTACTTGCAGTCGACCCCCCCGGACTATATCAACTGCACATTCTACGTATCCCGGTTCGCTGCCTATGCTCCCGAGCCGTACAAGAGCCAGCTGTTACCGACTGCGCAGTATTGCTACAAGAAGTACCACGGGAACTCCGATGGCTACGACAAGGTAACGACGGCTGCGTCGGCCAACTTGAACCCACCTTCTGATTTCAGCATCACTCCAGCACCCAAGGCTTCCGATATTGCTCACCAGACTGTGGCATCGACGCCGGATCTGGGGACGCTTGCGCTGAGTGATAAAGAATTTATCTTGCAGAATGGTACTTCTGAGGACGCAGAGAAGGTTTGGGCAACGGTGAAAGGGAAGACCGTTGAAATTCCAGACGCAACAGTAATCACGGCGACCGACTCAACGCTGACGGTTGCGGTCTCGGATGATGCAGTTCAATCCAAGGTCGCTGACTTCACCTTCAATATGAAGGAGCCCCTAAAGACGGCTCCAACTGTTGGGGCGAAGATCGCGCTCACTGGTACGTATGCCTCCTACAGTCAGGGAGGGGCCGCGACGACTCCGTCCGCAGCAGCCGCACCCGCCGAAGCGACGAGCACACCACCGAGTGCGGATGCGTCGGCCTCCACTACGACGACCGCCCCAACCGCCCCGGCCGCGGCAACTCCCGCACCTGCAACGACAGCGCCGGCTTCAACACCCGGACCGTTGATGATTACGATGAGTGATGGTGCGGTTGCTACAAAGACACCGGCAAAGCGCACAACCACGACCCACACTCCTGTCCGCCGACACTAGTTCAGCTGCGTTCTTATTTAGGAAGGGCGAACCCGTCGGGTTCGCCCTTCCTTTTTGCTTTCGAAGATGCTAGCTGTAACTCCTCTGGCCGGTGAGATAACTCATTGGAGGGATGGATCTCCTGCCATACCGAGCGAAAGATAACGCCATGATCTCTTTTCGCTCTCGAGCCTTACGTTCTACCTTCTTCCTACTAGGAGCTGGACCTTTCGCTTCTTTAAGCGTCACTGCGCAAAGTTCGGCTAGCCTGCACGGTCGCGCAGTAGATACGAACGGTAAACCTTTGACGAACGCGGTCGTCCAGTTGGTGTCTGACCAGACCGCGCATGGTGGCCATGCTTGGCGCTACACGCTGATGGGAGATTCGCTGGGAAAATTCAGCCAGGAAGGCTTAGCTCCGGGAGCCTATCTGGTGATGTTGTTTACCGAAGGCAAGGGTACCAACGTGTTGCGCAACGTGCAGCTGAAAGCCGGCGAAGCGCGAGCAATCGATCTGATATTGGCGCCAACCGTCCAATTGGTAGGCACTTTGTCGACGGACGAGAAGCACAGGATCTCAGCACAAACGAGGTAAACGCACCGACCCCGGAACAGAGCTTTTGGGCCGCCGCCTTTGCATGGCTCGCGCAACTTTAGACTTCGTCCTTACTCACCAAGCATGATGCGTCGAATGGCCGTGGCGCGCCCTGTTGCGCCGTCACAGGTGATCAAGGCAGCGCACAGCTTGGGGTTTCCTTTAGCGGCTTCGAATTTGCCGGGCATCCCGGTAAGAAATCGATTGAGGATGAGCTCGCGCTCGACGCCGATAACTGAATCGTAGGGTCCAGACATGCCAACATCGGTCTGAAAGGCTGTACCTTCGTGCAGAACGCGTTCGTCTGCAGTTGGAATATGCGTATGGGTGCCAAGAACAGCAGTGACACGGCCATCCAAGTACCAGCCCAGAGCGACCTTTTCGCTCGAGGCTTCGGCATGAATATCCACAACGATTACCTTGGCTCCGGACTCCCGTTCGATCTGACGCAGAAGCTCGTCGGCCTTTCTGAACGGATCGTCACAGGAACTCATAAACACGCGCCCTTGCAGGTTGAAGACTGCGTAGGGCTGTCCTGTGTGGAGAGCACCCTGGTACAGTCCGAAGCCGGGGGTGCTGGCAGCGTAGTTTGCGGGCCGGAGAATGCGACGATTGCGAGCATGCGATGCTGCCGCAACGGTCATGTATTCGAAGATCTCGCGCTTGTCCCAGATGTGATTCCCTGTTGTGATCACGTGAGCTCCCAGATCAAACAGCTCTTCGGCGATGCTAGGTGTAATCCCGAAGCCCCCGGCGGCATTCTCCCCGTTGATCACGAGCAGGTCCACCACGGAGCCCTCGAGGAGATGAGGGAGATGTTCTCGGATGATATGGCGGCCAGCCGAGCCGAAAACGTCACCCACAAAAAGGATGTTCATCAAGGGCGAGGGTAGCATCTCGCTGACCTCTCTTGCGTCATTGATCTTCTTTTGATCTGTACTAGTTCATGGGATCGAGTCGGAAGAGCGGACCATCCATGTCCAGCAGGATCGGTGAACGAGTTCGCAGAAGTGGTTGGCTGAACGCAGTAATTGAAGGTGTGTCAGGGTGTAGCGGGAGACCTTTCTTCCTGGAGTGCTTGTCGAAAGAGCTGAAGAAACTCAAGGGAACCTATTTGTAACAGATTGTGGTAGCTTGCTTCACATGGCACAGAGTGGGCGGTTCGGTCTGAGTGTGCGAGTGTTGCGGGTGCTGGCAAGTGAGCCAGATGCGATGCACACGTCAACGGCAATTGCAGAAACGCTGAGCGAGAGCGCGGTCATGGTGCGACGAACCTTTCTGCTGCTGCAGAAGGCCGGCTTGATCATGCAACGCAAGGGACCGAGCGGTGGAGCACGCTTGAAGGTAGCGGCGAAGCAAATTGGGATGGGCCAGATCTATGCGGCTGCTGAGGGTGACTGGATCTCGTTCGGTGACGACGGATCGGGCAAGCTGGCTGGCCTGGAAAAGCGGCTGCGCAAGGATGTGCTCGAAGCTATGAACGGAACGACACTGGCGCAGGTCGCAAAACGAGCTACCAAGAATTAAGTCCATTGCTTCTCTCGTGAAGATTGTGTCGGAGAACCGATCTCACTTGTTGCATTCAGAGACTATCTCTTCAAATTGCTGGGCACGATGCGCGGATGTATGTTCGTCCAGAACACGTGCTCTCGCACGTGCGCCTAACTTCAGTCTGTCAGCGTTGGTGAGATGACGGAGTAGGTAGGCGGTGTCGTTCGAGTCGGCTGGAAGAAGAATCTCCTCTTCCGCGGTAAAGAATTCATCTAAACCGGGCCAGACGTCAGAGAGTATAGCAGCGCCACAGGCGGATGCTTCGAAGAGACGAACGGAGGGAGACCAGCCAGCAGTAACCATCTCTGAGCGTGTGAGGTTCAGGGTGAAGCGGGCGGAAGAGTAAAAGGTCGGATGTTCCGGAGGAGCGATGTGGATAAGGTGACGCACGTTAGACGCCCACGACGATGTGTCTGGATATTGCGGACCGGCGACCAGGAAGCGCATATCCGGCAAGAGGCGGGCAGTACTATCCAGAAGTCGAAGAAGGGAACGTTGCCGATCGGCAGCATAGGTTCCGAGATAGCTAAGGTCAGCGGTGAATTGGGTCTGAGGAGACGTTGGTTGATATATTTCAGGGTCGACCGAGCAATAGAAGGCTCGCGCTCGCTTTGCCTGGTACCGAGTTTCCAATTCCCTGAGTGTGGGCCCACCGGTAAAGCTAAGATAGGCCGCATACCCGGGGATCATAGCCGGCTGCAGATACTCCGTGCTTCCGAAATCGCGAAGACGAGCCATAGTGATCGGCGTGTCGATGTCATAGAAGATGACCGGCTGGCGAGACCGGTCGAGGAGCTGCGCGGTCAACCTGATCGCGTCAGGAAAATAGGAGCCGATTACAACGATATCTGCGTCCAAGCTGACGGCAAGCAGGGCTGATGATTCTGTTTCCCAATCTTCGTAGAGGTGAACCTGACAAAAATCGGGCTCTGGCAAGTCTCGATTGCTGGCGTACCATTCGACGTTCTTTTCGACGAAGTCGATAATGTGCCCTCTGCGATGGAGAGCCTTACATAAAGAGCGGAACGTCGTGGCATGACCATTTCCCCAGGATGAGGTGATTGTCAGGCCGTAAATCGTGAGTTTCATCTCGATGAACTCGTATGCAGGCCGCGCAAGTTTAAACAGTATTGAAAAGCGTGCTCTGCCTGGAGAGCACGCTGTGCGTAGGTGTGATCTTTCAAGGCGCGCGCTCGAAATGCCTTGCCAATTCGCTGTCGTTGCTCTGTGGTGTGGGTTCTAATGGCGTCTAAAACTTCCTCTGCATGTCTAACAACGAGGATCTCGGTATCGGGTTGAAAGCAGTCGTCAATACCCGGCCACTCGTCGCAGAGTAAACAGGTGCCAGCACCGGCCACTTCAAAGACTCGCGTTGGTGGAGAGAATCCTGAGCTTGCCATGGAAGCCCGATTGACATTCATCACCATATCTGCGGAGCAGTTGACGCGATTATGGTCGCCAGTTGGAACATGACCGATCCATCTGACGTTCGGAGGCAGGTGCTTGTCGCCCCAGCCCTCTCCGCCCAGGATAAATTGCTTGTCCGGAGCCAGCCATGCTGCACGAAGGAAGAGTTCTTCTACGCGGGCTTCGCGATCAGGAAGACGGTTGCCGAGAAATACGACGTCGCAGCGGAGAGACGGGTCGGGGGCGACAGGGAAGTGTGTCTCCGGATCAAGCCCGTTATACATGCTGAAGTAGGCACGAGCGCCAAGTGCGAGATACTCACGCTCGCAGAAAGGTCCGCCGCCGTACGTAAGTACGGCATCATAGCGTGGCATTGAGTCACGAAAGGCGTCCGTCGGATTCGCGTGCATGCGAGCGATTGTCGCGGGTGCGTCGACATCCCAGAACGTGATGACACATCGATGACCTAGCTCGTTGATGCGCCGTTCCAGAACCTCATCATCAACACCGATACCTGAATGCTTGACGACCACATCAGCCTGAGTAGCCAGGTCCAGCATGGCGTCAAGATCAGACCCCGGCTGGTAAACCCGCGACGTGACGTAATTAAAGTCGTCGGAATCTCGATGCTGCTGCCGACCATACGCGTCTGGTTCGGCGAAGGTGATGGTGTGTCCCAGCCGATGAAGGTACTTGTAACAGCCGCGATAGTAAGTGGCCGCACCATTCCAGTAGGAGGACACGATACTAGAGCCGAACGCGAAGATCTTCATCGCAGGACCTCGTGGCAGATGGCGGTGAGTTCGCTAGCCCGATGATCGCAGGTGTGATGAGCCAGGATGGTCTCAAGCCCCCGTGCGGCCTGCGCCTTGGCAAGAGCAGGATTGTCGAGAAGCTGATCCATTCTGGTCTTCATCTGATCGCTCGTTTTAACGAAGGTGATGTCATCCGGGCGAAACAGCTGCTCTGCATCCACCCACGGCGCCGACACGAGTGGAATACCGCACGCAAGTGCTTCAAAGACACGGATGGTGGGAATGCCGACCATGGTGGTGGCGTATTGCCGCCGGGGAATATGAACGGTCAAACGCGAGTTTGCATAGATCCGTGGAGCGCTTAGATTGGGAAGGTACCCGCCATAGCGGATGCCTGATTCGGTCAAGGCCTGCAGTCCTTCAGCAGGGTAGCGGACGCCGTAAATGGTAAAGCTATGGTTTTTGCTACGCTTCGCAGGCTGTAGAAGGAACTCTCGAATCTCAGCGGATCGTTCCTCGTCACCCCAGTTCCCGATCCAGACAACATCTTGATCAAAAGGCGCGGCCGCAGTCAGAGGTTTAAAGACAGAGGTATCCGCCGCTTCGTGCAGGGTCCAGACATTTTCCAGGCCAAACTGTGATCGGTAGAGATCGCGAAGAACGTTGCCGAACGCGAGAACCCCATTGAAACGCTCGATGCCGAAGCGCCTGATCTGTTCTGGCGAGGAGGATGCGCGATGGTGGGTGTCGTGGAATAGAAGTGCAAAGCCTAGTTTTGCGCGCACATCGAGTAGAACATGGGCAAGTTGCGGAGTCGTCCATTCATGCAGAATGACGACGTCCGTTTGTCGAAGATAGTCCCTCCATTGCGTTGAGGAGGTATCTTCAGGGTAGGTGGTAAGTGCAATCTCTGCGTAGACCTGAGTAAATGCCTGCAGCGATTCCTGCCCATGAGCCTCTTCTAGCAGATTCGAAAGTGACCAATTCTGCGCTGGTTCAAAGACCTGTACAGCGTGTCCAAGAGCAGTCATGGAACGAAGGAGTCCACGCAGGAAGTGGGCATTTCCATTATTCCAATCCGAACGGAGGGAGTGGGTTAGGTAAGCAATCCGCAGCTTAGAGTGCATGAGCGCCGAGCCGGGTCGCTGCGATCTCGGCGACCATCGAGCCGGCGAGCAGACGTTCATAGAGACCTAGGTAATGGCTGGTCATTGTCTCTCTTTTGTATCGCTGAGCTCGAAGCAGGGAGGCGGCTTGCTTACTAGCGAGCAGGAATTGATTGTCTCGCAGCTTCTCAAGGTGATCCTCGAGCTCGGAAGGATTGCGGAAATAGAGAGCTGCCGAGCCCCAGACCTCGCGCAACGACGGGAGATCGTTGGCGACGATGGCACAGCCGCATAGTGCAGCCTCGAGTGGAGCCAATCCGAAGGGTTCGTAGATGGACGCTGCAATGTAGACGCTGCTTCGACGAAAAAGCGTAAATAGTTCGGTCTCAGACAGGAAGCCCACGTGATTAAGGGTACTGCCTCCGCCTGTTTGAAGGGCGTCTTGCTGGAGGCTGCCGGCAATTAGGACAGGCATTGCTTGAATCTGGTTGAGACTGGCTAGATGTTTCGCAGGATCCCATAGGCGTCCTGCGGAAACCGCCTGCAGTGTCCGCGGCGAGCAACTGTCAGCCGGTAAAAGTGTTCTTCCATTTGTTATGACATGTTGGGCGGCGGGCAATGCAAAGTGTTGCGCGAGGGCCTGCAGCATCCATTCTGTGGGAGCGGCAACTGCGGTGGCGCCGTCTAAGCCGTCCTGAACGAGTTGCACGTAGCGAGACAGCCACGTACCGCCTTCGAGCCCCCCAGGCACGCAGGCATCAGCCCAGCTAAGAACATCACTATGCGCGACGACAAGTCGGGGGATATCAAGATCGAGCTTGCCGTAACAAAACTGATTGCTGTGGAGAAGATGAGGTTGAAATTCCTCGATTACGTGCTTGAGAAGTGCGGCTCCTTCCAGGAAGGATCGAGCATTCTCCTCCATCCATTCAAGAGGTATAGCTGAGGGTATGTAGCGAAAGCGGTCACCTGACACCTGCATCAGCTCGGATGCCCATCGAGATTGCTCTCGGCTTGCACGGCCACCAAAGCTGACCATGGCAACAGAGCTGCCATGCTGAAGAAGACCTAACGTGAGCTCTTTTGTGTACGTCCAGACCCCGCCGATTGTGTCGGTGGTCAGGAGCAGGCGCATTCCAGCTCCTTGAGCGAGACAGGTGCCCGCGCCTGAATATCGCTGAACCCTTTCTCGCGAAAAAGATCGAGATAAAAAGCGTGCGCGCGCTCCCAGGAGAATTCATCCGGCTGCGCACCGAAGGTTGTGACGTACTCCGGGCTGCCGGGAAAGGGAAACATTGGTACAGGCTCGCTGACCCAGACACCTTGAGACTTCAGGTGGCTCTGCCACCGAGCGACCTCGGCGGGGTCATCTGCAGCTGTCTTGATGAGGTTTGCCTGTACCCAGGGAACTCGCTGGCGGGCATAAACAAGCAGTTCGCTGATACGATCGGTGGTTAAGCGGCAGTTCTTATTCATTGCGTCGCGACCCGAGTCTGTAATCGATTCGATCCCACACTCAAACGAGACACAATGAGCACGGCCGAGCAGATCAAGCGATTCCTCATCCCATAGATCGATCCTGCTCTGAAAACCAATCGAGATAGGGCGTTTTGCGATTTCTTCTAGAAGCGCACGCACTTGCCTGCCGACACCAAAGATCTCATCGATAAAGTAGATGTAATCCACTCCGCGGCTAATCAGTTGATCGATCTCGGCCACAACCTGCGACAGGTCACGCTCACGATATTTATTTCGAAAGAGCGTTTTGTTGCAGAAGGTGCAGGAGTACGGGCAGCCTCGGGCGAACTCAACCTCTGCTCCGCGATGGAGATGATCGGCTCCGTTACCGGCAAAGATGTGATGGAGATGACGGTGCCGTTCGACAGGATAATCCGAGTAATCGAGCATGCCCACCGCGCGCATGTCAGTTGCGCCTAGCCCAGGGCTAGAACGGAAGACGCCGTTCTGATCGAGCCAACAGCAGCCGGCGATCATCTCCCAGGGCAGAGTTGCGAGTTGGGGTAAGGTCTGATCAGGCTCACCGCGCAGCACGATGTCGGCTCCCGTCTTGGTGAGAGTGGCTTGGGGTGTAACAGAGCCGTGCGGCCCAATAACAACCTTTCTCGAATGACGTCCCAGGCCATCGATCCATTGTCGTGGAACTCGCAGCTCCGGCTGTGGACATCGCCAGAAAAGGTAGGATGGCGCTGAGGGGATGACGAGGAAGTCCTCATCAAATGCCTCGAGGCGAGCGCGTACAGCATCCACACTAAGATCTTCCATCCACGCATCTACCAGCAACACCTCTTGCCCGGATGCTCGCAACATCTCGCGTGCCGAAAGAAGTTCCAAAGGAAAGTGCGGTTCTGCACAGCCGAAGTAGGTCGATCCTTCAAAGCTCCATCTCGGGTTCACAAGAGCAAACCTCACGCGACCTCCTCAGGGATCAACTCGGTCGAGAAGCTACGGCTGCGCTGACCATGAAGCAAGTCACGGTTTGCCAGCCAGAACTGGTGGATCGAGGACATGGTGTCACGCATGGTCCGCTTCGGCAGCCAACCTGTCTGCTCAGTCAGTTTGTGGGTGTCTGAGATGTAGAGCGGTTGATCTCCAGGACGCACAGCACTGTAGCGAAGTTCCGCGTGTCGTCCCGTGACAATCTCAATCTCTGTGATCATCTCGCGAACGGAGACAGCGCGGACGAGGCCGCCGCCCACGTTGAAGATTTGGCCTGCGGTTATGGCTCGATGGGTGCTCGCGGCTGTCATGGCATCGACGAGATCATTGACGTGGAGTACATCTCGTACCTGGTAGCCGTCGCCGTAGATGGTGATTGGCCGGCCTTCCAGCACGCTGTATAGGAAGTGCGCGACCCAGCCCTGATCTTCATTACCAAACTGTCGTGGACCAGCGATACACGACATACGAAAGACCACTGTCGGAAGATCGTAGATGCGGGCGTAGTCGCGAACGTACTGGTCCGCAGCACCCTTCGAGCAGCCGTACGGGGAATGAAAGTCCAATGATTCCAGCTCATTGACGCCGCGAAATGCCGGATCGACGGCACGATAGTGCAATCCATCCACTTCCACCGCAACGGAATGGAGCGATCCGTAAACCTTGTTGGTCGAGGTGAAAAGTAGAAATGGATGCCGGCCAGAATGGCGCGCGGCTTCAAGCACGTTGAAGGTGCCCAAGGCATTGACTTCGAAGTCCGGCCGTGGCTGATCTACTGAGGTCGTGACTGCTACCTGAGCGGCGAGATGATAGATCTCACTTACGCCTTCGACCGCTGAGTGAACTGCAGCAGCGTCGCGCACGTCGCCGTGAAGGATATCGAGACGATCGGCCCCGGGAAGCGCCTCCAACCACCGAACGTTGTGAGAGACCCCTGATCGAGAGAGATTGTCGAAGAGTCGAACGTGCATTTCAGGCTGTAGTAGCAGGCTTTGGATAAGATTGGATCCGACAAAGCCGGCTCCCCCCGTTACGAGTGCCAAGCGACCGCCGTGCGCCACTCTGGTCACGTATTCCGCCTCCCCGCGCTGTTGATCTCTGGAATGTTCCATCAGGCTGTGAGCCCGTAGGTGTTCAGCTCGTTGAGCATCGTTTCCGCTCTGTCCTCAGCCTTCTGTCCGCCCAGCCAAGCAGCCAGTTCGCGAAAGCCTTCCTCATGCGTGACTTTCGGTTCGTATCCGAGGAGCGAGCGCGCCTTGGTGAGATCGGCAAAACAGTGGCGAATATCACCGGCTCTGTACTTTCGCGTGATGACGGGCTCGATGTCTTTGCCCAGAGACTGTGCCAGGATCTCTGCCACACGGCGGATGGAGATGGGTTTGCCGCAGCCGATGTTGATCACCTCGCCATCGCTCTCAGGACGACCCATTGCAAGCATGTTCGCACGAACGATGTCATGCACGCTGACGAAGTCACGCATCTGTTCGCCATCTTCAAACACGAGCGGTGCCTGTCCATTGATCAGCCGTGCAGCGAAAATTGCGGCGACACCGGTGTACGGGTTCGACAAGGCTTGGCGCGTTCCGTAGATGTTGAAGAAGCGGAGCGCCGTAACCGGAACACCATAGGTTCGTCCGTAGACGAGACACAGATCCTCTTGATCTCGTTTGGAGAGGGCGTAGACCGAGTTGATCTCGGACGGTTTTTCTTCGTTAGTGGGAAGTGGCTGAAGGACGCCCTGACAGAACGCGCAGTGAAGCTCCCATTGTCCTGCCCTGAGTTGGCTCACAGGCCGGACAGGCGGTGTCGCTTCCCGGGAGCACTTCAAGCACTGATACCGACCCTCACCATAGATCGACATAGACGATGCAACGATTAACTTCGCCGGCGTCACTTTAGCGTCCAGCATCGCTTGCAGAAGCTCCGCCGTGCCCTGCGTGTTTACGCTCATGTAGCGGCTAATCTCGTACATGGATTGCCCAACACCGACAGTGGCTGCGAAGTGGTAAATGACGTCTACGTTCTGCAGTACGTCTCGCATGCGGTTAGGATCCCGTACATCGCCTACGACCAACTCAACATCGGGCGAAAGGTAGTCAGGCGGCCCATCTTTGTGAACCTGCGGCGTCAGATCGTCGACGACACGAACCTTGTGTCCGGCGCGTAGAAGGCCGTCAGCGAGATGAGATCCAACGAAACCCGCGCCACCAGTGATGAGGATCTGTTTAGGCGCTGTTGCGGGTTGAGTCATCGGCTTACAACCTCCTCGGACGTAAGGTGAACCGGCGCCAGTTGAGTTTCGGTTGATGGTGCGTAGCGATTCACCGCCCACCGAGCGAATCCAGCAAAGTCGTCATTGTCGCGCGGCGGACTCGTGTGATGATCTTCAAGACCGAGATGGGACGGGGTGAAGCACAAAGTAAGTGCCACCTGGAAGGGCTCGAGCGCCTTCATCTGCCGATCAAACCACTCTGTTGCCTTTGGCCGGAAAGAGTCGGCCCAACTGAGTCCAGTCCGGATGTGCCGGACTCTGTTCTCAGTCATCCAGGCTACGGCATCGTCTAGTCGGGGATCCTCGAAGTGAAACCATTGACAGAGGCCGACACTGCCATCTTTCGGAAATTCTCGGGCCGCAGGCTTTTCCGTGCCATCACTTCGAATGAGACCAAGATAGTAGTGACGATAGTAGGAAGAACCTTCCGCCTCTTTGTGCCGCGTCTCTGCCGGCCAGCTAGGAGGAAGATCAAAGAGGCTGTACCAGTGAATTCGCTCCGACACGCCGTCGAGGAGTGCAACGGTTCGCGCCAGACCAAAGCTCTGAACCTCCTCAGCGCCAAAAGATGAGACACCGACCTCAGTCACCCAGACTGGTAGCCGGCTGATCTCTCGCGCCTCAGCGATCTTTGCCGGCCATTCTGATAGCTGCCAGTGGTTCCAATCAAGGGGAAATCCGTGCACGCCGACGGCGTCGACGTGAGCTAGAACCCCGAGATCTTTCATGAGACGCAAAAAGTCCGGGTCGCAGGATGAGACCCCACCAAGGACAATTGGCAAAGAGGGGTTCTCCTGTCGAATCGCCCTCGAAGCTGTTTTCACCATGGCTGCAAATCTCTCCCAGCCAGGATCCAGGTGGAAGTTCCAGTGGGAGAGATTGTTCGGTTCGTTCCAAAGCACGACAGCTTCTACCATCTCAATCCCTCAAACTCACCAACACACGACAGCCCACCCACAAAGGATCACTTCATCAGAAATCGACGGAGTGTACAAGGAGTTCGTACAAGTACTTTGCCTCTAATCTACTTAAACGTACTTTCGCTATAGGAAGGCATGTTGATCCTTGAGGTTGCTTCAAACATCTTTGTGGGCCATCCAGCGCGGCAAGACCGGCTGCAAGTAAAGCCATCCCGGGTAGCGGGTCCTGCATCCCCGTAACGTTACATCATCAAGTTGGAGATCCATCTCCCACATCGGGCGCCGAATATACCGACGACGGCCATGGTGGAACGACGCAGCTAGAATGGGGCTGGCTCAGCTACAAGAATGACAGTTGCGCCATGCAAGGGAGACTACGTTGAAGGCTTTGGTGAAGCGTGAAAGTGCTCGTGGTTTATGGCTGGAGGAAGTTCCTGAGCCGATGACCGGCATCAACGACGTTAAGATTCGGGTATTGATGACGGGGATCTGTGGAACAGACCTTCATATCTATGATTGGGATTCCTGGGCACAGATGACCATTCCCCTCGGTCTTACGATCGGTCACGAGTTTGTCGGAGAAGTGGTGGAGGTTGGCTCTAACGTAGCTGATTTTCATAAAGGAGAGATTGTTTCAGGTGAGGGCCACGTAGTCTGCGGCCGTTGTCGCAACTGCCTTGCCGGTCGGCGTCATCTGTGCGCACACACCTTAGGAACGGGAGTACAGCGCAATGGGTGCTTCGCCGAGTTCATCGTGCTGCCTATGACAAACGTCTGGCGGCATTCGCCGGGTATTCCGCTTGAGATCGCAGCAATCTTTGATCCGCTGGGTAACGCTGTTCATACTGCCCTGGCGTTTCCGGTGCTTGGCGAGGATGTCCTGGTGACCGGCGCTGGCCCTATCGGCATTATGGCTGCGGCCGTCGCTGGTCACGCCGGAGCGCGGCACGTCGTGATCTCAGATCCAAATCCTTATCGCCTCGCATTGGCTGAGAAGGTTGGGGTGACTCGTGCAAGTGATCCGCGCTCAGCGCCGGTCGGCTCGCTGCTGTCGCAGCTGAATATGAGCGAAGGCTTTGACGTTGGTCTTGAGATGTCTGGCAACGTACACGCTTTTCGTGACATGTTGGCGAGCATGAGCCACGGCGGGAAGATCGCCATGCTGGGGATCCCAGCTGAGCCAATTGCGATTGACTGGAACCAGGTGATCTTCAACCAACTCACCCTTCGTGGTATTTACGGGCGCGAGATGTATGAAACCTGGTACAAGATGAGCGTCATGCTTGAGAGTGGTCTCGATATCTCAGCAGTCATCACGCACCGATTATCGTGGAAGGACTTCGAACTGGGATTCGACGCCATGCGTTCGGGCAACTCGGGAAAGGTAGTCTTGGACTGGACCGCCTGAAGAGTTTGTGACCGCTCGCACGGGGTACAATCGCTGGGACGACGATGTATCGTTCCGTGCGACCCGGAGCATGCATCCAAGACCGTAGACAGGGCTGAGCCGCAATGAATACGAGCAGCGCCGAAATCGACTGTAGCTCACAGGTCAGACCGGATAGCCTGTTCGAGCGTGTGGCCTGGTTCTACGCTTTATGCCGCGAGTACCTCTTTCGGGATCACACCCACGAGATTGTACATAGTCTCTTTCCGGAAGCGCCGCCCGCGAATGGTACGCGCCTGTTGGAATTAGGGTGTGGTCCGGGCTTTTATGCGTGTCGGCTTTCTGCCGAATACGCCACGTTACGAACTACAGGAGTCGATCTTTCGGAGACGCTGATTCAGCGCGCAAAAGATCGGGCAGCGGCTCGGCAACTCTCGAACTGCAGCTTCCAGCATGCTGACGCGCACTCGTTGCCATACCCATCCAACTCCGTTGACTGTGTCGTGGTATCACGGCTCTTCCTGATCGTGCCGGACAAAGAAGGGATTGTCCGCGAGATTTACCGGGTCTTGAAACCATCCGGACGATGTTTTATCGCGGAACCTACTTCTGGGTTTCGAACACGTCTTCCGCTCACGCTGATGTGGCTGCTCGCGAGGCTTACAACCTCACCAGCAGGGAAGTACCGCGAGCCGCAACAGGCGGACGTGATGAGCCTGGATGCATTTCAGTTGCTGGTCCAAACGCAGCCGTGGGAGAGCGTCGAATTGGCTGCGGATGGGTGGTATCAGTATGCGGTGTGCGTCCGCGGGCTGAAGCCCGCGATCTCATCTAAACCTGAGGAAGCCTTACCGCTGACAGGTGAGGGTGATAGCTCGGAAGCTGGTTCACCGAGTCTTCGCAGTGACAAGCTGCAGCACGCCTAGCTCGCTGAAGGATTCCAGGGCGACGCACCTCTGCTACGCTCTCAAGAGCGCTTATGCCCTTTCGTATCCTCGATCCCTCTACTGCTAATCCCGTCCGAACGGATCGCTGTGCTCTCGCTGTTATGGCAAAAGCACCTCGCGCCGGCAAAGTGAAGACCCGCCTTTCCCCGCCGCTGTCATTGATTGAAAGTGCTGCGTTGAACGTAGCCTTTCTCCGTGATACTGCCGCTCATCTAGACACTATCTCTGGCGCTGAAGGGCTGATCTGCTACACGCCGGTTGGAGACGAGGAAGCGTTTGACGGGCTGCTTCCCGATACCTTTTGTCTGATCCCACAGCGCGGCGATCGCTTTGGCGAACGCCTCCACGCGGCAGCACAAGATATTCTGGCCTACGGCTTTGCAAGTGTCTGCCTTATCGATTCAGACTCACCTACAGTACCAACGGTGGCGTTTCAGCAAGCCGTGGCGGCCCTCGCATTGCCTGGTGACCGCGTCGTGCTCGGACCATCGCAGGATGGTGGGTACTACCTGATCGGCCTCAAAGCGCCTCATGCCGCTCCCTTTGTCGACATCACCTGGTCGACAGAAACAGTGGCAGAGGAAACCCGCCAGCGATGCCGTGACGCCTCGCTTGAGATCGTAGAACTACCACTCTGGTATGACGTTGACGATCGAGACACACTAGACGTTCTCCGTGCGGAGTTGCTGGAGCGTCGCCAGCCTTCCTTCGCCACGATGGCCGGGTACCAGGCGCAGGCTACCCGAGAGTTTCTGGAGATGCACAAGCTTGCTCAAGTTGGCGTACCGAAGCAACGCGTGAACCAGGATCGAATGCCACGATGAGTGAGTCGCAGCAAGCAGTGCTTTCCTCAGCAGCTACACAGCAGCCGGTCTTCTGGTGGCAGGCACGTGCTTGGCAGACGAACGTCGCGCTCCTGTTTCTCGGTCTGCTCTTGTTGCTGCTTTCGCGTCACCTTGTTGTGGAGTACAGCGACTACACCATTGGTACCTCTGGCACTTCCGGGTGGTCAGTCTGGTGCTATGTCCTGGCGAGCTTTGTGGTGCTCACACAACCTTGTGACCGATGGACGTTGCCTATCATTCTGGGAATCGCGATACTTTGCCGTCTTCCTCCGCTCTTCGCCGATGCGTATCTGTCTTCCGATGTGTATCGCTACGTCTGGGATGGGATTGTGCAGCATGCCGGCATCAATCCCTACCGGTACGTTCCTGCGGATCCCGCTCTTGTTGTTCTGCGTGGAGCGTCCGAAGGAAATATCTTTCCTGCAATCAATCGCGCGACGTATGCGCACACTATCTACCCGCCGTTTGCTCAACTCTTTTTTTGGATCGTCACCTTTCTCTCGCCAACGCTGGGGATGATGAAGACGGCACTCGTGCTCTGCGAAGGTTTGACAATCTGGTCGCTGCTCTGGCTCTTGCGGGTGTTGGGACGACCTCGTGAGCAAGTCATTCTGTATGCATGGGCACCGATTCTGATCTGGGAGATCGCCGGTTCCGGCCACCTGGATGCGCTGGCCATGGCATTGATCGGGCTGGCGATGATCGCCCGATATCAACGTCGTCCCGTGATCACAGGACTTTTTCTCGCGCTTGCCGTGTTGACGAAGCTATATCCGCTGGTTCTGTTTCCTGCGCTTTACATGCGTCACCCCGTCGATCGTAAAACGGGCGAGACCAGGAGTGGTTTGGAATGGACCATGCCTGCGACCATGACCCTACTGATTTTGGGCAGTTACGCGGCCTACTCGTCGGTTGGCCGCCTGGTCTTTGGCTTCCTCGGCGGCTACGTGGAAGAGGAAGGTCTGACGTCTGGTTCCCGCTATTTTCTCCTCGACTTCACGCATCATCTGCCGGGATTACATCAGCTTCCGACGACCGTTTTCCTTGCACTCGCCGCTATAACCTTCGCGGCAATCTCCTGGTGGGCGTGGCAGACGGCCTCGCCAGCGCAGGGGAGGGGGTCTCAACTCGTAACCTCTTTGCAGGAGCAACTGCGGCCTCATCAGAGCGCCGCCTTTCTGCCGCCAGCCTTTGCTCTTGCGGGCGCGCTTATGCTGCTCTTCAGCCCGCACTACCCCTGGTATATCGTCTGGTTGATTCCGTTTATGACGCTGCTGCCAAGTCTTCCCGCACTGGTGTACGTCATGAGCTTCTTCTACCTGTACAACACTGCGCTCGCCGAGCCGGGACCAAAGATGTACCTTGGCAATGAAATTCTGTACGCCTGCCTGCTTGCGGCCATGGCGCTGCACGTCGCAGCGGCTCAAATCGCACCGCTGCGCCTCCGCTTCTGGCTGGCACAGCCGTCGAGAGACAGCGAACCTAGAATGTCGTAGATCCGCCCGTTGGTCTACCTAGTCGAGCGGGTCGCGCGACGCGCTGCGACCCATCCTGGCTTGGTCACCTGCCGGCTGCGCCCGAGTGCCAAAGAGTCTTCCGGTATGTCTTCCGTGATGCAGCTCCCAGCGGCCACATAGGACCTGCCGCCGATTGTAAGAGGCGCAACGAGAGTCGCATCGGACCCGATGAAGGCGCCGTCGCCGATGGTTGTTACGTGCTTCGTCAAGCCGTCATAATTGCAGGTGATGGCGCCCGCACCAACGTTTACGCCCGCACCGATCTCCGCATCCCCAAGATAGCTAAGGTGATTCGCCTTCGATCCTTTACCGAGCCGCGTTTTCTTGGTTTCGCAGAAGTTTCCCACGTGCGCCCCTTCGCCGATGCTGCTCTCGGGACGAAGATGAGCATACGGTCCGATGATGGCTCTCTCGGCCACTTCCGCACCATCAAGAATGCACCCGTTCCGCAACAGAACCTCATCGGCAATGATGGAGTTTTGCACGACCGAGTACGAGCGGATCCGGCAGTCAGACCCAACGCGAGTGGCCCCTAGCAGCTGCACAAAGGGTTCAAGGATCGTATCCGGACCAACCTCTACAGCAGCATCGATTACACAGGTATCCGGTCGGAGAATCGTAACGCCCTGCGCCATCAATCGATGCGCCGTTGCCAGGCGCATGGTCGCGTCCAGATGCATCATCTCTGCGATAGTGTTTGCCCCCAGAACTTCGTCCACGCTGTCCGCCTTGACGGCAACGACACGATCGCCATCCTGAACCAGCATGGCAGCGACGTCAGTCAGGTAGAACTCTCCGTGGGCATTACTGGTGGAGAGGAGATCCAGCTTGCGAAAGAGCGCGGCCGTGCGGAAGCAGTAAATGCCCGAGTTGATCTCGGGCGCGGAAAGTTGATCAGGGGTGAGGGATTTCTGTTCGACGATCGCCGTTACCTCCGCCGAATCCTGCGTCACTCGCAGCACACGACCGTATCCTGCGGGATTCGCAGGAACAGCCGTGAGAATCGTCATAGAGGCGCGTTCATCTAGGTGCGTCTCGCAGATGGAGGCAATTGTCTCCGGACGGATTAGTGGAACGTCCCCGGAAAGAACCAGTAGATTTTCAGGTAGCGGCATCGACGCTTCGCTGGCGAAGTATGCCTTGACCTGCTGTAGCGCGTGGCCGGTGCCGCGCTGCTCTGCCTGCAAGACGAACTGCACTCCGCTAGCAGCGACTGCGGATCTGACTCGATCCGCCTCGTGCCCGATTATGCAGAGAATACGCTCCGCGGGAACGATCGCCTTTGCGGCGGCAATGACATGAAGCAGAAGAGCCCGCCCGCCGATCTCATGCAGCACCTTCGGCCGTTTGCTCTTGAGCCGCGTGCCTTTTCCTGCGGCCATGATGGCAATTGCAAACCCGCTCGTATCCATTAGGACTGACCTTTCCCGCGCAGCCGCGGCGTCACTGTGCCGCCGTTCCAGCCGGTGGTGGGATCGTGACGTCGACCGAAGTAACCGTTCCAAGAGCGCTGAGTTGCGGCTTGATCTGCTGCTGGTTGCCTACAACGATGATCGCCAGCTTCGCGACGTCGATGTACTTCTTGGCGACTCGCTCGACGTCAGCCGAAGTGACAACCTCGATGCCTTGACGATATTTCTCGAGGAAATCAAGAGGATATCCATAGAACGCGAGCGTTACCTGTTCATTCAAGATCTTATCGGGCGAGTCGTAATTGAAGACGAAGGAGTTGAG
Source organism: uncultured Acidobacteriaceae bacterium (assembly GCA_964235665.1). Lineage (GTDB taxonomy): Bacteria > Acidobacteriota > Terriglobia > Terriglobales > Acidobacteriaceae > Edaphobacter. The sequence continues at coordinate 1,382,746 of CAXSAY010000001.1, forward strand.
AACCTGATCCTTCGCGCTCTTCAACTCATCTGCACTCGGCGGCTGCGTCTTCAGCTTGCTGATTTCGTCGAGCACCGCCTTCGTCGCGGGCACCGTGCTTTCACTTTTTGTGCCTACGCCAACGACGAACAGGCCGGGATGATCGTAGGCGGCGCCATAACTACCACCCACCGAGTAGGCCAGACCAAGCTTGGTGCGAACATTCTGTACGACCCGCGATCCGAAGCCGCCAGAGAAGACTTCGTTCATCACGGCAAGTGCGTAGAGATCAGGATTGCTGCGCTCCGTACCCATGCCGAAGACGTTCACGCTTGATTGATTGACGTCGTTCTTTTCAACAAAGAAAACTCCGGGCTTTGGTCCGGAGAACTCTGCCTTTACGGGTGCAATGGGTGTCCCGCGTTGCAAGCCACTGAACGCGGCGCGCAGCTTCGCTTCCATCTGCGTGCTGTCGAAGTCGCCCGAGATGGCGACAATCATGCCGTTTGGAATGACGGTCCTCTGATGCCAAACCTGCAGATCGGCGATCTTTACCGCATCAATGGTGGTGTATTCGGTCTCTCGTCCGTAGGGGCTGTCTTTTCCGTACGCCAATAAGCTGACTTCGCGGCTGGCGATACTCTCCGCACTATCGTTCCGGCGCGAGATACCCGTCGCAATCTGCTGTTTAGCCAGATCCAGCTTGTCTTCCTTAAAGACAGGACGCAACAGCAGGTCTGTAGCGAGCGCAAACACACCGTCGAAGTCTCCCTTGAGACTCGACCATGAGAGGGACGTCGACGCAAGACCGCCACCCGTTTCGATGTGAGCGGCCTTACTCTCCATCTGATCATCGAGCGTGTCTCCATCAAGCGCCGCAGTGCCACTAGTCCGCCAGGTCTGACCGTAGAGACTCACGAGACCGGTCTTCCCGGCTGTCTCGTCCCGTCTACCGCCTCGGATCAAAATCGTGCCGTCAACGAATGGAAGTTCGTGATCCTCCTCAAGAAAGATCACGAGGCCATTTGGCAGCTCGATGCGTTTTGGCTGCTTTGGACTGAAGGCGTGAAGCGCCGGGATCGGGATTTTGCTCCAGGGTTCCGCTGGGAGCGCAGGTATCGCCTGCGCGATCACCTGACTTGCTGTGGCGAGAATGGCACTGCACGTTAGAAGTCGCAGAACGCTGAGCCGCAAAAACGACGCCTGAGCACTCATTGGCCACCGCCTGCAGGGGCCGCTGTATGCGCTTCTGCTCCAGGCTTTGGCCGCTGTCCGACATATTCGATTCGTGCGCTGGTGCGATTGCTGTCAACAAAGAGCGCGTTCGCGACACGTCGTACATCTGCCTTTGTAACCGCGTCCACCTTGTTCAGTTGCCGGAACAACTCGCGCCAATCACCGAACCGGGTCTGGTACTCGGCAAGCTGCTGTGCAAGACCTTCGTTGTTACCGAGTCCGCGCAATAAATCGGCCTTCGCTCGCGTCTTGTAGCGCGCCAGTTCGGCATCGGAAATCTCCTGCGTCTTTAACAGATCAAGCTCCTTGTGAATCGCCGTGCGCATCTGCTCCGGCGTGTGTCCCGGCACGGGCACTGCATAGACTGCGAACATGGAAGGATATTTGTCGCCGGGGAAGCCGGGAATACCTTCAGCTTCGGCAGAGATCTTTTGGTCCCGCACCAGACTGCGATAAAGTCGCGCCGTTCGTCCGTTTGAGAACAGATCAGCGATCGCGTCGTAGATCGCGTCATCCGGGTTGCGGTAGTCCGGTCGATGGTAGCCCTCGATATAGAAGGGCTGCGTTGCCTCCCGGATGACTACGGACTTTTCCGCAAACTGCCTCGGCTCGATGGTCGTTATCTCCTCGGGCTTTGGCCCTGCTGGGATGACGCCAAAATACTTCTCCAGAACTGGCATGGTCTCTGCCGTCTTGAAGTCTCCAACCACGGCGACCACAATGTTTGATGGCACGTAATACTTACGATGGAACGCCTCGGCCTCGCTGGCGTTTACCTGGCTGATCTCGCTCTCCCATCCCACAGCCGGCACACGGTAAGGATGTGCCGCATAAGCCGTTGCGAGAAACTGCTCAATCATGCGCCCCGTCGGAGAAGAATCAGATCGCATGCGACGCTCCTCCTGCACCACATCGCGCTCTTTATAGAACTCTCGCTCAACCGGACGGCCAATGCGCGAGCTCTCGAGATACGCCCACAACTCCAGGCGATTGGAAGGCATGCTCCAGAAGTACTGCGTAGAATCTTCGCCGGTTGAAGCATTGATGCCGGTTGCGCCATTCTGCTCCGCGATCTGCGAAAACTCATTCGGAACCACAAAGGTTTGCGCTGTCGCTACAGCTTCGTCGAAGCTCTTCTTCAGCTGGGTCAGCTTGGCTGAGTCCTGTCCTACGCGTTTGCGGAACTCGGCGTCGTACGCGGCCCATGCCGCTTCTACCTTTTCGAGTGCTACCTTCTCTGCCGCGTAGTTCGTTGTGCCTATCTCATTGGTGCCCTTGAAAGCCATGTGCTCGAACATGTGGGCGAGTCCGCTTTCGCCGCCCGGATCATCCGCACTGCCCGCGTTCACCATGGTGTAGAAGCTGAAGACCGGAGCCTCCGCTCGCTCGCACAATACCAGCGTTAAGCCGTTGGGTAGCACTTTCACTGTGGTGCGCCGTTCAAAGCTTGCCAGGTCCTGGGTAAGCCCGATGGTGCTGACGGCCAAGGCTCCGACGGCCACGCATCGTCCAATGATCTGCTTCACTCGCAACCTTTACCTCACTTCTTGCAAACATGGTCAGAATATAAGACGTTGCTCGCTGGCAGAGGACTTCGTCAAGGATTCCGCTGCTGACGCGTGTGAGCTGCAATCCGCCCCAGCTCTCCGGATAAAATCGCAACCGCTGCCGCAGCAGCGAGGCTGGACATCAACCCAAGCAAAAGGCCGACACCTGCCGAAGCGGCTTCGGCTTTCAGATTCACAACCGTCGCCGCTGCGAGCAATTGCTGCTTCACCCAGGCGTTGCGTGCCGCCGACGGACCACGTCGCGGACTCGCCTGCGCAGCGGTCGCCCAGTCTCCACGTTCTATTGCGGCAACGAGTCGCGGGTACTCGGCAAACAAGCGGCCCGGTCCGAGGTTGTAGATCATGTCCAGTAGCGCCAGCTTGGCGCCAACCGGAAGGCCGTCGTAGCCCTTCACATACGAGCGAAGATAGCCTTCAAAGCCGACAAGCGTGTCTCGCAACTTCGCATCAATCGTCGCATCTGAAAGCTCCAGACCTTCTTTGCTGAAATAGGCTTTCGCCAGCAGTCCCTTCCTCATCGCGCTAACGCGGGCAAACTCCGTGCCGATCTGCTGCAGGTCAGCCGGCCGGCCGCCGCTGGTAAAGGGCAGGGCATGCGCCGCCGTCTCGTTCACCAACATCAGGCCGACGCCCACCGTCACCTTTCCTACAGTGTCCTGGTACATCCACGGTACAGATCCTTCAAACTCCTTGATCTTCGTCAACGCTTGCTCGAGATATCCGTCCATACCTCAACCTAGCACGGCACGCTCAACTGGAGCACGAGTGCAAACTCCGTCGCTCACGAGCTTCGCCGGCATATTCCTTCGCGATCGTCAATCCCCCAGATCTCACACGGCAACTCCCTCCCTTGGCTACAGATCTGCTCTTGCGACCGCTGCATGTGCCCTGTAACCATCGGGGTCGATATGCCGATGCGTACTCCCATCCTTCGCCCAACAAACCATCGCCCGCTGACATATAGGCTGTTCAGCCGCGTTCGACAGTTGGTCTTGCTTTCGGTGTCGGCCGCGCTTTCTCTACAGTCCATGCCGGGCTACTCCCAGCGGCAAACGATCGCGACCCGCGCTGAGCGCGCCATTGAGGCTACGGCGGCCGTGGATTCTGGGGCCCTGCCTGCGTCGCAGCCGCTCACACTGACGCTGCAGCTGCAGCCATCACCCTCGCAGACCGTGGCTCTTGACCAGCTGCTTGCGGCCCAGACTGACAGCAGCTCGCCGGCCTTTCACCAGTGGCTCTCTCCAGCGGAGTATGCTGAGCGATTTGGTGCCAGCATCAACGATCTCGCGCAGCTCAAAGCGTGGCTTACGGCACAGGGGCTTAGTGTGACCTTCGTGTCGCCAGCCCGAAACCGTCTCACAGTGACCGGAGCCGCCGGACAGGTACAGTCCACCTTCGCGGTGTCTCTGCGACGCATGACTGCTGATGGCAGTCTCTACTTCGCCAATACCGCACAGCCTACCGTCCTCTCCGGGATCGCGTCTTTGATCGCCACGATCTCCGGCATGGACGATCTACCCTCGGTTGCCAGCACCCGTATCTTTCTTGGCACTGGCAGAGAGAGCGCTGGCGCCAGCGCATCGGCTCATGCTACGAGTTCTCCCGCTGCGGTCACGGCCAGTCTGGTGCGATCGCCTCTCACCACGTCCAACGATCCGCTCTCAGACCTGGCGACGCAGATCGACGCAAATACGGCAGCGGTTCTTACGCTCACCTCGACTGCCTGCCTCACGGATCTCTCCGCGGCTGAAATTGCGGAGTATCGGTCTTTGCTCCGGCAAGCCAACGCTCAAGGAATCACGGTCATTGCAACAAGTGACTGCTTGGCAAAGGGAACGAGCGGCAGCTCTCTCGCAACAACAGAAACCCCGGCGTTTCCAGCTGCTCTTGGCGAGGTCACAGCGATCACGCTCGCGCCAGTGCCGGTACCTTCCGTCGCTGTCACAGCGGCAGAGACACGCCCGCTGTGGCAAGCAGCCCCGGGCCTTCCTGTTGACAGCCTTCGTCATGAGCCTGACCTGACGACAGCTTCCGCAGCGGTCTTCGCCCAGACCATTACGACCTTGAATCAGCAGGTCGGCCATCGTGTCGGCAACCTCAATGCGACTCTTTACTCTCTGGCGAAAGCGCCGGGGCTGTTCACGCAATCGACCGCAATTGAAGGTACGGCCTCGCCTCCAGAAAGCGCTGCAGGGAACTGGCAGGCTTCAAGCGGTCTTGGCACCATTGATCTTGCTACCTTGCTGAAGGTCTATCCTCACGGCATCAGTTCCACCAGCGTCTCTCTTACTTCTTCAAGCTACGCGATCAACTACGGCGACACCTTTACCCTTACCGCAAAGGTGCTTCCGAGCAGCTATGCCAGTGCCAATCCGACGGGCACCATCACCTTCACCTCGTCCACACAAGGCGTTCTCGGCAGCGCTTCCATTGATAGCAGCGGCACGGCAACACTGACGCCGGACGTTCTTCCGGTCGGGGTCTACAGCGTCACAGCATCCTACTCGGGCGACAGCAACTACTCCGGCGGATCCAGCACCAGCAAGGTCACAATCACTATCAGTATCGTCAATGCGCGGCTCACGGCAACGATCTCCCCGGCTACGAACGTACCCTTCGGCGCTACCGCGACCGTCACCGCGACTGTCTCACTCCCGGGCGCAAATGCGGCTCCCTCCGGACCTGTCTCCGCACAGGTCATCGGCATCACAGGGGCGGTCTCTTCGGCGACGCTCAGTCCTAATCCCGGTGGCAACACCGCGACGGCAAACATCGTCGTCTCCATTCCATCGCCGGGCAACTACACAGTGCAGATTACCTGTCAGGGCAGTACGAACTATCAGTGTCAGACTCCGGTCAATCTGCCGATCACGACGGTGAAGGGATACACCAACACCACTGTCTCCGTAACTCCGGCAGCACCACAGGCCGGCCAGCCGATTTCGCTTACCGCGACCGTCGCCAACGCCGGCAACGGCACTGGCACCTACACCTATAACGGTTCCGTCTCCTTCTATGACTCCGGAAAGCTGCTAGCGACTGCACCTGTCGCTACCAATCAAGCCACCACCGTGCAGACCCTCTCCGGCACCCGCACCCACAACATCATCGCGATCTACACCGGAGACTCTAACTGGAACACCAGCACTTCGGGTGCGGTCGCCGTTAACCCTACTATTCTTCCGGATGCCCTTACGCTCGCCTCGACGGTATCAGGCACGAACTCGCTCGCAGGCGTAAACATCATCTTCACGGCAACTACAACCACGACCATCACCTACGGCCGAGGGCCAACCGGCACCATCACCTTCTTTGATACCTTCAACGGCGCGGTCGTGCAACTCGGCAATCCCGCAACGCTCGTGGCAAACGGCCCGACCGCGTCGATCGGTCTCTTCACGACAACCGGCCTGCTTCCCGGCACCCACCATATCTATGCTCAATATAGTGGCGACGATAATTACGCTCCTGCCATCAGTGCCGTCCTGAACCTCTCGCTGTCTGACTTCAGCGTCACGATGACACCAACCTCGCTCTCTCTCGCACAGGGCAAGAGTCAGCAGGTCACCGTCTTCGTCGGGGAGAGCGGCGGCTTCAACGGAACCGTTAGTCTCGGCTGCACACCGCCATCGTCAAGCTTGGCCACCTGCAACTTCGCCCCCGCATCCGTCACGGGCGGGGGCGCCACGACCTTGACCATCGTAACGACTGCAACCTCCGCCACCACATCCCAGACTTCCCGCAACACAGGATCAGGTCTCTGGCCGGCCGGAATGGGAGCATCTGTTGCCGCTCTGCTTCTCTTGGTACGTCCTCGCCGGCTGAGACTGCTGCCCTCTCTGCTGACCATCCTTGTCGCAGCGGGTATGCTGACGGCCAATCTTGGCTGCGGCCTCGGCGTCACCAGCACAGCAACCTCCAGCTCAAACGCGGGCTCGAGCTCTGGCGCAACAGGGTCTTCAGCGAATGACGGCACCCCGCTCGGAACCCAAAACTTCGTGATCACAGCAGCCGGAACGGATGGAATGAACACGATTCGCCACACCTACCAATACCAAGTCACCGTACAGTAAGCGAAAAGCAGTCATCGGTTCCGAAGCGCAACTTTTCATCGCGACCCGGTTTATCACCCCTGAAGTCTCCCCAAACGTTCGCTTGGTAACGTGATGCCATACTTTGGCCTTTCGTCCAAGGGAAAGACCTGAGACTCTAGGACTGTCTATGTCGATCCTCCCCCGGTGCATTAGTCGCCCCCTCTCCGTTGTCGCGTTGTTTCTCTCCCCACTGGCAATGTTGGCCCTTAGCCCACCGGATCGCATTCGACGCGTCGACCCTGCAGCGCGCGGCACAATCCCGCATAACGTAGCCGGACGTACCAAGGCGTCAACGGATCTTGGACCAGCGCCCGTGGACCGAAAAGTGGACGGCGTCTCCCTCTTCTTCAGCCGCACAGCAGCCCAGCAGGTAGCGTTGGATCAACTGCTCGTGGCGCAACAGACTCCCGGCTCTCCGCTCTACCATCAGTGGCTTACCCCGAAGCAATTTGGACAGCAGTTCGGCCTCTCCGCCAATGATTTAGCAAAGGTGCAAAGCTGGCTTACCTCCCAGGGACTCACTGTTACGTACCTTGCACCCAGCGACGCGCTGCTGAAGGTGAGCGGCACGGTCGCGCAGATCCAGCAGGCCTTCGGCACCAGCATTCATTCCGTCTCCTCCCATGGCGAACAGCACATCGCCAATATGACTGATCCCGTGATCCCGGCTGCAGTCGCAAACGTCGTCTCGGGCATCACCGGTCTTGACGACTTTCGCCCGAGATCGCACGCCCGCCTCCAGAACGCCTCTCCCGCCGGTGCGACACCAGCTTTCACCTCGGGTCAATCAGGCAGCCACTATCTTGTCCCGGGCGACTTTCAGATCATCTATGACTCCCAGCCGTTGCTTTCGGCTGCAATCAATGGGAGCGGTGCAAAGATCGCGGTCATCGGGCAGACGAATCTATCTCTGCCTGACATCGCGGCCTTTCGTGCCGCGTCTGGCCTGCCCGCCCAGGTGCCAAGCATAATCATTTCAAGTTCAACGTCTCCTACAACCGATGGCGGCGACCTTCTGGAATCGCAACTGGACGTGGAATGGGCCGGCGCTTCTGCACCGAACGCACAGATCATCTACGTCACGGACGCCAACGGTGCCTTCAACGCTCTCGAATATGCACTGTCTGAAGATGTGGCGCCAATCATCTCGCTAAGTTATGGCTCGTGTGAACAGAACTTCGCCATAACGGATATCGCGAACTTCGATGAGCTCTTTCAGCAAGCCAACGCGCAAGGGCAAACGATTCTCGCTTCTTCAGGAGATACCGGAGCAACTGACTGCGACAACAGTTCGACCGGCCCGTCGCTAATCGCTGCCGACGGTCTGGCGGTAGACTTTCCGGCCAGCTCTGCCAGCGTAACTGGTATTGGTGGAACGATGTTCAATGACACTTCGGCCAATTGGCAGAGTGCTCATGGGACAACAGACCAGGTCATCTCGGCGCTGGGCTACATCCCCGAAACTGTTTGGAACGAGTACACCGCCACTACGCCCGGTGAACTGGCGTCTGGTGGCGGCGGCGCCAGTCTCTACGTGCCGAAGCCGGACTGGCAGATCGGCACCGGTGTGCCTAACGACAGCTCCAGAGATGTCCCGGACATTGCCCTTAACGCCGCTTTCGACCATGTTGGCTATCTGGTCTGTGCGCCTGCCTTCGCTGGTGTCGCCTCACTTGACACGTGCACCAACGGCTTCCGAGATGCGAATGGGCTGGTCTTTCCTGTAGGCGGAACCAGTGCCGGTACGCCCTCCTTCGCCGGCATCCTCGCCTTGGTCGAACAAAAGTTGAACCTCACTGCTGGCTTGGGAAACATCAACCCCGTCCTTTATGGTCTCGGCGGGTCTGCAGCCTTCCATGACATCACTACCGGCAGCAACGCAAGCCCCTGCGCTCACGGATCGCCGGACTGCCAAACTGCCAGCAGCATCGGTTTCAGCGCGGCACCCGGCTACGATCGCGCAACTGGCCTGGGTTCGATCGACGCCAATAATCTTGCCAACGGTTGGGCGTCCGCGGTCCCAACCGGGGCAACAGCCGCAACAGGTGCTGTCTCTTACGTCACGGTCACCGTTCCCACTGGAACACAGACCTGTGGCATTAATACCGGGAGCCTCACGGTTAATGTGCAGGTCAGTCCGTTGCAGACGGGTACCACTGCGCCACCCATCCCAACCGGATCGGTTCAGTTGCTCGTTGATGGCGGCGCGGTCGGAACACCCGTCGTGCTGACCAATGGAGCAGCAACGCTTGTAGTGTCGACCGCAGGCCTCAGTTCAGGGGGTCACAGTGTCGCGGCACTCTACACGGGGAGCCCCACCTACGCCACCTCTAAAGGCTACCTCGGAGCAAGTCTGCTTCCGACTACAACCGCTTTCAACACCATCGTGGACGTAGTCTCTTCGACGACACCTGACTTCTCTTTCACGCCTTGCCTGCCGGTTGTCAACGTCGTAAGTGGCGCCTCAAGTGCACCCATCACCCTGTCCGCCACGTCCTTCAATGGCTTCACAGGCCCTGTCACCCTTACCATCAGCACGGATGCAAACCTCGCAGCAAACTACGCCTTCTCGGCGTCCCCTGTCACCGTAAGCTCGAGCGCAGCAGGAACCTCGACGCTCACGTTCTCCGCCTTCACAACCACAAGTAGCGCTGTGAGCGGCACGGGTATGAGCCGTATCCCCTCCAAGGGCTCCGCCAGCCTCTCAAGCCGGGGTGTCCTCGGAACCACGGCAGGAACGGCGGCTCTCGCCTCGATCCTCTTCCTCTTCCTGCCACGCCGTCGCCGGTCGGTGGGTGTACTGGCAGTCATCCTCTCCGCCGGTGCGCTTGGCATCGCGGGCTGCGGGTCAGGCGCAAAGCCGATCGATGGGGGAACGGGAACAGGAAGCGGAACAGCTACAACGGCTACACCTAGCGGCAGCTATGTTGTCAACGTAACTGCGACAGGTACCAACAGTGCCGGCCAGGCGTTGGTTCACTCCGTCGCCCTTACACTCAACGTTCAGTGACCCATAACGTTCGTAGGCTAGGGCCGCGCATGTGCGCGGCCCTAGCTGTTCCCAGGCTCATCCGCATCGGTCGGGCTCCGGTGGGCCAGTGCCAGACTGATGAAGGCGTCCTGCGCCGAGCACGGACGACTCTCCTTCGGCGCCCGAACGTAACTGCCATCCATCTGTAGGAGACGCGCCTTCACATTGTCGCGGAGGTATGTCGCTAGGATCTCCTCCCGTAATCGCCTGCTCAACTCCGGCTGCAACACGGGAAAGATCACTTCACACCGCTCGTACAGATTGCGAGGCATCCAATCGGCGCTTCCGCAGTAAACCTCCGGCTCGCCCCCATTTGCAAAGCTGAAGATTCGACTGTGCTCCAGAAATCGACCAACGATGGACCGCACCCGAATGTGTTCACTGAGTCCTGGAACCCCGGGCCGCAGGGAACACATGCCGCGAATGATCAGGTCGACTTGCACTCCCGCCTGGCTCGCCTCGTAGAGCGCCTCGACGCAGCCTCGATCCAGCAGAGCGTTCATTTTGGCGATGATCTCTGCCGGCCTGCCGGCCTTTGCATGGTCTGTTTCTCGCCGGATCAGCTTCTCAAGATCCGCCGCCAGCGTCAGCGGAGCGACCAGCAACGGTCGATACGCATCCCCTTCAGATTCTGCAGTCAGGTAATTGAATACGGCCTGCACGGCAGAGGTAATCTCCGGTCTGGCCGTAAGCAGACTGATGTCTGTGTAGAAGCGTGCGGTCACCGGGTTGTAGTTTCCCGTTCCCAAATGCGCGTAGCGGCGGATCACGCCGTCTGCATCACGTCGCACCAGCAGCGCCAACTTGCAATGTGTTTTTAGTCCGAAGATGCCATGAAAAACGCCAACTCCTGCATCCTCGAGTTCCCGCGCCCAGCGGATGTTCGACGCCTCATCAAAGCGTGCCATCAATTCCACAACAACGGTCACGTCCTTGCTCTGCGCTGCCTCAATCAGTGCGCGAAACATCGAAGAGTCCGCACTCGTCCGGTAGAGTGTCTGCTTCATCGACATAACCGCCGGATCAGCTGCGCCCGAACCCACAAACCCCTCAACCGTCTTGTAGCTGTCAAATGGATGGTGGAGCAGAACGTCGCGGCTGCGCAGCTCGTCAAAGAGATCCGCCGACTTCGCATCCAGTTTGACATCCCTGCCCGCGAACACGGGATATTTCAGATCCGGTCGCTTTGCTGCCGAGTAGAGGTTCATCAATCGCGATAGATTGACCGGTCCATCTGTACGAAAGACCTGCCATTGCTCCAGTTCGAAGTTGGTCATCAATCGCTGTGTGATCTCATCCGTCGCCGAACACTCGATCTCCAGCCGCACCGCATCGCCCTTGCGCCGATTGTGCAGCTCTGCTCGCACACTTTCCAGGACCGATCGCGACTCTTCCTCCTGCATGTAGAGATTACTGTTGCGCGTCACGCGAAAAGCAACGCTCTCAAGTACCTGGTATCCGCGGTACATCCGCTCTACCTGAGACTCGATCAGATCGTGCAGCAAGATATAGTCGTTGGCCCCTTCCTTGCTCGGAAGGCTAACCAGCCTCGGCAGCGAGCGCGGCACCGTGAGCACACCCAGCACTGGCACCGTCTTCAGACCCGACGTCTGGCTCCGTTTATGACGCAGCAGAAGTGCAATGCATAGCGCTTTGTTCAGCACTCGGGGAAACGGATGAGAGGGATCAATCGTAACCGGCGTCAGCAGCGGATCCACCTCGTCCGCATAAAACTGTAGCGCAGCCTCTCTCGCACTTTCATCCAGCTCCTTCCAACGCAGCACACGAATCCGTTCTGCCGAAAGCGCTGGCAACAGCTGCTTATTCCAGCAGCGGTATTGCGCGTTTACAAAGGAGTCCATCTGTTCGATCAACTTGCGAAGCCGCTCCTCGAGCGTCAACCCTCCCTCATCTGGAGCCTGCGCCTGGTTGTCCCCGTCCTCAATGCGCTGCATCATGCCAGCGACCCGGATTTCGATAAACTCATCCAGGTTGCTCGCCGTGATCGCAAGGAACTTTACCCGTTCAAGAAGTGGATTCGTCGCATCCTCAGCCTCTTCCAGGACGCGTTCGTTGAAGCGCAACCAGCTCTCATCCCGGCTCAGAAAGCGGGCCATCACTGCCGGCGCAGGCTGAGCCGCTTTGGTCTTGCGTTTCGGAGAGGGCTTCTTCGTAGCTTTTTTGCTTGCCTTCGTCACCGCATCTCGCTTTTCCGTATGGTTCGCATCATCAGGCGTCATGGCTTGGCGTTCTAGCCTACGACACGGATGTTAACAACGTGAGTATTCCATGGCTCAATGGCCAGGAACACCGCTTCCTGCTTCGTCGAGAGTCCTCTTCGAGCAAAGGAAAACGGCAGCCGGATAAGCTGCCGTTTCACTGCTATCCTCGGTCAAACGACCACCACCTCGCCTCGTATGCAAAGGGCCAGATCGCACAAGAGGCAATTCTATTCAGCGATCGCGGCGATATGGGCTTGTGGTTCGCTTGGTGCAATGCGATACCCTCGCCAGCCGTAATAGATCACAAATAAATAGCAAAGAAAGGGAAGAAACAGGGAGTGATGGATTCCATACCGGTCTGCCAGGAATCCCATCAGCACAGGAATCAGAGCTCCACCAACGATGCCTTGCACGAGCAGTCCAGATCCTCGTCCTGTCAGCGGGCCTAGTTCTGCGACCGCCAGGGTAAAGATCGTTGGGAACATAATCGAATTAAAGAGGCCCACCGCAAGAATCGTGATGGCGGCGAAGTGCCCTGTACCCAGAAGCGAACAGAGCACTAGAAACGCTGCACCAACACCGCTCCACGCGAGCAGGCTGGCGGCAGAAACCTTCTGCATGACCGCCGACCCTATGAAGCGCCCGACCATCATACCTCCCCAATAGAAGGCAACCAGCTTCGCGCCCTGCTGCAACGAAAGTCCGGCGATCGTCGGATCCGCTAGGTACTTCACGAGAAAGCTTCCGATCGAGACCTCTGCGCCAACATAGATAAAGATAGCGATTGCGCCGAGATACAGATGGGGATGATTCCACACGCTATCGTCCTTCGCATTCAAGCTGCTGGGACGGAAGTCGCGCGTCACCTCCAGCCGCGGAAAGCGGTAGAGCGCAATCGCGGCGGCGAGCACGACAAGGATGCCGGCCAGGACGATGTATGGCAACTTGACGCTTGCAGCCTGCTGAATGCGATCCGCCATCAACGCTGACCCATGGAGCGCAGGACCACTCTTAGCCGCAACAGCCGCTCCTCCGAGAATCAAAACACTCCCGACATACGGTGCTACGGTGTCACCGAGCGTATTGAAAGCCTGTGTCAGATTGAGTCGGCTGGAGGCCGTCTCGGATGGACCAAGAATGGTCACGTAGGGGTTGGCTGCGACTTGCAGCAGCGTCACGCCGGCAGCCAATACAACCTGTGCGCTTAGAAAAAAGGCATAGGAGGCGGCCGTCGCTGCCGGTACAAAGAGCAACGCTCCCGCACCCATCGTAACCAGGCCAATGACCATGGTTCGCTGGTAGCCGACCCACTCCACCAGCTTGCCCGCTGGTTGCGCGAAAATAAAGTAAGAGCCGAAAAATGCTAGCTGGATCAGCGATGCCTGCACATAGTTCAATGAGAAGATCGATTGCAGGTGTGGAATGAGCGCATCATTGAGAACAGTGCAGAAACCCCACATGAAAAACAGGGTTGTCACCATGGCCATCGCACTATAGTTGGTTGATCCGGAAGCCTCGCTGATCGAGGGGGTGCGGCCTACGCTTGTCATTGCCATACGTCGAAATACTCACTTTCTTCCGCAATCCTCGACCTCGCTGCTTTGTCTCACCGGTGCCGAGATCAGAGCGCGCAGGAAACGGCATCAGGACGACCTAGGCCGTCTCCGACCGCTCGACTATACCAGCTACAGGTCTGCTTCGGCTCGTTCGATTACGATCCGTCTGGAAGCCTTGCCTTGCTTTGACAACAGCTCCTCCAGTAGGCGAACCTCAAGTAGATAGACTGGACTTCCACACAATTTCAGGAGATCCTCATGACTTGCCGTGTACATAGACTTCTCGTCATTGCCGCGACCCTCACCCTCACCCTCTCGTCAGCTCTGGCCGTCGCGCAAACCGCTGGGCAGGACTTGAAGAACGCCGGCTCCGACACAAAGAGCGCGACCAAATCCGCTGGCAGCGGCGTCAGCAAAGGTACAAAGAAGGCTTACCACAAGACCAAAAGCGGCACCAAAAAGGCCTACCACAAGGTCGATGGCGACCCCAGCACGAAGTAAGTCTCTTCGCTGCTTACCCGATCACTTCTATGGGCCGAAGTCACTCACCCGTGGTGGGTGGCTTTGATACCGCTTACTTTAGAGCGGCAACTCGGCACCGAAGTACGCACGTTCATGCAGTTCACGATCGAAGCACGGTCCAAAGCACAGGCTGTCCGCATTTTATGTGTCAACGCGTGGCAAACGTCACCGCCTGCCTCGGCTGTACCCACGTGCTTTCGGAGTTGTGACTCATCGGCCACACGATCGCGGCCGCCGCTGCTACCAGCGTCACCCAGTACAGATCCGCCCCCAGCAGGTGCACTAGCTGCAGCCACACCGGCGCCAGCAGCAGTACATCGGCAAACCCCAGGGCAAATTGCATACCGAGCAGAACAGCGATGCCGCGAACCAGATCGCGTTCTCCACGCCGCCATGCAGTCACCACCAACCACAGTACAAATGCTCCCGCCACCGCGGCGCTCGCTGGATGGACCCAGCGCACACGTAGGAGCATGGGCGCTGTCTTTGAAAAGTCCGCTGCAATCGCCGCCCGCAGGCTCACAGAAGGATAGAGCGTGTCGCCCAGTGCCGCCAGGCTGCCACTGACCCCTACCAGCAGTGTCGCCCCTAGCCCTGCAACCGCCCACACCAGCTCTCGGCCATGAGCCCGCAGGTCCCGCCAGCGCTGCCCCGTGCCCAGCAGATGAGCCGTCAACGTCAGCCCCGCCAGCAGCACCAACGTGTTGGAAAGGTGCACGCTGAGCATGGCTACCCGACCTAGGCTCTGGTTTCCCGTCACATAACCCAACTTCACCAGCAGCGCCCCTAAAAACGCCTCATTGAGCAACAGCAGCCCTGAAATAACCGCGACTCCGCGTGACGCCTGCCCTTTCACAGTTGAACGGAACACCCACATCAGCAGCCCTGCCACAGCGAAGGCCGATCCGCCAGTCATACAACGGTGCGTGAACTCAATCATCGTGTCCATCCGCGGCGCGAGCGGAACGACTTGGCCATTGCACAGCGGCCAGTGATTGCCACAGCCCGCGCCAGACCCCGTCGCCCGTACCAAGGCACCCCACAGAATAACGAGAACGTTATAACCAACCACTCCCCACGCATAGCGCGTAGCGAGCACGCGGGACCGCGTCCATTCATTCTTCTCAGCTGCACTGGTCGCCGTCATCGCCATACTTCTATTCTACGAGCGCCACACCGCCCGTACGTTTGACCCAGTCCGAACCACCTATTACACTCACAAAGGTGGCGACGCGTTGTACCTCGTGGCCTCTCTGCATACATCTGTGTTGCCCCCTCGTTCAATGGTAGGACCGACGACTCTGAATCGTTCAATCGGGGTTCGAATCCCTGGGGGGCAACCATTTCACACCGCGACGCACTTCTCTGAACCTTACCGTACTCCAGAAGCACCCAGGATGAACTAAATCCCGGAACTTGCGTCCTAAGGAGTGCGGTTACACGCGACATGAGCCGAACTTTTCTGCGGGTACTGTAAACACACTCTGCGGGTACGGAAACAAAGGTGCCGAACAGGAGATTGCTCACGGGACTTACGTGAAGGAAATCGAAGCTGCAGCCTAATGGAAACCTCTTAAGCTGGCAGACGGTGGTGGTCTATGTCTGCTAATCGCGCCATCCAGCGCTAGGTTCTGGCTCTATCGCTTCGAAGGCAAGTGAAAGATGATGGCCCTAGGGGAGTACCCCCTTGTAACGTTTATGGATACTCGGAAGCGTCACTCCAAAGCTTGCAAAAAGTTTAAGCAAATGCTTCGATTCAATGGCTGAGCGCAAAGTGAAGAACGAGGCGAAGCAGCGCGAAGCCAGAGCTCGCCAGTGCGAGGCGGAACAGCTTCGAGAACGTAGCCCGAAATTGGTGGGTATGGTGGTCGATCGGAAATCGGCGCGACACTATGACGCGGCGATTAGAAGCGGACATTTCCCAGCTTTCAGTCACAGATATGTCGAGATCGTCACGGCGGCTGATGTGTGGGAGATCATGCTAGCAGTCGAGAGAAGAGATGCCAGGGATGTAGCAAGGCGTGCTCAGGAAACCAAATCCAGAAGCTACAACCGCAAAGGCTCCCTCGCTTGGCCATCGTTCAGGCCCGAGCAACTCGGCCCAGCTGCTTGAAGTGGGGAAGGTCGGTGCTACGAACGTAACCCATACAAGTAATCCCACAACGCTGAACGATATCTTCTTTCGCATTGGTGGTTCGACCCTCGGTCTCGCTACCACCAGCCTGCAAGTCGATAGCGGCAGCGTGATCCTTGATAACATCTGGGCGTGGCGTGCAGACCGTGGCAACTCTGGCACGGTCGGATGGACTTCCAACAAAGCTGCTCATGGACTCGTGGTGAACGGCGCAAATGTAACCGCGCTCGGCCTCACCGTCGAGCACTATCAGCAGGCGCAGGTAGTCTGGAACGGTACTGGTGGGGAGACAATCTTCTACCAGAGCGAGCTGCCCTATGACGTTCCTAATCAGGCCTCCTGGATGAGCGGGTCCGCCAATGGGTATCCGTCGTATCTTGTCGCCTCCACCGTCTGCTCGCACCACGCCTACGGTATGGGTATTTACTCGAACTTTAATCTAGGCGTCAATATTGTCGAGGACAGTGCCATGACAGTCCCGAACACCTCAGGCATTACTGTCAACGACGTCGGCTCCGTCTTCCTGAACGGTAGTGGGCAGATCTCAAACGTGATTAATCATGTTGGTGGCCCCGCCGACAGTGCCAATGCGGGCAAGCTGGTTCCGGTTACGTCCTACTCCGGCACGGGCACCTGCCAATAGCACTTGTTCTGAGTGAACCAAGTACCGAGGTGCCCTCGCCAATTATGGCCAGAGCACCTCGAGCTTCTTCCATGTACTCTTCACCATGCAACGTCCCGAGCCGTGTTCACAAACGAGCTGGGTACGACTCCTCACATGCAGTGAGTTTCCTGTCGCATAGCTGAACTTTTCGACACCCTCCCCGCCTCGCCGCTGTTCACTTCACACGCAAGCCACGGAGCGAGTGTGCTAGGATTTCCGCGCTTTCAAATCCGGCAGTAAAGGACTTTCTATGCAAATGAACATTGCGCGAGCAGAGCAGCACACGTGCAACAAACCTTTTCACTCGCGACGTAACGGCGGCAGAATACTTCTCACGGTAAGCGCGTTTTTACTTGCGTTTAGTTTTGGTCAGGCCGCTCTGGCGCAGTCCCCCACTTGGACGCTGCAGTGGAGCGATGAATTCAATGCAGCTGCGGGGACGTATCCGAACTCCAAGAATTGGACATACGATACTGGCAACAGCGGCTTCGGCAACCCCGAAATTGAGAACTACTGCGTCCCTGGTTCTAACATTGCGCCCTGCGTGGGGAGTAAGCCAAATGCTTATCAGGACGGTAACGGCAATCTCGTAGTCACGGCGATTCGCGATTCATCGGGCCAATGGACCTCAGCGCGCCTCAAATCTCAGGGTCTCGTGCAGCCGCAGTACGGGCGCATCGAAGCACGCATGAAGCTTCCCGTGGGTGATGGCTTCTGGCCGGCATTTTGGATGCTCGGCGCGGACATTAACTCCACCCCTTGGCCGGGTTGCGGGGAACAAGACATTATGGAGTGGGTGCAGTCCTATACTCCGACGACTACCTCGTCTACGACGCACGGTCCAGGCTACTCCGGAGCGAATGGCATCGGTGCACGCTTCACTTTCCCGGGTGGCGGACGCGTAGATGACAGTAACTACCATATTTACGGCGTGATCTGGGCACCGAACTCGATTCAGTACTATCGCGATAGCCCTTCCAATGTCTTTGAGACGCTCACATCGTCCACAATTCCCTCGGGCTCTACCTGGCCTTTTAACAATCCCTTTTTCCTCCTGCTCAATTTAGCCATCGGCAACGGAGGATTTCCAGGTACGACTGATAGCAGCACGCCCTCTACGGCGACCATGCTGGTCGATTACGTTCGCATATACCAGTCCTCTGCTGCTAAGAACCTGAATGGGAATCACACTATAACTCCGCAAAATAACACCGCTCTTCGGCTGGACGATCAGGGAGCCCTGACCACGAGCGGCAATCCGATCGATGTATACACAGCCAACGGCACCACAGCCCAGACCTGGTCCATCTCCAGCTCCGGTGTTCAGCCTGCCGGTTACTACAATTTAGCTACCGAAGGCGGCAACTGCCTAACTGCTTCTGGTACTGCCAGCGGATCAGCCGTAACCTTAGATCCTTGCAATGGATCAGCCGCTCAGGCATGGAACGCCGTGGCCACGGGCACCACGTACGAGTTCAATCCCGCGAATAACCGGGATAACTGCCTTGACGTTCGATCAAATGGTACCGCTTCTGGCACCCTCGTTCAGGTTAATAGCTGCCAGGCTCAATCCAACGAGCAGTGGGCCGTCAACTAGAACGTTCAATAACGCACCTGGCGCCCGCTCGCAAAGCGGGTGCCACAGCTTCGCGCGACAAATGTCATCAGGTTAATTCACACTGTAGTTTTGCCATGCCTGGAAGCAGTGACTCGTATTCGAAAGGAAGCGGGTGATCATCAAGCTACTGCGAACGCTGACAGAAAATAGGATTCTCGTGTCTCCGCACAACACAGCCGCGACGTATGCTCCCACCGAGTTGCTGCCCAACGTTCAGCTGCAAATACAAACCTGGTAAATAGATGCTGTGAGCGTAGAAGTCCGTCACGCGATGGGTTTGAGCAAATCTCACAGCGCGCAGTGGCACCTGCTGCCCGGGTACCCAGACTGTCAGTGAACAATGTTTAGGGAACGGTGCTTTTTCAAGTAAGAAAAGACGCAGCTGATCTCTATAGAATCCCAGACGGATGGGGTGAAACGTTGTACCGCGGACACTCCAGGAGCGGGCAGAAGCTCGCCAGAATACGCTGACGGAAAAGTACACCAGCGCGTCCACGTCGATACCGTCTATGCGCGCGGCGGAAAACGCCGAAGTGTTTTCACCATGCGCGCTCGGCTGAGATCCAAGAAGTAGGTCTCGAAGGCGAAATGTCCCCTTACCCCTAAAGAGGCTATGCATCACCCACTTCTCTCCACGTTCGCAGAACATCTGCTCGCATGCAGCGCAAAGAAAGTACTCCTTCACCTGAAGTGAGGTTTGAATCTGTTTCGAGGAAGCAATAGCCAAGGATTAGAATTGCCGGGCCCCTCGCCTCGCGCCAGGCGGTATAGCGCCTTCGGCAACATGTGGCTGTCTTGCAGCACGGCTATCTTGTGACACAAACCACATGTGCTTGAGAAGCTTTCTAGCATTTGATCGCTGCTGATATATCGCTCATGAGAGATGCGTTCGGATGGTCCCCACAGCGTCCCTGCTTCTTCGAGTGCCCTAGATCAAAGCGTATAAAGCGCTTATTCTGTTGGCGTCCCCGACGGGATTCGAACCCGTGTTACCGCCGTGAAAGGGCGGTGTCCTGGGCCACTGGACGACGGGGACGCACGCACATCGCGGAACTTCCACCAAAGCCCCACAAACATCACGCTATCATAGGTGCCGTGCCGGTCAAAATTCACCCATGTGCGATACCTGCCGACCTTTGACAACACCATATCTACCAGGGAAGACCTCTACCCCGGACCTCGACGGTACCCCACGATCGTTCCGCTATCTTGACCTCCTCACAACTGCCTTCGTTGTCGTCCTGCTGGTCTCTAACCTCCTCGCTCAAAAGATCTGCTTGATCGGCGGCTTCGCCGTGTCAGGAGCCATCCTTCTTTTCCCCATCACCTATATCTTCGGAGACATCTTCACCGAGGTCTACGGCTTCGCAGCCTCCCGGCGAGCCATCTGGATGGGCTTCTTCGCCACGCTGCTCCTGTACGTCATGGGCGCGGTGACCATTGCTCTTCCGGCCGCACCCAGCTGGCAAAACCAGCAGGCCTTCACGACTGTCTTCGCCATCATCCCGCGCATTCTCGCTGCCTCGCTCGTTGCTTTCTGGGCTGGTGAATTCGCCAACTCCTACGTCATGGCACGCATGAAGCTCTGGACCAGCGGCCGTGCCCTCTGGTCGAGAACCGTCGGCTCAACGGTAGTCGGTCAGGCCATCGACACCGTTCTGGTCATCACCCTGACCTTTGTTGGCCTTGTCCCTAAAACAACAATCCTCAACATGATCGTCACAGGCTACCTGTTGAAGGTCGCCTACGAGGTGCTCGCCACACCGCTCACCTACCTTGTCATCAACAGCCTTAAGCGTGCGGAACACTCTGATCCCCTCGATCTCCATGAATCGTTCAGTCCCTTCCACCTCTCACGGGGGACGGTGCCCGCCTCGCCCCAGCAACCTGTACCTGAACGTGAGTTCCGGACCTAAGCCATGCCTGCCCCATCTTCACCCAATACAAATTCTTAGAACCGCATAAACAATGCCATCATCTAGTGAGTACAGAAAGAGTGCGACTCCTTTCTCGAAAGAGATCGCCATTTCAGTACGGTTTCATTGTGAAGTCTGTCATCTTGGTCCACATCATCCGCTCGGCTTTTCCGCAACGCGGGTCTTCTAAGGAGTGTCCGTTGATCTCGCTCTCTCGTCTTGGCGCGTTCTCTCGCCCTCTGGCTATCTCGCTCGGTCTTGCAACTGCCCTCCTCACCGGCTGCACAGAGAAGAAGGTAGTGGTCGCCGCCCCTCAGGCCATGCCAGTTCAGATCAGCACCGTTGCGCTTGATCCCGTTCCCGCAACCGACATCTACGTAGCCACCATCAAGAGTCGTCGTTCCTCAACCATGCAGCCACAGGTCGACGGAAACCTCACACGCATTTTCGTCCACTCTGGGCAGATCGTGAAAGCCGGCCAGATCCTCATGCAGATCGATCCACTCCGGCAGATCGCCACCGTACAGTCGCAGGCCGGCACGGAAGCACAAAAGCGCGCTGTCTACCAGTACAACCAGGCTGAAGTGGAACGGCAGCGAAAGCTCTTTGAAGCCGGCGTGACCTCACGGCAAGTCTACGATCAGGCGACCCAGTCCTACCAGAACTCGCAGGCTGATCTCTCGTCGTCAACCGCCCTCACGGCCTCTCAGAAGCAGCAGCTCGCCTACTACCAGATTCGCGCTCCCTTCAATGGTGTTGTCGGCGATGTTCCCGTCCACCTCGGAGACTATGTCTCCTCCACCACACTGCTCACCACAGTCGATGAGATCGCCGATCTCGAGGCTTATATCTACGTTCCCACCGAGCGTGTGAGCCAGTTAAAGCTCGGCCTGCCCGTCTCCATCCTAGACACCACTGGTAATGTGCTCGCATCCTCTCGGATTGACTTCGTCTCCCCTCAGGTTGACACCTCACTCCAAGGTGTTCTCGCCAAAGCCACGGTTCCGCGCTCGTCCGAGGTCCTTCGTAACGCGCAGCTGGTCAAGGCTCGCATCACTTGGAATACAAAGCCCGCACCGACAGTTCCTGTCTTAGCCGTCACCCGCATTGGCGGCCAACCCTTCGTCTATGTTGCACAGCCAAACAACGGCGGTTATATAGCCCATCAGGTAGCCGTCACTCTCGGAGACACCTTCGGCAACGCCTACCC
Source organism: uncultured Acidobacteriaceae bacterium (assembly GCA_964235665.1). Classification (GTDB taxonomy): domain Bacteria; phylum Acidobacteriota; class Terriglobia; order Terriglobales; family Acidobacteriaceae; genus Edaphobacter. Next base: position 1,404,496 of record CAXSAY010000001.1, read on the forward strand.
GGTTGTCAGCGGCCTCGCACTCGGTCAGAAGGTCATCACCTCCGGTCTGCAGTTCCTTCAGGAAGGTGCCCCCGTCAAGCCTCTCGGCTGACGCCGCTTCGCGCCTCGTTTGTACGCCATTCGGCTCCTTCGTGCCGTTCGGCTCCAGTTAGCCCGCCGCCGTCATTTAGTTCGCGCGGCCACCATGAATCGAGCGCTCCGTGTTCGTCGACTTCTTCATCCGCCGCCCCATCTTTGCTACTGTTTCGGCGCTGCTCATCGTGTTGGTCGGTGCCATCTCCATCCCTTCGCTACCGATCTCGCTTTACCCGGAGCTCGCCCCGCCTCAGGTCGTCGTCAGTTCTAACTACGTCGGTGCCAACTCACAGATCGTTGAGTCAGCCGTCACCATCCCGCTGGAACAGTCCATCAACGGTGTCGAGGGCATGCGCTACATCTCCTCCACCAGTTCGAACGATGGCACCAGTTCCATCACCGTCACCTTTCAGACCGGCTACGACCTTAACATCGCCGCCGTCGATGTCCAGAACCGCGTCGCCTCGGCCCAGGGCCGGCTTCCCGCGACCGTCAACAACACCGGCATCTCCATCACCAAGGCGAACAGCAACTTCGTCTTTGCTGCCGGTTTCGTCTCGCCGGATAACTCTCTTTCGCCAGCCTTCATCTCGAACTACCTCGACGTGTATGTCTCAGACGCCCTCAAGCGCGTTCAGGGCGTCGGCGCCGTCGTCATCTTCGGTGAGCGCAAATATGCTATGCGCGTCTGGCTTGATCCCGCCCGTCTCGCCGCCCGCGGCCTGACGGCTCTCGACGTCTCAAACGCCCTCAGCGAGCAGAACGTTGAAGTCGCTGCGGGTCAGCTCGGTCAGCCCCCATCCGACTCGAAGCAGTCCTTCCAAATGGCCGTCCGCGTCGTCGGCCGGCTCTCAGAACCAGGCGAGTTCGAGAAAATCATCCTTAAGAACTCAACCACCTCCGGCGGTGTTGTGCTTCTCAAGGATGTAGGCCACGCGGAAGTCGGCGCCGAGAACTACAACACGCAGCTCAAGTTCTCCGGTCGTGACGCTGTCGGAGTCGGTGTTCAGCAGCTCTCAAACGCCAACGCTCTCGACGTCGACAAACGCTGCCGCGCCGTCCTCAAAGATCTGGAGAAGTCCTTTCCGCCAGGCTTGAAGTACACCATCGCCGTCGACACTACGACCGTCATCAGCGAGTCTGTCAGCGAAGTCATCACGACTCTCATCGAAGCCATCATCATCGTCGTCGTCGTGATCTTTCTCTTCCTGCAGGACTGGCGCGCAACCCTCATCCCGGCCATCACGATACCCGTCTCGCTCATCGGAACCTTCGCGTTCATCAAAATCTTTGGCTTCTCCATCAACTCACTCACGCTCTTCGGCATCACGCTGGCCACCGGCCTGGTCGTCGATGACGCTATCGTCGTCATCGAGAACGTGCAACGCCATCTCTCAGGCGACGTCATTGCCCCATTGCCTTCGCATGCAGCGGCCGGCGTAGCTCCATCGGATACCTCGGCCAAAGCAGCAGAACCCGCCGCGCATCACACCCCTGACACCAGTCAGGAAGCCGTCGTTCACGATCCGCACGCCGCCACCAGCATCGCCATGGCAGAGGTCACCAGCGCCGTCATTGCCACCTCGCTCGTGCTTATCAGCGTCTTCGTTCCCGTTAGCTTCTTCCCGGGAACCACCGGCATTCTCTACAAACAGTTCTCCCTCACCATCGCATTCTCAATCGCTATCTCCGCCTTCAACGCGCTTACGCTCTCACCCGCCCTGGCCGCCCTCTTCCTTCGTCCCGAGCAGCACAAGACCGGCATTCTCGGCGCTCTCCTCAATCCAATTGACCGCGCTATCAAGGGTCTCGGCCGGCTTTATGCTCGCGCTGTTACCTTCTTCGTCCGCATCCGCTACGCCGTAATCGCGCTCTTCTTCGCCTCGCTTGCTGGTACGGCGTATATGTACACGCATGTGCCCACGGCCTTCATCCCCCAGGAAGATCAGTCGTACTTTCTCTGCATCATTCAGACTCCGCCCGGTGCGTCGCTCGCCTACACCTCAGAGTTTGCTGATCGTGTATCGACCGCCATACAGCGAAATCAGGGTGTCTTCGGCACCTTCTCCGTCATGGGTTTCTCGCTTGCTGGCGGTTCATCGCCAAATCAAGGCATCATCTTCGCCCCGCTGAAACCCATTGCCGACCGCACCGGAATGGGTGCGAACTTCACTGCTCACGCCATCGTCGGTGAGGTCGCTCCACGCCTCTTTGGCGTCCCCGGCGGCATCGCCGCAGCCTTTGAGCCGCCTGCCGTCTCCGGCATCGGCTCGGTCGGTGGCTTCCAGTTCATCCTGCAAGACGCCGGCCGCAACACCTTCGCCGACATCGATCGCATCGCTCACACCATCGTCGGCGCAGCAACCACCAGCGGTCAGTTCTCTACCATGCAGACCACCTTCACCGCCAATGATCCGCAGGTACTCGTCAGCATCGATCGCGAAAAGGCGAAAGCCATCGGAGTCCCATTCAATCAGATCTCGATTGCTATGGGCGTCTTCATGGGCTCTGCCTACATCAACGACTTCGACTTCAACAACCGCTCCTACCGCGTCTACCTCCAGGCCGATCAGGGCTTTCGTCGCAACTCCGGTGATCTCCGCTCCTACTACGTCCGTTCTGACGGCGGCCAGATGATCCCGCTCGATAATCTCGTCAGCATTCAGGAGACCTCCGGCCCGCAGGTCATCAATCACTACAACCTCTTCCGCTCTGCTGAAATCGATGGCTCCGGTTCAAACGGCATCTCCTCCGGCCAGGCCCTCATCAACATGCAGAACCTCGCACAGAAGTACATGCTCCAAGGCATGACCTACTCCTGGACCGGCTTGGCGCTCGAAGAGATCGAGTCCGCCGGCAAGACCATCATCATCCTCGCTCTGGGTATCCTCGTCGTCTATCTGACTCTCTCCGCCCAGTACGAGTCTTTCGCTCTGCCCTTCATCATCCTGCTCTCCGTTCCGACCGCCATTCTTGGTGCACTTTCGCTGGTAGCCGCGCGCGGCCTCGTTGATGACGTTTATGTGCAGATTGGTCTTGTCATGCTCATCGGCCTTTCCGCGAAGAACGCCATCCTCATCATCGAGTTCGCAGAGCAGCTTCTCGGCGAGGGTCGAAGCATTGTGGATGCGGCCATCGAGGCCTCCGAGCTTCGCCTGCGCCCCATCCTCATGACCTCGATCGCCTTCATCCTCGGCGTTCTTCCGCTCTATTTCGCCAGCGGCGCCGGTGCGCTCGGGCGTCACTCTGTCGGCACAGCCATCGTCGGCGGCATGGTGCTCTCCACCTTCCTCAATCTGTTCTTCATTCCGATCCTCTACATCGTGCTCAAATCTTTCCTCGCGCTCTTTGCAAAAAAGAAGATCGCCGCACCAGTCCCTCGCCTTCATCCCGGTAGCGAACTACCGTCGCACACCGTGTAGAGGTTCAGAACTCAGCGTCCCGTAGTCTCGACCGCATACAAGACCGAGGCATGCGGTCGCAGGGAAACTTGGAGATCATCACTTCGTCCGAGGCTCCGGCCGAGCCACAGATCGCGCAAAGCATGCGGTCCACTTACCATGCCTAGGGCGTCCCAGCGCATTCTCAGCTTTTTTGTGACCTCTCCCGTATTTGTAACCGACACATACCGCGTGCGAGCTCCCGGCTGCTCCGCCACCCACACCGTTAGGCCTTCGCCAGCACTCACCGGATGACTTCGAATCGCAGCTTGATCAACGGCAAGCACCTCCCGATTCGTTAGTAAACCCAGGGTCCACGCGTCGGTCTTCGGCAGATCCCCACCTACCATCAGCGGCGACTGGAACATGCACCACAACGTCACCAACGTCTGCTGTTCGTCATGCGACAGCCGCGTCTCTCGCGCCGCACCCCATCCTGGCGTCGGCCCCAGATACCCCAGCGGCAGCATATCCGCATCCGGCCAGTGTCCCGCCGAGCTCTGACCGGCCCATCGAGCCAGTCGCGGCACCTGGTCACCGAGACCTTGCGGGTACGCGACCCCGCTGTGCCACACATCCCACACGTCATCGGAGATGCGCCACATGGCCGCCTCGCCGCGCACCTCATCGACCTTGTCGAGCGGCATCTCGCCGGGCGAAAGACTCAGTACAATCGTTCGCCCGGTCTTCGCGATTGCCCGCGAAATCATCGCGATCTCTGCGCCCTTGTACGGCCGAGACGCGATGCAGTCGACCTTGATCAGGTCCACCCCCCAGCCGGCAACCTGCTGCAGCAAAGCATCGTAGTAAGCCTGTCCCGCCGGCGTGTCCTTCGCGTCTACGTTGTCATTGCTCCACGTGCAGTGCCGGCTCGTATCCGCCGCATTCACCGCTGTAAACGTGGAGTTCGCAATCGGCATCGCTCCCGCCACCGCTTGCTTCGGCACGCCCTGCAGAAGGTGCAGCCCAAACTTCAGCCCGAGACTGTGGACGTACGCTACCAGCGGTGCCATCCCCGCACCATCATGGGCGGAAGGGAAGCGGTTCTCCGCCGGCACATACCGTCCATACCCATCCAGGCTCAGCTGCATCTTCGCCGGATCACCGCCGCCCTGCGGCGCCGGAACCCGCGCAAACCACTCCTCATCCACCACCACGTAGTTCCAGCCAAACGCCTTTAGATGCTCTGCCATCCACGCAGCATTCGCCCGAACATCACGCTCTGTGACCGCGGTTCCAAAGCTGTCCCAGCTATTCCATCCCATCGGTGGCGTCGGCGCAACTGTACCCTGCGCCGTTACAAATCCACACACCATCATCAGTAGCCAGCAGCACCTACCAGGTTGTCGCACGCGGTCTCCCTGTTTCACGGCAACCAGACTACCCTGTCATCCAACTCTGCCGCACTGGCGTCACTCAGGAGATGGATTGCTGCACGGACGTCATCTTCGCCCAGGGATCTTTCTTCAACCGCACCTTCCACTCCGGAAACCCATCCACGCGGAAAACCGGCCGCTCGTTGGAATGCAGTTCGCTCCACGCCAGAGGCACGCTCACCCCTAGCCCCTCTCGCGCGCGCGAGGAGTACGGCGCTACCGCCGTTGCTCCTCGCTCATTGCGCAGATAGTCCAGGTAGATCCGGCCCACTCGCGCCGCCTTGGTCATCTTCGACAGATACTTCGCCGGGGCTGCTCGCTCCATGTCGAGCACAAAGCGGTGCGCCCACTCCTTCACCGTCGTCCAGTCAAATCGTGGCTCGGTCGGCACCACCACATGCAGGCCTTTACCACCCGTTGTCTTCAAAAAACTCTCAAGCCCGCGCGCCTTCAACCGCTTTCTGACGTCATCCGCCGCGATCGTTACATCCCGCCACGCCAGGCTCTCATCCGGATCCAGATCGAAGATCACCCGATCGGCATGTTCCAGGTCGTCATTCGTCGATCCCCACGGATGCACCTCCAGCACGCCCATCTGCGCTAACCCCGCTAGCGCCTCCTTGCTGTCCAGCGTGATATAGGCTTCCACCACGCCCGTTTTCTTGTCCGGCACATCCACACTGCCCACGCCCGGCGGCAGCATATGATTCACATGCTTCTGGTAAAAGCATGGCTTCATCGATCCCTCAGGACAGCGCACCAGGCTTAGCGGACGATTCGCAATATGCGGCAGCATCCGATCCGCCACCGCCCACAGGTAGTCCGCCAGCACCTGCTTCGTAACGCCACTCGCTCCGTCCAGCACCTTTCCCGGATGCGTCAGTCGCACCGGTGGCTTCGGCATGTTCTCCCAGCTCACCGCCTCCGCTACCGTCTTCACGGCCGAAACCTGCTTTGCCTGATCTTGAGGGCTCTTCTCTGGTCGTCGTGGCCGAACCGCAAACTTCTCCCCAGCCTTCGTGGCCTTGCCTGCTCCTCCAGCGACCTCGCCCTTCGCGGCCTCCACCTTCCCGCTCTTCGGCTTTGGCGGCACGGTTGCCTCTTCCCGCCGCACCTCGCTCGCCGCTTTGTCCTCGCGCAAGCCAAGAAACGCGGCCTGTCGGACCAGGTCCTCTGCCGTCCACGTCGCAAAACGAACCTGCGCTACCAGCTCCGGTTTCACCCACACCGCGCCCCGCTTCGCCTCCGCAGGCACACTCCTGTACGCAGCCTGTGCAACCGTCGTCGGCTTCAACTGCGCAAGTAGCGCTCGGCGCATCTTCTGCGTGAAGCCCGTTCCTGTTCGTCCGGCATACACCAGCGACCCATCTCGGTAGTAGCCCAGCAGAAGAGACCCGATCCGATCATCTCCATCCGACGACAACGTATACCCACCCAGCACGAACTCCTGCTCCCGCAGGCACTTTGACTTCAGCCAATCTCCACTCCGTCCACTCTTGTACGGCTCCTGGGAGCGCTTGGAGATGATCCCCTCGGCGTGCAGCTCACACGCCTTCTTGAACATCACCGCACCGCTTGTCTCAATGTGCTCACTCAGGCGCACACTGTCACCATCCCCACCGGCCAGCACCTCCGCCAGCATCTCCTTGCGCCGCAGCAGGCTCAGCTCCCGCGTATCCCGGCCGTTCAAGTGCAGCAGATCGAAGCAGAAATACGTCAATGGGTTTGTCGCGCCTTCCTGGAACGACGCCTGCAGATCCGCAAAGTTCGTCGTCCCATCCGCCGCCAGCACCACCACCTCACCATCCAGCGTCATGGTCTCTGGCGACAGCCTCGCCACTGCCTCCGCCACCGCCGGCACACGATACGTCCAATCGAGCCCGCTCCGCGTCAGCAGCTGTACCGTGCCCTTCGCCTTCCGCGCCTGAATGCGATATCCGTCCAGCTTCAGCTCATGCACCCATCCGCTGTCTACCGGCGGAGTCGTCGCCTCCATCGCCAGCTGCGGCTTAATAAACGTTGGCTGCAGCTCCTTCGGCAATCCCTCCAGCGCAGGCGCTGCAGCGGCACCGGATGTCTTCGCAACCTTGGTCTTTGGCGCTACCTTGCGCTTCGCTTCGTCGGCCTGAGCCGGGCGGCTGGCTTCTTTCTTCGTCTCACCCTTTCCGCTAGTGCTTGCCACACTGCGGTACCACGCCTGTCCAGCCCCCGCTGTCTCCTTCGAGTTCCAGACGTGATCTTCGTTCCGCGCGATCTCCTCCATCGCACGCCCCGTGACCACACTGGTCGGCTCCGCTTCCGTTACACAGGCCGCCTCTGCGTTCCGTTCGAACTCGTCATGCTCTTTGATCAGTAACCAGTTCGGCTTGCGTTCTGTTGCCGCCTTTCCGCCCATCCGGATCAGCGTCCACTTGCCCTTCACCTTCTCACCATGCATCAGGAACTTCAGCGATCCATCCCGAAACCCGGCGTCTACATCTTCGTGCCCGGCCTGCGGCTCCCATGTGCCCTGGTCCCACAGCATCACCGTTCCTCCGCCATACTGGCCGGCAGGAATGATGCCTTCAAAGCCGCCGTACTCCATCGGATGATCTTCCACCTGAACGGCGAGCCGCTTGTCGCTCGTGACGTAGCTAGGCCCCTTCGCCACAGCCCAGCTCTTCAGGACGCCGTTCCATCCTAGCCGGAAGTCATAGTGCAGGTGGCTAGCCGCATGTTTCTGGATGCAGAAGGGAAGTACGCTCGCCGTCCCGTCCTTCGCCGCACCTGCCGGCTCAGCCGTGACGTGAAAGTCCCGCATCGACCGGTACTTCGCCAGCTGCTCATCCACAACGTCCGCGGCGGACGAAGGCTTGTCCCTCCCCTTCGGCGGCTTCGATGCAGTCGCCTTCGGGATCTTTGGTGAGACACCTTTACTGCCGGCCATCGCTCTTCCTCAACGTCATACGGCCGTTGTCTAACGGCACAGTGTCCTCACAGCCAAGGTCTACGCGGACCGTTTCTTACTTCCAGCCTTGGTTGCCTTTGCTGCCGGAGGTGCCTGCACCAGGGTGATGCCCTTCTTCTCTTCAGCCGCGCTCGCCTTCGTCGCTCGCTTCTTCGCCGCCGGTGCCGCTGCAGGCGTTGACTTCGTCTCTCCATCCGCACCCACGCTGCCCACGCTCTTCCGCAGCGCGTCCATAAGGTTCACCACCTTGCCCCGCGGCGCAGCCACCGGCTCATCCTGGGGCACGGGCTGCTTGTTCACCTTTGCGTCGACCAGCTCTTTGAGCGCAACCTCGTATCCATCGACAAACTTCGATGCGTCAAACTTCGCCGTCTTGCGCTTGATCAACTCCATCGCTAGATCAAGCGAGTCCTCCGCGACCGATACCTTCTTGATGTCGTTGAAGTACTCCTTCGGATCCCGCAACTCCTGTTGGTACCGCATCGTGTACGCCATCATGCCGCGCATGTCGTCATCCTCGTCCGCCGTCAACGCCAGGACGTGCTCTCGGCCGCCAAACGCAATCTTTCCCAGCGCTGCCTTCTTCGACTTCCGCAGGCCCTCGCGCACTGTCGCGAACGCCTCCGTCTGCGTATCATTCTCCGGCACCACGAAGTACGGCTTCTCGAGGTACTCGGGCGGCAACTCATCCAGCCCCACAAACTGTTCGATCGCGACCGTATGCTTCGAGGGCACCCTTAGGTGCGCAATCTCCTCGGGCTCGATCGTCACATACTGCCCCTTGCGAAACTCGTAGCCTTTGACGATCTCGTCCTTCTCCACCCGATCGGCAGCCTTGGTGTCTCCGCCCGTCTGCTCCTGCTGCTCCGCCGCGCTTGCAGAAATCTTCTGATACTTCACCCGCTCACCCGTCTTCCGGCTGATCTGGTGGAAGCGAATCTCATTCTTCGCCTCGGTTGCCACAAAGAACTTCACGCCAAACGACACTAGCGATATCTGTATCTGTCCAGACCAGTAAGGACGTGCCATCGGAGGAAACCTCGGTCGCAACTATCTGCGCGAAATCTTTTGGATTCCATCAATTTCAGCTAAGATGCCCATTGATTTCCGTCTATTCAGGCGTTCTGCACCAGAATCAGTGCAACCTTCAGCCGGCAACCGTCATCTCCGCCGCAACGACTCGCGCATACGCTGGAACGGTCAGGAACTCCGTAAAGCGTGGCGCCCGGATCAGCTCGCGCAAGAGAAACGCAGCATGCTCAAAGCTCCGCATCTCCCGTCCCGCCGCCCGCACGCGCTCAAGTTCCACGTCGATTGCCGCATCGCACATCCCCACGGTGACCGCACGCCCGTCCACCAGACGTGCTCCATGGTGAACCCACTGCCACAGCTGCGCCCGGCTGATCTCCGCCGTCGCCGCGTCTTCCATTAGGTTGAACAACGGCACACACCCGATGCCGCGCAGCCATGCCTCCACATACCCCAGACCGACCGCTACGTTCTGCATGAGGCCTGCCTCCGTAATCGTCCCATCCGGCACTCGCAGCAGATCCTCCGCCGTGACCGCAAATCCCTTCAGCTGCTTCTCAATTTGGTTCGGTCCCGGCATCGCGCGGTCAAAGACCTCCATCGCCGTCGCCACCAGCCCTGGATGCGCCACCCACGTCCCGTCATGCCCGTCCGTCGCCTCCCGCTCCTTGTCCGCTCGCACCTGCGCCAGCGCAGCCTCATTTGCCGTCGCATCATTCTTGATCGGGATCAGCGCGCTCATCCCGCCCATCGCGTGCACTCCCCGGCGATGGCACGTCTGGATCGCCAGCTTCGAGTAGCTCCGCAGAAAATGTGTCGTCATCGTCACCTGCGCGCGGTCCGGTAGCATAACCGACTTGTTCCCTGCCAGCTTCTTGATGTACGAGAAGATGTAGTCCCAGCGCCCGCAGTTCAACCCCGCTGAGTGATCCCGCAGCTCATACAGGATCTCGTCCATCTCGAACGCCGCCAGAATCGTCTCGATCAGTACCGTCGCCCGGATCGCTCCCGGCGCCAGCCCCAGATCCGTCTCCGTCGCCACAAAGATCTGGTTCCACAACCGCGCCTCCAGATGGCTCTCAAGCTTAGGCAGATAGAAGTACGGGCCCGACCCGCGCGTCAGCAACTCCTTCGCGTTGTGAAACGCATAGAGTGCAAAGTCGAAGATAGCCCCACTCATCGGCTCGCCGTCCACCAGTACGTGCGCCTCATCCAGGTGCCACCCGCGCACCCGTACAAACAGCACAGCCGGACTCTCCGTCAATCTGTAACTCTTTCCGGTCATCACATCGTCGTACGCGATCGTCCGCCGCACCGCATCCCTCAGGTTGATCTGCCCTTCAAGCAAATTCGACCACGTCGGTGTCGTCGAATCTTCAAAGTCCGCCATGAACACCTTCGCCCCGGAGTTCAGCGCGTTGATCATCATCTTTCGCTCGACTGGCCCCGTGATCTCCACTCGGCGATCCCGCAGATCCGCCGGTACCGGCGCAACCTTCCACGCCACCTCTCGCACCTGCCGCGTAGTCGGCAGAAAGTCAGGTCGCTCGCCATGGTCGAGTCGCACCTGCCGCGCCGCGCGCTGCTCCAGCAACTCTCGCCGCCGTCCACCAAAGCGCCGCTCAAGCCCTACTGCAAACCGCATAGCCTCCGCCGTCAGCACCACGGCGTACCGGTCGTCCCATCCCCCACGCACCTCCACGCCTGGTCCAAAGTCCATCATCGTCAAACCCTGTTCCCTTTCCTGCAAGAAGACCGACATCCACAAGCCGGAACAGCAGAGGCGAAGTGATCTGCCCTAGACTCCGCACATCAACACGTCGGTGAACCGAAGTAAATTCAGAAACAGTAGCCTAGGCGAGAAAGCAGGCGTCTCTAGGCGAACGTCCGCGTCGTTCCCGGCAGGCCCTTCTCCAGGTTTTGCTCCGGCTCAAACCGTACCTCTACCCGCCCGAGCGCGGAGAACTGCACATCGACCGCCGAATGCTTCTCCGCCAGCGTGTTGCCTGTCCAGCTTCCTGTAGTGATCCATTGCCCTGCCTTCAACCCGCCGGTGCGCGACGCACCTTCACTCGCCAGCCAGGGCAGTAGCCGCATCAGATCGCCCGACGTATACCCAGCCGTCTTCTCCACCCGAACGATCCCATCCACCGCCAGCATCACGCCCTCACGGCTGAGGTCGATTGACTTCCACTCAGCGTAGGCTGGCCCGTAGATAAAGGCGCCATGCATCTGCAGGTCGGCAATCATGCTCAGCCGATCAATCGTCGCCGGATCCTCGAAGCCGCTCTCTAGCACCTCAATCGCAGGATGGCAGCTCTGGATCGCCCTCTCCACCTCTTCTCGCGTGTAAGCCGTCGCACGCGCCGGCAGATCCTGTCCGAGATAGAAAGCCAACTCTGCCTCAAGCCCGCGATAGCGCAACCCGCGCACCACCGCGCCACTCGCCGCCATCCATACCCTCGGCATCGGCGCGAAGTTCGGCGTCGCCTCTCCGTTGGAGGCTCCTACCTTCCATCCCCCGACGTCTCCATACGCCAGTGCCAGCTCATCCTGGATCAGGTACGCTTCCACCTCCGTCGTTGGACGCAAACTTTGTGGCAACTCCAGAATCGGCTTCTTGGTTCGTCTTGCATCGCCCAGCAGGTTCGCCGCATCCAGCAGCTCCGACCGCCGCGCCGGCGCTATCTGCATATCCACCGCTCTCGTCCCAACCTCTTGCATCTCGAACCCTCCAGGCACTGCGCCATCGCGTCTCCGAAGGCGTCACCGGGTAGGATGCATCTCGCTCCCTTGGCGACCTGCGCCCGTCTCCGGCCGTCGCCCCAGACTCACCAGGTTCGCCAGCAGCCGAAACGCCCCCGGCACACCCTCCGGCAGCTGCCGGTAGAGTGCATACGCGCAATACACATACACACCCTCTCCTACGGGCGCCACCAGCAATCCTCCGCGCTGCGGATCCTGCCCGGCATCATGCACCTCCGTCACTGCCGCAAACCTCGAATCCCACTCCCCCATAAAGCCGTGCCCCCGCTCCTCCACCCACCCATCGAAGTCGTGCTCCGTCAGCTTGTTCGGCCAGAGCAACACCTGGCTCTTCGGCGCCAGCAGCCGCACCGCCGCGCTCTCCTCCACCACCTTCTCCGCTGACCCCAGCGAGAGGGAATACGGCGCATCTGCCCCGCTATACTCGGCCGTGTTGTACTGCACCACCACCGCACCGCCCGCCCGCGCAAACGCCGTCACCTGCGCCGTCACCCCCGCCAAGTCCTTGTGCGCCGCGTAAGCCCGCACCCCCATTACCAGCGCGTCGTAGCCCGCCAGACGACCAGCCGCAATATCCGCAACCGAGACGCGTGTCACCGCAATCCCGATCTGTCCGAACGCCTCCTCGACCGCATCTCCGGTTCCCGGTAGGTATGCCACCTTCAGCCCGGCGGGTACCTTTACATCGACCCCCCGCACCCGCGTCGCCGCTGCCTGGTAAAGATCGTCGTTGGTGATGCCCGGGTAGCCCACAGCATGGTACCCCTCGCGGTACTCCTTACCGGAAGACTCCGCCACCGCCGTGATGGTCTTCTCAGTTGTTCCCAGTGCGTGCACCGCGACCGAAACAGGAAGGTTCCGTGTCTCCCCGCCGCCCGGCGCCTGGAACGTATCTGTGCTCGGGCTGACCGTCCAACCCTTTGGGCATTCCACCTGCGCCGTCCCCACCGCCGAGCCTCTCTGCTCTGATCGCGGCTCAAGCGCCAGGTGCAGCTGCTGCTGGCCCTCCGGCAAGACAGCGACCATCGGCTGCAGCGCGATACTGACCGGAGGCACAATCCGCAGCGGCTCAAGCGCATGGGCCGTAAGTCCTCTTTGAGAACGCACGTTGACCACCGCTCCCATACGCAACGAAACGTCCTGCCAGTCGATCACCTCCCATACCGTCAGCGCAGGCGGAATCGTTGGCGCATTCCGCAGCTTCTCATCGAGCAGGTCATAGAACGGCTGCTCCACGTTCTTTCGCGTGAAATACGGTCGGCTGTACGGTGCATCGTTCGCCAGGACGGCGGTAATCCTCTGTCCATCTAAGCTCCTAACAACGCGTTCACTCCCCTGGGACAAATCTTTGAGAGCCTTGATCGTCACGCCCGCTGCAGAGGCGGCTGTCTCGTCATGCACGCGAAAGGACTGATTGCTCTTGTTGGTGAGCGAGACCTCTACTTCAAGCTCTTCGCCAGGAGAGGCCACGTGCGGCAGAGGTCCTGAAGACCAGTGGTGGCGTCCGTCGGAGAGGTGTACCGGCGCCGCTCGTATGCAGGCAGCCCGCAGCTCCAACCCCAACGCCTGCACTAACGCCTCGTTGGCCTGCACCCGCTTCACCCGCAGTTCATGCAGCACGTTGTACCGCTCCGTCGCAGATCCATCCTTCACCATCTCCGTCCGCGCAATCAGCCCATCGAGCTCCCGCAGCGCCTGCCGCAGCCCCGGCGCCGCAGCCTCCGGATGCTCCATGTTGAACGCCTGTGTCGCCGCATGGACATCATTCTGCAGCCGTTCCAGACCGTCCCTCAAGCCGTTGGCATCGGCTCCGCGGAGCGAGGGTGCCAGCGCCGCAATCCCCATCAGTGACACATCGACTCCGTCGAAAAACCCGTCCTCCTGATTCTTCGGCGCAACCCGCGATCCATACCGCGTATACCCAACATCAAACCGCCCCGCCGGCGCCAGCCGCACTCCACCGCCGATCTGCGTCTTCTGCAGCGCCAGCCCCATCCGCGCAAACTGCACATAGCTCGCCCCCAGCAGGGAGCTCGCCTCACCCTCCGGAACCATCACCGTCGCCTGCGGCCCAGCGTTGGACACCGTTCCGGTTACATAATTCTCGAATCGCGTCGGCACAGTCTTTCCCGTCGCGTAGTCAAACATCCCGCCGGCACTCACCTGCGAGAACGGCACCCGCGCATACACCTTCGCTGGCGCCCAAACCGGCAGCCCCATCTCCGGAAACACCTTCGGATCCGCCGCCGCGTTGAACACCTCCTGCGCGATCTCTCCACTCACCTGGTGTTGTCCGTGCCCATCGGTCGGCGCTCCTAGAAACACGCTCGTCACTACCAGCGGTCGGTACAGCCGCACTGCTCGCACCGCATCGTAGAGCACCCGCTCGTGCGTCCACTGGCTGAATGCTTCCTCCTTCGTTTTAGAGAACCCAAAATCCACCTCGGTTCCGAACATCTGGTCCACGCCCAGGTATTGGTCCGCCGCCAGCAGCTCCCGCGTCCGCACCAGCCCCAGCGCATCGTTGAAGTCACCCGACACCACATTCTGCCCGCCCTCACCCCGCGTCAGCGTCAGCATTCCCACTCGCGCTCCCACCCCACGCGATTCGTACGTCAGCATTCCTCCATCCTCGTCATCCGGATGCGCCACAATCATCAGCAGGCTGGCCCGCGTGTTCAGCTTCTTCAGCAACCCCGCCACACCCTTCGCTCCCCGATCCACCTCGAGCGGCTCTCCTTCGACCGCCCGCACCCGCTCCCCCTTCAGATTCGCGGGATCATCTCCACTCACTGCCTGCGCCCGCACCGTCGCCGCCAGCAGCGCCATCCCGCACAGCCCTAACCCCGCATACCTGCGTCGCGTCTGCATCGCCATAGCCCCTTAATCTCTCACAGCACCCGGATGCCGCACACCCCTGCGCCGTCGCACAAAGCCACCGCTCTACACTCAAACCATCACCTCCGAACCCCATCTCGAGCGCTCCCTCACCCTTCGCGGAGCCGTCGCCCTCAACCTCCTCGACATGATTGGCGTCGGCCCCTTCATCACCCTTCCCCTGCTCCTCGCGAGCATGGGCGGCCCGCAGGCCATGCTCGGCTGGATCCTTGGCGCCCTCCTCGCCCTCTCTGACGGCCTCGTCTGGGCCGAGCTCGGCGCCGCCCTTCCCGCCGCCGGCGGCACCTTCCACTTCCTCCGCCGCATCTACCCCGGCCGCCTCGGCCGCTATCTCTCCTTCCTCTTCCTCTTCCAGCTCCTCATCTCCGCCCCGCTCTCGGTGGCCTCCGGAGCCATCGGCCTCAGCCAGTACGCCGGCTGGCTCGTCCCCACTCTCAACACCCGCACCCTCCACCGCGCCGTCCACCTTGGCCCCTACACCGCCGCAATCTCCCTCGGCCCCGCCACGGCCGTCGCCATCGTCGCCGTCCTCCTCGCCGTCACTCTTCTCGCCCGCCGCCTTGACCACATCGCCCGGCTCTCGCTCGTCATCGTCTCCGTCGTCCTCGCGACGATCGCCGCTGTCCTCCTCTCCGCCCTCATCAGCCCCGCCACCCACATCGCCCAGGCCTTCGTCCTTCCGCCCGGAGCCTTCCATCCCACTCCCGCCTTCTTCGCCGGTCTCGCCACCGCCATGCTCGTCGCCACCTACGACTACTGGGGCTACTACAACATCACCTTCCTCGGCGCCGAAGTCCGTGACCCCGCCCGCACCATCCCCCGAGCCATCCTGCTCTCCATCGGCCTCTGCGCCGCCCTTTACCTCGCCCTCAATCTCGCCATCCTCTCCGTCCTCCCCTGGCAAGGCCTCCTCGCCGCCGGCAACCTCGACGCCCGCCGCGCCCTCATCGCCGTCTTTACCGTCATCGCCTGGACGCCGCTCGTCGGCCCCCACGCCGCCACCCTCCTCGGCAAACTCGCCGCCGCCCTTATCATGCTTGCCGCCTTCGCCAGCGTCTTCTCGCTCCTGCTCGGCTACTCCCGCATCCCGTTCGCCGCCGCCGTCGAAGGCGCCTTCTTCGCCCCCTTCGCCCGTCTCCACCCCACCGGCCGCTACCCCGTCGTCTCTCTCTTCACCCTCGGCGCCGCCGCCTGCCTCTTCTGCCTCTTCTCGCTCGCCGACGTGATCGCCGCCCTCGTCATCCTCCGCATCCTGCTGCAGTTCCTCCTCCAGCACATCGGCGTCCTGTACCTCCGCCGCTCGGAGCCCGATCTCCCCCGCCCCTTCCGCCTCTGGCTCTACCCGCTTCCACCCCTCGCCGCCATCGCCGGCTTCATCTACCTTCTTCTTGCCCGCCCCAACTTCTCCCGCGAACTCCTCTTTGCCCTCTCCCTCATCCTCATCGGCACCGCGCTTTTCCTGCTTCGTCGCAACGATCCGCCTGCCTCGCCCGCCGACCCCCGATCCAACACCGTCCGGAAAACGTCTAACTAGGAGAGCCGCAGCCGGCAGTGACGCCTCCCGCGCTCACGCCACTCCGGGAAGGGAATTGACCTCATGCTCGTCCGCACCTCCAGCAAGCTAGGCCCTGAGCCAGACTCCTCCGAGATCACCCCAGAATCAGCCTTTCACACCGCCAGCCAGACCCGCCGCCGCTTCCTCACCGGTGCCGCCACCACTGGGCTCGCCGCTGCGACCTCCTTGGCCCTCCCCGGCTTCCTCCATCCGCCTTCAGTCCTCGCCGCCGGGAACCCCCTCAAGACTGTTCCCAGTAAATACACCCTCGCCGACCCCCAGACCCCCGAGTCCAAGGCCACCAGCTACAACAACTTCTACGAGTTCGGCACCGACAAGGCCGAGCCGCAGATCAACGCCCGATCCCTTCACACCCGTCCCTGGTCGATCAAGGTCACCGGCATGGTGCAGAAGCCGCAAACCGTCGGCATCGACGATCTCATGGCCTACCGGCCAATTGAGTCCCGCGTCTATCACTTCCGCTGCGTCGAAGCCTGGTCCATGGTCATCCCCTGGGATGGCTACTCACTCTCTGAGTTCATCAACTTCTGCCAGCCCCTGCCGTCAGCCAAGTACGTTCAGTTCACCTCCTTCTTTGATCAGCACCAGATGTCCGAGGCAGCCAGCGGCTACTCTTGGCCCTACACCGAAGGCCTTCGCATGGACGAGGCCATGAACCCCCTCACCCTGCTCACCTTCGGAGCCTACGGCAGCGCCCTCGCTAACCAGAACGGCGCCCCCGTCCGCGTCATCGTCCCTTGGAAGTACGGCTTCAAGAGCGGCAAATCCATCGTCCGCATTCACTTCACCGACAAGCAGCCAAACACCACCTGGAACGACATCGGCTCGAACGAGTACGGCTTCTACGCCAACGTTAACCCTACCGTCGACCACCCCCGCTGGTCCCAGGCCCGCGAGCGCCGTATCGACAGCTCCGCCTTCCCCCACGCCGTTCCCACGCAGATGTTCAATGGCTATGCCGACCAGGTCGCCAGCCTCTATACCGGCATGGATCTCCGTAAGAACTTCTGACCTTAAGGGGAGATCCTGCTGGCACGGGCGGTTGCTGGCTACACAGCAACTCTGCCTCCCTCTCACCATCCGTGCGGCAAGACCCATCCGTCGTTCTGATCAAAGATCCACCCTCCCCTTTAAACCAGACTGGTCACCATCTCGCGTCCCTGGGCGCTGTTGCCCACCCATCGCGGCCGCTGGCATCCCACGTCTATGCACTCCTCCACCCAGGTCAGCCCGCCAGAAAGCTCGGGCCTCATCGCCCGTATCCGCCTGTGTCTGGCCATCGTTATGGTCGCTCTGCTGCTGAGTGGCATCACCGCATTCCCGCTCATTCATGAGTCGCAGTGGCTGCTCGATCATCTCGCCCGAACAGCGCACTTCGCCCCAGGCTCCCCGCTCTTCGCCTGGATTCTTCGCGTCCACCTCGCCCTCGTCGCCACATCCATCTCCGCTCCCTTTCTCGCCTACAGCACTGATGGCCTCGCTCTCGCACATCTCCTCTTTGCCATCCTTTTCCTCGGTCCCTACCGCGATCCGGTCCGCAATCGCTGGGTCATCCACTTCGGCCTCATCAGCTGCGTCGGTCTCCTTCTGCTCGCCTTTCTCGCGGGACCGATCCGCCAGATCCCCCTCTTCTGGCGCTGGGTCGATGCCGCCTTCGCGATTCTTTACGCCCTTCCACTCCTGCTCTGCCTGCACTACATGGGCCTGCTTGACCGCATCGCGACCAACACCCGGCGTCAGCGCGTCCGTCGGCATCGCCGCCATGTCGCCCGCCGTCGCTCACTCTCCTAATGACCCAACGCCCGTTCGCATACCATCTGCACCTCCCGCCGGGCGCTCTCCGTCGGCACAAACGTCGGCACTCCCTGCTCCGCCGCCAAACGCTCCCTCAAGAACCTCCTTCGCGGACCTGCGACTCGCCGGGACGGCGCCGAAGTGCCCGCCTCTCACGTCCTCCCGCTACACCGTCCGTGGCTTGCATCGCCGCTCGGGGGAAGGTACCGTGAGCCTGCCGACATCGCGCCCGGCAAAAGTCTCGCGCGAGTCGACCGTCGATCTACGTCTTTCCTATGCCCAAGCAAGCGATCCTCGCCCTCAAAGCCCTCTTCCACCTCGGCCTCCTCGCGCCCTTCCTCTATCTCCTTTGGATCACCCGGAACGGCTCGCTCGCCCTCAACGCCGATCCGGTCAACTACATCACACACTTCACCGGCAACTGGTCCCTTTGGATCCTGCTTGGCTCGCTTGCCATCACCCCCGTCCGTCGTCTTTCAGCGCGGCTCGGCTTTCTCGTTCGCTTCCGCCGCCTCATCGGTCTCTACGCCTTCTTCTACGCCACCCTTCATCTCGCTACGTACGTCTTCCTCTTCTCCGGCTACGATCTTCCCGGCGCCCTTCACGCCACCGCCGCCGGCCATCCCGGTGAGCTGCTCACGCAGTGGCACCTCATCTGGCCCACAGTCTGGGACGACCTCAAGAAACGTCGCTTCATCCAGGTCGGTCTCCTCTCCTGGGTCCTCCTCCTCGCACTCACCGCCACCAGCCCCCTTGCCATCCTGCGAGCCATTGGCGGCAAAGCCTGGGGTCGTCTCCATCGCCTCGTCTACGTCGCTGCGTTCGCCGCGGTCGTTCACTTCTGGTGGCTGGTCAAGACGGGCAATCGTACTCCCTGGCGCGTCACCGCCATCCTTCTTCTGCTGCTTGCCGCACGCCTCACCTACACTGTCCTCAAGCGACGTCCCTCACCCCGCCCGCAACCCTCCTGACCGACACGGAGGTGGCCTGAGCCGCCACAGCCACACCCTGTACCCTGAGAGAGACATACCCTTACAAGGACCCACCATGTCTCTCCTTTGGGAGTTCTTCGCTCTCGCCTTCTCGGCCCTCCTTCCACTCATCAACCCGCTCGGCTCCGCCTTTGTCTTTCTTGGCCTGGTCGGCATCGTGCCCGCGCCCATCTACAAGTCCCTGGCGCGCCGCATCGCTCTTAACACCATCCTCTTCATGGCCATCATTGAGATCGTCGGCTCAACGATCCTCAGTTTCTTTGGCGTGTCCCTCCCCATCGTCCAGGTCTCGGGCGGCCTCGTCATCGCTGCCATCGCTTGGACGCTGCTTAACTCCGACGACAGCAAGGCTCCGGCACGCCAGGTCGACGAGAAGATAGACTCTCTCAGCGCCGAGCTCGAAGGCGGCCTGCGCGAAAAGACCTTCTATCCTTTCACCTTTCCCGTCACCGCCGGCCCGGGCACCATCGTCACCCTGCTCACCCTCAGTGCCCACGTCGCCCGCGGCTCCATCTCCGGCAGCGTCCTCGCGCATGCCGGCATCTTTCTCGCCTCCGTCGTCCTCTGCGGCTTTGTCTACCTCGCCTACGCCTATGCCCCGCAGATCGCTCGCGCGGTGCCGCCGTCGACCGCGCATGGTATCCTCCGTGTGATCGCCTTCATCCTTCTCTGCATTGGGGTGCAGATCGCCTGGAACGGCTTCATCGCCCTGTATCTGCTTCTTCCAGCGCACCCCTGAGGGGGAAGATCGTTCCGGTACGACCGAACTGTTCGCGAACGTGCGCAAACCAGCGCAAACGACACGCTTGCCTCGGCGGAACACGTGTCGACCTCGACGAAAAACGGGTCTCTAAGAACGTAAATTCCCACTTTCTCTGCGACAGACCCGATCTAACCTGTTGATAGGTCACGACCTCGGCTGCACCCTCGTCTGATCTGCAAGAAAGTGCCGCGTCATGGCCATTCTGTTTCTCATTAGACCTGGCTAACTCGCTTTATTTCTATAACTTATGCTTGGCATCATCAAGGTTTGAACGTAGACTGAGAAAGAAGCAAAGCTCTGTCGCACGAAACGACATCCAGGGTCGCACCAAACTCGTCACCATAACAGTGAAGAAACTTCCCCCATTCCGTCGGTTTTGCTCTTTAATTCTGGTCGGCTGCAGCATTGCGCCACTCAGCGCTCAGAAACCGCTCATCGCCCGCCAGCCACCCGCTGTTTCTGAGTACGTCCTCGGCGCCGGAGACCAGATCAGCCTGCATGTGGTTGACCTCGACGACATCTCGGACAAACCCATTCGCATTGATCCTAATGGGTTTATCGATCTCCCTCTTGTCGGGCGGGTGGAAGCCGGCGGTCTTACGATTGAGCAACTGCGGGATCAGCTCAAGACCAAGCTGGCAAAATACATCACCTCGCCCCAGATTGCCATCAACCTCGTCGAAAATCAGAGTCGCTCTGTCTCGGTGATCGGGTCGGTCAATAATCCCGGCGTCCATCCGCTTGAAGGTCCACGTCGCCTGATCGAAGTGATCTCGATGGCGGGCGGCGTCAAACCGGATGCGGGATCACGCATCATCCTGACCCGTCAGGCCCGCTGGGGAGAGCTTCCGCTCTCCCAGGCAAAGAGTGACCCCAGCAACACCTACAGCACAGCCACCCTGTCCGTTGAAGGTCTTCTCGGAGCGACCAACCCAGCGGAGAACATTCTCATCGATCCCGGCGACGTAATCTCGATTCCGAAGGCCGACATCGTGTACGTTCTTGGAACCGTGCGCAAGGCAGGTGGCTTTCCGCTCGCCTCGAAGGATTCGATGTCGCTTCTGCAGACGCTGTCCATGGCGGAAGGGCTTGATCATGATGCCGCTGCCAGCAAGGCTCGCATCCTTAGGCCGCCTCCGGGGGGCGAAGGCAAGGTCAAGGAAATTCCCGTCGATATCAATCGCATCGAGGCCGGCAAAGATCCCGACGTCGCGCTCTACGCAAACGATGTGCTGTATATCCCCAACAGCTATGTCAAGGCTGGCGTAAAACGAACCGCAGAGGCTGTTCTTCAGGTCGCTACCGGAGTCGTCATCTACCGTCGCTAGAACGGAACGCCACATCGTCCTTCATGCCGCACTGTACCTCCCAGGAGCACCGTATGAAACAAGCGTCTCCACAGTATCGAAACGAAGTAACTGGGTCGCTGGCAGCGCGACTCCCCGACGATCTTGAGGGGATGTCGCCGTATCGGCCCACGCGATCCCAGCCGCACAGCAACCTGTTGATGGAGTACTTGCGTACGGTGTCGCGCTGGCGCGTAGCTATCCTATGCTGTGCCGTGTTGGGCGGGCTGTTAAGCCTGCTCTTCAACTTCGATGTCCTGCCGCTGTACCAGGCACGTACCTCGCTTGATATCCAGAGCATCAATGGCGACTTCCTCAACATGCGCAGTGTTGCACCAACCGGCGACAGTGCCGCTTTCTCGAATGAGTCGTACGTTCAGACGCAGATTAAGCTGCTCCAAAGCACAACCCTTCTTGATCGCACCATCGATCGTCTGAAGGCCGAGCCGCACTCAGACTCGCTTGACCGCCAGGATCTGGTCTCGCAGCTGAAACGCAAGTTGCACCTCTCCCACGGGCAGGATCTTGCCTACGTCGATCTGGTGGACGACACCGCAAAGCGGGTCAAGGTCAAGCCACTCGGCATCACTCGTCTGGTTGAGGTGACGTGTGACTCGTGGGATGCGAAGTTTGCTGCGCATTTTTGCAACACGCTGACTGAAGAGTTCAAAGCGGTCGATCTCGAGACGCGCGGCAACGAGGCGCAGAAGACCAGCGAATGGTTGACCCGGCAGGTCGCCGATGTCAGGCAGAAGGCCGAGGACTCGCAACGAAAGCTGGAAGCAGCAACGGGTGGTGACGGTCTTGCCCTCTCCCAATCTAGCAACAGCATCGGCGAGGATCGCCTTCGACAGCTTCAGGGCGAGTTGGTGCGGGCTCAGGCCGAGCGCATGGAGCGCGAATCCCAGGCGCGCATCGCGACCACGTCTGCAGCGGATGCGTTGCCGGCGTCCATCGAGAGTGCTGCCTACCGGGACTACAAGCAGAAGCTGGCGGATCTGAACGCGCGCGTGGCCGAGCTCGTGCCGCCCCTCACCGAAGACAATCCAAAGGTGATTCATCTGCGATCGGAGATCCGCGAGATCCAGCAGGGAATGGTTCAGGAGCGATCAACAACAACGGATCGCATGCGGAACGAGTTCGAGTCTGCGCGTCGCCATGAAGACCTGCTCAATGCGGCTTACGCGACACTACAATCAAGTGTGTCAAGCGAGATGAGCAAAGCTTCCCGAGTCAACCTGCTGCGACGGGAGGTAGAAAGCGAACAAAACCTCTACCAAACGCTCTTGCAGCGCGCAAAGGAGGCGGGCTTCGCTTCCGCCATGCAGGCGACCACCATCCGGGTGGTTGACCGCGGCATTCCGCCACGCCTGCCAATCTCTCCACGCCGTGGGATTGCAGGCGGAGTTGGCGTGATCTTGGGCTCCTTCTGCGGCTTGGGCTTTGCCTTCTTCAAAGATCGTCATGCCAACGTCTTTCGCACCCCGGGCGAGGCTGAACGCCACCTTCACGTGCACGAACTAGGAGTCATCCCTTCAGCCAGCACCGCACGTCGGAATCCCGTGCTGCCTGTTCTTCGAGCGAAGGCTTTAGGGAACGGCACAACGTTGGACGGGCAACAGGCACCAGGGCTGACGTGCTGGAACGAGACCTTTTCAATTGTCGCCGAAGCATACCGCAACACAACCCACTCGATCCTGCTCGCCGGTGTCGCCCGCCGCCGATCGAGAGTCTACGTCGTTACCAGCCCGAACGCCGGAGAAGGAAAGACCACCGTCACAACCAACCTTGGCGTTGCTCTCAGCAAATCAAAGTTGCGCGTTGTTGTCATCGACGGTGATCTTCGAAAACCCGGCCTGCACAAACATCTGCTGGTTGAGAACAACTTTGGCCTGCGTAACGTTCTTCGAGATGAGGTCAGTGTCGCTACAGCGCCGCTTCTTGCTCTGTGTAAGCAGACAGTGGTTCCGAACCTCTTCATGATTCCTTCTGGAACCGGCAGGGAAGAGGTCGTGGAGCTGCTGCACTCGGGCAGCGCCATCACTCGTCTACTGGACCGGCTTGCGCTTGAGTTTGACGTCGTTCTGATCGACACGCCACCGATGTTGCACATGGCCGATGCGCGCATCCTCGCGGCACAGTCTGATGGTGTGATCTTGGTCCTGCGGGCCGGATTGACTAGCCGCGATCAGGCGTCCAATGCCTGCGATTTGTTCGAGAACGACCAGGTTCCGCTGATCGGAACCATCCTCAATGACTTTAATCCAGTGCGCGAAGGACGCAGCGGGTACTACCAGTCGTACTACCGTTATAAAGAAGAGATTGAAGCAGCTGAAGCGGCTGGCGTGGGTCTATGAGCTCCGCTCTTTTGCCTGACCCATCCGAGATCGAAGGTGTGGCTCCGCTTCCAGTCTTCGAGGAGCCGCTGCTAGGTAGTTCGGTAGCAGCTGCACGTGTAGCGGAGGCAGCAGCCCCCGGTAAGGTCATGCGGCATTTAGTGAGTGGCACCTCGGCGCTTGGTCTCGGCATCGTGATCGAGCGTGGAGCTGGCTTTGCGGCCAACATTCTTGCAGCCCGCTTTGGCGGTCTTGCAACCTTCGGCGCCTATTCCTTCGCAATCTCTACGGCGAACAACATCGCTACCTATGCCGCGGCCGGCATTGGCTCGACCGCAGCAAGGTTCTCGGGCAAGTACCAGCACGGCTCCTCCGGGTACGGCACACTGGCTCGGGTGCTCGCCATCGTGTCCATCGTTTCAGCCCTTGCCGCGTCGCTCGGTCTGTGGCTTGGTGCGGCGCCCATCGCGCGCCTGCTCGGGCAGCCTACTCTGACGAATCTCTTGCATTGGGCATCGCTTTCGGCCGCCGGGATTGTGGTCCTGGAGTGTGCTCGCGGCTTCTTTGTCGGGCAGCGTCGGCTTAGCGCTCTGGTGCTCCTGTCGTCATTTGTCGGCGCAGGCATGCTGTCGCTCCTGCCGCTTGCCGCCTTTCACCACAATCCTGTGCGCATGATCATCTCCCAAGGGGCGATCACTCTCAGCGCTGTCATCTTCTGTCTGCTGCTCGCGCGTCCGCTAAGGCTACTTTCCCCTGCGACAGGCGACTCACCCGCGCAGAGCTTCGGGCCTGTGCTGCGGGAAGTATGGGGCTTCGGCTTTGTGCAGCTTGCGGGCCTGGTGGGATCAAACGTTGCTGGCTGGTGGCTGATCACGCTGGTGGCACGCTCTGATCGATCGCTGGTGCAGATGGGCTTCTTCGGCGTGGCCAGCCAGCTTCGCAACATCGTAGGGCTGGCACCGAGCCTGCTGACCGAAGGCAGCTACGCCGTCATGGCGGATCCCGATGGCGAAGTGGCCCGAACGCCGCAGCATGTGCTCGGGTTCACGACCTTCGCTTCAACGCTTTTGGCAGTTGTGCTCGCGTCGGCTGGCATCATCGCTGCACCGTGGATGCTGCGCCTCCTGTACACGTCTGCTTACAGCAGCGCATCGGTCACTGTGGCGATCGCCTTGGCGCTCGCCGTCATGCACATGGGCAACGCGCCGGCATCGGCACGCCTGAGTATCGTCTCAATCCGCGCAAGCGGTTTGATCAACACCGGCTGGGCTTGCTTTGTTGCCGGCGCTGGTACCCTCCTGATGCTGCACGGCGGCAGTGCTGCGATGGCTATGGTGATCTACCTTGCGGCGCACACCCTTTCGTCAGCGCTGGTCCTTTGCGTCCTGGCGCGAAAGGACTCACTTCCTCGTGGTCTCCCCTCGATGTTTTTAGTCGCGACAGGCAGCACAACGGCTCTGGCCAGTCTTGCAGCACTGCGCGCGGTTCGGCCGCAGGCAGCAGGTGAGATTACAACGGCGATGCTGCTGCTGATGCTTCTTTCATTGGTGACCCTGATCGTTCTTGGCCGTCGCCATCGATGGTTACCCAGCCGGACGGCGGTTGAACGACTCGTGCACTATCTCGCACAGTCCCTCCCTTCTTTCCTGCGGAGACGATCCCATGCCGCATAACCTTGTCTCGGAACCGACCTCACACGTCTCTGTCTCGTCCCCAACGATCAGAGACGGTTCGGCACTTGGTGCCCCCGCGCCACCGTCGACCAAGCCGCTCAACCTGCTCGCCTACGTCCATCTTCGCAACATCTACGCGTCGACCGGAGCAGGTCGAGTGGCACGTCAGCTTATCGAACACCTGGCGATGCGGCAGGATGTCTCGCTCCGCATCCTGGCCGACGCTGGCGACCGGTCGCGCATCCTGCCGTTGGTCGGCGAGCCTTGGCAGAGCTTTGCGTATCACACCTTTTTGTCTGACACCTCACGCCAGCAGGCGCGCTGGTTCGCGTTCAATCGACCGGCGGCTGAGACCTTTTGGCCCGAGGCGGACGTCATCTTCTGTACTGGTGAGTCCTATGTCCCGGCAGGCCGAGCTCGCCTCGCTGTCACGGTCCACGACGCCGCCTACTTCGAGCCTGACGCGCATGTCAGAGATGGCGCGTTCTGGCGGCAACGGCTTAAATGGTCCTTTCTGTTCCGTCGCCTCTCTGCGCGCGCCGACATGATTCACACGGTGTCGCAGTTCTCCGCTGATCGCCTCGCCCACTTCTTTCCCGCGCTTGCGTCCCGCGTCCGTGTGGTGCATAACGCGGTGACGCCTCACTTCTTTGAGCCCGTCCCGGAGGCAGGTGTGCGCTTTGTCGAACAGCAGGGACTGTTCAAGCAGCCTTTCCTTCTTGTTCCTGGCGGTCTGCACTTTCGGAAAAACGCTGACCTGATCCTAGCGGCGACGCCCCTGCTGCTCGAGCGCTATCCTGACCTGCTGCTCGTCGTAATCAACCACTCTCACGCGGGCTACCAGGCGCGTGCAGAGGCGTTCGGGTCTCGCGTGCGCCTGCTCGGCTTTGTCGACGAGGACGCTTTACAGGCGCTCTACGCAACCGCAACCGTGGTCTGGTTTCCGTCGCGCTATGAGGGCTTCGGTCTGCCGGTGCTTGAGGCCATGGCGACGGGAGCTCCAGTGGTCGCGAGCAGGGCGTCGTCGCTGCCGGAGATCGCCGGCGGCGCCGCGTTGCTGGCGGACCCGACCAGCGTCCAAGATCATTTGGACCAACTCTTCAGCCTGCTGGAGAGCGCCAGTCTGCGGGACGATCTTCGCCGGCGCGGGCAGATCCATGCGCGGCAGTTTACTTGGCAACGCTCCGCAGCTCAGCTCAAAGAGCACTTTGACTCGCTCCGTTAGCCATGGCCCTCCGATAATGACACCGACCCTCCTTTCTCGATCTCCCATCTCGACCGTCGCCGCACCCGCGGCGGCGGCTGCGCCTCGCCTGGTTGTCGTCCAGAGTGGAGCCCGGGACGCCTATCAAGTCGCTTTGGCGCTTGCGGAGGCGGGTCTGCTTGAACGACTGGTCACCGATCTCTTCTGGCCAGCAGATCGCGTCTGGGCGCAGGCGCTCTCCTCGCGTCTGCCGCGCTCGCTGCAGCTCCTGCTGCGCCAGCGCAGCGAGCCGCGTCTGCCGTCGTCCTTGGTCCGGCTCTGCTCCTTTACCGGCGCTCTCACGCTCCTGCTTGATAAAGTGCGGCAGGTTCCGCAGCCAATCCGTCGCCGGGCCATGCGCCGCGCGGATACAACGCTGGGCCGCACGGCCGGCCGGCTCGCCAACCAGCGGCACGCGGGCCTGCTGAGCTACAGCTACTACGGCTTCGACGCCTTCACCCGCTACAAGGGACAGGGTCTGCTCTTTCAGCTGCACCCCCACCCCGCCAGTATGCGGCGCCTCTTGTCAGACGAACTCGCCGCCCATCCTGACTGCAGCGCCTCGTTGCGGCAGGAGTGGGAGCTCGCCCTGCCCGAAGAAGACTTTCAGCATCTCGTACGCGAGACCACCATGGCGCGGTCCTTTCTCGTGGCGTCGTCCTTCACCCGATCGACCTTGGTTGAGCATGGAACGCCAACTGAAGCCATTCACGTTGTGCCCTACGGCGTGGATGCAGCCCGCTTCACCCCGGACCTGTCTCGCCGGTCTCCTTCGTCCGGCAAGTTGCGCCTGCTCTTTGTCGGCCGCATCAACCAGCGGAAAGGTATCAAGTACCTCCTTCAGGCTCTCGAGCTCGTGGCGAGCGATCAGATCGAGCTCACCGTCTGTGGGCGCGTCGTCGACGATCTCGCGCTCTTTCGTCCCTTCGGCGATCGCATCCTGGTCCGTCCCGATGTCAGCGCTCAGGCGCTGGTCTCCGCCTATCAGGCAGCGGATCTGTTTGTGTTCCCCTCGGTTGCAGAGGGCTTCGGCCAGGTGCTGCTAGAGTCTCTGGCCTGCGGCCTTCCGATCCTCTCCACCACTCACACGGCAGCGCCGGATCTGATTGAGTCAGGCCACCAGGGCTTTGTGGTCGCTCCCCGCAGCCCGGAGCAACTTGCCGAACGGATCGCATGGTCCCTCACGCATCGTGCAGAGCTCTTTGCTATGCGGACGGCGGCACGGCAGGTCGCCGAGACGTTCACCTGGCAGCGCTTCCGTCATGGTGTCGTCCAAGCGGTGCAGCAGAGTTACCGCATTGGGAATGCAGCTCCGCCGGCCCGCGCTTTGTCCGGCAAACGAGGCCTCCATGGCGTTTGAACTTCTTCTTGCCGCCGCAGTGGTCATCGCCATCGGCGGCGCGATCATCGCGCTCGATGGTAGCCGGGATGTCTTCCATCCACTGCTGTTTATCGGTCCCATGTTTGCGTTCCTCTACGGCTGGATGCCGTGGAAGCTGTTTAGCGCAGGAGGTCTTGCGCAATACCTCGACAGCGACCAGCTGCTCAGCGTCCAACGCCTCTTTGTTCTCGGAGTTCTTGCCTTTGTTGCCGCGTGTCTCGCAGCCGGCGTTCGTGTCCGACGCGGGAAGACCGAGACCCTCGCCCCGCAGTCCCCGCATATTGCCAGGCGCCTGCTCATCGGGGGCGCCGTTGCCGGGTCCCTCGGCCTGCTGTGCTGGGCCATCACCATCGTGAACGTCGGTGGTTTTGTCAATGCGTACAGTTCGTCCTACTCGGGCGGATGGGACGATAGCGGCTACGTGCGCGATGGCAGCCTGCTGCTCCTCACCGGTATCTTGCTGGCTGTCTCCGCCTGGTCGATGGGCGCACCGCGTACCTGGAGTCTTGCTGTGATCGGCCTGTATGGCACACCGTGGCTTTCGCAGGCGCTGCTGATGGCGAGGCGTGGACCCACCTTTGCCTTCGCCCTCGTCGTCCTGATGGGCTGGTACTTCAATCGCAGCAAACGCCCGCCCATCCTTGCGGTTGCGCTGCTCGGCGGATGTTTAGGCTGGCTCGTCTTGTTTTTGGTCACCAATCGCAGCAGCATCTATCTTGGCTCGAGCTTTGACGTGACCACCGACGTCAGCAACATCGTCGAGAAACCGGACACCGGCAATGAGTACATCTATGGCTCAGGGACGGTGCTCTCGGCTGAGCGTCGCGACCATTACTTCTGGATGCGCCGCTACCTTGCTCAGGTCATGGTGCGGCCTATCCCATCTGCCATCTGGCCTACTAAATACGAGGACTTCGGCGTTCCGGAGCTGCTGCACAACGCCGGAACCGGTGAAGGCTTTGGTGACGCCCTGGGATGGGTCGGAGCTGCCGGATCTGCGCCAGGGATCGTCGCAGATCTCTGGGTTGAGCTGTGGTGGCTGGCTGTTCCTGCCATGGCCGTTCTGGGCTTCTTCTACGGCTGGGTCTGGCGCCGCGCGGTACTTCGCGGGGGACCGTGGACCAGCCAGTACGTCATTCTCTCAGCGCTCTCGATCTATCTGGTCATGCAGACCATGGAAGCCGTCATCTTTCGCACCATCCTTCTGTCTGTCCCCTGCTGGATCACCTGGCGCTGGGCTTTGAAGGCGAAGGTGCCGCACGGGCAGCAGGCCCGAGTCAGAGGGCTTCCGCGATCACGTCTCACCCGGAGGAGCGTTGACTTTGTCTGACCCGCTCAAGAGCGCACACTCTCCGCGACTCCCCTCGCTGCGTCTGGCAGTGCTTTGGATCGATTGGTACGCCTACCACATCGCTCGCTTTGAGGGGTTGGCGGCTCACCCGGCGCTCGCAGGGCGCGTCGCCGGCGTGGAGTTTGTCGGCGGAGTCGGGGTTCATACCGGGCTCAAGTTTCGCGAAGATCTGCCGGCGCATCTGCCGGTCAGCACCCTTCTACCGCAGGCAAGCTGGCAGCAGGTAAGCAAGCTGCGGCTTGCTTACCTGGTCTGGCAGCATCTCACCCGGCTCGATCCTGCTGCGGTTCTTGTTCCGGGGTACTACACGCTGCCGGCCATCGCCGCGGCGCTCTGGGCCAAGACTCATCACCGCACCAGCATCCTCATGACGGAGAGCACCGCCTTTGATCATGCGCGCGTCGGGTGGAGGGAACGTGCGAAGTCGCTGCTGCTGCGCACGCTCTTTGACGCAGCCGTCACCGGGGGCTCGGCCCATCGCCGCTATCTCGAGCAGCTTGGGTTCCCCATGGAGCGGGTGGGTCAGGCGTACGACGTCGTCAACAATGCCGCGCTCGCGACCGCTGTAGCTGAGGCTCGCGCCCACCCGGCGGAGTCCCTGGGGCTGCCCGCCCAGCCATACTTCCTGTATGTCGGTCGGTTGGCGCCCGAGAAGAATCTTGACACGCTGATCGAGGCATGGTGTGCATTTCGTCGGGCGGGTGGCACCTGGCCGCTGGTCCTGGTAGGTGATGGTCCAATGGCCGAGCCGTTGCAGGTCCAGGTCAGCTCATCCGCCTACGCTGCCGACGTTCACTTTCCTGGCCTTCGTGGCTCGCGGGAGTTACCCCGCTTCTACGCCTTTGCGGGATGCTTTGTTCTTCCCAGCATCCGCGAACCGTGGGGGCTGGTTGTCAATGAAGCGATGGCCGCCGGTCTTCCAGTGCTGGTCTCCTCTCAATGCGGCTGCGCGGAGGACCTGGTCGATGAGGGAGAGAACGGGTTTACCTTTGATCCCGCCTCCGCCTCCGACCTGACCCGGCGTCTCGGGCAGATGGCAGAGCTTTCGTCCGAGGCGCGCAAATCGATGGGTCAAACATCTGAGCGGAGGATCGCCGCGTACACTCCACAGCACTTCGGTCAGGAAATTGCACGCGTACTCAGCGAGGCCGACCAGGTGCAGTCCGATCCTGCTTCGGCGCAGCCAGCAAGAACATAACTTTTGTCACCACCGGCCACGTTTTGTGACGCCTCCTCGCGTCGTGTTCATCCACCTTCACCCAGGCAGGTCCGCTTTGCTCTCGAGCACCACACTTCCGGTCGAGAACGACATCCAGCAACGGCACACCCAGCCGAGCAGCAAATGGCTGAGTGTTGTGACTCATCTCGACCCCCGCTACGGTGGTCTCAGCGCGGTCGTCCCGCAGCTGAGCGCGGCCGTGGCGTGCAAGGGCCATGTCTCCATGTCACTTGCCGCGTTCTGCGCTCCCGGCGAGCTTTACTCCCCTGAGAGCTTCGCGGAGTTGACGCTGACGGACTGGCCTGCGAGTCGCGCCGCCTGGCTGCGCGATCGTTCTTTGCTGCCGCGCTTTGATCGTCTTCTCCAATCGGCCACGGGCCTGCACCTCCACGGGCTCTGGGAGCAAAGCACCTTCATCGCTGCTCGACGCGCTCGTCGCCTGCGCATTCCGTATCTCGTTTCGGCTCACGGCATGCTCGAACCGTGGGCGCTGCAGAACAAGCAGATGAAGAAGCGGCTCTACGCCGCGCTGGTTGAGCGAAGCAATCTTGAGGGAGCAAGCTGCTTGCACGCCCTCACGCACGCAGAAGCGAGGGAGTACCGAAGTTTCGGATGTACGTCACCCATTGCGGTTATCCCAAATGGCGTGCGCATCCCAGATCAAGTCTCGGCTGAGAACTTTCTTGCGCAACACCCTGCACTTCGTGGGAAGAGAGTTGTCCTTTTTCTAGGAAGAATCCACTTCAAAAAAGGGCTGGATCTCTTGATTCAGGCCTGGAAGAAAATAATTCTTCGCTGGCCAGACGCCCATCTGGTGCTTGCCGGTCCGGACTTCGAGAACACACGAGCCCGCATCACCGCCATGATCGCTGAGCAGGGTATCGAGGCGAGTGTTCTGTTTACCGGCATGTTGCGGGACCATCTGAAATGGAGCGCGCTCGCAGCGGCAGAATGCTTTGTGCTTCCTTCCTACTCTGAAGGTCTCAGTGTCTCCGTGCTCGAGGCCATGGGCCTGGGCCTACCGGTCATCATCTCGGATCACTGTAATCTGCCGGAGGTCGCTGATCTCGAAGCGGGCTGGGTCGTCGCAGCCAGGGTAGAACCCCTGCAGGCGGCCCTTGAAGCTCTCCTAAAAAACGCACCGCGCACCAATGCGGCAATTGGCGCGAAGGGTCGGGAGTTTGTGCGGCAGCACTACAACTGGTCGGTCGTTGCAGACCAGATGAACGCGATCTATAGCTGGGTGCAGGGCGGTTCCAGACCCACCAACGTCGAGCTTCTCGGCGTGGGAGGTGTCCAGTGACGCCGATCGATCTTCGCAGGTACGACAACTCCTGGTA
The DNA here is from genome assembly GCA_964235665.1 of uncultured Acidobacteriaceae bacterium. Taxonomy (GTDB): domain Bacteria; phylum Acidobacteriota; class Terriglobia; order Terriglobales; family Acidobacteriaceae; genus Edaphobacter. Next base: position 1,436,041 of record CAXSAY010000001.1, read on the forward strand.
CTCGCCCGGTCGCTCCCTTGCATGGCGAAGTCTGTGGATGTTTGTCGGCCTGCCTCTCTTTCGCTCAACCTGGTTCGCCTCTTCGGCGGCGCGCTGCACGTTGCTTCGTCTTTTTGGGGCGCAGATCGGCGAGCGTGTCGTCATTCGCCAGCACGTAACCGTGAAGTACCCCTGGCATCTGGTCGTTGGAGACGATTGCTGGATCGGCGAAGAGGTCTGGATCGATAACCTGATCGCCGTACGGCTAGCTTCGAGCGTCTGTCTCTCACAAGGCGCGTATCTCTGCACGGGCAATCACGATTGGAGTGACCCGGCATTTGGTCTGAAGATCGCGCCGATCCATCTCGAACACGGTGCCTGGGCCGGCGCCAAGTGTGTCTTGATGCCAGGCGTTCAGCTCGGCGAGGGCGCGGTCGCCGGCGCTGGAAGCGTGGTCTCGGGACATGTGCCTGCCTTCCATGTGGTAGCTGGTAATCCAGCAGTCTTCATTAAGGAACGCCGGATCCGCGGAGCAAGAGTCGATGCACCAGACTGGCAGGAGGTCACCCGGTGAGAATCCTTCTCCTCAATCAGTTCTTCTGGCCGGACTCCTCCGCAACCAGTCAGTTGCTGACTGATCTTGCCCGGGCCCTCGTAGCGGAAGGACATAAGGTAACGGCCATCAGCTCCGACAAGGGCGGGTATGCCGTCTCAGCCCAGGACATCGATACTCCGCCCGTCCGTGTCTTTCGCGTCAAAGCCCTGCCGTTCGTCCGCGGCACTTTGGGTCGTCTCCTGTCGTATCTCAGCTTCTACGTGTCAGCTGCCGTGCGCGGCCTCCTGCTGCCAAAGCAGGACGTGGTGCTCACACTCACGACGCCACCTCTGCTGTCGCTGCTTGGTACGCTCATCAAGATTCTTCGCGGGTCTCGTCACTTCATCTGGGAGATGGATGTCTACCCCGACGTTGCTGTCGACCTCGCCTACTTCAAAGCTGGGGGGCTTGCGGATCGTGGCACGGGGCTACTGGCTGATCTCTCGCGGCGAACAGCGGACGGCATCATCGCTTTAGGCGACTGCATGAAAGACCGTCTGGTGCATCGCGGCATTCGGCCTGAGAAGATCGCTGTCGCAGAGAACTGGGCAGATGGCTCCGCCATCCAACCACTTCCGCGGCGCGGCACCGAAGAACATCAGGTTGTGCTGCTTTACTCAGGAAATCTCGGCCTGGCTCACGATCTCAGCACGATCACCGCGAGCATCGCTACCTTGCGGGATGATCGGCGCTTTCAGTTCGTGTTTGTCGGCAGCGGCGGCCGTCGCGCTGAACTGTCGGCCTTCGTGAAAGAGCAGGCAATCAACTCCGTCGCGCTCCGTCCGTATGTCCAACGCGAGAGTCTCAGTGAGAGTCTCGCAGCTGGTGATATCGGTCTCGTAACCCAACGGGAAGCCTGCTGTGGGTCCGTTGTTCCCAGCAAAGTCTACGGCCTGCTTGCAGCCGGTCGGCCCATTCTTTTCATCGGGCCGGCGGCGGCAACGCCAGCCCGCCTCATCGCCCGCTATGCCTGTGGCTGGCATGTCAATGTTGGCGACGACCAGCGACTCACCTCGCTGCTTCGTCACCTCGCCGACCATCCTGACGAAGTTCGCTTATCCGGTCTTTCGGCACGTCGCGCTCTGCTCGAGCACTTTGATTTGCCCCACGGCGTCTCCCGCATCCTCAGCATTCTCGGGGCCCACCGCTCCGAAGAAACACACCAATCTCTGTCGCCGTACCCTGCACGCTCGACGAACTCAGCTTCCCTGACTTGATCGCCCGAACGAAAGGAGAACCCCGACGATGCATGCCCTGATTGCTTTCTTGTTTCTTGCCTTCGCTCTCTGCCTGGTTCTAACCCCGCTATGCCGTGATCTTTTCCTCCGCTTCAACATCGTGGACCGTCCCGATGAGCTACGGAAGTTCCACCTCAAGCCCATCCCCCGCATCGGTGGCATCCCCATCGTGCTCTCCTATGGCGGTGCGTTGGCGCTCATGCTTTTCCTCGCGCCCCCCGGAGCCAGACTCTCCGTCCAGCACAGCACCTTGGTTCTCGAGCTGCTACCCGCCGCCGCCATCATCTTTCTTACAGGACTGCTCGACGACCTCTTTACCCTAAAGCCTTGGCAGAAGCTAAGCGGACAGTTTCTGGCAGCCGTTCTTGCTGTCTCTCTCGGTGCTCGCATCTCGATCTCAAGCGGACACGGCGACTCCCTTTGGATTACCGTCCCGCTCAGCCTGTTCTGGTTAATCGGCTGCACCAATGCAGTCAATCTGATTGACGGCCTGGATGGTCTCGCAAGCGGCGTCGGACTCTTTGCCACACTCACAACCCTCATCGTCGCCATCATTCAGGGTAACCTTGGCCTTGCCATGGCGACTGCACCTCTGGCCGGCTGCCTTCTCGCCTTCCTGCGCTATAACTTCAGCCCCGCTTCCGTCTTCCTGGGGGACAGCGGAAGTCTGACCATTGGCTTCATGCTCGGTTGCTTCAGCCTTATCTGGAGCCAGCACACAGGAACGTTGCTCGGGATGGCCGCTCCCCTCATGGCTCTGGCCCTTCCCCTCATCGATGTCGGCCTCTCCATCGGTCGGCGGATGCTGCGCAACAAACCGATCTTTCAGGGTGACCGTGGGCACATCCATCACATGGTTCTTGCCCGTGGGTTCAAGCCACGCGACGCGGCTCTCATCCTCTACGGCGTCTCCGCGCTGGCCGCTTTCCTCGCTCTCTTGCAGAGTTTCACCAGCTATCAATTCCGCGGGCTTATCCTTCTCGTCTTCTTTGCACTCGTCTGGACCGGAGTGAACTATCTCGGCTACGTCGAGCTAAGCGCCGCGCGCAAGACTCTCACCCATCGCATGGTCCTTCGTGTCCTCAAAGAAGAGATCTATATGCAAGAGCTCACCCACGCTCTCGCAGCCGCTACCTCGATCGAGCAGTGTTGGCAGGTCATCCGCGGCGCCTGCCATGATCTCAGCTTTGCCTCGGTCCAGATGCTGCTGCAGGATGAGTCCTATGAAGCAACGTTCCTGAATCGGCTGAACGATCACTCATGGAAGCTGACGGTCAGCTTAGGAAAGAAGGGTCATCTGATCCTGACGCGTGCTCAGGACAGCAATTCACCGCGACACATGATGCTCGTCCTCGACCATCTCCAACAAAATATCAAAGCTCGCGAACATCTTCTCATCAAGTCCAGCTCTAACGCGGAAGCGATTGCGGCCAGTGGAGCCGCGTAATTTGCGCTCAACAAGCCTTTTGGGGCAAAGCACCTTGAACCGAAAGCCTGTCGCCTCTACTTCGAGACGAGGACGGTGGCCACATTGGAAAGCAGCGTTTCATTTGCAATGTCGTGAGCCCAGATCTGTAGCGTGTGTTGTCCGGCACTAAGCGTTGACGTGTCCAGCTCGTAAAGGAAGGGGGCCGCGCTCACATGGCGCCAGCCAACCTCCGCCCCGTCCACAAGCAGGTAAGAGCCAGCAGCATCCAGCGATGATGCAATCGCGGCTGTAACCTCAATCACTCCGGCGATTGCCTGCCCACTAAGGGGATAGGTCAACTGCACGGGCGATCCGGCCGGTAGCGTCGCTCCCGGAGAGGAGACCGGCAAGGCGGAAGAAGTAGCGGTGCTCCCGTTTGCGACCGTGATGGCCACCGTTCCAGAAAGAACTGTGTTGTTTCCCGTATCGTGCGCCCAAAGCTGCAGAGTGTGCATGCCGTCGGCTAAGCTTGTCGTATCGAGCGGGTACGCAAACGGCGCTTCCGCCACGCGACGCGCGCCGATCTCCGCCCCATCCACCATCAGATACGACCCAGCAGCATCGAGCGAGACCGTCAGCTGACCGGTCACCGTCACTGCCCCGGACAGCACAGCCCCGCTCGCCGGTTGCGTGATGGCAACTCCGGAAGAGACCGGAAGCGGCGCTGGAGCTGGCGCAGGCGCCGGTGGAGTCATGACCGGAGACACGGGCACACTTGGCGAAGGAGGCGTCGGAGTGGAGATTGGCGCTGGTTTCGGAGGTTGTGTGCTTGCTATACCGGCGTCGGCGTAGATCTGCATCACCGTCGGGTTATTCGCCTGCCAATAGTCAGCGTGGACCATCAGAATGTCTCCAGCGCGCACCGCTTGTGTCAGCTGAGGCCTGGCAGCCGCCAGCTTCCCAGCATCAACGTCGTTGATCAGGTTGGCGCTGAACGCGTGCGGATAGAAGCTGTACACTGATGCATTCGTTCCAAGATCACCATGGAACAAGAAGGTTCGAAAGGGCGCCGTGTAGGCGTAGAACTTCGACGTCGACTCCTCGGGAATCAGCAGGGAATCGGGCAGCGCGGAGGCAGCCTGCTCGAAGATCGACGCGTCAAGCGTCGCACCATTACTCTCCACCGTGGAATCCAGGTAGAACAGCGTCGCTCCCCATCGGTCATGGGCGTACTTCATCTTGCGAAGGATCTGCGCCGCAATCTGCGCATCCGGCAGGTACGTTTGTCCGGCCGTACCATCCGCGTTCTTCACGAACTGTTGCGGTCGAACGCAGACCCCAACACGGTACCCCGCATCGCGGATTGTCTTGAAGTACGCATCATCCAGCTTCAGGCCGCTGTACCGCGAGCTGGGATCATGGACCACACTTTCCATCTCGGGCGCAGCAGTTGCAATCTGATCTGGCGAGCAGACGTAGCTCGTCTCCTGCGGGTACTGCTCACCCTCGATATCCCAGGTGATAACTCCCTGCGCGTTAAGTTTTTGCAGGTTTACCACTGTGGCCGCGGCTTGATCGAGCACACGCCGCTGGAACATCAACAGGCCCGACGCAGTGGTCACATCGAAGTCACTCGGCTGTGCGTCATTGAAGAAGCGCCGCGGATTGTTGGGGTAGCCGCCCGGCTTCGACGCATCCCCTGTAGGTGAGCTCGCAAGGTATGCCGTCCCGATGATGCGCCGATCCGTCCAGTTCAGTGCAGCGGGCCAGGTCTTGGCCCAGCTCTGGTCGGCGTCGTTCGCCAGTGAGGCGATCGGCGTTCCCGAAGCCGCGAACCGCAGCGACACGGTGAAGCTATCAGTCTGGCCCGGCATCACCGGTCGATCCAGATGCGGCTGGAAGGTTGCTAAGCCGTCAGGGGTTGTGCTGCTGATTAGAGGCGTATAAGCGTTTGCCTGCCCGGCCGGCAGAAACCCGCTATAAAGCGGCTTGGCAGCGTTCGGCACCACGGCCGCGACTAACCCCGACCCAAAGTCGGCCGCTAAGGCACTTGGCCCGGTTGTGTTGTAGCTCAACTGCGGGTAGCTGGCATTACTGAAGCCGGTCGGAAGTGTCGGGAAGTGCAGAACAAAGGGAAAGATGGAGGCACCATCTAGGATCACACCGGAGCCGGCTGCATTCGTCTCCGTCACGTTCATGTTCAGCGTGTCCCCGATCTGCTGAAACTGCACATGTATCGATCCCCACGTAAAGGGATAGAGCCACGTCTTACTGGCTGCATCCCATTGTCTGCCATTGTTCGTCTCGCCCCATCCATATTGCCCGGTCGAGTTCACGGTCCCGTTGAGGTTCGTCATCTTCATATGCCAGATGTGGAACGCGTCACTTGGAGTCTGGCCCACATCCTCAAGCATCACGCCACGGTAGCTAAGCTGCTGAATGCCTTGAGGTCCATACGTGATCTGGAGATTTGTCTGGGCCACGGTCTTTCGTTCCACGGCAAAGCCGACAGCAGCCGTAAGCACGGTACAGGCAAGCAAGACACGCAGTCTCATCGGGGTCAACCACCCTGGCAGCGAAATCGTCGGACGGCCCGCGTAGCGTACGACTCTGTCCCGCGCAGCATCCCACCTGTTCATGATTGACCTGTCTTTCTCATATGGCGATCCCACAAAGGGCGCAGGTCGATCGCATGCTGCAAGTGCGGCTGCTCAGAACAGCGCGTGACTTAGGGCTTTGCATCGGGCGACGCCGACAGGAGATGCGCGTGCACGATGAACCGTTTCGGTGCCGCGCCGACATAATCAAAGGGGTAGCACGTCACCAGCGTAAGCTCTGGACGAGTGCGAATCGCGAGAACGTCTACCTGCTCTGGGAGCACAATCTCCGTCGAATCGACCTCGTAATGGTAGGTGCCGGATTGGTCCGTTACCTGAATATCCATGCCAGTCTGGATGTGGCGTAGCGGTCTAAAGTACGTGTCCCGATGTCCCGCGAGCCCCAGCGTACCGAGTCCGCCCGGAAGCGCCGTCCCTTCGATATGACCAACGCCGCGCAGAAGGCTGGCGCTTTCAATGCCGGCCGTCATTGGCACGGAAAGGCCAAGTGTCGGGATATCGAGCCGTCCGATTACGTCGCCGGCATGCGGCAGCCCGCCCCGTCCTGGTGTCTCCGCCGCACGTCCATCCGCCGCCTGCGTAGCAGCGGTCTGACCAGGCCCCGTACCGCCCGGAGCAGCCATCGCAAACGCCTGTCGTTGTGCGCGAAATGCCGTCAAACCCGCAAACAGGATCGTGCCGAAACAGGAGATAGCTGCAAGCCAAAGCAGCCATTCCACGCCCAGCACGACCCGTTGCTGGATCCGATCAACGTCCATCCGATCCCAATCCTACAGTGCGCGATCATTGGCAAGGCGCCGACGGGAGAGCAGCGCCGCGCCACCCGCAGCAACCAGACCAGCCAGCAGAACCGAGGGCAACTCACTGCCCGTGTGGGGGAGCCGATCGATAACAGGCTTCGGCGGTTTGTTGCTGGCCACCTGCTGCATCTTCTCCGCCTTGATCGAGGGGGCTGTATCGGTGGGCCCGACAGTCGAAGACGAAAGCAGCCAGAGCGTCACAATCTCCATATCTTCCTTCGAAAGCCCACTCACCTCGGCCGGTCGGCCCTCAGAAGCCGGATCAATCGCCGGGACTTTGCTGTCGTTCACCTTTGCGATCGCGACGGCATCCGTCTTCGGATAAACGAACTCAAGCGCAGGGGTACTGCTGCCAAACGTGAAGCCACGCAGGGCGGAGTTGCCATCCGGTCCGGCACTCCAGGGAACCGCACCTGTCTTCCCGGCGCTTTTTACCTTCGGATCCTGAACGCTGATAAACGTGGAGTGCTCTCCGCCAGAAGCGCTGTCGATCCGCACGATGTAGCGATCCTGCAGATGATCCAGAACCTTGATGGAATACGATCCCGGCTGCAGCGTCATACCCGGAACCATCGTCTGTTGCGAGACCGTAAAATTGGCGGAAGGCTGATCAGATCCCGCTGCCAACGCGGGAACGGGAATGGCCAAGGCTAGCGCCACAGGAAAAATCGAAAAAACGCGCATAGTGTCTCCTTCAAGATGAACGGGGAGTACCAGGACTCGACGTACAGAGCGCTTGGCTTTGGACCTAGAATGCGCCCAGCGCCCCATCTTAGACACGTGCAAAAAGCGCGACAACAACTCTCTGGTAACCAGGTAAGCGCGTAACCAACGCACGCAGCTTCACTCCCCACTCAGCATGTCTTCACGGATACAGGCGCTGGGCAGTCCAGCCCGCATCCTCCCGCGAAAACAGAAAACGATCGTGCAGCCGATCCTTGCCATCCTTCCAGAACTCGATGCGCAAGGCGTAAAGACAATACCCGCGCCAATACTCCGGCCTGGGTACCTCGCCCGGATACTTCTCTCCAAACTCCCGTACCTGCGTCTCCAGCACGTCACGACTCGCCAGTGGTCTGCTCTGAACAGATACAGCAGCCCCTAACTGGCTCCGGCGGGAGCGACTATGGAAGTATTCGTCCACGTCCTTGCCCGGCATGTCACTCACCGTTCCCTCGATGCGCACCTGCCGTCGCAACGTCTTCCAATGAAAACACATGGCAGCTTGCGGGTTCTCCGTCAGTTGGAGCCCCTTTTCACTGCCATCGTTCGTGAAGAAGCAGAATCCACCTTCGGAAGCGCTCTTCATCAATACCATCCGCACACTCGGCATGCCATTGTTGCCGGCTGTCGCCAGAGCCACCGCGTTCGGGTCGTTCGGTTCACTGGCTTCCGCCTCCTTCATCCATTCCTGGAAGAGCGTAAGCGGGTCGGCGGAGGTGATTTCTTGATCGTCCATACGTGGAGGATAGACGCCGGACGGGAAGCAGCGGCACTCCCCATGGCGACCGCACGCAAGTCACGCACTCTCCTTGCGGTCAGACCAACACTGCCTCTGCCAGCGTCAACTCGTCTCCATCGCAAACAGATCCTGCGACACCGCAACCTCTTGCGGATGCGGAGTAGCCGCAAGCGTGTAGCACTCATATTGGCCATGTTCGCGGAAGAAGTCCTGCGTGCGTTCCATCAGCGGTGCCTGCGACACATGCGCCCGAAACGCCTCGATCTTGCGTTCGAGCACCCCGGCAATGCACAGCCGGACACTCCACGGGGAGGGAAGTGGCGCCTGCCGGTCCGGCAGAAAGACCTCTGTCGTCAGCGTATACAGACGCCGCGGCTGAAAAGCTTTCGCCAGCTCAGGATACCGTCGCTCTCGTCCACTCCAGTGAAAGGCCGCCGTCGTCAATGCCGAGACCATCATGTGATCGGCGTGGGTATTCAGCGCCCCATCCGCCCCAAAGGTCAGCACCAGATCCGGTTTAAAGCGTCGCATCCGTTCCACAATGCGACCCGCCGCCCGCGAAAACTCGACGAACTCCAGCCGGCCATCCTGGTAATCAAGCAGCTCATGGTGCCTCACCCCAAGTACTTTGCAGGAAGCCGTAAACTCCTCACGGCGTATACGTCCCAGCTCTTCCCCCGTCTCGGCTGTACCCCGCGCCGTCGCCGCCTGCCCGTCCGTCAGACACAGGACATACGTCTCCACACCGCGATCCGCCGCCATCGCCAGCGCCCCCCCAAAGGCAAAACACTCATCATCCGGGTGCGCCACAACACACATCAACTTCAGAGCCACTCTTGCGCCTCCCCAACCCTCTCAAGGTCTATCTCAGCCACGGTCTCGAGATCCGTATCCTCAAACATCAGCTCCAGCGGCGCCAGACTCTCCTCCATCGTCTCTGGATCGGCTGCCGCAACTGGCGCGAAGCTCTTGCGATGCAGCGCACATGGTCCGTGCAGCTTCAGCGCCCGTCGATGCTCCGGTGTGGCGTAGCCCTTATGCGAAGCGAGCCCATATTCCGGATGCAGCAGATCAAGCTCGCGCATGCGTTGATCGCGATACACCTTCGCCACCACTGAAGCGGCAGCAATCGATAAGCTCAGCGCGTCGCCATAGAACAGCTTCGTCTGCGCACACGCATGATCCACCCGCATGGCGTCGATGAGCAGGTGATCTGGAACCACACTCAGACAAAGCACCGCGTCAAGCATCGCCCGTCGTGTCGCCTGGTAGATGTTGATCAGGTCGATCGTCCGCGCATCCACCTCCGCCACACTGACCGATACGGCAATCTTGCGAATCCGCTTATCCAGGCGCTCGCGATCCTCTCGCGTCATCTGTTTTGAATCCTTCAGCCCTGCCTTCGCTAGCCCGGCCATTCGCTCCGGCAAAATCACCGCAGCCGCCACAACAGGCCCAAACAACGCCCCACGGCCCACTTCATCGACCCCGGCGATCTGCTTGTAGCCGCGGTACCGAAGCGCCTGCTCTGGCGCGTCGCTGCAGATCAGCTGCTTCAGCATGCGTTGCTTCTCGGTCGCCCGGGTCACGTCACGCGCGATAGCCTTTGCCTTGGCTATCTTCTTCGCTGCTCCACCAGCATCTGCTGTCCTTCCTGCCATATCCACCTTGAGTCTATCTCGCCACCGCAGCGCGCACACACCCCGGCCTCCCAACTATCCTTGCCTGCAAACAACAGAGACCCCGGCCAAAGCCAGGGTCTCACTCTCAACGTAAACTCAGGAACCAACTAGACGGCGCGCGCAACCTCACGCAGACGAGCAGCCTTGCCCCGCAGACCGCGAAGATAGAACAGCTTCGCGCGGCGAACCTGGAACGACCGGATCTTCTCCACCTTGTCGACCACCTTCGAGTTGTACGGAAAAATGCGCTCAACACCCTGACCGAAGCTCATTTTGCGAACCGTAAACGTGCCCTGTGGGCCTTTGCGCGATGCGATCACCAGACCCTCAAAGGCCTGAAGTCGCTCCTTCTCGCCTTCCTTGATCTTCACCTGAACTCGAACGGTGTCACCCGGAGCAAACGCGGGCAGATCGGTCCGCTCCAGCTTCGCGGCTAACTTCTGCATGATTGGATTGATAGACATAACGCAACTTTCCCTAAGCTTTTCTTCAGTTGAACTCAATTCCAAAGTGTACACGCATTTCGTTCTGCCTTCATCCTGAAAGTGCGGTTGACTCACGTCGTAGCTCGTCAATTACGCGTTCATCCTCCCTGCTCAGCGTTGCCTTGAGTAGCAGCTCCGGCCGGTTCCGCAATGTCTTCTCGAGGCTCTTGCGCCGCCTCCACCGCCGGATCGCCTCATGGTCGCCGCCGATCAACAGCTCCGGTACGCTCACCCCGCGAAAGCTCTCCGGTCGCGTGTAGTGCGGATAGTCCAGCAGCCCACCGCTTCCGTAGGTCGACCGCGGCACTCCATCGATCTTCTCCCCATCCTCCCGCTCCACTGCGCCGAAGCTCTCATACCGTGCCGAATCCGGGTTCCCCAGGACCCCCGGCAACAGTCGCACCACCGCATCCACGATTACCGCCGCTCCCAGCTCTCCGCCCGACAGCACGTAGTCGCCAATCGAGACCTCTCCATCGCACAACAACTCACTCACTCGCTCATCCACACCCTCGTATCGCCCGCACAGCAACACCACTCGATCCATCGCCGCCAGCTCATGCGCGACCGCCTGTGTAAAGGGCCTGCCCTGCGCAGAGAGCAGCAAGACCCGCTCCTTTTCTCGCCGGCCCTTCGCCGCCAGACCCAACGAGTCCACCGCCGCAAAGAGCGGCTCCGGCTTCAACACCATGCCTTCGCCCCCGCCATACGGCCGGTCATCCACGGTCCGATGCCGGTCCTCCGTAAATCCCCGCAGGTCGAGCGTTCGCACCTCCACCAACCCGCGCTCCCGTGCCCGGCGCAGCACACCAAAGTCCAGCGGCCCCGCAAAGAACTCAGGAAAGATCGTAATCAGGTCAAAGCGCATCGTCTCTCTCTTCGCCAGCTCCCCCTAGACCTACAACCGAAGAGGCATCGGCAGCCTGGTCAATCGTTGCTACCGTCAGCTTGTCCGTATCCGGCTTGCAGAGCGGCACTCCAGCTGTGTAAGCCGCCCACTGTTGAGCTTGGGATCGGAAAGGCTATCTCGTGTCGCAGGCAGCACTCGTCGCTTTCCTCATTATGCCGCTGTCGCTCGCTACGGTGCAGGCGCACGCGCAGATGGTGCCTGCTGCAACATCCGACATCACCCCGTCCTTCCTCACCGAGGACACAGGCAAGCTCTACAACGAAACATCCGACCGCAGCGGCCCGGAGCTCAAACTCGAGCCGGCCGCAGACCATCCAGTGGATCTCGCCACATCACCCGGTCCAGTTCCACCCGCCGCTGCCCGGGAAGCCGCTCCACCCGACCCTTCTTCAAGCTCCAGCTCGGTTCCTCCGGACACCCTCCTTCCCCCCGCGCCCGCATCGGACAAGGTCTCTGCCCCCGCCTCCGCCGCCCCGGTCACCCTTCCCGTCAAACCCGCAAAGGTACGCGATCTGCCGGCCCTGTCCGGAGATCGTCCCCGCGTCCGGCCCTTTCGCGCCGCCGCCTTCGGCCTCACTGCCAGCAGCCTGGGCGCCGGAAGTGAGCTCGCCATCCCCGTCGCTCGCACCCTCAACCTGCGTGCCGGCGCAAGCTATATCCTGCTGCACTCCCCCTTCAACGTCGATGGAATCGACTACACCCCCACCCTCAAATTCACCTCAGGTCGCGCCACCGTCGATTGGTTTCCGCACCATGGCGCCTTCCACATCAGCGCCGGTGCCCTCTACTTTCGCAACTCCATCGGCGGCTCTGCCAACGTCGTTGAGGGACAGAGCTTCACTCTCGGCGGCACCAGCTATCTCAACAGTGTGGACGATCCCGTCCACGGCAGCGCCAGCATCGTCTATGGCAAGCAGATCGCGCCCATGCTTCTGCTCGGCTTCGGGAACATCCTCCCCCGCAGCGGCCGTCATCTCTCCGTGCCCTTTGAGTTCGGCGGCGCCTACATGCAGCCACCCACGCTCAACCTCAAGCTCAGCGGAACCGCCTGCACCACCCAGGGCTGCTTCAACGCCGCTACCGATCCACAGATCCAGACCAATCTCGCCAAAGAGATCAATACCCTGCAGAGTGACATCCGCGTCCTGGAGGTCTATCCCATCGTTTCCCTCGGTCTGGCCTGCCGCTTTTAACCCCCGTCCGCCATCTCCTCAGCCGCGTCGTCCTCATCTCCCCCTGGAAGCTCTACCAAGCCCGCCGGCAACTCCATCCGCAGCACCTTCGCCACCGGATCCAGCTCCCGCACAAACGCCTTCGTAAACGGCAGCATCGCCTCGCTGCCATCCGTCACTGTCACAACCAGCAACGGACTCACCTCGTCCAATCGCCGACGACCATCCGCCGAGGTGGGAAACTCCACATCGTCAATCACCCCGACCAACCGATCGCGGTCGAACACCGAGCACCCGATTAGATCGCTGATGTACGCCGCGCCTTCCTCAAGCGCCACTCGCTCTCCGGCCCGCACCAGCACATCGTACCCGGCCATTGCCTCAGCGGCTTCAATCGTCAGAACGCCTTCGAGCGCCAGCACCACACGACCCTCATTTCTCCCCTTCGGCATCCACAAACCGGTCACCGCGCAGGAACGTGCCTCGCTCTCGCTTCCGCTAAACCCTTCTCGCGCTAAATACAGACCCGGTCGCCCGGTAAGTCGCTCCGGAAAATCCGTCAACAACTCCGCCAGCACCTCACCTTTTCGTCCCTGCGGCCGAAGCAGGTGCGCCACGGTCACCCAGCTCTCGCTCATGGTGCCGCAACCACCCTATGCAGCTGCGGGTAGAAGGTCACCTGCACCGTTGCCGCCGTATCGCTCTGCGCTCCTGTCTTGTAGACCGGCGCCTTCCATTGCTCATACTGCACCCATGCGTCTAGTTCCACGTCAGGCCTTAGCCGCTTCACGACATCCACCTTGTACTGGTTCTGTGTCGTCCCAAATCCAATGAAGTCCTTCGCATTCTTCTTTCGCAGATACTCCACCTGCACCCACTCATTCCCGCTCAGGTGATAGGTAACCCACGCCTGTCCGCTCTTGCCCTCGCGGCCCGTCCAATCGCCAAAGATAAATCCCTTATTCGTATAGCCTTGCCGCTGAATCGTCTCGTAGTACGTAAAGGTTCCCGCAACGCTCCGCTGCACCGGCTGGTCCGTCATCGTCGACTCAGCCCGGATATCCAGCTTCCGCAGCTTGGGCACCTGCGAAAGAAACAGTCCCGTCCGGAACGCCGCCCGCCGCGGTGCGCTGATCGGGGTCACGTCGTCATGCGTGATCGAGTCAAGATAGAGCGTCGCATACTTGCGGACGAAGGGAAGACGATACGAGAAGTTGAAGTCACTAAACCGCGCTCCCGGATCCTCCCGTGAAAACTTCTCCGCCGTGGTCGTGTCATTGATATCGAAGAAGCCCTTGAAGAAGTTGTGCAGCGTGACCGGCGTATGGTCCTTGCCGCCAAAGATAATCGTTCGCTGAAAGCCGAATTCGAAGTTGCTCGTCGGCCGCAACGAAAACATCTCTGAGTGCACATAGGGGCTGTTCGGATCCGTGTGCCCCTTCAAACTCCCATACAGGAAGTCGTAGCGGACCGTCCCGAGGAGCCTCGAAACGTAAGGAATGTACAGCGGTTCCACCCGGTTGATCCGAAACGAGTAGATGTTCTCCGCGTTATTACTCCACGCCAGCGCTCCCCCCACCCCGGGGCCAAGCCACGCATCCGATTTCCCAAACGAGATCTCATGATCGGCCAGATGGAACGAAACGGCCGCATCCACGAGCCGGAACGGGTTCTGAGACGCAAGGGGTCCCTCGGGGATCGTCGCTTGCGGTCGGTTTGGCGCCACGTACGGACTGATCCCGTCCAGACCGGACAAACCAATCGCCAGCTGCGACGAATACCCCGTCGCTGACGGTGCGTGCTGATACTCCCCTCGCACGTGCAGCGAGAACCGCTTCCACTCGTTCACGCTGTTGAAGCCCGTGCTGTTGTTGAACCCGCCCTGGTACGGTCGCCCGTAATCATTCACCAGCGTTTGCCCGATGTGGTAACTGTCCCGCAGCGGCGTTCCGCCAATCCCCATCAGCCGCGTATACCCCGAGTACAGCCCAAATACCGCGCCGCGCTCCTCCTGGTTCGTGGGCTGCTCGTCATGCAGCTCATCGAGCACCGACGCCAGAATCTCCTGCGCCTCGGCGTTGTCCTCCCCGAGAATGTCATCTTCTGACCTCTGCAGCATGTGCAGCACCGCGCGTCGCGTCCACGGCCGCATCCCCAGAAACATCGAGTCGACATATCCCATCGAGTACAGGCGCAGCATCGCGGGATAGATCCAGCTGTCGACCGGGATATACGTCGATCCCTGCCGGTCGACAAACTCCTTTACGGTCGGCGTTCCATACTTCGTGTAGCCCACAAAGGGATTTCGCGCCGAGGGTGTCGTCGGAAGCGGCTGCACCGGACCGGTTTGTACCGGCGGCGGCGTGGATGTGGGCTCCTGGCCGGTGGAGCTGTCTGGAGTCGGCGCCGGCATCGCTGGCACGCCGCTGGCCGGTTCAATCGTCGGTTGTGGTGCGGTTGCGGGCTGTGGCGCGATCGCGGAGCTTTGGGTCTCACCCGCCGGAGCCGCTGTCTGCGCGAGACCCGGTACCGTCCATCCCACCAGCAACACCGCACTTAAAGTCTTCAATCGAATTGGCACTTCCACCTCGGCCCATCTCCTGCGTCGCGCGTCCTAAGTGTAACTGCGCACGTCGTCGCTCGAACGGCCAGAGTCTTTCTATGTACGCACAAAGTCATCGTCTCCCGAGCAGGCCACGCTGCGCCAGCACCTGTCGCATCGCTGCCACTCCGTCCTCGACCTCTGCATCGCCGGCCCGCCATGCCACGCACTCGATCAGCGCGGGCCCGTCCCCGCCCCGCGCCCGCAACACCGACTCCTGCATCACCCGGTAAAGAGCCACCGCATCTGCCGCGTCGACCGGCATACCGGGAACGCCCCAGCCCTGCGCCCGGTCGCTGATCCCGCCTTGATTCCCTCCACCCGCCACCGGCAGCAGCAAGAAGATGATCGGCAACTCTGCCTCTCCTGCCACACCCAGCACCTGCTTCCACATCGCTCCTGTCAGTGCCTGGCCCTCGACATACGCGAGCACCAGCCGGCTCTCGCCCTGCGCCCGCAGTGCACTCGCCGCGCCTAACCCCAGCATCACTCTCTCCCTTGCCTCCGCCGCTGGTCGCAGCGCAATCGTTCCCGGCGCAAGCTCCTCTCGTAGACCTCGCCGCCGTAAACTCACCGTCTCAAGAGCGCTTCCCGGAACATCACTCACCAGATCACCCGCCGCCAGAGAGAGCAGGGAACTCGACCGGCACGCCTCCTCACCCCAGACACCAGAGCCGCTCGCCTGCTTTGCCGACGCTCTCGGCTTCAGCGCCCGTAGCCGCTTCATCGCGTCATACAGCCGAAGCATGAAGGCATGCGGAACCAGCGGGTTCTCCGGTGCCGCACCGTTGTTCTTCGCGCTCACACCGCCTCCCGCCTCGTACCGCTTCACCACGAACCACACGCACGCAGACCGCCAATCATCCGGCAGTCCCAGCCCTCAAGGAACACGATCAGATCGGCCGGTCAGCTTCGCCTAAGCCCTGGCCGGATCCTTTGCCTCAACATCCAGCCCCAACTCCGCCAGCGCCTTCTTCGCCACCTGCGGCTTGATCGTTCCCTCACGCGCCAGCTTCGAGAGCGCCGCGCCCACAATCGCTTCCGCGCTCACCTCAAAGTGTCGCCGCAGATGCTCGCGGTTATCCGATCGCCCGAAGCCGTCCGTCCCCAGCGTCACCATCCGCTGTCCCAGCCATGGCGAAAGTCCATCCGGCAACACCTTCATATAGTCGCTGGCCGCCACGATCGGTCCTTTCGCCCCGCCCAGCGCCTCGAGCACGTACGGCACCCGCTCCTTGTCCGCCGGGTGCAGCCGGTTCCATCGCTCCGTCTCAAGCGCATTCCGCCGCAGCTCGTTGTAGCTCGTGACACTCCACACATCCGCCTGCACGTTGTACTTGTCTGCAAGAATCGCCTGCGCCCGCACCACCTCATTCAAAATCGGCCCCGACCCAAACAGCTGCACGGTCGCCACGCTCGAGGCCGCCGCCTCGCCCTTCACCGCCGGCTTCACCTTATAAATCCCGCGCAGAATGCCCTCGGCTACGCCCTCTGGCATCGCCGGCATGGCGTAGTCCTCGTTGTACATCGTGATGTAGAAGAAGCAGTCCTCACCCTTCTCGTACATCCGCTTCAGCCCGTCCTGCACGATCACCGCCAGCTCATACACATACGCCGGATCATACGTAACGCACGTCGGCACAGTACTCGCCAGCACAATCGAGTGTCCATCCTGGTGCTGCAGACCCTCGCCCAGCATCGTCGTTCGCCCCGCCGTCCCGCCCATCAGGAAGCCCTTGCCGCGCGAGTCCGCAAACGCCCACACCATGTCCCCGATGCGCTGAAACCCGAACATCGAGTAGTACATATAGAAGGGAACCGTCGGCACCTTGTAGTTCGCATACGCCGTGCCGGCCGCCGTAAACGACGCCATCGATCCCGCCTCGGTTATCCCTTCCTCCAGCAGCTGCCCGTCCGTCTCCTCGCGATAACTCAGCAGCATGTCCGAGTCATGCGGCACATACTTCTGTCCCTCCGGTGCGTAAATCCCCACCTGCCGGATCGCCGACTCCAGTCCAAACGTCCGCCCCTCGTCCGGCACAATCGGCACAATCAGCTTGCCGATCTTGGCGTCCTTCATCAGCCCGCGCAGCAGGCTCACAAAGCCCATCGTGGTCGAGACCTCACGCCCCTTCGACCCGCCCGTCCACTCGCCAAATGTGCTCAGCTCCGGCGCCTTGAAGTCACTCGCCGGCACCTCACGCTTCGGCAGATATCCGCCCAGCTCCCGCCGCCGCGCATGCAGGTACTGAATCTCCGGCGCGTCATCGCCCGGCTTGTAGAACGCCCCGTCCTTCGCCGCACCCTCCGGCAACGGAATATCGAACCGCTTCACAAACGCCGTCACACCCTCGTCCGTCAGCTTCTTCTCCTGGTGGCTCGCGTTCCGCGCCTCGGTCGATCCCAACCCGTAGCCCTTTACGGTCTTCGCCAGAATCACCGTCGGTCCGCCCTTGTGCTCCGTCGCGCGCTTGTATGCGTTATAGATCTTCAGCGGATCGTGCCCACCCCGATGCAGCCGTCCCAGCTGCTCGTCCGTCTTGTCCGCCACCAGCTCCAGCAACTCAGGATATCTGCCAAAGAACTCCTTCCGTAGGTACGCGCCGCCCTTGGCCTTGAACGCCTGGAAGTCGCCATCGACGCACTCTTCCATTCGCTTCAGCAGCAACCCCTTGTGATCACGCGCAAATAGCTCATCCCAGTCCGAGCCCCACACCACCTTGATCACGTTCCATCCCGCGCCGCGGAACATCCCCTCCAGCTCATCAATGATCCGCTTGTTGCCGCGCACCGGCCCATCCAGCCGCTGCAGATTGCAGTTCACCACAAAGATCAGGTTGTCCAGGTTCTCCCGGCTTCCCAGCCCGATCGCCCCCAGCGTATCCACCTCGTCGGTCTCGCCATCGCCGACAAACGCCCACACCTTGCGATCCGTCTTCTCGATCAGCCCGCGATTCTCGAGATACCGCATAAACCGTGCCTGGTAGATCGCATTCAACGGCCCAATCCCCATCGACACGGTCGGAAACCGCCAGAAGTCCGGCATCAGCCACGGGTGCGGGTAGCTCGACAGCGCCGGCTCGCCCCGCAGCTCATGCCGGAAGTTTCCCAGACGCTTCTCATCAAATCGCCCTTCCAGAAACGCCCGCGCGTACACCCCGGGCGAGGCATGCCCCTGAAAGTAAACGAAATCTCCCGGCTGCTCCGCCCCATTCGCCCCAGCGTACTTCGCCCGGAAGAAGTGATTGAACCCAACCTCGAGCAGCGTCGCCAGCGACGAGTACGTCGAAATATGCCCGCCAATCCCGGCATCCTTCTTGTTCTGCCCGTGCACCATCGCCATCGCATTCCATCGGATCAGCGCCTCCACCCGCTTCTCCATGGACCGATCACCCGGGTACGGAACCTCGTCATGCTTCGGAATGGTATTCAGGTACGGCGTCGTCAGCTCGCTCGCTACCGGTACGCCGGCCTCGCGCGCCCGCGCCCGTAATGCCTCAATTACCTCCGCGCCCTGCTCCCAGTCCGCCGCGACAACGTCGTCAAACGCCTCGATCCACTCCGCAACCTCTGCGGTAAAGTCTGCCTTTACGGCCTCGTCAACCTTCGTCGCCATCGCTCGTCCCCAGGTACGTCTCTATCCCGCTCAGCCCGTGCAGCACTACCGCGGCTACCGCTTATAACGATATAAGCACCGCACCACGTTCGTCACCTGCTCGTCGCCGCTGTCGTCGCTACGTCGAGTAATCCGCATTAATCCGCACATACTCCGCCGTCAGATCGCAGGTCACAAACCGGCACTCCGCCTCACCCCGCCCTAGGTCGATCGCGATCGTGTACTCCCGCTCCAGCATCTCTGCATGCGCCGCCGCCTCGTCATAGCCCGCGACCCGCACTCCATGCGCAAACACCGGCACTTCGCCGATCGCAATCGTCATCCGTTCCGCCTCGACCGGCACCCCACTCCGTCCCGCCGCCGCCAGCAGCCGCCCCCAGTTCGGGTCTGCGCTCGACCACGCCGTCTTGCACAGTGGGCTCGTCGCAATCGTCCGCGCAACGAGCTTTGCCTCGGCCTCGGTCTCCGCACCCGTTACCTGCAGCGTCACCGAGTGCCCTACGCCCTCGCCATCGGCAACAATCTGCTGCGCCAGCGACCGGCAAACCAGCGTCATTGCACTCGCGAACGCCTCGCGCACCCGCGGCTCCGCCTTCACACCACTTGCCCCGCTCGCCAGCAGCAACACGGTATCGTTCGTCGACGTATCCCCATCAATCGAGATCGCATTGAAGCTCGCCTCCACCGCCGGCGCCAGCAGCGCCCGCAGATCCTCGGCCTCCGCCACCATGTCGGTAAACAGGTACACCAGCATCGTGGCGTGCGGGGCCGCGGACGTCTCGACCGGCAGCCCAAGCTGAGGCGCAATCATCCCCGCCCCCTTACACACACCCATCAGCCGGATCTCCGCCTCGTCCACGTCCACCACCGCCCGCGCCACCTTCATCCGCGTATCCGTGGTCAGGATCGCCGTCGCGAACGCCTCCGCATGTTCAATCGTCGTCCCCATCGCATTTCGCAACTCGGGCAACGCCGCCAGCACCTTCTCGGTCGGGAACGGCACCCCGATAATCCCCGTGGACGACGGAAACACCTCGTCAAAGATGCAGCCCATCGCCCCCGCCGCCGCCACGCAGGTCTGCCGGCACGCCTCGAGCCCTGCCGTTCCTGTCGCACAGTTCGCATTGCCGGCATTCACCAGCACGGCGCTCACTCGTCCACCCGTCTTCGCCAGGTACTCCCGCCCTACCGTCACCGGAGCCGCCACAATCGCGTTCTTTGTGTAACTTGCTGCCGCTACCCCGCCACCCGTCACCACCGCTGCGGCTAAATCCAGAGCTCCACTCGCCTTGATCCCCGCCCGCGCCGCACCCCACTGAAATCCGCGCGGCAACCCCGCATCCGGCTCCTTGTTCACGTCCGCTTCCGTGCTCACCGCATCCTCCACCCTATGAATCCCGTCAGCCATTCCCCTACTTTAGCAAGCACGCCGCCACAATCGTCCCTCGCACCCGGCGTGCACGGCGCGTAGCGAAAACATCCGGTAGCTCGCTTTGCTGTTGCTTCCTTTTGCTTGCTCTACCCCGTCTGTTGTGTCAGTCCTTCCAGCCCGTCGCGTCGCCTGCGGCGCAACAACGACCACCTCTCCCCTACAATCAAAGAGCATCAAAACGGGCAGGGCGTCCGTCCGACAACCAAGTGAAAGTCAGCAGAGGTCCTGAACTAACCCTCACAGATCGAAGATTTTAGATACAAACGCGGGGGAGGGGATACCCCGCATACTCAACTCCCAAGGACGACCTTCCATGCTGCTTCAGCAACTCCGTGAACAGGTCCTCGAAGCCAACCTCGAACTCGTAAAGCAAGGGCTCGTCCTCTACACCTTCGGCAACGCCTCCGGCGTCGATCGCGAGCAAGGGCTCGTCGTCATCAAGCCCTCCGGCGTCGACTATGACGACCTCCGGTCCGAACACATGGTGGTGACCGACCTCCATGGCACGGTCGTCGAGGGCTCCCTCAAACCCTCCTCCGACCTCGACACCCACACCCTGCTCTATCGCGAGTTCCCCACCATCGGCGCCGTCGTCCACACCCACTCCGAGTTCGCCACCTCCTTCGCCCAGGCCGGCCTCCCCATTCCCGCCTTCGGCACCACCCACGCCGACTACTTCTACGGCCCCATCCCCTGCACGCAGCCCCTCTCCGACGACGCCATCGGCGGCCGCTACGTCCACGAGACCGGCCTCGCCATCGTCAACCTCTTCCGCCCCTCCCCCTCCGGCTCCATTCAGACCAAGCCCGTCCCCGGCGACCGAACCCACGCGGCCGATGCAGGCGGCAACATGAGCCCCGATCCTAGCTCAAGCGGAGCCCACTCCTTCGCCATTGACCCCCTCGCCGTTCCCGCCTGCCTGGTCGCCGGCCACGCCCCCTTTGTCTGGGGCCGCACTCCTCACGAGGCCGCGCACAACGCCGTCGTCCTCGAATCCATCGCCCGTATGGCCTATCGCACCCTCACCCTCAAGTCTGAGTCCGAAGCCGTATCCCAGGCACTCCTCGATCGCCACTACTTCCGCAAACACGGCGCCTCCGCCACCTACGGCCAGGCCACATGAGTCGATCTCTAAACAGGCCGAAAGGGAGCCCGAAGGCTCCCTTTCGGCCGCAACGAACAGCTTAGAAGTTCACCTTCGCCGCAAACTGCCCGAACCGACGCTCATCACCCGTTCCAGTGATTCCGCCCTTCTGCGCCGTAATCGCTCCTTCCGATCCGTTCACGTCATTCAGAGCGCCCTGAATATACAGATTGTGGTGATTGAATACGTCGAAGCCCTCAGCCCGCAGCTCCAGGTTCACACTCTCGTGAATCGGAAAGGTCTTCGAGAGGGCTGCGTCCACGTTCCACGCGCCCGGCCCACGGAACGAGTTCCGCGCAACCATCGTCGCCGGGAACGGACCCCAATCCGACGCTCCTAATAGCGCAGGATTACTGAACGAGTTGGCAGCCGGAAGCTGCCCGATCGTGTAGCTGTTCGCTCCACCCCCGGAGACACCGCCCGGGATGCTCTTGAACGTGTGTTGCGGCACAATGCCATCGGCAGGCGTGTACCGTGCCACGTTGTACCCCGACACGTTATTGGTCGAGTCGAAGTAGCTAAACGGCGCGCCCGTCCGCACCGTGTAGATACCGGAGATCTGCCAGCCCCCTAGTGCCTCGGATAACAGCCCGTGGCCCTTGCTAAAGAAAGGAGTCTGATAAATCGGGGCAACTACTAGCCGATGCCGGATGTCCAAATCGCCGTTACCATGGTCGAAGCTCGGATTGAACGGGTTTGTATATCCCAGCGAGAAGGCGCTATTCGACTCCGAAAATGTTGTGCTTAGATCGTCCGTCGCGTGGGACAGCGTGTAGTTCG
The DNA here is from genome assembly GCA_964235665.1 of uncultured Acidobacteriaceae bacterium. Taxonomy (GTDB): domain Bacteria; phylum Acidobacteriota; class Terriglobia; order Terriglobales; family Acidobacteriaceae; genus Edaphobacter. The sequence goes on from CAXSAY010000001.1 coordinate 1,457,964, forward strand.
CCACCAAACTCAGACCAGACTTCCGGAAGTTCGTACTCTGGAATTGAACGTTCATCGCCTCGTAGTATGAGTCGCCGTTCGATCCACGATTGTTGATGTTCGAGTACTGCGGGTTCAATCGCGTCAAAGCTTGCAGCACGTTGCCATTGCTATCTAGACGTCCCTGCGGATCGGTCACCGGATCGCCCAGTAACACGTTGCCGCTGCCTAACCCGTTGTAGTTCTTGATGTCATACAGGTGCAGGCCGCGAGCCGCCGTGTACTGCAAAGACACAACGTTGCCGTTACCTAGCTGTTGTTCCACGGCCGCATCCCAGAACTGCGTCTGCGCTGTACGGATATTCTGATCCACATGCCGCAGCGATGTCGGCGGCAGCGGAACACTTCCCGTTGCCCCGCCGAGCGGACCAGAGTTAGAGTTCGTCACCGAAGTGTTATTAATCACGATGACCGCGTAGTTCGGCGGGTTCTGGATGACGTTGAACGTCACGTTTCCAAAGTTCCGCTCGTAGCTGATGCCATAGCCGCCGCGAATGGACGTCTTCCCGTTGCCGAAGATGTCATAGGCAAACCCGACGCGCGGGCTCACTGTGCCATACTGCGGCTTCCACAAACCTCCACCGATCGGGCTGTTAGCTCCCGTCGCTACCTGCCCGTTACGAATTTCCTGAGGCAGGGAAGCGCCACTGCCATAGAAGAAGTTCGAATCGAGCGCCTGATTGTTGTTATGCTGCACGCCGTAGTACTCGTAGCGGACGCCATAGTTGATCGTCGTCTTTGCGGTCGCCTTCCATTGGTCCTGCCCGTATGCCGCCCAGTCATGAAAACGGTCGCTGCGCGCGAACGATGGTGCCGAGGCAGGCAGGGCGATAGAGCAGGAGGTTGTTTGGTTCAGAGTGCCGGAGTACGGGTCACGCGTGCACGGCAATGCGCCGTTCGGATTCACCGCAGCCGTGAACTGGAAGACTGATCCCGTGGCGAGTGCCGATAATCCTTTCGCGAGTCCGTTTCCCAGCTGCTCGCCCGCCTGCGCATATGCGCCGTAAGCTTCGTTCATTTGAATGTACAGAATCTGGCCGCCAAACTGCAGTCCGTGCCGACCTTTCACCACGGCGACATCCTGATTCACCTGGATAGTATTCTGTGGACCACCAAATGGCAGACCGCCATTCGCCGGATTCTGATTGTAGAAGCCAGGCAGGTTGATCGCTGTGCCGTCTACCGGATTCTTGGCGTTTACCGAGACATAAGCCGTCGGCACGTTCTGCAAGCTGGCATCATAGCTCTGCGACGTACCGAACCGGCTGAAGCTTGCCTTGGTGATACTTGTGATCGCCGGGTTGAACTCGTGTGTCACGTTTAAGAGGTACGCCGTATTATCCAGCGCTTGGCCCACGTTGTACTGCGAATACGGCGACGCAAACTCGTACCCCGGCGTGTCAATCTCCTGGTAGTTCACATAGCGGAAGAAGGCTTGCGTCCTCTCATTCAGGTTGTAGTCAAACCGTCCTACGATGTTGTACGTATTTTCTGGAGCGCCACCACCCGCATCGCCCGGAGCTGTGTAGGCCACCTGCCCGAAGATAGGTGTCGAAGGAGCGATGTTGCCAAAGCTCGCGCCCGGAACCGCGTTGCCATTCGCATCGGTGGACGCGGTTGCATCGGTGAGCTGTTGGGCCGTTGTAACTGTCTTGAAATTGGTCGGTGTATTTGCGCCATAGGTGTTGATAAAGCTGCGTACATTCGCCGGTGCTGCTGCAAGGAACTGTGGCGTGACAACGCTGGCCAGCTGTATGGCACTTGACCTTACCCGGGTCCACTCGGTTGACCCTAGGAAGAAGAGCTTGTCTTTGATCACCGGTCCGCTCACATCAAAGCCGAACTGGTTTCGGGTGTACTGCCCTTTGGGCGTGCCAGACTGCGCATTGGTCACCGTATTTGAGGTGTATGCCGCCAGGCGGTTGAACTCCCACAGATTCCCATGGAACTTGTTGGTTCCGGTCTTCGTTGCTACGGAGACGATTCCGCCGGATGCCCTGCCATACTGCGGCTCATAGTTCGTCGTGATCACGCGAAACTCGCGAACAGCATCAATTGGCACTCTGATGCCGACTCCATCGCCGAACACAGTGATGTTCTCAACGCCGTCCAGCAGAATCTCGGTTCCCGAAGACCGCTGCCCATTGATGTTGAACCCGACGCCACGTGTCGTCACGTTCTGGCTGTTTCCCGCAGCCGTCTGGTCTCCCGAGGAAATATTCCCTGAGAGAGCCACGAAGTCATACGGATTGCGCGTCAGACTCGGCAGCTGCGACACCTGCTGCTCCGTCACCACCTGTGACAGCTCCTGCGTCTGCGAGTTCACCTGCACCCCGGTCTCAGCCGCTACTTCCACCGTGGTGCTGCTGTTCGCCGAAAGTTTGACGTCAACCGTTTGTCGTCCTCCTACTGTCGCCTCAAAACGCGCGACGAAGGAACCAAATCCGTTGCTAGCAGGAACGCTGACCTCGTACGTGCCAGGTTCTAAACCGGGCATTGTGTAAGAGCCCTGCCCGTTCGTAGCCACCGTCCGTACCGCATTTGTCCCGAGATTCTTAACCGTCACCGTGGCCGAAGGAACGGCCGCGCCGGTCAGATCTGTCACTACGCCGGTTAGCTGGGCTGCATCCTGCGCCAGGGCAGCCTGACTGAAACCAAGCATCACGATCATTGGCGCGATGAGACCAATCGAACGGCAGGTGCGCGAAATCGACAAGGGATGAAACGGAACAAACGGAGGAAACAGAGATGAGTGTCGCAGAAGGCCTCCAAGAGGGTGTAGTGCTGAATATCTGACCTTATGCATGTAGCGTGCCATTCGCCCAGTCAAATCTGCCACTTTAGAACCCTTGCGAAAGCTACTGTCTTCGACCTTCAGCGAGCTTGCATCCCGTTTTGTGGAGACTATGGTACGGAAAATCATAGTGTAAGTACACGGAAGTACTAAGCTTCTAGCGTAAGCTCACATAGTCCACGGTGGAGCAGCAAAAGAAAAGATGAGCCTCAATGCGCGACGGCGTCCTTCTTGTCGTCCGCGAGTCTATGTCGCTCCGGGTAGCCACCTGCTTGTCGCCGCAGCAGAACCCAAGCCGTCCCGCGTCATTCAAATGAAGAACGAGCGCGAAGGCTGAGGACGTGGATGACGAAGGTTCGCGGGCAAGGTGCGATGGGAAGATCGCGGGCACCATGAGCAACACCACTCGGGGCGGCGGAGACGGCCTTCAGCTTGAGCGGCCATCAAGATCGAGCTGCAGCGTTCGACCCTCCGCGGAACTCTGGCGGGCCGTCTCCAGCAACTGGATAACACGAACTCCATCCTCTGGTGTCACCATCAGGGGCGCCTCTCCCAGGATTGCGTCCCGCACATTAGCGTAGAACCCGCGGTAGTCCCCTGCCTCCGTCCTCAACTTCGATCGGGTAAGCTTGCCAGGAGCCGTCACCGGTTCAGCCGCCAGCGTTAACTCGCCAAAATCAGCCTCCGGCTCCCGCAGCCACTCCCGCTCCGAGCCCACCGGCGGCACCGTGCCACCTCCAACAAGCGTTGGTTCCTGAGGATCAAGGCCGAACTTTCGGTAGCTCCCCTTCGTGCCGTGCAGTAAGAAGCGAGGAGATGGCTGTGCCGCGATCATCGTTGCGCTCAGCGTTGCCCGCACCCGACCGAACGTTAGCACGATATCGAAGGCATCCTCGATTGCCGTCCCCTCACGCTCCCGCCGTACGCTCGCGGCCAGAGTTGTTGGTATACCAAAAAGTGCAAGCGCCTGATCGACCAGGTGTGGTCCGAGATCAAAAAGCATGCCATTCGCATCGTTCGCTGCCTCTTTCCATGTACCAGCTCGTGGACCCGGACGAAAACGGTCAAAATGCGATCGCATCGCGACCAGATCACCCAGCACCTCATCCGAAATCAGTCGTTTGACAGTAAGAAAGTCTCCGTCCCACCGCCGATTGTGAAACGGAGCAAGAACGAGTCCAGACGCTTTGGCCAGCAAGGTCAACTCACTCGCTTCCCGTGCAGTAGCCGCGAAAGGCTTATCCACAACAACATGCTTCCCCGCCCGAAGCGCCATCGCAGCCAGTGCCGCATGGGTCTCGTTCGGCGTTGCGACGACTACCATTCCGATCGCAGGATCCGCCAGGACTTCTTCGATCGACCGAACCACCTTAACTCCCGTCGAGTTGAAGGGATAAGCAGCCTCAGCCTCACCGCCCCTTCGCTGAACGATCACCTTCAACTGGAGCCCTGGTACAGCAGACACAAACGGGGCGTGAAACACTCGTCCCGCAAGACCAAACCCAATCACTGCAACCCCGATGTTCTCCATCATTCAGCCCAAGACTCCCGCGATACCGCCCTCAGCTAAATCTACTCTGAGAACCTGCTCGGTAAAGCCGAGCCCTCCTCCATCAGGCAAGCACAACCTCCTACGCATCTTCCGCACTGACATTTTGAAGATTCTTCCTAAGAATCGGCATCAACTTCTATTGAACGGGCATGGATCGCCGGACCGAGGTCCGAGAGTCTCGCCCACACAAGATCCAACTGGAGCAGGTACGATTACAGGCATGGTGCAAAGTCCAAGAATGAGGGCACTCCGGCGAAGTTCTGCCGCGTTGATGATTCTCGGCTGTGGAAGTTACAGAATGTGGTCGCAGGGAGGATCAGCTACTGGATCCCTGCGGGGCCCAACTACTTCGACGTCGAGTGGTGCCAACTCCGGCGTTACGGTCTCGGGCGCGCAGCAGCAGCTCTACACTGCTGGCGGACAAAATGGTGCGCAGGTCACGGCGGACTCCTATAGAGGGTCGCTCATTGAGGGTAAGTCCACAGGTACAGATCTCGCCCTCCCGCTCGATGACGCCCTTCGCCGCGGTCTACGAACTAATCTCGGCATCATTCTCCAAGCCTCCAGTCAGCAGAATGCAAATGGACAGCGGCTGGAGCAGTTGCAAGCGCTTCTGCCCACTGTGACCGGGACTGCAAGCATCTCGGTCCAACAGATCAACCTGGCAGCGTACGGGCTGAAGTTCCCAGGCTTGAACCCGATCATCGGGCCGTTTCAGGTTACGGACTTCCGAGCATATCTCACGCAGAATCTGGTCAACGTTCAATCGCTCGAAACATACCTCGCCGCGAAGCACAACTTCCAAAGCGCAAAGCTGACAGCTGAAGATGCCCGCGACATGGTGGTTCTGACGGTAGGGAACGCCTATCTTCTTTGCATCGCGGACGCCGCTCGAATCGAAGCTGTGAACGCTGAGCTTGCGACCTCCAAAGTGACCTTGGATCAGGCCGTTGCCTCCCATGATGCGGGAACCAGTCCGCGAATCGATGTCTTGCGGGCTCAGGTTGACTACCAGAATGAACAGCAAAGTCTGATCTCCGCAGCGAACCAGTTGGCGAAGGATAAACTCGCACTCGCGCGAACCATTGGACTTCCGCTTGAGCAGCCGTATCACCTCACGGATCTAGTCCCCTACAAGGCTCTGGATGGAGTGGACCCAAACGCAGCGTTTGCGCGGGCGTTGAAGACGAGACGGGATCTTGCCGCGTCCGTTGAGCAGGTTAAAGCCGCAAAGGCGTCAAAGACCGCGGCGTTCGCCGACCAACTACCAGTTCTCAGCGCCAACGGCGACTTTGGTGATCTTGGAACGACGGCCGCGCATTCGCATGGGACGTATACAGCGACTGGGGAAGTAACTGCACCGATCCTACAGATTGCGCGCATACGCGGAGAAGAAGCGGTTGCGAATGCCCAGTTAGAATCGGCGCGTGCCAACCTTTCAGATCAGATCCAGCAGGTGAACGCGGATGTGCGAGACAGTCTGCTCGATATCGAGGCTGCTGCAAAGCTGGTGGATGTAGCTCAATCGAACCTGGCATTGGCTCGCGAGGCGCTTGATGAGGCACAGCAGCGGTTCCGGGCCGGGGTGAGTGACAACCTGCCCGTCTCGCAGGCGCAAAGCCAGACGGAACAAGCCAACGATCAATACATCAGCGCGCTCTATCAACATAATGTCGCTAAGTTGTCCCTGGCTCGAGCCATGGGCGTTGCGCAGTCGAATTTCAATGATTTCTTGGGGGGTAAATAAGCGTGGCAGAGCAGACAGACCAAAATCAGCAAGGTGGCGGCGACGGCGGTCAGACCGCGCAGATTACTGGAACCGTTCAGATCAAGCCACAGGATCAAGGTGCCGGCGGCCAGAGCAGCCCGGAAGGGCAGCAGGGTCAAGGCGGTGATCAGAAAACTGACGGCAAGGACGAGCAGAAGAAAGAGTCGCCAGCCAAGAAATCACGACGCAGATTCATCATCATCGCGGCTGTCATCTTGCTCGTCATCATCGCCGGTCTGTTCTATTGGCATTCCACCTACTCCGAAGACACGGACGATGCTCAGGTTGATGGGGATCTCTATCAGGTGAGTTCGCGAGTGACAGGGCAGGTCACCAAGGTGTACATCGACGATAACCAGAGAGTCGAGGCAGGTCAGGCGATCGCCGAAATCGATCCGCGGGATTACTTGGTTGCCCTTGAGCAGGCTCAGGCGAACCTTGCAAGCGCGCAGGCCTCGGCAAGTCAGGCAACTGTCAACGTGCCGATCACAAGCCTCACCACCCGTACCTCGACAAGCACAAGTTCCTCTGATGTATTGAGTTCGGATGCCGCCGTGTCACAGGCGCAAAAGCAGGTGCAGGCCGCTGCGGCGCGTGTGGACCAGGCACAGGCAAATGCGATCAAATCTCAGTTGGACGTTGACCGTTACACGCCCCTTGTACAAAAGGACGTCATCTCGAAGCAGCAGTTCGACGCTGCCGTGGCTCAGGCCGCAGCGGACAAAGCGACGGTTCTGAACGCGCAGGCAACGTTGATCGCCCAGCAGGATGGAGTCCAGCAGTCGCAGCAGCATCTGAATCAATCTCGTATGCAGGCGGCCGAGGCACAACGCAACGGTCCTCAGCAGATTAAGATCCAGCAGGCCAGAGCCGAAGCCTCACTCGCCGATGTTAAGCAGGCACAGGCCAGAGTCGATCAGGCAAAGCTGAACCTGTCGTATACGCATATCGTGGCACCCGTGGCCGGCATTGTGAACAAGAAGAATGTTCAGATCGGTGCGAATGTGAGCATCGGTCAAGATCTGCTCACGATCGTTCCCGTCAACAACCTGTGGGTGACGGCAAATCTCAAGGAAACTCAGCTGAACAAGATTCACCCCGGACAGCATGTCTCAATCGAGGTAGATGCCCTGGGCGGCCGCAAGTTCTCAGGAAAGGTTACGCAAGTCGGAGGCGCCACTGGATCGCGGCTTTCGTTGTTCCCTCCAGAAAACGCAACCGGGAACTACGTGAAGGTCGTTCAGCGAATCCCAGTTCGGATCGACTTCACAAATCTGCAGGACGAAAACAAGGACAGTGCGTTGCGCCCCGGCTTCTCGGTTGTACCTACAGTCACCGTCAAAAACTAATCGCGTCTCGAACAAACAGGATGGCTCTGCCGTGCGCAGGGCCTTTTTGTTTCCACCTCCGCTAGCCCGCAAACGTAGAAGCAAGCCCCTCCAGCTCGCCGCCAGTCAGCAGGGATGATCGAACCCGGGAGCCGCTTTTCAGATCATTTCAACGTTCCGCACATCTACATGGGAGTACTCTAAACTCCCATGCCTATCGCCCTCGCCTTCTTCGTCCAGTATGCCTACGGAATTCTGTTCTGCTGGGTTCTGCTGGAACAACTCGGCGTGCCCATCCCCTCGATTCCACTGCTCTTGACAGCGGGTACTCTCTCGGCGACGCACCAGATTCATGCGTCCTACGCTCTAGCCGTCGTTGTTCTCGCGTGTCTGGTGGCAGACAGTCTCTGGTACTATCTGGGACGGCGATACGGCGGTGCCGTGCTAAGACTGCTCTGCAGATTTTCCTTAGAGGCATCGACTTGCGTAGCGAAGACGGAGGGCTACTTTACCCGGCGAGGCGCCGTAACGCTTCTCTTTGCGAAATTCATTCCCGGACTTTCCACCCTGGCAGCGCCGATCGCCGGACAGACAGGTATGCCATATGGCCGATTTCTTCTTTGGGACCTGGCTGGTTCACTGATCTGGGCGGAAGCCTACCTGCTTGGCGGTCGTTTCTTCGGCGACATCGCCCAGAGAAGTCGGGGATTCTTTCACCTCATTAGTCGCTTTGCCTTCGGCATCTTCGTCCTTCTGGTGGTCTCGCTCATGGTGTATCGAGTCTGGAAGAATCGCCGGTTCCTTCTAGAGATTCGTGAGCTGCGACTCGAGCCGGAAGAACTCAAACACATGCTGGAGACGGCAGAGGCTCAGGGCAATATCCCTCCTTTCATCGTTGATCTGCGGCATCCACTCGACTACCTCCCGGATCCGCGAGTTCTTCCAGGAGCAATCCGCATTGGGCCAAACGAGATCACAGCGCAAAGCGACATGATCCCGCGCGACCGCGATGTCATTCTCTACTGCACCTGCCCAAGTGAGGAAACAAGTGCACGGGTTGCCAAGCAATTGCTTCGCGCCGGTGTGCATCGGGTTCGTCCGCTTCGCGGCGGCTTTGAGCGCTGGCGTGATGCTGGATATCCCTTGGAGGAGTACGCGGCATCCCCAAGCACGTCCAACCCGGCACCACACGTATTGGCAGGCTGAACCGAGCTCGACTGTCCACCTTGGCGTCGCGCGAAGAGGAGCTACGCAAATCAATCGTCTTGAGCGATGATGGTTGCCATGGCCTCAGCCGTTTCACCGACACAGGCGGCTCCTAGTCGCATCCTCTCAGTTGATATCCTGCGCGGACTGACCATCGCATTCATGATCCTCGTCAATGATGCCGGGGATGGCCGACATACCTACGCCCAGCTCGAACACGCGCAGTGGAGCGGTCTCACGCTCACCGATCTTGTGTTTCCGACCTTTCTCTTTCTCGTCGGAGCGTCCATCATCTTTTCGTTAGCCAACCGCGTCGCCCGTGGTGAATCGCGTGTTGCTCTGGCACGAAACATTGTCCGTCGAGCGATCACCATCCTTCTCATTGACTTCTTTATCGCTCTGTTTCCAAGCTTTCATCTGACTCAGCTGCGCATCTACGGCGTGTTAACCCGCATTGCGATCTGCTACCTTGTCGTGGGGCTACTTTGCCTGGTCACACGACGCGCAGTGGTCCTGCTTACCCTGGCCGTGACCCTGCTGGTCGGCTACTGGGTGCTGATGCGCTTTGTTCCGGTACCTGGATTCGGCGTTCCAACTCATGACATCCCCTTATTAGATCCGGACGGAAATCTCACAGCATATCTCGATCGCGCCTTCAATGCGTTCACGCAGGCAGTCCTTCATACTGGCCGTCTTTATGAGTCAACCCGCGACCCTGAAGGTTTGCTGAGCACCCTGCCGGCAATCGCAACGGTGCTCTTTGGAGCCCTTGGTGGCATCTGGTTACGGCGCTCAACCACGGTGCACCATCATGCCGGTGTCACTCTCCCTGTGTCCGCAGACGAAGCGGATGGTCTCAGGGCGACGCAGTCAAACCAGGCGGTCCAAACCGCAGGCCGCACCTTGGGTGGTCTCGTTGTCGCTGCTCTGCTTTGTCTGGCAATAGGGTTCACGTGGAATCACGCCTTCCCGATCAACAAGAAGCTCTGGACGAGTTCGTATGTCTTCGCTGCCGCTGGATTCAGCCTTCTTGGCTTGTCTATCTGCTACGGACTGATCGACTACCTGCGTCTGGAACGTGTCTCCAGAGTCTTCCGAGCATCACTGTGGCCATGGCTGGTCTTTGGCTCAAACGCAATCACGGCGTACGCTGTGTCGGAGCTCTTGATCGAAGCAGGCGGTCTGATCCACATACAGGACCCCGCAGCACCGGGGGGACGCCCTGTGTCCTTCTGGGGCTGGGTCTATCAACATCTTTTCGCGCACGGTCAATCCACTAAGAACACCTCCTTGGCCTTTGCGCTCTGTTATGTCGCACTTTGCTTTCTGCCGAATCTGTTGCTCTGGCGGAAGCGCATCTTTTTGAAGGTGTAGCTCTCCACGGCCTTCTCTGCGGCACGGGTACGATGAGAAGGTGTCTGAAGGAGTCGTGCTGTGCCGTACAGAGATCTTCGTGAATGGATTTCCCGTCTTGAGCGCGCCAAGGAGTTGAAGCGCATCAACGTTCCGGTTTCTCCTTACCTCGAGATGGCCGAGATCGCGGATCGTACCGCGAAGATGGAGCGAGATGGCCGGCCCTGGGGTGGACCAGCCCTCCTGTTTGAAAATGTGCAAGGGTACCCCGGTGCACGGGTGTTGATGAATCAATTTGGCTCGGAATCCCGCATGCAGTTGGCCGTTGATGCAACTTCATTTGAAGAGATCGCCGACCGCATTCGTACGCTAATCCATCCACAGACACCGGTAAGCCTTCTGGATAAGTTGAAGCTGCTGCCGAAGCTCGCTGAGGTAGGTAGTTTCTTTCCAAAGAGCGTGTCGGCCAAAGAAGCCTCTTGCAAAGAAGTCATTCTTCGCGGACCTGAGATCGATCTCAAGCGGATACCTGTATTGACGACGTGGCCCGGCGATGGTGGCCCGTTCCTGACGCTTCCTTGTGTCATCACACGCGACCCGCGATCCGGCAAACGCAACGTCGGCATGTACCGCATGCAGGTCTACGACGGGCAGACCACAGGCATGCATTGGCAACGTCAGAAGGTGGCAGCAGAACAAATGCGCGATCGGTTGCGTGCCTCGGCAGGTACAGTCGCCGAAGCCGTCAACCTCATGGCCCTTACAGGCGGCGGGGTGACAAGTGCCCACACCGCGGGCGTTACATCCGGCTTGACGCAACGCACAATCTCGGCGGTACGAAACGACCGTCTTGAGGTAGCCGTCGCGCTGGGTACAGATCCAGCGACAACCTTCTCAGCAATCGTTCCAGCGCCGCCAGAGGTCGAGGAATACCTCATCGCTGGCTTCCTTCGCGGCAAACCGGTTGAGCTCGTCAAGGCCGAGACCGTCGACTTGGAAGTTCCCGCGCATGCGGAGTACATCCTCGAAGGCTACGTTGATCTGGCGGAGCTTCGCTCGGAAGGTCCGTTTGGCGACCATACCGGTTTCTACACGATGCCCGATGACTACCCCGTCTTTCACCTGACCTGCATAACCCATCGCAAGCAGCCCATCTACGCAGCGACGGTTGTCGGCAAACCACCGATGGAAGACGCATGGATGGGCAAGGCAGTTGAACGAATCTTCTTGCCTCTCATGCAGCTCACGTTGCCAGAGATCGTCGACATCAATCTCCCGTCGGCGGGCGTCTTCCACAACCTCATGATCGTGGCTATTCGCAAGTCCTACGCTGGACACGCGCGCAAGGTGATGAGCGGCATCTGGGCTCTTGGGCAAGCGATGTTCACCAAGTGCATCATCGTGGTCGACGAAGATTGCGATGTACAGGATCTGGTGGAGGTAACCCTACGCACCGCAAACAACATCGATCCGGAGCGTGATATTCAGTTCACGTTGGGCCCCGTTGATTCACTGGATCACGCCAGCCGTCTCCCGAACTATGGCTCCAAGATGGGCATCGACGCGACACGGAAGTGGGCGGCCGAGGGATTTACAAGACCTTGGCCACAGATGCTGATCATGCCCGCCGAAGTGAAAGCCAGGGTGGATTCTGTCTGGTCGAAACTAGGGATCGGCTAAGAGGCTAAAGTCTTTTGCCGAGCTTAGCTCTTTACGATTGAACGGATCGTGGGTGCGGCAGCAACAGCGGACTTCACCTCTCCGTCGTCTTCCATCAGAGCTACGACGGACCGCGTGATCTGTTGATCGATCTGTGACCCCTCTCTAAGCTCAACAGGGTAGCGAATAAAGAGCTGCAAGCCACCTTCAACCAGTTGCAGTCGGGAGTCGATCCCAGGGTGCGGAATCGGAGAATCCATCCACGCTTCCACCTGCCTGTGCTGCCCTTCAATGCGTAGCTTGTAGGTTCCATAGACGTCCTCGACCACCTTCGTCAGGCGATCCGAGGTCTGGCTATAGTTGGCCGTGAGCGCCAGCTTGACGGAGAGCTCGTGCCAGCCATACTCCGCGCCTGGCATCTGTCTGTAGAGCGGTGTCCCGGACTGAAACAGAACGGAGTTTGCGAACACTGCGACTCGTCCCGTAGGCTGAAGCTCCGTCCCGCTGCCTGCGAGCTCCATCATGTAAAAGCGCACAAGACCCACATCGATTACATCGCCTGTGACGCCGGCCACCGTAATGCGATCTCCAACACGCACGCCAAACCGACCGACGATGAAGAAGTAAGCCGCTACAGAGAGCAGGATCGTTTGAAGACCGACCGCGATGCCGGCCGTGATAAACCCGGCGAACGTCGCCAGGGAGTTGAATTGAGTCACAAAGCCGAAGATGACGATGAGACCGCTGAGAAAGCCGATCACCACACGCCGGGTGACAATCAGCTGACGGCGACGGCGAATGTCGCGTACGTAACGGGTGGTTGCGCGCTGCCATAGGGAACTAAAGGTGAACAGCACCCCCAGCGCAATCGCAATCCCGAGCACCTTCAGCAGGATGTTTCGAAGCACCTCCCGATACTCAGAATCGACCACAGCGCGCCATGCGAGAAGATTTGCGCGGCTCTGTTCAATGGTGATGACCTCCTGCGTAAGCGGCACCAGTGCCGACGAAAGCGCATTGAACGTGGACGTCACAGTCTGATAACGCTCGCGCACAGACTGTGCATCGACAGGCGGTGTCGCAGGCTTACCAGTGGGCGTTGCATTGAGTGTGGCGCCATTCTGATTCTCGGTTTGTTGAGAGAGCGTCTGCCCGCTCGCGATGACATACCGCACCAGTTGGATGAGCGGTTTGCGCAGATCCATGGCCTGCTCATGCAGTGCATCCGACTCAGCCACCCATGAATCGATCGAGTGCCGCGTCGCCAGCAACTGGAACAGGACCACCGCTTGGGTACTAACGCCAGAGGACTTGGCCTCGTTCAGAGTCTCGAGGCTCGCAGGCACAATCGGCTTGGTCTTTCCGCTAACGAGTTCAGGGACGCTTCGCTGTAGACCGGCAATGTCACCGTTCAAACCGGCATTGGCGCCAAGGTCTGACGTCACGGCAATCTTGCGCATCGAGTCGCTCATTGCCTGGTACAGCTCGATCCCGCCTTGAGTCTCCTCCAGCTCTTCTTGCAGTGCGGCGCGTTGTTTCGGCTTCGCCGTTTGCAGACTCTTGTTGATCGTCTGCAACTGCCCTTTAAGATCGCTGAGCCGCTGCGTCACTCCTGCACGCGCTGTCTGAAGCTTCTGCGCCTCTCCTTCAGTCGGCTGCACAGCATGGGCCCCACTTTGCTTCGCGAAAGCTGCGAGCAGTTCCGCTTCTGCGTGGCTAAAGTCAAAGGCAAGGGTCGCGACCTGGGTCGCCTGTGAGAGCGCCTGATCACGGTACAGCAGGTCACTCGGCTCACCAACCTTTTGGATCGGCGCCGTGGCTAACCGGAAGTTTCGCACCACAGCATTCAAATGACTCAAGATGGCAGGCGGCTGCGCCTGTAAGTCAAAATTCTTAGGTGGGAGCAGAACAGTTCCTGGCGTTAGCGTCTGCCCCGGCTGCGAAGTACTCGAAGAACCAGCTCTGGCCTCCTCCGGTTTTTCTGCCTGAGTCGATGGCGTACTTTGCGCCGGACTTTGGAGCCCAATTAGGAGCAGCACACTCCCAACGAGGAGCGACGAAGTGCCGCTGCGGACAACACGTGCGGAGTGGCAGAGAGTTCGCATGCCGAATACAAATGTCAAAAGTGTCCTTTGTGGGTGATGCCGAGACAAGGCGCGACGATTACGGCCGATGTCGTAGCTCTAATTCAGCGTGACCAGAGTAAGAGAGAGCAGATTCCGCACCCAGCGCGCAGGCCGTTTGTCCGCGCTGCTAATCAGCTTGAACTGCCCATCCTCTCCCAGGTCCTGCCCATCCACGGCTGTAGCGACAATCACCTGACTTGTATTCAACTCGGGTTCGAGCTCCGATGCGGAGTAAAGGACGAAATAGAAGTCAGTGCCTTGCGCGCGCACATAGCTATGCAACAGAGATTGCTGCGTATCCTTTGTGAAGGGAAGTCCAGCTGCGCTGAGCATGTCCACCAGGGCCACCCCCGTGTAATGTTCCTCACGGTTTGTGTGACTGTTATGGACCGTCAGGGTGCTCTGTGTCATACGCGACAGATCAGCCTTCGTAAGCTGTTTCGAGACGCCATCAAGGGTGAGCGTGAGCGTCGTAGATCGTTCCGCCACACCATGCTGCGTCGGCGCGGGGCTTTGAGCAGAAACCCCCAACGCGGCTAACCCCCAAACCGCAAATCCAGCTGTTCTGACGAGCTTCTTGACGCTGCGAGCTGAAATCTTCATCCCCATATCCTAACGGTCTTGAGGCGTTGTAACGCTTGTCTCGCCGCTGAAACTGAGGTATCAGTCCAGCTATACTAGAAACATGTCTATCGCTCGCAACGCCGCTGCCATCGCCAAGGGTATGAGCATTACTCTCAGAGAGGCCTTCCAGCCTACTGAGGTGGAGAACTATCCCGACGGAAAAGGCCCCATGCGTGGCGCGAAGTTTGAGCAACGTTTTCGCGGCAAGCACCAGCTGCAGCGTGACGAAAATGGCTTGGAAAAGTGTGTGGCCTGCTTTCTCTGCGCGGCTGCTTGCCCCTCTAACTGTATTTACATTGAGGCTGCAGAGAATACAGAAGAGATCCGTATCTCTTCTGCGGAACGCTACGCCAAGGTCTACAACATCGACTACAACCGTTGCATCTTCTGCGGTTATTGTGTGGAAGCCTGCCCCACTGACGCGATCACTCATGGACACGGATTCGAGCTCGCCTCTCTGAATGCGACCAATCTCGTCATGCGCAAAGAAGACATGCTTGTGCCGATCTCGACGTTGCCGGATAATATCCGCTCCGACAAAGATCAGTCAGAGATGCTCTCCTAATCGCCTACGTGCTCAACCATGCCGCCTGAAGATCTTCCTAAGCCAGCCATCCTTCATATCTGCAGACGGGAAACGCTCCGCCCTCTACGCGACCAGATCCTTCGCCTGTCGGGCTTCATCGTCGATTCCACGATTAGCGCGGCAGACGGTCTCTCTCTCTTCTGGAGTCGCCAGTATGACTTGGTGCTGGTGGATGTAGAAGGCGAGACGGGCATTGGTGAAGCAGAACATCTATGCTCCGAGATCAAAACCGCTCAGCACACACAGAAAGTTGCTTTCGTCTGCAACTGGCGAGTAGCGACGCTGACCGATTGTCCGGATGAGATCTTACGAACCGAATTTGATCCTGCTGCTTTCGTCGCCGGTGTCCGCGGCGCCGTCCTTTCCCATTAGAAAAGTTCGCCTCGGTTGCAGCGCGGCAGCAGGCGTGCTACAACTGATCTATTCCAGTCTGCTTCGGCAGATTTGAATTTCATGCAGAGTGGTTGAGGGACGAGCCCTACGACGCCACGACAACCGGACAGACTACTTCGTACCGGTGTCAACTCTCTCCTGGAAACAGGGAACATGAGATTCGGAGCACGCAGCGTCGTACGTGTACTTTGCTGCACCCCGTCTTTCCCTTCCTTGGCCGAGTGTCGGCATCCAGAGTGAGTCAAGCGTCGTAAACCGGACCCTCCTCCATGAGGAGTGCTATGGCTTATTCCTGTAGAACCTACGAGCTCAGATGTAACGAGTGCGGTAAGTCTTTCGCTAACCAACCCCTTTCGGCGTGTGATGTTTGTCTGGCGCCTCTTGAGGTGCACTACGATCTCGACCTCATCCGTCCCGTCGTGAGTCGCTCCCGTATAGCTGCCGGCCCCGCCAACATCTGGCGTTACAAGGCGTTGCTTCCGATTCCGGACGGGTTTGAGCCTGACCTCCCGGTTGGTTTTACGCCGTTGGTTCGTGCCGCCTCACTAGGCAAACGTCTCGGTACTGCCAATCTCTACATCAAGAATGACGCTGTTTGTTTTCCAACCCTGTCCTTCAAAGATCGAGTCGTCGCCGTGGCCCTCGCGAACGCGCAAGCCTTTGGCTTTACAACAGTTGGTTGCTCTTCAACAGGCAATCTGGCAAATGCGGTAGCCGCACAGGCAGCCCGGCTTGGGCTAAAAGCGACGATTCTCGTTCCATCTGATCTCGAACCAGCCAAGATCCTCAATACCCTGGTCTACGGTGCCCGTCTGATCCGGGTAGATGGCAACTACGACCACGTGAATCGGCTTTGCACGCAGATAGCGGAGGAATACCGGTGGGGCCTGGTAAACGTAAATCTGCGCCCGTACTACGCTGAAGGCTCAAAGACAGTTGGGTACGAAATCGCTGAACAACTCGGATGGCGTCTGCCGGACAATATCGTGTGCCCAATGGCGGGTGGCTCGCTGATCCGTAAAATCCGCAAAGCCTTCAATGAGCTGATCGCCCTTGGCTTGGTAGAGGAGAAGCCTGTGCGCTTCTTCGGAGCGCAGGCAACCGGGTGCTCTCCGATCTCGCAATCCGTCAAGCAAGGACTGGATTACATTGATCCCCAGCGTCCAAACACAATCGCCCGCTCTCTTGCTATCGGCAACCCCGCCGACGGGCCGGCGGCCTCCAAGATGATCCAGGCCACTGGTGGCTACGCCGAAGATGTCTCTGACGTGGAAGTCGTCTCGGGCATTCAGGAGCTTGCCGAAACGGAAGGAATCTTCACGGAAACTGCCGGCGGTGTCACCACAGCCGTCACCGCTCGCCTGTACGCTCATGGCCGGATTACATCAGACCAAACGACAGTATCCGTGATAACCGGCAACGGATTGAAGACGACAGACGCTCTCGCTGGTCGATATCGGATGGAGGGCAGCATACGGCCTCGGCTCGTGGACTTCAACGCGTATCTTGAACAGCTGGATCGAGTCAACGAGCCTGAACTCGTCGCCGTAGGAGCCCACTAATGTCGATCAACGTAACGCTTCCGACTGCCTTCGTCCGCCACACAGGAGGTAAGAAAACCTTCGATTCAGCTGCTTCCGATCTCCCAGGATTACTGGGTGAGATCGATAATACCTTTCCGGCCTTAGGGACCCAGATCAAGGACGAACAAGGTCAGCTACGCCGCTTCATCAACATCTACGTCAACGATGAGGACATTCGCTTCTTGGGAGGAGATCAGTACGCCTTCCAGGATGGAGATGAAGTCATGCTGATTCCCTCGATTGCAGGCGGCAGGTAGCGGCAGCGTCCCAGCGTGTTTGTAAGCACCAGCAAGCAACGATCTTCTTTGCAAGAGGCTCCTAGGGATGGTATGGTCTGTAGGCTTACATCTCCGCAGCAGAAAGAAGGCGTTCCATGTTTCTCATTCTCGCCGTTGTCTTACTTGTCCTTTGGGTTGGGGGCTTCTTCGTGATGCACATCAGCAGCTTCGCTATCCACCTGCTGATCTTGTTTGCCGTCATCTCCCTCATCATGAACTTTGTTACTGGTCGGCGAGCCTAGAGTAGAGCGGTCCAATCTCAAAATAGTCATCTGCAGACACAAGAGCCGAGCATAAGCTCGGCTCTTGTGTCAGTCCTGATGACCTTTTTACTGATGGGCTTGCGATGGTGCGTGATCCGGAGTTGGCGGGATTACATTTACCAGGGCCTCTGGTGTCTCCTCTTTGAGCTCGATCAAAGGCGTCTCCAAAGCGATCTGCAGAACCTCATCCATCTCGCTGACGAAATGTAGCTTCATCGACGTCTTCAGCAACTCCGGAAGATCGGCGACATCCTTACGATTCTGCTCGGGAACGATCGCTTCGAAGATGCCGGCGCGATGTGCCGCCAGCAGCTTTTCCTTCAACCCGCCAATTGGGAGTACCTTGCCCCGTAGGGTGATCT
Organism: uncultured Acidobacteriaceae bacterium; assembly: GCA_964235665.1. Lineage (GTDB taxonomy): Bacteria > Acidobacteriota > Terriglobia > Terriglobales > Acidobacteriaceae > Edaphobacter. Next base: position 1,475,878 of record CAXSAY010000001.1, read on the forward strand.
CACCGGTCATCGCAATATCCCGTCGCACCTTGATCTTCGTCAAAGCACTCGCTAACGCGGTAGCCAGAGTGATGCCTGCCGAAGGCCCATCCTTTGGAATAGCCCCTTCCGGCACGTGAACGTGAATATCAAGGTTTCGGTAGAAATCCTTCTGCAACCCTAGGTGGTGAGAGCGCGAGCGAATGTAACTTAGGGCTGCTTGTGCAGACTCCTGCATTACTTCACCTAATTGCCCAGTAGTCGTTAGCTTCCCTCTACCATCTAACACTTGGACTTCGGTCTGCAGAATAGTCCCACCAACCTCCGTCCAAGCCAGGCCGGTGACGAGCCCCACTTCACTCTTCTCTTCGGCAAGAGAGTCCCTGAACTTAGCGACTCCAAGTAGATCGGAGAGATTCTCAGCGGTAATCGTCTCATGGTGCTCAGCGCCGTTCTTGACCACACGTCTGGCGACTTTGCGAGCAACGTTGCCGACCTCTCTCTCGAGATTACGGACTCCCGCCTCACGGGTGTACCCACGAATAATCAATCGTAGTGCGTCGTCGTCAAACCGAATCTGCTCCTCGGTAAGTCCAGCGCCATCCCGCTGCTTCTTGACAAGATATTGCTTGGCAATCTCTAGCTTCTCGATCTCGGTATATCCATGCAGTCGGAGGATCTCCATACGATCCTGCAACGGTCCGGGAATCGTATGTAATACGTTCGCTGTCGCAACAAACAATACCTGCGACAAATCGTATTCCACATCAAGGTAATGATCCTGAAATGCCGTGTTCTGCTCAGGATCAAGTACCTCAAGCAAGGCACTCGCCGGATCACCTCGGAAATCTGAAGCCATCTTGTCTATTTCATCCAGCATGAAGACCGGATTTTTCGTTCCTGCCTTCTTCATGTTCTGGATAATCTGCCCTGGAAGAGCACCGATATAGGTGCGGCGATGACCGCGGATCTCTGCCTCGTCACGAACTCCACCCAGGGACATACGAATGAATTTCCGCCCTGTTGCTTTCGCAATCGACATCCCCAAAGAGGTCTTACCCACACCCGGAGGTCCAACAAAGCAAAGAATTGACCCCTTAGGATTCTTCACCAGCTGTCGCACGGCAAGAAACTCGAGGATTCGTTCCTTTATCTTCTCAACCCCATAATGATCTTCGTTCAGAATTTGCTCGGCATGATCAATTGAACGAATCTCTTTCGACCGTTTTCTCCACGGCACTGCCAGCAGCCAATCCAGATAATTTCTGGAGACAGTAGATTCGGCTGACATAGGGGGCATTGCTTCAAGCTTCTTCAGCTCTTGCAGACTCTTCTCCAAGACATCCTTCGGCATCCCGGCAGTCTCGATCTTCTTCTTCAGCTCATCAAACTCGCTCTTTTCACCGCGCCCGAGTTCCTTCTGAATGGCCTTAATCTTCTCATTCAGGTAGTACTCCTTTTGCGCCTTTTCCATCTGCCGCTTCACTCGGGATTGGATCGTGCGATCTACATTCAGCTTTTCAATCGCGACATCCAGTGTGTCTGCGACTCGCGCAAGCCGTTCCTCCGTGTCAAACACATCGAGCAGCTGCTGCTTCTCTTCAATGGAAAGCTGAAGATTTGCCGCGATCGTATCGGCAAGCTTCGCGGGCTCATCGGTCCGAACACTCGCCGCCATCGTCTCGTAGTTGAGCGATTGCTGCAGCTTGACATACTGCTCGAAGAGAGACGTTACGCGCTGCATCGTCTGCTCAATCTGAGCGGTCATCTCCGGCAAAGATCCCGCCGTACGTACCGTGGCCACGAAGAAGCCATCCTCATCGTTGACTTCACTTGCTCGTGCGCGTTCCACACCCTCGACTAGCACTTTGATGTTGCCGTCCGGCATCTTCACGCTCTGAACGATGTTTCCAATGGTGCCAGTCTGAAAGATGTCACTGGCTGTTGGTTCATCAACAGAGGCATCATGCTGCGTTGCCAGGAAGATCTTGCGATCGCCATTCAGCGCCTCTTCGAGAGCGCGAACGCTCGACTCCCGGCCGACGACAAATGGCGTCATCATGTACGGGAAGATGACCATGTCTCGGATCGGCATCATTGGTAGCTTGCGTACATCACCGGCGAGAACTTCTTTGGATTGGTTCGTCATAGATCTCCTCCAAATAAGACGTTCGCCGCTTTAAGAAGGTGCAACGGCTCATGGCTTCCAGTGATTGTACTTGTTCGCAGGCGAACAAACGCGCGGGGGAACCCTTGGGTACAAAAGCGGGGTTGAGCGGATGAATACGTCGAATGGGCCAAAGACGAAGGCGTAAGAAGATCCGCATGGTGCGGAGCCTCTTACGCCCTCGTGCGCTACTTAGAACCTAGCCCGCTTTTTCAAGCAGCGTATGCAGCGTTAGCGACCTCTTCTGCACCATCTCAGCCGAGATAGAGAGGTCCTTCACCTTCTTGTTGCTAGGCACGTAGTACATAAGATCAAGCATTAGCTCTTCCAGAATCATCCGCAAGCCGCGAGCTCCCACCTTCCGCTCTAGCGCTTCTCGGGCAATCTCCCGCGCGGCATCCTCCGTGAAGGTCACCTTGACGCCTTCGAACTCAAACAGCTTGCTGTACTGCTTGAGAATCGCATTGCGAGGCTTCGTCAAAATATCAATCAGCGCCGCCTCGTCGAGCTCATCGAGAACGCCCATCACAGGCAGACGGCCCACAAACTCAGGAATCAAACCGTACTTGAGAAGATCCTGGGGCTGTGCCTGTCGAAGCAGTTCAGAGTCACGCTGCGCGCGAATCGGCGTCACATCACCATCCTTCTCTTCAACGTCACCGATCGCTTTGAACCCAAGCGCTTTCTTACCAACACGTCTGCCAATCACCTTTTCGAGGCCGACAAACGCGCCACCGCAGATGAAAAGAATATTCGTCGTGTCAACTGCCGTGAACTCCTGATGAGGATGCTTGCGACCACCCTGCGGCGGAACGTTAGCCACAGTACCTTCGAGTATCTTAAGCAGCGCCTGCTGCACACCCTCACCCGACACATCGCGTGTAATCGAGGGATTCTCGTCCTTGCGGCCGATCTTATCAATCTCATCGATGTAGATAATGCCGCTCTGCGCCCGTGTCACATCACCATCTGCTGCCTGTAAGAGTTTGAGAATAATGTTCTCGACATCTTCCCCAACATAGCCCGCCTCCGTCAGAGTCGTCGCGTCCACTATCGCAAACGGAACATCCAGCATCTTTGCCAGGGTGTGAGCCAACAGCGTCTTACCTGAGCCTGTCGGACCCACTAATAAGATGTTCGACTTTGCCAGCTCAACATCGTTGCCGCGCGTCTTGTTCATCTGGATGCGTTTGTAGTGGTTGTATACCGCTACTGCGAGCTTCTTCTTGGTCTGCTCTTGCCCAATAACGTACTCGTCGAGGAATGCCTTCACTTCCTGTGGTTTCGGCAGGTGCGCCGGCGCGGTTCCGGGCTGCGCCTCGCTACGATCATCTTCTAAAATGGAATTACAGACAGCAACGCACTCGTCACAGATGTAGGCACGCGGATAATCAGACGGCGATGAGATCAGCTTCGCAACTGAATCCTGGGACTTGTGGCAAAACGAACAACGGAGAGAATCGTCGGAACCGCGTGATGTCTTCATAGTGATGGTTCAACCCCCGCAAGACCAGAAAACTATTTGCGTACTTCAGTTTACACCGAGGGCAGCCGCGACAGGCAGCGCCTCTCGATCCTCCATCAGGGAACCTCAAAGAAAAAGAGGCCCGAGTAACCCGGACCTCCCTTCTGTGTTAAAACGCCACGCTGCTTCTAGACACGCGGTCGATCAATAATGTCGTCGATCAGGCCGTACTCCTTAGCCTGAGCCGCGGTCATGATGAAGTCGCGATCCGTATCCCGCTCGATCTGTTCAAGCGACTGGCCTGTGTGCTCCGCCGTCTTCTTGTTCATGATCTCGCGGAGTCGCAGAATCTCTCGGGCATGAATGTCGATCTCCGTCGCTTGCCCACTGATGCCGCCGCCCATAATCAGCGGCTGGTGAATCAGAATCCGTGCGTTTGGCAGCGCGAAGCGCTTCCCCTTGTTACCCGCCATCAGCAGAAACGCTCCCATGCTGGCAGCCTGCCCAATGCACAAAGTCTGCACATCATTCTTGATGTACTGCATCGTGTCGTAGATCGCCATGCCAGCCGTAATCGATCCACCAGGAGAGTTAATGTACAGCTGAATGTCCTTCTCTGGATCCTCCCCGCTCAGGAAGAGAAGTTGCGCAATGATCACGTTCGCAATGTTGTCATCGATCGGAGTTCCCAAGAAAATGATATTGTCCCGCAGCAGACGGCTGTAGATGTCGTAGGCGCGCTCGCCACGACTCGTCTGCTCGATCACCATCGGTACCAGTCCCATTGTCCTTACTTCCTTCTCAGCCTTGGCTGTGTTGTACGTCCTGCCTGGTTAGGTGAGGGATGGCTAGTTCGCCAGCTTCTCAAACAGCTTGCTTCCGGTCTGCTCGCGTCGCATCTGCTCACGAATACGATCCAGTCCTCCATCCTTCGACAACCGATCGCGAAGTGTCTCAAGAGGCTCACGCGACTGGATGGAGAGCAACAGGAGCTCGCGATCTAATTCCTCGTCGGAGACTTCGATCTGCTCTGCTTCGGCGAGCTTATCTAAAATCATCGACGCCTTAACCTCGTTGACCGCCTGATCTCTCTGCGCCTCCCGCAAACGAGCGAAGTCTAGCTTGCGCATCTCCTCCGCTTGCATTCCTTGCTGCGCCAGAGCTCGTAGACCGCGATCGAGTCGCGCCTCAATCTGCTGCTGAACAAAGACCTCAGGAACTGGAAACTGATAGCGCGCAATCAACTGTTCGAGCATGTCATCCTTTGCCCGCCCTTCGAGAGCCTCTCTCTTGCGCGTAGTCGCCATCTCTTTCAGCTTCATTTCAAAATCGTCGAAGCTCTCATACGATCCAAGCTGTTTCGCCAGATCTGCATTCCGTTCAGGCAGCGACTTTCGCTTGATCGCCTTGACGGTAACGTCGTAGGCGACAGTTCGCCCAGCCAGCCGTGGTTCGCCAAACTCACCTGGATACTCCACCTCAAAACGGAGCTCCTGACCTGGTTTGGCTCCCCTAAGCGCTTCATTGAACGCCGGAAGTGTGTTCGTTCCTCCGACCTCGATCATCACGTCTTCACCGACAATGGGTTCCGTTGGATCCGGTCCCTGCACCCCGTCTTCTCCCACGGTCTGTGCGAGCTCCTTCATCTCACCTTTGAACTCGATCTCTGCCCAGTCGCCGTCGACCAATGGTCTGTCTTCTTCCACAGTCTCTACTGTCGCGTATCCATCCAGAACCCGATCGAGCTCTGCTTGGTACTCCGCATCTGTCAAAGCCACCTCGGGCCGCTTCACAGACACGCTCTCATAGCCATCAACGCTAAACTCGGGTCGGATCTCAAACGTCGCTGTAAAGCGAAGCGGTTGTCCATCCTGCAGCAACAAATTGGTAAGCTGCGGCTCGGAGACAGGCTGCAGCTTCTGTTCGGCAAGCGTCTGGCGAAAGCGCTCTGCCACCAGGCTCTCCAACACCTCCTGCCGAACCTCCTTGCTGAACTTGGTGCGGACCAACGACTCTGGTACCTTTCCGGCTCGAAATCCCGGAATGCGCGCAAGCTTCTGGTAACGCTTAATGACGGTTCGAAAGCTCTGCGTCACCTGTGCGGCGTCCGCTTCCACGCTGATCTCTCGCGTCAGCTCAGGGTTCAGTTGCGGCGCGTGGCTATGACCATGATCATGGGTGTGCTCGTGGTGCTCGGTTGCTGCCTGGCTGCTGATCGCTTCCTCCGCCGGCGCGGTTACCTCGGTCGTGTCATTCACTGTCAAATCATGCCTTCCGGGGAAGAGAAGTGCGCCTTCGCATCGTCCCGCGCGGTCGCCAAACCCCATCTCCCACTCTACGAGTCTTTCACGCGGAGGGTCAACCAAGCCCGGCTCCTTCCGTGCTTATAAAGCAGACGTGCTGCCCTCATTCAAGGCAAAGACCTCCATGCGCATTCGCCACTGCAACGTCTGTCCCGGCTCGAGGACGTTGATACCGGTTCCATGCTCGCCAGACCACCCCGCGCTGAAGGGCTCGTCGTAGTTCGTCTGGAAACTCACCACCATCTTGTCTTCCTTTGCCATGCTGTGCACGTGAACCGCGCGGATCTGCGGAGACATCGCCGTCATCCGAATCCCAACTCCGCTCCGTGTGTCGCGAATCTCTAGAATTGGCCCGTTATCAAGAAATCCGGACCGAAGATCCACAAAGGTGTCGTCAAGATCCAAATCACGAAGCACCCTTCCATGTCGATCTGTGAAGTCAAAGGGCGTCCCTGCCACGGGTGTAATCAGACCGGTAGGCCTCCCGTCATGCAGCTCCTCGTGACCCTCTGCCGGTAAGCGCAGCCGAACCCCGTTCCGTGTTCCGCTCGGAAGCAGAATCTGCGGGCGCCACCCCAGTCCAAACGGTACCGGTTCCTTTCCTTCGTTACGGGCGACGACTCTCAGCTCAAAGGCTCTGCTGCTGAGCAGCGCCGTCACCGAGACACTCGTCTCCGAAGGCCAGCGGCCTCCAAAGTTACTGGCAACAAAGCTGCCTTGTACGGTTCCCCCATCAGGCATGATGTTCTGCTTGACCGAATCCGCCTCCGTCTTCAGCAAGAACCCGCCTTCACTCACGGTGACATCTCGATCTCGACCCGTCGCCGGAAGAATCAGTGCATGCCCCGCCCAACTGGTATTAACCTGCGCCGGCGTTCCGCTCCTCGCCTCTGAGATCACGCCTGCCCATGGCGCCTCGATCGGAGATCCCAGTCGCAGACTCTCCCCACCGTCAGCATCCTGCTGTACGCCGGACATCAGCCTCGCTGCATCTTCAAGCGACGGCGAAGACAGCAAAGGCACCGACCCGCGTCCTGGAACCGAAAGCATGATCTGGAAAACATTCAGTCCCCGGCCAGGAAGCAGCGTCGCCGACAGGAACTCAGGGGTCGTCCCCTCGGCAAGGAGCGTTCGCTTCATCACGACGGCTTCCTGACCGCCCGGCATGGGTGGCAGCTGAACCTGCGTCGTTCCCATCGCCTTAAGCTCTGTCTTTAATCGTCGGAAGCGCCCATGTAGATGTGCGACATAGCCGATTCCTAACACCACCAGGGCAAGCAGGGCAGTCAGGGCCACAAGCGAAGACCGGTTGACGCGTGTCCACTCCCAGGCGCTCTCTCTCCGCTTTGCAAGATGACGCACAAACAACTTCGCGTACATGCGACTCAGTCTTGGATCTTCCATGGAGCACCTGTCCGACTCTTGGGGATTCTACGTGGAGCCGCTCGCATCAGTCTGCAGGCAGTAAGATCGGCACGCTGGCGCAAGCACGGGTGCGGTTCTCCTACACTGAGAAGAGAGCGGCGGACCCGCCGTACGTCGAAGCTATCCGCCCTCAAATGAAGAATTTAGCCGTAACCCTAAGGAATTGAGTATTTTGTGCCGGCCTCGTTGCTAAACCTCGCAGAATGAGGATTTTAGGTCAGAAGGGGAGGGGGTACCCCTATCCATCACCTTCTTCGCCACATGCACGCCGCAGGTGAAATCCAACTTGTCACCGACCTCGAGAATCACAGCATTCCATACTCGAAGTTCATAGGAGGAAGTGCATGACTGCGAAAGGGTACTGGTCGGCGTTCGCCATCGGCGTTGCTGCAGGCGCCTGCTCGGCATTGTTGTACGCTCCGCAGACAGGTGTCAGGGCACGCCGACAGCTACGGAACAAATTTGGCAACGCCGGCGATCGTCTCAACGATGCTGGCGACTACCTGAGAAGGCAGTCGGAGAGTCTGAGTCGGGAAGCTCAGGCAGCCGCCGCCCGCATGGGAGGGCACGTTGCCGGTGATGTCGACGCAGCGACCGGCGCCGTTGGATCTACCGGGAGGCAAAGGAAATCGCTGGTCTAGAACCGCAGCCAGTCGTAGCCGGAAAACAGGGAAGCCCCGGCAGTCTCGCCGGGGCTCCTTTATATGTGAGAAACCTAGACGAGCGAAAGAGCTAAGCCACCCACTCGTTGATCCCCATCTGAGGAGATCGGCCGGTAGAACAGCTGATTGTTGTCCAGGTACACCTCAAGGAAGGCTGGTCGCTGACTAATGCCTCCCCCGATGAGCGCCTCGGAGAGCGGATCCTCAACATATCGCTGCAACGCACGACGGAGCGGTCGGGCTCCATAGCTGCGATCCACTAGCGTCTTCTCGAGAATCCACTTCTTTGCCTCGTCATTCACGCTGATCGTGATTGCTTTGTGGACCAGATTCGCATTGAGTTGCTGTACCAGCAGCTCAAGGATCTGCATCAAGTCGACATCGCTTAGAGCAGTGAAGATGATGACCTCGTCCAGGCGATTCAGGAACTCCGGATTGAAGGTGCGCTTAACCTCGCCCTTTACCATCTCCTCCATCTTCTCGAGAACGACATCCTCGACGCGGGATTGGAAGCCAAGTCCCTCACGCTTCATCAGGTGCTTCGCTCCAATGTTGGAGGTCATGATGAGAATCGTGTTCTTGAAGTCCACCGTATTGCCGAGCCCGTCCGTCAGCTGCCCGTCTTCAAACACCTGCAAGAGGAGGTTGAAGACATCCGGGTGCGCCTTCTCAATCTCATCGAGCAGAACGACCGAGTACGGACTGCGCTTCACACGCTCGGTGAGCTGACCACCCTCCTCATACCCGACGTATCCCGGAGGCGATCCAATGAGCTTAGAAACAGAGTGCTTTTCCATAAACTCGGACATATCGAAACGGATCAGCGACTTCTCACTGCCAAACAGGAACTGCGCCAGAGTGCGCGCCATCTCTGTCTTGCCGACACCCGTAGGTCCGAGAAACAGGAAGCTGCCTATTGGGCGGGCAGGGTTCTTCAGTCCCGCTCGAGAGCGGCGAATTGCCCGTGCAAGCGCGCTGATTGCCTTCTCTTGCGAGATAACGCGCTTGTGCAATTCCTCCTCTACACGAAGCAGCCGCTGCGTCTCCTCTTCCTTGAGCGATGTAATCGGCACACCAGTCCAGCGGCTCACGACATCCTCGATGTCCTCACGCGTCACGATGCCTGCTGACGAATCATCGAGGTGATACTTGTCACGAAGCAAGCGAAGGTTCTCGCGCTCCTTTCGTTCCTCATCGGAATAAAACCGCGCCTTCTCGAACTCATGATTTGCAATCGCATTCTCCATGCGGTGCACGATGAACTTGATACGCTTCTGCACCTCGGTCAGTTCTTCAGGAAGCGAGGTCTGACGAAGCTTCACCCGTGCTCCGGCCTCATCAATCAAATCGATAGCCTTGTCAGGCAGAAACCGATCAGGAATGTAGCGGCTCGAGTGTGAAACCGAGAACGAGATGGCGTCATCCGTGTAGCTCACCGCGTGAAATTTCTCGTACTTCTCCTTGATGCCCATGATGATCTTCACAGCATCTTCTTCGTTCGGCGGAGGGACTTTGACCGCCTGGAACCGACGCTCCAGGGAACGATCCTTCTCGATCGACTTGCGGTACTCTGCCGGCGTTGTTGCCCCGATGCACTGGATCTCTCCCCGACTAAGAGCCGGCTTCAGAATGTTAGCGGCATCGAGTGAGCCTTCGGCAGACCCAGCACCCACGAGAGTGTGGAGTTCATCGATGAAGACGATAGAGTTCTGGTTCTCCATCAACTCCTTCATGATCGTCTTGAGACGTTCCTCGAACTGCCCACGATACTTTGTTCCTGCGACGATCAACGACAGATCAAGCGCCAGAACCTTCTTATCGGCAAGGAAGCTGGGAACCTCGCCGTCGGCAATCTTCTGCGCCAGGCCTTCAACGATGGCCGTCTTGCCGACGCCAGGCTCGCCAATGAGCACAGGGTTATTTTTGGTCCGGCGGCACAGAATCTGGATCACGCGATCCACTTCAGTATCTCGCCCAACCAACGGGTCCAGTTGCTGATCCATCGCGGACTGCGTCAAATCTCGGCTAAACTCCGCGAGCATGCTTTGTTCTTGCCTGCCTCCAGCCTGCTTACCTTGTGCTGGCGCCTTCTCCTGAGTAGTGCGTTGCAGCTCTTCCCGAATGGTCGGGAGGCGTAACCCACGCTCCGTCAAGATCTCGGCGGCGAAGCACTTTTCCTCTCGCAAGAGGCCAAGTAATAGATGCTCGGTCCCAATATGTTTGTGGCTCAGACGCTCCGCTTCTTCTGCAGCATAGGCCAGCACGCGCTTACATTCGTTGGACAATGGCAGGTCGACAGAGGTCGAAACCTTCTCGCGAATGGTCGTATGTTGTTCAATCTGCTTGCGAATGGACTCCACGGACGTATGAGACCGTAGAAAACGATTCGTCAAGGCCTTGTCCTCACGCAAGAGGCCAAGCAGTAGGTGCTCGGTCTCAATATAGGGCGATCCGAACTGACTCGCCTCGTAGCGCGCGAAGAAAATGACCCGTCGCGCCTTCTCCGTATAGCGTTCGAACATATATTCCCCTTCCAGCCTTTGGCCCACTGGATGTACCAGCCAACCATTACTGATGCTCCACGCCCCACTTGGCTTCAGATTGGGGCACCTGAGATGCTCGGACGAGCATCCGCCTGTAGCTCTAAGTGTAGACCTCTACGAAGCAAGATGAAATGATCGCAAATCTATCGTCACCGTACCTCAAGACGGAGTTGCGCCGTGTGCAAAACTGATGCAAATCCCACCGTTGGTGTAGTTGTGGGTACCCTTCAGCGCTGTACAGGATCTATCTGGCTTCTGCAATGCACTTCTTTGCCCGATCAGAGCATTAGAAGTCTTCCCTTTTGCAGCAGAACCATCCTGTCGCAGCGCTGAGCGAAGCTCTTGTTGTGAGTTACTACCACGCTTGCCAAGGAGTGCGAGCGATGTAGTCGCTGAATGAGCTCGAAGATAGTTTCCGCTGTCGCCTCGTCAAGATCGCCGGTAGGTTCATCCGCCAGAAGAATTTTGGGTTGGCTAACCAAGGCACGCGCGAGACTCACTCGCTGCTGCTCTCCACCGCTTAGTTCGCCCGATTGATGATCCGCCCGATCCGCTAGACCGACCTCTCCCAACCAGTGCTCCGCCTTTTCGAGAGCTCTATGTCGACGGTCGCCCCTCGCCATCAAAGGGAGCGCTACATTCTCAAGTGCGGTAAATTCTGGCAGCAGGTAGTGAAACTGCCAAACATAACCGATCTCCCGATTGCGTAAGCGCGCGGCGTCCTGTTCCGACATCAAGCTCAGCCGTTGATCGCCATACCAAACCTCCCCTGCACTTGGCCGGTCGAGCGCGGCTAGAAGGTGCAGAAGAGAGCTTTTGCCAACTCCACTCTCGCCGATGATCCCGATCATCTCGCCCGTCTGCAGCTCGAAGTTGAGATTAGAGAAGAGCTCCAGATCCCGTCGATTACCTCGGGAAACCGATGTGTAACGTTTGGCTAAGTTTTCAGCGCGAAGGATTGTGGAAGAAGGACCATTTTGCGGAAGCCAATGACTGTCATTCATAGCGCAACGCCTCGGCGGGTAGAACCGCTGCGGCAGATGCAGACGGATAAAGCGTAGCGAGCAGACTAAGTCCCAGGCTGACCAGAGCGACGACTATGCCGTCCCTCGCTCGAGCCGCAAATGGAAGGTAGTCGATTGAGTACACCGACGCGTCAAGACGAACGAAGCGGTAGTGCGCGCCGGCCCAACTGAGGCTGTAACCAAGAACCAGACCCGCTCCGGTTCCGATCACGGAGATCAGCAGGCCTTGAAGTCGGAAGATCCGGCGCACCTGGCTCGCCGTCACCCCGAAGCTCCGAAGGACGGCGATGTCGCGAGTCTTCTCCAGGACCATCATGGTTAAGGCGATAAGAATGTTCAATGCAGCAACGCAAACGATGAGCGTGAGCACGATGAACGTCACCACTTGCTCTAGTTTTAGAGCGCGAAAGAGTTCGCGATTCTGCTCCATCCAGTTTGTTGTCTGAAAGCCAGGTCCTGCAGCTCGTTCAATGACGCTGCCGACCTCCTGCGCGCGGTATAAGTCGTCTAGCTTGAAAGATATGACTGAGATGAGATCTGGTTCGGAGAACAGCCGCTGTGCATCCGTTAGTCGCGCGAAAGCGTATGCCTGGTCGTACTGAAAGAAGCCTGAGGTGAAGATGCCAACCACGCGAAAGCGTTGGTAACGAGGAACGAGCCCGAGTGGCGTCAACTCACCTTGCGGACTAGTGACAAGAACTGTATCGCCGACTCTCGCCCCAACATCTGCTGCCAGCTCACTCCCAATTACCAGCGGCGGAGTACCCCTGATCTGATCAGCTTCCCCGGTGAGCGGCTCCAGTTCCGCGGCGCTTCCTTGTGTGATCGATTGCAGCAAATCTCCGACTCTTCTCTGGTCGGCCGGAAGAATCCCTTCCACCAGCGCTCCGCCGCTGCGAGCACCGCGCGAGAGAAGCACCTGTCCATATAGACCCGGAGCCGCGGCAGTCACGTGCGGCACCTGGCGCATACGGTTCAGCAATGGTCTCCAGTCGCGAATGCCATCGGCAGCCACGCGCATGAGAGCCACGTGCGAAGTCGAACCTAGGAGACGCTCCTGCAGATCGCGTCGCATTCCGTTCGTAATAGCCAGGGCGACGATCAGAGACGCCACTCCTGCGGCAACTCCTAGGATGGAGATAACCGTCACGAGGCCGATAACAGCTTGTCGCCGCTTTGCGCGAATGTACCGGGCTGCGATGAAAAGCTCAAATCGCATCGGTCACCGCACAACTGTCTTCACGCTTGTCATATTCTCTGCGCGATCGTAAACGCGAAGCGCCAGGGTATGTTCGACGGCATCTGAGGTGAATCCGCTCTTTATCGGCAGAGTTGAGCGAGTATCATAGCGCTCCGAGAGCGAATCGGATAAGCCGCCGGAAGGTTCAACGTATTGCCACGGTCCGGCGTCAATCGAGATCTCTGCATGAGCGATTGGTGAGACGGCATCTCTTGCTTCAAACGTCCAATGCACCATCCCTTGCTCTAATCGCGCGACCAGGGGTCCTGGTGCAGGTGGTGTTGTGTCGACGACAAAGAGTGAGCTGGTACGATCACCGGTCAGACTCTCTGCGTTGGTGTGAACTGGTCCGTCACTGGCAACGACCTTTGCTTCATAGCGGCCGTCAGGAAGCAGAGATGTATCGAAGCTAAAGAATCGATCAGAAATCTTATCCTTCAGTAATCTCCATGTTGTTTCTCCGACGCCGCGATACCACACCTCAAACATCAGCTCGTCGCCGTTATCATCATGAGCCGCCCAGCGAATGACGATGCCGTTCCGATCCTTCTGTGCCGTGAGCGGCGCACTCGATACATCCTGCTGCAGTAAGCTGAGTGTCTGCGCTGCGCTTGCGCCGGAGGGAAGCAAGACCTGCACAGTCAGCGGCTGCTGTGAGCTTGGACTACTCGACAGACGCGCGCCTGTCACCACTGCGATCTCATCCACTACCGGCGCCACATTCCGCGGCAGATAGTTCATCGTGACAGAGTCGATAGCACTCCCGGGGTGCAGATCCGCGCGCCATTGTGCGTATCGACCCGCAGGCAGGTGCGTGGTTTCCTCACCGGCCTCGACCAGCATCCAGTTGCTCCAGCCCAGGGCAGCGCTTGGCACATTTCCTGTGCGAGCAAAAAGCTCAAAGCCGGGATGATCCGCTTGCACCTCCATCCGACCCCAGCGCGCGAACTGTCCTGCGTCAAAGATTTCGCTACTGTACGTACTCTTTGCAGAGTTCTGCTCGAGACGGACGACCTGACCACCATTGCTGGTCCCGATGAGCAGACCGCGATCCCCATCGACCATCGCCGTCGCCTGACCCGCCTCGACTCGCGCCACCTCTGTGAGGCGACCGGAGACGGTCGGATCCAGTCGGTAGATCTTTCCGTGATTCCCGGTCGCGGCCAGCACCTGTCCCTGATGCATGGAGAGGGCATACACCACGTCATCCCGGAGAGAGATCAGTCGTTGCGGGGTCCCGTCGGGCGCAATGCGGACGATCTCCGAACCATCAGCGACGACGCCGTTCGTTCCCGCGGCGCTGGTGGAGCCAGGTTGCAGGAACGTAACCGTAACGCCGACTGTGCCCGTCACCGGCAGTGGTGGCAAGGAACTTGGCCCTTTGGCACCCACAGCCGCCGCATAGAGCGCACCACTCATGTCCATCGCCATGGCTGTGATCTCACGGTGTCCTGCCGCGTACGCTGCAATCGGTTTCGCTCCAGCCTCACGCGTATCTAGGCGGTACACAACTCCAGCTCCGTCCGATCCAGCCCAAAGCACACCGGCGTTGCTCAGCAGCAGCGATCGAATATGCGCGTCCGCAGTGCGAAAGAGAAGATCAGGTTTGGCATCTGCTTTCGCAGCAACCCTGTACACCGCTGCCGGAGCTCCTGTAGCTATGTAGAGAGTCCCGTCCTGAGCAACAGCAAGATCCCAAAGGTACTTCGGCTTTTCCTCGGTTGTTGCAGGGTCGAAGACCACGCGTTCGTTACCGCTTGCAGCACCTAGTTTGTAGACCTTTCCATCGGGCGAAGTCGCCGCAAAGACCGAGTGATCTGGCGCTATCCTCACCGCTTGGACTGCTAGCTCTCTTCCCGTGAAGAGTTTGACCGGCGCCGACTTCGAAGAGACACGTACTACTGCTGCGGAACCCCCGGTACTTCCACCAAGCCCAGCGTAGATTTCGCCGTTAGGATCCTTCGCCAGTGACCAAACATAGCTTTCGGATGCCTTGTACAAAGCGGATGCAACAAAGCCATCTTCAATTCGACCATCGTTTCTGATGGCAACTCCATCCGTGGTCCCACGCTGGAACTCCTCATAACGGCTCACCGTCCACTGCTTTGTTCCCTGAGCGGCCATGCAGGAAGAGAGAACGAAACATGCAGTCAGAGCTGTCATCGCAAAGATCGCTGGTTCGCACAAGCTCACCTTCTGTCGTCTCCTGATCCTCGGCATGGTCATCGCACCATCACTGTAAGCACCTGCGAGCCGGATACTGCATCGTCTGCGGCCGACGACCCGAGTTCAATGACGCTTTCACCTGTCAATCGAAGCCGCTGGGAGCCCTTCAAAGGCTCAAGAACGTTTGCCATCGAAAGTGGAACCTCAGTCAGGGGTGTTGTGTCGAGAACAGCCTGTGCCACATGGGTAAGTAGCGTCACGTAAACCCGGTCGTTCCTGTGAGTCGAATTTAGACGCGTGATCGTGTCCGCCACACTTAGCGGATGCGTCACCGTTGGCTCGAGCAGGCGGTCCAGAGTCGCGCCGTCACTCACCAAGAGGCGCACCGGTCCCGGCTCTAGAGCTGTAGGCAGCGCGATCCTGGTAGTGAGTCGCTGTACTGGGCGCTGATAGGGCTGTAACACGGTTTCGACGTCAACCACTGTTCCCGGCTGAGCCTCCAGCAAGCTTGCGCGCGCGCTCTCAAGAGTCGCTACCCTTCGGCGATCTGAGCTCTGAATACGTAGTTCGACTCCGGTCATCAAGGGCTGTTCCTCTGGGTTTGCAAAGAGCTGGCTGAAGCGATCCCCGACCTCTAGCGCCGCATTCACAGCACCCGGGTTAAAGCCACTCTGCGTCTGCCACCCTTCCATCCTCACCTCCGGCAAGCTCACCTCAGCTTGTTCGCTGGTCAGGCTAGAGTGAAGTCGGATGGCCCCTTCCACCTTGTAACTGGCGTCAGAAGATCCCGTCACAATCTCCTGCAAGCTTTGATAAACCGCCGCCACCATCAGCTGTGGCGTTAATTCACGATGATTTGCCACCTCCAGGTGAACCATCTTCGGGACCTCCGTGCTGCCCTCAGGAGAAAGCGTCATGGTCACAGGGATTGTGTGCGCATGTCCGCCCACCTGACCGGAGATTGCTGAGGATCGATCTTGCGTAAAGGCACCAACGATCTCTGTCGCGTTCACGATTTTGAAGGAATTAAGCGGACTTGCCAGAGTCGCCAGCACCTCCGCCTTTGCCATGGGCAGATCAATGCCTCCGGTCTGCGTTATGGGGTGGCCACATGCAAGCAGCCTCGTTGCATCCATGTATGAGACGGTGCACGTACCCGTAACAGATAGATCGCCCTGCACCAGAACGGCGCTTACGGCACTTCCCGGCTGCAACGGTTCGGGCTGGCGGGCGCCCGAGGTCATACCACCCAGCCCGGTTACAGGAAGCAGTCCAAGTGCCTTGAATCCATCACCGAAGCGATCGACCGTCGCCTGGCTAAACCCGCTAAAAACCAGTGGAGCTTCAATGGCCTGCATGTCGGGACGCCCTCCACTCGCGGAGCTTTCAACCACCCTCAAGCTGCGAGAAGCGGCGCCTACCTCGAGCATCTGCTCGATTGGCGTGATCCCAGCAATCGGCTCTTTGCTGAACTGCCCAATGCGATAGCTTAAGGCTCCAAGCAGCTTTCCGCCAATGTACACCGGGCTGCCACTCATCCCCGCTACGACGCCCGTGTACTCCGGCTTGGCTCCGTGTAGACGAGCCAGGATGAGATCGCGCTTTGGTCCGAGGGCGTTCGTGAGCCTTCCCAAAATCTCGACGGACATAGCTTCCGGCTTTGTGCCGGTAAAGACGGTGTAAGCCACTCCTTGCAGCCCCGGTCGCACGTCCGCTAATGGGAAGATGACCGTCTTATCTGGTGGCCCACCAGCGTCAACGCCCGATTGTGGTTGCGCCGGTAAGGACATACTCAGGCCGAGAAGCAGCCAACCGGGTACCGTCGCGCGCGTCCTTTTTTGCAACATCACGTCTACAGACTAGAGTGTCACGCGCTGAACGGAAAGCCACCCGATCGCTATGCCGTTCTAAAGCCCGTTTAAGCCGGAGTACAGTAACCAGTAATGCGAATGTTGAATCTTCACTGGCGCGTCCTGCTGTCTGCCCTGATCGCATGCGTGTTGTTCGTCGGCATAACGAAAGCTCAGGACGCCCCCGGCGCTGCACCAGCGCCGCAGCAGGGACCTCCCGATGCGGGTCCTCAGACAGACAATGGTCCAATCATCCTCAAGAAGAAGAAAGAACCAGCGGAACCGCCGCCACCTGCCGCTCCCGAAGAACCGAAGGTCAGGAATCCAAACAACGAGACCTACTCTATTCGAGTCGATGTTCCCATCGTCAATCTGGACGTCAACGTCATTCTCGATAAGACACATCAATTTGTCCCCGGCTTGAAGCAACCAAACTTTCAGGTGATCGAAGATGGTGTTGTTCAGCAGGTGCAAAGCGTCAGGATTGCACAAACGCCCATTACGGCGGTGATGTTGCTGGAGTTTGCGGCCAACAGTTATTACTTCATCCATGACATGCAGAATGCAGCGGTCAGCTTCTTCCAGACCTTACGGACTGACGACTACATTGCCGTTATTACCTACGACCTCCGCACACACATCCTGACGGACTTCACGAACAATAAGCAGATCGTTGCCGATGCGCTTCGAACGCTTACAATCCCCGGCTTTTCTGACACGGACCTGTTCGATGCCCTTTATGAAACTCTTGATCGTGTATCCCGTATTGAAGGGCGCAAGTACATCATTCTCATCGGCACGGGCCGCGACACCTTTTCGAAGCTAACCCTCGACAAGATGCTGGCCAAAGTCAAGACATCGCAGGATGTCACCATCTTTGCCATTGGTACTGGCGCGTTCATTCGGGAAATCGCGGATTCACGTGGAGGCCTGGGTGGTAGTCAGCGCATTGATTACCTCCAAGCCGAAAACCAGCTGAAGACCTTCGCCCAAATGACAGGCGGCCTCTATTTCAATCCACT
This sequence comes from uncultured Acidobacteriaceae bacterium, assembly GCA_964235665.1. Taxonomy (GTDB): domain Bacteria; phylum Acidobacteriota; class Terriglobia; order Terriglobales; family Acidobacteriaceae; genus Edaphobacter. Next base: position 1,493,725 of record CAXSAY010000001.1, read on the forward strand.
CTTTCAGGGCGCACTGCCCGACATCTTCCACCAAATCAATGATTCGATCCGAAATCAGTATGTGCTGACCTACCGACCAACCAACACCACGAACGATGGCGGATTTCGGCGCGTGAAAGTGCAACTGGTCGATAACGAGGGCCACCCCCTCCGCATGCAGGACGAAAAAGGGAAGTCCCTCAAGTACTCCGTCATCTCCCGAGACGGATACCGCGCGAAGCTTCCCGTGGAGTAGTTCCTGCCGTCTAGCCGTCTGCCAGTTCGCGCGCGCGTTGAGTCGCCCGCTTCACTGCTTTAATCAAGGTCACCCGCAAACCTCCTTCTTCAAGTTCGAGGATGCCATCTACCGTGCAGCCGGCCGGCGTCGTGACCGCATCCTTAAGCAGGGCAGGATGAGCCCCAGTCTCAAGCACCATCTTGGCCGAACCGAGTGTAGTCTGTGCAGCTAGCAGCGTTGCTACATCTCGCGGCAGGCCGACATTAACTCCAGCCTCCGCCAGTGCTTCGATAATGATGTAAAGAAAGGCTGGTCCTGAGCCGGAGAGTCCGGTAACGGCATCCATGTGCTTTTCATCGAGCACAACCGTTCTTCCTACGGTTTCAAACATATGGGTCGCCAGCAACAAGGCGTCCGTGCTGCAGAAGCGCCCTCCACAAAGCGCCGTCATGCCTTCTGCGACCGTAGCCGGTGTGTTCGGCATTGCACGAACGACCGAGAGTTCGCAGCCCGCAGCGGCTTCAATGACATGAGTACGAACTGACGCGGCCAGCGAAACCAAAACCTTGCCTGCCTTGAGCGCGGGACGAATCTCCTCGATCACTTCAACAACCTGACTTGGCTTCACGCCGAGCAGGAGGACGTCGGCTCCCGTCGCGGCCGCAAGATTATCTGTGCCGACGGGAAAGCCCCATCGATCCTCTAGCGTTCGCGCATGCTCTGGGTGGCGAACGGTGGCCGCGATTTGATCCGGCCGGACGAACTGGTTCGCGAGAAAGGCGTCAAGCAGGATGCCGCCCATTTTGCCGGCTCCTAAAACGGCGACTCGAACTTCCTGGATTCCTGCACTTGCCACGGAGAGAGAAGTCATACGCACAACCTACCAGAGCGAGCCCGAGCCCCTTGTACGCACGTGGACCATTCTCATGCCATGATCCAGAAGCTACCCGCGTCCGTCGTGCAAGAAAAGCTCGTTTTGTAAACGAAAAGAGAGAGTTCCCACTTGGGAACTCTCTCTATCGAACGCAAATAAACTAGGCGATCGTCTTTGCGCAGTATGTATCGAAAGCTCGCTGCAACTCTTGCGCGATTGCCGGAGCAGTGGATGTTTCGATTGCTGAGCGCTGCATCAAGTAGACCAATTGTCCATCACGGAGAATCGCGATCGCCGGCGAGGTAGGAGGGTGACCACCGAAGTAGCTACGGGCCCGTTCCGTTGCTTCACGATCCTGCCCGGCGAATACTGTAACAGCGTGGTCGGGCATAGTTGCATGCTGCATCGCCAGCCGAACGCCTGGTCGCATCTTACCGGCCGCGCAACCGCAGATCGAATTGACAACCACCATCGTCGTCCCTTTTTCATTCATTGCGGCATCGACCTCAGCCGCTGTGCGCGTTTCCTGCAGACCAGCGCGGGTCAGTTCCTCGCGCATAGGAATCACCATTATCTCTGGATACATCGCATTCCCCCAAGGGCCGTCAACGAACGACCTTCTCTATTGTAGCGGGTCAGCCCGGAGGCAGTCGGATCAAGCCGACCTTGCAGTGCCACATCACGAAGTCTGACTCTGCGATACCCTTGCTCCGTGGTTACTTCACAGATCGCGACTCCGCAAATTCAAGAAGACGTCGAGTTGGCGCCGTTCACCTCATTAGGAATCGGTGGCCCGGCTCGCTTCTTCGCTCGCGTCCGGTCCGAAGGTGAACTCGAAGGCGCAGTTGCGTTTGCAGGTAAACATCATCTCCCATTGTTTGCTCTGGGCGGCGGCTCCAACCTTCTCGTACGGGATGAAGGATTTCCGGGACTTGTCATTCATCTGGACATACAAGGCGAGTCACGAATCACTACAAGCGATCATCGCGTTCGTTATGACGTGCCCGCAGGAGTTTCATGGGACCAGTTCGTCCTCTCTACCTGCGAGAACAATCTGACCGGTGTGGAGTGTCTTGCGGGCATCCCAGGTCTGACCGGTGGAACCCCGGTGCAAAATGTCGGTGCCTACGGGCAAGAGGTCTCGCAAACCATACAGGATGTCCGTGCGTTCGATCGGCACTCGCACTCATTCGTGAGCCTGTCCAATAAAGAGTGCGACTTCGCCTATCGTAGTTCCCGCTTCAATGCTGCGGCACGCGGACGTTTCCTGGTCACGCAAGTGAGTTTTGGCTTCGAGAGAGACATGAGCCCCACTCTCGCTTACGCCGAGCTGCAAAGGCGGTTCAGGGGTGAAGCTCCGTCTCCCCTTGCCATCTACCATGCTGTCAGGGAGATCCGTCTTGGTAAAGGGATGCTGCTCTTGCCGGGCGATCCGAACAGCCGATCCGCCGGATCATTCTTCAAGAATCCGGTGGTCCCTGCAGCTCAGCTGAACACCATTGCCTCAACCATGAAGCTTGAGTTGTATAACATCCCACATTGGGCTGCGCCTGCCGGGGACGTGCAACGACAGCCGCACCTGAAACTAGCAGCTGCATGGTTGGTTGAGCAAGCCGGTTTCGCTAAAGGCTTTGTCGATGGCCGGGTGGGAATCTCCTCCCGTCACTCGCTCGCCCTGATTAATCGCGGCGGCGCCACTTACGCGGATCTCGCCCATCTTCGTGATCTCATTCGCTTGGAAGTGAACGATCGTTTTGGGATCCACTTGGAACAGGAGCCCGTTGAGCTTAACGCAGACGCGTTCGGTCGATCTTAACGAACTGCATCAAGGCCGAGATTCGGAAGTTTCTCTTGAATCCCCGGAGAGAGAAGCCAATCCAGAAAACGATGCGCCGCGGCGGTGTCGCCCTTCCGTAGCACAACAAAATACTCCTTCATCTCGGGATACTGGGACTGCGGTACCAGAATGAAGGTTCCTATCTGTCTGAAGTGATCGGATCGGGCCAGCGTCAATGAGGTTAGTGCAGCCTGAACTTGGCCCTTCTCCACGGCTTCTATAGCCTCGGTGGCATCATCAGTGACTACGAAGTTCGGCTGTAGCCGAACCATAAGCTTCAAGTGAGCTAAAGCCGCCGCTCCGGCCCTTCCAATAGGGTCGTTGAGGGTGTTGGGAATGGAGAGTTTTTGCAGATGAGGGTCGCTTAGGCGTTCTAAGTTCAATGGTTGCAACGCAGAGTCTCTCCGAGAGAAGAGAACCAGGGTGCCTTTTGCATAGGCAACAGGTGCTTTTGCATCGGTTAAGCCGTCTGCAACGAGCTTTTCGGGGAAGGTGAAGTCCGAACCGAGAAAGAGGTCAGCCGGCTCTCCGGCTTCAATGCGCGCTACCTGCTTCGCAGAGGAACCGAGTACCACTTGCACCTTGACGCCCATCTGGCGCTCATAGGTCTGCGCGAGGGCTGGTAGCGCTGGCGCAAGATCCGACGTCGCCGCGATGCGTAACACCTTGGAAGAAGCTTGGCCGAAAACAGCCGGTGTCAAGCCCATCAGCACCACGGCTGTGCGTACCAACCCTGTGCTACGAAACCGACGAAGCGTTGGCCTAAGCGCTGGTATACGGTACCCTGTCACTACCCATGAACGTGGCATCACACCAGCTTCGATGCACGGAGTGCGGTCTACAGATCGCCGGTGATGCCGCGGCGGCTGACTTTCGGTGTACCTCATGTCGCGGCTTGTTCGAGGTCGTTTATCCATGGTCTGGGGGGCTATGGTCCCCCGAACCGGATCAACTCGGACAAGGACTACAGGAAACGCCTGTTCCGCGGCTACCGAACGCGAGCGCCTTGCGCTGGTTGTGGCAGGAGCGCCGGACCTCTACCCTGGCGGCGGATCAGTCTGGCGTGTGGCGCTTTCGCGATCTGCTGCCGATCCTGAAAGACAACGAGCATCCCATTACTCTGCGCGAAGGGAACACGCCGTTATACGAGCTTTCCCGATCCGCTGCATCGCTCGGCATCAATTGGCTTCTAGCCAAGCATCAGGGGATGAATCCGACCGGCTCCTTCAAGGACACTGGCATGACGGCCGCACTTTCAGTTGCAGCCGAACGCGGGTATGAATGGGTGGCCTGCGCCTCGACCGGCAACACATCGGCTGCGATGTCGGCCTATGCGGCCCGCGCTGGCCTGCGATCTATCGTGCTTATTCCTGACGGTAAGATTGCCTGGGGCAAGCTGTCTCAATCCATGGACTACGGCGCAGTTACGTTGCAGCTCAAAACTGATTTTGACGGTTGCGTGCGTGTACTGGGCGAGCTGATTCAGCGATTGCCGATCTATCTTCTCAACTCCGTCAATCCGTACCGGCTGGAAGGGCAGAAGACCCCGGCCTTTGAGATGCTTGAGCAGTTGGACTGGCAGGTGCCGGAACACATCATTGTTCCGGGGGGAAACCTGGCAAACAACGCTGCGTTGGGCAAGGGCTTTCGAGAGCTGCACCATCTTGGTCTGATCTCGCGCCTGCCAAAGATCTCCGTGATCCAGGCCGAAGGGGCCAGCCCGCTGGTTCGTAGCATGGAGGCAAACGGCGGCCGGACCCTGCTGCCAATGACTGCCGACACACGAGCTACGGCGATCCGGATCGGCAATCCCGCCAGCTTCCACAAGGCGGTCCAAACCATCCGTAGTACCGGCGGCTGGACGGAGGCAGTCTCCGAGCAGGAGATTGCGCTGGCAAAGGCGGAGATCGGCGCGGAGGGTATCGGCTGTGAGCCAGCCTCGGCTGTGACGCTGGCCGGCCTTCGGAAGCTGGTCGCGCAACGGAAGATTGCACCCGAAGAACGCGTGGTACTGATCCTTACAGGTCACACCCTCAAAGATCCGCAGTACACGATTGACTATCATCGCAACGCTCTTCTGTCGGACCACGAGGCAGCGGCTGCAAGCCCGGTTGAGCGAAGCCACCATGAAAAGCTGCGTCGGCAGCCTATGGTGCTTGATATAGATGGAGATACGGTGTTGCGCAAGGTGGCGCGTATGGTCGAGTCCGGCGTTGCTGTTCCAGTATGACGGAGCCCTCCGAGAACAAGCAGAGAGACGCTCGGGACGTCCCTGACTCCTGGCTGCGTGGGAAGTGCAACCTCCAGGCAGGGCCGGAGCCCGTGCAACTTACTTTGCCGGCGACCTCGGCGAACCTTGGACCCGGCTTCGACGCTCTGGGCCTGGCGTTGTCCATCACGCTCGAGATCCAGGCCTCACTTGCCCCTCACTTCTCCATTGAGGCTCATGGCCGCGACACCCACCTGACCGGATCGCTCGACAACAACCTCATCCTCACGACATACGCTGAGGTTCTCACCGCTGCGGGGCGACCACCTACGCCGCTCGCACTCCGGCTGGAAAATGAGATCCCCCTTGGAATGGGCTGTGGATCCTCGGCGGCCGCGCTCTGCGCCGGCGTTCTCCTCGCGAACCACTTTGGCAGCCTGGGCTGGTCCCATGAGGAGATCCTGCAAGAGGCAGCACAACGTGAGGGACACCCAGATAATGTCGCTGCCTGCCTGCGTGGCGGGCTCACCGCATCGAAGACGATCGCGGCAGCCGAGCACATGGGAACCCCAAGCCAGACCGTGGCACTCACTGTGGGTGCAGGGCTGCCCTGGCGGCTGCTGCTGGCGTTGCCGCGAGCACGTCTGGCCACCACCGTCGCTCGACAGCTTCTTCCAGAGCACTACAGCCGAAAGGATGCGGTTGAAAACGTGCAGTCAGCGGCGTTGCTGGTTGCTGCCTTCGCTCTCGACCGTCCTGACCTCCTCCGCACGGCAACCGGGGATCGGCTTCACCAGCCGTACCGAATGGAGGTATGTCCGCTATTCGCGGCTTTACTGCCGGTGGCGGCTCAACCTGGCGTCTTCAGCGTCACTCTTTCCGGAGCTGGTCCTTCGGTCCTGCTGATTGTGGATGAGAGTATGTCCGCGCAGACTCTTCACGTAGCAGGAGGAGATCTTCTGGATGAAGTGCTCGAGGTTTCAATCGCAGCGAGTGGAGCGACGATACGCCCGTACGCACTCGCGGGTGGTAAGGTCCGGTAATACAGGGGGGTAATCGTAACTTGTTACCTAAGATTACTTTACCTCGATCAAGTTCTTATCTACTCTCCGGGTTGTAGACAGTTCTGGGGAGGGCTGCTACAGCGCCCGTTGACCCCATTATGGGGTCCGGGCGTTTTACTTTCGTCGCTCGATGCAAGCCACAGAATTCTCCGTGGCGGGTGTTGCGGGCAGTTGCATCCATTGAAGCGCAGTTGCATCTATCATTTAGTGTTAAGGCTGCCACAGCTGGCGGCCACCTCATAGATGTAGAAGGGAAGTAGGGCCATGGCCGGTCAGTTTGTTACCGCAATCAGTGATGCAGCTTTTGAAAAAGAAGTTCTTCAATCCGAGCAGCCGGTACTGGTTGATTTCTGGGCAGCTTGGTGTGGTCCTTGTCGCGCGCTCGCCCCCGTAGTTGATGAGGTTGCAACCGAGTATCAGGGCAAACTCAAGGTGATGAAGATGGACGTGGATGCGAATAATCAGACGCCAGCGCGCTATGGCATCCGTGGTATTCCCGCGCTCATTCTCTTCAAGGATGGCAAAGTCGCCGAACAGATCGTGGGCTTCGTTCCGAAAGACACGATTGATAAGACGATTGCTAAGGTGATTGGATAGTTTCTAGAGGTAGAAGGAAAGAGAGGCCTGGGCATTTCGCCCGGGCCTCTCTGTTTCGGCGCCCTGTGTGGTTGCTACACTCGAGGTGAATGCTGGAATGGATGCTCTTCCGCGTGATCATGGTGGCCATCTTTATCCTGGCCAACGCTTTCTTTGTGGCGGCAGAGTTCGCCCTTGTTAGCGTTCGTGAAACCCGCGTGGAACAACTGCTTGCGCAGGGTCGCGCCGGAGCAAGAGCTGTCCTCCACCTGAAACACTCTATCGATGAGTTCCTGCCTGCTGTGCAGTTTGGCGTGACTCTCGCAGCTCTGGCGCTTGGCTGGCTTGGAGAACCGGTCATTACAGAGATGCTGTTGCAGGCAGCGCATGCGGCCCATGTATCAATCCCAATGAGGGCGCTTCATCCGCTAGCGATTGCAATTGCCTTCGCGATCATCACGTACTTCGAGGTACTCCTCGGCGAACTGGTTCCGAAATCACTCGCACTCCAACGTGCCGAGCGCATCGCGCTGGCGGTTGCAACGCCCATGGATGCGTTTATCCGCCTGACCCGGCCTGCGGTGTGGCTGATGAACACTTCGGCCACGTTGGTGTTACGCCTCTTCCGGGCTCCTCTCCGCGGAGAGGGCGCAGTGCACTCGCCTGAGGAACTGAAGTTGGTGGCAACGGCCACGCGCCGGATGGGGCTGCTGCCCGTCTTCCAAGAAGAGATCATTCATCGCGCCATCGAGTTAAATCACGTGACTGTACGCGAGATCATGACGCCGCGAGCGAGGATGTTTCTCCTTGGCGCCAATCTGCCGATTGAGGCCGCCAGCGCAAGGATTGTCGAGGAGCAACATTCGCGAGTGCCGGTCTTTGAACCGGCTCCGCGAGAGGGCGCAGCGGCGGAACAGGACCGCATCATCGGCATTGTGTATTCAAAGGATGTTTCCCGGCTGATGCACTTTCGCGCAGCGTCCCGCTCGTTCGGAGCGGAGGCCTCGCGACTGACGCTGCGACAGATTATGCGACCGGCCACGGTCGTTCCGGAGACAAAGCTGGCGGTCGAGTTGCTGCAGGAGTTTCAGCAGGACCGGCGTCAGATCGCGATCGTGGTGGACGAGTTCGGGTCGACCGTGGGCTTAGTGACGGCCGAGGACGCGTTGGAGCAGATTGTGGGCGAGCTTGAGGATGAATTTGATCTGGTTCCGCGAGTTCTGCCGGCCCTTGCAGAGGTAATGGAGCTCGATGGAACGACGCCGCTGCGCGATCTGACAACGCAGTTTCGCTGGACGTTTCCGCGCGAGGCAGGAGTTGAAACCCTGGCCGGTTTCGTTCTGACGCAACTTGGGAAGATCCCCGTGGTAGGAGATCGCATGACCCACGAGGGTCGCCTCTTTACCGTTGCGGAAATGAAAGAGCGGCGTGTGGCACGGGTTCGGGTGGTAAGCCCATAGAGGTCTGCTAGCTTTGCTGAAGACGTGTACCGACCCCTTCTCAACGCCTGTCGCCGAGTTGCTGTCACGCTACCCGTTCTCTGGGTGGTGGTGTCGGTAGTTTTTCTGTTGATCCATCTGGTACCAGGCGATCCAATCGTGCAGATGTTGGGAGAAGGTGCGACGGCGGCCGACGTCGCGGCACTACGTCATGCGTACGGTCTGGATGCGCCGATCTCTGAGCAGTACCTCCACTACTGGCATGGTGTGCTGCATGCGGATCTGGGACAGTCACTGCGGCTGCACGATTCCGTGGTGCACCTGGTCTTCGAGCGATATCCATACACTCTGGCGTTGACGGCGGCGGCGTTGCTGTTAGGAGTGTGCCTGGCGCTTCCTGCGGGGGTCGTATCAGCTACCCAGAAGGGTCGAGGTACGGATCGGTGGATTAGTGTACTTTCCCTCATGGGTTTGTCCTTCCCGAACTTCGCACTCGGACCGATCCTTATTCTGGCCTTCTCGATCGGTTTGGGTTGGTTGCCAGTGTCGGGTGCGGGACCTCAGGAGCAATCGGCGTGGCGGTTTCTTCTGCACCTGATCCTGCCGGCGGTCACGCTGGGACTATCGCTCGCAGCGATTCTTACGCGCATGGTGCGGTCCGCAATGCTGGAGGAGCTAACACAGGAGTATGTGCGGACAGCGCGCGCGAAGGGGCTTGCCGAGACCCGCGTTCTATACCGGCACGCCTTGCCCAACGCGCTGGTCCCCGTGCTCACCGTGCTGGGCCTGCAATTTGGCAGCTTGCTGGCTGGTGCCATTGTCACAGAGACGATCTTCAGTTGGCCCGGGATCGGCCGGTTGACTCTATCGGCGATCTCGAATCGCGACTACGCACTGGTTCAGGGATGCCTTCTTGCAGTGGGCCTCACCTACATCGCAGTTAACCTGCTAACGGACGTGGCCTATACGCTGGTTGATCCGCGCCTGCGGCGACCCTAGTGTGAAGACCTCTGGACGGAAAGTCGCGACAATCGTTTTGCAAATGACAGGATCTGCCCATAGCCTAAGATCCACATGAGAGCTGCTCTGCTGCTTGTTTTCTCTGCGACCTTTGGGTATGCCCAAGCTCCGAATCCCCTCGCACGACTTGCACCCAAGCCCGTACCCGAGCCGACCTCTCCACCGGCAAGGACGGTACACGACACACGGGATCAGCTCTCGTTCGACCTGCCAGCAGGATGGAACTTTAGCCGCCATGATGGCGAGTTCAGCACGTTTGCGCTCGACGCCCGGTCCGCGCTCGCGCAGACACAGCTTCATGCAGCGGCGGCACTGGACTTCAACCCGTTTCCGTACTCAACCTTCTCCGGCGCATTCTTCTATGTGAGCGCGACCCTGCATGCGACACCGCTTTCTTGCTCAAACCAGGCCACGGCTCCCGCGTCGCACAGCGCGCCACCGCTTGAAATCGGCGGAGCACCGTTCAAACGTGGCTACACGGAGCACGGTGGAAGTTGCATCGAGAGCCGGGATGAGGTCTACACAGCGATACGTGGAACCAGCTGTCTGCGCTTCGATCTCGTGATCAATACTTTTTGCGGCGGTGAGGTCTCAGGAGCGCGCGACATGACGCCGGCAGAGCTTGAAGCTGTTCACAAGCGCATGGAAGGCATCTTGCACTCTGTTCGCTTTGAACATGGAACAAACGACGCGCCATCTCTGGTGCATCACGCGGATAGTGAAAACTAAAGGTCGACGATACGGACATCGAGCGTGTCTGCGGTCAGCTCGATGAGGGCGACACTGATCGGGAGCTTGAAGCGGCGCGGTCCGGCACTGCCGGGATTCAGATAAAGAATGCCCTCTTTCCAAAGGATGGAGCTCTTGTGCGAGTGGCCACTGATGACGGCACTGAGCTGAGCTGCTGCTGGGTTTAGGTCGAGATCCGCAACTGCGTGCACGAGGTAAAATAAGCGGCCCTGCAGATCGACGGCTTCCGTCGTGGGCAAACGCGCAGCGGATCCGTCTCGATCGATGTTTCCACGGATGGCCGTAACCGGAGCAATCTGCTCTAGGGACTCGAGAATCGACCCTTTGCCGACATCACCAGCATGCAGAATGTAGTCAGACCCCGCGAGAGCGGCCAATGCCTCAGGCCGCAGCAGACCGTGCGTGTCTGAGATGACACCGACACGCATTATGACGGACTCCGTCGTCTCTGCCGCGGATCAAAGTAATCGCGAAGAGCGTCACCGATGAAGTTGAAGGCGAGCACGAGCAGCATCACCGACATCGCAGGAAAGAAGACAAGATGAGGAGAGTCAAACAGATGCGATCGCGCATCATTCAACATGGCGCCCCAGCTCGGAGCGGGTGGCGGAACGCCGAGACCCAAGAAGCTTAGGGTTGCCTCCGACAGCACCGCACCAGCCATGCCGATCGAGGCCTGAACCAGCAACGGCGGCAGGATGTTCGGAAGGATGTGGCGTACAAGCAGTCTGGCATCCGAGGCTCCAAGCGATCGCGCGGCCTCGACAAATTCGCGCCGTCGAACGGCCATGACTTGCGCACGGACCAGGCGGGCATAGTTCACCCATCCCGAAATTGAGAGGGCCAAAACGACATTCAACAGTCCCGGTCCCATGAATGCGACGAAGGCAATCGCAAGCAGAATGCCAGGAAGTGCAAGAAAGGCATTTGCGACATAGACATTAAGCACGGTATCGGTCAGCCCGCCATAGAACCCAGCCAGCGCACCTGCAACAATGCCGAGAAGCGAGGAGAGGCCAACTACGGCGAAGCCTACGCTAAGAGAGACGCGGGCGCCGTAGATGATGCGTGACAGTATGTCTCGGCCAAGCTCATCCGTTCCAAAGAAGGAAGCAAAGGATGGTGCGTGGAGGCGGCCGGTAAGGTTCAGGGCCGTTGGATCCCGCGGCGCAAGCCAGGGTGCCAGCAGCGCACAACTGGCGAAGAGAACGATGACGAGTAGACCGAGCACGAGCAGCGGATTGGCCCCGACCCAACGCACACCAAACTGAAGAGGGGTCCTGCGAGAGCGGTGCACATAGCTCGATCGGTTGAAAGACAGCACTCGCCAAGCATGCGGCACGCAAGGAGATCTCCGCAAGGGGAACCGCTATGATGGGCGTGGGCTTGTCACTCCGTGTACCGGGACGAACACTCTGCGCATACTCATCTACGGGCTTAACTGCACGCCGGAACTGACGGGAATCGGTAAATACACTGGAGAGATGGCGGCCTGGCTGGCCGAGCAAGGCCATGAGGTTCGCGTCGTCACAGCGCCGCCATACTACCCGGCATGGCGTATTCGCGAGGACTATCGCACAAAGCCTTTTCGGACAGAGCACCCAGCACCTCGGCTCACGATCTTTCGTTCCCCGCTCTATGTTCCAGAGACGCCCACCGGTAAAGCGCGCATGCTGCACCTCTTTTCGTTCATGCTTGGCAGCAGTCCCAACATGTTGCGGCAGATCTTCTGGAAACCAGAGATCGTCTGGACAGTGGAGCCAACCTTCTTCGGGGCACCGCTCGCGTTACTAATCGCCCGTGCGACGGGGGCGGGTGCGTGGTTGCACGTTCAGGACTACGAGGTTGATGCCGCGTTTGATCTGGGGCTGCTTCCTGCCCGAGGACCGATCCACCGGGTGGCGCTGGCGCTTGAGCGCGTCTTTACCAGGGGCTTCGATCGGGTTTCATCGATCTCTCCCATGATGGTGGCACGCGCCGAAGAGAAGGGCGTGCCCCCAGGACGGGCAACGCTCTTTCCGAATTGGGTGGACATCGATGCTATCCAGCCAGAGACGATCGATGGGAGCAACGCGTTTCGCAAGGAGCTCGGATTAGCCGGGAAGACCGTGCTGCTTTACTCCGGCAACATGGGGAACAAGCAGGGTTTGGAGTCGCTAGGGCCGTTGGCCGCAGCACTTGAAGATGACGAGACGGTGCATTTTCTATTCTGCGGCGATGGCGCGTTTCGTCCACAGATGGAGGTCTTAGTGCGCGGACGACGGAATGTAACCCTCCTCCCATTGCAGCCGGTCGAGCGTCTTGGATCGCTGCTGAACTCCGCGGACATTCATCTCCTACCGCAACGCGCTGGCGCCGCGGACTTGGTCATGCCGTCGAAGTTGACCGGCATGCTCGCAAGCGGTCGCCCCGTGCTGGCAACTGCTGATCCAGGAACGATGCTGGCTAATGTCATCACCGGCGGTGCTGGAGGCGAGGCGCTTGGCCTGGTCGTCGCTCCAGGAGATGATCTCGCTCTGTACCAGGCAGCCCAGCAGCTGATCCGCGCGAAAGAGGCTCGAAAGCAGCTCGGAGTCAATGCCAGGCGCTACGCCGTCCGATCGCTGGGGCGAGACCAGGTGCTCTCACGCTTTGAGCAGGAACTACTCTCTTTCCGCTACTAGAGTCCGTAAGAGCTCAAGTAGAATCACTTCATCAGACTTCTATCAGAATTGTTCGAGGTTCCCTTTGAAACGAGCTCTCATCACGGGCGTCACTGGTCAGGACGGCGCATATCTCGCCGAATTTCTTTTAGGCAAGGGCTACGAGGTTCACGGCATTAAGCGGCGGACGTCGCTGTTCAACACGGCCCGCATCGATCATATCTACGAAGATCCGCATCTTGAACACCGAAACTTCGTTCTTCATTACGGAGACATGACCGACTCGTCGTCTCTCATCCACATCGTTCAGAAGGTGCAGCCGGATGAAATTTATAATCTCGCCGCCCAGTCGCATGTGCAGGTCTCGTTTGAAGAGCCGGAGTACACCGCAAACTCCGATGCCTTAGGGGTTCTGCGGCTATTAGAGGCGATCCGCATTCTTGGTCTTGACAAGAAGACGAAGTTCTACCAGGCGTCTACCTCCGAGTTGTACGGCTTGGTGCAGGAGATTCCACAAAAGGAGACGACGCCGTTCTATCCACGGTCTCCTTATGCGGTGGCCAAGATGTACGGCTACTGGATTGTGGTGAACTATCGCGAGGCGTACGGCATGTATGCCTGCAATGGCATTCTCTTCAATCACGAGAGCCCTCTTCGTGGCGAGACCTTCGTCACGCGGAAGATCACACGCGGGCTCGCACGCATCAAGGTCGGTCTCCAGGAAAACCTGTTTATGGGAAATATCGATGCGAAACGTGACTGGGGACACGCGCGCGATTACATCGAGATGCAATGGCTCATGCTACAACAGGAGAAACCACAGGATTTCGTCATCGCTACCGGTCAGCAATACAGCGTCCGGGAGTTCATCGAGCGTTGCGCGAAACTTCTGGATCTTGATCTCACCTGGCAGGGAAGTGGGGTCGAGGAGAAGGCGCTCGATAAGAATGGCAAGGTAATCGTCGCCATCGATCCGCGATACTTCCGGCCAACAGAGGTTGAAACGCTCCTGGGCGACCCAAGCAAAGCGCAGCGCGAGCTCGGTTGGACTCCTCGCACCAGCTTCGATGAGTTGGTCAAAGAAATGGTCGAAGCGGATCTAGTCTCGGCACAGCGTGACGCCTTGGTTCGGAAACATGGTTTTGCCGCGTACAACGTTCGGGAGAGCTAGACCATATGGAACCGAGGTACATGCCGAAGGATGCACGCATCTTTATCGCGGGCCACCGCGGTCTAGTGGGCTCCGCCATTCACCGTGAGTTGACGAAGCTTGGCTACGAATCGATAGCGACGCGCTCCAGGAGCGAGCTCGATCTCCTGGACGCGGACGCGGTCCGCGCGTTCTTTCTGCAAGAGAAGCCGCAGTTCGTGTTCCTGGCTGCTGCGAAGGTGGGCGGTATTCTCGCAAACAATACCTACCCCGCAGACTTTATCCGTGACAATCTGGCGATCCAGAACAACGTCATCGATGCGAGTTATCACAGTGCTGTGGATCGTCTGCTCTTCCTTGGGTCCTCTTGCATCTATCCCAAGTTGGCGCCGCAGCCAATGCTTGAAAGCGCTCTGCTGACTGGGCCACTCGAAGCGACGAACCGTCCTTACGCACTCGCAAAGATCGCCGGTATTGAGATGTGCTGGAGCTACAACCGCCAGTACGGAACGAAGTATCTTGCGGCAATGCCAACAAACCTCTACGGACCAAACGATAACTTCGATCTAAACCAGTCACACGTGCTTCCAGCGCTGATTCGCAAGACCGCGGAGGCCGTTCGCTCCGGTGCCTCAGAGGTCACAGTCTGGGGAACGGGAACGCCTCGCCGAGAGCTGTTGTACTCAGACGATCTGGCGCAGGCATGCGTCTTTCTCATGAACTTGGACGAAGCCCGCTTCAACACCCTTCTGGTTGAGGAAGCGCCGCCTCTGATCAATATCGGCACGGGCGAAGACGTCACGATCCGGGAGCTAGCCGAACTAGTCGCGCGCGTGATCGGGTTCCAGGGATCACTCGTCTTTGATGCCAGCAAGCCAGATGGCACGCCGCGCAAACTGATGGACGTGACGCGCCTGCATACCTTGGGCTGGACTCACGTTACTAATCTGGAACAAGGCATCGCACGCACGTGGGATGCCGTTCGCGATCAGCTATCCTGACCTTGCTTTCTGTACGTCTGCTTTCTTTCCTCCTGCGGTCCAGTGCGTTGCTGATGTCCTCTCACAGTCCTTGGAACCTTTGTGCTCTCACGCGCTCTGCGCGGCGGAGGGGCGGAGTTGTCATTCCACGTGTCTGCTGGAGGCTCGATGTACCACCAAGTGCAATCGGATGGCCCTACTGGCCCGGGTACAAAGCCCAAACGTGGGATTAACCGACCCCATTCCTCCTTCCTAGAATCAGCGGTATTGCGAGCTCGTACAGGGCCGCGAATCGCTTATCAGGCGGAGTTATGCTTCATGTCTCGATCCATTGTTCTCTTTCAGCGAGTCGTCCTCGCGTTGATTCTCCTGTCTACCTCAATGGCATATGCGATCACACGAGGCCACACATACAACCCGAACGTTGCCGAACAGCTGCTGCTCAGCGAGGCCAATAAGGACCGGGTCGCGCACAATCTGAACACGTTGAAACGGGATGCCATGCTCTCGCAGGCGGCTCTTTATCACGCGTTTCAAATGGCTGATCACGCGGACATATCGCATGGCTTTCCTGGAGAGCCGGACCTTTCGCAGCGTGGCGCCAGTGCCGGTGTGCACTTCTCTTTGATCACCGAGAATGTTGCCGAAGCTCAGGATCCCACAATCATCCACGATCTGTGGATGCACTCCACCGGTCACCGCGCAAATCTGCTTGATCCCTCCGTGAATGTAGTGGGCATCGCCGTCGTCACCCGCAACCAGGAAGTCTTTGCGGTCGAAGACTTCGCATCAACCGTAGAATCTATGTCGCTCGATGATCAGGAACTCGCCGTTGCGGCTCTGCTCAACACGTCGGGGCTCGCTATCGGCAACTCGGACGGCCAAAATGTCCTAAACGCCAGACAAACCTGTGCCATGTCAACCGGCTATGTCGGCCTTCGGCAGCCATGGTACATCATGCGCTATACGGCGTCCCGT
Source organism: uncultured Acidobacteriaceae bacterium (assembly GCA_964235665.1). Classification (GTDB taxonomy): domain Bacteria; phylum Acidobacteriota; class Terriglobia; order Terriglobales; family Acidobacteriaceae; genus Edaphobacter. The sequence goes on from CAXSAY010000001.1 coordinate 1,509,461, forward strand.
CTTGATCAACTGCCCACACAGATCAAGACCCGGTTGACGAGCGGTAAGTACCGCCAAGCAGTTATAGGAGCCTGCCCTCCTTCTGACACTGGGGCCTTCACCTCCTATAGCATCGCCATCCTCCTCTATCCCTAGCGCGGGGTGACCGGGGTCAGTCTCTCGCAAAGGCAGACCCCGTAGCTCTCACCCAGGGTGTAGATGGAGCGTTCGAACCAACTACGTCCGCATTGCAGTGTTCTCTCGATCGCGAAGAGATGCGTACGGGATCTCCCACCGCTTTGCTTGTTTCGTTGATCAAGCAAGAACAACGGTCGTGCTCACGTCGTGCATCACCTTTGCAAATTCAGTATTAGGCTGTTGGGGGCAGGAAGCCATTTATGCGGTCGGCTCTAGCTTTGACCATCGCCGGCCATTTTGCTATAAACAAGAGAGTGGGGCGTCTCCCCGGCGCACATAGTTGATCCTGAGTAGCTCAATGGCAGAGCATTCGGCTGTTAACCGAAGGGTTGTAGGTTCGAGTCCTACCTCAGGAGCCATAAGTCCACAAAGAAAGAGCAAACGCTAAGTTGCCGACCGTAGAGCTTACTGGAGCCTTCTAGCTCATTCCTGTGTCCACCTCCGGATGACGCAAGGTGAGAGGCTGATAAGCGACAAAATGAGCCGGCCCAAAGGACCGGCTCACTAAGTACAGTTCGAAGACCCTCTAGAACAGTATCTTTAAAGCAAGTTGTGTGTTGTACGGTTCGCCAGAGCCGATACCAGGCGCACCATAGGAAACACCAATAGTCGAGACGCTCGAACCAAAGAGAGAGCCGTCACCAAGATTCGCTAATGGCTGAGCGAGATTGACGCGGTTAAAGATGTTAAACATCTCCACCCGAAACTGGCCGTGCACTCGTTCTCCTAAGATGGGAAAGTTCTTCAATAAGGACAAGTCCACGTTCCCAAATCCGGGTCCGATCACCTGATTGCGTCTCAGGTTCCCGTATGTGCCAGACCCTGGCACTGTGAAGCTATTTGGGTTTAGGTACTGCGCGAAACTATGCTGCTGAACCGACCGATCCGAATTAAGAGCCCGGCCCGTGATGCTGGCGCGGTCCTCATTCTCACCGGTACCACTGTTATCCTGCCCGGTAAGAACGTTGATCGGCTGACCATCCTGGAACTTGACGATACTATTTAGCTCCCAGCCATTTGTTAGGACATGGGGACCGTGAGAAGAACCAGGAATAGCGTAGTTGAGATATGCAGAGAAATGATTGCGGATGTCGTTGGTCGCATTCCCTCGGTCGCCACGAAGGTCCAACGAGTTTTGCGGATTCGTGTTAAACGAGCTAGCGTCGTCAAGATTGTGACTCCATGCGTAAGCAAACTGACTGGTAAATCCATGGAAGGCACTGCTACGAAGTGTCACTTGTAAGGAGTTATAGCTGGACGAGGCAGCGGAGTTGATCTGATTGATCACGCCGAAGTTGGGAAACTTACTAAAATACGGCCGGGACGCCTGCTGTGACGAGAAGGTGTTCCCTCCGCTGCTCACGGTCGCGCTGCTCTGGTCAAGCTGCTCTCCCACAACTAAGGCCGACTGGTTGATGTCCTGCAACGCGAGGTTGTGACGGCTGGTCGTACCCACATATCCAACGTTCAACTGCCAGACCTTCGACAAGCTTTGCTCGACATTCAAACCAAAGATCTGAGCGTTGGGTGTCTGGAAATTGCGACTCACCGAATAGATAGAAACAACGTTGCTACCTGTTGGGAGACCCTGACTAGCTGTGAAGATAGGCGTCGTCTGATTTGCGGTCCACACCGGTGTCGGCGGAGTGGATGCATTCACAACAAGTGCTTCGTTGGGCTGGCTGCCGGTCGGATTATTATTCACGCCGCTCGCGCCACCATTGGGAATGCCCAGATTGCCGAAAAACGCTTGTCCCGCAGGCTGGTCGAAATAGATACCGTAGTTCCCTCGCACGACAAACCCACTATGCGGCTGGTACGAGAATCCGACCCGCGGCGAAATGTTGAGCTTGTTGCTGTTGTAAACGTACTGAGGCGAGCCTGAGCCGGAGCTGGCAACCACCAGGCCCTGATTGGGATCGAAAATCGAGGTATTCGGGTCGTTCGTGTAGAACGGCTGTTGGTAGTCGTAGCGAAGGCCAAGATTAAGATTCAGGCCCGGCGTGATCTGCCAGGAGTCCTCAGCAAATCCACTGCCGGTGTGCGTGTAGATAAAGCGCTCCTGCGTACCGAGCGTAACGTTAGATTGTGAGGCGTAGCCGGCAAGAAAGTCCGCTAAGTTGAGAACGTTGGAGTCGCTGACAGATGCGTCGTTTGCCCAAGGCCCTTGTACACCAAGCGTGCCAAAATTGAAGGTGCCACGACCTCCGAAGTTATAGTAGAGATCAATGAAGGCACGACGATATTCCAAACCAAACCGCAGCTGATGTTTGCCCACGGTCCAGGAGAGAGTGTCTGAGATGTGACCGGTAATATCGTTGCGGCCCGAAGTTGGCGTGACGCCAATCGAATCGAAGCCATTAATGGAGATCTGTGGAGAGCCAGACTGTGCGGAGCCCGTGTTCAAGCCCGCCAGCGTGAGAGGATTTTGACTATGCACCGCATCGGCAAAGGCCTGGGTGAAGTAGCTGACGCCGGCCGCGACTTGATTGGTCAAATTAGGGCGAAGCAGGTAGTTCCACACCACATCATAGTTCTGAATGTGCGACGGAACAGTCTGGAAGTACTCCGGAAGGTAGGAGCCGGCCGGTGCCGCGGCATAGCCCTGGCCAAAATACCAACGTCCTGATAGATGACTTCGATCGCTGAAGTTGTGATCGGCTTTAACAACTAAGTTGTGACTGTAACCATTTTCCGGACTAGAGTTTGAGTAATTGCCCGGTGTGCCCGGTAAGTTGGCGATGAGGTTCGGATCGAACAACGTGTTCAGAATGCCCTGCGAGACAGCGCTTGGCTGAACGTTGTACTTAGTCAACTCCGCTAGCGCCAGCTTCTGATACGCTGCGGAGGGTTCAGTCGTCGTAGCAGAACCACCGATCAAAAACTTCTGTTCTTCGTAGGTAAGGAAGAAGAAGGTGTGATCGCGCCAGATCGGTCCGCCAAGCGACCCGCCATAGTTCTGGTTTCGGAGGGGCTGCTCTCGCGTGCCGGGCGCCAGAAAGGGCGAGGAGACGGCAAGCGCTTCGTTCCGGTTGTAGTAATACGCGGAGCCGTGAAAAGCATTCGTTCCCGACTTGGTGGTGACGTTCAGAGTGCCCCCAGGGCTTCGCCCGGACTCGCTGGTGCCTGTCGTCTGGAGCGAGTACTCGTCGAGCGCATCGACTGGATAGACAACGCCGGCGATACCGCTAATTCCACCCTGATTCACTGCATCGATGTTCAAATAAAGGTCATTATTATCCGTCCCATCGATGGTGTAATTCACCTGATCGCCACGCATACCATTTACAGAACCCGAGTTGTTGTAGCCGGCAAAGGACGCTGACGTTCCAAGAAGCTGCGTAAAATCACGGCCGTTCAGAGGAACATCCTGCAATGCCTTTCCATCCAGAACCGTGGTTTGTGTCACGGTCGTAGTGTCTAGCGTAAGAGCGTTGGCAGCGACCTCGACCGTAGAAATCTCGCTCGCAACCTGTAACTTGACCGACTGTGTGTAAACCTTCCCAGCCTGCACCTGGACACCAGTGAACTCAGTGGTTTGAAAGCCGGAGGACTCAATGTGGAGGGTATAGGTACTGACTGGAAGGTCATTGAAGGAAAACTCGCCCGCACCGGAAGAGACCGTCTCGCGCACAGCCTTTGTCCCCACATCCGTGACCGTCACCTTCGCGCCGGCAACCGCCGCGCCTGAAAGATCCGTCACACTGCCATTAACCGTGCTGCGAAAGGTCTGAGCCAACAGCGGCAACGACTGAAGCAGCAAGAGCGAGAACATGATGAGCCATGCTCGACTCCTGCGAAGGTCTGCGTGCATAGAAGCCTCCGGATCAGGTGACATGTAGCCTAAGTTGTGGCGGACTGATTCACGTTATTGACGAATGGCAACGGGAGCATCCACCTAGCGGTGCTTTAAGGTCTTGATGATGCGATTGGCAGGAGTGCATGTGTAGCCGATAAGTTGACTCAGAATGACGGAGCGAGACTGCCTCCTCCCTGAAGTCCGTGACGTGACAAGGGCGCGACCTATCTTCAAACTGGAGAGACAGAAAGGCTCTCCAGAAGCAGGGTGTTACAGTGCTGTAATTGGCTTGAGGCAACAGTAACGTAAAGCTGCAATGCGATCAAGTGCCAAACCAGAAATCTCGCCGCTGTTCGATCGTCACAAGCTCATCTGAGATAGTCGCAAAGTCGGTTACAGCACAAGTAAGAGGAACGTGCGCATCCCACGCGCCACTCAGCGCAGCAACAAATCCACCATCATTAGCCTCAGCGTCATCTCGCTTTCGCCGAGCCCTACTCTACCCGCGCCTTGCGCAGCCACTCGAAGTCTCCACTCACCCCGGGCCGCACCTCCTGCATCTTCGCCGAATGCACCACCTGATTGTCCGGATACCACAATGGCAGCACCGGCAGCTCCTCCGCCAGAATCTTCTGCACCTCCACATAATTCTCTCGCCGCCGCTCCCGGTCTGTCACAGCACCCGCCTCCGCCAGCAGCGTGTCCACCCGCGCGTTCGCGTAGTGCCCTCGATTGCCACCCCGCGGCGGCATCATCGCCGTCTGAAAGGCATACCGAAAGATATCCGGATCTTCGTTCACCCCAATCCATCGCAGTGCATAGATCTGAAACGCTCCCTTTGTCACGTCCGCGTAGAACGTTCCAAACTCAGCCGACCGTATCTGCAGATCGATCCCCGCCGCCCGCAGCTGCGCCTGCATCACCGTCGCCATCAGGCGCGTCGTCTCGTCCGTGCTGGTCTTGATCGTCAATCGCAGCCGCACGCCGTTCTTCCCGGTCGTATAACCTGCCGCCTCCAGCAACGCTCGGGCTCGCACCACATCATGCGGGTAGCTCGCCATCTCCGCATCCACTGCCCGAGCCCAGTGTTCCGGCGGCAGCAGACTATTTGCCAAACGCGCTTTACCCCGCCACAAAGCATCCACGATCGCTTGCCGGTCGAGTGCACACGCCACCGCTTGTCGCACACGCTTGTCCCGCAGCAACGGATCCGCCACGTTGAATGCCATGTAGATCGCCACTGAACTCGGCCCCGTCTCCGTGACTAACCCCGGCGCCCGCGCCAGCGCATGCACCATGTCGAGCGTAAGGACGTTGCTCTCCGCATCTGCCGAGCCCTTCTTCAGTTCGAGCGCCGTCGTGATCGCATCCGGCACTACCGCAAATTGCAGCCGTTCGATCAGGTGCCCACCACCTTGATTTCGCCCCGTGTTTTTACCGGGCGACTCCTCCGTTAGAGTCTCCCCGCGGGGAGAGGGATCTAACCAGCCAGCAGAAACGGGCGCAGACACCCGGTCCGCCCAATAGGCATGGTTTCGTTCGAGCACCACCTCTTTGTCCTGCACCGCACTCACAAACCGGAACGGTCCTGACCCCACCGGATGCAGGCCAAAGTCTTTGCCAGCGCCGCGAGGTACCACCCCGAAAAGCCCGTCGCTCATGTTGAATAAGAGACCCGCATCCGGCCGCTTCAGCCGCACCACCACCGTCAGCCGCTCCGGCGCCTCCACTCGCTCCACTGCGGCGAAGGCTCCACCCTTCGCCGTCACCAGCGTTCCATCAGTCATGGATCGGATCGTCCATGCCACATCCTCCGCCTCAAGCGGTCGCCCATCCGTGAAGCGCACCCCATCGCGCAAATGAAACACCCACGTCCGTTCGTCCGGCTGCTCCCATCGCGCCGCCAGCCATGGCTGCAGCTCAAAATGCGCGTCCTTCTTTACTAGTGCGTCGAACAACAACCCACCTACGCGCTCTGACTGCGCGTCTGTTCCCACTCGCAGGTCCAGGTTGTTCGGACTTGATTCAATCACCATGACCGCCGATCCTGATGTGCTCGGCGTTGCACGGCAGCCGCTCAGCCCCGCTAAGAGCAAAAAGAGAGCCATTGCCCGCCAGCTCACGGCCTCCTCGCGGAGGATCGAAGAACACTGGCGAGAACCCGTGAAAGATCCTTTGCCTCCTGCTCTCGCCCGAGAAACACACCCGCCCACGTGCCTTCCTTATCGAAGCAGGCAAAATTAATACGTCCGTCGGCTAGGCGTTTCACGTCCGAGCACCGGGCGTGCTCCACCAGAAATGCATCATGCGGCGTCGGCTCGAGCCGCTCTCCCGGAACCATCAGTCGTGTGCCCAGCCGCTCCCATCGCTGCGCCTCCTCTACAGAATCAAAGGCGCTTGGTGACTCCCAGATGCTGATCTCGTCGGGAATCTGCAAATGCAGCGAGGAAGCAACAGCGTTACGGAGATCCAGTCTTTGCTTGCGATCCGGCCTGTCCATCTGTCGCCAGCCCGTCGGCAGATCGATCGTCTCGCCAAAAGAAGTGGCTCTCCAGTGATGGCTCGTCCCCCACCAGAGATCGGCAAGCGCGAGACGGAAGCCGAACGCGGCAGCTGCCAAGAGCACAAGGGCGATCGCAGCAGCGAACTGCTTCCGTAAGTGACCCAGCGTTCTGCCGTGATGTAGAAGTGGACCCGTCACCATCCAAAACTAACCTTTCCCAGCACTACCGGCCGGCTCGCGCCCGTCGCGCCCGCAACATTGCCCGGCATTCCCCACCACGTCAGCCAAGCCAGCAGCGCAAAGGCCACCGCCTCTTTCGCCTCAGCCGCCACCCCGAGCTCTTCCATATGCCGCACCTTAACGCCGCAAGCGTCGAAGGCTGTCGTCAACAGCGCCATAAGCCATGCGTTCTTCGTTCCGCCTCCAGCTATCACACACTCGGTCATAGCCTCACGCAGCGGAGACCCGTGGATTCGCTCTGCCACGAACCGCTCGTATGCCGCGACCATGGACCGCACCGTGAGAGCGGCTGCCGTCGCGACCACGTCCGCATCCCGAGCTCCACCCGCTTTGCATCGCTCGATGAACGCCCCGCTGAACGCCGCCCCAAACTCCTCCCGTCCACAGCTCTTGGGAGGATCTGCCCGGAAGAAAGGCGCCAACAGCTGTTCTTCGACCACCTCCTCAAGCACTCTGCCACTTTGCGCCACCGCGCCGTTCTCATCGAATTCTTGTCCATACAATTGCCGCATACAGCCGTCGATCACCATGTTGCCCGGTCCGGTATCAAACGCGATGACCTCCCGTATGCCGCATCCGGCCGGCAGCACCGTCACATTGGCTATCCCTCCCACATTCGCCAGCAGCCGATCTACTTTCGGCGAGCGAAACATGACCCAGTCCAGCATCGGCACTAACGGGGCACCCTGCCCGCCCGTTGCCAGATCCGCAACGCGGAAGTCACTCACGACAGAGCAGTGCAGCCGCTCTGCCAGCACAGCCGCCTCGCCCGTCTGCCACGTCGCCCGCACTGGCACGTCGAGAAACTCCTCCGCCTTTGCCTGGTGATAGATCGTTTGCCCATGACAGCCCACCAACTCCGGCAACACACCAAGCTCTGCGCAGCTTTGCTCCACAGCTTCCGCGTAGATCGCTCCTAGCCGCCAGTTAAGCCGGCTCAACTGGGCCACGCTGATTGACTCCGCCGCCATCGCCTCGAGCACGGCCTCACGCACCGGAACGGGGTAGGGAAACGTACGATGGCCCAGCACCTCGATGGACGGCGTCTCCGCATCGCCGGGCTCGATCCGGCATACCGCAACATCTACCCCATCGGCTGACGTCCCACTCATCACTCCAGCCACCACCATGCTTTCACCCCGAGGGCGCTCGGCCTCGCTCTTGGAAATGCTCACGACCGTAGTTCCTGCTGCAGCTCCGCCAGCAGATGCATCGCCTCCCGCGGTGTCATCTCGTCCAGATCCACTGCCTCGATCCGGTCCACAATCGTTTGCGAGAGTGGCGTAAACATCGTCATCTGGATCGCGGGTGTCACCGCAGCAGCGCCACTCCCGTCCGCATCCCGCATGCTCTCAGCCTCCGTGCGTTCATGTGCCCGTAGAACCTCGCGTGCCCGCTCAATTACCTTCGGTGGCAGCCCCGCCAGCCGCGCCACTTCGATGCCGTAGCTCTTGTTCGCCGCGCCAGCTTCGACCGTGTGCAGAAACACGATCCCACCGTTGACCTCCTTCACCGTCACTCGCAGGTTCTTAACCCTCGCCAAACTCGACGAAAGCAGCGTCAACTCGTGGTAATGCGTAGCAAAAAGTGCCCTTGCCTGGACGGAGTTGTGCAGATGCTCCACCGTCGCCCAGGCCAGAGAAAGACCGTCATAGGTCGCCGTCCCGCGGCCCATCTCGTCCAGCAGAATCAACGACTTGTCAGTAGCCGAGTTCAGAATTGCCGCCGTCTCTGTCATCTCGACCATAAAGGTCGAGCGCCCTCGCGCGACATGGTCGCTAGCTCCTATCCTGGTGAAAACACGGTCGATAAGCCCCAGCCGAAACCGTTCCGCCGGAACAAAACACCCCGCCTGCGCCATCACTGCTAGCAGCGCCGCCATTCGTAGATACGTACTCTTCCCACCCATGTTCGGTCCCGTAATCAGGCCGATCGAAGGTCCTTGCCCGCGAGCCGTATCTGCTTCTAAATACAGAGAGTTAGGGATGAATCGTCCCACTCCCGACTCTTCCATCCGTCGTTCGACAACCGGGTGCCGGCCATGCACAATCTCCATCACACCCGTTTCATCCACCTCCGGCCGAACCCACCCAAAGCGCGCCGCCTGCTCGGCGTAAGTACCTGCTAAATCAATCTCTGCGACCCGTCTTGCCGTCACCCTGAGGCGCCCCGCTGCCTCGAGCACTCCCGCCCGCAACTCCGCAAATAGCCGTCTTTCGATCTCCGCGCATCGCTCCTGCGAATGCAGAATCTTTGTCTCCAATTCCTTCAACTCTGGCGTCGTGAATCGTTCCGCATTAACAAGCGTCTGCTTGCGTTCATAGTCGCTCGGAACAGCATGCGCATTCGCGCGCGTCACTTCAAGGTAGTAGCCAAAGACACTGTTGAAGCGAACCTTCAGGCTCTGAATACCCGTTCGCGCCCGTTCTCGTTCTTCAATCGCAGCAACCGCTTGCCGGCCGTCCAGCCCAAGTGCTCGCAACTCGTCGAGCTCCGCCGATACCCCCGACCGGATCACCCCGGCATCGCTGATGGAAAGTGGTGGTTCATCGGCCAATGTCTGCGAGATGCGCGTTGCAACATCGCATAAGGTGTCGAAATCCAGCAGCAATGTCTGCCACAGCGAAGCGCTAAATTCCCTCAGCGCGTTCACCAGAGCTGGCAGGCGATCTAGACTTTTGGCCAATCCCACCAGGTCGCGAGGCCCGGCAGAGTCAATCGCAACTCGCCCCAGCAGCCGTTCCAGATCGAGTAATCCCTCTAGGGCTCGGCGCAGTTCAGCTCGTTTCCTCAACCCGCCAATTGCTTCCTCAATCGCATCGTAGCGCGACTGCAGCTCCGCTACGCTTCTTCCGGGGCGTAGCAGCGTCGCCCGCAATAGCCGTTTCCCCATTGGTGTCAAGCAGGCATCTATCGCCCAAAGCAGTGTTGTACGGTTGTCCTCACCGGTGAAAAGCGGATCCACCAATTCAAGATTGCGTACCGTCACCGCATCCAGCTCCAGGCACGTCGATCGTTCGTAGTAGCGCAAGCTGTCCAGATGCTCGAGTGCCCCTTGCTTGGTTCGTTTCAAGTACTCAAGTACGACGCCTGCCGCTGTTGCTGCCACATCTCGCCCCGCGAACCCCATACCATCTAACGAATGTAGCCGAAAGTGCGTTCGCAGCAATGGAATTGCGTGCTCCGAGTGGAAGACCCAGCTCTCCAATGCAGTCTTGGTGCGTATGCCCTCCAATCCCTGAAACCTGGCATCACCGCTCGATTCTTCGGCTAAATGCAACTGCGCAGCCACGCTACCGCGCCCCTCTGTCTCTAACAAACCTTGACTGTAGAGCAGCTCGGCTGGCCGTATCCGGCCCAGTTCGTCCGTCGCCTGGCTCCAGGCGTTTTGTCCCAAAAACTCAGTCGCTCGGAAGTCGCCTGTCGAAAGATCGACGACAGCAAGACCAACGCAGGTGCCCTCGCGTCGAACAATTGCTGTAAGCGCCGCCAGCCAGCAGCTCTCGCCCGAACTCAGTGTCGGATCAACCGTTGTTCCAGGGGAGAGCACGCGAGTCACCTCGCGTCTGACAACGCCCTTGGCTAACTTCGGGTCTTCCATCTGCTCGCACAGCGCAACGCGAAAGCCGCGACGTAGAAGCCGCTGCAGGTAGCCATCAACCGCGTGATACGGAACGCCGCACATCGGCACCAAGCGGGCTTTGTCGCGCGCGGTTAGGGTCAGTTGCAGCTCCCGCGAGGCTACAACGGCATCCTCGAAGAACAGCTCATAGAAATCCCCCATGCGAAAGAGCAGAAGCGCATCAGGATACTCCTGCTTAGCCGCTCGGTACTGCCGCATCGCGGGCGTAAGCGGTGCTTCGGTACTGACAGCGGCAGGTCGTTCGTCCCCAGAAGAAGTCTGCATGAAAGAGCCTCCAGAATACGACATGTCAGCCCCAAACCTCTGGGCCGAAAACGCCGTCTACTAGAGTTGATCGAGAGTTGAGGCGACATGCTTCTCATGCAGATGACGGAAGAAGAGTTTCACGTCAAGGTGGAAGAACTCAGTCGACTCAAGGGCATTCACCTTCTCGGGCCAGTGGGGAAGGTGACAAAGGACGGAGTAACCGCCGGCTACACACACGCTCATAACACCTTGACCGTGCACATCATCGAAAAGCCGATCTTCGTTTCACGAGCTTACTGCGAATGTCGCATAGAAGACTGGCTTGCAAAGTAAGCACATGTCTCAGAAGCCGAGACCGCTTATACTTAGACCTGCTGTACAAGTCGCTTGAGCGACCTCATCTATGGCTCTCATCTGGCTCAGGCTTGCAGTTTTGTTGTATACGGTAGCTGCCCTGGCTGTTTTGCCGGCGGCGCTTTACGACCGGCCTCGATGGCGGCATGTCGCTCTTCCTGCTGCGTTAACGGCTGTGCTCTTCCACTTCGTTTCTCTGGTAGAGACGCTTAATGCCGCACACCATACCCTCCCCGTCGATCGCCACGAAACGCAATCCCTGCTAGCCCTCTTGCTGGCCGGTGCCTTCCTGCTGACCTTCCTTCGGTATCGCACGGTCGCTCCTGGCACCTTTCTCTTGCCGATCACTGTCCTGCTTACCCTCGTACCTGCTTTCCGTCCGGGCGTGGAACGACTTCCGCTTGAAAACTCAGGGTGGATCCTCCTGCACATCCTGCTTCTCCTCGCAGCTTACGCCGCGCTTCTGCTGTCTCTTCTTACCTCTGTGCTGTACCTTCTGCAGGAGCGCCGCCTTAAGCGCAAGCTGCCATCCCTGCGAAGTCTGCCGCCGCTCGAGACTACCGACCAGATCGCCCTCAAAGCTCTCTTGTTTGGTCTGCCCTGCATGACTGGAGGCCTGCTGATCGGGTCCGCCCTGGCAGAGCAGACTGTCGGCCCATCGTTCTTTCTGGATCCAAAAGTCCTGCTTTCCTTTGCACTCTGGGTCGCCTATGTTGGCATGATCTTCATCCGCAGGCACTCCGGCCTTCGAGGTCGCCGGGCAGTGTACTTATCCTCGTTCGTCTTTCTGGTCGTTCTCGCTGTCTGGGCTGCAAACCAGTTTTCTGGTGTGCATCGGTTCACTGCACCATGAGCGCCTCAATCCAGAAGAGTAGTGCTCTTTCTACCGCGAACGATCTCATTGGCAAGCCTCCCAGCCTCGTGTTGGTGGGGGTCAACCACAACACTGCCCCGCTGGAGGTACGTGAGCGATTTGCCATTCCCGGTACACGACTCGCCGAAGCCACGCGGGCGCTCGTCCATCAACCCGGTGTTCGCGAGGCGATGATCGTCTCCACCTGTAATCGTGTAGAGCTACTTACCAGCATGGATCCGATAAGCGCAAGCGATGGATTGCCTTTGCCACCAATCGCGGGCCATCGGCTTCAACGCTTCTTGCAGGAGTTCTTCGCGGTTCCGCTGAACAGCCTCGGTCCTCACCTCTATGAGTTCCAGGAGCGAGAAGCTGTTCGGCACCTCTTCCGCGTCGCGAGCTCCCTCGATTCACTCGTGGTCGGCGAGGCGCAAATTCTCGGTCAGGTGAAGGAGTCTTGGACCGTGGCTCGTGACGTGGGCGCGATCGCTGAGACCTTGGATCCGCTGCTGCAGCGTGCGTTTTCCGTCGCGAAAAAGGTTCGCACTGAGACCCAGATTGGCTCCTCCTCTGTCTCTGTGGCTTCCGTAGCGGTTGACCTCGCCCGAAAGATCTTTGGCACGCTAAACGGCAAACAAGTACTGATAGTGGGCGCCGGAAAGATGTCGGAGCTAGCAGCAAGACACCTCATTCAGCACGGGGCGTCTACCGTGCTTATCGCCAATCGTACCGAGGCGCGGGCACGACAGCTTGCCTCGGATCTCGACACAAAGATTCCTACACAGATCATCCCCTTCAATAGCCTTGCCGAGCAGGCTCATCGAGCTGACATTGTCATTACCTCTACCGGTGCTGGCGGCAGTCACAAACTATTCACACCAGCACAAGGCAAGCTGTTCCTAGAGCGTCGGCGAAATCGCCCGATGTTCTTTATAGATATCGCTGTACCCAGAGACGTCGATCCTGGCCTCAACAAAGTTGACGGCTGTTTTGTGTACGACATTGACGATCTACAACAGGTCGCTATGTCGAATCTGGCTAGCCGATCGAAGGAAGCCGCTGCCGCCGAAGCGATTGTCAGTCGCGAGGTCGAGCGCTATCATGCCCGCTTAAACACCCTCGATGCCGTTCCAACGATCCGCGCCTTGCAGCAGCAGGCCGAGGAGCTCCGGCGAGCCGAAGTAGCTCGCTCCGGAACAAAGCTTGATGGCCTCACTGGCGCCCAGCAGGAAGCCGTCGAAGCATTAACGCGATCACTCACCGCCAAGCTGCTGCACGCGCCTATGACGGCAATACGCTCTGCTGCAAGCGATGGAGACGCGACCCTCCTCGGGCAGCTGTGTGCGCTTTACACAGAAACACCCGGCCGTGGATCCAATCGATCAACGCGTCGTGAGCCCATCGACGAGGTCTCGCAACCGGAGAAGTCTGAGCAGAAGTAACTAAAGCAGGTCCAGCTCTCGAATTGATGTAGGAAACTCCAGGATCCGGCCATCATCCATCGTTAGAGATCGCACAACGCCCACCCCCCGCACACCATTGCATAACGCCACTCCTTCTGCTCTCGTTAGCGCATCAAGTGTGAGCACCTGCTCTTCGATGACCTTGCGCCCAAGCAGTTGCGTTCGAGCGACTCCAGGCAAGACTCCGCTGGCCAGTGCAGGCGTCTTCCATCGTCCGTTCATTAGAAGAAGAAGACTACTGATCGAGCCCTCTGTAAGCTCATCGCGCTCGTTGGCAAACAGAGTGTCAGCAAAATTCAGCTCCTCCGCCTCACGCGTCCCCTCATCGTAGATCGGACGGAAGGTCGTCTTGTGTCGCAAAAAGCTGTCCTTTGACCACGTACGCCGCGGTGAGAGTCGAACCCGCAAAGGAGATCGCCAGAAGATCGCCTCCGATGCCGTAAGACTTACTTCGCCCTTTCGATACAGCACAATCCTGATCTTCTGCGGTCCTCTCAGGCCACGAACGAAGGCGAGCACCTGATCCATAATCTTTGCACGTTGAAACATGAAGTTGAGCTGCTCGGCGGAGTTCGCCAAACGATCAAGGTGCTGATCCAGGAGCCGGAAGCCATCGTCCCAGAGCACACTCTCGAGGAGCGAAAAAGGAGGCGAGGCTCGGAGGAGGAACTCGCTCTTCAGCCAGCACTCGGCGTGTTCCTGCTGGGCGACGGAATCCGCAACAATGCCTCCCCCAACGCCCATCCGCAGCATTCCGTCCCTGAGCACAAGCGTGCGGATCGCGACATTGAACACCGCCGACCCGTCCGGAGCGGCAAAGCCGATAGCTCCGCTGTATATGCCGCGGGGCTTGGTTTCGAGCTCGGCGAGAACCTCCATCGTCCGCGGCTTCGGCGCGCCGGTCATCGACCCGCTAGGAAAGAGCGCTCGGAAAATATCCAGAAGGCCAACGTCCGTCCGCAGAGATCCACTCATCGTGGACGTCATTTGGAGCAGGGTTCGATAGCGTTCTACGTCAAACAGGTGATCGACAACAACGCTTCCCATCGTACAAAGTCGTCCGAGATCGCTCCGAAGAAGATCCACGATCATCAGGTGTTCTGCCCGGTTCTTTTCGTCCGTGGCGAGCCACGCAATCTGCTTCTGATCCCCGTCTTCCGTTTCAGGAAGTGCTGCAGTACCCTTCATGGGTCGCACCGTGATTGTTCGATCCGCGCTGACAGAGAAGAACAGTTCAGGCGAAAACGAAAGCACAAGCTCGTCCTCAGGCAAATGCAACAACGCCGAGAACGGAGCGGGCTGCTGCGCCGCGAGTGCTTCATAGAGATGCAGAAGCTCGCCGCGATAGCTGCTCTCGAGTGCTGTAGTCAGATTGACCTGGTATGTATCTCCCATATCGATATAGTGCTGAATCGAGGCAACCCGGTGCAGGTAGTCCGGCAGAGATGTCTCCATGTGGACACAAAGCGGTTGCGGCAGGAGGGAAGCGCGCGTGGCCGGAGTCTTCGCGGCGATCTCCGGATCCTGGTAGATGCCGAACCAGGCAAGCGGCTCCCGGTTTGCACCGCGGTTGCGAACTCGTTCGAGCACATACCCGGCTTCATACCGCAGAAAACCAGCCACGTAAAAGCCAGCCTGGAGCGCCAAGGTTAACTCTGCAAAAAGTTGAGACAGCGACAGTGCGTCATCTGCTGTCATGATGCGCACGGGGCTCCGAAACAGGTACGAGTTGCCGGTCGAATCCTCACCCGCAGTCTCAAACAGGAGCGTTCCCGCCTGCTCTGCAGCCTGCTTCCTCCAGCGATCTCGCCGCTCTACAGCCGCTCGCGCTTCGTCGGTCATTTCAAAACCATACATGCCTGACCCTGCCGTATCCTTAGGTAAGTATGACGACTCTTCGTATCGGCACCCGTGGCTCGCAGCTCGCGCTTTGGCAAACCAACTATATCGCTGACCGTCTTCGGGCAAACGGCCACACGGTGGAGATCCAGGTTATCCGAACGACAGGCGATCGCATGCAGCAGCCGGGGTTTGTTCCGCCACCTGAGCCCGATGGGGTCCCGCTTGATGCAAAGGGTATCTTCATCAAGGAGATCGAAGAAGCACTTGCCGCGGGGCAGATTGACCTCGCGGTGCACTCCCTCAAGGACCTCCCAACCACGCTCAACGAGCGTTTCACGCTGGCGGCCATCCCTGAGCGTGCCGACGCGCGCGATGTCTTCGTCTGCGAGCCATACTGGGGTCTGCATACACTTCCCGGAGGATCCCGCATCGGGACGACAAGCCCCCGCCGGCAGGCTCAGCTTCTGGCTCTCCGTCCTGATCTCACGTTTGTTGAAATTCGTGGCAACATCGACACCCGCCTTCGCAAGCTCGAGGAAGGCGACTGTGACGCTCTAGTACTGGCTGCGGCTGGTCTGGATCGCTTAGGTCGCACCGAGAACGTGCACCAGCGTTTTGAGCCCGATGAGGTCTGCCCTGCACCGGGCCAGGGAGCGATCGCGCTCGAGACCAGATCGCATCGTTTTCCGCTCGATGCAGAGAACCGAGATCGTGACCCGCAGATCTTCCAGGCTGTTGCCGCGCTTGACCATGCCTCGACACGGTACGCCGTAACAGCCGAACGAGCCGCACTCAACGGTCTTGGCGGCGGCTGCATGCTGCCGATTGGTGCCTTCTGCACGGTCGACGGCAGGTCGGCTGTACTGCTCGCGCAGGTGGTCTCTCCGGATGGCGAAGTGATGCTGACCGAACGCATAGAGAGCATCGCTTCGCTCCCACCGGAAATTCTGGGGGAACGTGCCGCAACTCTACTCATCCAACGTGGAGCGCTGGAGTTGCTGCCAGATCCGCTCTTCGTGACAGTAGACGAGTAAGCTAGCCAATCTCGAACAAGTCACAAAAGCTGCGTCACAGAACGGCTCAGAAGTCCGCTGACCGCAGTAATCACCAACTCGTGATCTTCACGCTGCGTTAGCCCACTGACGACGATCGCGCCGACACATCCAGTTCCTTCAAGCAGCAGGGGGAACCCTCCGCCATGAGCCGCATACTCCGCGAGACCGAGCCCTTGTTTTGCTTCGAGAGTGCTTCCACTCCTTACCAGCTCGGACCCAACGAGGAGCGAGCTCCTCCCAAATCGTAGTACGGTGTTCCGCTTACGTCGTAGCCAGTCCTCGTTGCTCGGCGTGACGCCGCTCGTCCCGGTATAAAACAGCGTCTGCGACGCCAGCCAGATTCCAATCGCCACCGGCTTCGGCGTCTGCGTCGCAAGCTCGCGTATACGGCAGCCCAGCGCCCATGCTGTCTCCGCGTTGAACGCCGCAAAGTGCAGCACCGTCTCCTGTGCCTTGAGAATCTCGATCTCCTCATCCAGAGTCATGCGCCCTCCCGTCTTCTAACAACTCACCATAATCGAACCCGTACACTGTGGGTCATACCATCTGTGCTGGAGCGTATATGTCTCGCTTGTTTATCACCCTTTTGCTCGCTGGTCTTCTTTCGCCGAGTGGCATATCGCAAAGCCCCGCCGCAAGTGACCGCTCCTGGATCAAAAGATCAAACACGTACACGCAGCAGCTGATCAACGTCTCTAATCGGCATTCTCCGGAGGGCGCCAGCGCCGAAGGTCTCGCTGAGTACGACACAAAGATCTCTGTGCTGACTCAAGCCGATGAAAATCAGGAGCGCGCTGAAACTGAAGCCGTCCTGCAGCGGCTCAAGTCGTCTCTCAACACCGAAAGAGATCCGCGTGTTCTTCAGGATATTCATATCCTGATCCACGACACCGAACATCGCTTTCGTCAGCAGGACTATGAGCGAACCCACAAAGTTCCGTTCCTGAACGCCAGCGAACTCGTCTTCTCTGGTTTACAGGGACTTCTGGATGACCAGACGTCACCCGAGCGTCGCAAAGCAGCTGTCATCCGCCTGAATAGGTACGCTGGCCTCGAGTCCGGCTACAAGCCCTTGACTGATCTTGCCCGAGCCTTCGTGCTCGCACGAATGGCTCGCCCGGACGTCACCTATCCCTCCCGCCTGCGCATGGAAACGGAACTTGCGCGCAACAACAACTACATCGATGGCATCGCCGATCTCTTCCGCAAATACAAGCTGACGGGCTGGGAGCCGGCATTTAATCGGCTGAAAGCAGAGCTCATCAGCTATGACGAGTGGCAGCGATCCACTGTCTTGCCCAAGGCCAAGACCGACTTCCGCCTCGCCCCGGCTGACTATGCACTTGACCTTGAAGGTTACGGCGTTGATATCCCACCAGAGAAGCTGGCCGCTCAGGCGCATCAGTCCTTCGTGGCGATCCAGGCCGAAATGGCCCCGCTCGCGGCTGCCATCGCCAAGCAGCACGGCTTCGTCTCAAACGACTACCGCTCTGTTCTTGCCGAGTTGAAGAAACAGCAGATCACCGGAGATGCCATCCTTCCTCTCTACGAGAGCCGCCTGCACCAGATTGAGGCCGTCATCACGGAGCATAAGGTCGTAACCTTGCCGTCGCGACCGGCCATCATTCGTCTTGCGACCGCTGCCGAAACGGCCCAGGTTCCAGCACCGCACATGCAACCGCCGCCGTTCTTGCACAACACCGGCCAGCGCGGCGTCTTCATCCTTCCCCTAAATCTGCCTTCAGCCAACGGAACCAAGGCCAAAGTCTTTGACGACTTCACCTACGACGCTGTCGCCTGGACACTCACAGCTCACGAGGCCCGTCCTGGTCACGAACTGCAGTTCGACTCGATGGTCGAACAGGGTGTCTCACTCGCGCGCGCGCTCTTTGCCTTCAACTCCACAAACGCCGAAGGCTGGGGTCTCTACTCGGAGTATCTGATCAAACCTTACATGCCCGCTGAGGGGCAATTGGCCTCCCTTGATCTGCGCTTGCTTCGCGCCGCACGTGCCTTCCTCGATCCCGAACTGCAGGCCGGCAAAGTCACTCCAGAGCAGGCGAAGCAAGTCTTGATGCGCGACGTCGTGCTCTCGGACGCCTTCGCCACCTCAGAGGTCGAACGCTACACGACCAAGTCACCCGGACAGGCCAACAGCTACTTTTATGGCTACAACCGTCTCCTTGATCTGCGTCGCGAAGCAGAGGCAGCTCTGGGTCCGAAGTTTGAGCCACTTCGTTTCCACGACTTCATCCTCGCTCAAGGTCTGCTTCCACCTGACCTCATGCGAAAAGCCGTTCTGGAAGACTTCATTCCCTCGCAACATTGAATTGACGCATTGCTCTACGAGGACCTCGCGTGACCACTCTTTTCTTCGACCGAGCCGCATCGCTCCTTCGTCTTCTCCTCGGTGCAACCCTGCTCGCCGCCTTCTGTTACTACGTGGCTTGGTCGTTGCATTGGACGGTCATCTGGGATTCAGCCGTAATGCACTACGTGAATTTTCTGATGGATCATGGCATGCGCCCGTATCGGGACATCTCAGATAGCAACATGCCCGGTGCCTACCTGACCGAGCGCTGGGCGATGAGCCTCTTCGGGAAGGGTGATCTCGCATGGCGCATCTATGATGACTCGCTGTCGTTGCTGCTCACGCTTTCTTTCGTGATCATCACACTGCCCTACGACTGGTTGGCCGGCGTCTACGCGGGAGGCCTCTTCGCCCTTCTGCATGGCTCTGAAGGTCCTAACTTCGCGGTGGAGCGCGAGCAAGTGATGACAACTCTGCTCGCCTTTGGCATAGCTGCTCTTTTCCTCAGCATCCGGCGTCGGCAGCCCTCATGGATGACTCTGTTCGGTCTCGCTATGGGCATCGCGGCCTCTATCAAGCCCACCTGCGCGCCGCTGGCTCTTACTGTCGGCATCGCCGCCTTGGTAGTGCTGCATCGGCGCAGCGAGCCCGTAAGAGGGTATCTGCTCTGCAGCCTTTTGGGGTTCGCCGTTGCGGCCGCGTCGGTCTTCTGGTTCTTTGCTTCAACGCAGTCCTTTCATGATTTCCTCTTCGTCACACGAACCTTGTTGCCGTCCTACGTCGCTGCCAAGCACCTTGGGTTCGCACCTCTGCTGCGCATCCTGTTACCAAAGAACATCCTCCTCCTCCTGCCGTTCGGGGTGCTTCTCGCTTTCCGCAATCGATCGTGGAACTACGAGCGCTGGATCCTGCTCGTAGCCTGTCTCTTCGGCGCGGTCTCGTTCTTTGCGCAACGGAAAGGCATCATCTATCACCGCTATCCGTTCGTCGCCTTCCTGCTCATACTGCTTGGCCTGGAGTTTCTGCCCGCGCTTCAACTGCCGGGCCTTCGACGCAGCCTGGCTGCCTGCGGCGTCTTGCTTACCATCGCGGTGAGCGTTCCCCACTACCTGGTTGAGTTACGTCGCAGCACTCCCGTCAGCGCCCTCGCGTTCTCACGTGCGCTCGCCAGCGATCTCGCCGCAATCGGCACCGATCGGCTCGATCGTAAAGTCGAATGCTTCGATCTTACGGATGGATGCTTCAGTGCCCTATACCATCTTGGCTTGGTCCAAAACAACGGATTTACCGGCGATTTACTCTTCTTCTCACCAGACCCGAGTCCCGTCGCTGAGTTTTACCGGCGACAATTCTGGCAGCTCGTGCGAAGCGATCCGCCAGAGGTCTTCGTACTCTCTAATGAGTGGTTCCAGGTTGGCCATACTTTCCGGAAGCTCGAAGCCTGGCCTGAGTTTGAGCGGTACCTCGAGGCGAACTATACATCGGTCATCTCTCGCGCATTTCCGGTGGAGGGAGCAACGTATCCTACCGACCAGCCCTCCCGCTACCGTATTTACATCCGCAAGGGAAGTTCTCTGCTGCAGCACTCTGCCTTCCTGCCCGGAGACCCCCATGACGCCGACATTCTCTATCGCGATCCGCCCTTCTCTCTTCCTTAGTTCGATCCACCGCCTGTGACACTGTCTTGGTCACTCGAGAGCTACGCGCTCAGCTAGTCTGAGAGAATGCGTTCGCTAAGTATCGGGCTTGATTTCGGCACCACCAACAGTTCCATCGCACTTGCTACCGCCGAAGGAACAACGCTGATCGACTTTGACGGAGGAACATCCTCGTTCCGCTCCTTGCTCTACCTTGAGCAGCATGAAGATGCGGGTCGGAAAACAACTGACGCGTTCACCGGTCCTTCCGCAATCGATCGTTATCTGAACCGCCACACCGCGCAGATTGAGCGCCCCGGTCGCCTCATCCAGTCTCTCAAAAGCTATCTCGCTGTCCGCAATCTAAACGGTACGGAGGTCTTCGGTCGTCGCTACACCTTAGAGGATCTGATCAGTCGTATCCTCGCTGATTTGCGCAACGCCGCCTCCACTACCCTCAACCTGGACATCACCCGCGCCGTCGTCGGTCGCCCGGTGCACTTCGTCTCCTCAGAGACTCCGTCAGATGACGCTTTTGCCATCGATCGTCTCGAAGCAGCCCTCCGCCAGGCTGGCTTCACAGAGATTGAGTTCCTTGCCGAACCTGTCGCTGCAGCCTACACCTACGAAGCTACGTTGAACCATGACGAACTCGTTCTAATCGGCGACTTCGGTGGTGGAACCTCCGACTTCACCTTGATTCACGTAGGTCCTCGCGCTCGCCATCTGCCAGCGGCAGAGCGCATCCTTGGCACCTCCGGCGTCGGTCTTGCCGGGGATGCCCTCGATGCCAAACTCGTGCGCCACCTTGTCGCTCCGGCACTCGGTTCCCGGGCGTCTGTCTCATCGTTCAGTAAGCCGCTTCCTGCCGTTCCTGCTTGGATCTATACCAACCTAGAGCGGTGGCATTACCTTTCTTTTCTGCGGACGCGCAACGTCGAGCAGATACTCGCTACCGCCCGCCTTCGAGCCGGCAAGCAACCTGCGATCGAGAAGCAAATCGACTCTCTCATTACGCTCATCGACGAAGACCTCGGCTACGCGTTACACCAGGCCGTTCAGCAGACCAAGCTTGCTCTCTCTTCAAAGCCGGCCGCCGAGTTCCGATTCCGCGACTCCGGTCTTAACCTGCAAGCTACCGTGACCCGCTCGGAGTTCGAGCAATGGATCAGCCCGGAGCTCGCAGCGATTCGGCACGCGGTTAATTCGCTTTTAACCGCAACATCGACTCCACCATCAGCCGTCGATCGCGTCTTTCTCACTGGCGGTACAAGCTTCGTTCCCGCCGTCCGCAGCATCTTCGACGATCGCTTCAGCCCCGCTCGCGTCATCCTCGGGGAAGCTTTTACCTCGGTCGCACAGGGCTTGGCTCTGTACGCTCAGAACCATCCAACTTGATAGCCGACCACGCCTGCATTTCTCATTGCTGTGTCCAGAGCGATGTATCCTACAGTAGTGGGGTTCTCCATCGGGACCTTGGGCATGCCTGCCCTTCCATAGTCGGCCGCGCAACCACACCGGCGTAAGTCGCTAGCCTGACACAATCGCTTCAAATGAAGAGAGGATCTGATTCCATGTCATCGCATCAGCTGTCTACTGCTGTCCTTGGATTTCCAAGGATCGGCCGTCGCCGTGAACTGAAGGTTTCCCTGGAAGATTTGTGGCGCGGGAAGGCCACCGAAGAGCAGCTGCTTGCCACTGCCAAACAGCTTCGTGCGCGCCACTGGCAGCAACAGCAGGCCGCAGGCATCACCTCGATACCGTCTAATGACTTCTCTTTCTACGATCAGGTCCTGGATATGCTTGTCCTCGTCGGCGCCACCCCGACGCGCTTCGGTAGTGACGCCGTCACATTGGACCGTTACTTCAAGATGGCGCGCAACTCGAACGAGCAAACCGCCATGGAGATGACGAAATGGTTCGACACCAACTACCACTATCTCGTACCCGAGTGGACCGCTGATCTCTCCTTCCAGCCTGAAACAACGAAGATCATCTCTGAGTTCAATGAAGCGAAAGCCCTCGGTGTTCTCACTCGTCCGGTGATCATCGGCCCTGTCTCGCTTCTGCTTCTCGGCAAGTCTGAAGACGGAACGGATCCACTCTCGTTGTTGCCGAAGCTGCTCGAGTCCTACAGCAAGATCCTGACAGAGCTACACGCGGCCGGCGCCGCGTGGATTCAGATAGATGAACCCCATCTCGTGACTGATCTTGAGCCTGCCTATGTCGAGGCCTATCGATCTGCATATGCCGCTCTCTCCAAGCTTCCCGTCAAGCTGATGTTGACCACATACTTCGGCGCCCTTGGCGACAATCTCGACCTTGCTACATCCCTCGGCACCGCTGGCCTTCACGTTGATCTCGTTCGAGCACCGGAGCAGCTCACCCGGGTCGTCGAGAAACTCGCCGGTAATCAAGTACTCTCGCTCGGTGTTATTGAGGGCCGCAACATCTGGCTCGCTGATCTCGACGCCCTTCAAACCTCACTCGCCACTACCATCAGCAAACTAGGTCCGGACCGCGTACAGCTGGCCACCTCCTGTTCGCTCCTGCACACGCCCTACACTACCGAAGATGAGAACCTGCTCGATCCCCGTATTAAGAGCTGGCTCAGCTTCTCGCAACAGAAACTCGAAGAATTGGCCGCTCTCGCCCAGGCTCCCGAGCTTGCGAAGAATGCCTTCGTTGAAAATCGCAAGCGCAACCAGGATCGTCTCGCCGCCGAAAGCAGTACGAACCCAGCTGTTCGCAAAGCTATCGCCGACCTCAAAGACGAGAGCTTCCGCCGCAAGGCTGCCTACGGACAACGGGCCCAGGTGCAGCGCGAAGAGCTCGGCCTGCCTCTGCTCCCTACCACCACGATCGGCTCCTTCCCACAGACCGCAGAAGTTCGCAGCAAGCGGGCCGCGCACAAGAAGGGTCATCTCTCCGAGACCGAGTACCACGACTATCTCGCGAAAGAGATCACGGACTGCGTGCGCAAACAGGAAGCCATCGGCCTTGACGTTCTCGTTCACGGTGAGTTTGAGCGCAACGACATGGTGGAATACTTCGGCGAACATCTCGATGGTTTCGCCTTCACCGAGAATGGCTGGGTCCAGTCTTACGGCTCGCGTTGCGTTAAGCCGCCGGTCATCTACGGTGATGTCTCGCGTCCGCATGCCATGACCGTGAAATGGTCAAGTTTTGCCCGCTCCGTCACCGATAAGCCGATGAAGGGCATGCTCACCGGACCCATCACCATTCTGCAATGGTCCTTCGTCCGCAACGACATCCCCGAAAAGGACACTGCCTTCCAGATCGCGCTTGCCCTTCGCGGCGAGGTAACCGACCTCGAGGCAGCTGGCATTCGCATCATTCAGGTCGATGAGCCCGCCTTGCGCGAAGGTCTTCCCCTTCGCCGCAAAGATTGGCAAACCTATCTCGACTGGGCGGTCAAAGCCTTCCGCCTCGCTACCACTGACGTCGAGAACGGAACCCAGATCCATACTCATATGTGCTACTGCGAGTTTGAAGACGTTCTTCCGTCCATCGCCGCTCTTGATGCTGACGTTATCTCGATGGAGAGCGCCCGCTCAAAGATGGAGATGCTCGACGCCTTCAAGCAGCACGGATACCCGAATGAGATTGGCCCCGGCGTCTATGACATCCACTCACCGCGCGTTCCCTCTACGGGTGAGATGAAGTCCCTGCTCGAGCTCGCACTCAAGGTTCTTCGTCCCGATCAGGTTTGGGTTAACCCAGACTGTGGCTTGAAGACCCGGCAATGGCCAGAAACTACCGAGGCCCTCACCAATCTCGTGACCGCTGCGAAAGAGCTTCGTCCGTCTCTCCAGACAGCCACTTAGGAATCTGGTATGCACACAGTAAGGGCTGCCGTGAGGCAGCCTTTGTTGTTTGCCCCACAACTAGTACGGTTACGTGACCTTACACATCTCTACCGGCGCTGTGGCTCGGGTCCACTCTTCTGTACGTCCAAAGAGCTTGGCTCCTATGAAGCCGCGCAGCTTCAGCCGATCCGGCCCATCCATTTCTAGCGAGCCGCTGTAAGTCTTGCCCGATTTCGGGTCATAGACATGGCCCTTATCCGCCTTTGTTCCATCCCCTTGTAGCCGGAAGCCCGTACCAATCTCGAGCCCACAGAGCGGCCGATCTCTGAGCGAAGGATCAGGGTTCAATCCGTCCTTCGTATAGGGCGAACTCTTCTCGATCTCGACGATCTTGAAGCAAGTCTCTGGTCCGCACGAATAGGTACGAATCGCTGAACCGGTCGGTGTCCGCCAGGTTCCCGTAATGCCCGCGCTCTGGGCAAAGACCACCGCGGTCGCAGCTGTGAAAACCACCATTACCGATGTGCGCATCACTCTCAAATGCATATCGTTTCCTCAAACTCCTCTGTACGACGATTGTCCCGCCCCGAGGTTACGCCGCTCGAAGATCCGTGACAATGCGAGAAGCGGGATTGCTTCTCCGTACCATCGTAGGTTTCGGCCGCTTCGTACAATAGCAGCAGCATGTTGCTTTCTCTCTCAGGCCGTACTGTCCTGGTTACGCGCTCGCGGGAGCAGAACTCATCGCTTGCGGCGGAGTTGGAACGTCTCGGCGCACATCCGATCCTCATTCCCACCATCGCGATCGCCCCACCTACCTCTTCAAGCGCTCTGGATCAGGCCGCCCGCAGCGCCGCCCATTACCACTGGCTCCTCTTCACCAGCGCCAATGCCGTTATGGCCTTCGCTGCAAGCGCGCGGGCCCTCTCGCCACGCCTTCAATTACCTTCGGTCGCCTCGATCGGACCATCAACTACGGCTGCTCTTACCAACACCGGCCTTCTCAGGGCAGGATCTCCTCCGCTCACACCGCCACAGGCCAACGCCGAGTCTCTCGCGCGAATGCTCATCCCACAGATCAGAGACCTGCTCCAGCAGCAGGGAAGTGCTCGCATTCTGCTGCTTCGCGCAGAGCAGGCCCCGAATGATCTTCCGGACACTCTCCGCGAGCATGGGGCAACAGTCACCATGGTTCCGGCCTACCGCAATGTCCTCCCAGAGGCTTCCATCCCGAAGCTCCGGCGGCTTTTTCATGACCCTGCGTGCTGGCCAGATGCCATCACCTTCACGAGTTCCTCCACCGCGCATAATCTCGTCGCCCTGCTTGAGGCCGCGCAGCTTCACCTGCCATCCGAGATCCCCCGCATCTCCATCGGCCCGATCACCAGTCAGACCCTGCGCGAACTTGATCTACCACCCCACGCGGAAGCCCTCAGTACCACCGTCGCCGCACTCGCCGCGGCCGTCGCGCAGGTGCTTTCGCCCTGCTAGTGCGAGCTCCAAACCTTATCTCCGGAGTTGCACAGTGTCTCCAGAGTACAATCAGCGCATCGCGGCTTCCGCGCAAGGCAAATCTGCCGCCCGTGGTGAATGATGCGGTGGCTGTAGTCGATCCATTGATCTTGCGGAACGATCCGCTCCAGATCGCGTTCCACCTTTTCAGGCGTCGTCTCTGCTGTTAGCTCCAGTCGACGCGAGATGCGCAGCACATGAGTGTCCACCACCACGCCGGATGCAATCTCATACCAACTGCCCAGCACCACATTCGCCGTCTTACGTGCCACTCCCGGCAGTTCCAGCATCTCGTCCATCGTTTGCGGTACAGCGCCGCCGAAACGGTCCGTGACTGTTAGGGCCGCACCTTTCAAGCTCTTTGCCTTGTTGCGGTAAAAGCCCGTCGTGCGGATCAAGCCCTCAAGCTCCGGCAGAGAAGCCGCCACCATCGCCTTTGGTGTCGGAAACGTCCGAAACAGCTCAGGGGTGACTAGGTTCACGCGTGCATCCGTGCATTGTGCCGAAAGGATCGTAGCCACCGTTAACTCCCAGGCATCGCGATGATGGAGTGCGCACACCGCCTTGGGATACGTCTTTGCCAATGCGTCCAGGATCGCCGCTACACGCTCAGGAGCTAGAGGCCGCTTCGTCTTTCCTAACCGCTTCTTGGCCGCGACGGGCTCGCTTGCGGCAATGGCTCGCGCCTTCGTTCCCATCGGCGAAGGTTGCACACGGCGCACAACCTTTCCTTCCACACGCGGCTTCTCTGTCTTGCGCGTCATCTCTCACCCTAACCGCTTTAGCATCTCTTCCGCAGGCAGTCGCACACACGAAAAAATCGGTGTGTCCTGCAGCGTATACAGGCTGATCTCCGTTTCGCGCAACTGCTGCACCAGATCAAGAAAATCTTCCGGGAAGTTTGTCTCAAAAGCCACCACGAACTCCTGGTCGTCAATCCCGAACGAATATGTCGTGTTCAGCTTTACTCGGGGATACAGCAGTCCGATGCGAATGTGCTCATCCATAAGTCGCTTCCGCTCCGTCGCCGACAGCAAGTACCACGGCCGTGTCTTCCAAAAGGGGTAGATGAAAATGTACTTCTGTCCACCGGGTCGAATAGCTCCGCGTCCTGCACCCTCACTCTCGTCTTCGCGATCAATCTGATATTGGGATCGCTTCGTCATGGCCAGAAAATTGTGCGGTGTGCTCAGGTAGCCGCCCAGCGGTGTGCCCATCAGCTCGGACCGCATCCGGTTCAGCTCTTCGACGGAATAGCCGATCGACCAGACACACATGTCGACATCGCCACGAGTGCCGATCGTTGAATAAGTCAACGATAGAAACTCGCCCGGCTTGTTCCATCGTTTTAATACCTCGGCAAACGCACGGCGATGCTCTTCCTTCTCCTCAGCCGGTAGTCGTCGCCATTCTGGAAGCACCTTGAAGAAGCTGAAACACACAATCTGTCGTTGTACGGGGGGTTTCGCTGGATCATGCGGCGCTGCACTATAGCTGCTCGCAGGCCGTCCTGTCATGGGTGACGTCGTTACCGTTGGAACGGCAGGAGAGGATATAGCCGTAGCGGGCACGTCTGTAGTTTCAGGCTGCGAAGGAACAAGAGTCTCTGCCATAGTCTCTATTCTCTCGCGAACCCTGTTGAGAGCCAAGCCGTGTTTCCATCAGCCGGTATACTCATCCCGAAATGTCAGAAAAAGTTTTTGCACTCCTCATATCCCTCATCGCCACTGGCGGCTACGCCACCGTGGCCCTCCTCATGGCGATCCAGTCGGCCTGCATCCCCATCCCGTCCGAGGTCATCATGCCGCTCGCCGGCTATGCTCTCGCGCACACGCAAGCCCAGCTCATCCTGCTCGCGACCGTAGCTTCCTTGGCCTCAAACATCGGCTCCATCCCGGCCTATTGGGTAGGTGCCCGCGGGGGCCGTCCTATGGTCGAGCGTTACGGCAGCTACATGCTTCTCAGTCGTCGAGATCTCAATCTCGTCGACCACTTCTTCGCGAAGTTCGGCTCTATCACCGTGCTCCTCGGTCGCATGCTCCCGATTGTTCGGACCTTCATCGCCTTCCCCGCCGGCGTCGCCAGGATGAATCAATTCCGCTTTCACCTCTACACCTTCCTTGGCTCATGGCCTTGGTGCTACGCCCTCGCATACGTCGGCATGCGTCTCGGCGCCTCCTGGAACACTAATCCGCGCTTCAAAGAAATCTTCCATCGCTTCCATCTCGGTGTGGAAGCAGTCCTCCTTGTTGGCATCGTCTGGTTCGTCGCGTCTCACTGGAAAAACCGCATTCGTACCGATGTTCCGCCGGGGTCCCTCGCCTGATCAAACCAAACCCCGTCTCAACACATCGCGACAACCTGCCTCTCTACCCCGCCTGGCTGGTCCCTGTTCTGGTCTTCCTCGCTGGATGTTGGAGCTTCTCCGTACCTCTACGCCATCCTCAGATCGCCCGCATGGCCTGGTTTCAAGACGATCTCTTCTACTACGTGAAGATCGCCGTCAACCTGGCTAACGGTCATGGATCCACCTTCGACGGAGTTCACAGGACCAACGGATATCACCCTCTCTACTTCGCTCTCCTGAGCATTCTCACCCGCATCAACCCAGCCTTTGACTTCCTTTCCGTCTGTCTGTGTCTGCTCGGTCTTCTGGCAGCCGTGGCCAGCTTCATCGCTCTCCGCGCCATCATCCGCAGCTGCGCTCCTGAAGGAGCCTTCCTTGCGGATCCTTTAGCCCTTCTGGCCCTCCTTCCATGTTTCAACACCTTCTTCCAAGGCATGGAAACCACGCTCACCCTTCCGCTCGGCTTCCTTCTCCTCGCTTGGTGGTGCCGCGCCCTAAGCCGTCTCACTCCTGCATCAGCTGCTTTGGGCGGCCTGCTTGCCTCACTCCTTGTTCTCTCGCGCCTCGATTCCGCCTTGCTTGTCGCCCTTCTCGTCCTCACAACGGCTCTGACGAGACACCGCTTCCCGCACCTCACCAACACAGCCGCACTCTCCTTCATAAGTGTTGTTGCGCTGTGTCTCGGGCCCTATTTCACCTTGAACAAGCTCCGCTTCGGCACGTGGCTTCCCCTCTCCGCAGTCGCGAAGCAGCTTCGTATCCATCACACGCCAGCCCTCTCAGTATGGCGTAGCGTGCTTCAACCCAAAGCTTCTCTCTATCTTTCACTCGCGGCCATTCTCCTGTTCCTCAGGCTCCGGTCCCATCTTTCCCCCGCGGCCCAGGTCGTTCTTGCCTCCGCGATCACCTTCCGCTGGGTGCACTTCGCCGTCCTTTCCATCGCGAGCGACTGGCCGCTCTGGGGCTGGTACTTCTACTCCGTCCGCTTTGCCATTGCCGCCTTCTTTGTTCTTATCGCAGTCGCAGTGTCTCGCTTCCGCGCCGCTCGTCATGCTCGCCTTGTCGCCAATTCTCTTCTCGTTTCTGCCCTTCTCTTGCTTTCCTTGCAGCAGTGGAGCTTAGATCCCACCATGGCGAACATCCAGGCAGACGCCGTCGCTCTTTCGCGGTTCGCCTCCACCCATCCTGGCGTCTTCGCTATGGGAGACCGCGCCGGCATGGTGGGTTATCTACTTCCAGATCCGGTCTACCAGACCGAGGGCCTTGTCTCAGATCTGGCCTTTCTGAATCACATCCGTCGCGAAGATGATCTGCGGTCAACCCTGCGCCGCGACGGAGCACGCTATTACATCACAAGCACACCGACTGCTGAGTACAGCGACTCCTGTCTTCTCGCCTCGGAGCCGGCCTTGGCTGGGCCGGACTCCCACCGAATGCGCTCCCGTTTCTGCGCTCCTCCAGTCCTCGTCCTTCCCGGCGACTACACCACCCGCGTCTTCGACCTCGAACAACAACCATAAGGAGATTGGGACATCGCATACCTTCGGTCTCAGGCTGGGGTTTGCGCGTTACCCGCCCCCTGCGAGAAACTAACCTGTCCGATCATCGGCAATCCGCTCTACAGAAGGGTACGTCCAGCACAATGTCTACACCCGAAGCCGCCAGCTCCACCGCGGCCAGCATCACCCCAGCCACTGGCAAACTCGGCATCATGATCCCCGGCATGGGCGCCGTCGCAACCACCCTCATCGCCGGCGTGGAAGCCGTCCGTCGCGGCCTCGCAAAACCGATCGGCTCCACCACCCAGATGGGTACCATCCGCCTCGGCAAGCGTACCGACGAGCGTAGCCCTCTCATCAAAGACTTCGCCCCGATCGCAAAGCTCGAAGACCTCGTCTTCACTGGGTGGGACATCTTCGGCGGCAACCTGTACGATGCCGCGAAGCACGCGCAGGTGCTCGACCGCGATCAGCTCGAGGAGATCCGCCCCTTCCTAGAGTCCATCGAGCCCTTGCCCGGCGTCTTCGACCAGCACTACGTCAAACGGCTCAATGGCACCTCCGTCAAGCAGGGTAAGAACAAGTGCGATCTAGCCAATCAGATCCGCAACGACATCGCTGCCTTCAAGACCAAAACGGATCGTCAGGTCATGATCTGGTGCGGCTCAACGGAGATCTTCCTTGAGCAGACTCCCGCTCACCAGACCCTAGAAGCGTTCGAGAAGGGCCTGGTCGACGATGATCCCTCGATCTCACCATCCATGCTCTACGCCTGGGCTGCGCTCAAGGAGGGCATCCCTTTCGCCAATGGCGCACCGAATCTCACCGTCGACATTCCTGCCCTGCGCGAGCTCTCACGCAAGATGAATGCGCCCATCTGCGGCAAAGACTTTAAAACCGGCCAGACCTTCATCAAGACTGTCCTCGCTCCCGCCTTCAAGACCCGCATGCTTGGCGTCGCCGGTTGGTACTCCACCAACATCTTGGGCAACCGCGACGGCGAGGTCCTAGACGACCCGGAGTCCTTCAAAACCAAGGAAGAGTCCAAGCTCGGGGTGCTCGACATCATTCTTCAGCCGGAACTCTACCCCGACCTCTACAAGGACCTTTACCACAAGGTCCGTATTAACTACTACCCCCCTCGTGGTGACAACAAAGAGGGCTGGGACAACATCGACATCTTTGGTTGGCTGGGCTATCCCATGCAGCTCAAGGTCGACTTCCTCTGTCGTGACTCTATCCTCGCCGCCCCGCTTGCGCTTGACCTCTGCCTCTTCCTCGATCTCGCCGCCCGCACCCCCAGCCTGCGCGGCCTCGGCATTCAGGAATGGCTCTCCTTCTACTTCAAAGCACCCGACTCCGCCCCCGGGGTCTATCCCGAGCACGATCTTTTCATCCAATCGATCAAACTCAAGAACACCCTTCGCCACATCATGGGCGAAGATCTCATCACTCATCTCGGTCTCGAGTACTACGGCGAGTAACGGCGGTTGATCTCCGTATGAGAAGGGCGGCGGGTTCTATCCAGCTGCCCTTCTTGTCTGGTCATTGATATTCAACGTCGTCGGCGCCAACTATTCCGCCCATGTCACTCAACGCCGGTACATCTCAACCGCTGCATCGGTCTGATCTTTGTGCGGACACCCCGCAGGAACCGATAAGCCATATCACACTTGCCACTGCGCAAGATGCGGCATCGGCTTCACAGCGTACTAGACCGCAGCCACCGTCAGAAGCCTTCCCCACAGCTCCTTGATTCCGGTACCCTTCTCTGCACTCACGGCTAACACCTCATCTACGCCGTGCGCCTTCTTCAGCGCCGCCACGTTCTTTCCCAGCACATTTTTCGATACCCGATCTGCCTTCGTCCCAACCACCAGGTACGGCCGTCCCATCGCCTGAAAGAATTCGATTAACGTCGTATCGCTCGGTTGCGGTGGGATGTTCGTGTCGACGAGGCACACCCCCAGCGCCAGCGCCTCCCGCTCCGCCAGATAGGGCTCAATGAACTTCGGCCACTCCGCCGAGATAGACTTGGAAATCTTTGCGTATCCATAGCCCGGCAGATCCGCAAAGATCATTGTCGGTGCGATCTTCGGCTTAGCCTGCGTCCCTTCGTGCAGCGCAAAGAAGTTAATCGCCCGCGTTCGGCCAGGCGTCGAAGACGTATGGGCCTGCTTCGACCCGAGCAGGGCATTGATCAGCGAAGATTTACCAACGTTCGACCGTCCGAGAAATGCAATCTCCGGCGCACCATGCGTCACGGACTCAGGTGGAAAGTGTTCCCGCGCGACCGCGGATCGTAGAAAGATAGGAAGGAGCTGCATCGCCCAAGTCTATCTTCAGCCTCACGCGCCTCGACAACGCAACAGCAAAGGAGCAGGGAAGCACGCCATCGCCTACTCACCTGCTCCTCCTGAGTCTAGTAGTTGTCTAGCGAACTCGCAGTGTAGAAGTCGTTCGGAAGGTGATAACCGTCTCTGCCGGGATCACAACGTCCTTGTTTCCCGTATACGCTCCTGCTGCCGTTCCTCCACCAGCTCCCGCCAGACCTCCAATCAAGGCGCCTTTCCCACCGCCAGCCAAGCCGCCGATCAGCGCGCCTACGCCGCCACCACCGCCAGCAAAGAGAGCAGTTCTCTTGCCCTTGCCCTTCGATACATTCTCGTACTCTGTCGTGCTCACCTCGGACCCGCCAACAGACGTCAGCTCGATTCCAAGATCGCCGGCTCCCTTGAACTTGCCGCGCCCTTTCGCTGCCACAACACGGCCCTCGACCGGTGTGCCTCGCTTGAAGAAGGTGTCGCCTCCCGGTGTTGTAATCGCGCTGCTTAACACTCCAGAGAAGGTGTCGCCTGGGTTATTCTTGCTGGCACTCAAAGTCTGCGAGATAGTGACCGATACGCGGCTGCCAGTTGGAACCTCTCGCGGTGCTCGTTGAACCGGAGCTCCGGTCATCACTGGTGGGCCAGTCATCGCAGGAGCGGCTGTCATGGCCGGGGCCGCAGGTGCAGCAGCCGAACTCTGCGCCTGCCGCGTATTGCTTGGTACTGTGACTGACCCATCCGGATTGGTCACCGCCCCTGGCGCCCCGTTGTTCGGCTGCCCGGCATTTGGCTGCGCGGCAGCAGAGGCCTGTTGCGATCCAGCCGGGTAGGTTACTGATCCATCCGGATTCGTGATCGATCCGTCCTGGTTCCGGATCGCCTGTCCGGCCGGCTTGCTGTTGCATCCAGAAAGAACCATCGTTGCGCCCAGGGCCCAGGCAGCCAGTATTCGAATGCGTCGATTGTTCATGGTTACGCCTCTATCCATGGTTACGCCTCTATCCTTCATCATTCAGACTTGTTCTGCGCGACGACGTCTCGTCTACGCGATCGTATAGCCAACTTACCCTACTGCACCTTCATCTGGCCAAGCCATTCCTCCCGCCGCAGGACTCGGCGCAGACACGAGATGCGTGGATCACACGTTCTCGCCGTTCACTTCCAGCTGTACGCATCAATACATACGACTCGGTAAATTACGGGCCACCTTTGAGAAAAAACTTTCCGAAACATCCATCTTCCCCATATGCTCTCTGTGGGACGCAAGCAGCTGCTTGTCTCTCATCAGCGGAATGCCCGGCAGAGCGTAGCCGTCGTTCATAGATGAATCTGTCGTGCGGGCCCATCGCCCTTCCCACCCGACTACATGCGGAGACCCCGCCGCAAGCTATTGGAGGCAACACATGAACTCGTCTTACTTCGCCGGCATACGTCCTCGCATTCTCATGGCGCTGCTGGCATCTGCTGCTATCGTTACAACCGGATGTTCAAATCTGACGAGCAGTTCCTCGTCAGCGGGTCTGACCGCCGCCGCCAAAGTCAGTGGAAAGATTCATGGTGGCAACCAGCCGGTCGCCGGCGCCACGGTCAACCTCTACTTCGCCGGTCAGACCAACTTCGCTACTGGTGCCACGCTGGCCGCAACGACCACGTCCTCCAGCGATGGCTTCGGCGCCTTCGCCTTCAACAAAGTGACGGGAGCCGCAAACGACGGCACCAGCGCAAACTTTACCTGCCCGCTGAGCGGCACTGATCCCTATGTCTACGCCGTTGCGAAGGGCGGCACCACCGTGAACACGCCGGGAGCCACTCCCAACACTGACGCCGAGTTCATCGCGCCGTTCGGCAAGTGCTCTGAAATTAACGCCTCCACCAACATCTACATGAGCGAAGTCGTGACCGTCGCGACTATGGCCGCCATCCACCAGTATATGAACCCGACCGCGTCCGCCGGTCCCATTGAGTCAACGATCGGCGCGGATGGCATCTTCGTGTCAACTCTCGGTCTTGCGCACTCCTTCGACAACGTCACGTTGATGGCCAGCCTCTCAACCGGCTTTGGAAACACTTCACTCGTCCGAAACGGCGCACCCTTCGGCGCGACCGGCGTCACCATGACCATCACCCCGGAGCTCGCCAAGCTCAATCAGCTCGCGAACATCATCTCCGCTTGCATCAACCAGACTGCTGGCGGTTCAGCGACCTGCACCAGCCTCTACGCCGCAGCTGCCCCGCCTGCAAATGCAGGCACGACGAGCGTCCCCAGCGCGACGTACTCCACCGCTCCCGATCTGCTCACGGCCCTTTATTACATCTTCACCAACCCGACCAACGGCAGCTCAGCCAACATGACGACGCTCTACAATCTGTCGGCCGCCTCAGGAGCTCCCTATCAGCCGACGCTGTCCAGCGTCCCCACTGATTGGTCGATTGGTATCCAGTTTGTTGCAGGGGGCACCTGCACGGGCTCAGCCACGGGCTTCGTCAGCAATCCCACCAGCCTCACCGTTGACCTTAACGGCAACCTCCTCATCTCGAACAGCTCCATTAGCAACAACGCCGGCACGATCGGTCAAATGGCCTCCGACGGTACGCCGAGCGCCTGCTTCCCAGTGACCGCTGGAGCTGTAGCCTCCGGAACTCCTCTCTTCGCCTCTGGAATTACCAACGACATCGCTGGCAACATCTGGGTAGGAAGCAAGTCAACCAACGAGATCATCCGGTACACGCCGCCCTCCGCAGGAACAGCTGCTAGCCTCGACATTCCAACTCTGGCTCCCGTTATCGCCATTACGACTGACGGATATGGCGATGTCTTCTTCTCAACCACCAACGGCAACCTCTTCGAGATTGTGAAAGGCTCCACCCTCACGACACCAAGCGTGCCCGTTCTGATCAACACCGCACCCATCGGTAGCGGCAATCACATCATGATCGACGCGGCAAATAGGATCTGGGCCTCCTCCGGCACTACTTCTGTCACGGCAACTGCTGGATCTGTGGATCTGACTGGTACATTCCTCACTAACTTCACAACAACCTCATACACCACCCCCAACTCCTTCGGTATCGCCTCGACCAGCTCGCAGGGTAACGGTGTCTATACCTCAAGCGCGACAGACAGCAGCATCACCTACCTGATCGGAAACGGAACAACCTTCACGACCGCACTAGGCTTTCCCGCAACCGCTGGCGGCTTAGGCGCACCGGTTGATATCGCGCTCGATGGTGCACAGAATGTCTGGGCGGCGAACGCCAATGGCGGTCTCTCGGCATTCAATAAATTTGCCGTGCCTCTAACCCCGTCTACCGGCTTCCAGAAGGATCCATCCTTCCTTGGCCCGCAGAATGCCTTGGCAATCGATTCGGCAGGAAACATCTGGCTCGGCCTTGCGAACAGCACAACCATCACGGAAATCGTAGGTGGCGCGGTTCCGGTCTACCAGCCTTACTCCAACGGATTGCAGCCCGTCACCAATCGCTTCCAAACTCTCCCGTAAGGATAGCCAAATGTAGACAGCAGAAGACCCCGGCGCTTTGCCGGGGTTTCTGTCTAACTGCTTCCAGACTTTAGGCCGTCTAGCCCCTTGGTGTTATTCCGGAGTTCCCATCGCAGCTGCTACCGTACCCTCACGCTCGCCCCTCACACCGAGGTAAGTCTGCGCTCGGGTTATGTTGAGCCTTCTCCGCCCACCTCATGTTGTCGTGTTCGCGCTTCTCGTCCTCGGCTCCGTCCTTCGCGGGCAATCGACCTCCTTGTCCTCAAGCCCCGCCGGAACCATCTCCCTTCTGCAACCTCTCGGCCTCGCCTACGACGCACAAGGCAATCTCTTCTTCGCAGAAGCCGGCAATCATGTCATCCGTCGGTTGGATTCCTCCGGAACTCTCTCGACAGTCGCCGGTACAGGCGCGCAAGGCTTTTCTGGAGACGGCAATCTCGCCACGAGCGCGCAGCTCGACACCCCTCACGCCGTAGCCGTTGACTCGGCGGGAAACCTCTTTCTCGCCGACACGCAGAACCAACGCATTCGCCGCATCGATGTCGTTACCCGCGGTATCAACACTGTTGCCGGGACCGGAATCAGCGGCTTCTCTGGCGACGGCACTGCGGCAACCGGCGCACTGCTCGCCTCTCCTGTTGCTCTTGCCCTCGATAGTTCGAGCCTTTACATCGCAGACTCGCGCAATCACCGTATTCGCCGCGTCGACCTGCAAAGTGGCATCATTACCACCGTCGCTGGCACAGGAACTCAGGGCTTCCGCGGTGACGGCGGCCTCGCAACGGCTGCCGCTCTCGACACCCCGTCCGGCTTGGCCCTCGACGCGTCCGGCACTCTCTTCCTCGCCGACACCGGCAACCATCGCGTTCGGCGCATCGACCCTCTCACCCACATCATCACCACCGTTGCTGGCGGTTCTGCCGCTTCAATACTCCTCCGCCCCGTCAGCCTCGCCATCTCGCCAGCAGGCGTGCTGATCGCGGACGCCGCCCAGCAACGCGTCCTCGAGCTGAACACCGCTTCCGGCCTCTTGTCCTCCATCGCCGGGCAGGGAAGCCAATCGTTTCGAGGGGACACCGGCCCCGCCGCCATGGCTATGCTCGACACTCCCTCCGCGATCGCCGTTGCTCCCTCCGAAGCCATCACCCTCGCTGACACCGGCAATCAACGCCTCCGGCAGATCACCATCGACGGTTCTATCTCGACCATCGCCGGTCTTGGTACGCTCCTCAATGGCAGCCTCACCCTCTCCGGGCCAACTACTCAAAGCTACGGTGCAACAGCCCTTACCGTAGCCATGTCAGCTGCATCCACGATTGCAGGCGTTGTCTCGCTCCTTGAGGTCGGCAACGGCTCCTCCGCGCTCGTCAGCCAAGCCAACCTGTCAACCGGAGTCGCTCGCTTTTCACTGCCAACGCTCGCCGCCGGCACGCATCACCTGATCGCGACCTTCCCTGGGGACAGCACGCATCGCGCCGCACAATCGCAAAGTCTCGCCCTCACCGTTGCTCCACTCCCGCTCACCGCAATCTTGGCCGGCAGCGCGGTCGTCCTTTACGGTCAACCCATCCCGCCTCTCACCGCCACCCTCTCCGGCGATCTTGCCTCGGACGCTGAACATTTGATAGCTACAGTCACCACCACTGCTTCCCCTGGCTCTTCCCCCGGTAGCTACCCCGTGCAGATCACCCTCTCCGGGCTTGCCGCCTCAAACTACACCTTCACCCCTCCAACAGCCGCCTTGACCATCACCAAAGCACCCGTCCTAGCCACCTTCACCCAGGTTGCGGACACTCTCACCGTTCATATCGTTCCAACAACCTCAGGCATCCCCACCGGCTCGATCACCCTTCTCACCTCCGCCGGTACCCATCTTTCAACCGTCCTCCTCGATGCCGCTGGTTCTGCCGCCGTTAGCACTTCTACCCTAGGCAACGGAACCTACACCTTGACTGCGCTCTACTCGGGCGACACCGACTTCCTCTCTGCGCAGACTCCTACGGTTAACCTCACTCTCGGCCCGCCCGTCACTCCGCCCGACTTCAGCTTCACGGCCAGCAGTGCTACGCAAACGGTCAACGCAGGCGCGACGGCAGCCTTTGCCGTCGCCGTGAAAACCTCCGGCTCCAGCCTGGCCGGCCCTATCGTTCTAAGCGCCGGCGGCCTTCCTCCAAATGCCTCCGCTAACTTCGATCCTGCAGTCATTCCACCCGGCGGCGCTGTCACAGGCTTCACATTGTCAGTTGCGACCCCACGCGCTCTCGCAGAATCCCTCCGCCCTGAAAGCCACAGGCGAAGTTGGATCACCATCGCCCTGCTCTCGCCCTTGGTCCTGGTGGGCAGATCAAGGCATCGCCGTCGAATGCTTCTCGCCAGCCTGGCTGCGCTCGCCCTGTGTGGATGTGGCGATCGCATCAACGCAGCTTCCAGCCAAGGATCAATCACCACCATCTATCCCATCGTCGTGACAGGAACAACCACCAACCTTGACGGCACCGTTCTCCAGCACACCGCCACCGTCACGCTCGTCATTCAGTAGAAGTCAGCAGCGTAATGGTTCTCCTGAAGTCCCAGGAGCACAATGGCGGCTATCCCCAACAGCAGCACACCGCCCTCCACCCGCACGGACAACCGGTGCAGCCGATCGAAATCCATCCGCGCAGGATGATCGGCTCTAAGTGTGGCGACATCGCCTCCCGCCACCGCTCGGTCCACCTCCATCCGCGGCAGAATGCCCCATTGCGAGCCCGCGGTCAGCCCCAGCATCAGCACGATCAAGACAGGTCCGATCCACCATCGCCTCGGTCTTGCACCTGCTAGCGCCGCGACCAAGTAGATCATGCCGGCCACCATTCCTGTCTTATGCAGAATGCGTAATGCCGCTCCAACGACCAGCCCAGCTTCATGCGAGCTCGGCAAGTTGCGGAAGGCCACAGGAGCCAGCACAGAAACAAAAAAGATCAGTCCGCCAACCCACACCACCAGCATCAGCAGCCGTACCACTCGCATCACGGCCAGCACTCCTGATCCCACGATCAGCTCTGCAGCCCGCTGCGCGCGGCCAGGTCCGCCGCCATCGGCTCCGCCTTCACCGATGCCACAGCGCCCGCACTTCGATGCAGCACACGGCGCAGCACCTGCTCCAGCGCCACTTTGTGCTCCATGTATTCAGCCTCCGTGATTTTGCTCTGCAGGCGTTCCGTCTCAAGCGTAAACAGCTCTTCCTTCAGCACAGCTAACGTTGAACTTCCACCTGCACCCGTCCCATGAACCGATCCTGCACTGCCGCCTAAGCCGTTCGTTACAGCTGGCGGTCTTTTCAGCATCACGCCTGCTCCAGCCGCTAGAACCAGCCCAAGCCCTCCAAGGATCCACCAGCGATACTTGGCCCAGGGATCGTTCGTCGCACCCGGATCGACTGGATTGCCCAGCCCGCCACCCGGTCTCGTATCGTTTGCCGCCGTCCCCCCGTTGGAGGTGTCAGCACCGTTCACTGGTCCACCTCCGCCCGTCGGGTCCCCTGTCGGTGCTGGTGTGTCCCGCGGCATCTGCCCCGTCCCGCTGATCGTAAAGCCAAGCGGCTGCGAAGGCGACACGTTGCGCGCAACATACGTCTGCGCCGTGGTCTCCTCCGTCACCGGACTATACGACGTAGAGTTGCCGCCCTTGAACGTCATACTCTTCGGCATCATCACAGCAACCGTATCCGTCGCAATCACCGGCTTTGGAGCCAGCTGCAGACTGCCCGCGTACGGCAGCGTGTAGGTTACCTGGAACCGCGTTTCGCCCGGACGGATCGGAAAAATGAACGCGTAGTGATTCGCGTCGCCCAGCGGTACAGGTGCCGCCTGCACTGGCATTCCACCCGGGCTCAGCGCCGCTGACCCCAGCACTACCGCTCCAGCCGGCAGGTAAAACTCAAACGGCTTGTCAGAAAATTGCGTCATCGGAGGTGAAGAATCATTCCGTACAAAGAAGTTCTCGACGATCTTCAGCGTCTTTCCACTCTCGTCCGTCTGCAGGCGGATCACATCCGCCTCGCCCACCACGCCATTTACCTTCGCGGTTGCCGTATAGACATCGACATCAACGGCGCCCTGTGCACCCGGCTGCACCGGCTTGAAATAGTTCGCCTTATCGTGCGTCACGCGCACCAGATGCAGTCCCGTCTCGGGCACCTCGAGTGTGTAGTGCCCACGTCTGTCTGTCTTTGTGCGGGTGCTCTCCTGCATACCCTGCGCCAGTCGCAGTAGCACCACATCATCGTCCGCAGCCGGCTTGCCCGTGGTCTTGTTCGTCACTACGCCGCTGATCGATTGAGCCGACAGCATCGCCATCGAGCTCGTCAGAACCGCAACCACACCCACCATCTTCAACTTGAGAAAGAAAGGCTTCACCCCTCCAGTCTATCGCCTGCCGAAGCCCTACCTGGCCCGTCCCTCAATCGCATCCATCTCGTGCAAAATACCCGCTGCCTCATCCTCCAGCCCTGCCCGCTGCGCCAGGTAGTCCTCCTCCGGATACTTGCCCGCCTGGTACTCGAAGCTCAGATCACGCAGATTGTCGTATACCGTCGTCTTTCGTTCCTCAAGGTAGTCGAGCCGTGTCTTTGCGCGCTGTTGGAAGAGTCGTCCCTGCGGCCAGAACACGTACGCGAACAGAACCGCCGTTAAAACCAGAGCAGCAATCGTGCCCATCAGTACTCCGTCTCCCGGCGAATCCGGTCCCGCACTGCGCTGTGTTCGAGCGTCCCCGGCACATGCGGGCCAGTTGCAATCATCCGCGGCCCGCGGCGGCGCGTCCACAGCCGCACCAGCAGGCCCGTCCCTAGAGTTGCCATCAGGGTCACGCTTAGCGGCATGATCCACGCCACACGATCAAAGCCGCCTCGACTTGGGGACGCCAGCACCACTGCGCCATACTTCGCCACAAACCAGTTGAAGACCCCCTCCTGCGGCAGGCCGCCGCTGATCTGTGTCTGCAACTCGGCAATCATCTTCGGCGAAACCGGACAGCCGACATGATTGCACTCCAGCAGAACTTGCCCACACCCGCACATGCAGATCATGTTGTGACCGATCCGATTGAAACGTGACTCGGCTTCGTCTGCGCCCAGCATCACCACCGCCATCACACAGGCAGCTACAGCTTGAAGCAACCGCCACCGTATCGGGTGAAGTGGCCTACGCATGGTGCACCTCAGCCTCTGCCGGAACCTCGACACGCACCGGCGCCCGCTTTGCCGATCGCAGGAGATTTGGCGTCAGCCCGATTAGCGTGCCAACGGCCACAATGGCCACACCAATCCAGATCCAGTTGATCAACGGATTCAGAAAGACTTTGATAATGGGTCTGTCCGTGTCCGGATTCTTGCCCTCGTAAATGACGTAAAGATCGCTCGCCAGCGTCGAGTGGTTCGCCACCACGGTCGAGTTTGTCTGGCTAGCCTGATAAAACCGCTTCTCAGGCGCCATCTGAGTGATCTTCTTATTGCCCTTGTATACATCCAGCAGCGCGTACTCCGTGTCATAGTTCGGGTTCG
The DNA here is from genome assembly GCA_964235665.1 of uncultured Acidobacteriaceae bacterium. Classification (GTDB taxonomy): domain Bacteria; phylum Acidobacteriota; class Terriglobia; order Terriglobales; family Acidobacteriaceae; genus Edaphobacter. The sequence continues at coordinate 1,550,141 of CAXSAY010000001.1, forward strand.
AGTCTTGCGTAAAGCTCTGGCAGACTAGCCGGTACTGCCCCATCGTCATCTGGTCGCCAAAGCCCATCTCCTGCTCGTGCTGCTGGTTGAAGGCTCCACCGGCAATCCCGATAAACATCACCACGATGCCGAAGTGCACCAGATAGCCGCCGTACCGTCGTGTGTTCCGGCGTATCAGCAGCACCGAAGAACTCAGGAGGTTCTGTCCGGTCTGCGTCCGTACCACGCCCGCTCCCCGCAAAAACTCGGCGGTGATCGCCGTAATCACGCCCGCTCCTAGCGTGAACGCCATCAGGCTGAACAGCGTCGTCTGCCAGTCGTCCCCATCCTTCCACGGCCGAACGCCCGCTGCCATCAATCCAACGCACGCAACAACCATCGCAATACCCGGCAGAACGAAGTTCCGTCTGATCGTCTTGAGCGACGTCGATCGCCACGCCAACAGCGGGCCTACGCCGGTCAGCAGTAGCAGGGCAAGCCCGATTGGCAGGTTCACCCGGTTGTAGAACGGCGGTCCTACCGTCGCCTTCGATCCCTGCACATACTCGCTCAACACCGGGAACAGCGTTCCCCAAAGCACGGTGAAGCAGGCCGCCAGCAGCACGAGATTGTTGAACAGAAAGCTCGACTCGCGGCTGACCAGCGACTCGAGTTGATTCTCACTCTTCAGGTGATCCCGCTGCCGAAAGAACGTAAAGAGACAAACCGCAAAGGTGATCAGCAGGAAGCCATAGAACCAGTTTCCAATCGAAGACTGCGCGAACGCATGCACGGATTGCACCAGTCCCGACCGCGTCAGCAGTGTTCCAAGAATCGTCAGCATGAACGTCGAAAAGATCAGCCAGACGTTCCAGCTCTTCATCATCCCGCGTTTCTCCTGCATCATCACCGAGTGCAGAAACGCAGTTCCCGTGAGCCACGGCATCAGCGACGCATTCTCGACCGGATCCCAGCCCCAATATCCGCCCCAGCCGAGCACCGCATAGGCCCAGTGCATGCCGAGCACAATGCCACAGGTCAGAAACAGCCACGTCACCATCGTCCATCGCCGCGTAATGTGGATCCACTTCTCGCCCGGGTAGCGCATCATCAGCGCACCCAGGGCAAACGCAAAGGGCACGGCAAATCCTACATACCCCAGGTACAGCATCGGGGGATGAATCACCATCTCTGGATACTGCAGGAGTGGATTTAACCCGAAGCCATCCTGTGCGATAGGCCCTGGCTCAATCGCAAACGGCGGCGCGGCAAAGTTAAGCAGCAACAGAAAAAACACGTGCACACCCGCCAGAATGGTCGAAGCATAGGCGCTCAGCCGAACGTCCACCTTGTGCTTCAATCGCAGCACAAACCCATACGTTGCGAGCAGCCATGCCCACAACAGCAACGAACCTTCCTGCCCGGACCAGAGGGCAGAGAACTTGTAGGCTGGATGCAGGGCGCGATTGGTATGGTGCAGGATGTACTGCACCGAGAAGTCATTTGTGTACGAAGCCCACACCAGCGCAAGCGCTGCGCCACTTACCGCCACAAAGCTCGCCAGACCCGCCCGCCGCGCGGTTTCACCCAGCCGGTCCGCCGCCGCATCTCCGACCTCACCCGCTACCCGCTGTCGCCACAGCGCGACTCCGCCAAACACCAGTGTGTAGGCGCTCAGAACTAGCGATAGCAGCAAGGTAAAGCTACCGAACTCGGGCATGGGATGGATTGGCATAGGGCTCCAACATCCATTCTCGCAGTCGCCCATCCCATCCGCAACGTATCTTGGGTGGAGGTTTCAGCACATCATCAGGTGGACTCTACTGCGACGGCAGAAGCGCATCGACATTTTCAAGCAGCGTTCGTGGCAAGAGCGGCTTCATACGAAATGTCACGTTCAGGCCTTCGTACTCGTCTTCCGCCTCTTCAAGCCCGCTGATCACCATCACCGGCATCTCCGGGGCGAGAGCACGTAGTTCGCGGGTAAACCGCGCCCCGTTCATCTCGGGCATCAGGTGGTCCGTAATCACCAGACCGATCACCTCGGCAAACGTGTTCTGCCGAAACTGCTCGAGCGCACGGACGGGACTCAGCACCGCAATCACGCGATATCCATCCCGCTTCAGGATCGCTTGACGCGTCGCTGCTTGTACCGCGTTGTCATCGATCAGAAGAATGGCTAGACGTTCCATACGACGTGCTACTCCAGATGCCACGAAAAGAAGATCAACAATCGCGAGCGCTCCACACCTGCTTGGCACGGGTGTATGTCGCTTTCTGATGCTGAAATCTTCGGCTGTGTCGTTCGCGTACCATAAGCGATACGAAAAGCAGGACGGCCGGAGCGTGCAGCCACGCAGCGCAAACCAGAGCTCGACCGCCGTCGTCAGCGTCACCAGACTCGAGGACCCCTGTGTCACTTTCTCCTATCGACTGGCTCATCATGCTGGTCTACTTCGCCTTCGTCCTTGGTATCGGCTTCGCCCTCAAGCGCTATATGCGCACCTCCAACGACTTCTTTCTTGCTGGACGCTCCATCCCCGCCTGGGTCTGTGGCCTTGCCTTTCTTTCAGCTAATCTGGGTGCCCAAGAGGTCATCGGCATGGGCGCTTCCGGCGCCAAGTACGGCATCATCACCTGCCAGTTCTATTGGATCGGCGCCGTACCCGCCATGGTCTTCGTCGGCATCTTTATGATGCCCTTCTACTACGGCTCAAGGGCCCGCTCCGTCCCCGAGTACCTCCGCCTTCGCTTCGACGAGAAGACCCGCGCCGTCAACGCCGTCTCCTTCGCCCTGATGACCGTCTTCTCCTCCGGCATCTCCATGTACGCCATGGCTCTGCTCATCCAGACCATCGGCCTCTTTCACGGCCTCATGCCGGATCGCTTTGTCTTCCACGTCTCCATCCTGCTCTCCGCCGCCATCGTCCTTGGCTACATCTTCCTCGGCGGCCTCACCTCTGCCATCTATAACGAGGTCCTGCAGTTCTTCCTCATCGTTGCCGGCTTCCTTCCGCTCGTATGGATCGGCCTCCGCAATCTCAGCATCGAGCACGGCAGTATCGGCGGCTGGGCTGCCATCAAGCAGTCCCTGCCCACCTCCATGGTCCACTCCTGGCGCGGTCTCGCCCACAGCAACACCAACCCCCTCGGCGTCGAGTGGTTCGGCCTCGTCATGGGCCTCGGCTTCGTCCTTTCCTTCGGCTATTGGTGCACCGATTTCCTCGTCATTCAGCGCGCCATGGCCGCCGACTCCGAGGTGTCCGCCCGCCGCGTCCCCCTCATCGCCGCTATCCCCAAGATGTGCTTCCCGTTTTTGGTCATTCTCCCCGGTCTTATCGCCATCAGCGTCTCCGCCCACGCCTTCAGTCCCGCACGTAGCACCACGACCAGTCGCATCGTCCCACAGCGACTCAGTAACCTGCCAGACGACGCCGGGCACCCGGGCCAGCCCCTCGACGACAGCCACCCCCACGGCATCATCCCGCTCAAAGCCGATCCAATCACCGGCAAGGTCCTTATCAACGCAAACGGCGACCCGGTCTACAACTACGACCTCGCCATCCCCGTCATGCTCCTTCACTACTTCCCAACCGGGCTTCTTGGTCTCGGCCTCACCGCTCTGCTTGCTAGCTTCATGTCCGGCATGGCCGGCAACGTCACCGCCTTCAACACCGTCTGGACCTACGATATCTACCAGTCCTACATCAACCGGCGCGGCACAGATGCTCACTATCTCTTCATGGGCCGCATCTCCACCGTCGCCGGCGTCCTTCTCTCGATCGGCGCCGCGTACCTCGTCACCAGCTTCAACAACATCATGGACGCGCTCCAACTCATCTTCTCGCTGGTCAACGCCCCGCTCTTCGCCACCTTCCTGCTTGGCATGTTCTGGAAGCGCTCCACGGGGCATGGCGCCTTTGCTGGCCTGATCTCTGGAACCGTCGGAGCCCTCCTTCACCAGGGCCTCACCCTACCAGCAGACGCCGGCCCCGGTCTCCACGGCGGCTGGATCGCACTTCTCCACCGCTACCCTAGTGAAATGGCCCAGAACTTCTGGACCGCCATCTTTGCCTTCACCATCAATCTCATCGTCGCCCTCGCGGTTAGCCTCATGACCCGGCCTCGCCGTGAGGCGGAACTCATCGGCCTCGTCTACTCCCTAACTCCTAGACCCGTCGAAACCCATCTCTCCTGGTATCAGAAACCCGCCACCCTCGGCATCGCCGTCCTCGTCCTCCTCGTCGCTCTCAACCTCGTCTTCGCATGAATCCGATGATCCGCACCTGCACCACGGCCGAGCTTGAGACCGTCCTGTCTGTCATCAACGACGGTGCGTGTGCCTACGAAGGCGTTATCCCCGCTGACTGCTTCCATGCGCCCTATATGTCAGGTGAGGAGCTCATGCAGGGGATCGCGCAAGGCATCCGTTTCTACGTCTATCAGGGCGGGGAGGAAATCCTTGGCGTCATGGGGATCCAGGACGTTCAGGATGTCACCCTCATCCGCCACGCCTACGTCCGTTCGTCCTGCCAGGGGCAGGGAATCGGCGCAGCACTTCTGCAACACCTGCGTCAGATGAGCACTAAGCCGATGCTCATCGGCGCCTGGGCGGACGCCGTTTGGGCTATCCGCTTCTATGAGCGGCACGGCTTTGACCTGGTCTCCTCAAGCGAGAAAAATCGTCTCCTCAAGTCCTATTGGACCGTCTCTTCACGTCAAATCGCAACTTCGGTCGTCCTTGCTGACGAGCAATGGAGAGACCGCATCGCTCACTCACAGGTATAAAGAAACCACATCATGGGTCTCGACATCCGCATCCCGCTCGGCCTTATCTTCCTCATCACTGGCGGTCTCCTCTTCCTCTTTGGCTTCTTCACTCGCGGCAGCGCTATCTATCAGCGCTCGCTTGGTATCGACGTCAACCTCATATGGGGCGGCATTATGCTCCTCTTCGGCGCTGTCATGCTCTTTGTCGGCCGCCGCCAGCGTTGGCAAAATGATCCCGTAACACCCCGCCCGTGGGAGCGAGAAGATACGCGCCCCCGTCACTGAGTCCTACTTCCGCGTCACAATCCCGTCACTGCGCCCCTGAGATAATCGCCTCATGAAGCGTCGCGTCATCGAGCAGTATGAGTTCGTCCGCAAGATCGGCGCCGGCGGCTCAGGCGTCGTCTTTCTCGCGACCGACACCCTACTGCAGCGACCCGTCGTGATCAAGCTCCTCAAACGCGCCAACCTCACCGCCGAGCAGATGCGTACCACGCAGCTTCGCGAAGCTCGCCTCGCCTCCGCCATCGATCACCCCAACGTCTGCGCCATCTATGAAGTCGGCGAAGCCCCCGCCGACTCCGGCGACGATGTCGAAGCCTACATCGTCATGCAATACATCCCCGGCAAGAGCCTCGACAAGCTGATCAACGAGGGACCCTCAAGCCTCCAGCTCATCCTTTCCGCCGGCATACAGATCGCCGATGGTCTCGCCGCCGCCCACTCTCTCGGCATCTTCCATCGCGACCTTAAGCCCGCCAACGTCATGCTCACCGATGGTGGCCTCATCAAGATTCTCGACTTCGGCCTCGCCCGCCGTCTCACGCCCGACGACGCAGAACCCGACACCCGCGTCGGCCGCAACAAAACCGCCTCGGGTGGCGGCACCTACACCGCCCGCGGCGGCACCATCGCCTATATGGCACCGGAGCAGTTCGTCACCGGCCGGTCGTCCGTACAAACGGACATCTTCGCCCTCGGCCTCATCCTCTACGAGCTCGCCGCCGGCCGCCATCCCTTTCATCGCCCGGATGCCCCCGAGTTCCAAACCATCCGCTCCATCCAGTTCTCTGACCCCGCTCACATCCGCGAGATCAACCCGAACGTCCCCATCGAGCTTGAAAGCGTCATCCTCCGCTGTCTGGAAAAACAGCCCTCCGCCCGCTTCACCTCCGCTGTTGACATTCGCGAAAGTCTCCGCACCATCATGCGCACCATGCAGCTGGACTCCGGCCTGATGCCCTTCGACGTCTTCTCCACCCTCTCCGGCAGCCGTGATGGCGAACAGACCGTGGCCGAAGAAAAACGCTCTACCGGTATCCTGTCCATGCTCGCCGAGCGCTTCCGCGAGCCCGCTGCCAACGCCACGAATCGCCAGACCACCGTCGTTGTTCTTCCGTTCATCGATTTCAGCCAGGCCAATACCTCGCCCCTCTACGGTCACGCCCTTGCCGACGCGATCGGCGCCCGTTTAGCCCGTATGCCGTCCCTTGTCGTCCGTCCGTCCAGCTCGCTCATGGCAGTCGCGAGTCAGCAGCTCGACCCGCTCGCCATCGGCCGCAAGCTCCTCGTCCAGTTCGTCCTCGCCGGCAACTTCGTTCGCTCCGAAAAAGGCTTCGATCTCAACTGGCAGCTGCTCGACGTCGAAGGCCAGAGCGTCCGTACCGGCGGCTCCATCAACGTCGCCTCCTTCGATCTTGTCGCTGTTCAGACCGAGATCTGCAATGAAGTCTTCAGCACCCTGCAAGGCTTCGGCACCCTCCACTCCGGCGCCGATGCCGTTCGCAATGGCCGCACAATTCCGCCTCCGCGCTCCCTCGCCGAAGAACCTTCCGAAGACTATCTCCAGGCCCGCGCCATCCTCTCCTCCTTCATGGCCCGCACCGGCAGTCGAGACGACCTTGATCGCGCTCTCCGCCTCTTTGAGTCCGTCGTCTCCCAGCGCGCCGACTTCGCCCCCGGCTGGTCCGGCCTCGGCATTACCCACCTCCAATACGCTCTCAACGGTCTCGGCGGCCAGATGCACGTCCTCGAAGCTCGCCGCGCCTTCGACCGCTCTCTCCAGCTTGATCGCGACTCCGTCGAGGCCAACCTCTATCGCGTTTACATGCTCCTCTCCCGCGGCGAAAAAGAGTCCGCACGCTACGGCATCGAAAATCTTCTGCAAACAGCCAGCAACGATTGGAACGTTCACCTCGTCGCCGGCACCACGCTTCGCACCGACGGCATGTACGAGGACGCCCTCGATCAGTTCAACGTCTCGCTCCGCCTCAACCCCTCAAACGCCGCCCTCATCTACAACCACCGCGCTCGCGTCTACCACTATCAAAATCAGATGGAACTCGCCGCCGACGAGATCGCCAAGGGCCTTACCCTCGAGCCACGCCACCCGCTCCTCCGCATCTCCCTCGGCTATCAGCAGATGCGAACCGGTTCGCTCGAGCTCGCCATCGACACCCTCGAAGCCGCCATCCGCGACGACAGCAGCCTCCGCATCGTCTTTCCTACCATCGCACTTTGCTATGTCCAGCTCGGCGAGCGCGAGAAAGCCGCCACGTTCATCATCGATGAAACCCTGGCCGCCGCTGAAGCCGATGCCGAGATGGCCTACCGCCTCGCCACCTACTTCGCCGCGGAAGGCGACGAGTCCGAAGCCCTTCACTGGCTGCGTCGTGCTATCTATCTCGGCAACGAGAACTTTCCTTGGTTCACCATCAACCCTCTTTGGAAGCGCCTCTCCGGCCACGCCGACTTCGAGCGCATCCTTGAAGACCTCAAGAAAAGCTACCGTCGCAACCAGAAGAACTGGAGGCGCCTTCTCGCCCAGCTTCGCGACTAGGCCGCCCCTCGTCATCAACTCACAGCGACTCCTCCCAAAGAACGAAGCGTCAATCCCGATCCGACACTACGATTGCCAGCAGCCGATCGGTGACGCTCCTTGGCGCGTCGTCCACGGCCGGACGGAATCCACATTGATTTGCCGGCAGTTACCTCTGTTTCGAGATGCCTGGACCAACGCACACTGACTTCTGGTAATACCCATTTGCCAGTTGACCCCAAAAGCGAGTACTTACTAAGGACGGCTAAGTGACTCGACTGCCAAGTTTAGTCACCCAGCACTGAGGACAAAGGTTGAACATGAAGACCAGTCGTATGGCATTTTTCTCTGAGATAGCAGCACGGCGCGCACGCTTCGCAGCAGGCGCCGCTTTACTAACCGGGAGCTTCTTGATCCCGGCGTCCTTCGCAGCGGCGCAAAGCACTACCGCTTCCATCACCGGTACCGTGACCGACAACTCCGGCGCAACCGTTCCGAACGCTAAAGTCACCCTGACCGATCTTGGCACCCAGCAAACCCGATCCACGGTAACCACCAGCTCGGGCGACTACGACTTCTCCCAACTCGGCCCGGGCACGTATTCCATCACCGTCTCTGAAACGGGCTTCCAGACCCTCTCCTACCCCAGCGTTACCATCGCCGCCGGTGACCGAGCCCGCGAAGATGCCAAGCTTGCGGTCGGTGCGGAATCAACAACTGTCCAGGTCGACACTCAAACTCCCGCTCTGCAGACGGACTCCTCCGTCATCCAGCACACCGTAACCGAGCAGGCTGTGCAGGACCTGCCCCTTAGCGGTCGCAACTACATCAATCTCGCGCAGATTACCCCTGGAGCAAGCGAGGGCCCGGGCAATGGTCTAACCAGCGGCGCCCGCCCAGACGATCGCCGCCAGACCTCGGCCGTGGTCGCGAACGGTCAGTCAGAGATCCTCAATAACGAGACGATCGACGGCCTCGATAATAACGAGCGCATCATCGGCGGCATCGGCGTCCGTCCCTCGATCGATGCCATCCAGGAAATCAGCATCCAGACCAACTCCTACACGGCCGAGGTCGGTCGTACCGGCGGCGCGGTCATCAACATCATCACCCGGTCCGGATCAAACGCCTTTCATGGATCGGCCTACGAGTTCTTCCAGAACGACGTCCTGAACGCAAATCCCTATAACTTCGGGAGCGCTCTGCCCAAACCCAAGCTTCGGCAAAACCAGTTCGGCGGCTCCATAGGCGGTCCCATTGTCAAGGACAAGGTCTTCTTCTTCGGGGACTACGAAGGTCTGCGTATGATCCAGGGCCAGAATCCGTCGACCAACCAGACCGTGACAGACGCGCAGTACGACATTCTGCACAGCGGCAACGCAGCCGCGATTGCCGCGCTCGCTGGCGGTCCGGTTGATCCAGCTGGCTTGAACTATGCCCTCCTCTACCCGCGATCCAACAGCACCAGTGGGGGCACCGCAAACACCGCGGCTTACGTCTCCGGGCCAACACAGACCCGCAACTCGGACACCGCCGATGGCCGCGTCGATTGGCAGATTGACCAGAAGGATCTGCTGTTCGGCCGCTTCACCTACAACAACGTTCCGTTCACCCTGCCTGGCCTTCTTCCCAGCGTCACGGAGAACGGTGTCACCGTCTCCCCAGGTGGCAACGTCTACGCCTTCCAGGGAGCAGCCAAAGACACCGCCCAGAACTCGCAGATCAACTTTGTCCGCACCATCAGCCCCACGCTTCTGCTTCAACTGGGCTTTGGCTACACACGCGTCAATAACCAGTCCACGCCGTTGAACTACGGCGTAAACGCCAGCTCGGCCCTTGGTCTGCCGGGGATCAATCTTGGTGATCAGGTCACCTCCGGTCTCACTCCGGTGTTCGTCGGTTCGTTGGCCTCTCTCGGAAGCGGTAACTTCATCCCGATCATCGATACCGACAACACCTTCCAGGAGACCGGTTCCGTTACCGTCACTCGCGGTAAACACAGCATCAAGGCCGGTGCTGCTCTCATCCGTCGGCAGGCCACCAACATTCAGAATAACTTTGGCATCGGCAGCTACACCTTCAACCCGCTTCCGAATGCCAGTACACCCGAACAGCTGTCCGGCCTCACCGCTCTGCTACAAGGCAACTTTAATAACGTCGAGCGTTCCAATAGTCTCGTGCCCCCGCACTACCGGAACTGGGAGCCCAGCGTCTACTTTCAGGATGACTACCGCGCTGCCTCGAACCTGACCCTGAACCTCGGCGTTCGCTACGAGATTCTGACACCCTTCACCGAGGTCAAGAACGCACTTACCAACTTCGACCCCACGGCAGGCAAGCTACTTGTCGCCAATCAGAATGGTGTGAACAAGTACGCTGGCCTCGAGCCAACCTACTCCAATCTGGCTCCGCGCATCGGCTTCGCCTATACGGCCAAACCCGGCCTTGTGCTTCGCGGCGGTTTCGGTATGTCCTACTTCCAGGGCAACTACACCTCGAATGGATCAGAGAAAGCACAGCCTTTCGTCTCCGACGTTCGGATCACCAATCCTGTCCAGGGTGCGCCAACAACCCTCTTCTCGCAGGGACTGCCCGCACCGGCACCCTCGAGCGCAACCAACCCCTCGGGTAACATTAACGATGTGCTCAATAGCAACTTCCGCATCTCTTATCTCGAGCAGTTCAACCTCACGGTAGAGAAGTCCTTCGGCGCAAACGTATTTCAGGCGACCTACGTGGGTGAGCTTGGACGGCACCTTGCCCAGATCACCAACGACCAGAACGCCCCCGCGTTGATCTCAAACTCGGCTCTTCAGACCTTTGCCACTCAGCAGGGAGTCACAACGTCAGCCGCCTTTAACCTGCTCCGTCCGTACCACAACACCCTCCCGAACGCGCAGGAGATCGGCCAATTCCAAAGCAGCGGAGCCTCCAACTATCACGCCCTGCAGCTCTCGCTTACCCGCCGCGCCACCAAGGGCCTCACGGTCGGCGCCAACTATACCTACGCGCATAATCTCGACAACATCCTCGCCTATAGCAACGAAGTGAATGATGGCTACGGTGTTATCCCATCGCAGCTCAGCTCACTCGAGTACGGCAACAGCGACCTTGATCTCAGAAACCGTCTCGCCGTCACTGCAAACTATGCACTTCCTTTCGGCAACAACCTCAAGGGCATCAAGGCCGCTCTCGGCAAAGGCTGGCAGGCCAACACCCTGCTCGTCTGGAACAGCGGTGTCCCGTTCACAGTCCTCGAAAGCAACGGCGTGACCAGCACCAACCAGGCTGCTCAAACCAACGTTCGTCCTAACCAGATCAGAAAGGCCAATCTGAGCGGCTTTACCATAAACCAGTTCTTTGACACTACGGCCTTCCAGGCGCAGCCGTCAGGAACCCTCGGCACGGAAGCGAGAAACCCTCTCTACGGGCCGCACTTCCGGCACGTCGACCTTTCCGTCTTCAAGAGCTTCCCGGTCTTTCGCGAGTCCTCGCTCGAGTTCCGCGCTGAAGCCTTCAACATCATCAACACCACTAACTTCGGTCAGCCGAACGCCACCCTCAACGCGCAGCAAAGCACCACCAACGTTGATGCCTATGCTTTTCAGTCGAGCACAGCTGGCGAGATTCAGAGCACCTCAGCTAACTACACTCCGCGTGAGGTGCAGTTCGCCCTCAAGTACCAGTTCTAACGAACTCCAACCAAGAAGGCCCGGCGAGTTTCCTCGCCGGGCCTTTTGCTTTGGAGCCGTTTTCCAAAACCGCTTACTGCTCGCCCACTACCATCGCATCTGGATTCCCAACCACACGGGGCGCCCGGCTCTCACTGATCGTCGCCGAACTCTGTGGTGTCAATGGCATCGCTTGCGCCAGGCTGAACACCAGCAGCGCCTGCTCCGGCACCACTTCCTGCCGATTGGTCTTCAGCCAAACCACTGTTCCCGCGCCGGCGCCAATACCTGCCCCAACCGCCGCGCCCACACCGCCCCCAAGCACCGCGCCAGCCGCCGCACCGCCGCCCGTTGCCAGCCCTACCGCAGCCAGCGTCTCCTTCGGATGATCTCGCCTGATCAACGATCCCTCGCCATCCACCTTCGTAAAGCGTGTCTGGTCTGTATCGATCAGCTGCAGGTGCGCCGCATACCGTGCGCCATCCGGCAAGAGGATCGTGTTCGCCTCCAGATGAATCATCGCCGCGCCCGAGATCCGCCGTCCGCTGTGCACCGTTGTCACGCGGCCTTCAATCGTCGATCCCACCGGCATCACCACTCGGCCGTCCTTCACCACGGGCTCCGTCAGTAACGCCGTGAAGCGCGTCCCCGGCTCCGTCGTCACCGTCGAAAGTTTTTGCACCAGCCGCGCCCGCAGCAGCGTCCCTTCGCGCAGCTCGCCTGACCGATCCACTACCGACGTCACCACACTCGCGTCCGCCTGCGCCTCCGTCAACTCCCGCCCGCCCGCGACCTCACGCTCCGCGGCCAGCTTCGGCCCCGTGTACGGCACATACGCGCCATAGGTTTCCGTCGCCGCGGCTTTGCTGCGCGGTGTCGCCGGCACCGCCGCCGAAGGCTTCGTCGGCACCGTCTCCTCGGGCGTCGTTGCGATCACCGCTTCATCCGGGTGCGACACACCCATGCGCGCCTCCTGTGCGAATGCGGGAACTGCCGTAATCGCCGCCAGTGCCAGCGCCGAGATCGTCGTCGTCTTCATATCAGAGAATCCTCATCAGTCGTCAGCTCGCACGCCACGCAGCCCGTGCAAGTCCTCATCCTCCACACTAGAGCCCCACTGCTGCCGCGCCCGCGCAATCAGCTGAAGGGAATCGAACCAGTCACCACGTTCGACGCGACCAGTCCCTCCGACCCGCGCGGAAACACATCGCTCGCCCACCCGCCAGCGGTTCTCCGCACCCGTCCCGCCGCCCTCGCCCTGCTAAACTCTCCCTCGTGAGTGATCGTTTTCGCACCACCTTCATCGAGACCATCACCACCTTCAAGGGTGACCCCATCCCCGTCGACCGCCGGCCGAAACTCAACGACCGCCTCGCCCATCGCATCGCCACGACCTCTGCCTCGACCACCAGCTCAAGGAGCCCCATGCCCAGCACCGCCGCCAACTTGACCGACATCGTCTCCATCTCCGCCCGCGAAATCCTCGACTCCCGCGGCAATCCCACCGTCGAAGCCGACGTCCTCCTCGAGGGCGGCATCCGCGGCCGCGCCGCCGTCCCCTCCGGCGCCTCCACCGGCGAGCACGAGGCCGTCGAGCTCCGCGACAACGACAAGAGCCACTACGGCGGCAAAGGCGTCCTCAAAGCCGTCGATAACATCGAGAGCATCATCGCCCCCGAGCTCACCGGCATGGACGCCTCCAACCAGCGCCTCATCGACAGCACTATGCTCCAGCTCGACAACACCGACAACAAGTCCAACCTCGGCGCCAACGCCATCCTCGCCGTCTCCATGGCCGCCGCCCGCGCCGCCGCCCTCGCCCTCCGTCTCCCGCTCTACCGCTACCTCGGCGGCGTCAACGCCTGCATCCTCCCCACCCCCATGATGAACATCCTCAACGGTGGCTCCCACGCCGACAACAACGTCGACTTCCAGGAGTTCATGATCATGCCCGTCGGCGCCGAGACCTTCTCCGACGCCCTCCGCATGGGCACCGAGGTCTTCCACACCCTCAAGGGCGTCCTCAAGAAAAAGGGCTACTCCACCTCCGTCGGCGACGAAGGCGGCTTTGCCCCCTCGCTCAAGTCCAACGAAGAAGCCGTCGACCTCATCCTCGAGAGTATCGAGCTCGCAGGCTACAAGCCCCTCGAAGAGATCGCCCTCGCCCTCGATCCCGCCGTCTCCGAGTTCTTCTCGAAAGACACTGGCCGCTATACGTTCAAGAAATCCGACCGGCGCGAGCTCACCTCGGACGAAATGGCCGCCTATTGGGCCGACTGGGCGCAGCGGTACCCCATCGTCTCCATCGAAGACGGCCTCGCCGAAGACGATTGGGCCGGCTGGCGCAAACTCACCGAGCTCATCGGCAACAAAATCCAGCTCGTCGGCGACGACCTCTTCGTCACCAACACCGCCCGCCTCCAGAAGGGAATCGAAGAGAAGGTCGCCAACTCCATCCTCATCAAGGTCAACCAGATCGGCACCGTCACCGAAACCCTCGAGGCCATCCAGCTCGCCCGCCGCTTCGGCTACACCTCCATCATCTCGCACCGGTCGGGAGAGACGGAGGATACGTTCATCGCCGACCTCGCCGTAGCCACCGGCGCCGGCCAGATCAAAACCGGCAGCGCCTCCCGCACCGACCGCATCGCCAAATACAACCAGCTCCTCCGCATCGAAGAAGAGTTAGGCCAGGCCGCTGAATTCCTCGGCGCCGAATCCATCAACTGCAGCATGTAAGGTGGACGTTACCGGCTTGCGGCTTGGTCGGATCGGTGAATCAATATGTCTCTTCGTCCAGGCGAATCTCGAGGCCGGGCCTTCGCAGTCTTCCCGTTTCTGAAGACTGTTGAGAGACTGACTTTTGAGACGGTAACTTTTCGCTCAACGAGTGACACAGATGGCCTTACTGATATCGAGACCCAGCGACTTAACGAGATCGTGGAAATGCTCTTTCTACGAGGCGATCGACGCATAACTTCCAGCACATACGCGCTACTGCAAACCCTTGATGTAGATTCTGAAGATCCCCAACTCCGACATCTGCGATTGATTCAGACCGTTGTCGCATACCTCTACAGCCTGCCCAACGGACCTTTTAACGATCCATTTCTCGGTTCTGAATCCGCAAGCATGATTGTTCTGAGTCCAGAACCGGTGTCTATCTTCCTCCTTCGACCTGAACATCACACGGAGAAAACAGATTTTGAACGAACACTGGAGATTGATGAATGGCATCGAGTAGCGGGGTATTACGGCAGATACAACTTCAACCTGCCGCTTTGGGTTGCGCCTGGTTCAAGGATATATCCGCTAGTTACAAACTTAGTTCTCAATGATAGCCAGGACTTCTCGTCCGACATTAGCCATATGCTGACAAGTCACCGTCTTGGACCGTTGCAGTTTCTTCTAAAACATCCAGACTCAGATCTGTCGGATAGGGTACTTACTGCTCTAAGTTGGTACAACCGAGCAACCTCATACTCAAGAGATGAAAGCGCGTCTATTCTGACACTTTCGATCGCCTTTGAAACGCTTCTAAGCTTGCCGAAAGATGCAAAAACAGATCGATTTGTCGACGCTATCTCCCTCATCTTGGGTCGCGTAACAAGACTTGAAACTTGGGCTATTCAGTTCTATGACGCTCGTTCAAGCGTAGTGCATTCAGGTAGAGCAACCGCGGTACATTTCGTTCCCCCGAAACATAGACAAGGCATCGACAGCAATTTTTTTGAGCCCCTGCTTGCTTACGGCCTCACAATATTTCATCTTTGTGTCTCAACGCTGCTATTTGGGGCCGAGCTAGCCATGCATGCCGACCTCGAAAATAGGTTCATAACAAACAACGAGCGTTTCATAAAAATTATCCGGGTTCTTGAAGATGAGAGTATCAGCTTAGATGAACGTTTCCAGCGGGTAGGAACGGATGTGACATCCATAAGAGCCGCTCGCTACTCCAGAGAGTTCGGCCTTCAAACTCCTACACTACTCGCTGCTGTCCAGCGCGCAGCGAGGTCCCTATTGGATCAGACACAAACGCTAAGCGCTGAATATGCCGCCTGCTTCAACGAAGTGGCCTCGCTAAAGTCCGCAGAGAATGTAGGATCGCTGTCCACTCTGAAGAAGTTTGTTGAGTTGAGTGCCATGCAAGATTTGCCTTTGAGCGGCCCTATATATACGCTACGGCGTCTCGCAGATTTAGCTTGGGATTTTCTTCAGTTGCGTTATTACTGGCTTTTATCCAAAGGGGACGAGTGAAGGACTCCTAGCAACTCCCGCAACACCACAGCCCGACCCTTCCCAGGCGGGTGGCCCACATCTGGGTGCCCCATCTTCGCGACAGGCGGGTGGCCCACCCACCATCATCCCCAAAACTTGGGTGGCGGGTGGCCCACCCGCTAACAGCCCCCAAACTTGGGTGCCCCATTCATCGCAGCGTTATCGCGATGGGTGGGACGTAAGCAGTCCAGCCCCCGGCCACTCCCAAAACGGCAGCAACTCCCGCAACACCACCCGATCCCTCCCCAGCACCACCGAGCACCCCAGATTCCCCGCATCGACCGCCCGCAGGAACTCCCGGCACACCCCGCACGGCGGCAGCACACGAACTTTCCCATAGCCCAGCAGCAAACTTCCAAGTATCCTCTACCCACAGCACGCGCACCTCGGGCCCCGGAGCGCCGCGCCATCTCTCCTTCCGGAGACCCCCGTGCCCCTCGCCGTCCGCCCGTCTCACCTCATCGCCTGCGCCCTCGCCAGCCTATGTCTCACCCCGCTTCCCGCCCAAACCCCTATCCCACCCGACATCCCCGCCCTCGCCGCCACCCGCGCCGAAGCCACCAGCACCCGCGACGCCTTCATCGCTCGCGTCAAGGCCGCCGGCTTCACCTGCCCGCTCCCCGCCCCACAGATCCTCGTCGAAGACGTCCCCTCCTTCGGCCAGTACGACGACGAAAAGAACGTTCTCCGCACCTCTGACTGGACCGTCCTCAACCCCGAGGAGCGCGCCGCCTTCCTTCAGTTCGCCGGCCCCAGCGGCTCCGAGGCGGATGCCCGCGCCATCTTCGAACTCGCCGCCCACCAATGGATCCTCATCCACGAGCTCGGCCATTGGTGGCAGAACTGCACCAAGGCCATCAACTACAAGAACCCCTGGAAGATGGAGTTGACGCTGACCGCATCGCTCTCGCCTTCTGGCGTGAGGCCGATCCCACCGTCGTCACCCACATCGAGCCGGTCTTTCACCAGGTCGTCGACACAATGCCAGACCCCACTCCACCCGGCCAGCAGATGATCCCCTACTTCAACGCCAACTACCAGAAGCTCGGCCCCACCCCCGCCTACCGCTGGTACCAGTCCAAGATGAACGTTGCCGCCGACGACCAGCGCCCCATGCCCACCTTCAAGCAGATCCTCACCGCCATCCAGCAGCCATCCTGATCCGACCTTGGCGCAATCACCTCGCGCATCTCGCTACCATCGACTTAGGGAACAGACCGGCCCGGCCCATCGCCGGGCCTCACCCTTTAAGGAGAAATCACCATGCGTTTCAACGTGCAGATTCATGAGCCAGCCACCACCAATCGCCTCCCGATCCGCGAACACGTCGGCCGCCGTCGGCGCGCACAAACCGAGCTTCCCGCCGCCCTGCCGAATCCGCGGCCGCAGCCCACCCCCGTCGTCCCGCTCGGCCGCAAGTCGACCGACACCCGCTTTGTCGACCCAGACTTCCCTTTGTTCTAAAAGCCGGTCCAGATCTAACCACAATCGGTTGAATATTCAGACAACATTCCGATTGGGGAGGGAGGGGTGGGGACTGAAGCTCCTGGAACCACTCAGCCCTGCGACAATCCGACCGCCCTCCCTCGCACCTCCAGCCGACGGTACCTAGGTGGGCCTTGCGCGAGAGCGCACCCACCCGCGCAATGTAGAACGCGCTGTCTCAGCGAATTAGGTCGGACGCGCCCCGACAAAGCAGCAACACCACAACCTTCATCGAGCGTCTGGGTTCAGACAGGAGAACAGAGACGCACTTCGGTAGCGCCTCCCGACTGAAAGGATCGACTTCCATGAATCTCAAACCTCTTCTCCTCGCAGCCTCTCTTGTTACGCTGCCCGCCTCTGCCATCCTCGCCCAGACCACGACCCCTGAGCAGCGCCATTCCATCAACGCCCGCGACGCCCGTCAGCAGGCCCGCATCAACAAGGGAGTTGCCGACGGCCAGATCACCCCTAAGGGCGCCGCCCACGCCGACGCCCACCAGGCGAAGCTCAACTCCGAGCAAGCCAACATGCGTGCCGCCGACAACGGCCATCTCACCGCCGCCGACCGCCACAAGATCGCCCGCCAGCAGGACCGCACCTCCCAGCGGATCGACACGCGCAATCACAATGCCGCCACTGATCCCGGGGTTCCGCCTCGCTAGTACAACCTTGGCCTTCACAGGAACAGAGGCCTCGTCATCGACGAGGCCTCCATTCTTCGTCTTTATATACTTATGGTTAGTTCGACCCCAGCATCAACCCACCATTGAAGTAGATGGGCAGATCGACAATCAACACACTCAGCTTCACGGTTACCGCTCCAATCGAGACATCGACCTCCGCCGGCCCAGCCTGTGTCCCAACGATCGCGCCCGCGCCGCTATAGGCAGCCACGCCGCCCTTTACGTACGTGAAGGTCGCCTGCTTCGTGCAGTCGCTCGCAGTTCCGTCGCTGTATTTGCACATCGCCTTGGTTTGGACCACAGTTCCCGTTGTCGCCGTAATCATCATCGGCGTCACAATCATGTCCACAACCGTCGGCGCTGGGTTCTGCAAC
The DNA here is from genome assembly GCA_964235665.1 of uncultured Acidobacteriaceae bacterium. Taxonomy (GTDB): domain Bacteria; phylum Acidobacteriota; class Terriglobia; order Terriglobales; family Acidobacteriaceae; genus Edaphobacter. The sequence goes on from CAXSAY010000001.1 coordinate 1,568,199, forward strand.
TGCTGGCCGCCCACTTTGAAGTAGCTAAGATCATTCCCCTGCACGTCCAGCTCCTTCGCGACACCCGGCGTCGGATCCCCAAACGAATTGTTACCCGCGAGAAATGTATTGGTTCCTGGCGCAAACGTTCGCATGACAAACGTCGTGCCTGAACCCCAGCGGACCGTTACACTTTCGTTGGCCGGCACCGTTACCGTCACCGTAGACGGATTGGCATAGTTCTCGCTCACCACCTTGGTCCACACGGCCGTCATTTGAGCTCCAGCAAAGTGGCAGAGTGCCACGGCTACGAAAATTGCAGTAAAGATTTTCTGCTTCATGCGCTCAACTCCTCTTTGTGCCGCATCGCGTATAGGACCGGACTTCCTGAATCTTCCTTGCCTTTCCCGATCCAATGAATCCCTCGAATAGGTGACGTTACCCCCCGTTGCGCGTACGCTCACTCCCCCATGGTCGTTAGACCAACCCCGTTGTCCTTGCTCTCAGTCGCTCCGTTGTCCTTACATCTTCTCTATGAAGACCCTTGCTATCCTGACTTCTGCATGTCCAAACCCATCGTGCTCACCATCCTTGACGGCTGGGGCTATCGCCCCGAGACCCACGGCAACGCCATCGCCCTCGCCCGCAAACCGACCTACGACAAGCTTCTCGCCGAGTACCCCAATACCCTCCTCCGTGCCTCCGACCACTTCGTCGGCCTTCCCGACGGCCAGATGGGCAACAGCGAAGTCGGTCACCTCAATCTCGGCGCCGGTCGCATCGTTCGCATGGACATGACTCGCATCGACACCGCCATCAGCGACGGCAGCTTCTTCACTGATCCCACCCTCGTCGCCGCTATGGCACGCGTCGCCGAGCAGGGAACCGCCCTCCATCTCCTCGGCCTCCTCTCGGACGGTGGTGTGCACTCGCATCAGCGCCATCTCTACGCCCTGCTTCGCCTCGCCGCACAACATAAGCTCACCCACGTGTTCATCCACGCCTTCATGGATGGCCGCGACACCATGCCCACTAGCGGCCTCGGCTACCTCGAAGCCCTTCAGCAGCAGATGCGCGACATCGGCGTCGGCCAGATTGCCTCGGTCTCCGGCCGCTACTTCGCCATGGATCGCGATCTGCGCTGGGAGAAGGAGCGCCAGGCCTTCGATGCCATGGTCACTGGCACAGCCGCCGGCGGCCACTACGCCGATCCCATCGCCCGCATCCGCGATCTCTACAACTCCGGCATCACCGATGAGTTCATCCCGCCCTTTACTGTTGACCCGGCCGGCCTCATCCGCTCGAACGACGTCTGCTTCTGTTTCAACTACCGAGCCGACCGCGTCCGCCAGATCACCCGCGTCCTCGCCCGCAACTCATCCGTCTCCGGCGGCCTCACGAAAGACAACGCCAATGACCTCCCCGGCGCCGACGCTCTCGATGCCGAAATTCCCCGTTCGCAGGCGCCGGAAAACGTCCACTACGTGTGCATGACACAGTACGACAAAAATTTCCGTCTGCCCGTCGTCATCCCGTCTGAGTCAATGGACAATCTTCTCGCCAACCTAATGGCCCAGGCCAACCTCCGCAACCTCCGCGTCGCCGAGACCGAAAAGTACGCGCACGTCACCTACTTCTTCAACGGCGGCATCGAAAAGTCCTTCCCCGGCGAAGACCGCGCTCTCGTTCCCTCACAAAAGGTCGCTACCTACGATCTCGCCCCCGAGATGTCCGCCGCCGGCATCGCCGACGCCGTCATCAAGGCCGTAAACGACACCGCCTTCGACGTCATCATCGTCAACTTCGCCAACGCCGATATGGTCGGACACTCCGGCAAAATCGAGCCCACCGTCCGCGCCGTGCAAACCGTGGATACCGAGCTCGGCCGCATCTACAGCGCCATCCGCCAGCGCGGCGGCAGCCTCCTCGTCACCGCCGATCATGGCAATGCCGAACTCCTGATTGACCCACTCACCGGCGGTCCCCACACCGCCCACACCACAAACCCTGTTCCTTTTTTATACGTGACGGATCAAGGCAACTACGCCACTCTCCGTTCCGGTGGCAGTCTGCGGGATATCTCTCCCACTATCCTCAGTCTGCTGCAGATGGAAAAGCCCACAGACATGACTGGCGACGATCTCGTCCACCGCTCCACCCGCTAGATCACGCTGCTCTTCCTGCGTACACCCGACACTACGCCAGGAGCGCCACATCACCATTCGGCGTCTTCGCAAAGGCATGCACGACCTGCCCCTCGGCGTTCACGTGTCGCAGCACCATCTGCTCCGCTGTTAGCTCCAGATGGCTGAACCCAAAGATCTTCTCCGCGTACGGCCCACGCATCGCCGGTTGCACCTTCAAGTCATACAGATCCGCACCTCCCGCACCTGAAAGAAAGAAACTCGTCGGATGCGTCTCAAACTCCAGGTGCTGCAGATCATGATCGTGCCCAGCAAGGTAGAGGTTGACCTTGTGCTTTCGCAGCAGCGGATCCCAGTCGCGCATCAGCACCGCATGGTCTCCATGCGGCCCGTCCGAGTACACCGGATGGTGCGCGATCACTGTTAGAAACGGTGTCGTACGCGGCTTCTCCAGCTCCACTCTTAACCATCCCAGCTGCTCCACCCGTTCGGCGTCCGTCATCGTAAAGTCACGCCCGGTATGCGTGTTTCCGTTTACGCGCGGCATATTGCTGTCGAGTGCAATCACAGTCATCAACGGATCGATCTTCGGAAAGTCATACCGGTACCACCGGGCCGGCATCGTCCATCGTGTTCCCGGCACCTTCGCATAGGCCAGTTCTGCCTCCACCTTGCTCTCGGACCACATCTGGTAGTCGTGGTTGCCCAGCACCGAGTACACCGGACAATCAAACGCGCTCTTCGGATACATGTCCTCAAACTGCCACTGCCAGCGCGGCGATGCCACGCCGCCCTCAAGCTCGCCATACCAGCTGTCGCCCAGCATCAGCAGCGCCTCGGTCTTCAAGCCGCGCTCTGCCTGGTACCGCTGCATCGCAGCCGTCACCGCACGCTGCCCCAGCTGCGACGTGTCTCGTCCCCAATCACCCAGGATCAGCGCATGCCGTGCACCCTTCGCCTCTGTGGCCGAAGGCTTCACTCGCGCCAGGCCGGGAAGCGAAAGACTCAAACCAGCAAACGCACTGAAACTCACACTCTGCCGCAGAAATCGTCTCCGAGACACCTGATCGCGATGGGTCATACACTCCGTTATAAGTTGCTGGATGAGAGACGTGTGAAGCATCCTTGGAGCCGCAGCGTGCCAAGGCTACATCTCTCGCCGTCCATCCATCGCACGTGACATCGTCACCTCGTCGGCGTACTCGATATCGCTTCCCGCCGGAACCCCCGTTGCGATCCGCGTGATCCGCAACTGCGGCCGAACCCGGTGCATCTCGCCCGCCAGGTAACCCGCCGTCGCCTCACCTTCGGTCGTCGGTGACGTCGCCAGGATGATCTCGGTCGCCTCACCCAGCCGCGACAGCAGATTGGCGATCCGCAGCTGCTCTGGCCCGACTCCGTTCACCGGGCTCAAGGTCCCGTGCAGCACGTGGTACACCCCGTTATAGCTGCGCGTCTTTTCAATCGTCGCAATATTCGTAGGCTCTTCAACAACGCAGATCTGCGATTTGGTTCGTGACGGACTGGCACAGTATCCGCATGGATCAACATCCGTGATGTTGTTACAAATACCGCACAGCATCAGCCGCGCCCGCACGGTCGTAATTGCTTCGGCGAGCGCCTTGGCATCCGCCTCGCTGGTTCGTAACACGTGAAACGCCAGCCGTTGCGCACTCTTTGTCCCAATCCCAGGCAGCTTTCGCAGCTCGTCGATCAAGCGCGTCATCGGCTCTGCAAACCGCGCCAAAATCTACTCCAGCCCCGGCAGCGTCATTCCGCCCATCATGCCGGAAACACTGCTCTGCATCGCCGCGTCCGCCTTGCGCCCAGCCTCATTCACCGCCGCCGTTACTAGATCCTCGAGCAACTCGAGATCGGTTCCCGCGCTGCCCACCGCAGCCGGATCAATCTTCAGCCGCAGCACCTCCTTCCGGCCGTTCATGCGCACGGTCACCACGCCCCCGCCGCTCTGTGCCTCGACCACCGTCGCCGCCAGCTTCTCTTCCATCTGCGATTGCATCGCTTGGGCTTGCTCCAACATCTCCTGCATCTTCCCGAAATCCATAAACCCCCTCGTCACCTGTTCCGCGAAAGTTGTGTCTGCCTATCGTTCTCGTTCCGCCCGCCTCTAGCTCTTCGGCTCGTGCTCTCCATCGCCTTCACTTCTTCTTGCTTTTTCAATCGAAGCTCTCTCGCAGCCATCTGCGTGCCTTACTTGCCACTCAGATCAATCACCTTCCGTATCTCCGCTTGAAACAGCTCCTGCGCCTGTCGAACAATCGGATGCTCCTCCGCCTTCGCCTGCGCTGACCCACTCCGCGCCGCTCGTTTGGCCGCAGTTGGCTTCTTTTCCGTCGCCGCGCCCGGCAGCCACTCGATCTTCATCCCAGTCCCGCCCGCCTCGGCATCGGCCTGCAAAATTGCCGTTCGCGCAATCTTCTCTGCCTCCGGATTCAGAACCATTGCGAGCATCGTCTTCGAAAAATGGGTTTGGACCCGCAAAGTTCCACCATCCAGGCGCCACTCCGCCTCTTCAAGCGCCTCACCCGCCGAGGCCTGCTTGCCCGAAGTCAACAGCGCGTCAAGCGCCGCCTGTCGGAACCCCTCCGCCTCGTTGCCCTCGTTGACCAGCACGCTCGGCTCTGCCTCCGCGTCCGAGGCCATCGGCACTGCCTCCACATCCGAGACCATCGGCTCTGGCAACGTCACAGAGACACTGCCGCTCTCTCCGCTCTCCCTTGCAACCTCGCGCTGCATCGCCGGCGTTGCCGGGCCTTCCGCTCTCTCTCGCGTTTCGATCTCGGGAAGAGTCGTACCAGCCCCCGGCGCAAGGGAAGCTTCCTCCCTCTCCGCCACCCCAACGCTCCCATCCCGCCTCGCCGGCCGCGCGCTCAGCTCTGCCGCGGCAATCGGCGTCGACCCGTCCGGAGCCTTTCCTGCGCCCACCGGACGACTCGCCGCATCCAGGCTTACTCCACGCGCGGCTGTCGTCGCACCCTCCTCAAACCGCTTCCGTTGCGTGTCTGCAGCAAACGGCGAAAACGCCGGCTTCACTGGTCCGCCCGCAGAAGACTCCACCATGGCCTTCGCCTCGGTCGCCGCCACCCGGACTGGTTCTGCCGAACCACGCCGCTCCACCGCCATCTTCCCCGCACCACTTGCAGATCCTGCCGCCGCCACTACCGCGCTCGGCCGTGCTCCTCCACTTGCAGCCGCTGGAAGCTGGCTCAGCAGCTCCTCCATCGGAAGCAGTCGCCGCAGATGCACCAGCTTCAACAGCCCGAGCTCGAAGTGAAAGCGCTGCTCCTGCCGGTACCCGAGTTCATCAAACGTCCGCAGCATGACCTGCATGTACCGCGTCAGCTCTTCCTCGGTAAATCGCGCCGCTGTCCGCGCAGCACGCTTCCGTTCATCGGGCGAGATCTGCAGGATCTCCGTCGCCACCCCGTCCTCACCTGCCGTCTCTGCCGTAAGTCCCGCCACCTTTGCCATCAGTACATTCCGCAGGTAGCGCACACACTGCCGGGCCAGCTGAGACGGGCTGTTGCCCGCATCCATCAGCTCATTCGCGAGCGTAATCACCTCCGCGCTCCGGCCCGCATCCACCGCCTCCAGCAGACGCTCAAAGATCGCGTTCGAGACCGTCCCCATCAGCTCGCGAATCTGCGCCGCGCTCAGCACCGCTCGCCCCGCCTCACTCGGCGCACTCGCAATCGCCTGGTCCATTACGCTCAGCGCATCCCGCATACTGCCGTCGCCAGCCTCCGCCAGCAGACTCAGCGCCGCATCATCGGCCTCCACACCCTCGCGCGTCGCAATCCCCCTGAGCTCGTTGAGGATGTCGGCCATCTTAACCGCATGGAAGTTAAAGTGTTGACACCGCGATCGCACCGTCTGCGGAATGTCCTCGGGCTGCGTCGTCGCCATCATGAACACAATGTGATCCGGCGGCTCCTCAAGCGTTTTGAGCAGGGCATTAAATGCCGCATCCGTGATCTGGTGTGCCTCGTCCAGGATGTAAATCTTGTACTTGTCCCGCGCCGGCCGGTACCGCGCCGCGTCCCGCAGCTCGCGGATCTCATCGATGCCGCGATTCGTCGCCGCATCGATCTCAATCACATCCACGGCGTTGCCCGCGCGAATCTCCGTGCAGCTCTCGCACACCTCGCATGGCTCAGGTGTCGGCCGCACCTCGCTGCCAATGGCAGTCCGGCAGTTCAGGGCCATCGCCAGAATCCGCGCAATCGTCGTCTTCCCAATCCCGCGATGACCGCTAAAGATGTATCCGTGCGCAATGCGCTGTTGCCGCAACGCATTCATCAGCGTCACCGTCACATGCTCTTGGCCCGCCACATCCGCGAACCGCTGCGGCCGGTACTTCCTCGCTAAAACCTGATACGCCATAGGTCATCACAGCAGGCGAAGCGCGCTCGCCCGCAAGTTCCATTGTAGTCGCCAGCGCCTGCTGCTTCAGCCCCTCGCCGCCTTCCGCGCCGCAGCCTTGTTCCGCCGCGCCCGCCGCTTTACCTCGTCCGCGCTGAACATCGTTCCCCGGCACCCAGCCGCCCCGCAGTAGCAGATCCCCGGCTCATCGTCTGAGTCGTGCAGGTTGTACTCGTACAGCAGCTCCTCGCCCGCCGCAATATCCCGGATCGCCACAATAAAGATCCGCCCGTCCTCTTCCGTCGTCTCGCAGTTGCCGTCGCAGGAGTGATTCAGAAACATTGCTGTCCCGAACCCATCAATCACGGTCCCGTCCTCGCCAAAGCTGAACAGGTATGTCAGGTTCCGCTGCGCATATCGCTCGTCCGCTACCTTCTTTGGGAAGCGCGGACCGTCGTACTCACAGACGCGTTCTCCACGTCGGATCCGCCGCATTGTGTAGCAGCCCGCCGCATGGATCGTCGACGATCGAATGATTAATCCAGATCCCACCACGCTCACCTCCGGAGGATTTCCTCCGCCGAGCATACCGCGTCATTCACAGGGACCTGCAGACCAAATCCACTCCAACGACCTGCCTCACCCTCGTTGCTACTCTGTCGCGCCCTTCCGCCTCCTCAGCGATAAACTACTGCTATGTCGTTCCGGACTCCGCTCCCAGCTCTCATCGCGCTCGCCCTTGGCCTCGCCGCGTCAGGGCAGGGAACTACTTCTGCCAAACCCGCCTGCTCGGCCGACCCCAAGGCCGCCAATCCGTGTCCCACCTCCCCACCGGCTCCCGCCCAGCAGTTTCCCTACCCGGGCGACCCCGCACCCGCCGCCAGCCCGAAGCAGTCCTTCCCCTATCCTGGCGATGCCCCATCGCCAACCGCTCCGCCGGCCGTCACCCCCAACAAGCAGTTCCCCTACCCTGGCGACGCAAAGCCCGACAGCTCCTCAAGCAGCTCGTCGTCGAGCTCGAGCAGCAGCTCGGCAAATTCGAACGATCCTGATGATCCCTTGGACACTCCGTCTCCCGCGCCATCCACCGGCAACACCGTTCGTCGCAAACTGCCTAAGCCCACTCATCTCCAGTCCGACGACGAGCGCGAAGCCGAAGACGTCAAAGTCGCCCAGTTCTACTCCGACAGCGGCAACGACCTCGGCGCCTACAATCGCCTGAAAGACGCCGTCAAGCTCATGCATGACGACGCAGATGCCTTCTATCTGCTGGGCACCGTCTCCGCGCGTCTGCACAAAGGGCCAGAGTCCGTCGACGCCTACAACAAGTTCCTTGCACTCGAGCCCGACACCCGTCGCGCAAAGGCGCTCCGCCACACCCTCGAAAACACCCAGGCCAAGAGGTAGCGCGGGTCGCCGACAAGACCCTCACTCCTCGTCCGGCAGCAGATCCTCCTCGTCCACAATCACGATCGGCCGCGTCACGGTCTCCTCCGGGATCACCAGATCCTCCTCGACCCGAAGAAAGCGGCGGATGTACCGCAGAGGCTCCTCCTGCACCGCCATCTCCTTCAGGTGAAACCGCCACGCATCCTCCCGGATCATGCGTCGCAGATGTCCCTTCCGCTCCACCGTGCCCACTTTTCCATCCGCCATCCGCCGTTGAAACGTCTGTACCGGGATTTGCAGCATCATCTCGCTGCCGGCCTTCCAGAAATTTCGCGCAAACTCGTGCGAAAACAGCAGCGCATAGTACCGCCGCTCCTCCGCCAGCGTGGCTACGGCCTCCTCCGACTTCGTCCAGGGTCGACCAAGCCGCTCGACATACCACCGCCGAAAGCCAAATCCCTGGCTGCGTGCCTGTGCTACCAACAACCGCAGAAGTTCCGATCGGGTCAAATGTCCACTCCTCCCTTCCAGTTCGGCCACCGTATGCGCGGATAGTTTACGCTGTCGCTGGCGGTTCGCTCCTCAACGCTTCGGCCCGTCTAACGTCCACTACGTAGAGGTTGCAGATCATCCCTACCACCGGCCATCACACCCTACGCTCCATTCGCTTCGTCCTTCGCCAGCGCGCCGTCGCGGCTCTGCTCACAGCAGCTCTTCTTCCACTCGCGCAGGCTCAGACCGCTGCGCCCGGTGCTGCCCAGACCGCCGCCCACACCGACCCCATCAACCTCCTTCCCGCAGTCCGCGACGCGCACGATCGCTTCTATAACCTCGACTACGACGGCGCCCTCACCCGCTTTGAAGCCGTCGCCGCCGCCCACCCCGAAGACGCCCTCGCCCAAGCCTACGTCCTCCAGGTCCTCATCTTCCGTGAGCTCTACCACCAGGACCTCCTCGACACCACCTACTACGCGCACGACAGCTTTCTCTCCTCCAAGCGCAAAGTCGACGTCCCCGACGACATCCGCCGCCGCATCGAGACCCTCACCGATCAGGTGACCGAGCTCTGCGACCGCCAGATCAAAGCCGACAGCAACAATAAGAACGCCTTCTTCGCCCGTGGCTACGCCCGCGGTCTTCACGCCTCCTTCATCACCCTCGTAGACCACTCCTTCGTCTCCGCCGCCCATCAGGGTCTGCAGGCCCGCAACGACTCCGAGCAGACCCTCAAGCTCGATCCCGACTACATCGACGCCAAGATGTCCATCGGCATCCAGCAGTTCGCCGTCGCCAGCCTCCCCCGCGTCGTTCGTCTTATGGTCGGCATCGCCGGCGTCGGCGGCAACAAGGAAAAAGGCCTGGACCTCCTCCGCGACGTCGGCGCCCGCGGCCTCGTCAACAACGTCGAAGCCCGCACCGTCCTCTCTCTCTTCCTCCGCCACGACGCCCGCTACGCTGAGGCCCTCACCGTCCAGGCCACCCTCGCCCGCCAGTACCCGCGCGACTACCTCTTCCGCCTTGAAGAAGCGAACCTGAGCAAGGACAAGGGCGATGGCCCCGCCGCCATCAGCATCTACCGCAAGGTCATCGACGACTCCCGCCGTCCCAACTTCTTCATCGACCCCCGTCTGCAAATGGCCTACTTCGGCCTCGCTGACACCGCACGCGGCCAGAACGACACCACCACCGCCGCCACCAACTACCTCGCCGCTGCCGCCCAACCCCACTGCTCGGACTGGCTCCGTAAACGCGCCGAGCTCAACGCCGGCCAGATGTTTGACCTCCTCCATCAACGCGACAAAGCCACCGCCCAGTACCAGCTCGCCGCCGCCAGTGGTGGCGACCAGTCCCAGGCCGATCAGGCCCGCAAATATCTCAAATCTCCCTATACCGGTCCATAATCCAGATCAGCAAGGAGCGAGCAAATCGCGTCCCCCTCAACACCCACCCCAGCTCTCAGAGATCGATTTCTCCCCGCCCGGGAACTCCGCCGCCGCCCGTGCGTATGACAGAATAGACATCTCCCGGAGTCCCCCATGCACTGCACCCACTGCGGCAAAGAGATTCTCCCTGGCACCCGCTTCTGTCCTAGCTGCGGCACCCCTGTTGCAGCATCCACCACGGGTGGCACAGTGCCTCCGCCCTACCCCACCGCTCGCCTCCGCCCGGAGCTCCTCCGCCCTCGCTCCGGTCGCATGGTCGCCGGCGTCTGTGCTGCCTTTGCCCGCACCTACGGGTGGAATCTCACCCTCATCCGCATTTTGCTCGTGGTCCTCACCCCGCTCCATCTCGGCATCGGCTTTCTGGGCTACATCGTTGCCTGGATCATCATCCCCGAGGAGCCCTACCTCCCAACCGTGAGACCCTGAGCCTTGCCAAGTACCAACCCTTTCCCCTCCTTCCCGAGCGCCGTTCCCACCCGTCCCTTCGCCTACAGCAACGGCACCCTGACCATCGACGGCCTTCCCCTTCCTTTGCTAGCCTCCGAGTTCAGCACCCCGCTCTACCTCTACTCCGCGGCCAACCTCCGCCATCGCCTCGCCCTCTTTCGGGGGGCCTTTGCCACCACGCCCCACACCGTCTGCTACGCCGTCAAGGCCTCCAGTTCGCTCGCCCTCCTGCAGCTGCTCGGCTCGCTCGGTGCCGGCTTTGACATCGTCTCCGGCGGCGAGCTCGAGCGGGTCCGCCGCGCCTGCCCCCAGGCCCTCCCGCGCGTCGTCTTCTCCGGCGTCGGCAAGCAGGCCTGGGAGATTGACACCGCCCTCACCGCCGACATCCTCCTCTTCAATGTCGAATCTGCCCAGGAACTCGATCTCCTTGCTGCCCGCGCCGCCGCCCTCGGCAAACCGGCCCGCTTCGCCCTCCGCGTCAACCCCGACGTCTTCGCCGAAACCCATCCCTACATCTCCACCGGCCTCCGCGAGCACAAGTTCGGCATCGACATCGCCCTCGCCCGCGACCTTTACCGCCATGCCGCCACCCTCCCATCCCTCCTCGCCACTGGCGTCAGCGTCCACATCGGCTCTCAGATCCGCGACGTCCACCCCTTCGCCGAATCCCTCACCCGCGTCGCCGCCCTCATCCACAATCTCCGAGCCGACGGCCACACCATTACCCACATCGACCTCGGCGGCGGCCTCGGCATCGATTACCTCACGCCCTTAGCTCCGGCCGCTACCCATCTCACCTCGACCGCAGCGCCCTCCAGAGAAGCCGTCATTCCGACCAAAGACGAAGCGCAGCGAGATCGTAGTGGAGAGACCCGCTTCTCGACCGAGTCACCCACCGGACCCGAATCGCAAATCACCGGCGAGCCCACAATGGCCGCACCACCAGAGCTCTCGCCCGACCAACAGGTCGCCACCTACGCCGCCGCCCTTCTCCCCACCCTCGCCACCCTCGACTGCCATCTCCTCCTTGAGCCTGGCCGCTTCCTCGTCGCTCAGGCCGGTGCTCTCCTCACCCGCGTCCTCGGCACCAAGCAAAATGGCAAGAAGCGCTTCGTCATCACCGACGCCGCCATGAACGACCTCATCCGCCCCGCTCTCTACCAAGCCCATCACGAGATCCTCACCGTCACCCAGCAGCAGGGAAGTGCTGTCCTCGAACAGACCGTCGACGTCGTCGGCCCCGTCTGCGAGTCCGGCGACTTCTTCGCCCACGACCGGTCCCTTCCACCCCTCGCCCCCGGAGACCTCGTTCTCCTTCTCGACGCCGGCGCCTACGGCATGAGCCAGGCCTCGAACTACAACACCCGCGCCCGCCCCGCCGAAGTCCTCATCGACGGCGGCCGCGCTCACCTCATCCGCCGCCGCGAAACCCTCGACGACCTCCTCGGCCCCGAGTGTCTATCCGTAACCCCCTAAGAGTTGACCCATGCAGACTTTTGGTTCGCCCCGAACTCTCGCTCTTAAGCGAAAGATTATTCTCCTGAACGCTGGGATTGCCGGCGGCCTTCTGGTGAGTTACGTCCACGGTTCTCCGCTCTGGATCATCATTCTGTGCGGTGTGTTGATCCTTGTCATCGTGAACGTCGTACTGCTCTTCAGGCTTCGCGACGCTCAGAGGAATGACCCTATTCACGATTGACCACGAGTCAGGGCAACCCCAACTCACCCGGCTCTCGCATGCTAAACTCGCTTTCGTCGCGGACGATCGCGGTCAGCCCCCGGCTCGCCCCGCACTCCGCATCTCAGCACAGGGGAACAGCATGTCCGGCCATAGCAAATGGGCAACAATCAAGCATAAAAAGGGCGCTCTCGACGCCAAGCGCGGCAAGATCTTCACCCGCCTTATCAAGGAAATCACCATCGCGGCCAAGGGCGGCGGTGGCGACCCCGACGGCAACCCCCGCCTCCGCACCGCCATCGCCGCCGCCAAGGCTGAAAACATGCCGGCCGACAACATCAAGCGCGCCGTCCAGCGCGGGACAGGTGAGCTCGAAGGCGTCAACTACGAAGACATCACCTACGAGGGCTATGGCCCGGGCGGCGCCGCCGTCATCGTTCGCGTCCTCACCGACAACAAGAATCGCGCCGTCTCTGAGATCCGCCACGCCTTCTCCAAAAACAACGGCAACCTCGGCGAAACCGGCTCCGTCGGCTATATGTTTTCGAAAAAAGGCCTCATCACCGTTCCTGCCGACGGCGTCAGCGAAGACAAGCTGACCGAGATCGCCCTCGAAGCCGGTGCCGAAGACCTTGCGCAGGAAGGCGAGACGTGGGAGATAACCACCTCCCCCGAAGACTTCGACGCCGTGCTCGCCGCCATCAAGGCCGCCAAGCTCGCAACCGAAGTCGCCGAGGTCACCCTCATCCCCTCCGTCTACACCAAACTTGAGGGCACCCAGGCCACCGCCATGCTCCGCCTGCTCGACGTCCTCGAAGACCTCGATGACACCCAGAACGTCTACTCCAACTTCGACATGGACGAGGCGGAAGTCGCTAGCTGAGCGGATCGCATCTCATCCCGAGACGAGCCGCCAGCTTTGGCGGCTCGTCTTCTTCCATGACAGACTCTATCGCCGTCTCTCCTCCCCTGTTTCACAGCTTCTTCCTTGGCGGCTTTGAGTGCGCCACGCACCGCCGCCGCGACCGCACCCGCATCGACGTCCTCGCCACCATCCACCACGACGCCCAAGCTGCGCAGGACTACACCCTTCTCGCGCAATGCGGCATCCGCACCGTCCGCGACGGCCTTCGCTGGCACCTCATTGAGTCCTCCCCTGGCGTCTACGACTGGTCGAGCTTCCTTCCCCAGCTTGACGCCGCCTTTGCCGCCGGAACCCAGGTTCTCTGGGATCTCTGCCACTGGGGCGTCCCCGACGACCTCGATCCCTTCGCCCCGGAGTTCGTCACCCGCTTCGTCGCCTTTGCTACCGCCGCTGCCACCCTCATCCGCGACCGCCGCCAGGCCGCCGGCCTTTCCGGCCCTACCTTCTTCTGCCCCATCAACGAGATCTCCTTCTGGTCCTGGGTGGGCGGAGACATCGAGCACTTCGCTCCCTTCGGCGCCGGTCGCGGCCCCGAGCTCAAGCGCAACCTCGTCCGCGCCTCCCTCGCCGCCATCCAGGCGATCCGCGAGGTCGATCCCACCGTCCGCTTCGTCCAGCCCGAACCCATCATTCGCATCGTCGCCGACCCCGGCAAGCCTGAAGAGGCGCCCGGCGTTCTCGCCCACTCCAACTCTCAGTTTGAAGTCTGGGACATGCTCGCCGGCCGCATCAACCCGGATCTCGGCGGCTCAGCCGGCCTTGACAGCACCCCCGGATCTCTCGATATCGTCGGCGTCAACTTCTACTGGAACAACGAGTGGATCCATGAAGGCGAGCGCACTCCGCCTGGCCACGCCCTTCATCGCCCCCTCCACACCCTTCTCATCGATCTCTACGAGCGCTATCACCGCCCCATTTTGATCACTGAGACCGGAACCGAATCCTCCTCTGCCATCGGTTGGCTTGGCTACATCTCCGCCGAGGTCCGCGCCGCTCAGCGCACCGGCGTTCCCATCCTCGGCATCTGCCTCTACCCCGTCACCGACTACCCCGGCTGGGACGACGATCGCCACTGCGCCTGCGGCCTCATCGAGCTCTCAGACAACTACACCACCCGTACGATCCGGCCCGATCTCGTCACCGAACTCACCCTGCAGGAACATCTCTTCGCCGTTCCGGAGCCGGTCCTGATCGCCCCATCCCAGCAAACAACACTAAAATAGAGCCACACTCATTCTCTGCAGGAGTTCCAGCTTGTCCCTTCGCAGCATTGCGTCTCCCCTCCTCGCCGCAGCCCTCACCCTTCTCTCCGTCAGCACAGCCCACGCACAGGAGGGCATCACCAAGCCCGCCCCGGATCGGCTCCCCTTTGAGATCGGCGCCCTCGTCCAGGGTGGTCTCGGCGTCACCGAAGACCGCAACGACTTCAAATTCCTGCTGGCCGGTATCCACGCCGGCAAAGTCCTCACCGGCGATCACGGCTCCGGCCTCCTCCGTGGCAACTTCGAGTACGCCGCCGAGCTCTTCCCCTTCTGGCAGTCCTACACCCCGCGCTTTCAGAAAAATAACTGCTTCGCCACCCCACAGCCCGGCACTACCGGCGTCACCGGCGACTTCTGCAGCCCACCCTTCACCGTCGGCGGCACCTTCTCCGGCATCACTGTCACCCCCATCATCCTGCGCTGGAACTTCGCCGCCACTCGCCGATTCACCCCCTGGGCCCAGGGCGCCGGCGGCCTGCTTTGGACCAACCACAAGTACCCCGCCTTTGGCACCAGCGATCACTCCGTCGTCAACAACGGCCCCAACGCCGACGCCAGTGTCTGGAACTTCACCCCGCAGGGAGGCGTCGGCGTCCACTACTTCATCACGCCCAATCGCTCCATCGACGTCGGAGCCAATGCCGTCCATATCTCCTCCGCCTCCCTTGGCGATCGCAATCCCGGCGTCAACGCCAGCATCCAGTTCTCCCTCGGCTACTCCTGGTGGAAGTAGGCTCCCGTCCCTTCCCAGCTCAGCGAACGTCCTCCCTTCAGTCCCGCCGCAATCTCTCCTCGCCTTTTCCTCCTCTCCACTCCGGTTGACGAATTCGCCTTTGCTGAGTACCGTGTTCAGGCCGAGGAACTCATGGAATCCTTACCATCCTGAGAAACTCCGGCCTGAGGATCTCCCCCAATGCTCCGTCGCTCTTTGCTTCTTCTCCTCTCCGTCGCCCTCCTAAGCTCCGCCCGCGCGCAGTCCACCCCGCCGCTCCCCTATCTGCAGGAAGCCTTCTACGGCATCGACGCCCTCCAGTCCTGGTACATCCCGAGCACCGGCCTCTATCAGACCACCGGCTACTGGAACGCCGGCAATGCCATCACCGTCCTCGCCAACTACTCGCGCCTCGACGGCACCGACGCCTTCTATCCCATCTTCGCCAACACCCTCCAGCAAACCCCCAAGTCCTACCCCGGCTTCCTCGACGGCTACTACGATGACGAAGGCTGGTGGGCCCTCGCCTGGATCGACGTCTACGACCTCACCAAGAAGCCCGAGTACCTCACCACCGCCCAGTCCATCTTCACCGACATGACCACCGCCTGGGACAACACCTGCGGCGGCGGCATCTGGTGGAACTCCGATCGCAAATATAAAAACGCCATCGCCAACGAGCTCTTCCTCTCCGTCGCCTCTGGCCTCTCCGCCCGTGCCACCAACGCCACCGACAAAGCCTCCTATCTCAGCTGGGCGCAGCGCGAGTGGACCTGGTTTCAGGGCTCCGGCATGATCAACGGCCAGAACCTCATCAACGACGGCCTCGACACTCCCACCTGCAAGAACAACGGTCAGACCGTCTGGTCTTACAACCAGGGCGTCATCCTCGGCGGCCTGAATCAGCTCAGCAAGATCACCAGCGACACCACGCTCGTCCCCACCGCGCAGACCATCGCCAACGCCGCCATCACCCACCTCTCCGACGCCAACGGCGTCCTTCACGATGTCTGCGAGCCCAACTGCGGCTCCGATGGCCCGCAGTTCAAGGGCGTCTTCCTCCGCAACCTCATGGCCCTCCAGTACACCGTCCATGACCCCGCCTACAAGACCTTCGCCGACACCAACGCGCAGAGCATCTGGACGCACGACCAGGGGCCGAACTACCAGTTCGGGCAGGTCTGGACCGGTCCCTTTGACGCCGGCAACGGCGCCTCCCAAGGCTCCGCGCTTGATGCCCTCCTCGCCGCCGCCTCCATGGAGCCCGGCGCGCTCGCCCCCGGCAGCGCCCCCGCCTTCACCCTGACCGCCTCGCCCGAGACCCTTGTCCCCACACCCGGCGTTCCCGCCCAGACCTCGGTCACGCTCACTCCTGGTAGCAGCTTCACCGGCTCCGTCAGCCTCTCCGTGACCGCCGTCGGCGCTCCCGCCGGCGTTCAAGCCTCGCTCAGCTCCCCCACGCTCACCGGCGCCTCCAAAGCCATCCTCTCCGTCACCACCACCGGCGCAACCCCCGGCGGCACCTACCAGGTCGCCGTCACCGGAGTCTCCGGAGGCCTCGCCCAGACCGCCTACGTCACCCTCGCTCTGCCCGATTTCTCCCTCGGAACCACGTCTTCTGCGGTCTATCTCAACCAGTCCGGCACCGTCGCTGACCCCATCGCCGCAACCGACATCAATGGCTTCGCCGGCTACGTCACCCTTGCCGCCTCCGCTCTGCCCACCGGCGTCACCGGCCGCTTCCTGCCAAAGAAGACAGCGTCCAGCAGCACGCTCGAGCTCACCGCTGACGCCTTTGCGCCCACCTCGAGCGGAACCACCTTCTCCGTCAGCGCCACCTCCGGTCCCACCACTCACACCGCCCCCGTGCAAACGATCGCCGTCAGCGCCGCCGCCTCCACCTGCGGTCTCGGCATACCGGTCGATCTTGACCCCGCGTTCAACCTCGTCGGTCTCCGCAGCGATGGCTCTGTTTTCTCCGATGGCGGCCTCGATGGTATCGGCTCTGCCTTCTCCTCAACCTTGCTTGGGCCATCGCGCGTGCTCAATGGCATCCGCTTCACCTTCGGCCCGGGAAACGCCCCAAACGCTGTCTACGCGGCGGCGCAGGTCATCGCTCTCCCGAAGGGTCACTTCAATGCGCTTCAGCTGCTCGGCACCGGCATTAACGGCGATCAGACCGGCCAGGCCCTGACCGTCACCTACGCCGATGGCTCGACCGCCCAGTTCGCGCAAAGCTTCAGTGACTGGTTCTCCCCCGCGCTCAAGACCAATGAGCTCGAAGCCGTCGCCATGGCCTACCGCAACACCTCCTCCGGCGCCGCGCAGAAGGTACAGTTCAACCTGTACGGCTACACCCTTGCGCTCGATCCAACCAAGACAGTCAAGAGCCTTACCCTCCCTGCCAACCGCTCCGTCATCCTCTTCGCCGCGTCACTCTCCCTTCAGGACTTCGGCCATGAGGTCAACCTCGCGGACGCCTTCAACGCGGTCGGCGTCTACACCGACGGCTCATCCTTCTCGAACACGGGTGGTCTCGACGCCGGCGGCACCGCCTACTCGGCCAACCTTCTCGGAGACACGACCTCGACCGGCAACGACATCGTCGTCGGCACATCCCACTTCCATCTCGCTCCGCCAAACACTCCCAACGCGGTCTATGGCGCGGGTCAAACCATTCCTCTACCGCACGGCTTCTATGGGGAGCTTCACCTCCTCGGCTCCGGCGTGGGCGGCAATCAGACTGCCGAGTCCATCCGCGTTACCTACACGGACGGAACCGCGGAGACCGTCTCCCAGACCTTCAGTGACTGGTTCTCTCAAGGCGGCTTCGCCGACGAGTCGTTGGCCATTCGCACCGCCTACCGCGACACCAGCAACGGCTCGCGAGATTCGGAGGCCTTCAACGTCTATCTCTACACCCTCAAGCTGAACCTGCAAAAACAGGTCGAAAGCATCACTCTGCCGAACGACCGCGACGTCGTCCTCCTCGGCATCACCCTGGCGCCGCCACCGCTCCGTGATCTCCTGCCTTTCGCATGTCGCCTCGCGCAGGAGAGCGCCCTTGCTCCAGGCAGCCCTCGCTAGCTGCCCTCGAGCTCACCGCAGGCCGCAGGGCTCGCGTACCAAGCCCTGCCGCTTGCGTCTGAGATCCGCTGGGCGACAGGATCCGCTGGGCGACAGGATCGGATGGGCGACAATAGACCTGTGAGTTCGGCCCCCATCGTCGAGTGCGTCCCCAACTTCTCGGAGGGCGTCAGCTCTGCCCGCGTAGAGCAGATCGTCGCCGCCATGGCGGTCGATGGCGTCAGCCTGCTCGACTTCTCGCTCGACCGCGATCACAACCGGTCCGTCGTCACTGTCGCTGGCACGCCTGAGGCCGTCGTCGAGTCCGCCATCCGCGGCGCCGGTAAAGCCGCGGAGCTGATCAATCTCACCACCCAGGCCGGGGTGCATCCCCGCATCGGCGCCGCGGACGTCATCCCCTTCGTTCCCGTCAGCGGCATCTCGCTCGCGCAGTGCGCCCTCCTCGCCCGACAGGCCGGTCTCGGCATCTGGCGCCGCTTCGGCATCCCCGTCTACTTCTACGGCGCCGCCGCCGCCCGCCCGGATCGCGTTGAGCTCGAAAACCTGCGCAAGGGCCAGTTCGAAGGTCTTCGCGACGCCGTCCTTCGCGATACGGCGCGTCGCCCTGACGTCGGCGGTCCGGAGCTTCACAGCACCGCCGGCGCCTCCGCCGTCGGCGCCCGCTCCTTCCTCATCGCCTACAACGTCTTTCTCGGCCCCTCCACTGGGACCGTTCCGTCGCTCGATCGCCCGGGCCCGGACATCTCGGTCGCCCGTGCTGTCGCTCGTGACCTGCGCGCCTCGTCCGGTGGCCTGCTCGGAGTCAAAGCCCTCGGCCTCCTCGTCGACGGTCGCGCCCAGGTCAGCATGAACATCACAGACTTTCGTCAGACCCCCCTGGCTCGCGTCTTCGCCACCATCTCCCAGCTCGCCAGCCGTCACGGCGCCAGCGTCGCCGAAGGCGAGCTCATCGGCCTGGTGCCGGAGGCGGCCCTCGATGGCTCCCCGCTCTGGACCGAAAGTATCCCCGGCTTTAACCCCGCAGCCAAGGTTCTCGAACGCCGCCTCGCGACCCCGATTGCCTGGCCGACAGGCGTGAAATGACCTCTGGCTCCTTCCACATCGGGCGTCGTTCTGACACCTCCACCAAATCACACCAAAACAGGCCTTAACCTCGGCGAAACACCGCTTGTCCTCGACCAAAATCATCCCTTTTTGCACGAGGGTGTCGTGACATTCCCGTCACCCTCACGTCCAATCGGCAGTTCCGGGTCGTATCTACAACCATCGGCTCTTGCCATCGATCGCCGTTCAAGGAACAATCAAGAGTGTCAGAATCAGCGCGTTTCCGGAGTCTCCCCTTGTCGTCACGTCATTGGTATCTCGTTGCAATAGCAGCTCTTATGGTCACCGGCATCGCCTCAGCAGCTGAGCTCTCGAGCGACGCCAAAGCCGTCATCCCGCACGATGTTCAGCAGTTGATCGTGGTCGACTACCGCGCCATGCAGAACTCGCCCGCTGCTATGAGCCTCAAGGACCGCACCCTCCCCCCAGAGCTCAAACGCCTCGAAACCTCCCTTAAAACGTCCGGCCTGAAGGTCGATCAGGACGCGGATGTGCTTGCATTTGCAGCCTTTAGGGCTACCGGCGGAGAACAGACCCGCACCGTCGGCATCGCGCAGGGGCAGTTTCGAACCCGCGAAATCCTCGCCAACTTCACCAAAAA
This sequence comes from uncultured Acidobacteriaceae bacterium, assembly GCA_964235665.1. Taxonomy (GTDB): domain Bacteria; phylum Acidobacteriota; class Terriglobia; order Terriglobales; family Acidobacteriaceae; genus Edaphobacter. The sequence continues at coordinate 1,587,853 of CAXSAY010000001.1, forward strand.
CAAGACAAAGTCCGTCCAGCTCCGCAATAACAGCATCTATCCCATGGGCACAGGAGGACTTAGCGTCGCCTTCCTCAATCAGACAACCATGGTCTTCGGCGACCGGGAAGCACTCAAAGCAGCGCTCGACGCACGCGACGGTATCTCCCCCAATTTCCTCTCGAACTCTGATTTCGTCAATGAAATGAGCGCAGTAGACCAGAAAGCAGTGTGGAGTTTGCTGGATCAGAAGGGAACCCAGACCATGATGAAAGGCGTTCTGGGTGATGCCTCAGGTCTAGCAGACTATGACACCGTCAAGAACCGCATGAAAAGCTCACGTTACACGATGGACTTTCAGAACGGTGTCAAATTCGACATGGCAGTTGTGATGTCGGACACGGTTACCGCCGCAACCGCCGCCGCACTGATGAAAGGCGTTGCGCTGCTGAAGAAGACGCAGGGCACGCCGCTTGAAAAGAGCGCCCTCGACGAAACCTCTATCGACTCGAGTTCGGGGACACTGCTGGTCAGCTATGCCTCGTCAGACAGCCAGTTTGCCAGTCTGCTGAGTTCTCCGCTTTTCCAGCAAGTTGTGAAGTAGAACACCCGACGTGCCTGCGAAAGAAACACACGCACGTCCTCAACAGATTGCTGCTTCCGCCGATGGTGTGTTCATGACACCATGGATCCTAGTACGAAGCACGAGGCTTCATCTTTGGGGGGGAGGCACAATGAGGTTGAAGAAGTCTTCTCTCTTACAGACTCCACTCAATGACCAGAATGGATCACTGACTCCTGCCTCTTCTTCTCTTGAACCGAGAGAGGAACGCCTTAAACGGCTAAAGCTTGCAATCGAGAACGGCACGTATCACATTCAGTCTCACAAGCTGGCTGACAAGTTGATCGATCTGCTTAGACAAACACCCCCGAAGACAAAGTGACTGAGCGCGAGAGATCCTGATGACACGGGGCTCGGGGTGGAGCTTACACATGCTGGAATGGATTCGCTTTAGCTGGAATGCTACCCGCGGCTACCGCTTACGCCCCTGGCGTAGTCCGTATCTGCGTTGGCGAGTGGAAACATACACCGGCAAGAAGGCGGAAGCTGTGCGCCTGGCCGATCTCGCCTCCCTCTTAATGGCTGAGCGAGGTCAAGTAGTAAGCTTTTTCCGCTGGCTGCACTCGATACGCAAACTGCGGCAGCCCTCCTCATAAGACAGATATCTTGTGCACCCTCACAGCTCAAAAGCAGAATGGGACGAACAATCTCTACCTGATCAGATGCGAGCAGTAGTAGCCCTTCCTACCTCGGTGAGCATTCTGGTTTCTGCTTGTCTTCGTACACGGGGAGACTTTCTCCACTTGCCGAGGTCATGTATAAGCTTGTCTCTTTACCAAAGCGGTCGCTTCTGTCGCATACTGCTCCGCGTACTAGATGTCCAGAGGGTCGCCCGATTGCTCCCCTGGAACTGAGGGTGGTACTCTTTGAAGAAACACGAGTGAGTGTATTAGACGATTAGGAGTACCCCAAAGCAGTGTTGGCATCCGCACGTAAGACAGATATCATCCAGCAGTTCCGTACGCATGACTCGGACACGGGCAGTCCCGAGGTGCAGATTGCGGTCCTGAGTGAGCGAATTACCGAGCTCACCGAGCACTTCAAAACACATAAAAAAGACCATGGCTCGCGTCGCGGTTTGTTGATGCTCGTCAGCAAGCGTAGGCGATTGCTGGATTATCTGAAGCGATGCGATGCAGATCGCTACCGCGACGTTATCGGCAAGCTTGGCATTCGAAAGTAAGAGTTGACCGGAGATCTCTTACAGGTATGACATCGCGTGCGGCCTCTCGGCAACTTGACCGATGGTCTGTGATCGACGTGACAAATAGTGTGATCACGGTGTTGATTACGCCAGGCGCATACCGAGCAGGTCGAAGCACCACGCCAGTGGATGCCATAGTGACAGCTCCGGTTTCTTCTTTCGCAGCGGCACAGCACGCCCTCTAACGGCAGCTGTCCGCTGTTGTTTTGTGCCGCCTACACAAATTACAGTTTCCCATTGCAAAGACGATAAATATGAGGATGCATATGAAGCAGGACGTCACAGTAGAACTTGCCGGCGGCAAGCATATTCGATTTGAGACAGGCCGAATGGCGAAGCAAGCTTCTGGCGCGGCGCTTACCTCGAGCGGAGACAACGTCATCCTTGCTACGGCTGTTGCTTCGCCGGATCCAAAGGAAGGCATTGATTTCTTCCCGTTGACTGTTGAGTACCGTGAATTCACCTACGCCGGCGGTCGAATCCCTGGAGGCTTTATTAAGCGGGAGGGCAGACCCTCTGAGAAGGAGATCCTGACCAGCCGGCAGATTGACCGTCCTATTCGGCCGCTCTTTCCCGAGACCTTCCGCAACGAAACCCAGGTTGTTGCATTCGTTTACTCGGCGGATAAGGAAAATGATCCAGATGTGCTCGGGATCAATGGCGCAAGCTGTGCATTGGCACTCAGCGACATCCCGTTTCACGGTCCTGTCGGTGCCATACGCGTCGGGATTGTTGATGATCAGTTCCTCGTCAATCCGACCTATGCGGAGAGGGAAAAGAGCAAGCTGAACATCATGGTCGTCGGCACGAAGGATGGCATCGTGATGATCGAGTCCGGCGCGAAAGAGATCGAAGAAAATCGAGTCGTTGACGCGATTGAGTTTGCGCATGTAGAGATCAAGAAGATCTGTTCGGCGATTGAGGATCTGGTCAGCCGAGCTGGCAAGCAAAAGCGCTCGGTCAGTGCAGTAGAGGTGGATTCGGAGTACCTGACTCAGCTAACAAGCAAGGTCGGCGACCAGCTTCGAGATGCTCTCGACACTCAGAAGAATCCGAAGTTCGAAAGCTACGCAAAGGTGAAGGCGATCAAGGATGAGTTAAAGCGAGATCTGCCGGAGGGTGATGCCTCCGCTTCGAAGAAGCTGAGCAAGTACTACGAGCTCCTGCGCGAGACCATCTTCCGCGAGCAAGTTCTCAAAGATCGCATCCGCCCGGACCATCGTGCCTTTGATGAGATCCGCGCCATTTCCATCGAGGTCGGCGTGCTGCCTCGCGTTCATGGTTCAGCACTCTTCACCCGAGGTGAGACGCAGGCGCTGGTGACAGCTACGCTGGGTACGACGGATGACGCGCAGCGTTTGGAGAGCTACGAAGGCGAACAAAAGCGGCGCTTCATGCTGCATTACAACTTCCCGCCTTTTTCGGTTGGTGAGGTTGGACGAATGACGGGCGTTGGCCGACGTGAGATCGGACACGGCGCCTTGGCATATCGTGCGATCGAGGCGGTTTTGCCGCCCGAGTCAGAGTCGCCGTACACACTCCGCGTCGTCTCGGACATCTTGGAGTCGAATGGCTCGTCGTCTATGGCTACGGTGTGCGGCGCTTCGCTCTCGCTGATGCAGGCTGGCATCGGACTCGCCGGATCAGTGGCCGGGGTCGCGATGGGTCTTGTTAAAGAGGGTGAAAACTACGCGATCCTAAGCGACATCGCCGGTGCCGAAGACCATTATGGCGACATGGACTTCAAGGTAGCGGGAACTCGCAAGGGAATTACCGCCCTTCAGATGGACATTAAGATCATGGGCATTACCCCCCAGATTATGCGCGAGGCCCTGGAGCAGGCACGCAAGGGCCGCCTATTCCTTCTTGACACCATGGATGCTGTTATCGCCGGTGCGAACCAGGAGAAGAGCAAATTTGCTCCGCGAATTCACACGATCCAGATTCCAACCGACAAGATTCGTGATTTGATCGGACCCGGCGGCAAGGTCATTCGCGGCATCATTGACGCGACTGGCGTGAAGATCGACGTAGACGATACTGGTCGCGTAAATGTGGCATCAAGCGATGCGGATGGCCTCAGCCGCGCGGTCCAAATGATTACCGATCTGACAGCCGTGCCGGAGCCAGGCCGGACTTATCTTGGGAAGGTCGTACGAATTGCCGAGTTCGGTGCATTTGTCGAGATCTTCCCCGGCACCGATGGTCTGCTGCACGTTTCCGAGATCGCGGAGCATCGTGTCAAGGACGTGAAGGATGAGCTACGTGAAGGCGATCAGATTTTGGTGAAGGTTCTGGCAATTGAAGGCAATCGGATAAAGTTGTCGCGGAAGGCAGTGTTGCGCGAGCAGCGGGCAAAGCTGGGACTGCCCGAAACTCCGGAAGGCGGTGGCGCATTAGCACAGCCACTTCGTCCCGATGCCGAACAGAGCGCTACGGCTGTAGATCTGGACGCCGAGGGCGATGAAGAGTTCGACGGAGACGAGGATGAGCTTGAGGATGAGCCGAACTTCAACCGTGCTGACGACGTTCCCATGACTTCCGGGGCACCAGGTGCTGCTCAGAGCGGACGGCCCGAGAATGGTGGACAGCGTAGGCCAGGCAGTGGCGGTGGTCGACGTCGCCGAGGCGGACGGCGAAGCGGTACACCGGGCGCTCCTCGCACTGGCGGCACCCCCAGTGCGAGCTGAGCGATCTAGCCGAGCTTTGTGGTTCTAACTTGAAGCGGGACAAGCAAATGACTTCACGTCTGCTGTCCCGTTTTACTTTTTGGGGGAGTGTATGGATCGGTCTAAGGGATTGCTCTTGGCTTTCTGCCTGTTCTCTGGATCGATGTGGCTTTTACCATCGAGTAATATCTCGGCCGAGTTCGAAATGTACGTCCTTACGTCGGCGGCAGTTGGCTCAACCGTGATCTTCGGAATTGCACTCAGCGCGGGTACCAGCATTGGCCAGACCTTACGTGGTTGGAACTGGACCTTAGCCGTCAGCGGCATAGGGTCCATCGGCGGTCCGACGATTCTTCTGCTGCTCGGGCGACAATACTTCAACAGTCTGATGGCAGTAGCGACTCAGACCAGCATCCCGGTTGTCGTCATCGTTGCGACTGGCGTTCTTGATACTGGAAGTGAGTTGCAGGAGCAGATCCCCCCCGCTTTAGTGGCGCTTGCAGGAGCACTCCTAGTGTTGCCGGTCGCATTACCAGAGAGTGCGCGGGGGTGGATCGGATTCGGCCTATACCTCGCGAGTGCCTCTCTAGCTGGTATATCCAGTGTCATCTCCCATCGCGAGATGACGCGAGTCTCGCACGGCACGGCGTTCTTCACCGTTGCTGCAGCTAACACGTTCTTTTTCGGTGTGACAAGTCTTCTCTGGCCTTTCTTAACGACTCAACGGCCGTTCTTCGCAGAGCTCATCTCGGGCGCAACTCTTCTTGACACAGGAGCGGCACTGCTTAGCTTCGTTGTAATCATTCCATTACTTTGTCTACTAACGCCACAGGCGCTGGCATCGAGATTTGTCTTCACACCTTTGTTCGCTGCTATAGAGGCTTATGCGCTGATGCGACCGTCACTCTCCGTACGAACGGCAGTCGGGGCAAGTTTCATGCTGGCCGGCGCTCTTGCGTGCCTACGATCAGACTCAAAGTCGGCCAGCAGCACCAGCATGTCTCTACGCTGATACCTGTTCCATCCACGAAGAAATGGATAGACTTCCGCTATGGCAGCTTCAATGTACATCGTCGTTGAGGGCGTAGATCCGGGCTACAACATTTTTGTGAATGGCCGGGCGCTGGCGCGACACGAAGACGCGCTTGAGAAGCTGGCCCTGCGGATTGGCGTACGTCCTCTCATTGAGTTTTTCTCCGCCGACGAGAACTCATTGGCGTTGCTGATTGAGGAGGGAGCCGGTAACCAGGAGCTCATGCGCAAGCTGCCACCGCCGCAGTGGTACTCCGCTGCAGACGGAGTAGCGACGGTGACGGCCTTGGTGCTCGAGTTAGAGCGTGATCCTCAGCAGCTTGGCAGTGAAGGTCGCGCCGTTCTCGAAGAGCTACGTGAGTACCGCGAGGTCCTCGGAAAGACAGCGACTCGAAGATTACGTTGGCACCTCGCGGTGAGCTGGCGCTAGGGCTGCTGGCCAACGGCGAGCCGACGATGGAAGAAGCTGAGCACCAGGCTATACAGATCGTGAGCCAACTCAGGGTCATACCGGGGTCCTTCATCGCGCAAGAAAGCGTGCGCTCCGTTCACCTCATGCCAGTTGAGGGTGGTACCCACCTCATTGAGACGATTCAGGATCGTCATACGCCCATCGAGAGGAACATGCGGATCCTGACGTCCCCAGATCATCATTAGCTCTCCTCGCAGATCAGCAGCACGTTTGAGGGAGTCGTCCCCATGTCCGAGTGAAGCCTTGTGCAGATCCGTCGCGTAGAAACAGGCCGTAGCTCGTACGCGACTATTGAAGCCTGCGCGAAAGGCGAGGTGGCCACCCAGGCAGATGCCCAGGGCGCCGACGGCTCCGGTTGCATCTGGTCTCGAGACGAGATGATCGATGACGGCAGAAGCATCGGCGTCATACGCCTCGATTGTCTTTCGATATTTCAGATCATTGCCTCGGTCCGACCCCGCTTGGTCGTAGGCTAGCACCGTACCCGCCGGCTCGAACTCGTGATAGACCTCAGGACAGGCTACGATGTAGCCGTGACCTGAAAAGAACGCAGCAAGCCTTCGGACAGGTGCGGTGATCTGAAAGATCTCGGAGTAGAGAACAAGTGCCGGGTACCGACCCGGTGATGCGGGACGGAGAATATGGGTTCTCATCGGTCCGGAAGGAGTCTCGATCTCAACGGTATCGCCGTCCACAATCGTCATAGGCAGAGTATAGATCTACATAGATTGCTGAGATTAGCTCTTACCTCGCTGTCCTCGGGGCGATGTTTTCTGGACCTATTGTTCACCTGAACACGGAGGACAAATTCACCAGAGACGGGCTGTTTGCTCTGACGATATCTTTGGCAGAGAATACTCTCGTGCAGATAGCTCAACTTCGGCAAGCCACGGAACAGGATCATGGAGCCGTCGAAGCATCACTGTCCCTCCTAGCGACTGATCTCACCCGCGAAGCCTACGTCACTAGCCTCGCACGCATGTACAGCTTCGTAGAGGCCTGGGAGAGTTTAGCTGAGAGGATAGCAGCGCCTGATCTGCTTCCGCTTGTACGTGCAAGGGCCCGCTGTACTCTGCTCGAGGCCGATCTTCGCGCCCTACAAGGCACGCTTCCTCCTCTTGTCTCTGTTTCACTGCCTTTCCTACACTCCCAGTCCGAGTTTCTTGGAGCGCTCTACGTCATAGAAGGTTCCCGTCTGGGTGGCCAACATATTGCGCGACATGTGGATACTGCGTTAGACCTGCGGGGACGAGGTACGTCCTATTTTCGGGGATTCGGGGACACAACAGGATCCATGTGGAAGGAGACGGTTCGCGTGGTAGAAACCGCGGTTTCTGAGACCGATGCTGACCACGCTATCTCAGCCGCGAGGTGTATGTTCCACGCGTTTGGAAGCTGGATGTCGGCTGTGCCTCCTCTCCTCAGTGCATCGCAGCGGACCAGGGATGCACACAATGTCTGACACCGCGGTTGGTTTCGGCGTACCACCTAATTTGCAGCCGAAAGCCGTGCTGGCCGCCGATGACGCTTCGTCATCTACCGTCGACTGCGCCGAGGAAGAGATTCATCTTCCGGGCAGCATCCAACGGCACGGCTTTCTTCTGGTGCTCGACGCCTCGGCAGGGCGGATCATCTCAGTCAGTGAAAATGCCGAGGAGTTCCTCCATATACCAGTCAAGCTGCTTCTTGGAGCGAACTTAGAAGCAGTGCTGGATCGAGAGATCCTGGGCGCAGTTCGATCGCTTTCGCGATCAGCCGACGAAGCCGGGCTGATGACCTATCTCGGAGCGTTCCGGCTCAAGGGAGAACTCTGCAGCCTCGTAACCCATGCGGTAGATGATCGCCGCATACTGGAGTTCGAAAAGCTAGATCGGCTGGTCCTTCCGGAGATCATGAATGCCGTCATCACCAACTTTGTCGGCAAACTAAGCAAGCTTGAGACCACGCTTGAACTCTGCCAGGCAATCACTCAGCAGGTTGAGGAGTTAACCGGCTTTGAACGTGTTCTGCTCTATAGCTTTGATGAAGCTGGCCATGGAACTGTGCTGACAGAAGCAATCAGCGGTGACCTGCCAAGCTACCTTGATCTGAGGTTTCCAGCAACGGATATTCCTGCCCAGGCCAGACAGCTCTACGTTCAGAATACGGTTCGTTGCATACCGAACGCGATGTACGTTCCGGCTAAGCTGCTTGGACGTTCAAACGATGAGTCGACTCACTTGGATCTATCTTCGAGCGTTCTACGAAGCGTCTCACCCGTCCATCTCGAGTACATGCGAAATATGGGAACCATGTCGAGCATGTCGATCTCGATTCTCTGTGAAGGCAAGCTCTGGGGCCTTATCAGCGGACACCACTCGCAGCCGCACACCGTTCCCTACCTGGTGCGAAGCGCGTGCGACATGTTGACGAAGATGGTAGGTACTCAACTAGCCGCATTCCGAAGCGCAGCGCGTCTCAAGAGCCTGGTGCACTTTCATACGGTGCAACGTCGTGTGCTCACTCAGATGGCTGCTGAGGCCAACTACCTGAATGCTTTGCAGCAGTCGCTCGAAGATGTGCGGCAAGTCGCCTCCGCCTCCGGCGCGGCCGTCGTTCTGGGTAGCGACATCAATTGCGTCGGCGGAACTCCAGATGATGACGCCATTCTTCGATTGGTGGACTGGTTGGATGAAAAATCCTCCTTGCAAATATTCGAAAGTTCACAGCTGAGCGCAGCGTTTGCCTGGGCTGAGACAATCAAGGGTGTGGCGAGCGGTCTTCTCGCCATCCGCATCTCGGACGTGAAACGAAATTACATCCTTTGGTTTCGGCCTGAGGTGGTCAGCACTGTGCAATGGGCCGGAGAGCCGGTTAAGACACTCGACGCCAACGATCGCTTGCATCCGCGTAGTTCTTTCGAGCACTGGAAGCAGACTGTATACGGACATGCTGATCCGTGGCGTGACGTTGAAGTGGAGAGTGCGCGTGAGTTTCGCTCAGCGTTGATGACGATCATCCTGAAACGCGCTGAAGAAGAAGCAGAACTTAGCGAAGCGCGCTTTCAACAACTTACCCATGCTCTGCCGGCCTTGATTTGGACGGCGGATGATTCAGGCAATCTGACCTACGTGAATGATCGCTGGCGGGAGATGGGACTTCCCTCGGTCGGCTGCTGGTATGACGCTGCCACTCTGCATCCGGACGATATAGATCGCGTCCGTCAAAGCTGGAGTGCAGTCCTTGCGAGCGGCTCCGCTTTTGAAGAAGAGGTGCGTCTCCAAGGGGAGGCGGGTAGCCTTGTGCGCTGGCACCTGATTCGCGCCGTTCCCTTTCAGTCTCCCGGCCGACAAAGAGCCGGTTGGGTCGGTACCTTCACCGACACAACCGAACGAAGAGAGCGCGAGGCGGCGCTCCGGATGGCAGAAAAACTTGCAACAACGGGCAGAATGACCAGTGTCATTGCACATGAGATTAACAATCCGCTCGAGTCGATCACCAACCTGATGTATCTGCTTCGGGGTGAACTCGGAACGAGCGAACCCGCGCGTAGCTACGTCGCCATGGCAGAAAGCGAGCTGGAGCGTATCTCTGGCATCACCAAACAAACTCTACGCTGGGGTCGCGAACGCCCTGAACGCGCTGAGTGGATTGACGCTAGAGCTATGTTCGACGATGTGCTTCGCCTCTTTGCAGGAAAGATCCGGAATCGCCAGGTTCGAGTGACTCGCCATGACAAGGCAGGGATCCACTTCACTGCAGTTGCGGGTCAGATCCGTCAGGTCATCGCCAATCTTGTCTCAAATGCGGTCGATGCTGTGCCGGTCGGCGGTGACATCTGGATTGATGCTGTTCGCGACGGGACAGCGACGACATTAATCGTGGGGGATCGCGGTTCGGGAATGACGCAAGAACAGCAACAGCAACTCTTTCAACCCTTCTTTAGTACCAAAGGAGATCTCGGCAACGGGCTCGGCCTGTACATCTCTCATGAGATTGTCGAACGTCATGGGGGCCAGCTTCAGGTTGTGTCGCAGCTGACTGAAGGCACCCAGATTAAGGTCTCCCTTCCGGATCGGAACCCCCTGCCTTCTTAAACGACTCGCTTCCGCTTGCGATTGCGCCTCGGACTTCAGCTCGTTATGCGAACAAGAACTCCTTCGTCCGAAGCTCGCGAACCGTATCACGTAGCTTCGCTGCCTTCTCGAACTCGAACTTCTTGGCCGCCTCGCGCATGTCTGATTCGAGCTTTCCAATGTAGATATCGAGCTCCTGCTGGGTAGAAAAGTCAGGTACGCCGTCGGTCTCCTCGGTGAGATCTGCGTAATCTGCTTTCAGAATGCCGGCGAGCCCCATCTCAAGCGGTCGATTGATCGCCTGCGGGGTAAGTCCGTGCTCCTCGTTATACGCAATCTGTACGGTCCGCCGGCGATCTGTCTCGTCGAGCGCGCGCTTCATAGAATCGGTCATCACGTCGGCGTAGAGGATGGCTCGTCCTTCAAGGTGACGAGCAGCGCGACCGATCGTCTGGATGAGCGAACCTTGCGACCTTAGAAATCCCTCTTTGTCAGCATCCAGGATAGCCACAAGTGAGACCTCCGGCAGGTCAAGGCCCTCGCGCAGCAGATTGATCCCGATAAGCACGTCATACTCGCCCTTCCGCAGGTCGCGAAGTAGCTTAATGCGTTCTAGCGTCTCGATCTCGGAATGCATATATCGACAGCGAACACCAACCTCGGTGTAGTAGTTGGCCAGATCTTCCGCCATCCTCTTGGTAAGTGTGGTCACCAGCACGCGCTGGTCTTTCGCAGTCCGGTCGCGGATCTCGGCTAAAAGATCATCAATCTGGCCCTTCACCGGCCGGATCTCAACCTGTGGATCGATCAGGCCTGTAGGCCGAATAATCTGCTCGATGACCACACCGGCAGACTTGGTCAGCTCGTAAGGTCCTGGCGTTGCAGAAACATAGACAATCTGCCCGGTACGGCCCTCGAACTCGTCAAACTTCAGAGGGCGATTGTCCATGGCGCTGGGCAGGCGAAATCCGTAATCGACGAGATTTTGCTTGCGGGAACGATCGCCGTGCCACATGCCATGTAATTGGGGAACGGTGACGTGAGATTCATCGATAAAGAGCAGATAGTCCCGCGGGAAGTAATCTAAGAGGGTCGGTGGCGGCTCGCCAGGAAGCCGGCCAGAGAAGTGACGTGAGTAGTTCTCAATGCCGTGACAAAACCCGACGGATTTGATCATTTCCAGATCGAAGCGGGTGCGCTGGTGGATGCGTTGTGATTCAACGAGCCTGCCCTCCTTTTCCAGCTGAGCTTCCCACTCAAATAATTCATTCAAAATAGATTCCGTCGCTGTTTTCTTGCGCTCCGGTTGCACGACGTAGTGACTTTTGGGGTAGATAGGAAGGCGGGAGTACTTTTGCTTGACCGTACCGAAAAGGGGGTCAATCTGTGAGAGAGCATCGATCTCATCTCCAAACAGCTCGATGCGATACGCGTTCTCGTCGTAGGTCGGATAGACCTCGATGATGTCGCCGCGTACGCGGAAGGTGCCGCGACGGAAATCGACATCGTTGCGTTCGTAGAGAATCTCTACTAAGCGTTTCGTGATGTCTTCTCGCCTAAGTCGTTGACCACGTTCGAGTAAGAGCAACATACCGTAGTAGGCCTCGGGACTGCCGAGACCGTAGATGCAGGAGACGGACGAGACGATGATGGCATCGCGGCGCTCGAAGAGACTTCGAGTAGCGGATAAACGAAGCTTATCAAGTTCTTCATTTATCGTGGCTTCCTTTTCTATGAAAAGGTCGCCGGAAGGGATGTAGGCTTCGGGTTGGTAGTAGTCGTAGTAGGAGACGAAGTATTCGACGGCATTGTTGGGGAAGAACTGCTTGAACTCGTGGTAGAGCTGGGCCGCAAGTGTTTTGTTATGAGCAAGAATAAGGGCTGGACGGTTGGATTCAGCGATGACGGAGGCCATGGTGAAGGTCTTGCCGGAGCCGGTGACCCCGAGCAGGACCTGATCCTTCTCACCCCCGCTAAGTCCTTGCAAAAGCTCACGGATAGCGCGGGGCTGATCGCCCTGTGGCTTGTAGGTGGTGGTGAGCTGGAAGTCCATCTAAACAGCATAAATCGGACGAGGTCCAGCGTGTTTTTGCGGAGTTGAGGGGTGTTTTTGTCACTTTTGGCATAGGTGCGATGAGCGATGGTCTGGAGGGCTCATCCTATGAGCTGATACGAGAAAAACAGGAGGAAGTGGCGCGATGAGTGCAGGAGTGGAGATATGGCTGATGCGGCACGGAGAGACGGAGTGGAGCCTGAGCGGAGCGCATACCAGCCGAACGGATATCCCGCTGACGGACCATGGACGGAAACGGGCGGAGGAGCTGCGGGACTTCCTGCAGGGAACGAGCTTCGATGCAGTTCTGACGAGTCCGATGCAACGAGCGCGGGAGACCTGTGCGATCGCCGGGTTAGGCGAACAGGCGTCGGTCGATGATGGCCTGAAGGAATGGGACTACGGAATGTATGAAGGAAAGACGACCAAGGAGATCCGCCAAACGGAGGCGGGATGGAGTGTATGGGACAGTGAGATCAAGGGCGGCGAGACCGTGGAGCAGGTAGGGCTGAGAGCGGATGGGGTAATCGCGCGCGGATTGGCGGCGGCGGACGCAGCAGGGAAGAAGGAAGGACGCGTGGCGCTCTTCGCACATGCGCATATTCTGCGGATCGTGGCGGCACGATGGGTCGGGCTCGAGGCACGAGGAGGACGCCTGTTCGCACTCGGCACGGGAAGTGTAAGCCGGTTGGGATGGGAGCGTGAGACACGGGTAATCCAAACGTGGAATCGCGGGTTCGAAGGATAGCTCTTGCTGGGAGAGCTGCAGAATAGAGACAGAGGCAATGCCGTCCGTACGACCTGAAACCAAGGGAGTGACGGCACGTCCGCGTTCACGGCGTGCGGGTAGGGCTCCGACGGAGCTGAGGTGCGGGGAGATCCATCGGCTTGCGATCGGGGAAGCTCTCCAAGCCGCAGCGCGTTGCGGTGTAAGGAAGAGCAGAATATGGGAGGGGCGCCACCACGATGCTGTGCGCCTTTGCTTGAGATGACGACGATAAAAGAAGTGACGGGTTCGATGGAGCAGATTGCAAGGCTTGGGGTTGTGAGGCTTGTTGTTGCGGCGATGTTTCTTTTGCCCGGTATTGCAAGGGCCACTTCTTGTGTGAAGGGGCGAGTTGTGGATGGGAGTGGCGCTGCGGTGTCTGGCGCGGTGGTGGTGGGGCAAGGTACCGGAGGAGCTGAGGAGCGAGTGACGGCTGATGGGGCAGGGCGCTTTGCTCTGGCATGCCCCGCGGGGGTCACTGCATCCGCGGTTGTGGGAACGCTGCGGGCGACGGCGCCGGGCGTTGAGAGCGGAACCGTGACGGCGGACCCGCAAGGGGAGACTGTGCTGGTGGTTCGACCAACGGCGCTGGCGGAGCAGGTGACGGTAACGACGACACGGTCGGGCGTGGCGCTGGGTCCGCAGGCGGAGACAGTCGTGGCGCTCGATGGCGGGCAGCTGCAGCAGTTTCCGGCGTTGACGCTCGATGAGCGACTGCGACAGGTTGCCGGGTTCGAGCTGTTCCGACGGTCGAGCTCGTGGGTGGCCAACCCGACCTCGCAGGGTGTGTCGCTGCGGGGGTTGGGATCGACGGCGGCGAGCCGGTCGTTGATTCTTCTAGATGGGGCGCCGCTGAACGATCCATTTGGCGACTGGGTGCACTGGAACGAGGTACCGCCAGATGCGGTAGCCGGGGTCGATGTGGCGACTGGTGGAGGATCGGACCTGTACGGGTCGAGCGCCCTGGGTGGAGTGATCGACCTGATTCCGACGCGACCGCACACAACCTTGTTCGAGGGAACGCTGGCGGGTGCGGCCGAGGATACGACGGATGTGCATGGACGGCTGGATCTGCGACAAGGGGCGTGGGGGGAGAGCCTTGCCGGAGAGGGATTGAGGACGGCCGGGTACATCCCGACGGCGCCGCAGTTTATCGGCTCGATCGACCGGCCGGCAAATGTGCACTACCAGACTGGACGAGTGGTGCTCGAACGACAGTTTGGCGCACAGAGCGATGGTAGCCAAGGAAACGCGGGTCCTTCGACTCCGCTCGACTCCGCTCAGGATGACAAGGCTGGGGTGAGGCAGCGGGTGTTTTTGACCGGCAATCTGCTAAACGAGGCGCGCGGGAATGGAACGACCTTGCAGACGAATGGATCGCGGATCTGGCGATGGCTGGCGGGGGACGAGTGGACGGGCGGAGGGCGGACGAGCGGGCGGGTGCGGGTGTTTGGTGCGGACGAGGGGTATCGGCAGAGCTTTTCGTCGATCAACGCAGCGCGAAGCGTAGAGACGTTGACGCGGCTGCAGCGGACGGCTACCGAGGAGGTGGGCGGATCGACGGATGCAACGGTTCACTGGGGACATGCTGGCGTGGTGGTGGGCGCGGATGTACGCGATCTGCGGGCGAACGATGTCGAGCGACCGTTCGCTCGCGGGGTGGTGAGTTCGGTGCAGACCACGCCGGCGCGGCAACAATTTGTGGGTGGCTTTGTGGAAGGGCTGGGAACGTGGGGACGGTGGTCGGGTACGGCGAGTTTACGCGTGGATAGCGCGGCCAATCTTGACACCAGCATGGCGACCTATTCGCCTGCTGGCGTTCCGCGGGCGGCGACAGGCATTGCGGATCGACAGGAGACGGTCGTGGATCCGCGGGTGGGGCTGGTGCGTGAGCTGGGACGAGGCTTTGCGGTGCATGGGGCGGGGTTTCGGGCGTTTCGTGCGCCGAGCATGAATGAGCTGTATCGGCAGGGGCAGGTGGGGCAGGAGTTGACGCTGGCGAATGCGAAGCTCGAGAGTGAACGAGCGACGGGCGCGGACGGCGGGGTGAGTTGGAGGCCGGCGGCGGCGCGAATAGGCGTGGAGGCGACGTATTTCTGGACGGAGATCAACCGTCCGGTGTCGGCGGTGCTGCAGGCGAGTACGGCGACGATGATTACCAACCTGCGCGAGAACCTGGGGCAGATCCAGAGCCAGGGGGCGGAGCTGCGAATCGGAATGAACGAGGGGCGGGCGATCTCGGGCATGGTGGAGTACCAGTATGCGCACGCCGTGGTGACGCAGTTTTCCGCGCTGCCGGCGCTGGTCGGCAAGAGGATTCCTCAGGTGCCGGGACAGAGTGTGACGATGCAGCTGCGGGCGACGCGAGCTCGGTGGGGGACGGTAACGGTGGCGGGACGGGCGAGTGGACAGGCGTTTGATGACAGCTCCAATCTGTTTCCGCTCCATCGATTTTTTCTGATGGATGTGTACGGCGAGCACGCGCTGGGGCGGGGCTTCACGGCGTTCGTCTCGGTACAGAATCTGCTCAACCAGCGGGAGGAGGTGGCACGGACGCCGTTGCTGACGCTGGGGAACCCGGTGCTGGCGCAGGGCGGGGTACGGTTTGGATGGGGTGCGGGGCGATAGGTGCCGAGTGCGGGCCGGTGACTAGGGCTGGCCGTGTTTATGGTGGCTGGGGCGTTGGGCGTGGTAAATGCCGTGGTGGCCGCTGAAAAGATAGCTGGTGATGCAGGCGATGGCGGCGAAGCTGCCGGCCTCGGAGCCGAAGAGCTCGAAGGCCATGAGGGCGGAGGCGATAGGGGTGTTGGCGGCGCCAGCAAAGACGGCGACGAAGCCCATGGCGGCGAGAAGTGAGGCGGGCAGCGGGATGGCGCCGGCGAGGGCGTTGCCGAGGGTGGCGCCGATGAAAAAGAGTGGGGTGACTTCGCCGCCTTTGAAGCCGGCGCCCAGCGTGAGAGCGGTGAGGGCGAGCTTGGCGGCGAAGGCGAAGCGGGGCACAGGCCCGTGAAAGGCGGCGACGATGGTCGGGATGCCAAGGCCGATGTAGCGCCGGGCGTGCGTGGTGAAGACAATGGCGGCGACAACGGCTCCGCCGACAAAGGGTAGCAGAGGTGGGTAGGGGAGGAGGCGCTTGTAGAGGGCTCCGATGGCGTGGGTGAGGCGGGCGAAGATGAGGGCGATGAGACCGAAGACGATGCCGGCGGCGGCGGCGGCGAGGAGGGTCTTCGGTGTAAGGGCGGTGGCGCGGGCGAGGGAGTCGACGAGGTAGGTGGTGTGGTGGATGCCCCAAGCGCGGGTGGTGAGATCGGCGATGAAGGAGGCAGCGAGGCAGGGAAAGAGGGCCTCGTAGCGGACGGCGCCGACCGTGAGGACTTCGACGCCGAATACGGTTCCGGCGAGGGGGGTGCCGAAGACGGAGGCGAAGCCGGCGGCGATGCCGGACATGAGCAGGATGCGGCGGTCGTTGCTGGTGAAGACGAGAACGCGGCGGAGGAGGGGGGTGAGCTGATCGGCGAGGGAGGCGCCGGTCTGGACGGCGGTGCCTTCGCGACCGGCGGAGCCGCCGGAGAGATGGGTGAGGAAGGTGCCGAGGAGGATGAGGGGGGTCATGCGGGCGGGGATGGTGGAGGCAGGGGCTTCGGCTTCGGCGTGGATTTCTTCGAGGAGGAGGTTGTTGCCGGCTTCGACGGCGCGACCGAGGTAATGGTATAGAAGGCCTACGGCGAGGCCGGCTAGGGGGAGCAGGTAGAGCAGCCAGGGGTGGGACTCGCGGGTGCGGGTGGCCCAATCGAGGGCTACGAGCAGGAGAGCGGAGGCGGAGCCGGCGAGGAGTCCGACGGGGATCGCAATGAGGAGCCAGCGGAGGGCGTGGCGGAGAGTAGTGGCGAAGGAGTGCAGGGCGTGGCGGATGACGCGGGTCACTCCACATCGCTGCGCTTTGGTCGGGGTGACAGGACTCTGGGGCATGGGGCTCCTACGAAGGTGTCGTAGGAGTCATCAGCGGGCCTGCGGTGTGGCGTGCAGGTGCGGTTGAGAGGCGGAACCCCATCGCCTGTGGATGTGGGAAAAGGATAGCAGAGCTAGAGGGCGGCGAGGAGGGCGGGCCAGTCGGAGGGGGTGTGGGCGAGGGCGGTGGGGGTGGCGAGAGCAAGAGTGCTGGCGGAGAGACCGAAGGTGCAGCCGATGGAGAGGGTGTTTGCGGCCTGGGCGGTGCTGATGTCGACGGCGGAGTCGCCAATCATGATGACCTCGGCCGGGAGGATGGGGGCTGGCTTTGGGGAGAGACGGCTGGCTTCGGCGATGAGAGTGTTGAGGCCGGTGGGGTCGGGTTTTTTGAGGTGGAAGCTGTCGCCGCCGTAGATCTCGAAGAAGAAAGGGGCGAGGTGAAGGCCGGCGCAGATCTCGCGCGAGGGGTTGACGGGCTTGTTGGTGAGGATCGCGAGAAGGGACTGCGGCAGGGTATGGCGGATGGTCGTGAGGGATTCGAGGACGCCGGGATAGGGCCGGGTGTGGTCGAGTTTATGGACGCGGTAATGATCGAGAAAGAACGAAAGCGCGGTGGTTACATATTCGGCGTCGTGGAGGTCGCCTTCCGGATCGCCGAGGGCCCGACGGATGAGCATGGAGGCGCCGTCGCCGATGAAAGAGCGGATGAGGGCAAGCTGCAGAGGCGGGCGGTGAAGGTGGGCGAGAGTGGCGTTGACGGAGTTGGCCAGGTCTTGCTCAGAGTCGATGAGGGTGCCATCAAGATCAAAGACGATGAGGCGAGGAGGCATGGTGGTGATTGTAGCGGCGGGGCTGCTGGGATCGCCGTTTCACGCGGGGGATGAGGCAGGATCTCTCCACTGCGGCTCGGCTGCGCTGCGCCGCAGTGGAGATGACGACATCTGTGACGTTTGAGAGGCAGGTCCCTCCCCTTCGATCGAGATGACAGAGGGTGGAGAGAGTTAGCGGATCTCTACATCTCCCGAGCCAGTGACGATGCGAAGGGTGGGGCCGCCGCCGTTGACAGTGCCGTTGACGTGATGGCTGTTGAGGTTGCCGGACATCTGGATAGGGGACTGGGTGCGGATGGAGCCGGAGCCGGTGGTGGCGTCGAGTACGTAACCGGATCCGTTACCGATAGTGAGGCGGACGGAGCCGGAGCCGGTTTCGAGCTTGGAGTCGCCCGTGATCTTGCCGGTAGCTTCGATGTCACCGGAGCCAGTCTGGGCGCGGAGGGCGCCATCTATGTCGCGGATGCGGATGGACCCGGAGCCGGTCTGGATACGGACTTCGCCCTGAGCGTTCTGTTCGAGCTCGATGTCACCGGAGCCGGTCTGGAGGTTGGCGGCGCCGTGAACGGAGCGGGCGCGGACGGAGCCGGAGCCGCTATCGGCGCGAAGA
Organism: uncultured Acidobacteriaceae bacterium; assembly: GCA_964235665.1. Lineage (GTDB taxonomy): Bacteria > Acidobacteriota > Terriglobia > Terriglobales > Acidobacteriaceae > Edaphobacter. The sequence continues at coordinate 1,606,093 of CAXSAY010000001.1, forward strand.
CTGCTGCCGACGTCCTGGGTTTCAATATCGCCGGAGCCGGTGGAGGCCTCAATCTTTGCACCGCGGGGGAGGGTGATCTCGTAGTCGATGCTGATATTGCGGTACTTGTCGCCGCCGTGGCGCTCGCCGATCTGGATGGAGTCGCCACTTTGCTGGACGGGCGGATTGTTGACGATGTCCTGGATGCGCGACTGGACGTCACCGCCACTGCCGCCGAACCAGCTGCCGTTGCCGCCGTGAAGGTGCGCGGCGACGTGGAGCTGCGAGTCGGAGCCGGCGCGGAGATGGATGTAGCCGGAGCCGGTGGTGACGCTGACGTTCGGTGAGCCGGAGACGGAGAGGGTGCGCTCGAAGTTGTTGTCGGCGGCGAAGGCGGCGGTGGAGATAGCCAGGGTGAAGAGGCAGAGGAGGTTGCGGATTTGCATGAGTGGTCTCCTTCAGTTGGTGCCGGTTCTTTTTAGTTATCGTGCGCGGCGAGTTCGATGGAGCTACGACAAATGCTTGGTCTCTCCATGACGCTTTGCTCTGATCGAGATGACGCTCGTAGACATCACTTCGTCACGTTGATCGGAGATAGAGTCTTTGAAGGGGACGGACGACTTGTCACTTAGCTATTGCTGAAGGATGACGGTGTCCCCTGGCTTGAGGCCGGCGAGAACTTCGGTCTTCGTGCCGTTTGAGATACCTACCGATACGGGAACGATGCGACGGCCTTTTTTCTGCTTATCGTCGGGAACTTCGACGGTGGCTTTGCGGTCTTTGTCGTAGATCACAGACTGCTCAGGAACGGTGAGAGCGTTTTTATGTTCCTCAAGAAGGATCTCGGCATTGGCGGTCATGTTGGCCTTGAGCTCGCCGCCGGGGTTGTCAATGGAGACGCGAACCTCGAAGGTGGTGACGTTGTCTTTCTCGACGCCGAGCGGGGAGATCTTCGTGACCTTGCCCTGGAAGGTCTTGTCGCGGAAGCTCTCGACCTTGATGCGGGCGGGCTGGCCGAGATAGACCTTGCCGATGTCAGCTTCGTCGACCTTGCCCTGAACGTAGACCTGGGTGGTGTCGCCGAGGGTCATGACCAATGTGGCGGTGGAGCCGAGGACGAGGATAGAGGAGACGGCATCGCCGAGTTCGACGTCGCGAGAGAGAACGGTGCCTTCCATCGGTGAGGTGATGTTGGTATAGGAGAGCTGCTCCTGTAGCTGCTGGAGGGCGGCCTGCGATTGAGCGACCTGGGCCTGAGCCTGATGAAGCTTGGACTGATCCACGGTGATCTGGGCGAGAGCTTTGTCGCGGGTGTTAGCGGCGAAGAGGTACTTCTGCTGGGCGTCGTCGAGCGCCTGCTGAGAGACGACTCCGTCTTTCTGCATCTGTTCGGCACGCTTGAAGGTGTGCTCATAGTTCGGCAGATCGGGCGATTCGGCAGCGACGCGATCGAACTGAATCGCAGCAATGGCGGCGGTGGCGTTGGACTGTGCGGCGGTGAGCTGGGCGCGCTGAGCGGCGACCTGAGCAAGAATCTCGACTTGGTCCAGCTGGGCGAGGGACTGACCGGGATGCACGTGGGCGTTGATGTCGGTATAGAGCTTGGTTACGATGCCCGAGGCTTTGCTCTTAACTTCCACTTTGAGGATGGGCTGGACCTTGCCGGTAGCGACGACGGAGCGGGCGATGTCTCCGCGTTCAACCTTAGCGAGCTGGGAGGGTTCGAGCTTGGCCGAGGAGCCGCGAGCGGCCATGGCGACACCGAGGACGACGGCGAGGACGAGAACGGAGAGGCCGCCCCAGATCCAGAGATTACGTTTCTTCTTTGGTGCCACGGGTGCGCTCCTGAGGCCGAAAGTTTAGATTTCGCGGCTCGTAGGACAGCTTACGCAAGTCGGTGGCGGATGGTTCCGTGAAGTTTGCAACCTCCAAGCGAGGAGGGATTGTGGGCGTTTTCCGTTTGGCTGCTCTCGGACCCTGAGGGGCGACTTCTTCAGTGATGTGGCGCTATGACTTCTGCCGCAAAGCGTTCCATCTCAGAGTGCTGAGGGCTGGACTGGAGGAGGACGAGCGAGCAGCCGGTGGCTTCGAAGTCTGCGAGGCGCTGGCGGACCGTGCTGGCGGAGCCGGTGAGGCCGGAGCGGAGGCCGCGGTTCGAGACGGAGTAGTCGCGCAGGCTGAGCCCGGTTTCGAGTTTGGAGCCGGTGATGAACTGCTGGTAGTTGCTGTAGCCACGGGCGGAGGCTCTGACGTCAGTGATGCGAGCGATCTCACGATCAGCTTCGGCGTCGGAGTCGCGGACGATGCAGTATCCGGTGACGCCGAAGATGAGGGGAGGCAGATGGGGGTGCTCGGCGCGGCGACGGCGCATGTCGGCGACCTTGGCGGCGATGATGTCGGGCGAGTCGCCGTGCATGAGGTAAGCGTCACATTTGGCGGCGATGAGGTTCTTGGCGGTCTCGGACTCGCCGCCGGCGTAGAGCGTGGGACGAGGTGTAGCGACGGGCTTGGGCGAGAGAAGGTTGTGGTCGACGGTGTAGAGCTTGCCATGATGGGAGAAGTTCTGATCGCGCCAGCAGCCGCTGATGACGTCGAGCCACTCGGAGGTGCGGGCGTAGCGATCGTCGTGCTCGTCAAAGGGGAGGCCGTAGCGAGTGGCCTCGTCCTTCCACCAGGAGGAGACGACGTTGAGGGTGAGGCGGCCGTTGCTGATGCGGTCGATGTTGGCGGCTTGTTTCGCGAGCAGGGCGGGAGAGTGGAAGGTGGGGCGGACGGCGACCATCAGCTCGAGTTTCTTGGTGACAGCGGCAAGCGCGGCGGTGGTCGACCAGGCGTCGAGCGAGTCGGCTTCGGGGCCTTTGATGTCGTTGAGGTTGAGTTCGGCGATGAGGGTGAGGTCGAAGCCGATCTGTTCGGCGCGGACGGCGAGATCGCGCACGTAGGGCCAGGTGGCGGGCATGGATTCGTCGTCGATATTGCGAAGCCAGCCGCCAAAGACGGGTAGCCAGAAGCCGTAGCGCATGAGGATCTCAGTTCTTAGGTTTGGATTCAGCCCTAGTGTCTAGGGCCTAGCGGGAGCCGGAGGTGAAGGCTGGGACAGTGTGGGCATCGGCGCGGGCGGTGGCTTGTTGGGAGACCTGGGCGGCTTCGGCTTCGAGCCAATCGACGAGGCGGGCGAAGGGGTCGAAGCCTACGACGGTCTGGCCGTCGGCGACGAAGTTCGAGAGGGCGTTGATGTCGTAGTAAAGGCGCTGGCCGTCGCGATCGTCGATCATGTACTCGATGCCGCCGAGTTCGATGCCGGCTGCGGCCATGATGCGTTCAACGTCGGCGATGGCATCGGCTGGCGGGGTGAAGGCCTCGACGGTGAGCTTGGCCTTGGCCTGATCTTCGGTAGCTTCGATGGAGCACGCGGAGCGTTGAAGATCGACGCCGACAGGGGTGCGGCAGATGTCGGCGGGGCAGAGGTCGAAGGTGTCGCCGGTGATGCCGATGCGGATGGCGTAGAGGAACTTTCCGTTGAGGACTTCCACGCGGATGATGGACTTGTCGCGGGCGGGGATGAACTCCTGGACGAGGGCGGTGGTGTCCATGCCGAGCATGAGGGCGTCGGGGTGGCCGGCGGGGATGACGGCGGCGGACTCGAGCTGGGACGGGGTGTCGAAGCGTTTGACGCCGGCTCCGGATCCGCCGATGTTGGGTTTGACGACAACGGGAAAGCGGAGTCCGCGCGCTGCAGCCGGGGCGTGCTCGGCGCGATGGATGACGCGGGCGCGGGGGAAGGGCAGATCGAGGCCATCGAGCAGGGTGAGCTGCGAGGCTTTGGAGAGCTCGGAGCGGAAGGCCTGTGTGCCGTTGATGACGCGGACGCCGCGAGCTTCAAGGTGCTCGAGATAGCCGAGGGTGTAGAAGATCTGATCGCCATGGCCGCGGTTCCAGGCGCTGGGGCTCATCTTGTTGAGGACGAGCGAAAACTGTTCTTCGGGGTGGTCTTCAGGGGACCAGGAGTGATCGACGGCGGAGAGGGCGACGAAGGGGATGCCGCGGCGGTCGAGCTCGGCGAAGAGGGGTTTGAACCAGTGGGGCTGCTCGTAGTAGATGGCGAGGGGAAGGGTGGGCATGAGATGGATCGGATCCTTTCGCGTCGAGATCTATTGTCGTTGATGGGTGGGGATTGGGGCTAGTCGCGGCTGGGGGAGAGTCTTGGCGGGCGGCTCTGCTAGCCTCGGGATGGTGAGAGCGATGCGGGTACGATGTGGGGCGGTACGGGCGGGCGCGCTGATGACCGCGGTGATGCTGGGGGCGCTGCCGAGTGCATGGGCGGTGGTGGTACGGGGCGTGGTGACGGACGGGCAGGGGCGAGCGGTTCCGAACGCCCGGGTGCAGCTGATCTTTGGCAAGTCGACGGCGAGTTACACGGTGACACGCGGGGATGGCAGCTTCGAGATACGGGACGGGGATGCAGGGCGATTTGTGCTGCTGACCTCCGCGGTGACGTTTGCACCGAATATCAGCGAGGACTTCTACGGCGGAAAGACGGACATTGTGACGCGGCCGGTGGTGCTGTCGCCGACGGAGATCCGGACGTCGGTGTCGGTTACGGCGAGTGAGCTGGCGACACCGTTGCCCCAGCTGACGGCACCGGTGGAGCTGATTGCGCGGGATGCGCTGGCGACGCGGGTGGGCGTGGTGGATGAGCTGCGGCTGGCGCCGGGAGTGTTCGTGGTGCAGCAGGGGCAGGCGGGTGGGGTGGCGAGCCTGTTTGTGCGCGGGGGCGGATCGGATGCGACGAAGGTGCTTTTCGACGGAGTGCCGGCAGAGGATGTGGGAGGGGCGTTTGACTTTGGGACGGTGAGTTCGACTGGGGTGAGCGGGCCGGGCGCGGGCGCGGGGATCGAGCTGTATCGCGGGGCGAACAGCGCGGCGGCAGGGACGGATGCGTTGGCAGGAGTGTTGGAGATGACGACGCCGCGCGGAAGTACGCTGCGGCCGGTGGTGAACTACTCGGGAGATGCGGGGAACCTGCACAGCTATCGCAATGAGGTGTTTCTTTCGGGAACGCATACGAAGCTGGACTACCTGGCGGGGTACTCGCGCTTTGAGATATCGAATGCACTGCGGAACGACGAATACCACACGGGGACGGCGGTTGCGAATGTGGGGTATGCGCTGGGGGCGAGCACGCTGGCACGGTTGACGCTGCGGAATGCGGAGAGTGCGGTGGGTCTGCCGGATGCGTATGACTTCCATCTGATTCCGGCGAGTGGGAAGCAGGCGGACAAGGATCTGTATGCGGCAGGGACGGTTGAGAACACGACACTGGGCGGGTGGCACAACCTCCTGCGGTACGGGATTGCGCGGAAGCGGGAGCAGGCAGAGGAATTTGCGCCGGTGGGCGAGCCGGTGGTGTCGGAGTTTGCGGGGCAGAGCGTCACGACGTACTACGGGTTGCCGGTGACGATTCGCGGGGCGAATGGGTACCGGGCGACGGGGCAGGCGGCGTTCTTTGAGCCAACGGAGCAGCGAGTGTCAAACCGGGACGAGCTGTACTACCAAAGCGACTATGTGTTGCCGCACCATGTGGCGCTGGTGTTTGGGTTTCGCTACGACAATGAGCGCGGACGGTTTACCGGGACAGGCGTGGACGAGCGGCTCGAGCGGACAAACTTTGGCTACAGCCTTGGCATGCAGGGGGAGTTGCGAGGGCGGTTCTTCTACTCATTGGGGGGGGCGATTGAGAAAAACCATCTGTTTGGACTGGCGGGGACGCCACGGTTCGGGCTGGCGTACCAGGCAGTGCAACCGGGACGGCGATTGCTGCACGGGACGCGGCTGCGGGCGAATGCGGCGACGGGCGTTCAGGAGCCCTCACTGGCGCTGGAGTTTTCGTCGCTTTATCGGCAGTTAGCCGATGTAGGTAATACAGCGGCGATTGCACAGTATGGGGTGAGGCCAGTGGGCGCCCTGCGGTCGCGGACGTTTGATGCTGGGGTGGATCAGAGCTTGGTTGGCGAGCGACTGGTGCTGAAGGCTGGGTATTTTCACACTCAGTTTTCGCACCAGTTTGACTTTGTGGACGCAGGAACGCTGGCGACGGTATTTGGGATCAATGCGGCGGGTGCGGGAATTGATGGGGCGGAGCTGAACAGCCTGGCGTACCGGGCACAGGGCCTGGAAGCGGCACTGGACTGGCAACCGCGGGCGCGGATCCTGGTGCGTGGGGGGTACACGTACCTGGCGACGCTGGTGGAGCAGAGCTTTGCAAGTGACGCAGCGGCAGCAACGGCGGGACTGCCGACGGAGAACCCGGATCTGCCGGGGATTGCCATCGGAGCGACGAGTCCGCTGGTGGGACAGAGGGTGTTTCGGCAACCGCCGCAGACGGGATACTTCGCAGCTCAGTACACGGGGCAGGCGTTTGGGGTGGCGATCAAGGGATCGGTCGCGAGTCCATCCGATGACTCGACGTTTCTGTCCTTCGAGGATCGAAGTGGCGGGAATACGCTGCTGTTGCCGAACCGGAATCTGGACTTCGGCTACGTGAAGCTCGATCTAGGTTTTACCTACGCGCTGAATGGGCGGGTGACGGTGTTTGCGCAGACGGGCAATCTGCTGAACAACCAGCATATCGGGCCGCTCGGCTACCCGGGGTTGCCCCTCACGGCGCGTGGCGGCTTGAAGATCCGGCTGGGTGGCGAGTAACGCGGAGGCAGAAGAGATCAACGAGAGCACTTCGTGAAGGCGGCGGGCTGACAGATAGAAGGCCGCCATGGCATGGCGGCCTTTGAGGGGCTCAGAATGTGTTGGTGGACGCGGTAGGGATCGAACCTACGACCAGTCGATTAAGAGTCGAATGCTCTACCAACTGAGCTACGCGTCCGGGTCCGCTATACAGGAGCTACGCGGCGAAAGAGCCTGGTGTTAGGAAGGACAGCTCCTAAACCGCTCTATCGAAGATACCACAGCTCATTTGAGATAGCGGGGGCGTAAGGCGGGTTGCAAACGAGGTAACAACGACCCGTTACTCGACAAATTCCACATTAGGTTTGATTGGAATAATGCCGCGGTCATAGCCCATTTCGAGGAGTTTACGGATGGCATTGCGACCTTCGGTGCCATAGTCGAGGGTGAGCTCGTTGACGTACATGCCGACGAAGCGGCTGGCGGTTGGGGTATCGAGTGAGCGGGCAAACTGCATGGCGTAGGTGAGGGCTTCTTCGCGGTTGTCGAGACCGTGCTGGATGCTCGAGCGCAGGGCGTTGTTGACGAGAAGCTGAATGTCGCGACCGAGTGAACGGCGGATGGCGTTGCCCCCGAGAGGGAGGACCATGCCAGTGGTTTCGCGCCACCACTGGCCGAGATCCAGGAGCTTAATGAGACCTTCTTTGGCGTAGGTCAATTGACCCTCGTGGATGATGAGGCCAGCGTCGAACTCGCCGGAGAGAACGGCGGGAATGATCTGATCGAAGGGCACAACGGCGGTCTCGACCTCGGGATACCAGAGCTTCAGCGTAAGAAAGGCCGTGGTCAGGGTGCCGGGTATGGCGATGCGCGTTTTCTTGAGTTCGTCGAAGGAGAGCTTGCGGACGGAGACGATCATGGGGCCGTAGCCTTCGCCGACGCTGCCGCCACAGGGCATGAGCTGATAGCTCTCCTGCAGGAAGGGATAGGCGTGGAAGGAGATGGCGGTGACGTCGTAGAAGGCCTCGTTGATGGCCCGATGATTGAGAGTCTCGATGTCGGTCAGGGCGTGAGTGAACTTGTAGCCGGGGAAGCGAACCTTGTTCGTGGCAAGGCCGTAGAACATGAACGCATCATCGGAATCTGGACTGTGCGCAATGGTGATCTCTCGAACGGAGGTAGCTTCTGCTAAGGCCATGGTCACTTTCATGCTGCTGAGTTTGGAACGTTCGTTGAAGTAGAGGAACTAGTGGCCGGCTGCGGCCGACGCGTCAGCGGGTTCGACGCGCGTGCTCGAGTGAGGCGATCGTACCGGCGAGCAGAGTGAGCTTAAAGGCTTCGCCTGCCAGGAAAGGAAGGGCGCCGATGTGCATGGCGCGCGCGGAAGACACGTGAAGCAAGCCTGCCAGCCAGGCAGAGCCGGAGGCGAGAATGACGGAATCAGCCAGAAGAGCAGCAGCGAGGGTGGCCAGCGCGACCGGAAGAGCGCGGCGAGCGGTGGCGAAGAGGGCACCAGCAAGCAGTGCCGCGACGGGATACGCAAGCAGGTATCCGGCGGAGGGGCCGGCGAGTTGCGCGAAGCCGCCTGGGCCATGTGGCGAGAAGACCGGCAGGCCTGCGGCACCCTCAGCGAGGTAAAGCACCATGGTCGCGGCCCCGGCAGCAGGACCGAGCAACATACCAATCAGCAGAACAGCGAAGGTCTGCATGGTGACCGGGACCGGAGTGAAAGGGAGAACGAACGAGATGTGGGCACAAAGAGCGACAAGTGCCGTACAGGCGACCGAGAGAGCAATCTGGCGGAGGCCGAAGCGGCGTTCGGCGTCTGCTGGTGCGAGAAGGCTGATGTCTGCGGGACGCGCGGCGGGGAAAAGCATCAGGCTGACCTCCGAGGGTAAGTGCTGAGGCGGGTGTCTCTTACGCCCGCCTGGCGATGTTTGATGATTGAGGATCTGTGAGGTCGCCAAGATCCTTGCTGGCGTAGGCGCGGTCTGGACGGCTTACGCCATAGTGAAATGGCCTGGGTGCCTTTCGGCCTGAGGCATCGGAACGTTGCTCGCGACTACCAGGGACGGCGGGACCGCCGTCCCGGACCATAAAGCGCCAGTCCGGCTGCTTACCGGGGACGAGATTGCTGAGACTGAGATCCATTCCAGTCTGCGAGACGCCGAAGGGTGCATGCGTGGCAGAGAGAGTCCCAGTGTGGCCGGGGCGCTGACTCCTCTGTTGGACCAGCTGGCGTTGACGCTCCAGAGCACCCTCGGTCTTCGCCTGACGGAGAAGGATGACGAGCATGCCAAATAAGGCGAAGAAGCACAGCATCGCGATGGCGAAGAGCACGATCATGCTGAACAGATGATACCAAGTGGACGACGCGACGGGGGAGAAGAAGATGTAGCTTGAAGCGGAGAGCTTTGAGTCATGCGCGATTTGGGCAGCCGGTGATGATGCGGGTTCCTCCTCGCGGGATTGTCTTCTGAGCCTTGACGCACTTCAAGGGCTGACGGTGTACTGGACGTGCGATGGCCCTTCCACTTTCCAGCAAGACAGTATCTTCGGCAGCTTCACCACGCCGAATCACACGGCTGATGCGGCACCCCTACTTTGGCTGGCGGCGGATGGCGACGGTAGTCGCGGGAGTGCTGGCCGTAAGCCTGGGATACCACGTAGTCTTCGGGCAGAACGGCCTGACGGTGTACGAGCATAAACGACACGAGGCGCGGGACTTAGCGAAGGAGCAGGTGCGGCTGGAGCGGGAGAACGAGTTCTTTCGCGGGCACGTAGCGCGGCTCGAGAGCGATCCAAACGCGATCGAACACCAGGCGCGGGAGGAGTTGCACTACACACGTCCGGGAGAGGTGATCTACGCGATGCCCAGTGCCACCGCGGGAGCAGCTCAAGCTAAGTGAGGCGTAGCGCGGTCAGGCCAGGTATTGCTTGAGCCAGGGATCGCTCGAGCCTACGAGCTCTTCGGTGGTGCCGTCAAAGGCGACCTTACCCTCATTAAGGATCAGGAATCTCGTACTTGGATCGATGCCGCCGTGCTGCTCTTTGGGGATCGGCTCCATTCGGTTGTCGCCAGAGTTAAAGCAGTGTGTGGCGAGGGTAAAAGCGTCCTGCAGACGATGGGTGATCAGCAGCGAGGTCGTGTGGGAGACATCGCGCTGCTTGACGACCAACTCGATGATGGTAGTCGAGGTTATGGGGTCAAGACCGCCGGTGGGGGAGTCGTAGAGGATGAGATCCGGGCCGGTAACAATAGCGCGGGCGATGGAAGCCCGGCGACGCATGCCGCCGGAGAGCTCCGACGGGAACTTCGCCTCGGCATGCTCTAAAGCGGAGAACTTGAGGGCTTCGATGGCGCGAGTGTGGGCCTCGGTGAGATCGACGCCGTCCTCGTGCAGGCGGTAGGCGACGTTATCTTCCACGGTGAGGGAGTCAAAGAGGGCGGACTCCTGGAAGACCATGCCGATGCGGGCGCGAAGCTTGAAAAGGTCGACCTCGCGCATATGTTCAATCGACTCACCAAAGACTTTGATTGAGCCGGAGTCAGGACGAAGGAGGCCGTCCACGAGCTTGAGGAGAACGCTCTTGCCGGTGCCGGCCGGTCCGAAGATGACCCGCTGCTCACCGGGGTTAACCGTAAAGGAGATGTTGTCGAGGACGGTGCGGCCTTCAAAGCCGATGGTGACGTTTTCAAAGACGACAACAGGGCCCGTGTCTGTCGATGTAGGAGAGTCTTGCTCGTGTATGGCGGAGGCTTCTGGCATGAGAGGGCTCAACGGCCGAAGATGCCGATCATGGTGCGCGAGATCAGGAAGTCGATGATGATGATGAACACCGAGGAGACGACGACCGCCTGAGTGGTGGCTTTGCCAACGCCCTGAGTGCCGCCTTTGGTATTCATGCCGTAGAAGCAACCGACGGACGCAATGATGAAGCCGAAGAAGAGAGGTTTCGTTATGCCTTGGACGACATCGGCGTAGACAAGCGAGCGGTACGAGTTGTGGAAGTAGGCACTGGCGTTCAAGCCGAGCAAGAAGACCGAGACCAGGGCGCCGCCCGCGATACCAACAGCGTCGGACAGGATGGTGAGAAAGAAGAGCATGAAGACGGTCGCGGAGACGCGCGGAGTGACGAGCTTGCGGAGGGGATCGGTACCGAGCGCGCGCATGGCGTCGATCTGTTCGGTGACCTTCATCGAGCCGAGCTCAGAGGCCATACCGGAGGCGTTGCGGCCGGAGACCATAAGTCCGGTAAGGACCGGGCCCAGCTCCTTGACCATGGAAAGGGCAACGAGGTTGCCGGTCATACCAACAGCACCGAACTGCTCGAGCGAGGTTGCGGACTGCAGGGCGAGTACGCAACCAGTAAAGAAGCCGGTAAGGACCACGATGGGCATGGAGCCAACGCCGATTGAGTCCATCTGGGTATAGATATCGGACCAATAGCGTGGGCGCGTGAAGAGGTTACCGACCGCGCGGCCGGAGAGAATGGCGTAGCCCTGGATCGAGGCGACAACCTGTTTTGCGAACACCTCAGGGCTTACAAAGGGCATAGTTTCTCCGGGTAAGGGTATCAGATGCACCAGATCACTCATTATCTGCAAGCGATCGTCGGAAGAGCCCGTTACGAACCGTAGACGGGTGCGGATAGGAGGCGACCTGATGTTGGCAAGAGGGACGCAGGATGCGAGCGGGTGAGAAGATAATGGGATGGTGAGGACGATGACCGCGGCAGTGCTCTACGGCAAGGAGGATCTGCGCATGGAGCAGGTCGCCGTTCCCGAGCCTGGAGCAGGCGAGCTGGTATTGCGGGTGGGCGCGGCGCTGACGTGCGGGACGGATTTGAAGGTATATCGGCGGGGGTATCACGCCATGATGCTGAAACCGCCGGTGCCGTTCGGGCATGAAGTTGCTGGAACTGTGAGTGCTGTCGGACCAGGAGTCACGTCGGTGCGTGAGGGTGACCGGGTGGTGGCGTTGAACTCCGCGCCGTGCGATCGTTGCTTTTGGTGCCGGAAGGGGCAGCAGAACTTATGTGAGGATCTGCTCTTCAACAATGGCGCTTACGCGGAGTATCTGAAGGTGCCCGCGCGAATCGTTGAGAAGAATACGCTGTTGCTTCCGGAGGGCATGCCATTCACACATGCCGCACTGACCGAGCCTCTGGCGTGCGTGGTGCGGGGGTTGGAAGAGAGCGGAGCACAGGCAGGGGACGATGTCGTAGTGATCGGAGCCGGGCCAATCGGACTGATGTTCCTGCACGTTGCGAAGCAGTATGGCATGCGGGTCATAGCCGTCGTGAAACGGGCGGAGCAGGAAGCCGTGGCTAGGCTGTTCGGAGCCGGTGAGGTGATTCGAGCGGACGAGAGTGAAGACGTGGTTGCGGCAGTTCGGGCCAAGACAGGCGCGGGCCGCGGTGTTGATGTCGCGATTGAGGCTGTCGCGACGCCGGCGACCTGGGAGCAGGCAGTCGCGATGGTTCGGCGTGGCGGCGTAGTGAACTTTTTTGGCGGTCCTCCACGTGGAACGGTGGTGGCGCTTGATACCAACCGGTTGCACTACGGCGATATCACGCTGAAGGCGAGCTTTCATCACACGCCGGCCGCATGTCGACGCGCGTTTGAGCTGGTGACGCAGGGTCGCTTTAAATGTGCCGAGTACATCACCGGGCAGTCGGGCCTTAAGGATGTTCCGGAGATCTTTCGACGCATGGTGACACGAAACCAACAACGCCTGAATGCGGAGATGACAGGAGAACCCATGCCAGCCCTCGAAATCAAGACGGCCGTGTTGCCGGCAGGAGGCGTGCTCTAGATGGCAGAGATGGTCTTGCTCCAGGGCGGCAGGATTGACGGAGATGAACTTAAGGATGCGCCTGAGGAGCTGCGAACTCCGGAGGACCGGCCGACGCTAGAAGAGGCTCGCTTGTGGTGCCGCCATCTGGCGACAACCCACTATGAGAACTTTCATGTGGCCACGTGGTTTCTGCCGGAGCGAGTACGACCTCACTTTGAGAGTGTCTATGCCTACTGCCGGGTCTCGGATGACTTGGGCGACGAGGTGGCAACACCAGAGATTGCGATGCGTCTGCTCCGGATTTGGGGCGAGATGTTGGACGAGTGCTACGACGCTCCGGAGCGAAGTCGGCACCCGGTGTTTGTGGCGCTTCGAGAGACCATCGTCGCCTGTGAGCTACCGAAGAGCCTGTTTGCAGACCTGCTGTTAGCGTTTCGCCAGGATCAGGTCACGACGCACTACGAGACGTGGGACGAGCTGCTGGACTACTCGCGTTACTCGGCGAACCCGGTTGGACGACTGGTGCTGCTGGTATGTGGGTACCGGAATGAGGAGCGAGCGCGACTCTCGGACAAGATCTGCACGGCGCTGCAGCTGGCGAATTTTTGGCAGGATGTGGTGGAGGATGCGGACCGTGGACGACGATACCTGCCCGCGGACTACATGGAGGCTTACCAGGTAGACGACGGGCAGCTAGCGGGCAGGGTGTTCACGCCGGAGTACCGGTCAATGATGAAAGCTTTGGTCGATCGCACGGGCGCGATGCTTCAAGATGGCGGGAGGATCTGTGCGACTGTGGATCATGAGCTGGCAGTCACTCTAAACCTGTTTCGCAAGGGTGGCGACGCGATCTTGAACGGCATTGCAGCGCAGGGCTACGACACACTGCGAGGCAGGCCCGTGGTGACGAAGGTGCAAAAGCTGCTCCTGCTGGGCCAAGCTCTGCTCGAGAAGTTCCGTCTGCGGAAAAGCGGCGGACGCATGGATGAGAGACGGCAGGCATGACGACGGCAGAGGCATATGCCTTCTGCCGTGGTGTGGCGCGGCGCGAGGCGAAGAACTTCTATTGGGCTTTTCGCGTTTTGCCGCGCGTGAAGAGTGACGCCATGTGCGCGGTGTATGCCTTTATGCGCCGGGCAGATGATCTTTCCGATGATGAGACACGATCGTTGGACGACCGGCGGTCTTTAATTGAAGCGTGGCGTGCACGCTGGCGCAGGTCTTTTACAGGTGAAGCGGAAAGCAAAGATGAAGCCAAAGACGGGGACGATGCAGCAGTCTTCCTTGCATTGGCCGATGCGCAGCAACGCTTCGGCATCCCCCAACACCTGCTCGATGAACTTGTGGAGGGGGTCACGATGGATCTGCAGCCGCGGCGGGTCGGCCCGGATGGCTTGCAGACATTTTTAACCTTTGATGAACTTTATCGGTATTGCTATCTCGTTGCATCGGTGGTCGGGCTGGTCTGCATTCGCATCTTTGGCTACGCCGATGCGCGAGCAGAGGGGCTGGCAGAGGAGACCGGTGTTGCATTCCAGCTGACCAACATATTGCGGGACGTGAAGGAAGATGCCGAACGAGGACGGTTGTATCTCCCTGAAGAGATGCTGACAGAGTTCGGCGTTCCGATCGCGCGTGTGCACGCGCTGGCGGCCGGGGTCACCATGAACCCCGAAGAACGAGCAATGCTCGCGACGCTCGGCGTTCGCGCAGAGAAGTATTACGGCTCGGCAAGGAAGTTGATTCCGCTGTTAAATCGGGATAGCAGAGCGGCGATGTGGGTGCTGATGACCATCTACCATCGGCTGCTGGACCGGATTGCGGCGGGAAAGATGGAGGTGTTCGACAAGCGGGTTCGTGTGCCGGCATGGGAAAAATTCGCTATTCTGCTGCGGGGCGTGGCGGTTGCGATGGGCAATCGGGTGCGGGGGTGAGTACCACTCGGGACGTGATCGTGGTGGGTGGAGGGCTGGCGGGGCTGGCCGCGACGGCGGCATTGGCCGATGCGGGCGCGACAGTGACCCTGGCAGAGTGGCGACCGTATGTTGGCGGACGGGCCTACTCCTACGAGCATCCCGCGATGTGCGAGGTGATTGACTCACAGCACGTGGTGCTCGGGTGCTGCATGAATGTGATCGACCTGGTTACAAAAGCTGGGGTTGGGGACTGGATGCGATGGTACGACGCGTTGACGTTCCTGGAGCCGGGCGGACGGGCAAGTGTGTTGCGGCCGGGAGTCTTGCCCGCACCGATGCACCAGACGATGAGCTTTTTGCGGGCGCCCATGCTAGGGGTAAAGGACAAGGTGGGCATCGCGCGGGGGCTGATGGAGTTCCTGCGAGGTTACCCGGCGAGTGATACGGAGAGCTTTGCGAACTGGCTGAAGCGGACAGGGCAGACGGAGCGGGCAGTGCGGCACTTCTGGGAGCCCGTGGTCGTAGGTGCCTTGAACGACAGCTTCGAGCGTTGTTCGGTGAAGTACGCGGGCAAGGTCTTTCACGAGAGCTTTCTGCGGTCCGCCGAGGCAGGACGGCTAGGGGTTCCGGCGCGTCCGCTGAGTGAGTTCTTCTCGCCGGTTGCGGCTTGGGCGGAGAGCAAGGGTGCAGAGGTTCGATTAAAGGTGAAGGTGGAGGGGCTCGAGCCCTGTGCTGGGGGATGGTGCGTACGGCTGGGCGGAGGCGAGGAGCTGTTGGCACAATCAGTGGTACTGGCGACGGACCAGCGGCAGACGATGCGGTTGATGGAGGGGTTACGAGCGGAGGCAGCGGTAGAGCGCGAGGTGGAGGCGGAGGTCGTGCCGGCGCCGATTACGACGGTGCATCTCTGGTATGACCGGGAGGTCACAGCGCTCGACCATGCGGTGCTGCTCGATACACGGATTCAATGGATGTTTCAGAAGTCGAAGATTCGCGGGTGGGCGGCGGAGCGGGGGACGTACCTGGAGCTGGTGATCTCGGCGTCGTTCGCGGAACTGGCGATGGGGCGGGAGGCGATCCTGGCCGCTGCTTTGGAGGAGCTGCCGCTCTTCTTTCCAGCGGTGCGGGAGGCGCAGCTGGTCAAGAGCTCGGTGCTGAAGGAGGCGCGGGCGACGTTCAGTGTGGTGCCTGGGTTTGACCGGTGGCGGGCGGAGCAACGGACTGCGTCGAAGGGGTTGTTTGTTGCGGGGGACTGGACGCGGACGGAGTGGCCTTCAACGATGGAGGGGGCGGTACGGAGCGGGCGGCTGGCGGCGGGTGAGGTGGTGGGTGATCGCGAGCGGTTTATGAGTCCGGAGCTGCCGGCGCGTGGGCTGATGCGGTGGCTGAGCCGGTAAGACTCTACCGGGCGAGGAGGGCGACGCCGATGCAGACGAAGAGGGCGGCGAGCCAGCGGCGGCGGTCTACGTTTTCGTGGAGGAAGAGTTTGGCGGCGGCGGCGTTGCCGATGAAGGTGAGCGAGGCGGACGCGGGTGCGGCGAGGGAGACATCGACGCGCGAAAGGGTGAAGAGCAGGGTAAAGAAGCTGAGCGCCATGCAGACAACGCCGAGCAGGAACAGCGAGCTCGAGATGACGGCGCGGATGGCCCCGCCTAGACCCGAGTGGGCGCGGATGTCGTCAAGGTCGCCGATGCGGCGCATGGCACCGGCGGTGAGGCAATCCCCCGCGACGGCGGTGACGGCGACGGCGAGGATCGTGGTCCAGGTGAGCAGCGGGCCGGCAAGAACGGTACTGGACGCGATGATCATGGTCGCGGTCCGACTCGTTCCGATGTGAGCGTATTCGGGGGGGCGGGATCAGGGACGAGGAGGGGGTCGAATGGGGCGCCGGGCGGCAGGGTAGCGGGTCCGTGCTCGGTGAGCGAAGGGCCGTTGGCGACGAAGCCGACGCCGCAGACGATGAGGAGGATGCCGGCCCAGCGGGAGGGGCTGATGTGCTCGTGCTGCCAGAAGTGGGCGAGCAGCGCGACGACGATGTAGCCGAAGGCGGTGGAGGGGAGGACGAAGGTGAGATCGGCCCAGGAGAGTGCGGAGAGGTAGCTCGCGAAGAAGCCGAGCAGGCAGAGGATGCCCGCGATGACCCAGGGGTTTGCGAGGGCGTGCAGGAGAAGGCCGAGGTGGGTAACGGAGACGGGGCCGACCTGGGCCATGCCATGTGAGAGCAGGGTGTCGCCGACCGAGGCGGTGAGCATGACGGCGAGCAGGACGAGGTAGCGGGATGGGGTGAGGGTGTGAGCCATGCCGGTACCTACCCCCTCCTACCGTATCTTGTGCAAAATATTCGAACGATTGCAGTTAGATCTGGACCAATGACGAAGGAAGGCTGGAACGCCGGGTCAATTGAGAGATTGGCCATGAGGTTAAGTGTACCGGGTTGTGTGCGGGGTTCGGCCAAATGAGGTCGGTTCAAATGGAGCTGATCGCAGGTGAGATCACGCAGGAAGTAAGCAGTGAAGAGGGCGACTGTGGCTCGGAGCGGATCCCGCCAGACGAAGAAGCAACGGCATGAGCGGGTCCCTCCACACGCTCGGAATGACAGTGTTGTGGTGGGTGATCGGTCATAGCGGATGTGAATCTGTCGGTAGGAAGCAGATCCCTACGGGATAACAACAAAGAGGAACAGATGCCGAGGGCAGCATTCTGATTGGACATGACAAAGGCGGCGCAGATGAGCTGCGCCGCCTTTGCATTACGATCAGGTTTAGGCGTTCATGCTGACAGATTCCTGCTGCCGGGTGGCGTTTTCGTCGGCTTTGAGGCGGGCCGCCTTGTTGCGTTGTGAGCGGAGCTTCATGAAGGCCTTGGCTTCGGTGTAGAGGCGGGGCACATCACGGTTAACGATGGCCTTCCAGACGACGCGGGCTGCGGCCTTGGGGCGGAAGTAGTACTCGTCGTAGAACTTGTGCACCATCTCCATGACGTACTCGGTGGGCAGGCCGGGGTATTCGATGTGCGCCATCTGATGGCCACCGCCGTCTTCCATCTTTTCGTTGGTGATGAAGCCGTTCTTATGCGCGAAGTCGTAGAACTCCGTGCCGGGATAGGCGTGGGCGACGGAGACCTGAATGGTCTCGCAGTCGAGGGTCTTGGCGAAATCAATGGTGTTGCGGATGGACTGCCGGGTCTCGCCGGGGAGACCGAGGATGAAGTCGGCGTGGATGATGAGGCCGAGGTCATGGCAGTCTTTGACGAAGTCGCGGGCACGCTCAACGGTGGCGCCCTTTTTGATGTTCTTGAGGATCTGCGGATCGCCCGACTCGAAGCCGACGATGAGCAGGCGGCAGCCGGCCTCCTTCATGGCCTTGAGGGTGTCGCGATCGGTGGTGACGCGCGAGGTGCAGGACCAGGTGATACCGAGCGGCTTGAGCTTGGCGCAGAGCTCGACGGTGCGAGCCTTCTGGATGTTGAAGGTGTCGTCATCGAAGAAGAACTCTTTGACGTGGGGGAAGTTCTCCTTGGCCCAGGCCATCTCGGCGGCTACGTCGTCAGACGAGCGCTTGCGCCAGGCGTGGCCGGAGAGGGTCTGAGGCCAGAGGCAGAAGGTGCACTGGGCGGGGCAGCCACGCGTGGAATAGAGGGAGATGTACGGATGAAGAAGGAATGGGACGTTGTAGCGGGTGACGTCCATGTCGCGCTTGTAGATCTTGGTTGCCCACGGCATGGCGTCGAGATCGTCGACCTGCGGACGATCTGCGTTGTGCTGGATGACGCCGTTGCTGTCTTTGTAGGAGATGCCAAGGATCTCAGCGAGCGGCTTGCGATTGGCAAACTCGACGACGGTGAAGTCGAACTCACGCCGAGCGACGAAGTCGAGGACTTCACACTCATTGAGCGCGCGATCGGGATCCGTGGTGACTGGCGGCCCGACAAAGGCGATCTTAATGGTGGGATTCGCAGCCTTGATGGCGCGGGCGAGGGCGTGATCACCGGACCAGCCGACGGTCGAGGTAAAGAGCACAAGGAACTCAAAGCTCTTCGCTATCTCAATGGTCTCTTCGGCGGAGACGTGATGCGGCGGCGCATCGAGCAGCTTCGAGCCCTCCAACATGCCGGCGGGATAGGCGAGCCAGACTGGATACCAGTACGACTCAATCTCGCGGGTTGCGGGCCAACGGGAGCTGGCGCCGCCATCAAAGTTTTCAAAGGAGGGCGGATTCAAAAGCAGGGTCTTGAGAGGCGGCATGTGTTCCTTAGTTTACCATTTTCGCAAATGGGATGAGCGAGTTAGAGGTCGGCGCAAGCGTGGGTTGCCGGGTTGGGAACGACTGGGAAGAATGACCGGTACGCTCACGGTTGGACGGATCCGGAGACTGAAGCGGGAGCAGGTGAGCTGGGGGCGTGGAGCAGAGAGGTCAGCCAGCGATCGAGGCCGCCGGTCTGCCGAAGCAGACTGATCTGCGCCTGTTTGAGCTGAAAGCGCGCATCGAGCAGGGCGAGAAACTTCTCGCGCTCCGTGATGTGGGCATTCTGCTCTTCCTTGGGGGTGGTGGGGACGGCGGACGGTGCTTTGAGTTGGATGGCGAGGATGTCAAGCTGCTGCTCGGCGAACTGCTGATCGAGCCTGGCGATCTCGGCCCGGGTTGCAAGCTCAAGCATGGATCGCTTCAGGCGGGCACGGCCTTCGGTGAAGAGATCGCGCTGGGCATCGGCATCGTGCTCGGCGCGGAGTGCGTCTGCGGAGGACTCCCGGGCCTTGGCGCGATGGGTGTAATCGAGGATGGGCAAGGAGAGCTGCACGCCGATGCCGAAGGTGTTCATTTGGAAGGGAAGCAGGTTGCCGAAGTTATCGCGCCGGCCGAAGTACTGTTCGTAGTTGGTGTTCTGGATGGTGCTGTAGCGGCTGTAGTCAGCGCCGAAGGTGATCTGCGGGCGGAGGAGATAGCGGGCATCGCCGAGAGCGAGCTGGCGCTTGGACCGCGCCGCGGCGTAGACGGCATCGATGCCAGGGGAGGTTGCGGCGCCGATGGTCGCCTGCTCGGCATCAGGCTCCGCGATGGCGGGCATGCCACCGGGCTCGAGCTGCACGTTGTCGAGAGACATTCCTGTGAGGTGCGAGAGGTGGGCGGTGTCGACGGCGAGGTCATCTTCCGTGCGAAGGCGCGACAGGCGGATCTGCGCTGCGGTGATCTGGGCGCTGGTGAGGCCGGTCGGTGCGTCCTGGCCGGCATCGAGGCGTGCCTGCACGATGAAGACGAGCTTGTCGGCGAAGCCCTGCTCTTCAAGGAGAGCGTTCTGGCGGGCGAGGTCATGATCGAGTGAAAGGTAGGTGACGGCGACATCTTCGGCGATAGCCTGACGGGTCTCCAACAAAGAGAGAGTGGCGGCGTCATAGCCGGCACGGGCGGCGCGGATGTAGTCATGCTGCGAGTAGTTGAAGACGAGGGACTGGGACTGGACCGTGATGAGGGTGGGCTGACCCTGCGGGAAGCCGAAGCCCCTGCCGTAGCCGGTGCCGCCGGCCGTGAGGTTGGGGATGTAGATATCGCGCTGCTCCTGCAGGGCGGCTTTGGCGCGGACGAGATCGGCCTCGGCAGACTGGACACGAGGGCTGTTTCGGAGCGCGAGATCGACGACGGTCGTCAAGGAGATCTGCGCGAAGGCGGATCCTGTGAGAAACAGGAGGGCAACGAGAAGCGATCGGAACGCACGAAGAGGGGTCATGAGGCTAGCTGTTGCCATGGTACCTGCTGCACTCGAGACGGCATGAGGGATGCCGCCGGGCAGAGGGGAGAGGCGGAGGCGGTACGTGGGAGCGTGCACTGGCAGGACTTGTTGGATCAGCGACGGCGGCCGCATGGATCCGCGAGACGGATGCGGAAGGGAGGAGACGGAGGGATGAAGAGAGGGAGCAATCGTGCAGGAGCTCATTCGATGGACTTGATCTCGAGTCCGTTCGCGAGGTCACGATTGCTGGTGGCGTTGAGAGCGACGATGTCTTGTTCGGAGAGCCCGCCGGTGATCTCGACCCGTGTGAGGTTTTGCGCTCCGACCCCAACGACGGCGCGTTGCAGATGATGATTGCTGACGCGATAGACAAAGCTGGTGGTGCCTTCGGTGTGCAAGGCTTCGCGAGGGATGCTGAGCACATTGAAGCGCTGCTTGGTGGTGACGGTGACGGTGACGTTGGTGTTAGGGAGGAGGTCTTCCTGGGCGTCGTCGACGGTGATCATGGCTTCGCCGACATTGCGTGTGTTGTAGGCGATGATGGTCGTCGGCGCGACCTCGACGTGTCCGTGCCAGGTGCGCTCGGGTTTGGCCTCCCATACGATTTTTACGGGCTGCCCGACGGACAGCTTGCCGATCTCGGGCTCGTCGAAGTAGGCCGTGATGCGGATCTTGTTCAGGTCTGCGAGGTCAAGCATGTCTTCGCCCCCAGGAACGAAGTCGTAGGGATTGACGGGGATGGAGTAGACGGTGCCGGGGAAGGGGGCGCGGACGACGGCTTTATCGTAGGCAGCCTGGGCGGCGGCGAGCGCGGTCTGGGCGTCGGCGAGCTGGGCGGCGGAGTGGGAGCGATCGAAGGAGTCGAAGCGATCCGGGCTGTTTCGCAGACGTGCCGTCTTCAGGGCGAGATTGGCCGAGTCCAGTCGATCCTGCGCCGAAGCGACTTCACTGATGGAGGCTGCACCCTTGGCCTGGAGTTCTTTGAGGGTGGTGAGGGCGGTGGTGGCTTGCTGCTGCGCCTGGAGAGATCGACTGAGCTCGCTCGAGTTGACGATGCGCTCATCCTGGTTTCCGCCGCGATTGACGGCTTCCGACGCGCTCTCAACCGCGCGGAGTACGGTCTTAGCTGCGGCGAGGCGAGCGGCGGCATCGCCGGAGTCAAGCCGGATGAGGAGGTCGCCGCTATTGACCTTTTGGCCGACCTGCACGTAGATATCGTCGACAACGCCGGCGGCGGGGGCGTGCGCCTGAAACTCACGAACGGGCTCTACCTTTCCGTTGGTGGAGACGGTGCTGACGAGGTTCTCGTGAGTGACAGGGGAGACGCGTACGGAGACGATCTCGCGCGTAGAGGCACGGATGGCTGTGACGACGGCCAGAATCACGAAAACGGAAAGGAGGGCGATCCAGGTTGTGGAGAGGCGTCTTGGTCGAGGGTCCGGCATCTTTATGGGCAAGTATATGACGTCAGACTGGCTGAGACGATGCACAGAAGGTTGCGCGCGGAGATCCTAGGCCAACCTTAAGCCCAGCAGATCGAGCTCGATGCCAGTGAACCACTGGGTGGATCGCGCATGGAGGCGGCAGGCCAGCTCTACCTTACTGCCCGCGTTGAGGGACAGCGATTGGGCGAGCGCGACCCAATCGATCGACCGACTCCAACCCAGAGCCTGAAGCGGAGGGCCAGCTGGGGCGCTGTTGAGCTGGAGGCAGATGTGTTGCTCCTTGATGATGCGAGGGGCATCCCGGAGCTGCATTCTGCGGAGCAGGAAGACCGGCTCGGGATTGGCATTGCCGAAGGGGGCGCAGCGCTCGATCCACTGCGCGAGATCCATCGTGAGCGACTCCGAGGAGAGCTCCGCGTCGCAGACGAGAGGGGGCGAGAGCGAGGCAGCGGGCAGACGGGATGCCGAGACGTGCCGCATACGCTCCTTCAGATCAGGCAAGCGATGTGAGGGCAGGGAAAGGCCCACGGCGTGTGCGTGGCCACCGAAGCGTGTGAGCAAGCCGGGAGAGGATTCTTCTGGAAGAGCGTGGACGGCGGCGAGCGAGTCCAACAGGTGGAAGCCGGTAACGGAGCGGCCGGAGCCATGGGCCTCGCCTTCCTGATGGGTGAAGACGAGAGCAGGGCGACCGGTGCGTTCGACGACGCGAGAGGCGAGGATGCCGAGAACGCCGCGATGCCAGTCAGGATGATCGAGAACGAGACACTCGGCGGGATAGGTGCCGGCGGTATCAAGAAGGGTGAGCAGGTGCTGCTCGATGGCGTCGAGAGCTTCGCGCTCTGTGGCGCGACGCTCCTCGTTGAGGTCATTCAATCTGGTGGCGAGCTCCTGAGCGCGCTCCGGGGATCGCGTAAGAAAGAGCTCGATGACATCGTCTGCGACGTCCATCCGACCGGCGGCATTGATTCTGGGACCGATGCGAAAGCCGACGTCCGACGCGGAAGGAGATCGATCGAGCGGCAGAGAGGCGACCTGCATGAGGGCACGGAGGCCTGGCTGCACGGGGTTGGCGAGTTCGCGCAGACCAAGAGCGGCGATGGTGCGGTTCTCACCGATGAGCGGCACGGAATCGGCGATGGTGGCGATGGCGACGAGCTTAAGGAATGAGGGAAGAAGGCGGGACTCGAGAAAGGAGAGCGCGGCGACAGGATCCGGCTGTGCACCGGCGTGCGCCAGGAGAAGGGCGTGCGCGAGCTTGAAGGCGACGGCTGCACCACAGAGGTGTTTGAACGGGTACGGGCAGGCAGCCTGAGCCGGATTGATGACGGCAACGGCCGCCGGGACGCCGACGACGTCATCCGGCAGGTGATGGTCGGTGACGATGAGGTCGAGCCCGAGCGACTGTGCTTCTTCGGCGGCGGCGAAGGCGCGGATGCCGGTGTCGACGGAGATGACAAGGCGGATGCCGGCTGCTGCGGCCTCTGCCAGCCGGCCGGAGCGCATGCCATAGCCCTCGCGGATGCGATGGGGAACGTGCCAGGTGACGAGCGACGGAGCACTGCCGGGCGAGAGACGATCGATCGCGGTCTTGAGCAGAACGGTGGCGGTAGTGCCGTCTACGTCGTAGTCGCCGTAGATAAGGATAGGTTCCGCGGCGAGCACGGCCGCCTGGATGCGGAGCACAGCCGCGGCCATGCCGAGAAGCAGATGCGGGGCGTGCAGATGGGCCAGGGTGGGCGTGAAGAAGGTTTCGAGCTCGGCCGGAGAGACGCCGCGCCCGGCAAGAAGCTGGGCGATGGACGGAGGGCAATGGAGAGTCTGCTCGATGGTGGAGGCCAACTCTGCGGGCGCAGAGCGGAGCTGCCACGGGTTGTCCGGAGCTCGAGCAGGTGGGACGCGGGCAGGGGCCGACTCCGCGGAGATGGAGGGATGGAGAGGCTCGGAGATGCTGTTTGTGCCGGGCACAGGGGACGAGGGTGTGGCGGAGCGGTTAGTCGTCGTCGCTTTCGTCTACGACGATGCCGCCGAGCTCTGCGACCGTTTCCATGAGGTTCTGGAAGTTGTCATACCATTCGGTGGCGGTTTCAAAGAGAAACATCACGCCCTGGTGGGCGAAGCCGAGTTGAAGATAACCGGTCTTGCCTACGTGGCGGACCAGGTACTCTGCATCTTCGATGTCGGGTGTGCTGTCGTCGGGGAAGTTCTGCTCTCGAATCTGCTCGAGCAGAATGGCGAGATCGGACTTCTCAAGGATGACTTCGCTCATGGTGATGAAGGCGGCGTTGGTCGCTTTGGCGTGCTCGACGAAGTCTTTCCAACTATCAGCAGTTTCTTCCTCGAAGAGGACGCTGGGCACATCTTCAGAGACGTAGGCGACCATGCGGCGCATGCCATGGCCGGCGATGAACGCGATCATGTCGTCTTTGAGTGAAACGAGGTTGTCAGTTGCCATCAGGCTCTATCTTCGCAGAAAGCAGCCGGTGGCGCATACGGCGATCGTGGAAGGGCTGGGTTGCGGTCCGGTTTGGGCCTGCTTCAGACGCCAGGAAGGATGCTGCGCGCCACGCAGAGGATCGGACTCTGCATGGTATAGTCGAGCTCTAAACGCCCATGATCTTTTCTAAGGATTACGTAGGATATTTAGCACGCCAGACCGTGAAGCACCTGGTTGCAGAGAAGATGATTGAGACCAGCAAGCCGGCCGTTGCTGACCAGCGCGTGGGGCTTGCCATGGTGGAGGAGCTTTCGCTTGAGGACCGCATCAATGACGAAGTTCGTGTGATCCTGGAGGCGATCCAGGACGACATGAACAAGGGCGGCGTGAGCTATCCGGAGATGTTTAAGAAAGTGAAGATGAAGCTGGTCAACCAGTACAAGGCGGTGCTGTGAGGATCTCGCGCGACAAGTTGAACAAGCTGGCGCACACGGTGGCTGACACGCTGGCCGAGATTGACGAGGTCGACTTCAAGGAAGACCGGAACACCATTCGCCAGGAGGCTCGCAAGGCGCTCGAGAAGCTGCTGATGGAAGAGACCAAGATCGATGCGGCAGCGCGACAGAAGATTGCGTCGCAGCGGAAGATTATTACGGAAGGCTCGCAGGAGTGGGACATCCTGTACCGGAAGTACTACAACGATGAGGTAAAGAAGCTGGGACTGTAGAGCCGGGCGCGACAGCTTGGCTATGGACGTTGCGGCTGGTATAGTTTTGCAAGTGGAAGCGGGAGAACGCTCCGGCTCCATGAGTTAAAGTCCACGGTTGTGGCGATATGGTGTAACTGGTTAACACGTCGCCCTCTCAAGGCGAAGAGTTCGGGTTCGAGCCCCGATATCGCTACCAAATCTGCTTGAGTCTTCGCAGACAACTAGGTTTCTGACAGCTGTGTGCGCGGCAAAGGCTGCTGCGGGCGCGAGGACTAGCTGTGTTGTTACCAGGGCGGGTGGGAACGCCAGACGCGGCCAGGGCCGAAGACTATACTTGGGCCGTGAGCAAGACTTTTTACATAGAAACCTTCGGCTGCCAGATGAACGCGCATGACTCGGAGAAGGTGATCGGCACGCTCGAGCAGCACGGCTATGCGCGAGTGGATGATGAGGTGGATGCGGGACTGATTCTGTATAACACGTGCTCCATCCGCGACAAGGCGGAGCAGAAGGTCTTTCATCGGCTGAACGAATACAAGAAGCTGCAGGGTGAGGGCAAGAAGTTTGCCGTGCTGGGGTGCGTGGCGCAGCAGGAGGGCACGCGGATCTTTGAAAAGGCACCGTATGTGTCGCTTGTCTCGGGGTCGGCGAGCTACCGCAATTTGCCCGAGATGCTGTCCCGGCTGGAGAACGGGGAGCAGCGGATCACGGGTCTGGATGATCGGCAGACGGACGAGGCGTTTGAGACGGAGTTTGTGGCGCGGACCAACCCGCATCGTGGATACATCACGATTATTGAGGGATGTGACAAGTTCTGCGCGTACTGCGTGGTGCCATACACGCGCGGCAAGGAGCGGAGCCGGACGGCGCGGGGCGTGCTCGACGAGGCGCGGCGCATGGCGGATGCGGGGTTCACGGAGATCCAGCTGCTGGGACAGAATGTGAATTCGTACAAGGACCCCTCCGGCCAGATGACGTTCGCGGAGCTGCTGGCGGCAGTCGGGCAGCTGACGGGGATACGGCGGGTTCGCTTTACGACTTCGCATCCGCGCGACTTTACCAAGGACATCGTGGATGCGATCGATGCGGTTCCGAGCCTGTGCGACCACGTGCATCTGCCGGTGCAGAGTGGATCGACGGCAGTGTTGAAGGCGATGAACCGCGAGTACACGCGGGAGTGGTACCTCGAGCGGATCAGCTGGATCAAGGCGGCGAAGCGACAGATCAGCATGACGTCGGACATTATTGTCGGGTTCCCGGGAGAGACGGAGGAGGACCTGGAGAACACGGCGACGCTGCTTGAGGCAGTTGGCTATGACGCCATCTTCGCGTTCAAGTACTCTCCGCGCCCAAATACGCCGGCGGTGACGATGGCTGATTCGATCTCGGATGAGGTGAAGGCGGCGCGCCTGCAGGTGTTACTAGACCGCCAACGCGAGATCCAGCGCTTGAACTACGAGCGGCATGTGGGTGAGGTGATGGAGTTGATGGTGGAAGGGTACAACCGGCAGCGGGGCCAGGTGATTGGACGATCAACGCAGAACAAGACGGTCAACTTCACAACGACGCAGCCCATTCTGCCCGCGACGGGCAGCTACGTTTCAGTGCGGGTGACGCAAAGCTTTCCAAACAGCCTGTTGGGGGAGGCGTGCTGATGAAAGACGAGGGGCAGCCCGGGATGGTGGAGGTTGAGGTGCAGATTCGCGGGCTGATGATGGATCCGGTCACGAATATGCCGATTGTGTTGCTGAAGGATGTAGACAGTGAAGCTATGCTGCCGATCTGGGTGGGGATGTACGAGGCGAATGCCATTGCGCTTGAGCTCGAAAAGACGGCGACGCCGCGTCCGATGACGCACGATCTGCTGCGGGATGTGACGTTGGGTCTGGGTGCGGAGGTGCACAAGGTGGTAGTGACGGACCTGCGCAACGACACCTTCTACGCGGTGATTTGGATGGAGCAGGCGGGAGAGGCGGTTGCGGTAGATGCTCGGCCGTCCGACGCGCTGGCGCTGGCGTTGCGATGGGACTGCCCTATCTATGTCAGCCGCGAGGTGCTGGACCGATCGAAGCAGGCGTCGGGATCCATGCAGAGTGGAAGCGCGGAACAGATGCGGCAGTGGCTTGAAGGCTTGAACGACGATGATATGGGTCGCTACAAGATGTAGCTGTCCAATGATCAATGCGACCGGGCTAGAGCCACCCACAGAGGTGTGCGACCTCTTCGGCCCAGCGGCTTTCGCTAGGAAGTGGCGGAAGGGGTACCTCAAGCTGGCGCCCGGCGATGACGGAGTCTATGGCTTGAGACAGGGCAGGAAGCATCTGGATTTCGTCACCGCTGAAGACGGTTGCCCAGGGCGTGTTGAGAAGGATGTCGGAGACGCCGGAGTCGCGGTGGAGCAACACCGGAATGCCGCGCTGGAGTGATTCGATAGCAGGGATGCCGTAGCCCTGAACAGCGGGCATCAGGAAGAGATCGGCATCGCCGTAGAGCTGCTCCAGATGTTCGTCAGAGACGAAGCCGTGAAAGCGGACCCGGCCGGCGATGCCCAAGGCAGAGGCAAGAGACCGCATGGCTTCAAGCTGGCTTCCACGACCCGCGACATCGAGGCACCAGTTGATTCGCTGCGAGAGCGGGGATGCGCCGTGTTCCAGGCTGGCGAGCGCACGCAGGATCCAGTCGATACGCTTGTTCGATTCCACGCGGGACACACTGAAGAGATGAAAATCCTTCGAGACGGGGCGGAGTCGGAACTGCGCCATGGTGCCAAGGCCGCCCATGCGGGCGATGGTTGCGGTGACGCCGAAGACGCGACGTGATTCCTCCCGGAGATAGTCGCTGGTGACAATGGTATGGCCACCGGATCGGAGGCCGAAGGCGGTGATGCAGTCGGAGACGGAACGCATCAGGCGACCGCGTGGGGAGCGAGTCTCTTTGCTGCAGGAGAAGAGGCTTGGCGTGTCGTGCATGAGGCAATGGAAGCCGCGAAGGCCGGCGAGGGTGGCATGCAGCGCGGGTTGGTACCCGGACAGTAAAGGTTTTCCAGCCCCAGTGCGCCCCGTGAAGTAGCGTCGGAGCGCAAGGATTTTAGAGATTGGCCGCATGGCCGGACGCAGCTGGATGACGGTCACGGGATGGGACGCGGCTGCGGCAAGACCTACGCTGTCGGCATAGGTGACAAAGTGATTGGGGATATGCCGTTCGTAGAGCCAGCGAGAGAGCGCGAGGCAGGCCCGCTCGGCCCCGCCGAGCTCGACAACTTGCGTGAGCACAATGGCGCGCGAGGCCGGTGCCACTCCGTGGGAGGCGTGATCGAGCGGCAGAGACGGCGGGGGGAGTGGCATCAAGTCTCGAATCGTTCTGAGGCTGGGGCTCCTAAGATGAGCAACTCTCGCCTGAACGCGGCGTTGAGGCGAAAGGTTGCGTTCTTCCATCAGGCTATCTCAGCGGATGCTGAGATCGTCGAGGTACGCAAAAAATTCCGGGAAAGAGATGGCAGCTGAGTCTGCTCCGTGGATGAGGGTTTCGCCTGTTGCGCGAAGGGCGGCGACGGCGAAGGCCATGGCGATGCGATGATCGCCGCCGGAATCAATCTCGGCACCGTGCAGGACCTGATTGCCTGGCACGTCGAGACCATCGTCAAATTCGGTCAGGTCGGCGCCCATGGCACGTAGATTCCGCGCGACGAGATCGATGCGATCGGACTCTTTGACGCGGAGCTCCTTTGCATCGCGGACGCGGACGCCGGTTGCGGTGTAGGGGGCGATGGCAGCCAGGGCTGGGATTTCATCGATCAGCGCTGCGGTCAAAGCTCCAGAGATCTCCAAGGGCTCTGCTCCGCGAGACCGACGCAGCGGATCGGCGTTGATCTGGAGCGTACCGATGAGCTCGCCATTTAACTCTTCGACGTTGAGGATCTTGATCTTGGCGCCGAGCGCGGTGATGACATCCAGCAGAGCAGCACGGGTCGGGTTCATGCCGACCGCATCGAGAACGAGGTGAGAGTCGGGGAAGAGCAGGGTGGCGCAGAGGAAGAAGGTAGCCGAGGAGAGGTCGCCGGGGATGGTGGCATCGATGGCATGCAGGGTTTGGGGGCCGGTGATACTTAGAGTCTCTCCTGACTGAGAGAGCGTGGCGCCAAAGGCTCGCAACGCGTGTTCGGTGTGGTCGCGGGTGCGGATGGTCTCGGTCAGGCTGGTAAGACCGGTTGCCTGCAGACCGGCGAAGAGAACGGCGGTCTTGACCTGGGCAGACGGGATGAGTGTGCTGAAGCTGGTGCCCTGGAGCGGTGCGCCAGTGATGGAGAGGGGAGCGTGTCCGTCGGTAAGGGTGATGGCGCCCGCGCTGCCGGCGAAGAACTGCTCGAGCGGCTTGCGAATGCGCTCCATAGGCCGCTGCGAGAGTGAGGGATCGCCGATGAGCGTGAAGGTGTAGGGATGGGCAGCGAGAAGACCGGAGAGCATGCGCATGGTCGAGCCGGAGTTGCCGCAATCGAGCGGTGCGGCGGGCTCGTGGAACCTTCCGGCGACGCCAGTGATGGCGACCGTGCGGTCGTCGGACTTCACTACGGCAGCGCCGAGAGCTGACATACACGCCAGCGTCGAGTGAGGATCGGCCCCTGTCGAGAAGTTCGAGAGATGCGAGGTGCCCGCAGCAAGACCGGCCAACATGGCATAGCGATGAGAGATGGACTTGTCACCTGGGAGGGTGAGTGAGCCCCGAAGGCCGCGGGCGGGGCGAATGAGCTGCGTCTGATGAGACATCGGCTTCCATTTTAGACGCTGGACGGTTTCGGTCGAGGATGTTGAGAGGGAGAGGACTGCTGCACGGAGGAGGGGCGGTCAGTTCACCTGCAGGGTGATGACGGTTTCATCGTCGAAGTGCTCGAACCCCGCCTGGAAGATGCTGACGGCTTCGAGGATGGCTTCGATGGCAGACTCCGCTGAACGACCGGCGGAGGGATGACGCTGCAGCAGGGTACAGAGACGATCGGTGCCGTACATTTCGCCGTGCAGGTTCTGCGCATCGACGATGCCATCTGAGAAGAAGACGAAGAGGTCGCCCGGCTTCGCGGCTACGGTGATCTCATCGTAGGTGGCGTTTGGGAAGAGGCCCAGGGGAAAGCCTTCTGCGCGCAAGGTGCTGACGGTGATCGCACTGGTCAGGGTGCCTGCACTTCGCGAAAGGTAGAGCGGCTGAACCGAGCCGGCGTTCGCGAGGGTGAGGGTTCGCGTGGTGTCGTCCCAAAGACAGATCAGCATGGTGACGTATTGCGCGTCCAGCTTCCGTTGCTGCAGCTGATCGTTGAGGGCTTTGAGAAGGACGGCGGGGGTGAGTCGCTGCGGAGCGAGCGAGCGTAGGAAACCACTGACGAGCGCGGCGTAGAGCGCCGCGGGTGCTGCTTTGCCGCTGACATCGCCGATGGCGAGCGCGACGAGTCCGGGACCATAGTCGAGGAAGTCGTAGAGGTCGCCGCCGATCGATCGGGCGGGATTGAAGCGGGCGGCGATCTCGGCGTTGCGCATGCGCGGCGGGGCGGCTGGAAGAAGCCGCAGCTGGACCTCGCGCGCCATCTCAAGATCGCGCTCCATCCGCTGTTCTTCCTCGTGAATGCGCTGGTAGAGGCGGGCGTTGGCGATCGACACGGCAACCTGCGCAGAGAGTGTGGACAAGGTGCGCTGATGGTCTTCGTTGTAGTAGTTCAAGCGCGTGTGTTCGAGATCGATGACACCGATGACGCGGCCCTTGTAAATGAGCGGGACAGAGAGCTCGGAGCGAGTCTCCGGATTCTCGGCGACGTAGCGCGGATCTTTGCGAACGTCCGAGGCAAGCACGGGCGTGCGTTGTTCGGCGGCGGTGCCGATCAGACCTTCTCCCAAAGCGACGACACGCTCGCGTTCGATCCGGTCGCCATAGCGTGTGCTGAAGCGGTGCTCGAGCCGTTCGGTGCGTTCGTTCCAGAGAAGGATGGTGAACATCTGGAAGTCGATGACGCGCTTGAGGAGCTGGCCGATGCGCTCGAGAAGGCCATCGAGATCGAGGATCGAGGTGATTTCGCGGGAGATCTCGCCGAGGACCGTGAGGGTCTCTGCCTGGCGGCTGACGCGGGAGTAGAGGCGGGCGTTTTCGACCGCGACCGCCATGCGGCTGGCGACAAGCTCCAAAAGGCGCTGATGCTCGTGCGTAAAGAAACCGGGGATCTCGGACTGAATATCGATAATGCCGATCACCTTGTTTTTTACGATGAGGGGCACTGCGAGTTCGGAACGGACCTCAGCGTTGGCGGAGATGTAGTTCTCGATGTAGTTGCCGGGGGTACCGACGTCTTCCACCAAGATGGAACGTCGCTGCAGAGCGGCCTGGCCAGTGACGCCGCGGCCGAGCCGGATGCGGAGACGCTCAATCTCTGGTGTGTGACCTGTCTGGAAGCGCATCCAGAGCTCCTGCGTGCGATCGTTGAGCAGCAGAATGGCGAGGATGCGGTAGTCGATGACGGCTCGCACGAGATCGGCGACCCGATGCATGAGCGTGTTGAGATCGAGGGTAGCGTTGAGAGCGTCTGCGAGCCGGTGGAGGAAGTCAACCTGGAGCGGCTCGACGCGCGGCCGGCTTTCAGGCGGAGCCTCGCTCGTGAGGTTTGGCCGGTAATCTCCTTCGAAGGGGTGCTCTGCCTGCTCACCAAGCGAGAGCTTGGAAGCGCGCGCGGGCTGTTTCGAAGGAGGCATAGGAAGGGTCGATGATACTACTCAGAGTGTACTGGCGCTCGCGGAGAGGTCGTTCGCCTGGCGGCCAGGGATGGCAAACGGAGACGCTGATCAGTTAGTAGCCTTCGCGGGGATCGGACGGATTTGCACGGCCGGCGAGTTCGCCGACGATGCGAACGCTGGCGCTCGCTCCGATGCGGCTGGCACCTGCCTGCAGCATCAGGATAGCGTCAGCGAGTGAGCGGATGCCGCCAGAGGCTTTGACTCCGGCGGTGGCCCCTGCTTTTTCCCGCAGCAAAGCGATGTCATCGGCGGTTGCGCCGGCGGTGGAGAAGCCGGTGGAGGTCTTAAGGAAGTCCGCGCCGGCATCGAGGGCGAGATCGGCGGCACGGAGCTTTTCCTCAAAGGAGAGAAGACAGGTTTCGAGGATGACTTTGACGATGGCGCCAGCGCCGTGGGCGAGCTCAACGACGCCGCGGATGTCCTGCTTGACGGCGTCGAGATCGGCGGAGCTGCCGGATTTCAGCAGGCCGATGTTCAGGACCATGTCAATCTCGTGTGCGCCGTGCTTGAGCACACGAACGGTTTCATCCCGCTTGGAACTCGAGAGCGTGGCGCCGAGCGGGAAACCAATGACAACGCCCACGGGGACGCCGGTGCCTGCCAGAACCTCAGCGGCTGTGGCGACCCAAGTGGGATTGACCATCGCGCAGGCAAAGCGATGTTCTGCTGCCTCGTGACACAGATGCGTGACCTGGACGCGAGTGACCTCAGGCTTGAGCAACGTATGGTCGAGAACTGCGGCGAGATTGGCTGGTGATGCGAGAGAGTGAGCAGAGAAGGCAGCGGCGTTGAATGGATCAGCGTAGGCGGATCGTGTAAACGCTGGAAGGGAGGTCATAGTCATGGTGCTCCTTGATGCCGGATGGCAGCACACAGCACCATGACGATCTTCCCGGGGAGGAGGGGTGCTGTTCTGACGTGTTCTATCACAGGGTGGTGACGACTGGCTGAAGGGACGCTGTGTGGCTTAGAGCGCTCTTCCAGGCAAGCGACATGTCGTCGCGGAGAAAGCGATAGAGCTCATCGCCCGACGTCTGATCGCGTGCGCGCAGGACAGCAGACGGATGAATGGTGGCGATGACCTGGTCGGCATACGACGTGGAGAGAACCTTTCCGTGATCGCGCATGAGGGCGAAGGTTCCGCCGAGGAGGGACTTCGATGCCGAGGCGCCGAGGCAAAGAATGACCCTCGGCCGGACGGCATCAATCTCTGCGAGCAGCCAGGGCCGGCAGGCCGTGATCTCCGACATGCGCGGATTCTGATGTAGACGCAGTTTGCCGCGCTGAACGAACTTGAAATGCTTGACCGCATTTGTCAGATAGATCGAATCGCGCGAGATTTGTAACTCGTTGAAGACTTTATCGAGGATGCGACCGGCCGGGCCGACGAAGGGCAGACCTTTGATGTCTTCCTGGTCGCCAGGCTGCTCGCCGACCAGCATCAGAGTGACGGCTGACTGGAGGGATGCGAGAGCTGGACCTACGCCGGGCACGACCTGCGTGGCGTGCTGGTAGAGATCGCAGCCTTTGCAGGACGGGAGGGCCGACTGGATGAGCGGCAGCGTGTGATCGGAAGGGACGAAGGGCGCGGCGGATGGTTTCGCCTCCTGAGTTTTGACCATGGTACTGACCCTCGATGCGGCGTGGGTGATGAGTGTGGGAAGAAGGGCAACTTCGGGAAGGTTCTTCCAATAGCGGACCGGCATCTCCTGCCGCATGACGCCCGGGTTGAGCCGCGCCGGGTTGTAGATGCTGGCGTAGTAAGAGCGCCACAGATCTTCCAACTCGTCTTCAGCCGGTGCGGCTTCGCGGGGGAGACCGGGACCGAAGGCGAGCTGACGGGTGGCCGGATCCCAGGTCGCGGAGTCATCGGGAGTGAGGATGGTCCACTGCATGGGGGCGAAACGCTCGGCAAAGAAGGGCGCGGCGAGGGGAAGGATGCGGTGATCCGGTTGATACCAAGCGACGAAGTGCTCCTGCTGTTCGGCTCCGAGCGCTGGCGTAAGAACACCATCTCCGGGAGCCCTGAGGAAAGGATTGGCCTCGTCCATGACGTCGGCGTGGAGCTTGCGAAAGCGCACGAACGCATGCATCTTGTGCAGATCGCGGCGAACCTGATGTTCCATTTGCCGCATTTGCGCGATGTCGGCGTCGATCTCGATCTTGAGCAGATCGCGATTGGACTGGAGGCGGTAAAGGACGCGGTAGAGCAGGTTCCAGCGATCGGGGTTGCGATGAACGGCGATGATCTCGGCGAGATCGAGGAAGGCCTTGGAGGTGTGGGGCGTGGGAAAGGCGGTACCGTGTTGCTCATCCGCAGTGAGGTTGAGGTCGAGTGAAAGCGTGGACAGAACGGTTTCGTCCTGCAGGTCTACATCGTCCGGAGCGAAGCCGAGCTGCAGGAGCTGACGCGCGTGCGTACGCCAATCGGTAAAGGTGGGTTGAACCAGAACGCGCTTCCTCACAGAGCACCGGTGAGGGCACTCAAAGGCGCAAAGAGATCCATCTGGGTCGAGGGAAGGCTTGCCTCTGGAGCGGCAATACGCACGACGTCTGGACCTGGTGTGTGATCCGCAGTTGTGATGTATGCGAGCGAACTCTTGACGCGAATATGTAACTTACGCAGATCGGCGGTCTCGAGCCGGTGATACTTGCGGATGCGAAGGATGCGATCAACGTTCTTGTAGCCAATGCCTGGAACCCGCAGCAGAGCCTCGCGCGGCGCCTGGTTGACATCGATGGGGAAGAACTCGGGATGCTCGTTGGCCCAGGTGGTTTTTGGGTCTTCAGTCAGGGATAGCGAAGGGCGATCGGGGGTGGTGAGCTCGCTCGCGTCGAAGCCATAGAAGCGCATCAGCCAATCAGACTGGTAGAGGCGATGCTCGCGGATGAGCGGTGTGGGCTTGAGCGGGAGGCGGACGTCCGCTTCAGGGTAGGGGCTGAAGCCGGTGTAGTAGATGCGGCGCAGCTGGTAGGACCCGTACAGGTGAGTCGCTGTCGAGAGAATCTGACGATCCGTTGCGGCGGTGGCGCCAACGACCATCTGCGTGGATTGGCCGGCGGCGGCGAACTTTGGCGTAAGAGAGGATCGCTTACGGTCTTCGTCAGCCTCGTCCTTGTGAGCCTTGATCTGACCCATCGTGGACTCGATCACGGCGGACTTCTTTTCAGGCGCGAGCTGGACGAGATCCTGCTGGGTCGGCAGCTCGATGTTGGCGGAGAGACGATCGGCAAACAGACCAGCCTGCCGAACCAGGGCGGGATCACACCCGGGAATCGTCTTCAGATGGATGTAGCCGCCGAAGCTGTGGACCTGCCGCAGAGTCTTTGCGACCAGGATGAGCTGCTCCATGGTGTAGTCGGGCGATTGAATGATGCCGGAGGAGAGGAACAGACCTTCGATGTAGTTGCGCTTATAGAAGTCCAGGG
Organism: uncultured Acidobacteriaceae bacterium; assembly: GCA_964235665.1. Taxonomy (GTDB): domain Bacteria; phylum Acidobacteriota; class Terriglobia; order Terriglobales; family Acidobacteriaceae; genus Edaphobacter. The sequence continues at coordinate 1,640,978 of CAXSAY010000001.1, forward strand.
TGAGTGTGACGACTTCATCCGGGGTGAAGCGGGCGCGACGGATATCGGAGGATACGCGGTTGACGCAGAAGACGCAGTCATAGGTGCAGAAGTTGGTAAGCAGGATTTTGAGCAGAGAGACGCAGCGACCATCCGGCGTGTAGGAGTGGCAGATACCCATGCCGTCGGAGTGCCCTATGCCTACCCCGTTGCCGGCACGTTTCGCGCCAGACGAGGCACAGGAGGCGTCATACTTGGCCGCATCGGCGAGGATCTCGAGCTTCTGCTGGACTGTCATCATGACTGAAGTTGTGATGCGTGTAGTTCCAGTTTCAGTTTACAAGGAGGCAAACAAAAGGAGAACGGGCTGAGGATCATGGTTCCTTAGAAGCCGCACTGTCATCCAATCGACGTACGAGTGAATGGGGTGGGGAATGACGCTGCGCATGTCGATTCTGGATCAGTCGCCTGTGGCCGAGGGAAGCTCGCCGGCGGAGGCGTTGGCGCGATCGATCGAGCTGGCGAAGCTTGGAGACATGCTTGGCTACCATCGCTTCTGGATGAGTGAGCATCATGCGATGGAGACGCTGGCATCGACGGCTCCGGAGATCTTGCTGGCACGCATAGGTGCGGAGACGAAGCGCATACGGCTGGGGTCGGGTGGCATCATGTTGCCGCACTACTCGGCGTTCAAGGTAGCCGAGCAGTTCAGCACGCTGGAGGCGCTCTACCCGAACCGGATCGACATTGGAGTCGGACGCGCGCCGGGCGGCGGGCCAGTTGAGAGCCTGGCTTTGCGCCGAGAGCGGCGAGTGCAGCCGGTTGACGATTTCGCGGACCAACTGAGCGAGCTGCTGGCGTACTACGATCACGACTTTCCTGCCCAACACCCGTTCGCGAAGCTGCGCGTGATGCCGGAGTCTGCCGGAACGCCGGACATCTGGCTGCTTGGGTCGAGCATGTGGAGTTCTGCTGCAGCCGCGGAGTTCGGTCTGCCGTATGCGTTTGCTCACTTCTTCAGTCCTGTAGCGACGCGAGCGGCGATCGAGAGCTATCGGCGGACGTTTGTGCCCGGGAAGCGACGCTCGTCGCCTGAGGCTACCCTCGCCATCGGGGTTATCGTCGCGCCGACGCAGGAGGAGGCGGACTATCTGCACGCCAGCGTGCGCCTGCTGCAATACAGGATTCGGCAGGGGGATCGTCGGCCAGTGGCTGCGCCAGATGCCGCACTGCGTGAGCTGCAGGGGTTTCCGCCAAACGCGGGAGACGATGGTGAGTGGCGACGCTACGTCGTCGGAACGCCGGAACGCGTCCGTGTTGAGTTAGAGCAGATCGCAGAGGCGCTTGAACTCCAGGAGCTGCTGGTAAACACGATCACATGGGATCATGCAGCGCGGCTGCGGAGCTACCGTCTGCTGGCGGAGGTGATGGACCTTCGTGCGCCGTATGCGGCGGTGACGTCAACTGCGAAGATGCCGTATCTCGATGGTGCTCCGGCGCTGGAAGAGGGAAGAGCTTAACTCTTCGGCGCGCCGTGTTCACACACGGCTCGGGACTCGGATAGGAGCTAGTGGCCGACGGCCTCTTCTGGAAAGAGACGGATATCTTCGACGTTGCGGTAGTTCTCGGCGTAGTCCATGCCATAGCCGATGACGAAGTGGTTGGGGATCTTAAAGGCAATGTAGTCCGCGTCGATCGGGACCAGGCGGCGATCCGGCTTATCCAGACAGGTTGCAATTTTGAGCGAAGCCGGCTTGTGCTGCAGCATCAGGCCGCGAAGATAGCTGAGCGTCAGACCGGTGTCGAGAATGTCTTCAACCAAAATGACGTGCTTGCCCTCGATGGGATTGTCGATGTCCTTGATCAGTTTGACGGCACCGGAGGAGACGCGGGCACGACCATACGAGCTGACGGCCACGAAGTCGAAGGTGGCATCCACTTGAATGGCACGCGCGAGATCGGCGAGAAAGATGGCCGCACCTTTAAGCACTCCAATGAGCACAACTGATTTGCCGGCGTAGTCCGCTGTGATCTGCGCGCCGAGCAGAGCGACGCGGTCGGCGATCTGCTGCCGGGAGAGCAGTACCTCCATACCCGAGGAGGGCGGAAAGTTCAGTTGAGGAGCGGGCGGGTGGCTTGGGGTACTCAGCGGCATACGGTCGAGGGTATCGCGGATCGATGTGTCGATCAAAGCGTTGCGCAGGGGTCGCCTATACTTTGGAGTGGAAGTGAGGCGTATGTATCCGTTTTTGAACGTGGGGCCGTTGCACCTGGGCACCTTTGGTTTGCTGCTCTGGCTGGCTGCAGCGAGTGCTACGGTCGTTCTTCACCGAAACTTTCTTCGCCACGGCGTAGATGCAGATGCGCTGGGGATCGTGGCGTACGTGGTGATTGCGGGAGTCGTAGGCGCGAAGTTATGGCACGAGCTGCAGGATCTTCCGGAGCTACGTGCATCGCTGCGCCAGATCGCGCTGCCAGGCTGGCATCATCCCGTGGAGACCCTGCTGGGCTTTCTCCACTGGTTTCAGGCGGGCTTTGCCTGGTATGGCGGGCTGCTCGCAGGGATCGCAACGCTGCTCTGGCAGGGGCGGAGCGCGCGGTTCACGGGGGGCGGAGAAGGAGTGGCTGCAGAGCAGGTTGGCCCCTTGCGCATGCTGGACCTGGCAGCTCCCGCAGCAGCGCTGGGCTATGGCGTCGGTCGCATCGGCTGCCTGACTTCCGGGGATGGAGATTACGGCATCAACACGACGCTGCCCTGGGGCGTCCACATGAAGCAGACAGCCCTGGTGCCGCCCGTTCCGCCTGATGCCCTAGTCCAGCCAACGCCGATCTACGAGCTGCTGATGGCGGTCCTGATCTTCTGGCTGCTCTGGCAGCTTGGAAAACGACCGAGGCCCGTTGGATGGCTGACGGGTCTCTACCTGGTGCTGATGGGCCTGGCACGCTTTCTGGTGGAGTTCGTGCGGATCAATCCGCGGATTTACTTCGGCATGAGCAACGCGCAGGTTGCGGCGCTGGGAAGCGTTGTTGCGGGTGCTGTGCTGCTGGGCTGGGCACGGGCGAAGAAGCTGCAGTGGACGCCGGCGTTTGACTCAGGTCCGGCTCGCTAGATGTGGTCAAAGCTGTTTTAGGTAGGCCTTTGCGGCTTCGAGCTCGGGAAAGAGCCGCTCTTCAGCCTGAAACTCTCGCGAATGGACGCAGCGGCGCCCGGCGCGCACGCGTACGGGATGTTTGAGGTGAAGCATCTCATGGTAGAGCAGGTACTCTACCGCGCAGCGTGGCGTATCTGGCCGGTCAAACACGCGACTGACGACGATGGTGTTGTGGGCCGCGTCGTAGTGCCCCAGCATTCGCCGCGCCTGGTGGGCTGACCAGGTAAGCGTGGGCCGCCCAAGCAGACCGTAGAAGAAGCGACGGTTCAGGCTTTCAAAGACCTCGTCCAGATCCCAACGGTGCCCCTGCGCGGTGAGAATGCGCTTGCGGCCGCGCGTCTGGCGAATGTGTTCTGCCTGCTTCACGACGGCTGCTGAGGAGACGTGGCGACGGTAGCGATCGGCGTGAGCAGGTGCAATTGCCTTCCGATACAGCTTGGCAAGAAGGATGTGCGCGATGGCACGATGGACGCTTTCTGGCGCGCTTTCGAGCAGGTCTGACAGACGCACCAGAAGCTTACCCTCGCGCAGCCGGATGGTCGTGTTTAAGGAGGTAAAACGGCGAAAGCGAATGTCGAAGGGAGGGATCGGAGCACGCGGCCGAAGCTCGCGGTACTCCACTTCGAAGATGTGTGCCAGGGGAGAGCTCAAACCAAGGACAGGATAAATCCTCTCTCGTTCTGAAGGCGAGGAGGGCCTAGCGACGGTCCTCGAGGGTCGGCACGGTGCTGTCTTTTGTTGGCGGATGCGCTGCGAACCAAGCCTTTTGCTCGTCGATCAATTTTTTTGTTTCGTCTCGTGTGTCCTGAACCCCTTCAAGAGCAAGCGATCGCGAGACCTTGTAGACATCACTGTCGGCCGGAGATCGCAGTGCCGTCGACCAGCGATCGGTCGCCTCGAGCAGCTTTGGAAGTTGCTTGCGCAGATCACGATGACGGGGTCCGTAGTCGTCTAGATTGTCGTTCAGTTCGTCGACGATGGATACGAACTGCTGCAGAAGATCGTGCAGGTCGTCTTCCCGTCCGGGCCGTCGCGGTTTGGCGACCAGAGTTTGCAACGACGCGGCACGTGTGTCGAGCATCTTGATGAAGACCGCGATGCGATCGACGGGGACATAGGCGGAGTCGCGGAGCTGATCGATCTCCGCTTCAGACATGGCTGCATCCGCATCCTGCGCCAGAGTCCGATGGCCTCCAACCCATACAAACAAGAGACCACAGAGAACCATGGCGCGAAGAGATGGCGGGACTAGACGATGTACTCTGCCGGTGTGTCGACGATCAGTCATCAGTGCTTGAAGACTTGGGCGAGAAGCTCATCCTGAACTTGATCGAGCTGCTTGAGGGTGGACTTCAGCGTTTCACGATCTTCGCTCGAGGCGGCGCGGAGCAGGCCGTTCAGGCGATAGGTCGTATGCTGCATCAGTTGCTCGGCAGTCTTGAGCCGTTTGGTGTCGTTCGCGAGACCGAGATGGATGAGCTGCGCGTAGTGCTCCACACGCTTGAGCATGGCGCTTGCCTGTTCGACGTTGCCGTCCAACATCTCTTTGCCGGCGATTTCGGTCATCACGTGGACAAGCTCGGTGTAGAGAAAGCATTGCTCGCGCGGATGAGCCTGTTGCGCGCGTTGCTCAAGCTGGGACAATGCTTGTTCGTCGGGGAGGATAGTGTCCAAGCTAGCGAGGGCGTGCACGCGGCTCGAGCAGAGGAGGACGGCAAGGAGCGCAGCGAAGCGCAGGGAGTGGCGGAACTTATTCGTAAGGGCTTTTACTGCTCGCATGGCGCACCTCCAGGGTGCAAACCGTTAATGCGTATGGTCAAGGGCGATCAGGCGGTGGCGCGCCTCCCACTCTTCATCCGGAAACTTTCCATCTGCCACAGAAACGAACTGTCGGTAGAGCGCCTGCGCCTGTTTTGTCTGGTGCAGCTTGTCCCGAGCAATGGCCTCTAAAAAGAGGATTGCGGGTGACTGTGGCAGGACTGTAGCACGCAGCGAGACCGCTTGCAATACGGTCTCCGGGTCATTGTTTTGGCTGGCAGCAAAGGCAAGGTGTCCTGCAGCGTCTGCGAGGTCTTCGCGCGAAGAAAACGCCTGAGGCGCGCGAACAGCGACCTTGAGCAGCTGCTCTGCCTCGGCAAAGCGCTTCAGGTGAATGAGCGCGTCAGCGTCCTCATCTGCCAGGTTGGCGTCTGATGGTGACCGAGACCGGAGCGAGGCAAGCAACGGCTCGGCGGCTGCGTAGTCGCCTGTCCCACTGAGTAGCCGGGCGTATAGCCGGGTGATGCTGGGCTCGGCCGGATGAGCGGCGTGCAGCGGTTCGATGAGGCCTCGTGCCTTTTCGAGATCACCCTGGCGGACATAGAGGGAGGCGAGCTGCGCACTCAGCGACGGCTCCCCGGGGTTTGCCTGCAGGGCGGACTGCAGCGCTGTTTCCGCGTCGGGCAGATTGTGTTCGCTCACGAGCAGCCGCGCCAGCATGGAGGAGGCCGCGGGATCGTTGGGCGATTTGGCGAGAACACGGCGGCAGGCCTTCTCGGCGGCGTCGCGATCGCCACTCTCCTCTGCCAGCGAGGCGGAGAGCAGGGCATCGTCCGTAGTTTCAGGAGAGAGCTTCAGGGCGGAGAGCAGGGCGTCCCGGGCCTCTGCGGGGTTCTCGACACGGTCAAGCTGGGCGAGCGCGCGGAAGGCCCGGGCCTTTAATGCCGGGTTTCCACCTTCGCTGGTGGTGGCTGCTACCAGCTCGCCCCGGGCTTCGGTAGGGTGATTGGTGCGCGCCAGAAGCAAGCCCAGGGCAAGATGAGGCTCCAGGTACTTGCCGTTCAGTTGGATTGCGTGCCGATAGCTCGCGTCCGCGTTGCTCGTCTGATCGAGCGCGTCCTGGGCCGAGCCAAGATTGAAGAGGATCCCGGCGTTCTCGGGCTCCTGCTGGTTCAACTGAGTGAGCAGGTTGAGGGCGACGGGCATATCGCCGCGTTCGATCGCGTCCGCGGCCTGTGTTCGGAGGGCATCATCGTGCGGTCGCGGGGCTGACTCGCCTGCGGAGCTTGCGTCGGATGTGCCGGCCGGAAGTTGTGCGAGACCCGCGCCGGCTCCCAAGCTAGACAGAGCGACAAGGACGATGCTGCGAAGGGTGGGGGTCATGCCTCCACCTCGATGGCGTCAATTCGTTGGGCGATTGAGGGCGATTGCAGAAGCGGTGCGAGCCAATGCCCGGTGTGGCTGCCGGGCGTGCTGCTGATCTGCTCCGGCGTGCCGCTGGCGACGACCTGTCCACCGCCGCTGCCGCCTTCCGGGCCCATATCGATCACCCAGTCAGCTGACTTGATCACGTCCAGATTGTGCTCGATGACCAGAAGCGAACCGCCGCCTTCGATCAGCTTCTGGAAGGCAGCGAGCAGCTTCGAGACATCGTCGAAGTGGAGGCCGGTCGTCGGCTCGTCGAGAATGTAGAGCGTGCGACTGGCGGCGCGCTTGCTTTCGGAGGTGGCATTGGCGGTGCGGCTGGCGTTGGCGCGGGTTGCTGCCAGGCTGGCGGCCAGCTTGATGCGTTGCGCCTCGCCGCCCGAGAGCGTCGTGGCTGACTGGCCGAGACGCACGTAGGAGAGGCCGACCTCATCGAGGACGTACAGGCGATCGACAATCTTGGGGTGGCCGGCGAAGTAGACGAGCGCCTCCTTGACCGTCATGTTGAGCACGTCGTGGATGTTCTTGTTCTTGTACTTAATGTCGAGGATGGACGACTTATAGCGTGTGCCGCCGCACTCCTCACAGGGCAGCTCCACATCGGCGAGGAACTGCATTTCGACTGTGACCGTTCCGTCACCCTCGCAGACGTCGCAGCGGCCGCCGGGAACGTTGAACGAGAACATGCCGGCTGTAAAGTTGCGGCGCTTCGAGTCTGGTTGCGCGGCAAAGAGCTCGCGGATGGAATCGAAGGCTTTGATGTAGGTGACGGGATTGGAGCGGGGCGTGCGACCGATGGGCGATTGATCGACGAGCACCACCTCATTCAGGTACTGCGCACCCGAGAGCTCACGATAGAGATGTGTTGGATCTGCTCCCTCGGTCTGCCCGAGTGCCTGGGTGAGGGCGCGGTAGAGGACCTGGTGGATGAGGGTCGACTTGCCGGATCCGGAGACGCCGGTGACGCAGCAGAGCAGGTTGAGAGGAAGGTCGAGGTCTACGCCGCGCAGGTTGTGGATGCGGGCGCCGGTGAGCTTCAAGTGCTCACGGCCGGGCTCGCGCCGGTACTTGGGAACAGGGATGAAGGAGCGACCCGACAAATAGCGGCCTGTCATTGAGTTCGGGTCGGCCGTGACCTCAGGAACCGTTCCGGCGGCCAGCAGCTCTCCGCCCAGCTCGCCTGCGCCGGGGCCGAGATCGAGCAGATGGTCCGCGGCACGGATGACGTCCGGATCGTGTTCGACGACCAGGATGGTGTTGCCGAGGTCGCGCAAATCTTCCATGATGCGGATCAGCTTGGCGGTATCGCGCGTGTGCAGGCCGATCGATGGCTCGTCCAAAACGTAGAGGGCACCTACCAGCCGAGAACCAAGCGAGCTGGCGAGCTGGATGCGCTGCGACTCGCCGCCTGAGAGGGTGGACGACAGCCGATCGAGCGTGAGGTAGTCCAGGCCTACCTGCTCGAGGAAGTGAATGCGCTGTCGAACCTCCTCGAGGATCTTCCCCGCGACTTCGGTCTGTGCGGGCGAGAGCTCCAGGGCGTCGAAGAACTGGCTGGCCGCTGTGATGGTGAGGGCGCTCGCCTCGCAAATGTTCTTGTTGCTCAGCAGTACGGCGCGGGCCTCGGCACGAAGACGCTGGCCGCGGCAGTCAGGACAGGTGGCGTAGCCGCGGAACTTCGACAGAAAGACGCGGACATGCAGCTTGTACTTCTTGCGGTCAAGATCGGCAAAGAAGCCGCGAATGCCGGGGAAGTCGCCCTTGCCATCCTGGATGGTCTGCTGCTGCTCGTCGGTGAGGTCGTACCAGGGCTTGTTCAGCGGAATGCCGGCGGCGCGAGCGAAACGCTTCAAGTCGCCGTGCACCGGACGATATTTGCCCGAGGCCCAGGGTGCGATGGCGTCGCCGTCAAGCGACTTCGATTTGTCCGGAATGATGAGATCGGGATCGAAGTCGATGGTGTTGCCGAAGCCCTGGCAGCGAGGGCAGGCGCCGTAGGGATTATTGAAGGAGAAAAGACGCGGCTCGGGTTCGCGATAGGCGCGATGGCAGGTGCTGCACTCGAAGGCGGAGGAGAAGCGGTGCGTCGCGCTGGTCTCAGGTGCCTCTCGCGGAAGGGTAAGGAACTGGATCTCGCCGGCTTCGCGGTAGCCGGTCTCGATGGAATCGACGAGGCGGGTGCGGATCTCCAGTGAGAGCGCGAGACGATCGATAAGGACGAAGATCGGCCGCGAGAAGTCGAGCTCGAGCAGGCTTTCGGGGGTTGAAAACTCGACGATGCGGCCGAGAGAGCCATCCGCGGCCTGCTGATAGAGCCGATTGTAGCCGCGCCCTCGCAGCTCGCCGAGACGCTCCCGCAGAATGTCTGGGAGATTGAAAGTGGGCGCGGGCGGCTCTGACTTAACGCGCTTCGGTGCTCGCTTGGACGATTTTGGTTCAGGAGCAGGCGGTTCCACCGAGGGCGCCTGCATGGGCTCGAGCTTGATGTTAGCTCGCTGGATCGGGAAGAGTGCGTAGACGCGAGTGCCTTCGGGCAGGCTCAGTAGAGAGGTGACAATCTCATCGACGGAGTCACGGCGCACGATGCCGCCGCAGTGCAGACACGTCACCGTGCCGCAGCGTGCGTAGAGCAGGCGCATATAGTCGTAGATCTCAGTGGCGGTGGCGACGGTTGATCGAGGGTTGCGGGTCTGGTTCTTCTGTTTGATCGCAATCGCGGGTGCGAGTCCGTCCATGAAGTCGACGTCTGGTTTCTCGATGCGCTCGAGAAACTGCCGGGCATAGGCGGAGAGCGACTCGACGTAACGCCGCTGGCCTTCGGCGTAGACGGTGTCAAAGGCGAGCGAGCTCTTGCCTGAGCCCGAGACCCCAGTCACGACGGTCAGGGCGTTGTGCGGAATATCAACATCAATGCCCTTGAGATTATGCGTTCGCGCGCCGCGAATGACGATGGATTCGTTCAAGCCTGGCTGGCCCCTGTTGGTTCACTCTGGGTTGGTTGCGGCCGGAAGATTTCAAGGATCAGCAGACACGCGCCGATCACGATGGCGGAGTCGGCGACGTTGAAGTCCGGCCAGTGATAGTGGACGATGCGGACTTCAAGAAAATCGACGACGTAGTGCAGCCAGATGCGATCGTAGAGATTGCCGATCGCGCCGCCAAGGATGAGCGCGAGCGCGAGACCGGAGAGCGTGAAGGCACGGCCTGCCTTCCAGAGCATGACGCCGACGATCAGGATGGCAAGGACTGAAAAACCGATCAGGCTGTAGCGGACGGTGAGGGGTGACGCGGTCTCCGCAAAGGCGCTGAAGGCCGCGCCAGTGTTGAGGACATGCGTGATGCGGAAGACGCCCGGGATGACGGTGTGCGCGCCGCCGAGCAGGAGGTGCTCTTCGACTGCGAGCTTGCTGATGCGGTCCGCTGCGACGACCAGAGCAGTGATGGCGAGCAGAGCCCAGCGCGCGTCAAAGCGACTTCTTGACTCGACCAGGGTCGAGGCTGCCGCGGCCTGGGACGCGGGGATCACGAGCGGACCTCGCCGTAGGGTGGGAACTGCAGCTCGGTGAGCGCCTCTGTGCAACGCAGGCAAACCGTGGGGTACTGCGCGTCGTCGCCGACATCCGTGGTGTAGCGCCAGCAACGCTCGCACTTCGTTGCGGTCTCCCGGGCAAGCTGCACCTCTATCGTGGTGTCCGTCGCAGAACTGTCCTGCAGCACGAGCGAAGACACACCCATCAACTCGGGCAGATGCGGCAGGTATTGCTGCAAAAGGGCCGCGTCCTCGACCGTGGGGTGAACGATCAACGCAGCCTCCAAGCCCTTTCCGATGGAACCGGACTTCCGGGCCGCCTCGAGCTGGAGCAGAGCCTGTGTCCGCAGAGCGAGCAGATGCTGCCACTCGGTTTCGATAGCCGAGAGGTTCCCGGGAACGATGTCAGCGAGGTCGGGAAAGAGCGCGAGATGAACGCTCTCTTCGCGGTCGGCCACGGCTGGCAGCAACGGCCAGACCTCATCCGCGGTGAAGCTCAGGATGGGAGCAACCAGTCGCGTCAGGGCCTCCGCAATGCGCCATAGTGCTGTCTGCGCGGAGCGCCGCGCCGGATGACCGGGAGCCATGGTGTACAGGCGATCCTTAATGACATCGAGGTAGAGCGCCGACAGGTCGCTGTTGGTGAACTCGTTAATCGCGTGATAGGCGCGATGGAACTCAAACTCGTCGTAGGCACGGCGTACCTTTGCGTCAAGCTCCGCGGTACGCGCGAGGATGTACTGATCTAAAGGTTCCATCTCGCTAAACTCGACGGAGTGCATCCCAGGCACGAAGTCGTGCAGGTTGCCGAGCAGGAAGCGGAGCGTATTGCGCAACTTGCGATAGTTTTCGCTTACGCGCTGCATCAGGCTTTCGCTGGCGGCGACGTCTTCGCGGAAGTCCACACTGGCGACCCAGAGCCGGATGATTTCGGCTCCCAGACGTTTGGCGACATCGACCGGATCGACGCCGTTGCCGAGCGACTTTGAAAAGGCGCGGCCCTGTTCGTCGAGCGTCCAGCCGGAGGTCGCTACCTTTTTGTAGGGAGCGTGTCCGCGCACGGCCACGGAGGTCAGCAGGGAAGAGTGGAACCAGCCCCGATGCTGATCGCCGCCCTCGGTATACAGGTCTGCAGCAATCTGCTCTGGTGGCCGACAGAGCTCCGGTTCGATATCGAGTACAGCGTGCCAGCTCGCTCCAGACTCAAACCAGACGTCCAGAATGTCCATCTCCTTGCGAAACTCAGCTGCGCCGCAGGCGGTGCAGGTCGTTCGCGGCGGCAGCAGCGAGGCAGCGGAGTGGAGGTACCAGGCGTCCGCGCCTTCCCTTCGGAAGAGCTCCACGATGGAGCGATTGACGGCCGCATCGTTCAGCGGCGTATGACACCGTTCACACAGAAAGACGGCGATGGGCACGCCCCAGATCCGCTGGCGCGAGATGCACCAGTCAGGCCGCGTCGCAATCATATTCGCGATGCGATGTTCGCCCCACGCCGGATCCCAGACGACGGTCGCAATCTCCTCAAGCGCGCGCTGGCGGAAGGTCGTGCTCCCGCCATCGGGAGCGGAGACAGGTGTTTCCATCGAGATGAACCACTGTTCGGTCGCCCGGAAGATGACGGGATGATGGCATCGCCAGCAGTGCGGATAGGAGTGGTGAATCTCGACACTCGCCATCAGGGCACCGCGCTCGCGGACGAGCTCGATGATCGCCGGATTAGCCTTGAAGATCACGAGGCCGTCGTACTGCGGCAGGCCGTTGCGGATGCGGCCGCTGGCGTCAACGTCGCACAGCTGTGACAAGCCGTACCGTGTGCCGGTGATGAAGTCATCGGCTCCGTGCGAGGGCGCGGTGTGGACGGCGCCGGTGCCCTGGTCGGTGGTGACGTAGTCTGCAGTCACGCCGAGGATGGAGCGATCCAGAAACGGATGTTGAAAGGTCACGCGGTCGAGCTGCGTCCCCTTGAAGCGGGCGATCGCGGGTGCCTCCGGCAGACTGCAGACCTCGCGGGTTGCGTCTGCCAGTGCCTCTGCAACGATGTAGACGTTTCCATCGACCTCGTTGCGCAGTGCGACATAGTCGAGCTCTGGATTGAAGGCGATCGCCAGCGAAGCCGGCAGCGTCCACGGCGTTGTGGTCCAGATGATGGTGTAGACCGGTAGTCCGGCCAGCGCGGGATCGATGGCTCCGGCGTCTGACGTCAGCCGGTAGCGGACGTAGATCGACGGCGAGGTACGCATGGCATACTCCACCTCCGCCTCGGCCAGGGCTGTTTTGTCGTGAATGCACCAGTAGACCGGCTTCAACCCTTTGTAGACAAAACCCTTCTCAAAGAAGTCAAAGAAGGTTTCAGCGATCGAAGCCTCATACGGGAGCGACATCGTGAGATACGGGTCGTTCCATCGCCCGAAGACACCCAGCCGTTCAAACTGAGATCGCTGCAGATCGACGTACCTGGCGGCGTACTCGCGGCAGGCCCGACGGACGGCGATCGGCTCCATCTCGAGCTTTTTGCGGCCAAGCTGCTCATCGACCTTGATCTCGATCGGCAGTCCGTGGCAATCCCACCCGGGAACATAGGGGGCATCGAAGCCGGCCATGGTCTTGGTCTTGACGACGAAGTCCTTGATGCACTTGTTCAACGCATGGCCCAGGTGAATAGCGCCATTTGCATACGGCGGCCCGTCGTGGAGGATGTACTTGGCTTCGCCGGCACGCGCGCTGCGAATCTTGCCGTAAAGATCCTGCTCTTGCCAGGCAGCCAAACGCGCCGGCTCGTTGAGCGGCAGATTTGCCTTCATGGAAAAGCTGGTCTCCGGCAGGTTTAGCGTGGATTTCAGCGGATTTGGCGCGTTCGCCGGCTTTGTTGCGTCGGGCATTCCATCCTCAACTGGGGTTGTATCTTCGGGGTCTCAGTCCCAAACATCTATTGTAGACGGCTGTGCGTTCGATGAAGCTCGGAGACGCGTGACTTCTGCTGTGTGAACGACGTCAAACGGAGGGAACGTCTCTGTCAAGAGCCAGCACGCAACTTCAGGCGAAACTTTGTAGAATATCCTTGGAAGCCAGACGCAGCATGCATCCACGGCAAACCGGCACCAGACCGGCAACGTTCTTATAGTCAGGGTGCGTAGTTCGAGGTAACGACCGGAGCGCGGGCACAGTTCTCCGATCTCCCGAGGCGAGATAGCTTATGGCGATGTCATTGTTAACACCACCTGAAACGGGCAGAGATCACGAAGCGCCCCAGCTTCGCACAGGCGACGCTCCGCAGTGGTCTGAGATGCATGAGGAAGGTGTGTTTGCCTCCCTGGTTTCGAGCGTGCGCGACGTCTTCTTTCCAGAGAAGCTTCCGCCCCTCGAGCTCGAGTCCAAGGCCATTCCCGTCGTCGATCGGATGGCAGTCAAGCGCGACCCGACTTCGACTGCGATCGCTGTCGCCGTACACGTGCTCGTCATTGCGCTGATCGCCTGGCTGGTAGCCAAGGGCGTCAAGATGGCGGCCCCGCAGATCACGCACGTCCTCACGCCGATTGAGCTCCCGGTAAAACCGCCAAGAGCTCTCCCAAAAGCGACGGTAATCGGCGGCGGTGGCGGTCAACGTGGACCAACGCCTGTGACCAAGGGAACACCGCCAAAGTTTACGGAGCACCAGATTGTCCCGCCAGCACCGCCACCGCTGCAGGAGCCTAAGATCGCCATCCAGCCTACCGTCGAGGTACAGAAAGACGTGAAGATGGCCTCGAGCATCCCGCAGATCGGCCTGCCCAACTCGCCGCTGGTCGGCTTGTCAATGGGGAACGGCAGCGGAACGGGTCTCGGATCCGGCAATGGATCCGGTGTTGGCCCCGGTAGCGGCGGCAACATCGGTGGCGGCGTTCGCAGGATCGGCGGTGGCGTTTCGGCCCCTCAGCTGATCTTCCAGGTCGAGCCGGAGTTCTCAGAGGAGGCTCGGAAGGCTAAGGTCGCCGGCAACGTCCTGGTCACGCTGGTCGTCGACGCCGCAGGGCATCCACAGCGCGTGCGTGTCCTACGAGGCATCGGTATGGGACTGGATGAGAAGGCGGTCGAGGCTGTTCGTCAGTACCGCTTTAAACCCGCCATGGAAGGCGGCAAGCCGGTACCGGTTGAGGTCAACATCGACGTGAACTTCCAGATCTTCTAACAAGAGACCGACGAGAAGGCCGGCGATTAGCGCGCCGGCTTTCGTCGTTTGAGTGTCTTCGCTCTATGCCGTGGTCAGCGCCGGAGCGATCTCGTCGAAGGTCAGGTTGGTCGCTGGACTTCCTGTACGGCGTTTCCAGGCGGTAAACAAGCTCCCATAGCTGTCCGTGATCCGGGTTGCCGGATCGACGTGGAGAGCGACCAGCATACGGTCGATCCAACTGATGGGTCCTTCCAGTTCTGCCCAGTTTCCGATCGGCGTCTCATCAATCACCAGATGTGAACGAGGATTACCCTGCGTTTCGCTTTCCGTGTAGACCCATTCCGTGCGGAACTTCTCATAGATGAAAGCAGGCGTATAGCCGAGCTGAGCGAAGATGGCCGCCAGCGCGGCTCCGTCTGCCAGGGTCGTCTCGGTCTCGATACGCGTTTTGTAAAGGCTGTCGTCTGCACCATCCGGCTGCCGCTTGTGGGTCAGGGTGCAGACAGCACCGTACTGGCGAATGCGCAACAGGTGATGACGCGCGCGCAGGCTCCGCTCAGGGGTGTCGTAGAGCGTGTTGTGCTCGAAGGTACGCGGCGTTTCCAGTTGAAACCCAAGCTCCGGCAGCATGGCCTCAAGCAGGGAAGGATCCGTTACAGGAAACTTGAGTTCAATCTCGGCGCTCTGCATAGCCGCGAGTATATGCGCCCTCCTACTATGGAGTCTGAGGATTTCTGGACCATGCTGCCTCAAGGACAGACACTTCGGCTTCGGGCCGACCGACCTGAGGACGTGGCGCGGGCGGCGAACCTGTTGCGCGAGGGGGGTACGGTCGCATTTGCAACAGAGACGGTCTATGGTCTTGGAGCAAACGCGCTGGATCCCAGGGCAGTTGAGCGCATCTTCGTGGCCAAACAGCGTCCCAGCTGGGACCCGCTTATCGTTCATATCAGCAATCGAGCCATGCTCGACCAGGTCGCCGCCCTGCCGGCAGAGTTAACTGCAAGGGCAGAGCGTCTTATGAATGCGTTCTGGCCGGGCCCGCTCACACTTCTGCTGCCCCGGTCGTTAACGATTCCGGACGCGGTCACTGCGGGTCGCGAGCGCGTGGGCGTGCGGATGCCGGCGCATTCGGTCGCACTCGCGCTCATCGCCCAGGCTGGCGTTCCCGTTGCGGCGCCAAGCGCCAACCGCTTTGGCCACACCAGTCCGACGACAGCGGCGCATGTCCTGGACGATCTGGATGGGCGGATCGATGCGGTGCTCGATGGCGGTGCGACCCATGTCGGGGTGGAGTCGACGGTTCTTGATGTGAGCGAGGAACCGATGCGCGTGTATCGACCGGGCGCCGTGACGCTCGAGCAGATCGCAGCCCATGGTGGTGCGGCAGCGCTGTTCCGCCCCGATCCGTCGTCCCTGCCATCTGCTCCTGCCAGCCTTCCCTCGCCCGGCTTTGGTTTGCGGCACTATGCTCCCGTTGCCCGCCTGCTGCTTATCTCTGATCCGCCAGAGCTTTTGGCTGCAGCCTCGGCCGTCCCGGGTGTGACGGGAGTCATGCTGCCGGACGGCTGGGATCCAGGTCGCGTCCCGATCCGCTTCCCCTGGGGGCCGTGGACCGATCCGGCTGTACTTGCGCAACGGCTGTTTGCAGGACTACGAGAGCTCGATCGGCAGAACGTTGCTACGATCCTTTGCCCGCTTCCTGAAGACGACGGCAGCCTAAAGTCGGCGTTGCGCGATCGTCTTCTCAAGGCGGCCCGATCGCACTAAGCGTCCCGAGTCGCCGCCGTAAGCTGCCCGGCGTACGCGTCCAAAGCGAGCGACCGCAGCAGGTTGCGTCGCATGCCTGTATAAACCCCGTCCATGCCACGCACGGCCGCTTCGATCCAGCTAAAGTTCAGCACGCGCGAGAGCCGCTCCAGCTCAGCGCGTAGATCGATGTTGCGCACCAGCTCCGGCGTTCCAGCGTCGAGCAGCAGAAGATCTTCAAGCAGGAGAGACAGCGCTCGCAAAAGCCCGGAGGTCTTCTGCTGGCCCTCTGCACCGGCGCGATAGGTCTCCGTCATCTTGAACAAGGCTGTGTGGTCCGGTTCCTGCGCCGCATTGCGCAAGAGGAACAACGCATCCGCGCGCGCCGCGGTGTACGCCACGAGATCGAACGCGAGCGCCTGGCCGGCGGCACCCTGGGAGAGACGAGCAATCAGCTCCTGCTGGCTCGCAGCCAGCTCCGGCCGCCGCGCCCGCACCAGCATTTCCATCTCGTCGACCGGCAGCGCGCCTAGGCGCACCAGCGCGCAGCGACTGCGAATGGTAGGCAACAGCTCGCTCGGGTTCTCTGCCAACAGGATGATGTGAACTGAAGGCGGCGGTTCTTCAAGCACCTTCAGGAGCGAGTTCGCCGCCTCCTTCATAAGACTTGCCGAGGTCAGGATAAAGATCTTCTTCGGCGCCTCCGCCGGCAGATACTGCGACCGCTGAATCAATGTTCGGACCTGCCCTAGCTTGATCAGCAGCTGCGGTGGATCCGGTGGCAGGATGAGCACATCTGGATGCGGCTGCACCAGCACGCGCGTCTCCTTTTTGTCCGTCTCGCGCAGCTCTTCGCGAGCAACGACCGCTGCCGCAACCGCCTCTTCGAGATTCGCTGCCTGCACAATGCGAGCGCAGTTTCTGCAGTGTCCGCAGAAGGCCGCGAGCGACTGCCCGTTTGACCAGAGATCCCGTGGCTGCCGCTCGCACTCCACTGCCATGGTCAGCATCAAGGCAAGTGTGTATTTGCCGGTTCCGATTGCCCCGGCCAGAATCATCGAGTGCGGCAGCCTGCCAGCTGCCACCGCCATCCGCAGATGTTCTACCGGCCCCGGATTGCCGAGGAACTCATCGAAGCTGGCGGGTACTGGCATTCTTTCTAGCCTAGCGCACCCGGGTCACGCCGCATCATGCCTCGCGAGCTTCAAGCCGCATCTGCACGACGCCACGTGGCCGAAGAGTGATGCGCGCCTGCGGCACCGGAGCCTCTTCCCCCGCGAATCGCAGCCGCCAGCGCTGGCCGATCGTCGCCAGCACGAGCACGCCCTCCATCCAGGCGAAGCTCTCGCCGATACACTGCCGACCGCCGCCGCCGAAGGGAAAATAGGTGAACTTCTCGCGTTCCGCTTTGCGCTCCGGAGTAAATCGGTCCGGGTCGAAGCGCAGCGGGTCGGGAAAGTACTCCGGGCTACGATGCATGACATATTGGCTGAAGAAGAAGTGTGCTCCCGGCGGGATCGAATACTCTCCGAGCGTGACCACTTCGGTCGACTTGCGTCCCATGGCCCACGCCGGTGGATACAGCCGCATTGCCTCGGCAAACACCTGCTCGGTATAGCGCAGTGCTCCGTAGCTTTCGAGGGTTGGCAGCTTTCGATCTGCACCGGTTCCGAGCACTGCATCAAGCTCTCGATGCATCCGCGCCTCTGCCTCTGGGTTCTGGCTCAGCAGATACCACGTCCATGTCAGCGCGTTGGCAACGGTCTCGTATCCTGCGAGAAAGATCGTCAACACCTCGTCGCGGATCTGCCGGTCTGTCATGCCGAGGGCCGGCGAGCCCGGGAGATCGTCCGCCTCCGCCTCATAGCGGCTGGCGACCAGCAGGCTGAGCAGATCGCCACGATCCTGCCCGCGCCCGCCCTCCATCTCTCTCCGCCGCGTCTGAATCATCTCGTCCACTACGGCGTCCAGCCGCGCAAGGGATCGCTTGAACTGCACGACACCGGGTATCGGCAGATGAAGAAAGTCTTCGAGACGGGGAAACGCGACCAGGAAGTTATAGAGCCGCATGATGGCGTTAGTGTCATCATTGATGCCGCGAATTTGGTCCGTGACTTCGGTGTCAAAGAGTGTGCGCGCGATGATCTCAAGCGACAGAACCATCATCGTGGCATTGGCATCC
Source organism: uncultured Acidobacteriaceae bacterium (assembly GCA_964235665.1). Taxonomy (GTDB): domain Bacteria; phylum Acidobacteriota; class Terriglobia; order Terriglobales; family Acidobacteriaceae; genus Edaphobacter. The sequence continues at coordinate 1,658,899 of CAXSAY010000001.1, forward strand.
ACGATCTCGCCGGCCTGCCAGCCTGCGATGTTCGCCGCCGCAATCGCAACGATGGTGTCCGCATATCCCATGATTCGCTGTCGGTGAAACGCCGGCGCCATCATCTTGCGTTGCCGCATGTGGATCGGATCGTCTGATGTGATCAGACCTTCGCCCAGCAGAATCTTCATGCGCTGCAGCGTCCGCTCCTTGACGAAGGATTGGCCCTGGTTGATGAGGATCTCCCGCACGTACCGCGGATCATTCACGAATACGATGTACGTGCCCATGAAGCGGTACTTCGAGATCGCTCCGAATGTCTTTGTCAGGTGCTCAAACAGACGGATCGGCTCACCCAGCTTTACCCATCGCTTCAGGGCGTAGAAGGGGAGGGAGTGCTTCAAGCCTGGTGGCAGATTGTAGTTTCCGGTCTTTGCCACACGCTCCACGGCGGTCGATCCCGCATGCTTGACCTCACTCGCGGCGGAGCCTTCCTGCGGCGGTGTGATCGGAGGGGTTGTCATGCCAGTAGGACGTCCTGCGGAAGTCGCTCGTCCACTACTGCAGCGATGCACACTTCGATCGCGTCAATCGACGAGTCATTCGCGATCATGACAACACGGTCCGGTTCCCGTTGGGCGATGGCCTCATACGCCCGGTGGATCCGCCCGTAGAAGGCATCCGACTCCCGCTCGAAACGATTTTCATCCGTGCCCTCTTGCTCGATGTGCCGCAGATTTCTTCGTCGCGCCCGTCGCAGTGAAGCCTCAAGCGGCGGCAGCAGAAGAATGGTCAAGTCAGGCTGAAACGTCCCGCACACCACATGATGCATCGCGAGTACCGCGGCGCTGCCAAGGCCGCGACCCGCTCCCTGATAGGCCTCAGAAGAATCTGTGTAGCGATCGCAGAGAAGAATCTTGCCCGCGGCAAGCCCCGGCTCAATGACCTCGGCAATCGCCTGCGCCCGGTCGGCAAACATGAGCGCAAGCTCGGCCAGGGGAGCGATCGGCCCGATCGTCGTATCCGTCGCCGAATCCACCAGGATCGATCGTATGCGATCGCCCAGCGCCGTCGCGCCCGGCTGCCGCAGCGTCTCCACCGGCAGATTGCGGGCCCGCAGCCGCGCCGCCAGCCGCTTCAGCTGCGTCGTTTTACCGGAGCCGTCCAAGCCCTCAAAGGTGATAAAGAAGCCTCGTGCCATGCCTGAGTCTAAAAGACGCCAGCGGTCCCAGCGCTTCACGCCGCTGTCTTTGGACCTCCTCGTGTGTTTGGTATTGTCGGATTTGAGCTGTTCCAGACCTGTCTGAATGACTAAAGCGCGAGGTGCAGGAATGCCTACAAGTCCCCTCTGTCGAACCCTGTGTGTCACCGCACTCCTTGTTCTCGCCGCCTCGGGGGCTGCCGCACAGTCGACGGCCGATGCGTCTATCGAAGTTGCTGTGGTAAGGCCACACCCCTCGGCGGTTCTGCATAACAACTTTCACTTTGCGAGGAACCGCTTCGAACTGGAAGATCAATCCTTACTGAAGCTGATCGCCTTCGCCTTCTCCCTGACGCCGCGTCAGATCGTGGGCGCGTCCAGCTGGGTTTCCGAAGACCACTGGGACATGAGCGGCAAGACAAACCTGACCGAGGACGCAACCATTCCGCAGGAGCAGCAGCTGATCCGTCAGCTTCTGGTGGAACGCTTCGGGTTACACTTCCATCGCGAAAAGCGGGAGATGCCGGCGTATGCGTTGCAGGTGGTGAAAGATCAGCCAAAATTGGCCGCCGCGGCTGATCCCGCCGCGCAGCCTCTGGAGTCGACAGACGGTCATGATTGGGTGAGGACTGAAACGTATCGAAGCAGTACCGTGACGGACTTTCTCGTCATTAAGCAGCTCTTCATGGATAGACCACTCGTGGACCAGACGGGGCTCTCCGGCCGGTACGACTTCAAGCTGACCTACTCTTACGGCGACGCGCCGAGCTCGGATGCGGAGGCGCCACCCACAATGTTCACAGCCATTCGAGAGCAGTTGGGCTTGAAGTTCGAGCCACTCAAGGCATCTGTGGAGGTTCTGGTCGTCGATCAGATTGGAAAGCCCACGGCAAACTAGCAGGATCACGCGCGAAACATCCTGGCCCTGAAGGAGCCGACCCAGTCACGCCTAAGGCGCCGCCGTCAGCTTCGGTGTCCAATGCACGCCCGCGTCGGCGATATCGATCAGCAGCTGTCCTTCGAGACCCTCATGCAGCTCGGGTCCGTTACCGGTCAACTCTTTTCCACCCTTGTCGGTGTAGAGGATCTTCAGGTTCCCAGAGCCTAGAACCTTGAAGCGATATTTGAAGTCGCCGCCGGGTGCCAGACCCTGCGTGCCAAAGCTCGCGCTGGGGTAATCCACCTCAATCAGCTGCAGCGTCCCGCCCGTGCTGTTGTGCACCGTTGCCTGGACCATCGCGGAGTGGCAGCCCGTCAGCGATCCAAGCAAGACCACGAGTGGAAGCGCCGTTTGTCTCATCTGCTGAGGGTATCAGCAGGCGAGCAGACCATGTCGGTGCGTGGCTCAGGCCGGATCGGCAATGCCGATGACCCGCGCCGTCAGCACCACGCCTGAACGGTCATCGTGAAGAGTGAGCGGAAAGGCGAGAATGCTCCACGTCAGATCGCGCTCCTCGGCCTTCGGCTCCGCCCAAAGCCCCCGATGCGTTCGATCGAGGTAGGTTTCGCGATTGCGGGGCACGTTCAGCAGCACATCCCGCCAGTCGCGCAGAGATGGCATCTCGTCAAAGACGCAACGACCGGGAAACCACTCGCGAGGGTGCCCCAGATACTCGGCCGCTCGATCGTTGCAAAAGTGCCAGACTCCTCGATCATCAAAGATCTGCACCAGAACGTCAGCGCCAATAGCCCGCGCAATACGGGAGTAGAAGAAGTCCCGAGCATCCACAATCACTGGACTGCCACGGCGTTTCGCTGAAAGGGAACTGAGGGCTTGCAGCAGATCATCAATCGAGCTGTGACCCTTGAGCAGATGCATGTCCTCAACCCCACCAAAGAATCGCTCCAGGGTGGCGGACAGGATGATGATGGGGATATGGGGTCTGCGACGCCGCAAGAGCACGCCCACCTCCGTGCCAAACTGACCGCCGCCCAGGTGGTAGTCGAGCACGGCGATATCGATCGTGTCCAGATGCAGCATGGCATCTTCGATTGAGGCGGCGGAAACACACTCGTAGTTATGCTGTCGGAGGATGGCGCAGCGCAGATTCAGGTTCGCCGGATCATCGTCGAGCAGCAGGACCCGTACGCCGCCGGTAGCCGGCATGCTGACAGGAGTTGCGTGCTGGTCATGAACCATCTCGGACATTGAGTTCCTCCTCTCCGAAAAGATATACATCGAAATGATTACTAACGTTCCTTTTTTAGGTTACGTAGCAAGTCCGGCAATCGGTTTGTCGCCGCCACGCTTTTGAGCCACTTTCTACTTTCGACCGCGGGGTACCCGCTGACCGTCGTTCCGGCTTCGACATCGCCGGGAATGCCACTCTGCGCTGTCGCGATCGCCCCGTCACCGATGGAACAGTGTCCTGCAACGCCTACCTGGCCGGCGAGAATGACGCTGTTCCCGACCTTGGTCGATCCTGCGAGCCCCACCTGGGCGCAGAGCAGGCTGTCCTGGCCGATGGTCGACCCGTGTCCAATCTGGACGAGGTTGTCGATCTTCGTTCCAGCACCCACGCGGGTTTCGCCGACCGACGCACGATCGACGCACGCATTGGCCTGAATCTCGACTGAGTTCTCGATGGTCACGCTCCCGGACTGTGGAATCTTGAGCCAGCGCCCGGAGGTTTGCTTGGCAAAGCCAAAGCCATCCCCGCCGATCACGACGCCGCTCTGCAGCGTGACATCGTCGCCCAACGTACAGTTCTCCCGCACCACGGCATGCGCGTGCATCAGCAGGTTGCGGCCGGTACGCACGCCTGGATAGATCACACAGTGCGGCAGGATGGTCGCTCCTTCGGCGATCTCAACACCTTCCATGACAACCACATACGCTCCCACATGCGAGCGAGAGCCTATCCGTGCCGAGTCAGCGACGACAGCCGTTGGGTGAATCCCTGGCGCGTAGTGTGGCGCGTCGTGAAACAAGGCGACTGCCTTCGCAAAGGCGAGGTACGGATCTCCGACGCGCAGAGTCGGTACGGGCAGGGACGGGGCATCAGGTCCGATCAAGACTAAACCGGCTCGCGTAGCACGCGCGGCCGCGGTGTACCGCACGTTGGCCAGAAAGGCGATCTGCTGGGGCGTGGCTGCCTCTAGGCCGCTCACCCCGGTGATGACAGCGTCAGTGGGCCCATGCAGTTTGCCGTCCAGACTACGGGCGAGTTCCTCAAGGGTAAATCGTTTATTGTTAGTGCTTTCCATGCCTTCCTCGCTTCACGGTTGGACCGGGCACGCCCTCAAACAGAGGCTCCTGAACCGACACAACGACTTCCGCTTTATCTGCTTCCTGCGCCTTCGTGTCCGGACGTTCTCGCTTGGAAGGCGACGTGACCACGGCCAATATCTCCAGGGTCGAGATGGCCGAGCGAGGTACGTAGACCTTCTGGGTGTTGGTTCGGGTATCCGGCGGTGACAGGTAGAGCCCCAGATCGCCTGTCAGGCCGTCGAGCAGGGAAGCATCCGCCGTGACCAGACCTTCGAGCACATCGCCATCGTCCCGGAAGGTGATCCGGATCCAAAGCCCGTCTCCTCGCGGACGAGAGAGGAAGGTACGCCGCTGTAACCGCTCCGGTCCGCTCGGGTCGTTCAAATTGAAGTCACGGACGTAGCAGACCGTCTTGATCTCAGGCACCGGGACGGTGGCGATCCGGCCTTGCAGGTTCAGATAGTGGATCTCACCTTGCTCTACAAACCCGGATGCGGGAAGGTATCCAAACAGCACATCACCAAGGAACCGTCGGAGGATGACCTTCTTCTGCGAGGACGACATAAGGGACTCGAGCGGATTGTCGCATGGAAGCCCCTGAACCTCGGCGAAAAGCTGCACTTTGGTAGTCCAATGGGCAACGATATGGTAGAATATGCTTTTGTGACACCTTGTATACCTGCTCTAAGTGACTGATGTGACGCGGCTTAGCTGACGCGGCAGCAAGTTGGTAAGGAGATCGCAAGCGGAATGGCCGACAACGTCTACCTCCTCGAGACCCGACTTTCCCAGGCGCAACAGCAGGCGCTAGAGGCTGTCCGAGCCGTTGCCAGACAGCAGGGACTTACCGTGTTCTTGGTGGGCGGCGCGGTTCGCGATCTGATCAGCGGCTCTCCTGTTCGTGATCTTGACGTGGCGGTTCAGGGCAATGCGCTTAATCTTCGGAAGGAGCTTGAGGAGGCTGGCGCTACGTTTTCGGGTTCGTCTCTTCCGCTCCAGTCACTTTATGTGCGCTTCCCGAGCGGGGTTCGTGTTGAGGTAGGAAGCACGCTTTCTGCGACGTATCCTAAGCCTGGCAAGCCGGTCTACCAGCCGACGACGATTCTCGAAGATCTTCGTCGACGTGATTTCACCGCCAACGCCATGGCGCTGTCGTTGAATGAAGGGTCGTATGGTCTGCTGATGGATCCCTTGAACGGGGTCGCCGACATCGAGAACCGAGAGCTTCGCCTGGTCAGCAACTATGGCTTCATCGAAGATCCGGCTCGTCTCATTCGGGCAGCCCGCTTCATGGCACGTCTGGGCTGGCAGATGGATGAGCGTACGCGAACGCGCTACGAGACGGCAAAGGAAGAGAACTCCATCGCGATCCTGCAGCCATCTGACCGTAGCTACGAGGTAGAAGAGCTCTTCCATGAGGAAGACCCGTTGCGGGTGATCAAGCGGCTGGAAGAGGAGGGCTGGCTTCAGCATCTTTCTCCGATACTCAGCGCCGCGAAGGTAAATGCTCCGGAGCTTACCCGTCTTCGCGAAGTGCAGATGCAGTTGGAGAGCAGGGGTATTCGTGCGGACGCTGCGGCTGCAAATTTTCCATTGCTGACGGGCAAGATTCCGACCGCAGAACTCGACACCCTCAAGAAGAGCTTTCCTAGAACGGCGTTCGTAGTTGAGATCAACAATCTAGATGCGGCAGCGAAGGAGCTAAGCGGGCAGCTGCTTTCGAAAGCAATGGCGCTTCCGTCCGAAGCGTACAAGCTGATCATGCAGTCTGATCCTGTGACGGTACTTTGGACGTTCCACTCCACAAAGAGTGCGGCGCTGCAGGCTAAGTTCAAGAGCTTTCTAAATGAGTGGCCACAGGCACAGCAGAAGATTCCCATCCTGCTGATGGCGGAGATGCGAATTACGCCGGAGCTTCCGGAGTATGCAGACCTCCAGCAGACCCTCTTTTACGCGCTGATGGATGGCCGACTGACGACACCGGAAGAACTGAGAGCGTTTCTGGAGCCTTACTCCCCTCCTGCACCACCGCCTCCAGTTTCATTGCGCCGCCCGCGAGCTCCGCGCAAAGAAGCTAAAGCGCCGAAGTCGCGGAAGAAAGTAGTTGCGGAACTTCCCACAGAAGAGACGCCTGCGATCGAAGCAGCGGCCGTCGAAACGGCTGCTGAACCGGTGCTAACACCTCCTCCGGAGAAGAAGGTGGCCAAGACGATTCAGGCCGTCCAACCGCCCAGTAAGCCAGTGGCAAAGGAGGCGGCGGAGAAGAAGCCGGCACCGACCCGTAAAGCAAGTCCAGCTCCCGCCGTTGTCAAACCTACGCCTCAAGCTCCCGGCAAGCAGTCAAAGAAAAGCGCGTCAGCACCGCAAGTGAAAGCTGTTGCTAAAGGATCGAAGGCAACAGCTCCGGCACGCAGTCGTACCCCCCCTGCGAAGCCTTTAGCGAAGTCGAACAAATCCAAGGTCAAGGCTGCTCTGTCTCCGGTAAGGAAGGCAGTCACGACAAAGAAGCCGGTGAAGAAGGTCGCTCCGGTGAAGAAGACGACTGTGAAGAAACCCGCTAGTAAGAAGGTGCCTCCTGCGAAGAAAGTCGCGGGGAAGAAGGCCGCTGCGAAGCGCAGATAGCGTAGCTGATTAGCTTAGAGTAGCCTTTCAGAACCGACGGACTTACCGGAATCGCCTGCCGATGAGCAGAACACTCGATCCAAGGGTGATACCGACTCCGCCAAGTAAGAGAATGCCGTCGCGATAGGCGTGCTGGGTTTCTAAAGGCGTTGCCGCTGCATTGTCGCGACACTGCGTACACCCCTGACCCTGGCTGCTTGGAATGGCAACGCATACCAAGAGGAGCGCTCCAAAGCAGGCGATCAGGCGAGCCTGGAGTCTCACTGGAAGTAGGCCAGCAGGATAAAGAGGAAGACCCAGAAAACGCCCATTGAATGCCAGTACCACGCCGAGCAGTCAACGAGGATCTGCCGGGTTTCCAGATGTCGTGAGGCGTAGAGGCCCCAAAGTGCAAGCATCAGGCCACCGATCCCAAGAAAAAGATGGATCGCGTGCGTATACGTAATTAGATAGAAGAAGTGGCTACTTGGATTTGAGACAAAGAAGACATGCTGCACGGCCAGCTGCTTCCAGGCAAGCGCCTGACCAGCAAGAAACAATAAGCCGAGGATCAGGGTTGCAGCGACCCACGGAGCCGTGCGACGAGAGGTTGGGCGACCAAGGCCGAACCACTCCTCCATGACGTCCGGCTCGTGAAACATACGGCGTCGCGCTATCTCCATACTGACGGACGAGAGTAAAAGTGTAGCGGTATTTAGCCAGAGGATCGGAGGGATCGCCGTCGGCAGCCACTCATTGATGTACCGGTTATAGGCATCGAAGTGACCGGTCGTTCTGGCTACAAAGAAGACGCTGACAATCGCGATGAAGAACATCAGATCGCCGGCGAGCGCGAAGAAGAGTCCCATACGGTAGCGACCCAGGCGTTCTCGCGGGCCACGCTGACCTTGTGGTCGGCTTTGCCAATTTTCCCCCTCACCACCTCCGCCCGTACGTTTGTCTGTCGGCGGACGACGCCCGGCACCATTGTCGTGGTCATGCAGGCGGCTTTTGTCGAGGTCGGGCTTTGAGGGGGTATATGTAGCTGGCATTAGGGGCCTCTGGCACGAGCGTATTGCGCTAGCTTACTCCTTTCATGTGTCCCGTCGAGTGCCCGGGCTTTGCCGCTGATCGAGGCACATCCACTGCGGTAACGCGTAGGTCGCTTCGTGTTGATGTAGGTACTGTGATGGTTCGCGATAGACGACCGACGGCGGTCCGGATGCCCCGTCTGTAAAGCCCGGGTACCACTCCAATGTAGTTGCATCCCAGGGGTTCGGCCCGCAAGGCTGTCCACGCAGCAGAGTGAACAGCAGATTCGCCAAGAAGAATACTTGCACGCTGGCGAGCACGAAGGCGGCCCAGGTGATCTCGGTATTGAGCGGAATGGTGCGGGCCAGTAAAGCACCTGCAGCGTTCGGGATGCCGGTCAGCTGTGCATAATGACGCGGCTCACCAGCTAAGCCCGTCAGATGCATGGGCAGAAAGGTCGCGTAGGCGGCAAGCAAAGAACCCCAAAAATGAAGGCGGCCCAACCCTTCGTGCAGAGCGCGCCCCGCGAGCAGGGGAAACCAATAGTAGGTGGCCGCAAACAGGCCGAAGATCCCAGCCATCGCCATAATGAGGTGGAAGTGCGCTACAACGAAGAAGGTGTTGTGGAGGTACTGGTCAAGGATGGGCTGTGCCAGGATCGGACCGGTTAGACCGCCGGTGATAAAGAGCGACACAAATCCCAGTGCGAAGAGGAACGCCGTTGTGTAGTTTGGACGAGACCTCCAGGTCGTCGCCAGCCAGGAGAGCACCTTTGCCGCCGAAGGGATGGCGATCGCTATGGTGGAGACGGAGAAGGCGGTTCCGGCAAAGGGATTGAGACCGGCGACAAACATGTGGTGTCCCCAGACGAGGATGCCGAGGAAGCCGATCAGCAGCGTTGTCATGATCATGGTGCGATAAGCGAAGACACGTCTGCGGCTGAAGTTGGCGAGGATCATGGAAGTGAGCCCCATGCCGGGAAGGATGGCGATGTAGACCTCGGGGTGCCCGAAGAACCAGAAGAGGTGCAGCCAAAGGAGGGGCGAGCCATTGTGCGCTCCGGAAGCGCGCAGGGTTCCGTTCACCACGTCGCCAACGGGCAGGTAAAAACCGGTGGCGAGATGACGGTCGCAGAACAGCAGAAGCAGCGCTGCCAGAAGAACCGAGAAGGCGAGGATGGACAGCATCGCCGCAGTGACCCAGCCCCATACAGTCAGCGGAAGTCTGCCCCAGGTCATGCCCTCGCAGCGCATGCGGATAACGGTCACGAGAGTGTTGATCGAGCTGATTGTCGATCCGATCGCGAAGAGTGCAATGCTTGCGAGCCAAAGATCCATGCCCATACCCTGACCGGGTCCGGCGCTGGCAACCGCAGATAAGGGAGGGTAGGCTGTCCAGCCTGAGATTGCACTACCACCCGGGACGAATGTAGAGCTGAGGAGCACGACCAGCGCGGCAGCGATGACCCAAAAGCCCAGAGCATTCGCCAACGGAAAGGCCATGCGCCGTGAGCCGATCTGAGACGGAAGAATAAGGTTTCCGAAGCCGGACTGCGGCGCAGTGGTCAGCACAAAGAAGAGCATGAGCGTGCCGTGGATGGTTACCAGCGCGAGATAGTCTTCTGGCAGGATGGGACCGTGCCATGGCACGACGCGCTCCGGCCAGGTCAAGTGCAGGCGCATCAGAAGCGAGAGAAGCGTACCGATGGCAACGCTCAGGAGAGCGAGGTAGAGATACAGTCGTCCGATCGCCCGATGATCCGTAGTAAAAAGATGGCGACGACTCCAGGTTGGGCGCAAGATTGCCGTATGGCGAAGTGAGCCGCTGGCAACGGGTGAGACTCGAAGATCGCGCATCCGGTTCATGACGCTCCTCGCTGCTCCTGGAGGTGGAGCCATCGATCGAACTCCGCCGACGGTAGCACACGCAGGTTCGCGTTCATACGGTAGTGCCCGAGACCGCATACCTGGGTACAGAGAATAGCGTAGGTTCCAGGCAGCGACGGTGTGAAGTGGAGATGGATCGTCTGTCCCGGTACGGCGTTCTGTTTGACCCGCATCTCCGGCACAGCAAATCCGTGAATCACGTCCAGAGCGTGTAACCGAAGATCGACCTCCCGGCCGGCGGGAAGGACTAACTCCGAGGTCACGAGATCGTCTTTGCCATGCATGTCTGCCGGATCGAGGCCCAGGGGATTGCCCGCCGCTGGATCAAGCAGCGTAGGTTCTACGCGTCCGAAGGTGCCATCTGCTCCTGGGTAGCGAAAGTACCAGACGAACTGCATGCCGGTCACCTCAATCTGGAGAGCAGACGGGTCGGCACCGGTATAGCGACTCACGGCCCAAAGCCGCTCCGCCCGAAGCGTCAGCCAGGCGAAGAGCAGGGTGAAAGCTGCGAGCGGCAGATATTCCAACCGCAACGTACGGGCGAGGCTTTCCTTTCCGTCGCGAACGTTTCGCGATACCAGGAGACCGGCGAAGAGCAGCAGATGAGCAACGGTTGCGAGGCCAAGAATGATCCAGAGATTCAGGAACAGATGCTGGTCGGCCAGCGGACCGTGCAGACTGGCATCAACCGGCAGGTGCACGAGCTTCTGCCAGGACACCTGAGACGCAACGACCGCAGGCCGGGGGAGAAGAAGCACCTCTTCAGAATACGTCCGGCCACCCGAAAAGACGATCCGCGGAAGGGATCAGATGCACGCGGAGCTGGCCGCTCGTTCACCGTGTGGTATGGTGCCGGACCAGATCGAGAAAGTGCTCATGGATTCTTGTGTCGGTCGATAGCTCCGGGTGAAAGGTGGCCGCCATGAGGTGGTTCTGCTGTACGAGGACGGGCGACTGGTCACGATGTGCGAGGGTCCGCACGCCTGCGCCAACTCGCGTAATGCGAGGCGCCCGGATGAAGACCATTTCGAGGGGACCACCTGGCAGGGTCGTTGGCGTAACGAGGATCGTAGAGTCGATCTGCCGACCATACGCGTTCCGCTCTACGGTGATGTCCAGGGCACCAAAGGATCTCTGAGCCGGGTTTTCTACATCCTTCGCTAGCAGGATGCAACCAGCGCACGTACCGAAGGTCGGCTTCTCTTCGACGAAGGAGGAGAGCACTTCGAAAAAACCGTCTCGTTCCAGATGGCGAAGGAAGGTGGTGGACTCCCCACCCGGGATCACGAGTCCGTCCAGGTGCTCGAGCTGCTCCGGACGACGTACCAGAAGGGCATGCGCACCGAGTGTGCGAACCATGCTAGCGTGCACGTCGTACGCACCTTGCACGGCGAGAACGCCAATCTGCAGAGAGGGTTTCATCATGACGAGCAGAGCCTCTCGAAGCGAGACGGGCCAGAGTCGAACGTGAGGGTGATACTACCAGCCCCGCGTTTGCAGCAGCTCTTTTTCGTCGAGGACGGCTGCGGCTAGACCCTTCATGGCACCCTGACACTCTTCACTGCATTCGGCGAGGATCTTCGGGCTATCGAAGTGGGTGCTGGCGCGAACGATAGCGCGGGCGCGGATCTCGGCTTCTTCCGGCTCCGCGAAGGTATAGCTGTCAGACATGAAGATCCCGGAACCGACGAACACCGCTTCAGCGCCAAGCTGCCGGACAAGCGCTGCATCCGCAGGCGTCGCAATGCCGCCAGCGGAGAAGTTTGGAACCGGCAGTCGGCCACTCTTGGCTACCAGGCGGACCAGCTCGTAGGGCGCGCGGAACTCCTTGGCTGCGTTGTAGAGCTCCTCTTCGCCAAGCACAGTCAGGCTGCGCATCTCCCGGACAATCTGCCGCATGTGGCGAACCGCGTGAACCACATCGCCTGTGCCAGCTTCGCCTTTGGTGCGGATCATAGCTGCACCCTCTGCGATCCGGCGTAGCGCCTCACCCAAATCGCGTGCGCCGCAGACGAAGGGCGTGGTGAAGGCATGTTTGTCGATGTGGTAGGTCTCGTCCGCTGGAGTGAGAACTTCGCTCTCGTCGATGAAGTCGACGCCGAGTTCCTGCAGAATTTGAGCTTCCGCGATGTGTCCGATGCGCGCTTTGGCCATGACCGGAATAGAAACCACGTCGATGATCTCTCGAATCATCCGTGGATGTGACATGCGAGCGACACCGCCCTGCGCGCGAATCTGTGCAGGGACCCGCTCAAGAGCCATAACCGCCGTAGCACCGGCGCGCTCGGCGATACGGGCCTGCGAGACGTCGATCACATCCATGATGACGCCGCCTTTGAGCATTTCGGCAAGGCCAGTTTTCAGACGAAGGCCGGTGGATTGGAAGTTCCCGTTGCTGAAATGCTCTGCCATGGTGATGTCTCCTTGGGCGGGCGAACTCGTAGGTGGCGCCTATGTGCTACTGCGCTTTACCAGTCGTGCCGAACCTATAGTTTATCAGTTCTCTTGTGCGCAGCCAGGTGCATGTACAAACCCGGCTCCATACCCTCACAGAGAGTCCGTCACACTTTCATGCACAGGTCGTCTCTCTTCTTTCTTGCGGGAATCACGACGTAGGTTTGAACGCTGCGGCAGTTGGATGGAGGAGACGACCGTTGCCTAGAACGGGGCCACATGCGATGGAGTGCTTTGCTTCTGGATTGAATAGCTCAGGCAGGTTCTGCCGCGTCTGCCGATCGCAGCCGCAGCAAGCCTGGATCGATGATGATCCAGAGACCAGCGCATCGCGCCAAAATTTCACCCTGTTCGTTGAGCAGTTCTGCTTCATGAAAGAGCTTGCGGCCCTCGCGACGCACGAAGCGGCTGATGAGCCGTAGTGCCGCGCTGATGGGGACTGGCCGAAGATACGACACGTCCATCTGCCGTGTCATCGCTAGGACCCCCAGCGGCCGGTTCAGCTTGCTCATCGCTTCGTCAAGCAGGGTTGCGATGATGCCGCCGTGTACATAGCCAGGCGCGCCCTGGTACCGCTCGTCCAGCGAAAGAGACGTCGTCGCTGTGTGAGCCTCTTGATCAATGACGAAGGTGAGATGCAGGCCCTCCGGATTGTTTGGTCCGCAGCCAAAACAATGGCCGGAGAGCTCGTCCAGCGATGGATCCATGAACGTAGCTTAGCCGAAACGGACGTCCCTACCGAGCACGAGGCAGCCGGGTCCGCTCAGGCATTACAGATGTCCAGGATCTGCGCCCCGAAGCGATCAATTTTCTCCTGAGTCAATCCGGACACGCCGCTGAGATCGGGAAGCGATCGGGGTTGCGCCATAGCGAGATCCCGCAGCGTTGCCGAGCCCAGAACAAAGAACTGCGGCATGCCGATCCGCTCCGACTCCTCACGACGCCATTTTCTTAGCCGGGCTTCGATGGCTTGTTGCTCCGTCGTGAGCTCCTGGGCGGCAATTTGCGCGATGAGAGACGTCACCTCCGCCAAGGGTGGAGCCGCAGCCCTTGCGATGACCGGGCCTGACCGGCTGCAAGACGCGTCCTCGGATCGCTCCTGCCCTTGAGGTGTGACGTCTGCGCGGAGAACGGCGAGCACATCAGCCCCGTAGCGCTCGAGCTTATCCGGGCCAACTCCCGCGACCTCCCTCATGCCAAGCAAGGTTGACGGGGCAGCAACAGCGAGCGCTCGAAGCGTTTTATCTCCAAACACGATAAAAGCTGGCTTACCTGTTTTGGCGGCCTCCGCCTTTCGCCAGGCGCGAAGCCGGCCTTCCATGAGCTCCTGCTGCTCTGAAAGTGGCTGCTCCTCGGAGTTCATCGCGCTCGCCTGTGAACGAAGCCGGGTCGATCGGGAGGTCTTAATCTCCGCTGCTTCTTCGAGAGCTCGGAGGGTGACGGGAAGGTCCCCGGCTTCCGGGAAGCGACCTTCGTGGGTCAGCACCGCTTTCTTATAGGTGATCTGGCGGCCCTCTTCGGTCGTGAAGGTGTCCGCGGTGAAGCTAAGAAAGCCGGCCCGAGCGAGGCCGTCCAGCAGCCCGTCAAAGATCTTGCGGTCCTTGGTAAGGGTGAGATCGGTGAAGAGCTTTCCTGTGGAGCGACCGTTGCCTTCAAGCGCGCGCAGAATGGCCCGTAGATGTCGCTGCTCCTCGCTGCTGGGCTGGCGGAAGGTTTGCGCCGTTGTACTTTCTGGCGAACAGAAGTCGCAATATCCGCAGGGGCGAAGGCCGTCTGCGGTGTCGCCGAAGTGCCGTACCAGAGCCGTCATACGACATTCCTGCCCTTCAGCGAAGGCAACCATGCGGTCGATCTGCGCGCGACGAAAATCTAGTTGCGCGTCGTAGCCCGAAGTCCAGCTGGTCGCCCCGGTGGCTCTGACGCGACCGTCAATGTCGAGCGTCGCCGCACCCTGACTGGCCAGCTTGTCCACGGAGCGTGCCAGGCTCTCGGCATCAACCTTCAGGATTCGCGCCAAAGTACCTATCTCCTGGAAGTGCGGCGTGAGCAAGGCGCTGACACGGGTCAGTTCCGCCGTCGCCGGGTAGTCTCGTTCAAGGAAGAAGTCATGCATCTTGCGATCGGCAAAGGAGTGAAGCAGAACAGTGCGGGACGGCAGCCCGTCACGGCCCGCCCGCCCGATCTCCTGATAGAACGCTTCGACGGAGCCGGGAAGGGCAGAGTGGATGACGGTGCGCACGTCGGCTTTGTCGATGCCCATACCGAAGGCGATGGTTGCGACGACGACCTCGAGCTCGCCGACGAGAAACTTACGCTGCACGCGCTCCCTGGTGGCTCCGTCCAGACCGGCGTGATAGGCCGCGGCACGGCCGCCAAGCAAGCCGGCGAGTTCCTCAGCTGCTTTCCGGGAAGGCGCATACACGATAGCGGGCTTTGCCTCGGCTGGCTTCAGGAAGTTCCTGATGAATTCATTCCGTCGCGGCTTCGACATCTCTACGACCTCAATCGCCAAGTTGTGACGTCGAAAGCCGTGGATGAAGAGAGCCGGGTCAACGAGTCCGAGCTGCGTCACAATATCGCGCTGAACGGCAGGTGTCGCGGTAGCCGTGAGAGCAACGATAGGGGCCGGCCGGAGCGCAGGAAGATGCTCTCCAAGGGTCCGGTAGTCGGGCCTAAAGTCGTGACCCCAGGCAGAGATGCAGTGGGCTTCATCGATGGCGATCAGAGACGGTTTGCGCCGGGCCAGCATCTCTGGAAAGCCCGGGACGCGCAGGCGCTCGGGGGCGATGAAGAGAAAGTTCAACCTGCCGTCCAGATACTCCCGACACGCCTGCCGCGAGTCCTCTCGAGGCAGGCCGGAATGGATGCGAGCTACGGCGTGACCCGCAGCCGACAGCTTCGCGGCCTGATCTTCCATTAAAGCAATCAGAGGGCTGATGACCAGCGCCGTGCCCCCTCTGGCGAGGGCGGGCAACTGGTAACAGAGACTTTTTCCCGCGCCGGTCGGCATCACCAGCAGCACATCACGCCCGTCTGTGGCGGCTCGGCAGACGGCCTCCTGGTTGGGCCGGAACGCCTTAAAGCCGAAGGTCTGGAAGAGCAGGGAAGTCAGATTCATCAGCGGGTCCGGCTCTATCTTCGCATGAGAGACGACGAATCTCTTGCACCAGATTCAGTGCGGCTCCTTCGCATGAAGAGGGCGTACAAACCTTATTGTCAGGTTGCGATGACCAACTAAGATCTCTAGAATGAATTGCAGCGGATTCACGCGAGATTCATCCAATAAAGTAGCAGGCACGTTCAAGCAAGGAATGCACATCGATGGCAAAACGCCGTGGAAATCCAAATTGGGGTAAGCCGGAGCCAATCGGGCCCGTTGTCCCAACGATCACTTCTTTCGAGCAGGTGGTTAAAGAGTACAAGTTGACGCCGGATCAGTATGTTCGCTCGACCCGTCTCCGGGAATGGGCGCGTCGCAACAAGAATTCGAAGTACATCCCCGAAGCGCTGCTTGAAGCCTGGGGCTTTGAGATCGAGTCGACGCTCTAGCCACCGAGCAGCGTATAGAGAACCTAAATGCCACCGCATCAAGAGGTGGCATTTTCTTCATATCGCGTCATTCACTTACCCGAAAGGATGCTGTCATGTTTGCTGACGTCAAGGATGCAATCGCGGATATGGCAGCGGGCCGCATGGTGATCGTCGTAGACGATGAGGATCGTGAGAATGAAGGGGATCTGACACTTGCTGCCGAGTTTGTCACGCCTGAAGCGATCAACTTCATGGCGATGTACGGGCGCGGTCTGATCTGCCTTACGCTGACCGAAGAGCGAGCCGACTACCTGCACCTCGGACCGATGACCCAAGACAACACCTCTCGCTTTGGGACGGCGTTTACGGAAAGCATTGAAGCGCGGGAAGGTGTGACCACGGGTATCTCGGCTGGTGATCGTGCTCGAACGATCAAAGTGGCGATTGACCCGTCATCTACACCGTTCGACCTAGCCCGGCCTGGCCACATCTTTCCGCTGCGCGCGCGACGCGGCGGCGTGTTGGTGCGTGCTGGACAGACGGAAGCGTCGGTGGATCTGGCGCGTATGGGCGGCCTGATTCCGGCGGGTGTGATCTGCGAGATCATGAACGAAGATGGCACCATGGCCCGCGTGCCTGATCTTGTCCGCTTCTGCGAAGCCCACGACATGAAGATGGTGACGGTTGCCGACCTGATCCGGTATCGCCTGCAGCATGAGCGATACATTCGCCGTGTGGCAGAGTCTCTGATGCCGACGGCGTATGGCGACTTCCGCATGATTGCCTATGAGAGTGAGGTAGAGGGCGGCCAGTCCCATGTCGCTCTGGTGTACGGCGACGTGACGAGTCACGAGGCTGGAGGTGAGGCTGTTCCCGTCCGAGTGCACACGCATTGTCTGGCTGGAGACGTCTTTGGTACGACGTTATGTGATTGCCGGGCCGTGGTGGATGCGTCGCTTCGACTTATCGCGGAAGCAGGACGCGGCGCCCTGGTGTACTTGCATAATGGCGCGAAGGGTTTCGGCATTGATGCCTCAGTGCAGCCAAACCGCATTGTGCTGCACCGGGAGTCGCGAGACCGAGAGGATCGGCGGGAGCGAACGCTTCGTCAGGTCGGGCTGGGCGGACAGATTTTATCTGACCTTGGGATCTGCAAGATTCGCCTTCTGACCAACACCCCAACACACGTTCCGGCGCTTCAAGGCTTCGGTATTGAGATCGTGGAGCAGATTGCCATCCCAATCTCTCGGACCGCGCCAGTCCTTTAGCCTTAGCGCTTAGAGCAACGACGCCAGTCCGAGATGTTGCATGTCTCTAAGGAAAACAGGGTGGGTGATGTAGCGGATACTGGTCATTCCGGCGGCGCGCGCTGCGGTGACGTTGTCCTCGCGGTCGTCAAGAAACAGGATGTGCTCGGGAGCGGTTTCCAGACCTGCGGCTGCGTGGCGATAGATGGCAAGTTCCGGTTTTGCAAGTTTGATCCGGTGCGACCAGGTGCAGTGATGGAACCCGCCGATCCAATCGAAGCTCTGACGGATTCCGGTCTCCATGCGATCCCCGATATTGGAAAGAATGCCGGTTCGGATGCCGCGCCGATGCAGTTGGTGCACCCAGGCCACCATCGGCTCGTTCAGGTCAGTCCATAGCTCGACGTCAGCCTGGTACAGGGCTTCCAGTTCAGGCTCACTCAGGCCCGGATGTCCGTTTGTGCGCGCGACCGTATGCCAGAAAGCGGTGCCATCCAAGGTGCCTCGATCGTAGTCATGTCGAGGTGCCCAGTAAGCCTGGTGAAACTGCTCAGGGCTTCCCCCGACGATATGGCGCATCCGCTCCCAGGCAGCCGGGTTCGGTCCCAGTGACAAAACCTGGCCGTAATCAAAAAGAACCGCTTCAATCCGGAGAGGATCGACTTGTGGCACTGCTGTAGGTTGCGACGCAGGCGGGGTCTGGGTGTGACTCATATCGAACATTGTAGGTGCTCTCACAGCGTGTCTGGGTATCTTCAGTACGATGAAGAGTGTGCGAGCTCTGTCAACGACTCCAAGTCACTTCGCGCAACGGACGGAATGGAATCGTACCGAGAGCGAACTTCACCAGAGCCCCTCTGATGTCGTTTCAGAAAGCCCGATGTTGGATTTGACCACCACCAATCCAACGGTCTGCGGATTTCATCTGGATCCGGCCAAGATCCTTGAGCCGTTGCTCAACCTGGGCGTTCTGCAGTACGTTCCGGAGCCAAGGGGCTTGTTGTCTGCCAGAGAAGCCGTGGCAGAGTACTACTCGGGCCATGGTGCAAGTGTTTCGCCTGAGCAGATCATTCTGACGGCCAGCACCAGTGAGGCGTATAGCCATCTCTTCCGTTTGCTCTGCGACCCAGGTGACGAGGTGTTGATCGCACAACCCGGCTACCCGCTGTTCATCTACCTCGCGGATCTGTCAGACATCACGCTGACCCACTACCCGCTTTTCTACGACCATGGCTGGTCGATTGATCGTGCGGAGCTTGAGCGAGCCATCACGCCGAGAACGCGCGCCATCGTCGTGGTTCACCCTAACAATCCAACTGGTCACCCGACATCGAGAAGCGATCGCCACTACCTGCACGAACTCTGCAGCCGCCACCGGATCTGTTTGATCGTGGATGAGGTCTTTCTTGACTATGCTCACGAAGGATCTGCCGAGCTCGAGACCTTCGCGAGTGGAAAGGGGGTTCCATTGACCTTTGTTCTGAATGGGCTGAGCAAGGTTGCGGCGCTGCCCCAGATGAAGGTCGGCTGGATCGTTGCGCTTGGGTCGGAACCCGATCGTGATGAGGCGTTAGCGCGGCTCGAGATAATCGCTGATACCTTCCTGTCGGTGAGCACTCCTGCCCAGCTTGCCTTGCCAGAGTGGCTGAACGGTTCGGCATCGTACCGACAGCAGATTCTCGCGCGCATCGCTTGCAACCTGGCTCTTTTGCGAAATGCACACATCGACATGTACGACGTCTCCGCAGGATGGAACGCGATCATCCGAGTACCGCGTCTGTTCGATGAAGAGAGCGCGTTCGCGACATTGCGCCGTGCCGGTGTTCTAACTCATCCGGCGCACTTCTATGGTCTGAATGATGGTCGACGCGTCGTGATCAGCTTGATTGTTCGAGCAGAAACCATGCGGAAGGCGACTGAAGCGATTCGGGCACTGATCGATACCGCGAGCACGGGTCCGTCCCGCTGAGTCTCAACCTCGTTCGGCCTCGCTCGTGTTTCCGAGTGTCCAGCTATTTCCGAGTGTTCAGCTATAGGTTGCGGAGAAAAGGGTTCTCCGCAACTTCCATTCCGATCGTGGTGGCCGGCCCGTGTCCTGGAATCACGCGCGTCTCTTCTGGGAGCGGAACGAGATGGGTGTGAATGGATCGGAGCAGCGTTTCTATATCTCCGCCGGGAAGATCCGTTCTGCCGATGCTGCCTGCGAACAGGGTATCGCCCGCCAGCAGAAGAGCTTGTTCAGGCAGGTAAAGGCAAAGACTTCCTTGTGTGTGCCCAGGTGTGTGCAAGATTAATCCTGTCAGTCCGTTCACTCCAAACGACGCTCCGTGCTCTAGGCTTGCGTCCGGTTGTGCTACCTCCGGAGTGGCTACTCCGAGCCAACCTGCCTGCACATCCATCATCGCCACAAGGGGCAGATCTGCTTGGTTGTACAACACCGGGGCTCCGGTCATTCGCTGGAGAGTGCTGGCGCCGGCAATGTGATCGATGTGAGCATGCGTGACCAGGATCTGCTTCACAATCAAGTCCAACGCTGCGACGCGCTGCAGGATGAGCGAGACGTCAGCACCAGGATCCACAATGATGGCTTCGCGACTCCGTTCATCCGCAAGGATGGAACAGTTGCAGCGAAGAACACCCACCGCAAGCACCTCGTGAATCATAGCGCCCTCGTTCGCGGTGGAACAGCAAAGGCGCGCCACATGCGCGCCTTCAGTTGACGAGTCGCCCCGTCTACTTCTTCAATGGTGCTGTCTGTTTCGTTGTGGAAGTTCCCGAAAGAACGGAATGATCGTTCCCGGAGTTGCGCGCCAGAAGAATAGTCAGGGCGATGGACACAAGCATAAATAGAATGGCCGACCAGGTGGTCAACTTCGTAAGCAGATTGGCTGCACCTCGCGGGCCAAAAGCTGTCTGCGAGCCCTGACCGCCGAAGGCGGCCGCGAGGTCTGCCGATTTACCCTGCTGCAGCAGTACAACGCCGATCAAGAAAAGGCAGACGATGACATGGAGGACAACGAGAAGCGCGATCATGGGTTACTCCACTCCCGAGCTTCGAAACTCAGCGGGAGCATCTTCCAGAAAAGAGGTGTTGGATTGGTGCGGAGGAGGGGACTTGAACCCCTATGCCTTGCGGCGCTAGCACCTCAAGCTAGTGCGTCTGCCAATTTCGCCACCTCCGCTTGCATCCTGGCGCAGCGCGACACAGGCGTGACGGTCAATCCGAGGTTGAGTATAGCATCTGTCTCTCTGCCGATGAGGTGTGCACGGCCGCTCAACGTAGCTTGGCGAGGGCTTCTGGAAGCTCGTCCAAACGCGAAAGAAGCATGAGGCGCTGAGTGGAGCGCGGCTTCGCAAGCGGCTCTTTCTCAAGAGTCCACGTAGCCGGGTGCGGTATGTAGACGGCGTGCAAGTCTGCTTCGAGCGCCGGATTGATGTCAGATCGCGGACTGTTGCCGATCATCCATGTCAACCTCGGAGAACAGGAGTGACAGCGGGCGATCTCGCGATAGGCAGCGGCTGTCTTCTCTGGCAAAACCTCAACCGCGGTGAAGAAAGATGCCAAGCCGGAGCGATCAAGCTTTTCTAGTTGTTCGAGCCTGTTCCCCTTGGTGACCAGGAGCAGGCGATGCTGACGGCCGAGCTGAAGCAGAGCACTGCGCACGCCATCAATCAGTGCGACATCCGCTGAGACAATGCTATCCGCAAAGCTCATGATGCGTGCATGTTGATCCGCTGTGACCGGAGTTGTGGAAAGCTCTTCAAAGCACTTGATGAGCGAAAGGCGAAAGCTTTGCGTACCGTAGCCTCGCTCCGCGATGGTGCGACGTTCAACCGAATCGAGGTGCTCTCGTACTTCCTCCGCAGAATGACTGGCATGATCGAGGAAGGAGATGAACGCGGCGATAGCGCGTTCAAAGTAGATGTTGTTCTCCCACAAGGTATCGTCTGCATCCAGAAGAAGTGTCTGCTGTGGCGCAACGGTGAGGTTCATCTTCTGTTCTCCCACCCTTTCCACTCTATATACTGCGATGCATAAAGGCAGGGACCGTTTGGAGGTCTCGTCTCGAACTGGTTGTGCGGTGGTACGCAGTACCTTGGTGTAACCCTCCCGGGCTCTTGATCCACGATTTGTGCCATATCCTCATCGTAGCCTCCGGTCTGCCAGGTGTTCTCGCGCAGACTTGATTCGCACGAGGATGCGATAACGGGCACGGGAGAACGGTAATGCTTCCCGAAATTGGCCATAAGTTCGGGCCGTACGAGATCCTGGGCAAGCTGGGCGGCGGTGGCATGGGGATCGTCTTCCGCGCGTGGGACGATCGTCTGCATCGCCAGGTGGCAGTCAAGTTACTGCACGATGAGTTCCAGGCGCCGGGCATGCGGCAGCGGTTCCTGCTTGAGGCACGTGCGGCTTCCGCACTCAACCATCCTCACATCTGCACCATCTTTGATATGGGCGAGCAGGATGGCGAGCCCTTCCTGGTCATGGAGGTCCTTGAAGGAATCACGCTCAAGGAAAGAATCGCCCAAGGTGCGTGCTCTGCTGAAGAGATCGTTCGCTTTGGGTTAGAAATCGCTGACGCTTTGTCGGCGGCACATGCGAAGGGTATCGTCCATCGCGATATAAAGCCGGCAAACATCTTCCTTCAAGGAAAGCCGGGCAGTGAGCGACAGGTCAAGGTGTTGGACTTCGGCCTGGCCAAAGTCTCCATGTCCTTGCGAAGCGGGCGAGACTCTCGCGCTCTTGAACTAACCTCGGCGGGCTCCACTGTCGGCACTCTCGCCTACATGTCGCCTGAGCAGGCCAGAGGGGAACAGCTGGATACGCGATCTGATCTGTTCTCTCTTGGCATCGTGATGTACGAGATGGCAACCCGGCGCATTCCGTTTCGCGGGGCCACGACTGCCCTCGCCTTTCAGGCACTGCTTACCGAAGCACCTGACCCGATCCGTACCTGGAATGTCACGTTGCCGCGAGAACTGGAGCGCGTGATTACGCGGCTCCTTGTGAAGGATCGGCCGGGCCGTTATCAAAGTGCGCGCGATGTTGAAGAAGCCCTTCGAAAGCTTCAAACGCGAGGGGACGGCGACTGGCTGCGAAAGGTTCCAAAGGCTGACGTGCCTCTGGTGCCATCGCTGGATCCGGTCGCCCGAAGAGCGAGAAAACGTTCCAGTAAGCTTCAGTTTGAGCCGGAGAGCGCGACGTCTTCTGAAAGCCTGCCGTCCTTACCTGCTTCAGAAGAGCCTGACGTTCTCCGACCGCGACGCATGCCCACTCGAGAGAACCGGCCGCGACACGTCTCTGTTGCCGGCAACTCCACACCCTCAGCGCAGACTTTCGAAGACGCGACAAGGGAAACGCTCGCGTCCTCCTCGCCGGCGCCGATACCTCCTTCCGCGCACGTCTCAGAGGCGTACATTCCTGCTGAGCTGCACAATAGCGGAATCCTAGCAGAGGCACCAACGTCGCAAGCTATCTCGTCTTCTTCGACTGAGATTCGGCCTGACCGAACGATCATGGAGATGCCGATCTCCTTGGAGACACCTGAGCCGCAGTCTCCCGTCGGAACAGCACCAGCCCCTCTCGAAGTGACCCCGGCGGTCAGCGAGGCTATGCCGAGTCCGGCTTCTCCCATCGTGGAGTCTCCAGCGAGTGAATTTGCTGGTGTGGAGGCGAAGACACCAGCACGTCCAAATTCGTTTCGCCCGAAACAGCCCATCTCTTTTGTGGAGACACGCGTTCCGAGCGGTACGACCTCGGCGGTCCTCCTGAATGCAAACTTGAAGCCTCGCAAACCTGCGACACAGTTGCGCACCTGGCTGGGTAGCGCGGGGGTGCTTGCTTGTTTGCTGATCGGTCTCGGGATGTTTCTCACACGTTCCGGTAGCTTCGGACAAATCGTGCTCGGGCCCAAAGACACGATTCTTCTCGCCCCGATTGCCAACCGCACTGGCGATAGCAGTCTCGATACTGTCGTCTC
Source organism: uncultured Acidobacteriaceae bacterium (assembly GCA_964235665.1). Taxonomy (GTDB): domain Bacteria; phylum Acidobacteriota; class Terriglobia; order Terriglobales; family Acidobacteriaceae; genus Edaphobacter. The sequence goes on from CAXSAY010000001.1 coordinate 1,682,025, forward strand.
AACCGGCCTTGAAATCGAAGTGACACAACGCTCGCAGATCCATTGGCTTGGTTTGACCGCTCTACGAGCCGGCAGTCATCAAGCTGCTGCAGCGGCCCATGTTGCACCGGATACGATCAGCTCACGTGTTGCGGCGCAACGGCTCGGCGCCCGCGCCTACCTTTATGGAGAGCTCTCCCGAACGGGTTCGGGGTATGTGATTCGGCTGGACGTGATTGACGTGGCCTCAAACGACCGGCTCGGAAGTGTGTCGTCGACGGCGGCCAACCGCGATGACATCCTCACAGCGATCACGCATTTGAGCGAGGAACTTCGGGCGAAAGTAGGAGACACGGCGCAAACGTCCAAGGCCCTCGCGCCCACACCTCTTGCGCTTCAAGCGACAGCCAACCTCCAAGCTCTCGCGCTATTCGGACAAGCGGAAAGCGCCGTTGCAGATGGGGATAGTCCGCGCGCCACCGCGCTCTACGAACAGGCAATCGCGCGTGCTCCAGACTTCACCTTGGCCGAGCTGCGTCTTGCTGCCATCTACGACCGAGATGGAGCTGAGATCACCGCGGCGAGCTATGCTGCGCGAGCGCTTGCCTCTGCCGGCCGAACCGGTGATCGCGTCGCTCCCTTGGCACAGATCACCGCCGCTCTGCTGGCTGACCAGGACCCCGCACGGGCGACTCTTCTTTCGCGTCAGCTTCTGAACAGCAGACCGCAGGACGAACTCGCTCTCATCACAATGGCGCACGTCATGAGAGCACAAGGGCATATGACGGAGGCATTGCTTTCCTCGGGGCAGGCGTACCGGCTCTATCCGTTCAGCGCCGCCGCATACTCAGAAGCTGCCTACGCTCTTATCGGGCTCGATCGCTATCGCGAAGCGCTTGCTCTCAACCAGAAAGCACTTGCGCTCGGCTTGACGTGTGAGTGCGGCGCTGAGATCGCAACCTACCTGAGTGGACGATCCGCTCCGCCCGCTGCCATGACGAGTACCCTTTCAGCCACGTTTGACCGCGCCCTCGCGCTCGACGACGCAGGACAGTTCGACGCAGGACTGGCCGGCTGGCGCGCTGGAGCTGGCGAGGCAAGAAACCATGCTGGTACAGAAAGCGCCGCGGCCGCCATGCTCGCACAGGCCGCGCTGGACCGCGCGCTTGCTACCCGATGTAGCGAGGCTGCGGCGTTGGCTCGAGAAGCCAGAAGCACTCCCTATGGACGATCCGCGGCCTTCCATATCGCCCTGGCGGAGGGTCTCTGCTCCGTTCCTGGCCAGAAAATTTCCCCTGAAGCTGAGGCTCATTTAACCGAGGGAGTCAGGCTTCATTCCACGCCATCGGACCTGATGCTTCCTCTGGTTCGCGCCGCAGATGCCCTCGCCGCCAAACAACCGATGCAGGCACTTGCCGCCCTATCCAAAGTGGATGCGGAGAGGGATCAGCCTCCGCTGGCTGCATACCTTCGCGGGATGTCGCATCAGCTCGGTGGTCAGGAAGCTCTCGCCGGAGCCGACTTCGAAGAAGCTGCACGGCGTCGCGGCTACGCCTTTCTCACACACAGCACGGTTTCCCCACTGTCACAGCAGAAACTATCCGAGCTACGGACGGTCGACAAAACAGACCGCGTTCGGTGATCGAAATCCGGCGCGCCCTAAGCGTCTTGTCGACAGGCATTTACAACAGCTAGCCTCGACGACGTCGCTGAGGAAGCGAGGTCCCGGAGCAGGGAAGCCGACGGGATCCTCCACCTCTTTCGGTAGTTGTCAGCCCTTGCTGCGGGTGTCTCTGTAGCGCTGAATCAGAGCATTCGTTGATGTGTCATGTTTGAGGTCGCCGGTACCCTCTAGCTCAGGAACAATATGATTCGCCAGCACCTTACCGAGTTCGACGCCCCATTGGTCGAAGGAATCAATCTGCCACACCACGCCTTGAACGAAGACTATGTGTTCGTACAGAGCGATCAGGGTGCCCAGAACCTCCGGGGTGAGTTCTTCCGCCAACAGCACATTCGACGGACGATTCCCCTCAAACACGCGGTGAGGCACAAGCCAATCCGGAGTTCCTTCCGCTTTTACCTGCTCCGCCGTTTTGCCAAAGGCAAGCGCCTCAGCTTGAGCAAAGACGTTCGCGATGAGGATGTCATGGTGCTTACCAATGGCATTCAGTGATCGCGAAAAGCCGATGAAGTCGCAAGGAATGAGACGAGTTCCCTGATGGATAAGCTGATAAAAGCTATGCTGCCCATTTGTTCCGGGCTCGCCCCAGTAAATCGCACCGGTATCGTGGGTCACCGGAGCGCCTGAAAGAGTGACATGCTTTCCGTTTGACTCCATCGTCAGCTGCTGTAGGTACGCGGGAAAGCGCTTCAGGTATTGTTCGTACGGCAGAACCGCCACCGTCTGAGCACCGAAGAAATCGTTGTACCAGATACTTAGCGACGCCAGAATGACGGGCAGATTCTTTGCAAACGGCGTTGTCCGAAAGTGTTCATCCATTGCGTGAAAGCCAGCCAGCATCTTGCGGAAGTTATCAGGCCCGACCGCGATCATCGTCGATAAACCGATAGCCGAATCCATCGAATATCGACCACCAACCCAATCCCAGAAGCCGAACATGTTTTCAGTGTCGATGCCGAACTTTGCTACTTCTTTGGCGTTCGTTGAGATCGCGACAAAATGGTTTGCAACTGCCTTGTCGTCTTTGAGACCGTTCGCGCTGGTCAGCAGCCAGGTGCGTGCGGACTGTGCATTCGTCATCGTCTCAAGCGTCGTAAATGTCTTCGACGCGACGAGAAAGAGTGTCGTCTCCGGATCCAGGTCCCGCGTTGCTTCGACCACGTCTGTGCCATCGACATTGGAGACAAAACGGAAGTCGAGAGACCGCTGACTGTAGTACCGCAAAGCCTCGTAGGCCATCACCGGCCCAAGGTCCGAGCCACCGATGCCGATGTTGATAACCGTCTTGATCGGCTTGCCGGTGTAGCCCTTCCAGTCACCGGATCGCACACGGTCAGCAAAGCCGCTCATCTTGTCTAGAACTCCATGCACCTCCGGAACGACGTCCACGCCGTCTACCAGAATGGATTCCTTCTTTGGAGCACGGAGCGCTACATGCAACACCGCACGATCTTCGGTGACGTTGATCTTTTCCCCGGAGAACATGGCATCAATCTTCGTTCTAAGGCCAGACTCTTCTGCGAGCTGTAGCAACAGACGGAGACTCTCATCCGTGATCCGGTTCTTTGAGAAATCTACAAAGAGACCCGCGGCTTCAAGTGAGTAGCGCTCGGCACGTGTCGGGTCTTCCTCAAACAGCTGTTTGAGCGTGACTGCCTCTATCGTCTTGAAGTGCTCTGCGAGCGCCGTCCAGGCGGCTGTAGCATTTCCATTACTGTCGGTAGCTTGGCTCATTACAGCAGGCTCCATTCGGGAATCTAGGGCGAGTGTTAAAACATCGAGTGACGCGGTCAGGACCCTGTACGAACCGCGGGTGTGCGTTCATTATCGCTCAGCTCTTGCGTTGCCTGCCGGCGCGTGATCACGGGGTTATCTCTCTGCGTGTTCCACCCCAGCGCACGATGCGAAGCAGACTCGAATAGTCGTCTGTCCAAAGCAAGGCGCTCTGGGCGGAGACAGAGTCTCCTTCTACGGGATCCGGCAGCGAGTCAAACGCAGCATGTTTCGAGGCCAGCAGAACCCATCGTGCAGCAAAGATTCCACTGTCACTATCAGCCGGGGAGTCAACGACGCGCGCCATAAGACCCTCGTGCACGGCCAGCGAACGTAACACCGGGGCTAGATCCAAATATTGATTGGAGATGTGAACGGCAAGGATGCCGTCTGCTCTCAAATGTCGGCGGTACAACTGAACTGCCTGAAGCGTGAGCAGATGGACCGGAATGGCGTCGCCAGAGAAAGCGTCCACAACCAATAGATCGAAGTCATGAGTCGGCTCTCGCTCGAGCGATTGTCGTGCGTCGCCATGTACGACCGTGATAGCGGCCTTCGACTCGCGTAAGTATGTGAAGAACTCCTTCGCAATCTGTTCTACGGCTGGATTGATCTCGTAGAACCGCATCGTGTCTCCAGCATGACCATACGCGGCAAGAGTGCCCGCCCCGAGGCCAATGACGCCGATCGCGCTCGGTCGTTGCGCGCAACAGAGTGCCAGGGCGAGGCCAACGCCAGAGTGACGTCCGTAGTACGTCAGGGGTTCCGTGCGAAACTGCGGGGCAAACCACTGCATGCCATGCTCGATCGTCCCATGCAGGAGCAGTCGGGAGCTCTGCGCCTGTACCGGGACCTCGCTCTGCTTCACGCGCAAACTTCCATAGAAATTCCGAGTAAGGAACAACGCCTGCCGTGTGTAGGCCACGTTGAGTCGTGCCGCAAGCACGAGACACAGGAGAGTTGACGTACCCCAGAGAAGCTGCTGACTCCAGCCATTGCGCCACGTCACGAGCAACGCTGCCGCAGCGGTCAATGCGAAGGCCAACGGGAGATCGTAGTTCGCGTTGAAGAGAAGCGGCGCTCCGACGGCAGCGACCGTGGTTCCCACCGCTCCGCCGATGGCGAGGACAAGATAGAACCACACCGCGTCGACGGCCTCTCGCGGACGCGCCCTGTACACCTCCGCATGGCAAAACCAACACGCAAAGAACATCTCAACAAGAAAGATGCCGACTCCCAACCCGAGAGGCAAACTGACGTCGGTCTTCGATAAGAGGTAGCCAAGGCTCGCCAGAAGCACGACGAGACATCGAAGGACAAAGGCTCGGTTGTAAAGCGCCGGAGCCTCAAAGGCCAAGATCAGACTCAGCAGGTAAACGCCAAGAGGAAGGACCCACAGCAGCGGCAGCGCAGCAATATTCTCCGTCAAGTGAGCTGATACTGCGCAGAGCTGGACCGTTCCCACGGCACCCAGAAAGAACCAGCTCAAGACTTGCAGGCTCGATGTCCGCTCAGGCGCCGCAGGCGAGGCAGACGCAGACACCATCACTTCTCGATCGTAATTAGCGTCCTTTGCACGCCTGAACTGCCACAATAAGCAGCCAGAGAGCAGGGCGTAGAGCGTGAATCCCGTTGCCCAAAGCTTTCTTTGGGTGTGAAGCGCAAGCTGCGGTTCGATAAGAAGCGGGTAGGAGATCAATGCAAGAAGCGATCCAGCATTGGAAAGCGCAAAAAGCCGATATCGATTAGTCTTCGTCTCTTCCTGAGCTAACCAACTCTGCAGCAGAGGAGACGTTGCACTAAGCAGGAGAAACGGAGGGCCAATACGACGGGTAAGAAGCAGAAAGATCGTCCAAGTCGGATTCTGGCCGCTTCCTATGAGCCCAGCGCCGGGTCCATGTAGCGTGAACAAAACCCAACAGAGACTAAGCATGAGCGCAACGGCGTGATATCCCTTCGCGAGTACTTGGTGCGAGGTCCGTGCAAGCAGAGCGGCATACGCATATCCAAGCACCAGCGCGATCTGGAAGAAACAAAGGCAGGTCAGCCAGACAGCAGATGACCCGCCTAGCGCAGGAAGCAGTTCTTTCGAGCTGAGAGGCTCAACCGTAAACAGAAGGAAGGCACTCAGGGCAATCACAGTTCCAGTTGTAACTTGACGGACTCGCATCGGAGTTGCCAATTCTAACTGGATCCGATCGGTCGAAACGCGGAGCGAACGTGCTGGCTCATCCGCTGATCGGCACAACGTGACAAAGCTTTACTTCAATCGCACTGGCGCGGCGTCCACCTTGATACGAAAGAGTTGGTAGGGCTTCTGACGAAGATCCTTGCCATTATGCATCGTAGGCTGCCGGTGAAGCTGATTCGCCGTGACATACAGATAGCCATCATCGGAAAGGCTCATCGTGTCTGGCCAGAGAAGCCGAGGATCGTGGGCCAGCGTCTCCGTCTGTCCGGTCGCAGGACGGAACCGATGAATCGAATCCGTTACTGGATCTGTCATGTAGATGTTTCCCGACGCATCTGACTCCAGCCCATCGGACGGCATCTTTCCCGTGACAATGCGCACGGTACCTGCGACATCCGCGTCGGACTTCGATTTGTCTCTGAGATACTTCGTGGGCACACCATATAGCTTCGTCGAATTGATCGGACAGAAGAACAACTCCGTACCATCGGCCGAGATCGCGATCCCGTCTGCAGCGAACAAGACCGGTTCCGCGGGATGTCCCGGCAAGGTTTGATACACCGGCTGTCCCTCGGCAAACATCAGAAATCCTGGTTCGCTCAAAGTACTTACGTGCTGGTTGAGGCGACGCATACTCTTTCCGGTCGCAAGATCGACGACGATGATCGCGTTAGGTCCCTGGCTGGAGGAATCAGTGATGTAGGCTGTGCCATGCATTGTGCCAGCCCCCGGTGCCACCGTGCCGGGACTCCGCTTTGCAATCGGAAACTTCGAATCAGCCGGAGGAGTTCGTGCGTCCGGCGCAGGTCTGCTGCCAATGGCAGTGGACAGGTCTTGAGTGCCCGACTCTCCCTCGCGGAGATCGAATCGGACATCGTTCATGTAGCTGTTCTCACCAGCGACCTCAGGCGGCAGCAGAATCGTCCTGATGACTTTGTTTGTGGCGAGGTCGATACAGACAAGCTTAGGACCACCCGGAACGATATTTTTCAGCAGGGGTGCGCCTGTATCGAGCACCCACAGCCGGTCGGCGGGGTCGACGACCACAGATTGCACACTGACGAAGTGCGTCTGATCCGCCTGGACGTCCGCGAAGGCATTTGGATTGAGAAGTTTTCGTCCAGGCCAGTCATTGATCTCCGGGTTCGGAAAGGGAACTGCCTTGCCGTTCACGATCTCGGCCACGGTAAATGGAACCTCATCACCCCATCGAGGAAAATTCACGAAGATTCGATTCGCATGCGAGACCGTCACGCCGGTCGGCATCGCGTCATTAAAGGTGGCGACTGTTTCGAGGTGGCCGACCGGCTGATCCGTTGCAGCAGTCTGCGTACGGCTGACCAAAGGTGCGGTGACAAGGACCGCAAGAGCGAAGACCATGGCTTTCATGTTAGGTGTGAGCGTAATTTCTAAAGGGCGGTTGTGCCTCTTCGCAACTCACATCGCACTCGCCACCACACCGTGTTGGTGACACAACAGAGAACGACGACAACCCTGGTTTATCCCTGATGCGCCCCCATTGAAGCTTAAATGCTGACTATAGGAACGGCAGGCAAGCGAGAATTTGAGCCATCCCTTTGACGAGACATAATCTTCGTTATCGGAGGTAAATTATTGACCAAAATTACTTATAGACCAGACGCACTGGCGTTTGGAGTTAAACCTTACTCCTTGCGGGGTCTTCCGGTCAGCAACGGCTTCATCTTCCTTGATGACGGCTCGTGGGTCTTTGTCCTCTCGAAGTGCGATGAAGCTCGCGTGGCGAAGGTGATTGCTTGGCGTCCACTCGAGGAACCGGAACTGAGCGACAGCTTCCGGACGAAGCCAAATGCAGTTCCCCATCTTTGCAGCCGTCAGCCCCTAGCCCCAGCGTCCTGCGCTGGCTTCAGGCAGATTGACGAACGGACAGACTTCGGCCTCGAGAGGTGCGATCTGCGTATGAACGATGCGACGGCTTGCCGGGACAAACCCTGCGCGAACACTGGCACAAAAATGGAGCTGGTTGTCTCGATAGAAGCCAACCAGGACGGCATCGAAGCCGTGCGTCCCTGGGGTGTAGCCACCGATGACGAGTTCCTGAGAAAGCTCGACGCGCAGCTTGGTCCAGGCGCCCGCGCGTCTTCCTTGCTCGTAGGTGCTGGAGACGCGCTTAGCAACGACGCCCTCCAGACTGTGACCCCGACTCAGTTCAAGCATCTGCTTGGCAGGGATACTGAAACTCTCCGAAAGCTAGACCGCTTCGGTCTGTCGCAGAGACTTCTGTAAAAGTTCCCGACGCTCGGATAGGTTGCTGCGTGAGATGCGTTCCCTTAAGTCTCAAGAGATCGAAGGCGAAGAAGATAAAGGTAGCGCCACTCGTTGCGGAGTTCTGAATCAGGCTGAAGCTCGGCTTTCCGGATGGATCGAGAGCGACGAGCTCCCCGTCCACTATCGAGCCATGTGGAACGGCTTTCGCCAGTTCTGATAGAAGCGCCGAGAAGCGTCGCCCGAGGTCTTTGCCGTTGCGAGAGAGTAGTTGGGTTCGCTCGCCATCGCAGAGTGCCTGAGCGCGATAGCCGTCCAGCTTATCTCATACGTCCATTCCGGCCCTTCTGGGAGGCTGGACACAAGAAGGCATTCCATCGGCTCTGCAAAGCTCAGTTGGGCAGCGGGCGCAGAACCGCGCTCCGACTTTGTCATAGACGTGTCAATCTACTGCCTGCAGGGGCACCTTTCTAAGGGAGTTACCTCATAGTCATTACGCAGCTGGAACCAAGTAACTGACGAGAACGGCGTTTCTCGGTACCTATCCGCCTAGGTGTTAATCGGCCCTCTGCTTGCCGGATGTATGGCACTAGAGGTCTCGAGACGAGTTCGAATCCTCAAGTAGGGTTCATCACGAATGAGAAGATGGAGTCATTCGCGATGGGTGTTCGGGTACCACCAGAGGTGTCGTCGCTGAGCCACCAGGCAAGTTCGGTCAGGCCTGGATGTAAGGCGCTTTGCAGTACGGCGGCAAAGTGGCAATCGGTGCTACTGCAAACGTTCGACCAGCCGGGCCGCGTTGACAGGGTCGAAACGGCAAGTAGTCCTGACTATCTTTTGGTCTTGTCACTGAAGGGCGCATACGATCTCGAAAGCTTCTCTGGAGCAAGCTGGAAGAAGGCGGCGTACTGTCCCGGAGTGGGTGGGATTACCTCACCGATGATGCAGAACCGCGCGGGCGCCAAGCTGCCGCTGCGCCTTCCGGATGCGCCAGTTTGCCGACCCGACCGTGTTAGCTGTGGCGGGATCCCTAACCGAACAAGTGGAACTAGGAGCGCCAAATCTGTATGCCGAAGCCGGTGCCCGTTTCCTGGCCGCTCATCTTTTGCTGAAGCTGAACCGCTCAGCCGACGAGACCCGGCAGCGAAGCGCTGGGAGCGACCTTACCGACCAGCGTCTCAGCCGAGTGCTGGAGTTCATGGAACACAACTTCGCACGTGATATGAGCCTTCAGACGTTGGCCGACGAAGCTGGCATCAGCCTGTTCCACTTCACCCGGCTCTTCAAGGCTAAGGTGGGTGTTACTCCGCATCGTCATGTGGTGCTGTTGAGGATGCAGCATGCGCGATCGTTGCTGCGCAGTACGGATCTGTCAATCGCTGAAGTCGCTCTCGAGTCGGGCTACGCGCATCTGGGTCATTTCGCAGCTGCATTCAAGCGAGAATTTGGGCCGCTTCCCAAGGTTTTTCGTAAGCACGAGCGACCATAACCGGTGCACCGACTAATGTGCAAGTTTTGGATGAAAAAGAGCAAATTTTGGATATAAGCAGATTACAAGATTGACTCTACTCTGGAGAAGCAAAGGCTTGTGTCGGATCGACTTGCAGCAGAAATGAGCGATGGCAGGAAAGCCGAAAGGGACTGAGGAGCGGACATTCATGCCTAAAGAGTCGCTAAGTATTGATGAGGTTCGGGGATATCAGCAGAAGGTTCTGGCCCAAGCAGGGGAACAGACTCCATTCTGGCTGGAGGGTGCTGTCCGCTCTTCGCGGCGAGGCCAGTTTTGGGTGCCCGGCGAGCGCATCACGGTCGAGGGGCACAGCTACCAGCACGGCCCTATGTACGTTTCTTGGGAGGCTCCGGAGGAAGTCACCAAGCCGTACCCCCTGGTGCTGATTCATGGCGGCGCGATGCAAGGCACGGAGTGGCTCGACACGCCCGACGGCCGTCCCGGGTGGGCGCAACGATTCGTTGAGGCCGGGTATGCGGTATTCGTCGTGGACCGGCCCACCCAGGGACGTTCTCCGTTCTCGCCCGAGATCATGGGCGGGATCGGACCTGCGTTCGCATATGAGGAAGGCGAGGAAGTTTTCTTTCCGAACAAGACTCTCGACAAGCACACGCAATGGCTCTTTCAAGCGGACGATACCGAAGCTTTCGATAGCTTTATCGCCGCTTTCGGCCCTTTGCCAGAAGACATCAGGGTGTGGCAGAAGCTGGATCAGGATCGGCTCGCCAAATTACTCGACAAGGTGGGTCGGGCAGTGCTGGTGACCCATTCCGCGTCGGGTTCTGACGGTTGGCTTGTTGCAGATAGCCGTCCCGATCTTGTCGCTGCCATCGTCACGATCGAGCCCATGGGACCGCCGTTTGGGAAGACTCCGAATATCGGCTCGCTGGACTGGGGCTTGACGGCAATCCCTGTGAGCTACGACCCACCGCGCGCCACGCCCGCAGAGGTGCGCGCCGCCGATCCTCCAACCTTGCAAATCCCTGCACTGCGTAGCATGCCGGTTGCGGTCGTGAGCGGAGAGGTGTCGCCTCAATCGAAGTACGCGCCTGACATGGTGGCGTTTTTAAAGCACGCCGGTGCCGTCGTCGATGCGCTTCATCTGCCTGACCTGGGGATATACGGGAACGGGCACGGACTGATCTACGAGAAGAACTCCGACCAGACGATTCAGCCTGTGCTGCGGTGGCTCGAGAGCAACGCCAAGGCGAAGGAGGGAGCGTCGGGATGAAGACTGTATTTGTGACGTATGTGGGTGACTCAAGCACTCGCTTTGACCGCCACTATTATGTGAAAAAGCACCTTCCGCTGGTCACGGCGGCCTGGGCACCTCATGGTCTGGAAAGCATTGCTGCCTTCTTCCCAACCGGGACCGGAGAAGGAACGATCGCGGTTTGCGTGTGTGAGTTTCGGGACAATGAAGCGATCAGCGCCTCGTTGCACGCCCCCGAAACCAAGGCCGTCATGGAAGATGTTCCGCACTTCACCGACGCCAAACCGAAACAACTGCAAGCCATACCGCTTAACGCTTAGGCCCTCCATCGCAAGCACACCACCAGGAGAATCGCATAAGACTCGTTCCTATTTCGTCGGCAGAACTGAACGACGTCCAGCGGCAGCTCTTCGACAGCATTGTCGCACTTAACAAGGCACAGAATCTCAAATCTGCCACGCCGATGAACAGGGATCCTTGTTCGGTCCTTTCAACGCTATGCTGCACTTTCCGCAGTCCGTCACGATGCCTTCCAGTGCGGCTACTGCACCTCCGGACAAATCATGAGCGGCTTGGCATGCATTGAGGAGGGCCACACGCGAAGTCAAGATGAAGTCCGCGAGTGGATGAGCGGCAATCTATGCCGCTGCGGAGCCTATGCAAACATCGTTGCACCCGTGCGTGAAGCTGCACAAGGGAGTGTCCCCAAATGACTCCTTTTACCTATGTCAGACCTGAAAGTGTTCAGCAGGCCGTCCGCAGCGGGGCCGAGCATCAGTCCGATATGAAGAGTTCCGCGCTGGACTTCTTCGCGGGTGGCACGGACATGATGCAGCTGATGCACGAGCGCGTCCGCAACCCAGAGCAAGTCGTCGATATCACACCACTCCCGCAACTCGACAGGATTGAGGTGGGCGAGCTGAGCACGCGCTTGGCAGCGCTGATACGCATGAGTGATGCGGCTATCCATCCGCAAATCGCCGAGGTGTTCCGGTTGTGGCGGAAGCCCTTCTTGCGAGTGCCTCGCCGCAGGTCCGGAACCTGGCAACCCTAGGCGGCAATCTGCTGCAGCGCACCCGATGTGGCTATTTCCGCGACGTAGTCACGCCCCTGCAACAAGCGGATTGCCGGGAAGCGGCTGCCAGGCAATCGACGGGCAGAACAGGGGCTGGGCACGAGCCAGCGCTGCATCGCCACGTATGCCGGCGATTTTGCGCGAGAGCTGATGTTGTTTGGCATAAACGTCAGCATCGTCGCGCCTGGGGCTATCGTGACACCGATTTGGAGCAAGGGCGAGCTGAGCGGAGTTGAGCAGTATGCGGATACGCCGTATGGACCAGCATGAGAAAAGTTCGCCGGAGTGATGGAGAAGTCGGCACGTAAGGGCTTGCCGGCCGTCGCGGACGCGGTGTGGCATGCAATGCCTGCGCGCAAGCCGAAGCTGCGCTACGAGGTAATTCCGAATAAGTTGCGGAAGTACACGCTGCCGCGGCTATTGCCAAACGTATGGTGGACCGCTTCTTGGGAAAGATGATTGGGCCAGTTAAAGAATGCTTGCGGAGTGCAGCTAGCCGCTGCTCTTCGGGCAGGGCGGTATCGCTTGCGATGAACGGCGTTTTGCCCACATCTTCCGGCACCTTGGAAGCCTCGGCGGCAGCCAAGACAACGGCCTTCACCAAGTCGGGATGGTCGGTGGTCACCACCCGAGCGAGCACGTTGCCGAAAGCATGCCCAAGCAGCACGACAGGGTGCTGGCAAAGAGACCGAATGCAGAGAGCAACGTCACCTGCAAGATCGTGCAGGCTCTGGTCGATCATGGGACCGGTTGAGCCGGCGATGCCACGTGGCTGCGGCCGTACCACCTGCCAGCCATTCGCGGTGAGCTGGCCTGTGATGTTGTCGTAGTCTTCGCCTCCATCACGACCATATGAGGGGAGGATGACCAAGCAAGGTCCTTGTCCGTCGATGTACGTCTCGATTGCGACATCCTTGCCCGTGATGACCGTGCTGGTTCTTCGCAGGTCCGTCATGCGCTTGTTCCCGGGAAGGCTTTGGGCAGAGGCTGGAGTTCTACTTTGATCAGCTGCGCCGGCTTGGGCCCTGAGGGTGGAGGCGACGCCGTGCCTCCATCCATGATGAAGTAGGCGACACGACCGTAGTCTCCCGAGCCTCTCCGCCACGCGCCGCTGGACGGCCCGATCAGCTGCTCTGTGAATGGGTCACCGGCAACGCTTTGCGTAAAGCCGCTGTTCAGGCCAGGGTCCATGGACACGACGTCAATGGTGTTCTGACGATGGGTCGTCAGGTAGATGACCTCGGCGTCCTCGTCGAGGCAGAAGTCGTCGCCCATTCTGCCGGAGACCACCAGTTCAGGCTCGCCTGCTGGTTCAAGGGTTTGATCATCTACCTTGACGCGCATAAAGAGCTTTTTAGCGGTGGCCGTGTAGTAGAGATAGTTGGCCTTCGAGGCGTACCGCACGCCATTGACGCCGGGCTGCTCGGGCTTCATCTTCCCTGGGAAGTAGCCCATACTGTCATGCTTCAGCCACACGCGGATGGACGGTTCCGCCCCATCCGCAGCAAGGTCGACGCGCCAGATGAGACTCGCGAAACAGTCGGCCACTAGAACAACGCCTGGCGCCATGAGGCAGCAGCCGTTGAGACCGCGCGCCTCTTTCGGAAACTGGCAGAGCAGCGTGGGAGCCACCGGTGCACCCGGCTGCCATTGCCGCAAATCCAGCACGTGGGCGAAGGACTCGTGCGTCGTGTACAGATTTCCACACAGGATAAGGAAAACGTTTGGCTCAATCTCCGCGATCCCCGTCGTTGGTTGATCGAACGTGAAGAGGCGCACAGGGGTCATCTCCGCATCGTCATCCTGCGGGGGAACGTACCAGAGCTCTTTGTTGTTCATGGCCGTGACTAAAACAGAGTTGTCCGACCGCACGACAAGGTTCTCCAGGAAATACTTCGTCGGGAAAGAGGCCACTGGAGTGACACGGGCTTGCGGAGCTTTGTTATGAGACATGGCAGACTCCTTATGATCTTGGCTGGACAGCGAATGAGTCGCTACCTGGGAACAGGAACCTTGAAGGTATTGAGTAAGGAAGAGATCGTTTGGTAGCAGCCGGCGAGGAATATGAGATCGACGATGCCCTGCGGGCCGAACGCAGCGGAGGCCTCCGCGTAGAGCTCATCCAAAACGTGAAACTCAGCCGTCAACTGCCGGGTAACGCGTTGCGCGAGCAGCTCCTCCGCTGCCAGACCGGTGGCCTGCTCGCCTTGTGCAAGCGCCCGGATTGCCTCTTTCGGCAGACCCGCTTGGCGGGCGACAGCTTCGTGGGCGTAGCGTTCGTAATCGCACTTCCAGACAGCGCCCACAGTCAGAATGACCACCTGCCGTACGCGCTTGCTCAGCGTAGTGTGCTTCTGCTCCGCGGCCTGCAAGGCAAGGAATGCAGCTGCGATCCCTGGACTCTCAAGAATCGTGTTGAATGGGCCGATTAGCCTGCCGTCTTCGAGCATCGCTGTGAAGCCAGCTGCCTTGGCCCACGGCACCATCTCCGCAACCATGGAGGCGTAGACCGCTTTCTGCGCGGCCGTGAGTGCGTGGGGATCGAACAGCGGCACACGTCCGCCAAGAGATGCATTCTGATCGGGCATACACGGCTCCTTATTGCTTCAGGCCAACAGCATCAGATGGGACGTCATAGGCCATTAGCGTGAGCGATACCGCGGTGAACCAACCCATCAGGACGGTGACGTCGACAATGCCTTTGTCGCCGAGGAGCTGCTTGGCTCGCTCGAACATGCCTACCGGAACGACGCGAGGAGTGGCTAGAGTTGTCGCGAGTTCATAGATGATCTGCTGCCGAGGATCCTCAAACGATGTCGGCAGGCCGGCGATCAACGCTTGTACGCTCATGGCTGGAAGATGGCCCTGCTCTTTCGCGATCGTTTCGTGTTCGAAATTTGAATAAGCAGCCAGCCATCGACTGTTGATGACATTGGTCGCAATCTCGATCTCCGCTTTCGTCAACGTAGACTTGGTCTGGTAGTAGGCGCCAGTCGGAACGATGGTCTTCGAGAGAGCAGGGTTAGCCAACCAGATCTTGTGCGGTCCCGGTACCTGGCCGCGCAGGTGCATCGTAAAGTCGTAGGCGTCTTTCATCTCAGGAGACATCTGATCGACAGCAATCTCCTCATACCGCCCGAAACTACCAAACGTGAACTTCGAAGCCATGTCGTAACCTCCGCTTACAATCACTGAATAGGTTTAGTCTCAGAAATCTGAGACTTGCTCACGATTTCCGCTATGCCCATAGATGCCACCGATGCTCGGGCTGTCCGCTCGTTTTCCGCGATCAGCGCGATTAGAAAAGGAGATCACGATGGAGTTGCGGCACATTCGATACTTCGCTTCGATAGTGGAAGCAAAAGGATATCGTGCCGCCGCGCGTCTCTTTCACATCGCACAGCCTGCACTCAGTCAAGCTGTCGCGAGTTTGGAAGACGAGTTGGGTCTGAAGCTTTTTATCAGGAAGGGCTCCGGAGTACATCTGACCCCAGCTGGTGAAGTCTTCCATAAAGAGTGTAGGCAGATCTTAGAGCAGGTCGACTTCGCTGTGGCAGCTACGAAACGAGCCGACAAGGGTCAAACCGAGCTGCTGAGAATAGGTTTTATTCCGTCCGCCACGCGGCATTTTCTTCCCCAGCTCATCCGCGAGTACAAGGCGAGGAATCCCGGGACTGAACTTGTCATTCGAGAGCTCACACCTGCAAAACAAGAAGCGGCCCTGGCCAGGAATGAATTGGACGTCGCGTTTACGCGCGAGTTGAAGAACATCTACCCGCAGTACACGTCCCGCTTGCTCCTGCAAGCTCCTCTCATCGCCGTCCTGCCTGCTTCGCGCACTGTCAGCGATGGAGAGGTCGACATCAAAGACTTGGCCGGCGATCGATTCGTGCTGCTGGAACGTTTGGAGTCGCCTTCGCTGTTCGACAGCATCAACCTGCTTTGCCGGGCCGCCGGCTTCTCGCCCAAAATAGACAGTCATGCCTATCTGGCGGAGTCGATGTTTATGCTCGTCGAAGCTGGGCAAGGAGTTGCGATCGTTCCGTCCTGGGCACGAGCCTTCGTGACGAACGGATTGCAGGTCGCTAAGCTGATGCCCGAGACTGTGCCTGTCGAACTTGTGATGGTCTGGAAGCGGGATACAACCTCTCAGGCGGTGCGAGCATTTTTGGATCTCCTGCAATCAAACCTTGCAAAGATTCAGGAGATGACGGCGCGCGAGCTTGGAACGGTCCAGGTCCGTTGAAACGACCCGGAGCGCTTAAGACGAGCCCCCGGTCGGCTCCCGTTACTGTTTGAAGATTGCGCTTCTCCCAAACGCGACCACACGGGCAAACGATGCGGCTTTCCATACGGCTCTACTTCAATCGCAGCTGATACTCGTCTGAAAGCCCTTTTCAGAGAATACGTGTACTCGCATATTGCAAAAGTTACCACTTCAGAGTTACCATTTCTGCGCTGTCGATACCGGAGATTGCTTATGCGACCTGCTCGTCCTTTCACACCGGTGGTGTCCTCTCCAAAGCGTCAATCACTCCCGTATTGCGTAGATTGGCCATTGGCCGTAAAGCTTGTGGGGAATCTTTCAATTTGCTCTGCTTTGCTCCTCGCGATAGCTCCAGCACAGACACCAAAGCGTGTTAACTCTAGTGTTGACACTTCTGAAATCCGTAGCATTAACTCTCATTACTTTCAAGAGTACGCCAGCCTTTACAGCATTCCCACTCTCCTAAACTTGCCCGCTAATGCGGACAAAGCGACGCTTAGAGTCGTGCAAGCGCGTCCTCCGCATACAGCCAGCGGCTCTGGCGCGGCTCCCAATTCCAGCAACTACCTTGTTGCGGAGGCTGCAAATGCAGATCTTGTCATTACCGGGCGCACTCTGTCCCATGTTTCCAGTCTCACCTCGGATGAAGATTTTGTTTTTACAGACTACATATTCTCCATTGAATCCGTAGAGAAGGATGACACTCAGAGTGTCGCAGTTGGAGATCACATCGTAGTAACGAGAGCCGGTGGAAGTATCGCCGTGAACGGCAAAACGGTGTACTGCATTGATCCAGCATTTCCCGCCTTCAATAGCACGAAGCGCTACACCCTCTTTCTTCATAAGCTCCCCTCAGGAACTGCTTTCAAGGTAGTGGCGAGCGGAGCCTACGGCCTGGAAGAAACTCGCATTCGGCCCTCTGCACAAGCTGCTAGTCCCCTCAATAAAAATGAGAATGAATTTGCGGCGGACGTTCGCGATGCTGTGCGTAGAAGCAAAGTTCAGTAGCGCTGGAGTGAGGACTTATGGCAGGCGACATCTCTTGGTTTGGCAAAGTCTTCCGGACTGCGATCCTGCACTCCCTGGTCCTAGCATTCACGAGTTGTTATCCCTTGATGTCTGGCGCACAGACATCCCCAGGGGCGGCCTCACAACCACAGTTGCTGCCGCCAGGTGGCGATCCAGGTGATCCGCCCGGCGGTGGAAATCCGCCCCCGACGCCACCTCCATGTACAAATCCGACGGGGCTCGCAAATGGCGGAGCAACATACTCCTATTGGGCTCCCGGTTCGAAGATCACCGTTTATGCCGATCCCGGGTTAACTAGAAATGAAATTGGAGACATTCAAGCTGCAGTGAACGCTTGGGCCTCGGCATCTGGTGTGGCGGGTAACAACATCACCTTTTCTACCGTAGTTGTAGGACCTGCTCCGGCAAACACACCTAATGTGATTGCTTTCGTTAACAACCCAAGTGGTTCAACTAACAATCTTGCTTATACGAATCCCCTCGTTGTCAAGAACAGCCAAGGCCAGAACACCAATCAAATTGGGGCAGCGACAGTTAACTTGAACAAGGGGTACAAGTTTAACGGAGCGAACGGACCGACGCTACAATACAACCCCAGTGGTACAAATCCAGACGGTTTCTTTACCTCGGCGATGGAACACGAGCTTGGTCATGCACTTGGTTTGGATCATCCTGCTGGGACCTCAAATAACACAAACTGGTGTCAGTATTCCGCTGCTCCCTCAATTATGGATGGTGCATGTGGCCAGAACGATCAAGGGGATGGAACGGCCTCTGGTGGAAAGTTGCCGGCCACTGTAACGAGCTGCGACAAAACCGTTCAGAACAACAATGAGACCTCCGGGAAGCAGTCCGGTCCAACCGGAGGAGGTCCTGGTGGACCCGGTGGAGGACTTGGGCCTGGCTCTGGAGGGTGCAGTGGAACGCCGGAGAATGATACATGTTCCTGCAGTGGCACGACGTGGTTCTGCGAATGTACCGGATCTCCTTACACTTGTAACGACGGCTCTGAGTCCGAATGCGATGGAGGACAGTGGAGTTGTCCAACAGTCACCACGTCACAATGCGATGGCTCGGCACCATGCCAGGGAGCTGTCTGTGTTGGCCCAAATCAATGGGATACAAGCGGCTGCTCCACGAGCTGCAGCGATGTTTGTGATCCGAGTTGCTCCAACTACAACCCGAGTGATCCGAGTTGCGGCGGTGGAGGAACTCCTCCTGGTGGAGGCGATCCCGGTCCTGGCGGGGGAGATCCGGGCCCCGGCGATCCTGGAGGTGGCTGCGACTATCCGGATGACTACTGCGACGATGGCAGTGGCGATTCTAACTACTATGCTGTGCTGCGGGACTTGGTACCTGTTGGGACCATCGTTCTCGCCACAGCTCTCCCTCTGATCGGTTTCAGAAAGCGGAAGCGAGATGAAGATTCCGAATAATCTCGACATCGTCACGGCATCGGGGGTGCTCCTTACGGGAGCAGCCCTGATGCTGTACCTGTCTCCAACTCGCTGCAAGCCCATTGGTGCCTCTAAAGCCAGACAACTAGTCGCTTACGTTCATGAGCGTTACCAGATCTCTTTAGGGACTGATGTCAGTGTGGCGGAGGATCATGTTTTGAACGACTCCTGCACCCGGGAGGTCCTGTTTTCCTCGCCGGCGTGGAAGGGTGACCGGTCTTTCTTTCTATCGGCCGACCAAAACTACCTGCTGACCTCGGCCTCCGACCTGCGTATCAAACCGAAGCAGCAACAGGCGGCAGCCGCTCCAGTCCAGCTTCCTTTCACGCCCTTGACGGAAGGGGCGGCGGTCTCTGGAGAGAAGGACGCTCCGGTGACCCTGGTCGAGTTCTCGGATTTCGAGTGCCCGTTCTGCAAGCGTTATGCTGACACCCTGTCGTCGGATGTTTTTTCGCAAAAGGGCAAGGAACTAAGGGTAGTCTTCCATTTTTATCCTCTTCCGTTTCACCCCTGGGCAGAGCAGGCGGCAGAAGCAGCCTATTGCACCTCGCAACAGAGCGAGCCGGCTTTCTGGAAGCTGCACGACTATCTTTTCGCCAATCAGAAGACGATCACTCGGCCGGACGTGGATGCCACGATCAGCTCCTACCTTTTCAGCCACACGTCCATCGACCGCACGAAGTTTGCGTCCTGTATGAGCAGCGATGCTCCCCGGATCGCAGTCGCCAAGGATGTTGCTCTTGGAAAGCAGTACGGAGTCAGCGGAACACCCACCACGTTCATCAACGGCACCCGTCTTGTGGGAGCTCGCCCATCTGGAGAAATCAATGAGGCGATCGGAGCTGCCAACTCTCGGCCGGTTTCATTGGTCGCTGTCAATTCTCAAGCTGCGCCACTTTCCCCCGGCGCGAAGTGTCCCAATCCGTAAGGAGGCCATCGTTATGAGGCACATTCAAGCCGTTCTTAATGCCGCGCTGCTCTTCTCGGGAATTGCCTTCTCTGCGCAGTCCCAAACGAACCTGACTCCCGTTCTCCAATCAAATCTACTGGCGGCGGAGAACGGCAACACCACGGCCCAGGTGTGGGTGGGAAACTACTACAACACGGGTCTGGGCGGGGATAAAGACTACAGACAGGCATTCTCATGGTTCTCGAAAGCCGAGCCGAACTCAACCGAAGCGCGAGCCCAGCTAGGAGGCCTGTACCTGCTCGGTCATGGCGTCCCGCGCGACTACGCGCACGCTGTGGAACTGCTCACGGCCGCCGACACGGCCGGCAACTCCACAGGAACGACTCTCCTCGGGTTTGCATATCAGATAGGATTGGGCGTGAGTCGAGATCCCGCAAAAGCAGCGGAGCTCTACCAAAAGGCGATCGCTGCAAACAACGCTTTGGCTTACAACTACTTCGGAACCCTCAACTATCAGGGTGTTGGAGTGGCACGGAATTACATGAAAGCCCTTAATCTTTATTTGACAGCAGCTCGGGCTGGCGCCAGCCTCGCCCAGCTTCACGCCGGAGAGATGCTGGAGATGGGTCAGGGCGCACCGCGGAACACGGCGCAAGCCTTCCAGTGGTACACACTTGCAGCAGACCATGGGGAAAGGGTCGCTCAGCATAAGCTGGCAAGACTCTACGCTGAAGGGATCGGCACTCAGAAAGATCCGGCCAAGGCTTTTGCCTGGTACTCGAAAGCTGCGGCACAGCACTACACGCCTGCAGAGCACGCCGTCGGCAATCTGTATCGATGGGGCACTGGCATTTCCAAAGATGACGTGAAGGGGTACTACTGGCTTGCGCAGGCAAGCAAAGGGGGGCGTAAGGAGGCCACTGTTGAGTTGATGGAATACAGCTCGAAACTCGATCCGCAAACGCTTGCCGCAGCTCGTCAGGCAGTGACATTGGGCACTCCGTAATTTGTCGCGTTCCTCAAAAGGTCTGCTCGATGAAGACCCGCTCACCCGAAACACCGAGCGCGTCTTCGTCTCTCTGTGTATGTTTTTGGGAGCCGTGCAGGCGGTCGGACGATTCAGCTTTCTAGATCCTGACGGCCTGTCCTACCTCGATATCAGCGATGCCTGGCTCCGTCACGATTGGGGCAACTGCGTCAACGCGTACTGGAGCCCTCTGTTTTCGGCTTTGCTGGCCGCCTTGCGAGCCGTTATCCCCGAATCGTCATATTTCGAGTTCTCGACCGTACATCTGCTCGGATACCTTTGCTTTCTCGTTTCGCTTTTCTCGTTCCGGTTGCTGGTTCACGAACTAGAGGGAATGCAGGCCAGCAAAATAGGCGAGCTCGCTTTGCCTCGCTGGATGCATCGCGCCTTAGCCTACGTCCTGTTTCTATGGGCCTCGGTCTCCCTAATTAGGGTGTACTGGCCGACACCCGACATGCTGGTGAGCGCCATCGTGTACTTTAGCGCCTGGCTGATGCTGAGGCAGCGACGATCACAGCACCCGTACTGCATGGCTGCGGTTCTAGGAAGCGTTCTGGCCCTCGGCTACTGGGCGAAAACCGCCTTCTTCCTCACTGGGCTTTTGTTCCTGTCGGCGCTGCTCTGGTCTCTGGAAGGCTCGCAGTTTGTTCGCCGCAGTTTTATAGCTTTGGCAACGTTCGCCCTGATCTCCGCCCCACTCATTGGGGTCATTTCGGCCAAAACCCACCACCTCACGATCGGCGAAACCGGCAAGCTGAACTACTCGTGGAATGTCAATGAAAACACCATGTTTCTTCATTGGCAGGGAGAGGTGCCGGCCTCCGGCCGGCCGTTGCATTCCACCCGCAAAGTCCTGAGCGACCCGCCCATGTATGAATATGGAACCCCGATCGCTGGCACCTACCCGCCCTGGTACGATCCCAACTACTGGCACGCGGGAGTCCAGACCTACTTCAACCCAGCTCAGCAGATCGCAGCGGTGACGCGGAATCTGCGGCGTTTGGGCGGTGTCCTGTGGCGGTATCCGGGCAGCATCGCCGTCCTGATCTGTTTCTACGGGGCCGTCTTCCTCTGCGGCGACTTCGACGGCAAGCGTTTACGCGCTGTCCAGTTCCTGTTTGTACCCGCTTGCGCCACCATCGGCGTGTACCTGCTTGTCGCCGTGCGCCCCAGGTACGTCGCACCCTTTCTCGTCCTGGCTCTGCTTTCCTTCCTCATGGGAGCTACGCCACGAAACACGGCCTCGCTGAAGAGGATTCGGTGGTGGCTGTTGGCCAGCGTTCCCCTGTCGGCCACGCTGATCGCCTGGGGACCGTTGCGGGACACCTTCGATCTAATTCAGCAGCTCCGAGCTGGACAACAGCCTCACGATCAATGGGCCATCGCTCAGGCTATGGAAAAAGCCGGCGTTCCAGAGGGGTCCGATGTCGGTTCCGTCGGCTGGGAGTTCTTTCCCTTCTGGGCGCGGGCAGCTCACGACCGGGTTGTGGCCGAGGTTTACGACCCGGAACGTTTCGAGGTCTGGACGACCCAGACCTACCAGCAGCACCTACTCGTGTCAACCGCGCAATGGAACGAAGTCCTCAACCGGTTTCGAGCGGCGGGCGCCCGCGCGATTGTGGCGAGACAGGCCAACATCGCCCCCGCTCTCCTCACGAACGGTTGGATCAAAGTGCCTGGAACCGACGTGTGGTTATTTGTGGTTCGCTAGGATCCTTTCGGAGCGAGTTGGAACCACGTAAAACACCCCTCCGCCGTCGGGAGTCACGAAGCATGTGGTCAACATACGTTCACGAGATTGTTAGGCTGGCGGACGAAAACGGGCTCGCCTCCTGCTGGATGAGACCTGCGAATCTAGTCCTAGCAGGGTGTCGATAGATAAGATCGAAGCGCTCGGAGTAGGCGCGGCTTCCGCTATGCGCAAGCGTCATTAAGCTGACCGGAATCGTGTTCACCGCTCGACGGACCGCAGGATAGCTGGGTTAGGCGCTCACCCGATTTGGCTGTAAAGTCTCCGAGCTCCCGATAGATCGTCGTCACCGGCACCCGCGGTCTTTCAAGCGCAAGACCTTTAGTGAGTTCGACCATCTTTGGTGACATGGTGCGTTTCTGACCGCGGTCGGTTCGCTCCTTCCTGCCAAGTGCGCCCACTCCTTACTTACGGTATTTCTCTACCCATCGTTGCGCTGTCCTCACCGAGATGCCGGCTTTTCCAGCGACGGCGGACAGCGCCGTCAATCCCTGCAAGTAGGACTGGATCAGGCGGTAACGCTCCAAAGCGCGTCTTTCTATCGGCTGCTCGTCCGTAAAGTCCACTCCCATGGCCGCAAGAATACGACAAATAGCGCGTTCAGACTACGACAAATAATTTGACAAACGACAGGTGTTTGAAGAGTCCGATACCGCAGCAGGGCAGGGAAGCGATGCCCTGACTCTGCCGAGGCCGGCAGAGGATTATGCCCTGGCGCCCGCGGAGCGCCGGCTCCGCCAGATGGTGGTCGATTCGGTCCCGGCCCGGAGCTCGAAGCTGGCCTATGGGGCTGCCCTCGATCATCTGTTCGCCTTCGCCGCCGGCCGGCCGCTCTCGAGGGCGTTGCTCCAGGCGTGGAAGGCCGGGATGGAGGATCTCGTCCCCTCGTCCGTCAACGTCCGGTTGTCGGCCAAGCGCAAGCTGGTCGAGGAGGCCCAGGGGAACGGCATGCTCGGGGTGGAGGAGGCGGCTTCGCTCACCGGCATCCTGAACGTCCGGCAGCAGGGAACTCGGCTGGGCAACTGGCTCACCCGGGAGCAGGCCGGCGAGCTCCTGGCTGTGCCCGATCGCTCGACCCTCAAAGGCAAGCGAGACTACACCCTCCTAGCGCTTCTGGTCGGCTGCGCGCTGCGCCGGGCGGAGCTCGCCACGCTCGAGGTTGAAACGATCCAGCTGCAGGAAGGCCGGTGGGTGCTGGCGGACCTGGTCGGGAAGGGAAGGCGGGTCCGCACCGTCGCAGTTCCGCTCTGGGTCAAGCACGGCATCAACGCCTGGATGACCACGGCCACGATCGAGGACGGACGGCTGCTGCGTCGGATCCGCAAGGGTGGCACGGTTGGAGAGGGTCTGAGTGACTGGGCGATATGGGAAGTCGTCCAACAGTCCGCTAAGCAAATCGGCATCGAGTGCTTCGGCGCCCATGACCTCCGCCGTACCTGCGCCAGGCTCTGCCGCAAGGCCGGCGGGGATCTCGAACAGATCAAGTTCTGCTCGGGCACTCGTCGATTGAGACGACGGAAAGGTATCTGGGGTCCGAACAGGAGATTGCCGTGGCCGTGAATGACAGCTTGGGACTGTAGACAGCGAAGACGCCCTTTACAGCCAAATGGTCTCCGTGCCGTTATAACCGGTCGAGGCACCGACCCACTCGGTCAGTCTCTCTAAGAAGAGCTCTCGTCCTGATCCTAAGCTGGCACTGCTAGCACCTATGAAGAAGTCGTTTCAAACTTTACCGGGGGCCTTCTCCGGGTGTTTAGAAAGCAAGGAGTGAAGGTGATCTGCGTAGGTAGCCGTGGAGGATTGGGCCATACAAAGGAATACACCCATATAGGAGTCGCCTGCTCCACGGCGTAAGCTACCTTCCCGCCGCTGTATTATTTTATTGCCACCGAAGCGTCGCACTTTTACATCACGAGCTATTCAGCCTAGATAAAGAACCAGCTGCATGCATTAGTACCGTAAATGCAAGCGGAAGACTGTTCTGATAAAGTAACAACGTCGCAGACCTCTCGTCTGTACCGCTCCACGAAAGATAGATACTTTGAAGCAGAAACGTCCAACCTAAAACGAAGGTCGGCATCTTTTTCTTAAACAAAAAGCATATAGCGAGTGCCGAGAGCCACCAGTTGGCATTTAGAGTCGCTTCAATCCTCGGGTTTGGGAAGAATGGCCCGAGAGAAGATAAGAGCATCAGCGAACCTTCTAACAAGAGAACGATAGATGCAAGGCAAAGAAGGACAACGGCGAACGTTTTGTTCCGCCTCATCGCTTTCTGCTCTTTATGAGGTTAAGACCGAGATATGTCATCGCGGAACGGCCTCTGTTCCTGGCGCTAGCTTACCCCAGCCAAACGGGACTAAATCACCTTTCAGTAACCACACTTGAGTAGCTTTGGATTTGGCGCACTGTTATTCATCCTGACCGAATCGTACAACGTACGATTGCAAATCTGTGCCATAGTTGCTTGTTCCAACGTTAGTCTTCCACTGCTATTGCTCTTTGCGGTGAGTCCCGCCCGTTCATAGCACGTGTTGTGAGCGGCACACGGTCCGTTTACTACTACAGCTTTAGAACCTCCTCCTCCTTCACCGCAATAGGTCGTATTTAGCAAGAGGTTCGGAGCGGGTATGTTTGAGGCAGAGAGGACTCTATCGTTTATAGCATTGAGCACTTTTCCTATCGCAGTCGTAGTTAGCACGTCTGTAAGCGCTTCTGTGATTGTTGGAACGGCAGCGTTACCAGGCGTAGGGATAATCGCTCCCGTCAGAATAGTTCCATCATCATCAAAACCGCTGAATGCCGTGACCCGTCCGCTTCGGTCTCCCGTGGTGGTGGTAATGCTCGTGATGGTCCCGTCAACGTCGTAACCAGTGTTTGCTCTGTCTGTTGTAGAGTTGTCACAATCACCATGACGGAAACCTTGATAGGCTCCAGTGTCATTGTTTACGAAGATGCAGTCCATTCCGCTAGGATCGATTAAGGCCGGGCTCCTGCCTTGTCTCCTGAGTCGATTTTGAGGTCCGCGTTCCGGAGCGTGTCGTGATGCTTCAGGGCGAAAGTCTCGCACGAGAAATCAAGCCGCAGATCGTTGCATGAGGGTGACTGGACTGCAAGCTCGTGGCCATCGCGAACGCCTTATTGGGGCCTTAAGTTTCAGCGCCGAGTGGATGGCGGCCACTGTTCGCGCAGGTCAGATCGTCAGGGTCAATGAGGTCGATGCGGCCGACTCCTGCCTTTGTGAGTTGTTCCGCGATTCGAGCGCCTGCTGAACCGCAGCCAACGATAATAGATATACGCGCAACAAGGGGCTGATGCGGGTTATGTCCTCGCCCGCGAAATCCAGGTTCGCCTCTAGACGTTCTTGAACCACCTGCAAGGAGCTGTCGTGTCTCGCGCGTCGGCCCGTCAGCGTGATTATTCAATTGTGTATTGGCGTGATCGCAGAATGACGCCATCCCCTCCTGAGGCAGCGGATTCACTTATAGCGAGTACAGACCGAGTTAGCTCGCGCTACTGTTCCTTGGCGAATGTCCAACTAAAATGACCTCCGACCTTCCTGATCCATCCTGCCGAACTGAGTGGGAAATGCGCACTGATATAGAGTGCCTTGTCCTTTACAGATCGCTCAAGAAGTGCGACACGGGAGCGACGTGTCACTGCTGGGAACTCACAGAATAGTGATACCAACGTGGTGTCGTAGAGCTCAACTGGATGGTGCATGGCGTCACCACCGAATATCGCCTTCTGCCCTGCAGATCGCAACTCGATAGCTGCATGATCGATGCTGTGGCCGGGTGTAGAGATGAAAGACAGCCCCGGGAGCACCTCCTGCTCGTTGATCGAGACCAGTCGTACTTGCTTGGTCATTTGCAGTGGCCGCATGCTGTCGTGAAAGGTGCCGCTCACCGGAATCCTTACGGGTTCGCCGAAACCGGCCTGAAGTCGTGCTGCAGCTATGCCGCGTCCATTACCGTCTGCTAATGCCAATCCATAATTCCATTCCAACTCAGAACAGATGTGTATCGCCCTAGGAAATGTCGGGACCCATCGGCCTTGGTTGAGAACAGTATTCCATCCAACGTGATCCGAGTGTAGATGTGTGTGGAGCACGTAATCTACATCTTCGGGTAGCACTCCCGCATCTGCGAGGCGTTCCAGAAAAGGGTTCTGAAGGTGATCGAGGACCTTCTGTTGAGGACGAGACTTGCCGTTACCAGCTCCCGTGTCGACTAGGATCGTCATACCCTCATGGCGAACTAGCCAGGAATGAACGCTAAGCAGCACTTTGCTTCCACTGGTCGTTCCCTCTGGAATCCACGTGGGATGCTTCTCCCACAATCGGCTGTCCAAATCCGGGAGAAGTTCTTCCAAGGCAAAGCCATCCAGATTGAGCTCGTAAATTTTCTCGATCGTTGTACTGCCGACTGTAAGCATATTTCCTCTAGGGTAACGGTTCAGCGAAGCCACTCAACGTGTGATGCTTCGGCTTGAAGCGAGACTCATTTGTGAACCAGCAACAGGGCAATGGCTCGGACAAGGGCTAGTCGTTCCTGAAAGTTCAGGTCTCCTTCTGCTGCGTGTATCCAGGCTTAGGCAATAAGGCGGCGAGTTCGGGACTCGACACCCGTGAGGCACGTCGACACAGATCAACTTGACTAGTTGACGCTCTAGGTAAGCATCGAATGCTGCTCTGCATCGCGTCTAGCAGTACACGCGATGTAGGTATACGGCCGGATCAGGTAAGCGGCATCGCGTCTGAGGTCCGTCTTTGCGTGTGCGACCGAGTGCGCGATAGCGTGAAGGCGATGTTTCTTGAAGCCGCCAAGCTCTCTGAGTGCTCTTAGCAGTTCCATAGACTTGCACCTGCCAAGTAATGTCGCGGAGCGGGCCGTCGTTGTCCGCGGTCCTCACCACGCCAAGTAGTCTCCACGAGAGAGCGAGCTACTCTTCTCTCTGTCAGTGGACCCGAGCGGTAGGTGAATATGGTTTGTGACGATCCCAAAAGACGGTCTCACGTACGATGCGAAATCTATACAGGTAAAGAGTGAGAACGGAAGCTACAAGAGATCTACCAAGGGTTGCGATGGCGTTCTCGACCGAGGCGAATGTAGAGAGTCGGTCTGTCTTCTTGACTGTTCCTGAACTAAACACGGATGCACTCACCTGTTCGCGACCAGCGTTTTCGGAGAGGATCAGTCTATAGCTAGAACAGTGATGGCCTTGTGCCAGTCAATCTCAATAGATACGTAGATCAATTTCGCCGTGTCTGCTTGGCAAGAGAGAGTTCCTAGAAAGAACATCGCTCATGGCGATTGTCCGACCGCCGGCAGCCCTGTACATAGAGTAATTCACGGACCTGTTAGGAGCTCTCGTGGAGGAAACAGCGACTAGCGTTCCCGCTGCCCGGCTTCTTGCTCATGCTGATGATCGGGCCGAAGCTCAGCGAAAGAAAGAAACGCTATTGTCTTGTGCGCGGTGCAGGCCGCCCGCTTTTCGTGACGACGATGATTGACGAATATACTTTCAGAAAAGGTCGTGGTGCACGAGTTTCTCACGACTGAAGAGTGACCTCAGAGGAATGAGGGCTGGGGAGAACCCGAAGCGGTTCTCCCTATACCCTTGAGCCGCTTAACCTGTGCGGGAAGTATCGGACGATCCTCAGCGGCTTAGGCCAGGTCGTATCTTGAAGCCGGCTTCCCCGTTTGTCCGCCAATGAAAATTCCGAAGCCACCTTTTTCATAGCTCTCGATCAACGACTGGTCTTCAACCGACGGGAAGGTCAAGACCTCGCCCTGATCGAGTCCTTTCAGAGCTGCGTCTACACAGTTCTCAGCAGTCATGATGATCTCTTTCGGCAAAGCATCAAGATCGAGCCCGGCTTTCGCCCAGATCTCTGAAGCCGTCGCTGCAGGCGCTACGAGTTGCAGCCGCACATTTGTGCCTTCAAGTTCTCGTTTCAGGCCGGCGGTTAGGCTATGCAGGAACGCCTTTGTTGCGCTGTAGACCACGTTGCCATGGTAGGCGTGCACACTGACTACCGAGCCAATGTTGATGACCGTTCCAGCATTCTCTCGCCTAAATCTTGGTAGAACAGCCATGAGAAGCCGCAGCGGAGCAATGCAGTTCAGTTCAATAAGCGAGTTCAGCCGCTTAGGATCAGCCTCAGCAACGAGTCCGGCCAGTGTGAGGCCAGCATTGTTCACTAGGAGTTTTACCTCGTCGTCCGCTTCAAGTTGATGGGCCACGCGTTCCAGGTCCTGAGGGTTCACCAAATCGGCGATCACGGTTTCAACCTGAACTCGATGCCGGTCTCTCGCCTGGTTCGCTACTTCCTCCAAGAGGCCAGCCCTGCGTGCCACTAGCACGAGGTCGTACCCACGACCGGCAAGCCGGTCAGCATAGACCCGCCCAATGCCTGACGATGCGCCTGTGACAACCGCTTTACCCTGACCTTGAAAAAGACTTCCACTCGCCATCGCTGCTCCTTTTCAACACCGACGTTGTACGCCGGAGTTTTGTACTCATCGGTAAAGATGGCGGAACACTTGCGATGGTTGCAGGATCTTACTGCTCGGTACAAAACTTTGAGAATCGCTGAATCACGCTCTACTCCAACGCATCTCTACGGTATGCACGAGACTGAGGCGAAGCGTTCGCCCGGCCGTCCTCGACAGTTTGATCGCAAGAAGGCCTTAGAGGCCGCAATGTATATTTTCTGGCGGCACGGCTTTCAGGGGACGTCTCTAACCGTCCTGACAGAGGCCATGGGCATAAGCCGTCCAACCCTGTACGCTGCCTTTGGCGATAAGGTGACGCTCTTTCGCGAAGCGGTCCTCGCTTACAGCGCGCGCACCGCAGCAGACTACGCAGCGGTTCTAAATTTACCGACGGCGCGCGAGGTTGCTGAAGGTTGGCTGCGCCTTGCAGGCCACGTCAGTCCTACTCCTGGCGCACCGCCCGGCTGCATCATCCTACAAGGCGTCTTTGTCGGAAGCGCCGACACTGTCGAGTTACGGGCAGAGCTTTCAGCTCTCCGCCGCTTTGGTACCGATGAACTTGCCCGGCGGTTCCATCGAGCCTTCATTGAAGGCGACCTGCAACCTGGCACAAATCCCGATCAGCTGGCGGAATACCTTACCGCAGTGGCTGTCGGCATGACCGTGGGATCGGTGGACGGAGTGACGCCGGATAGGCTGAACGGCGTTGTACGGGCAGCAATGGCAAATTGGCCACCTTGCGCCTGAGCCGACAGCTTCTTCACAAGCTTGAATCTGTCTAGCGGGGCGATGAGCGACTGTCGGAGCGGACTGTCAAGTTAATCGATCAGAGCAAACAGCCGATCAGACTGCCAACCGGGCTTCGTCGTCCAGCAATGCCACGTCCGAAGGTACGAACGGGAGGAGTGCTCTGGTGCTTTCGATCAGCCAGTCAGCATTTTCCGTTTCAGGTATTAGGACAAAC
Source organism: uncultured Acidobacteriaceae bacterium (assembly GCA_964235665.1). Lineage (GTDB taxonomy): Bacteria > Acidobacteriota > Terriglobia > Terriglobales > Acidobacteriaceae > Edaphobacter. The sequence continues at coordinate 1,711,595 of CAXSAY010000001.1, forward strand.
CTACGATGAGACTTTTGGACGTGGATCTGTTCGGAACGGTAAAAGACTCTCTTTGAATGTAATGATAATTGGGAGTGGACTCTGGATCACCGCGGTAGGCGGAGGACGCGCTTGCCCGATGCCGAGCGCGAAAGCAGACGTTTAACGAACTGTTTGGCTGGACGGCACCCGAGGATGCCAGTCATTCTGGAAGCCCGCAAGTATGACCGGTGGCCGGACCGGGGTGAGACGGAGTTCCAACTGGAACTCCTGCGGTCCTTCGCCGCGGAGTGACGGAGATGCACGCAGGAACCCAAAGTACGCAACGTCCGCAACAATGGAGAGAAATGCTGCGGCTGCAAACAGCACCATAAATACGCCTGAAAGTTGTAGCTGTTTATAAGAGAGCGCTTCAGATTGCATGACCGGTGAACCAGCTTCACCGCTGAGCTCTGTAGTGCGCACGTCGATCGCTGTGCTACGCGCCCGTAGTTGGGCAGAAAACCACCGCTTCCATCTCCAAGATGCCCTCGTTTCGCACTAACCCAGTAGTTCCAACCGCGGTCCATGACGGATGAGGTTCAGAGATGAACTCATCTTTGACAGCCTGAAAGGCTGTCGCCTGCGCTTGACGATCTCCGCCGAACTCTGGTGCTGCCCAATCGTGAAAGGTCGTAAGTTTTACGATGTCCTGCAGCGTGGCTCCATAGAGGTCAATTTGTGCCCTCAGGCTCTCGAAGACAGGTCGAAGGGCAGCAGCAAAGCTTTCAGCGGACGGTATGACGTCAGACCGCCTCGACACGATAACACCGGAGACGTAGATGAAGTCACCGGCGCGACGTGCTGGTGCAAAATGCCACGTGTTGTAGGCGAACCGGTCCCTCTCCGTACGAAGAATGATCTCGCCCGAGTTGAAGCGGATATGCTGCTGTTTGGAAGTCTGTTCAGCCATGACGCAAACCAACCTTTGCGGTCTCTACTGACTTGAGTATCCCTGGTACCAAGAGCGGGGGAGCTGCGGGAAAGTCGATGTCCACTCCTGTAGCGTTATTGAATGTGTTCGTGAAGGAACTCAAGGCGACATTCGCGATAATTTCAACTAGCGCCTGGTCGGTCCAGCCAGCCTGACGAGCCTCGGACCAATCCTGAGCTTCAAGAACGCCCGCTTGCGCGAGCAGCTTCCGCGCAAACCTCAGAGCAGCGTCGATCTTCAGATCGTCGCTGTGTCCCGACCGGGAGGCGAGGACTTCTGCCTCAGGAAGCTTGGCTGCTTTAGCTATGACACTGTGGGCGGCAAGGCAGTATTGGCAGCCATTCACCTCGGAGATCATGAGGGCGATGCTTTCACGAGTCCTCAAGTCCAGACTGCCTCGCGAAAGGCTATCGCTAAACGCCAGATAGGCCTCCAACACAGGAGTCGACACAGCCATGGTGCTCATCATGTTGGGAACTCTGCCTATACGTTTCCGGATGGAGCTGAAAATTTCTTGGGTCTTAAGATCTGGATCGTGGTCTGTCCGCGGCGCTACCTGTACCATTTGCTCTCCTCTGAGTCACTCTTCCATTCGATACCGAAGAGGGCTATGCTGACACAGCAATTAGTAGTGACAAATTTGTCACTGAGGAGACACTTACGCCGGTTTCAAAAAAGGAACAATCCGATTGCCCGGTTGACGCAGCCCTCGCGATTCTTGATGGACGCTGGAAAGGCACCATTCTTTGGCGACTCTCGAAGGGACCTCTAAGGACGAGTGAACTGAGACGCAGCATTCCAGACGTAACAGAGCGTATGCTGATCCGCCATCTCCAGGAACTCGTGCGCGATGGAATCGTTGATCGTCAGGATGAGCGCACCTTGCCACCCCGCGTGCAATACCAAGTCTCCGCATATGGCAGGACGCTTCTCCCTATTGTCCGCTCACTGGCATCCTGGGGTAGGCAACACGTTGCGAAGGTGGCCGAGGTCAGTTGCGAGCACCAGACGCGACCTGATTGTCCATAGGCGCACTGACAAATTTGTCACTGACAAAAGAGCGTTACTTCCAGCGTTCAGGCGCGTCTGAAAACGAAAGAGAGCAGGTTGGCCGAGATCGACAAGAGGTCTCCAGAGCAACTGCCCGGAAGGTCTAGTCGATCCGCTTGTAGTCTTCGGGCAGGGGTGATCAAGAGGAGTGCAGTTTGGAAGATTTGCACAGATTTCAGCGGTTGCGCGCTTTAGGACACGAACTTGCTATCGGTCTGCCGGACAGTTCATCCGTGACGAACGCGTTCCGTCATGTTGAGTCCATCTATCCATCATGGCTTTTTAACCATGTTTTGCGTTCCTGGCTTTTTTCTCTTCTGATGGCGAAAAATCGAGGAGCGAAGCCTGATCCGGAAGTTCTCGCAATCTCAGCTTTGTTTCACGATTACGGACTTGCTACGCCTATCGACCCGTCCACCAGATTTGAAGTGGCTGGCGCAAATGCCGCTCGCGCCTTCTCCATTCGCGAAGGGTTCGGATTATGGGCACAGACCGTGATCTGGGACTCTATTGCCCTGCATACGACTCCGTCGATTGCACGCCATAAGGGCGAAGAAGTCGCCCTCTGCCAGGTTGGTATAGGTGTTGATTTCACAGGATTCAACATCAAGAACCTCAGGCGTTCTGATATTGATCACGTTGTCGAGCATCTTCCTAGGTTGGGCATGAAGGCCGAAATGCGTTCCTGCCTCTGTCGAGTCGCAGCCGAAGCACCGGTGACGACCTACGACAACGCCGTCGCGAATTTTGGCGAGCGTTACGTGGAGGACTACAAACCGTTCTCCATTGCGGACGCACTAGCCGGCGCACCTTTTCACGAATAGCTTGGGCCCGCACCAAGCTGTGTTCAACGCGTTCACAACCCAATGCAGAGGTGATCTATGCCGTTCCACGTGGGCTTCTTAGTTTTCCCAGATATCCAGCAGCTCGACATCGCCGGTCCTTATGATGTGTTTACCACCGCGGAAGGGATCAAGGTCGATCTTGTTTGGAAGGACCGGGAGCCGGTTCGCTCTTTCACCGGCACTTACTTCACAGGGACAGAGACGTTTGCGACCTGTCCCCAGCTCGACCTGCTCTGCATACCAGGAGGGGCAGGAACCGGTCCCTTGATGGCCGACGCGGATGTGCTTGAGTTCATAAGACGGCAAGCAGTGAATGCAAAGTTCGTCACCTCAGTATGCACAGGTTCTCTTGTGCTTGGTGCAGCTGGTCTGCTCAGCGGCAAACGCGCGACGTGTCATTGGAACTTCCTCGATTACCTCACACAATTCAATGCGTCGCCAGTGAGCGAGCGCGTTGTGCAGGACGGAAATCTGATTACGGCGGCAGGGGTCAGCGCCGGTATCGATTTCGCGTTTTCCGTTCTCGCAGAGGTGATCAGTCGAGAAGAATCAGAGATGATCCAACTCTGGCTTGAATACGCACCCAGACCCCCGTTCCACTGTGGGAACACAGAGGAAGCTTCCAGCGACATCTTGCAGAAGACGAGAGAGCGCTACCAGCAAGCACGTTTAGAGTTGGATCCTTCAAGAAGGTTCAGAACGAACCAGGAGAAGTCCTGGTACAGCCCTCAGTAACCACTGTCGGCGCGGTTCAGGAGCTACTCTTACTGAAGTTCGCAAGAGCGATTGAGCGCACATTATTGGTGTCACACTCAGGAGGTCCAATGGACATAAGCGGACGCCAGCAAGCATTGGTCAAGCAGTGCGAAGGGCGGAGAACTCCTGTAGCATCGGCGAATTCACAGATTCTTCGGACGGAGTGGGGCCAGTCGGGTGTACTCGTGCTGCTGGTACTTGGTGGTGTTCAGGGAGGCGGTGGCGGGGAATCTGGAGATTACCAATCTCAGCAATGTCTAGTCGCTAACGGCTGGAAGCTTCGAATTCCAGATCGCCCTGGCTTGAGGCAGAGCGCTTCTCGCGGTGTTGATGATCAGGTGGCAGACACGCAATGGTTGGTGAGCAGTTCACTTTCGGCACGTACGTTGACGGCCCTTCGTTCGAGGCACTATGCGGGAACCAACCATGCAGCAGGCGCTTCGGTCATTCAGCGAATCCCTTATGATCGCGCGCACATCCCCGGAGTTTGCAATGAAAATCGCGCTCATCCTTAGCCTGGACATACACGGGGGCTTGGATGCCTTCGCAGCGTTCTTACATAAGCCCCCGGAAAGAGCAAATGATCTCGGGTGCTCTGTTCTCCGCGCTCGCCTTGCACCCCAAGATCAGCTTAGAGAAGCAGCCGACAGGATCCGAAGCAGTGGCATTCCATTTGTATTCGTTTCTGGTGGTTATTGTGCGATGCAGGATACTGTGCCCACATCTTGACCGAGCTGATGAACGTCGAGCATGTCGTGATCCCGTCATCAGATCACATTGTTGAGACCTCGGCAGCAGAGGTCCTGAATCGTTTCTTGACTGTTTCTATGAATAGCTCTAATAAAACGCACCAATAATTGACGATGCTCGAAGCAGATGCGAATGCCGTACGGTCTAAGGTGCTCCTGCATTTCGAACCCGTAGCTGAACAACAAGGAGGAATAGATGGAATTGGTAGAAACCTTGCGAGAAGTTGAGAGGCATAATGTCGTGAAGCGTTCAGAGAGTGAAGGGGACCGCTTGCCAATCGGGCCGATGGAACTTGTCTGGAAGGCCCGTGGGCCGGAGACGGCCTGTCAGTTCTCTGTCTATGAGATGGAACTGGCTGCTGGAGTCGGCATTCCTTTACACAAACATCCTTATGCCGAGTATTTCAAGGTACTGCAGGGTGACATTGCCTTCGCAAAATTGGACAACGATGGCCGGGTCGAGTGGATCGAATGTGCCGCCGGTGACAGTGTGCTGGCACCCCCCAACGCACCGCACACCTTTCTGAATAAAAGCAACAAGCTAGCTCGCTTCATGAGTGTCTCGACTTACTATCACGAAGCTATGTTTTTCGATTCTGTTGCAAAGGCGGATTTTACAGCGGGGGACACCACTAACTCCCAAGCTGCATTTGGGCGATTCGTCCAGGCGGCAGAGGATGCACAGGTGTATGTCGTTGAAGCGTGAAACGCAAGGTCCCCAGCTGGTGTTCTTCACTGCCAATGCAGACGCGAGATGGCTCAAGGAGCAGCGCTTTCAATGAACGCGGGTGTTCCTAACCCCCTCCGGAACGGCTTGGATGGGACTTGATGGTGGTAACACTGGGCCGAAATAGTAAGCAAAGCTGTAGCCTCTCTTCGCTTAGTCTAAGGGTAAAGAGACCGTTGTCCTCTACGTGATGCGCACCCTATGGTCGCGGAGTACTCAGCCATGCTGTCTTGTGAAGCAGGTCGATGGTCACATCGTGTTTGGCAAGAAAGCTCATTCCAAGATTGCCATCCAGAATTAAATCAAGTACCCGGGCTTCTCCTGAGAAAGCTGTTCCATCCGCAAGCGTGAGATGAACTACGGAATCCTTGCCGTCGTCGGCTAATCCGAACAAAGGAGCTAGCGACTTGTTTACAAGAACGACACCGCTCGTGTTGCCGGAATCCATTTCAAACCAAGCAGTTCCATCGGGGGTCCTGACAGGCAGGTTCACCGTCAGGGCCACACCTTCTGCGTCGCGCACTATGTGAATCGGCATGGCATGAAGCGTGCTGGAGACCTTCGCCAATGCCTCCTTGTCTAGCAGGCGAAGGAAATGGCCCGCATAGGAAAGCGTGAAAGTCTGATCCGCGAAAAGGTCGAGGCTAATCAATCCGTCTAGATGAGGTGTATCTTTCGGCATCAATGCCGCCAAATCGAAGACCGTCAGCAAGTCGGCGTGGAAGGTTCGGCCGGCGAGGACAACCGGAAAGTTGTCACAGTGTTTGTTACTCAGTCGTTGCCCTGTCATGCGGAAGCCGGTGATCTGGCCCCAGGGATGACAACCGATGGAAGCTGCAAAGTCGGGAGAGATGACATCGATGCCGCCACCGCTGTCGAAGAGAAAGGTTCCGGAACGCCCTCCAATCGTCGCATGGACCGTCAGCAGGCCCGCACCCTTCGACTCCAACGCGATCGTTGTCGTCTTCTGAGCCCAAGCAAAAGGCGAAACCAACAAAAAAACAATCGCGAGCAGCCGTGGAATGAATTTCATGGGTAATTTACGCTGCACCACCCTCCGATGTTCCTGAGGTACAGCCGATTACGCTTAGAGTAGGTCCTCACAACGCGGTTCTGGGAAGTTGGCCGAGTTGGATTACCCCAAACAGAAGAGGTAGAGACCCTCGTCACTCGGAATGCTAGATAGCTGAACGGCTACCATCTAGAAGCTTGCTGATTTCTTACGCGGAAGCCCACCATCTCCGTCCACTTCGCCGGTTTTGTGCCTGAAGGTTGCTGCCTGAGCATCTTTCGCGTCTTAGACGGGCGATGGCCGTGCCTGGCTGAAAAGGGTATGGAAACCAGCGGGGAAGGGGAGTGTTCTGCTTTTAGCTTCGGCAGGCCTCACCCTACCGGAAGGTTGTTTCATTTGCCTTACCTTATCAGGTAGAGCAAAGCTGCAATCCACCGCAAAGGTAGATGGATTGCATGGTTGAAGTGAAGGCTGAATGACTTTAGCATGGCTGGTGTCCTTTCGAAGAGGGCAGGGAGTCGGTCTCCCGTCCTCCCGTCCGGTTAGGCGCTGCGTTTGGTGGCCTTCTTGGCAGGGGTGGTTGTTAGGGGCTTTTTGACCGGCGTCTTCTGCTTCGGGAGGATCTGTGTCGGTTTGCTTGCGGTGAAGAGGGCAAGAGCCTCCTTCAGCACATCCCGCTCTTCCGGGCGCGGAAGCTCAACATAGCTTCCAAGCGCCAGCTCCGCGAAAAAACCGGTGAGGGAAGACGGCATGAGGGAAGCGACCACATCCGCACACACATCATCGGAGGCCATGTTTACCGTTTTGTCGTCGTCCAGTCAAGCGGCAATGCGCTCAAGCGAGTCGTCTAGATCGCCAGTAACGAGAGCTTTCAGCAGAAACCGTATCTGCGCCTCGGTCGCAGAGGAAGGGAAGCGCAAGATGAGAGAGCGTAACGACTTCTCACGTTTGGCCTTCTGCACCTTGCGTTCTTCGCGCTCCCGCTCGGCTTGCCGCTGTCTCTCCTCAAAATCTGGGTCAGGGGTATGTGTCCGGCTGGGATGGTGAACAGGGCAGTCCTGATCGGCGCAGATGTGAAGGCGCTTTCCGATACCATCACCATGAGTCACGATGGCGGGGGTGACGTGAGGGCAAACCGGCTCCGCCGTCTCGCCTTCGCTGCTGGACTGGACGCGTTTGTACTCTGTCGGCAGTAGTTCTCGTTCCGGGCGCTCGGCTGCCGGTCTCCATTTCGTGCTGATCTGGATGAGTTCGGGATTTAGCAGCGGTCTCACGGGCAAGTACCGCTGCGATTTTGCTCCGAAAGCAGGGGGCATCAAGGCGTTGTCCCCTTGCACATCCGCAAAAAGCTGAGTGTTGTACCCGGTACGGCGAGGGCACGTGACGCAAGCTCCGGCCTCGGGATTCAACGCGGGATCCTCGGTCGAGAAAGGAGCATCGGCCAGAGCGAGGTAGAGGTTGTCGTCGATCCACGCGGCAAGGTGTCTTGCTGGGAGAAGATGGCCCTCTTTGTCTTGCCAATCCTTACGGAAGCATTCTTGAATGCCTCGGCCTGTTGTTCCGGGGTCAGACGTGCAAGCAAGTTGGCGTGGCTTGCCGTGATGCGTTCCTGCTGGGAGGCTTCTGCAATCTCGGGGACCAGCTGAAGCAGCGTTAGTCGTGCGTAGACCTGGCTCTGGCTCTTGCCACACTTGGACGCTAGTGCGGCCACGTCATAGCCCGGGAGGTCTAGAGCCGCTGATAGCCTGCCGCTTCCTCATATGGATGTACGTCTTCCCGCTGGTATTCTCAATGATCTGAACCTCAAGGGTCTGCTCATCGGAAAGCTCTAGGATTCGTGTCGGAACATCGGCCAGCTCTGCGATCTGTGCAGCGCGGAAACGTCTCGCACCGGCTACCACCTCGAAGTGTTTCCTTTTGGGGCGAACGGTGATGGGCTGAATGAGACCGTGAACGCTGATACTGTGGGCCAGTTCGACCAGCTTGTTCGGTTCGACGGTTCGACGGGGATTGGTGCTGGATTCATCCAGCATGGCGAGGGGGAGGTTCTTGTATCCTGTGGACTCGATCGTTGCGGTGTTCATGCCTTGTCACTCCTGACTGGGGTTTGTGCATCGTGGATGGTTGGGGGCAGTGTTCCTGCATTGCCCCACCTAACCTCTGCCGGTGCTACTCGTCGGTCTCGGCTTCGCCCTTTGCAGCTACTCGCTCGATGGCTGCGGCCAGGAACTCGGTCTCATAGAACTTCACCGTTTCGGTACCGATCTTCTTTTCGTAGTTGTTGTTCCGTGCTTCGGCCTCGATGTACACGCGGTCGCCCTTTTTGAGCTTCGCTGCGTACTTGCGGAGATTGCCGAAGACGACGATGTTGTGCCACTCGGTGCGGGACTGCCGATCTCCCGCGTTGTCGTTCCAATGAGCGGAAACGGCGATGGCGAAGGTAACAGGTTTGTTGGCTCCGTCCTGCTTTGCGGCGGCTCCAAGGTGGCCCATAAAGGTCGAACGATTGAGGTTATTGATCATGGTGGTTTCTCCTGACTTTCGGGTTGGGGGACAGCGTTCCTGCACTGTCCAGGTGAATGGTCTAGGTTGCCAGCGTGCTAAACGGTTAGGCGGCTAGCACGCTAGAATGACAAATTCTTACGCCTTGTAGTCGCGTAAAAAGCCCTGTTCCGTGAGGTTGCGGCTCCACAGCTCGGCAAACTCTTCCTGCGTCTGAACGGTGCGGGCATTGAACAGCCCAGTCTCCTGGTCCTGAGCAAACTGCTCAATCCCGGCATAGTCGTTGCGGTAGCAGTAGGGGTGGAACTCCTTTACCTTTCCGTCCTCGATCTCCATCTCGAAACACATCTCCGGGTCACGCATCGCATCGCCGTTCTGCTCCCCGTAGTGGCAGATGGACAGGGCAGGGAGGTGTCTCGGACCGGGTCCGATGTTCTCGACGGTGAGGGTCATGTAGGGCGGGTTCGGAATCTTCACGGTGGCTGCAATGTGAGTAACAAGATCGCGGCTGATGCCGGTGAGCTGGTGTAAGAACTGCATGGTGGTGAGCCTCGCTTTGGAATGGTTCGGCTGTGTTTGTTCTCAAACACGCCTTGGCCCTGGCCCACGCCAGCAGGGGCGGCAAGGGCAATAGCCGGGTTCCCTCCCGGAGCGAAGCGGAGGCGCCGCAGGCGGTCTGCACAAGCGACCGGGGTCCCCGGCGGGCGTTCTTTGCCCGCTGGGGTGAGGAAGCGCGGAAGATGAGGGTGGCTATTGCGCGCGCCAGGGACGGAGTCCCTCAGGAGGCTTGGTTTCCGCATCAGCGCGGAACGCGCAGACTTGCTTTTTAGGGGGCGTTGCGGGGTCTTCCCGCAGAGAGGGTGGCGAAAGAGATGGGCCGGGTCTCTTGGTCGGCGCAGCTCTGGAGACAGGGGGAGTCGTCCCCCTTCGTGCAGGTAGTTGCATCGGATCATCTACCTATAAGCGCGATGAACCGGGGCTTCTTTGACACCCGTGATGCTCTTTTATTGGGTAACTGTGATCGACTGACGCTCTAGCGTTTTAGATGGATGGAGACTTAGCGTGCTAAATGGGTTGAAAGACATACGCGGAAGCCCACCGCTGAGATCGGTGAGGCTTGCATTACTTCCCACAATGCGACTAATGAGATGGTCCGCCGCTTGCTTCCTCTGCTGTTGCAGAGGATTGTAGATGGCAGGTTTTCAGGAGGATCATCATGCAGATTCATTCCGTCGGTATCGACCTGGGCAAGACGACCTTTCACCTGGTGGCATTGGGTGCAGCCGGCAAGGTGCTGGTGAAGAAGAAGTTCACGCAGAAGCAGCTGCTGACGTACACGGCTAATCTGCAGACCTCGCTCGTCGGCCTGGAGGCCTGTGCCGGCGCTCATTTCCTCGGTCGTGCCCTGCGCAAGCAGGGCCACGATGTGAAGCTGATTCCAGGGCAGTTTGTAAAGCCGTTCGTTGAGTCGAACAAGAACGACTTCGTCGATGCCGAAGCTATCGCCGAGGCAGTTGAGCGGAAGAACATGCGCTTCGTTCCGATCAAGACCGACGATCAACTGGACCTGCAAGCCATTCACCGCGTTCGGGACAGGTTAGTCGCACGGCGCACCTCCGTGATCAACCAGATCCGTGCGTTTCTGTTGGAACGTGGCCTGGTGTTCGCGAAGAGGCCGGCCCAGCTCCGGGCCGCGATGGCAGACGTTCTGGAGAACGCAGAAGCTGATCTCACGCCGATGATGCGCAACCTGATCAACACGCTGTGGGGTGAGTGGAAGACCGTCGAAGCGCAGATCGAGGAGCTTGGGGATGAGTTGGAACGGATCTCCGCAGCCGATGCCGGCTGCAACCGCATTCGGCAGATTCCCGGCATCGGGCCGGTTGTCGCGACCGCCATCGTCGCGGCGATCGGCAACGGTGCTGCTTTCCGCAAGGGACGGGACTTCGCGGCGTGGCTGGGCATCGTGCCGCGGCAGTACTCCACCGGTGGCAAGGTCCGGCTGTTCAGCATCAGCAAGCGCGGCAACGCCTACCTTCGCAAGATGCTGATCCACGGCGCACGAGCCGCCGTGCTCCGCGTAAAGCGGGATAAGGCACCCTTCGGTGCCTGGCTGGATCGACTCGACTCCAGGGCTCACACCAACGTCGTCGTCGTGGCCATGGCCAACAAGCTCGCCCGTATCGCCTGGGCGGTGTTGTCGAGCGGCAACGACTACCGATCAGCCGTGCCAGCCTAACCAGCGCGGAAAGCACGTTTGCGGCGCTGAAGCGCCACGCGCCCCACTGACGACCATTTGTAAAGCTTCCCCACCGAAGTCTGCGTAGGGCAACAAGGACGAAAGAACAGTCACAACGGCGTGTCCGCAGCCTGGTACCGACAATGGTCTTCAACGACCGTGCGACTTATAAGGACCGACACGCGCGCAACTCATCATGGCCAGGAGAACTAGTCTCCATTCAAAGGCCGAATACATTGCGCAGACTTGTCTTCTCGACCAAACTTCCCCCTTGCAGTCGCGCGGCGGACCATACATTCGTTACCTACTGATCGGTGGCAACGATGGGCGGTAGTGTAGGTGCGCGTGCGGAGCATATCTGGTAGGCTTCTGCGGTCTGGCTACGATTCGGTACCCCACCGATCTAGAAACCCTCTGTTGAGAGCAGGCTGGATGCAGTTTTCATACTCTCAGTCGTGAGGCTCAGAGGTCACACGCCGGGCCTCGCTCCTTCGTCTCCTAATTTGTTTTACTGACTTTCGGTTTCGCTACATCGCGGAGCGGCGACGTGCTGCTTCGATTAACCGAGTACGCCGGGGCTGAGCAGAGCAAGGCTGGAGGCCAGCATGAGGGAGTCAGCCGCAGCGGGATGCAGGCGTATGGAAAACTCCTGATTTCACAAGGTGAGCCACGAAGCTTTCCTACCGCGAACTATCCGGCTGTTTTCATGAGCGAACGGGTAGCGGCGGGCAGGGCGGGGTCCCTCTGCTACTTAGCTGGGGAGCGGTCAACGCTGCACGGTGCAGGAGGTCGCATTCAGGTTTTGCTGAGAGGCCGCGTGGAGTTGCTGGTTGACGGGTGGTGACGTGGACTGCTTTGCTTGCTCGAGGCGGAGCTGTGCCAATTTTGCTGTGTCGATCAGAGTGTTCAACGCCGCGGCGTCCTTCTCACAACTTGCGACGAGTTCACTACGGGCCATCTCGTTCAGCCTGGGGGCGTCCGCGAGGCTTTTGTTCCACTGGTCCAGCTTTGAGCGCAGTTGCTTCTGGCTGTCGTCCACGCAGCGCGAGTAGGCCTCCAGCTGACCGCCTGCGAATCCTGCGACGGGCTCGAGGTCCAGGGACTTGTCGAGGCTGGAGAGTGGTTTTTTTAGGAGGTAGGCGGTCCAGACCGGGAGCATGTCTCCCTGGAGAGCTCGTTTGGTGGTGATCTCCTGCAGGTCGATCTCGTCAGCTTCGTCGCCGAGGACGAGGCGAGAGGATGGATCGGGATGTTTCGAGTAGGTGTCCCAATCCTTCTGGAAGTTCGCGAGCTGTTTCCGGCGAGCGGCGACGTCCACCTTGTGGAGTTCCAAGATGCTGAGGAAGTAGGCGCTGATGGCCGGTGGCTGAACCGACCTTGCCATGTGGCGGAGGAGGACCTCGACCTGATTGTCCTTGGAGGCGCGAGACAGGGCTTGTGAAGTGTTGTTCTCTGCCTGGAGGACGCGCGTGATGCAGGCCCGCCGGGCGGCTGCCGCGTGCTGCTCCGGCGGCAGGACATCGACCGGTTTGGTGGCACTCGCGAATGAAGGAGCGGAGACATTTTTGCAGGCGTTGGCCTCGGTCCAGCCTGTTTTGAGGAGAGCCTGGCGCTTTCCATCGATGACGGCCTGGCCATTGTTGACGGCTTCCTGCAGCTCCTGCTGGAAGCGGTCTGACTGCGAACGCTGGGTCTGGGCGGTGATGACTGCTTCCCACGACGCGTCCCGGAAACGGGCCGTGTCGTTGTGGTTCCCATCCGGCTTGCGGACGGGGAGAACCTTGTTGTTGGTGAGCCTGACGAAGAGACAGACCGACCCGACCGGCGGCACGATAAGTTTCTCGGGCAGGAGGAAGCGCATGGAGCGGGTGGCCGCTCCGGAGAGCCTCCCGGGGGAGAGCGACTGAACGACGACGCCCTGGCTGCGGGTGTTGTACTCCGCCATGAGGTTTGCGCCCTGAGCAATGTCGGCGTTCCAGACGTGCTTTGGGTCCCAATCGAGCACGATGGCTTCGGGCGTGGCGGTGAGGCGTGTGCCGAGACTGTCGCGCATGGACTTGTCCTGAGCGAAGAGAGGCCGGGCGGAGGTGGCGATGGCCAGCAGGACGAAAGAGGCGGCGAAGAGGCGCGGCAGGGTCTGCATCACTGGAGGGTCTCCGTGACGTAGCCCATGGTGACCAGCTGAAGGTGGGTCATGTAGGAGGTGTCCTTGATGCTCGTCATGTACATGGCCCGCAGCATTTTCAGGGCGGGTTTTGCTCTTGGGCCGAGGTTCTGTGCCGAGGCCTCAAGGTCGTCGAGGGCGGCGGCCATGCACGTGCGCTCCACGCGCATGAGGATGTCCTGCATGGCCGATACGCCTTCGCGGCGGATGAGGGCAGCGTCTGCGGCCCGCTCCGGGTTGTCGGGTTCTGCGTAAGGGAGGCGCGCGGAGGTCAAAACCTGGTGATCTGTGTCGCAGATGTAGCGGGGAGCGGAGGGGGCCATGTTCTCGTAGAGACCGCCGGCATTTTTGCAGAAGGCCGCGTCATCCTCAGGCCGAGGGGTGGTGTGCAGCGGGACGGAGAGCGTAGTTTGGAAGAGGGTGAGGATGCGCATTGCGTAGAAGCGCGCGTCGATCTGCTGACTGAGCGCGACGGCGGCGAGTTCGGCCGAGGGGTTCTTGAGGAGCGCTTCTGCCGTTCTCTTGTCGAGTCCGCCTTCGAATGCGGAGGCGGAGTGGACCTGAAAGGTCGCGGTGTCGGAGATGTAGCGAAGCACGCCGCCCATGAATGCGAGGGTGCAGGCACTGACGCAGTGGTAGTTGTCAGGGACTTCCACGGTCATCCCGTGTTTGCGAAGGACGCGGGCGACGCCGACGCCGGCATCGACATCGCCTCCGCCGGAGAGCAGCCAGACTTCGTCGAAGGGTTTGGGCGACTGGATCAGCTTGCGGATGGTCTCGGCGGTGCCCTGATCGCCGGCGTACCTTGCGGCCGCGAAGAGGGTAGCCAGATTGCTACCGTGCTCCCCGGTGGATAGAAGGAACTCCAACTCGGCCTCGTCGCCTACATAATTGTTGGTTGGGCCCTCGAAACCTTCCTCGTCGTCTTCCTTTCCGCTCCGGCAGGGGTGCTGCTGATCGTAGGCGCGAAACTCGGGGATGTAGACGGAGAAGTTTTTGCAGTCACGAACGACGAGGATGTGGCTGCCTTTGTCGGTGTATTTCTCCGTGAAGCGGAGCGCGCGCAGGGGAGAGGCGACGCCGAAGATGAGACCGCAGGCGATCAGGCAGGATAAGCGCCGCAAGGGGTGTCGCATGGCTAGAGCCCTGTGACGGGTTTCCACTCGGTTGAGGGCGGTTTGCGGCAGTACTTCACGAGGGCTGAGTCTCCCCTGTCCCCTTCCGCGAGGTGATCTTCGACGGTGCGGCACTGGTTGTCGCCCTCGGCAACTTCGGGAGATGTGGTGATTGTTCCTTTCAAGTCGGGGTGGTCGGGGACTGCGTAGTTTCGAACGCCGGGGTCAGCATCGACGACGGCGGCGTCAATCTCCTTCTGGCGTGCCTCCTGGTCCTTCTTACTCAGGTTGGCATACACCGTTCCAGCGAGGGCCTTGCCACCGTTACAGAGCATGAGGGCGAGGCCAATCTCGTACTTGTGCTCCAGCGCCTTGGTCTGCGCGGGGGACAGGTTCAACCGCTTGGCCTGAACGTCGGCCAGCCTTTCGCCTATTTTGAATCCGCCGACGGCTCCGCCGCTGCAGACGGCCATCCGCATCATTTTGTCTTTGAAGGAGGCTGCGGGTGGTGGCTCGGCCACGGTGAAAGAGGTTTTCCCCTGGCTGCCGAGGCCGCCGGCGGTCATCGCCGGGGAGGGTGTCCTGGGTGCACCCCTGGTTGGGGGAGGGGACGATGGTGCTGCCGGGGCGGATCTGGAAGCATTTCTGGAGATCATGGCGCCCAGAACGCGGTCGCTGACGCCAGCCTTTTTCAGGGCGATGATGGCGTCGGTCGAAGTGTCGTATTGGCCCGCAGAGCCGTTGATAGTGGTGACGATGAGGTCTTCGCTGAGACCGGCATTTTGCAGCTTGAGGATGGCGGCGTTGTCCATCACCTGCTGAGCAAGGAGTGCGCACGACAGGAGGAGACTGGCCACGAAGGTGCTACGACGAAGCAACTTACGCATGAGAACCATCCGGGGAGCCTGCGAGTGAACAAGCTATATCGATTGGAAGATCTGATTGCTGTCGAGTGTATGGGAAGCAGATGAACGCGGGAAGAGGATTTTGCGAGCTCGGCTTGCAATCAGACCTGGCACAGTCGAGGGCAGTTTGCAAGGAGCCGATTTATAGGGATTCTCGCTTCCGAGCTGAACAGACGAGCCTGACAGCCCGTTGGTCCTCATAAACGCCGTTATCGTCAACTGGGTTCGACTGCTAGTGTTCTAACCGTCTAGATGTCTAGACGCTCGCCGTGCTGTGGAGCTTTACCCTGAGTGTGGAGGGTTCAGCATGTGTGGCCGGTACGTTCGTCGAAGTGACAAGCAGAAGATTGCGGAATGGTTCCACGCGGACCCGAACCCGTCCGATCTGCCGATGCCGGACGCGGATTACAACGTCGCTCCGACTACGCATCAGCCCATCATCCGTCCTCGTATATCTCCCGATTACGAGAAATGCCCAATTCTTGGATAAGGCGGTAGCCACTGAAGCGAATGGGATTGCTTATGGACCCGGTTTTCACACGCTCTTCGCTGACGATTTTTGGAAGCGCAATGGATTTATCTCGATCGGTCGTAGAGGGCAAGCCGAGAGACTCAGATCCACGGAACTCTGCCGCAACTCTGATCTTGTTGCCGTTTCGTACTACGACTTGCTCGATGCGACGAGAGGTTCGGTTTTTGTCGCGAGCGTCGTTGGCACCAAAGAAACCGATTTGTAGCAGGTTTTTTTCAAAGTGAACGAGATCAACATCAACAAAAAATCGGCATGAGTGTTGAGGTTGGTTGTTGAGGTTTCCGAGTAGTCATAAGAAGGCCCCGTCGTTTGTTGAATGCTATAGGAAGAGTCAACCTTTTTAAGGACAGTTAAAATCTTTGGGATACCGTAAGTAGTTGTTATTTCGTACGTTACCGGGAGTTTTTTGCCAATGCACCTCACTATCTTTGCCAGCCAACCTCTCGTATGGTGCCATCGCCCCTCACTGCTCTGTGCCAGCCCACATCGCGGCACTTGCCAGCGCACCTCGCTACGTTGCCAGTCAACCTCTCGTAGAGTTGCCAGCGAACCTCTCTGACAGGAATTTGGGCTCGTACGAATGCATTTAGCGGCGCCCGAGTCAGAGCTCGAGCTGAAAACGCGTAAAACCCGAGTCAAGTGCCCCGAGAATGAGGCAATTACGTCACCTGCGAACCCTTCAAGCAGACGATTTGCCAGCCAACCTCTCGGTCTTCAGCCCACAAAAGAGCGGCCCTGAGAAGCAGTGAGAGGTCCATTGGCAATTCGCCGTAGATGAGCAGCATCGCAGCCGAAGGTGTTCGCGCGTAAGTCGTCTACACACAACATTCTGCCAGCGAACCTCTCCAAACAGCTACAGACGAAAGCTGATAGATAGGTTGGTTGGCAATGGAGCACTCTGTTGTTGAAAAAGGCCGCTGGCTGCTCGTCGACCTTGGCTTCTCCTCTAGCGGCTACACGCTTGATGGCTGCGGCCAGAAACTCTGTCTCGTATACTTTGATTGTTTCGGTGTCGATTGTCCGTTCTTACTTGTTGACACGCGCTTGTGCCTCGATGTACACACGGTCACCCTTCTTCAGCTTGGCGACCCCCTGCGAAGGTTTGCCGAAGACGACGATGTACTGTGAGTCGGTGCGGGTCTGCCGGTCGCTGGCGTTGTCATTCCAGCGAGAGGAAACGGCTACCGGAAGTGACGGGTTTGTTGGCTCCGTCCTGCTTTGCATTCGCTCCAAGATAGCCCATAAAGGTGAGCGATTGAGGTTTGCTGATCGCGGTGATGTCTACTGTGTTCGGGTTGAAATACGTGGTAGGTGAGCTTCGTTTTGAATGGTTCGGCTGTGGCTGTTCTCACAGACACACCTTGGCCCTGGCCCACGCCAGCAGGGGCGGCAAGGGCAAGCGGTGGTTTCCTCCCCGGAGTGGAACGAAGGGCGAGCGAAGCGAGGTCTGCACAATGAAGAGTGGAAGATGAGGTGCCGCCTGCGCGCGCCAGGGACGGAGTCCCTCAGGAGGCCTGGTTTCCGCATTAGCGCGGATGCGCAGACCTGCTTTTCGGGGGACGTTGCGAGGTTTCCCCACAGAGGGGACGGCTGAAGAGATGGGCCGGGGCTCTTGCCGGCGCAGCTCTGGAGACAGGCGAGCCGTCCCCCTTCGTACCGGCAGTTAACTCTGGTCATCTACCTCTAAGCGCGGTGGGGAGGGACTTTCTGACACCCGCGGCTCGTAGTTTTGAAATGCGGCAGAAACGGGCCATTTAGCAGGAAGCTTCGAGGGCCTGGCCGCCTGTCAGCGTTACCTTCTACAACTCACTTGCCGAGTGGTTCGCACCGCGCATGCGCTGGATCATCCCTCTAAATCGTCTTCAATGGCGATTGATGAGACCGAATGAATCGTCAGGCGGGAGCGATCCGGGTCGTTCTGCAGGACCACTGCGAAACCAACTAAGCTTCCGAGCACGCCTACTCCCGTGGATTCCGAGCCGTCGCTTCGACACTGTGGCAGAAGGATTGGGTACGGCGGCTATGGCGAACAAACTCTAGACTTGTTCGTCGCTGATATCTCTGCCTGTCCGGAAGCTCCGTTCTGCCTCCATCTCTTCGAGCCTCCGGAACATCTGCCTTAGCTCCGGCCTAATCTTGCAATGGCCATTGCAAGATTGTGGCCCGAAGGGCCGAAACCCCCTATGGATCAGAACCTGAGCGTCCCTTCCGGCTACAACGAGCTCTTGCAGGAGCTGAAGGGACACATCCGCGAAGCGCAGATCCGGGCGGCCATGGCGGTTAGCAGGGAACTGGTGCTGCTCTACTGGACAATCGGCAGGGAGATCGGCCGCCGATTCGAGCAGCAGGGTTGGGGAACTAAGATTGTCGACCGCCTGGCCCGAGATCTGCAGAATGAGTTTCCGGGAGTGGAGGGTTTCAGTCCCCGAAATCTCCGCTACATGCGCTCTCTCGCCGACACCTGGCCGGAAACGGATATTTTGCAACAGCTCATTGCAAAATTGCCCTGGGGTCACAACATCCGGGTCCTCGATAAGGTGAAAGGCCGTGCCACACGTGAGTGGTACCTTCGCGCTGCCTTGGAATATGGCTGGAGCCAAAACGTCCTCTCGCTCCAGATCAACACTCAGCTCCATGAGCGCGAAGGGAAGGCGCTCACGAACTTCCAGCGCACTCTGCCGCCACCGGGGTCCGATCTGGCGAAGCAGGTCCTCAAGGACCCCTACAACTTCGACTTCCTGAACCTGGCGAAAGACGCTGAGGAGCGGGAGATCAAGCGTCGGCTCCTTTTGCACCTCCGTGACCTGCTCCTGGAGCTCGGCCGCGGTTTTGCTTTCGTCGGCAGCCAGGTTCCACTAACGGTGGCCGGCGACACTTTCTACCTAGACCTGCTCTTCTACCACCTTCGCCTGCACTGCTATTTCGTAATCGAGCTGAAGACCGGCAAGTTCAAACCGGAATGGGCAGGAAAGCTGGGCTTTTATCTTTCGGCGGTAGACGACATTTTCCGGAGCGAGCCGGACGCCCCGACCATCGGTCTCCTTCTCTGCGAGACGCACAACAGCGCCGTCGTCGAGTATGCGCTCCGCGATGTGGCCAAGCCAATCGGCGTCTCTACCTTCCGAGTCTCTGGTGAACTGCCTGCGCCAGTGCGGAGCGAGCTGCCCACAGTTGAGGCTCTTCAGGGTGTAATTGCGAAGATGAAAGACGAGCTGAACCGGGCGCGGAAGGAACGTGGGAAAGATGAGTGAACTCGCACTCGTCCATATTCCCTCAGGCGAGCCTTTTCCGGAGATCCGCGGCTTCGACAAGCTACACTCTGCCGTCCTGAACGGCGTAACGGCCGTGAATTCGAAGCGCAACTATGGACTTGCACTCGACGAGCTTTCGGCTTTCTGCAGTGATAAACAGCAGTCAGTCTCTCGAACACTTATCCTCGAGTTTCGGGCAGTCTTGTTGGAGCGTGAGCTCAGCCCCTCGACCATCAATGTAAAGCTGTCAGCGATCCGGAAGCTGGTCGACGAGGCGAAACGCGCTGGGATTATCGGTGCGGAGGAAGCGTCTGAGATGTCGGATATCCCCAACATCCGACAGACCGGCACCCGGCTCGGAAACTGGCTCACCAGGGAGCAGGCGAAAGAGCTCCTCGCGGTGCCCGACCGTTCAACTCTCAAAGGGAAGCGAGATTACGTCATCCTCGCTCTGCTTACCGCCTGCGCCCTTCGGCGTAACGAGCTGGCCATGCTTGATGTCGATACCATTCAACTCCGCGAAGGCAGATGGGTCATGGCCGACCTGTGCGGAAAGGGACGACGGATCCGTACTGTGGCCGTTCCTTTGTGGGTCAAGCAGGCGATTCAAACGTGGATGGAAGCGGCGAAGATCCAAGGCGGACGATTGCTGCGCCGGGTTTCTAAAGGTGGCAAAGTGCAAGGGGACGGTCTGAGTGACTGGGCCATATGGTCTGTGGTCGAGCAGTCCGCGAAACAGATCGGGATCGAACGTTTCGGCGCCCATGACCTCCGGCGCACCTGTGCCAAGCTCTGCCGCAAAGCAGGCGGGGATCTTGAACAGATCAAGTTCCTCCTGGGACACTCGTCCATCCAGACCACGGAGCGGTACCTTGGGAGTGAGCAGGACATCGCTATTGCGGTCAATGACAGCATCGGGCTGCAATGAGCTGACAAGGTACGAGGCGGGCTAGTCGAACTGGATAGATACAGACACCCACGCTTTGGAGACGTTTTCAATGGAATCGGTAAGCAACTCGACCGCTGCCGCTTGATCGTTCGTTCCCGTAAGAACAAGGTAGTCTGGGCTTATGGGAGCGACGATCAAGCAGGGTGAGCAGATTCGCGCCATCTTCCATTTGACTCAGGTCCGGGGCTCCGTCGTGACCGGCGTGGCCGGGTCTTCCTTGTGGCTGCTGAGTGTTCATGGTCTGGGGCAGCCGCCTCATCCGGCGAGAGCCCCAGCCGCACCTCTGACGCTCCGGTCTACACCTCTGCGCGGCGGTGGCGCGGAGAGCACCCCGGTGGGAGCGACGCTGCCAAATGGCCGACGCGTGACGCCCCTGGGAGAGTGGATCAAGGTAGCCCCGTATCCTTTTGCTCTCGCGATGCGGCCAGATGACGGAGAGGTGGTGCTGCCCTCAATCGGCTGGCCGTTCTCGCTGAACGTGGTTCCTGCACCCGGAGCGGGAGCGAGTGTTTTGCAGAAGACGCCGGTGCGACAGCTTCCTGCCGGACGAAGGAACGACCCGAACGTGCAGGTGATGACCGGAGTAGCGTACTCGCCGGATGGCAACTTCTGTACGACACAACCGGCGACACGGGGGCGGTAGATATTTACGCGACAGACAGCTGGAAGCCGGTCCCGCGGGTGACACTGGACGGTGTGACGGCGGGCAAGGCCTATGCGCAGAGCTTCGCGGCTTCGCTGGTGCTGAGTGGCGATGGGCACCTGCTGTACGTTGTCGATCAGGGGAATTGGAGGGTAGTCGTAATCGACGCGACGACCCAGGAACGCGTGGCTTCGCTGCGACGGGCGCAAACCCCTACGCAGCGGCACTCTCGCCCGATGGTAAGCGGCTATACGTCACCAACTCCGGTTTGTTCGAGTACAAGATGGTTGCCGGTATAGAAGCAAACGATGTGCTGAAGACCGGCCTGCAGTTCCCGCCATTTGGCTATCCCTCAAAGGCGGCGCGAGAGGGTGCGATGGTGGAGGGCCACGCTGTGCCGGGTCTGGGTTCAGAGAATGATGTACGCGGAAGCTCTCTCTGGACCTACGACGTGGGAAGTCCGGCGACGGCACGGGTGGCGGCGAAGTTGCGGTTGGGCGAGACGATCGGTGGAGACTCTCCGAGCGCCGCCAGAATGGCAGTTGGAGGCGCCGCACCGATTGGTGTGGTCGCTGGTGCGGACTGCGTCTACGTCTCGCTGGCACACCAGGATAGTGTGGCTATCCTCGCAGCGGATGGCACCAAGCAGCTTGCGGAGATCCCGCTAACACCCTTCCGCGGGTCGCGCTTTGAGGATGCACAGCAGCGGCCGTTGCGTGGCGTGATGCCGGCGGGTCTCGCCATGCATGGAAGCCGCTTATATGTGACCGAAGCGGGCATCAATGCGGTCGCCGTGATCGACACTGGATCAAACAAGGTTCTTGGACATCTCCCGGTGGGCTGGTATCCGAGTGCGGTGGCTATTCAGGAGACGGACGGCGCCTCCTTGTGGTGAATACCAAGGGGCGCGGGACGGGGTCGAATGGAGGCGATGCGTTTCATCTAACGGGTCTTCGACACAAGCGTCGATGCGTATGAGATTTAGCCTCAGACCTCTGTGTAGGCCATGCAGTTCTCTAAGACGCGCGCTTCGCTGCCAGCGGCCCGATCAAGCAAGCGTCCCGTCGGGGTCTCTCCGAGATCCAAGGCGCGATGCTCGTCGCGCTCTGCCGACGCAAATTACAGAAATGTCATGTTTTGGTCATGGAATCGTCACTCGCGAAGCTCAATACTTTGAGCAACAACGAGCTGAGGTCCTAAGTGTCTTTCTCCGCGTTGCCTTCCTGTCTGTCGCGAGCAGCATTGCTTGAGCAGCACCTGGCACATACATCTGATCGCCAAGTTTCCGCCCATCTCCCCAGCACATAACCAAATCCTCGCAAGCCTCTTGAGGCCTTCACGCTGGCCAGCAGTCCACCGATACAGCTAGAGAAACTCCAAGGAACTTATATGTCGAGAAGAAGAATTCGCAAGTCGATTCGCGAGCAAGTCACCGCGAGCTGCGTCGTCACGACGGGCCTGCTAGCGACGGGGTTGAGCGTTTCAGCCATCGCGCAGTCGGTGCCGTTTCCGACGTACACGGTCGGCGAGAACAAGCACGCAACGAAGGGGCCGAGCTATCCGCAAAACCTGCCAACGCCGTGGGTGGTGAGCAGCGGCCAGGTGATTACGCCGGCAGGCAAACCGGTGTATCTCGGGATCAGGACGCGGGCAAAGGCGGTTGCGCTGAACCCGACGAAGAACGACACGGCCGCTGTGCTGCAGATGGGGGCGCCGCAGGCAGTGACGGTCTTCAACACCAAGACGGGCGCTGTACTCCAAACGTATTCCGCCGCAGCCGGGAAGGATCCGGACGGCAGCAATCTCGGTATAACGTACACTCCCGACGGCAAGTATCTGCTGTTCAGCCAGGATGGAGGCTCCGGCGCGGGCAGCTTTATCGGGATCGCACGCGTGAGTGCAGACGGCATGCTCTCGGACTACGCTCATGTGAACGTGCCACTCGACGTGAATGCCGCCGGCTACCTGACGACGGTGAAGTGCTTTCCGAACAGCCCTGCGGGAACCACGGGCAGCTCGGCCATACCCTGCGGGCAGACAGTCACGCTCTCTGGGGATGGTGTCTCCAGCTCTTACCCGACGGGCATCGCCGTGTCTCCGGACAATAAAACTGCCTATGCGGTGCTCGACAACAACGACACGCTGACGAAGATTGACCTGACGCCGTCCACACCGGTGCAGCGCTCGGAGATCCGGGTTGGCAACGTGCCACACAGCGTGGTGATCTCGCCTGACGGTAAGACGGCCTACGTGTCGAACGAGGCCGGTCGTATCGCGACAGAGAAGGACTTTCAGGGCTACTCGAATGGAACGCCGGTGGTTGCTGCGTTCCCCACGGGCTCGACCGCGTCGGGCACAGTGTCAGTCGTCGACCTGGCGTCATTCAAGGTGACGGACACGATTGAGACGGGCTCACACCCCACTGGTATGGCGTTCTGGGGCGACAAGCTGCTGGTGGCAAACACCTACAGCGACACTCTGACGATGATCAACGGCGCGACGAACCAGGTGATCGGGACGATCGATCTTGGGCTGCCTGTCCGGGTGCCTGGCAAGAAGGCCGCGGCGTATGGTGCGGGGCCGAATTCGATAGCCGTCGATCAGAAGACCAACATGGCCTACGTGGCGCTCTACAACGCGAACGCCATTGCGGTGGTGAGTCTAAATGGTGGCGGCTCGTTGCAGGGCATGATTCCGGTGGGGTATGCGCCCAGCTCGGTGGTGCTGAATGCCGCGGACAACACGCTGCTGGTAGCGAACGACAAGGGTATCGGGTCGACGGGCTTTGCGGTAGCCCCGGCTCCGACCAGTACGGCGGAGAACTCTTACGGCACGACGCATGGCGTGACATCGTTCAACACGCACCAGGACCTTGGGACGGTCAGCATCGTCCCCATTCCAACACTCGATGAGCTGGGACAGCTCACCGCGCAGGTCTTCCAGAACAACCACTGGGATCTCGCAGAGAATATCTTTGCGGCGTCTGGTGGCCGCAAGAATGCGCGGCCGCTTGCGATTCCGGAGAGGATCGGCGCGCCCTCGAAGATCAAGCACGTGTTTGTCATCATCCGAGAGAACCGGACGTACGACCAGATTCTGGGCGATGTCGGCGGTGGCAATGGCGATCCGACGCTGGCTGTCTTTGGCGACAATGCCAAGTATGGTCCTGTGACTCCCAACGCACATGCCCTGGTCCAGCGCTTCCCGCTCTTCGACAATTTCTACGATCCGAGCCGACAGTCGGCGGATGGTCACAACTGGATCGTGCAGGCCATAGCACCCTATTCGGACGATATTCAATCGCCCGACTGGCTGCGGGATTACCCGTCTAATGGTGGGGATACGATCGCATACCAGAAGGTTGGGCATCTGTGGGATGTCGCGGTGAAACAGGGCGTCTCGTTCAAGAACTTCGGCGAGTACATCGAGTACAACACCTTCCGGACGCCGACGGGATCTACGACCGAACCCTTGTGGATCGACTTCTACCACGACGCGTTAGCCTATGAGGCTGGCGCGGAGAAGCAGCTATACAATATCAATACTGTCGCCTCCCATTCGGCGCTGCCGAATCTGATCAACAACACCGTGCAGAACTACCCGCAGTTCGATTTGGGCATCCCGGACCAGTTTCGTTTCGATGTCTGGGAGCAGGATTTCAAGAAGGATGTGCAAGGGGGCGCGGTGCCGCAGCTGGAATTCATGTGGATCAGCTCAGACCACACGGGCGGACCACCCAAGGCACAGGCGATGCAGGCGGACAATGACCTCGCGCTGGGACGCTTTGTGGAGGAAATCAGCCATAGCTCGATCTGGAAGGATTCGGCTATCTTTGTGGAAGAGGATGACGCGCAGGACGGGGTGGACCATGTCGACGGCCATCGCAGCCCTGGGTACATCATCAGTCCGTATGTCCAGCAGCGCGTGAAGAAGGACGGTTCCGGAGCCGGCGTAACCGAGGACAGTACCTTCTACACGCAGGTGAATATGACGCGGACGATCGAGCAGATTCTTGGCCTGGCCCCCATGAACCAGTTTGATTTGATCGCTTCGCCGATGACCGAGATCTTCGTGGACAATCCGCCGGAGGAGAACTTCAGGCCGTGGACCCATGTGTCGAACGGGATCCCACTCAACCTGGGCGTGACGCAGACGCCTACCCAGCCTATTCCGGTGCCGAAGTTTAGCGCGGGCACGGCTTCGGAGGTAGCGAGCCCTGCACTAGCAGCGGCGACGACCCCTTTGGAGACGGCGGCGGTGAAGGCGCTGCGGGCGGGATGGATGAAGAAGAAGGCGCAGGTCTTTGCCGGCAAACAGCACATCCCCGACTCCGAGGATCCGAGCACAGTCAATCACTTGAACTGGTATGAGACGACCAACTTCGAGCTGCCGTACCCGGGCGAGCAACGGGTGCGACCGGCGAGTGACTTCAAGGCGAAGGCACCGAAGCGGGACGACGACGACTAAGCATCCGATGACGAACGCGTGCTTCGGCGATGGTGTGGGCCTTCTTCCTCCGGGA
The DNA here is from genome assembly GCA_964235665.1 of uncultured Acidobacteriaceae bacterium. GTDB lineage: Bacteria > Acidobacteriota > Terriglobia > Terriglobales > Acidobacteriaceae > Edaphobacter. Next base: position 1,736,508 of record CAXSAY010000001.1, read on the forward strand.
GAAGGCCCACACTGTCTGTGCGTGGTTTAGTTGCCAGGTTGCGAGCGGCTTGCGGCGCTGACGGGCAGGCGCAGCGATACGCGTGTGCCTTCGCCGGGCGTGCTGAAGATCTCGACCGAGCCATGATGCAGCTGCATGATGCCCTGCACGATGGAGAGGCCTAGGCCGGTGCCGCCGGAGGTCTTCGAGCGCGACGGGTCGACGCGGAAGAAACGATCAAAGACTCGCGGCAGGGCCTCGGGAGGTATGCCGACGCCGGTGTCTGTGATCTCTATCAGGACGTGATCGCCCTGCGCGCGGCCGGTGATCGCGACGCGGCCGCCCTCTGGCGTGTGAAGAACAGCATTTGAGACCAGGTTGCCGATGGCGCGCTGCATTAGGGCACGATCGAGTGCAGCAAAGACAGGCGCACTGCCGGTAGCGCTGGTGAGCATGACGCCCGCATCGGAGGCGGATGCATCATAGTAGTCCCGAACGCCCTCGAGGAGCCGCGTGACGTCCAGACGATCCAGCTGCAGGTGGGTGAGTGGGCTTTCCGTGCGCGCGAGGAAGAGCAGGTTGCTGATGAGGTCAGAGAGATGCACGGCCTCTTCGAGCGACGACTCGAGAGCCTCACGATACTCGTGGATGGTGCGGCCGCGGGCGAGCGCCACCTCGGCCTCGCCGCGGATGTTGTTCACTGGTGTGCGCAGGTCGTGCGCGATGTCGGCAGAGAAGCGGGAGATTCGCTCGAAGGAGTCCTCGAGCCCGTCGAGCATGCGATTGAAGGTGTGAGCGAGAGAGGCGAGTTCAGAGGGGTAGCCTGCGGTGGCGATCCGCTCGTTGAGGTGAGTCGACGTAATGCGGCGGGCGGTGCGCGCAATCTCTTCGACCGGGCGGATGCCCTGTCGAGCGATCTGATAGCCGACAAAGGGGAAGAGCACCAGCAAGCCGGCGAAGGTGAGCCAGAACCAAAGCCGGAAGCGGCGCAGCAGTTCCTCCTTTCCGGAGATGTCTACAGCCACCTGAATGGTCACAGGACGGCCGGACGGGCCTTCCGGAATCACGGTTGTCTGAATGACTCGAAAGGATCGCCCTTGACGCCCCTGGAAGGCGAGTCCGGAGGCACCATGGGTGGCGGCGAGGCGGGCCGCGAGCCGCGGCAGGTCCATCTGATCGGCCATGCCCGGCGTCATGAGCTGCGATCGCCCCTGTTCGTCGAGGAGCGAGATGTAGAACTGCTCGTAGCGCCGGGAGGCGGATTCAAGCTCAATCTCTTCATGCAGACCCTCGGTGTCTTCGGGCCGCTCGCGCAACATGGTGCGCACTACATTTACCTTGTCTTTGAGGAATTCATCCGTGCTCCGATCAAGCTCCGAGACGAGAACAATGTAGAGGCTAAAGGTCGCCAGTGAGACGAGCAGCAGACCGGCGAGCGCATAACTCGCCGTCAGTCGAAAGGCGAGCGTGCCCCAGACGTGGGCGAGCCGCGCGGGTGTGCTAGGACTCGGCTTCGAGGACATAGCCGGAGCCGCGAACGGTGCGGATGAGCTTGAAGGCGAAGGGATCATCCACTTTGCTGCGCAATCTGCGAACACTGACGTCTACGACGTTTGTGTCGCTGTCGAAGTTCATGTCCCAGACCGCCTCAGCGATGACGGTGCGCGAAAGAACTTCTCCGGCGCGCCGGGTCAGCAGGGAAAGCAGCAGGAACTCCTTTGCGGTGAGGTCGAGGCGTTGACCGCCGCGCGTCGCACGATGCCGGAGCAGATCGACTTCGAGATCCGCGAGACGGAGAACATCCTGCAACCGGACCGGCGATCGGCGGAGGCGAGAGTGTACGCGCGCGAGCAGCTCGGAGAAGGCGAAGGGCTTGACAAGGTAGTCGTCCGCACCAAGCTCGAAACCGCGCACTCTCTCATGGACGGCGTCGCGCGCCGTCAGCAGAATGACCTGGGTGGTATTGCCGGCCTGCCGCAGGCTCGTCAATAGCTGCCAGCCGTCCAGCCCCGGCAGCATGACGTCGAGGATGATGAGGTCGAACTCCAGGGTCTTCGCGAGCTCCAGGCCATCGCAACCGTTTTGCGCCACGTCTACAACAAAGCCCGCCTCGATCAGTCCTTTCCTGAGAAAGTTGGCTGTCTTGCGCTCATCCTCGATCACCAGGAGTTTCATCGATACACCTCATTGCTTGACGTTCGCGAGCAGGGATGATCAGGCGCGCCGACCCTGTACGCAGCCGGCGCGCACGTGCTTAGAACTGCAGCCGAAGAGCCAACTGGATCTCGCGGGGTGTGCCGGAGCCAACCGGTGTGATGGGGGAGACGATGGCCGTGTTCAGGTTGACGGTGTTGGTGATGGCGCCGAAGCCAGTGCTGGTTGTGGGGTCAAAGGTGGACTGCGGCTGACCGAGCTGCGGGTGATTGAAGACGTTGTAGAACTCGGCGCGGAACTCTAGATGAGCGCGTTCGGTGAGCGGGATGTCCTTTGCAAGTCCTGTGTCGACCTGCCAGGTGCCTGGACCAGGGTAGAGGTTGCGTCCTGCATTGCCGAAGGTTCCGGGTGCGGGAGCGGCAAAGGCGCGCGGATTGATCCAGTGCGCGATCGAGTGACCACCACTCGGGGTGAGCGAGACGCCGGGAACTCGGTCCGGACGCAGCGTGCCGGAATTACCGTACGGCGAGATATAGCTGCCGGGCAGGAGCACGTTGATGGGGAATCCAGTGCGGGCGAGTGCTGTGCCTGTGAGCTGCCAGTTGCCGAGGATAGCGCTAGCGAAGCCGTGAGTGAGCAGCTGCTGCCCGCGGCCGAAGGGAAGCTCGTAAACGGCGTTGCCGTTGAGCACATGGCGGGCATCCCACGCACCACTAGCCCACTCGCAACGGAGGCAGACGGGGTTTTGCGGGGGCAGTTCATCGCCGTCGCCGCTGCCATTCGATCCATTATCGATCTCGTGCGTATACGAGTAGTTTGCGGCTACAAGCAAGCCGCGCGTAAACGATCGCCGCATCGAGACAGAGAGACCGTTGTACGAACTCGCGCCGAAGGATCCGCGGTAAGCGATGGCCGGCGCAAAGGTGGGATACTGCACATTGCCTGTCGTTGGGTCCGTCAGGTTGACGACATTCTGGTCGAGCAGATGCACGCCATTGCTGCCCAGGTAGGAGACCGTGGCGACGAAGTTGCCCGGGAGTGCCTGCTGGATGGAAAGATCCCACTGCTCGACGTAGCTGTCTTTACGGTTGCGCTGCTCGGCGTTTGGCGAGAGTGTGCCACTGCCGGTGAAGAACGGCGTGACGGGATAGACGACGTTGGTGACGGAGTAGGACGGAATCTCGTTCTTTGCAGGGAGGTTCTGGTCATCGAGTTGGCCATCCTCGTGGTAAAGCCCGAAGCCCCCACGCAGGATTGGCCGACGGTCGTCACCGGCTGACCAGGCGAAGGCCACGCGCGGGTCTACGTCGCCGTAGTTCTGCTGGCCGAAGCTGGCACCCACACCGCAGAAACCCGCTGGACCGCAGGTGTTGAAGTCGAAGGGATTTGCGCGCCCATGTGCCTCGTGAAAGAGGTCGAAGACGGTGTAGCGGAGGCCGAGGTTCAAGGTGAGATTCGGGGTGGCCTTGTACTCATCCTGCACATAGCCGATAAACCACGTCTTTCGTAGATCGTTCACGGGCAGGGCTCCCGAGAGCGTTGCCTTTCGCACCTGGTTGGCTGCAAGCTTCTGCAGCGAGGCGAAGGTCACGGTTCCATGCGCACCGTAGTTCTGGTTGAGCTGGACCTCGCGAATCTCGACGCCCGCCTTGATCGTCTGCCGACCATGCAGCCAGGTGAGATCGTCGATCTCTGAGAAGGTGTTGCCGACGTAAATGCTGTTGTAATTGTAGTTCTGCGGAACGATGCCGGGTCCTAATCCAGAAGAGATTACAGTCTGGAAGATAGAGCCGGTGTCGCTGGAGTTGTAACTGTTCGAGGTGGCGCGATTGAAGCCGAACTTAGCCTCGTTTGTGAGAAACGGGCTGAAGATGTGGAGGAACTCGACCACTCCGTTGATCGGCGTCGTCACTCTTTGCTGCAGGTCAGTTGCGGCCGCCGAGACGGGCTGTGTGTTGACGGCGCGATCGTAGTTGAATCGCAGAAACGCAGTGTTTTTCGCAGAAAACTGGTGATCCAGCCGAAGGATGAAGGAGTTCTCGTTCGCGATCTGCGTGCAGGCGCAGGTCAGCAGCGCGTAGTCGGCGTAGTTCGGGTCGCCTGGATCGGTCTCCGGGGTGTACGGCGTCAGGATCGTCTTTGGTCCTGCGCCTGGGTATGCGTTGACGATGGAGTAGACCGGGGAGCTGGTGGGGATGCTAGCCCGGAAGGCTTCGCTTGGCACCACGCCGCTGGTCGGATAGCCCCAGACCTGCCGGTAACTCTCAGAGCCAAGAAAGAAGAAGGTCTTGCTGCGAACCACGGGACCGCCGATGGAGCCGCCAAACTGGTTCAGCCGGAGTGGCTGCTGGGACTCACCGTTCGAGGCCCAGAGCGGTTCCGGCGCGTCGAAGATATTGTTGCGGAAGAACTCAAACAGGCGGCCATGCAGCTGATTGGTTCCGCCGGGCGAGATGACGGCGAGCTGCGCGCCCCCTGTGGCCGCTCCCTCGGCGGTGGCGAGGAGCGTGTCGACGCGGAACTCCGCAATGGCGTCGAGCGGAATCGCGAGCCGCGCCCAGGCGCGCTGCGTCTGATTGGCCACGTTGGTCGCGTCGACGCCGTCGTACGTAAAGTTGCTGTCATCGAGACCGCGCCCGGCGAAGCGGATCGAACGCTGATTGCTGCCACCGGTATCGATGGCGCCAGGGATGTATGCCGTCAGGGAAGCCCAGTTACGGCCGTTAAGGGGAAGTTCATCGGCCTGCTCGCGCTCGATCAGCCCGGTGATTGTGGCGGTGTTGCGATCGAGGATTGCGGAGTCCGAGGATACCTCCGTATGCTCCTCCACGCCGGCGACCCGCATCTGGACGTTCAGGGTCTGCGTATGGGCAACAGTCTGAATCACGTTGGTGTAGGAGACCTGCGCGAAGCCCTCGTGCCCGAACTTTACGGTGTAGAGGCCGACGGACAGATTCGACAGCGTGTAGACCCCACCCGAGGTAGAGGTCGTCTCGCGTACCTGGCCCGTGGAGGGCAGGGTTGCGATGACCCTGGTGCCGGGCAGCAGCTGGCCTTCCTGGTCCGTGATGGTGCCAGTTAAGCTGCTGCGATCTGTCTGCGCGCCACAGAGATTGGTGAGGCAAACAAGAACCGCGATGAAAATGGCAAAGCCTGGGAGAGGGTTACTGCGGATCTGCATAGGTTTCCTTAGAAGTGGAACAGCAGGAGGAATCCCGTGAACGGCAAGATATGCGGCGGACCGCGTGCTGAGGGCGGTTTCTCGCATTTCGTGTGAGGTGACAGTGGTGTCATTTTCGCGCGCTTCCTTGCGGAGTTTGTCAAAGCAGGATGAACGCTCAGGGGGAGAGACTGCGTCACTACGCGGCTGTTGATCGCCTCAACAATGGCGTAGAACTCACGCAGCATTAACGCTCGGCGGTGTGTTGGCTCTTACAGTTGGGGTTGCCACTTCAGGCCTTTGCGAGGGATCTATGCGTCTTCGATTCGTTGTGCCCGCCATCGCTGTTCTCGCAGTAAGCATCGTTGCTCGCGCCGAGAGCTTTGATCTAACCTTCGGGAGCGCAACCAGCGCGTTCTACGGCTCGGCTGTGCTGACCACAGGCACGATGATCGCGCCGATGGAATACCCCATCATGAGCATCACGGGTGCGGTGTCCACGGAGCCCAACAGAGCCCCATCGGCGATCCAGTCAATTCTGGCGCCCGGCGTCTTTCCTACGCCGACAAATGGCGGCACCTTTCCGGCGAACGACAACGTTCTCTTCGTGACAGACGGCAGCGGAACCCTGACGCAGTATGGCCTGTCGTTTCTGCTTCAGGACGGCGCGCAGATCAACCTGTACAACGATGGCACCCCGATCGATGCCTTATTGACGCCGGTAGACGATCTCAACGTCTACGAGGCCGTACCGGTGACAATCACAGCGGTAGTCACTCCAGAGCCTTCGAGCTTTGCGTTGCTCGGTACCGGCTTGCTCGGTACTGCTTGTGCGGCGAGGCGGCGCTTGCTGCGAAGCTAGGCGCCAAGGAATGGCTTCGTATGCCCTTTGAGAGAGGTCTGACGTCTAGCGGCTCGCCCAGTCTCTGGCCTTCGTCATGGTCCTGCGGATGTAGCAGGCTCTCGTCGACTGACTGGGATCGCGGGAGAGGTAATCGTCTTTAAGGGCCCGTTCAATCTGCGCCTCTCCCATACCGCTGCCGAACGCAGCGACACAGAAGGCGATATCTGCGGCGGCAGGCCCGGTCCTGGTACTTGCTCGAGGTGCGGAAGCGCTCGAGTGAAGGCTCCGACCTTGGTCCTTTGCGGGGAGAGAGAAGCTTCAAGGCGTCTAGCTTCACGGTGCTGTTCGCGTGCTTCGTAGAGCTTGGTGATCTCCCTCAGGAAGCTCTGAACCATAGGGTACTGCTCTCCGGTGCAGCTCCTAAGACGAACGAAGGGGAACAGACCGTCTGGCCTCTTGTAATTGAGCTTGCAGTTAGTGAAGCCGGGAAGCCGGCTAAATCGTCTCCAGTCCGCTGCACTTGGATGGGCGTCGCAGCTGCCGGCAAGCATCTGCGCGGCGAAGGTGCCGAGCAGTTTAGGCAAGACGGCAGGATGCTTGAGCCAGGCCTGGAAGTTGCCGGCGCTGGTCTCGGCGACAGCACTCGGCGTGAAGCCGTCGGCCGTGAGCTTCGCGAGCGAGGGTCTTGGAGAGATCATCGAGGGTCGTGTAGCGATGCGCCTCCGAAGGGCGGATGTAGCTGTTCATGGGGGCTTCTCGCTTTGCTGGATTTGGCTGTGATTACTCTCAATCACGCCTTGGCCCTGGCCCGCGCCAGCAGGGGCGGCAAGGGCAAGCGGTGAGTTCCCTTCCTCGTGATGAAGCGGTAACGAAATACAGAGGCGAAGCGTAGCGGAGGTCTGCACAAGCGCAGTCGGTGACGGAGCGCGGAAGATGAGGGTGCCGCTTGCGCGCGCCAGGGACGAAGTCCCTCAGGGAGGTCTAGTCACCTCGCGGGCGCGAGCACGGGTGCGAAGCGTGGTAGATCGATTTCGCTCTCGTCCTGAGCAGGTTGAGCACCGCGGCGGATCGGCTCACAGAGAGAGTCGGAGACGGCAGAGCTAGGCCGCAGCACGGATGTTGCCCAGTTTTGCAAGCGCCTCAGGTGCACCCCCTTTAGAGCATCGATTGATACTCCAGGTCGAAGTTCACAGAAGCGTTTCGAAGCAGAGCGCTTGCCTCTGCTCTTCACCGCGCTGTTACCGTCAGTTGATGTTCCTGTGTTCTCGCTAGTGCAAAGCTGAACCATGCCAAGCCAAGATCCACTCCGCGATCGACTCTCGCATCGACTCAGCTCGCTACGTTGCCGCTTCTCTCTCTCGGTCTTGATCATCTTTCTTACAATCGGCACTTCCTCCGGGCAGACGAGTGATGTGACGAGCAGCATCACTGGCATTGTGCAGGATACGAGCGGAGCCGCAATCGCGGGCGCTTCTGTTAAGGCGACAGCCCGCGACACCGGTTTTGTCAGAACAGTTCAGACTCGCGACGATGGCAGCTTCACCGTACCGCTACTCACCGTCGGTCAATATGACCTTTCTGTCGACGCTGCAAGCTTTCAGCGTTTTCTACAGAATGGCATCGATGTTCGACTCGGTTATGCGGCTCCGGTCAGCATTAGCCTGCAGACGGGTTCCGATACTCAGACCGTGACGGTCGAAGCCAGTCCAAGCATCCTGAACCTCGACACATTCGACATTTCGGATGGCCTGAATCAACGGTCGCTCGAGAATATGCCGATTACGTCTAGGAACACCTTCAATCTGGCGCTGCTTGTTCCGGGCCTTAATGGCACGCGGGACGATGAGTTTGGAAACCCCACTTTTGCTTTCGGCGGTCTGCAGCGCAAAGCCTTCTTGATCGACGGCATCGACAACACCCAGCGCGGCGGCCCAGGCCGGCTTGGCATCGTCTCTCCTGAGGATGTAAAGGAGATCCGCGTCATCGCGGGCGCTATGGACGCACAATACGGCCGAACCGTCGGTGGCATCGTTAACTTCATTACACGAGGCGGCACTAACGACACTCATGGTGAGGGTCTCGTGCTCGAACGCAGACCCGGCTTCATCTCGAAGCCTTCATTGACTCAGGGGGCCAAGCCTTTCCAGCAGTGGGCGACCTTCTCGATGAACATTGGCGGCCCCATCCTCCACAATCGTCTCTTCTACTTTGTAAGCGGAGAGTACGAGCCGGAAGATGGCGCCCGTCCAATCACCATCACAGCCGCTAACGCGGCCGCTTTGCAGCTTCCCCCTTCGGAGCTCGGCAACGCGCCCTTCAAGCAGCGCTTCCAGTCCTATCTGGTGCGCTTTGACTATCAGGTAAATCCCAATAACGACTTCTACGTGCGTGCTTCTGCGTATCAGACCCCTTCGCAGTTCAACACCTCGGGCGGCCTGCAGACGATCTCTTCATCCAACAACTTTAACGACAAGGATCAGACAGGCGCCGTGCAGTGGTCGCAGATCGTCTCTAGCAAAGCGCTGAATGAGCTTCGGGCTGGGTTCCTTCGGCGCATCTTTGACCGCCCCCCGGTAAGCGGCGCGCTTGGACCCACGATCGCGATTAGTGGCGTCGCGACGCTCAACTCCAACACCAGCGCTGGGCAGCGGTATGAGGAAGATCAGTACAACGCGATCGACGACTTCAGCTACAGCCTGGGTGCACATCAACTGAGGTTCGGTACTGACATCGACACCATCAATGTCCTCTCACAGGACCGCCTGCCGTATCAATACACCTTCGCAAGCCTCTCTCAGTACCTCAACACCATTCAGGGCGTAGTCAACCCGGCAACAAAGATGCCGTACAACTACACGTCCTTTACGGAAGCCTTCGGCAACAACGTCGCCAACCATCGCACCACACCCCTAAACTTTTATGTGCAGGACCATTGGCGCGTCAGTGACACCTTCAGCCTTGACTACGGTCTCCGCTGGGAATACCGCATCTTTCCAGACCTAAACCAGAACGCACCGCTCGCGATCTCGCGCAACTTGCCAAATGATTATCGAAACTTCGCCCCGCGACTGGGCTTCACCTACCGCCCTTTTCCGAACACCGTCCTGCGCGGAGGTTTTGGCATCAATTACGACACCTTGAATCTTCGCCTGATCTCGCTAGTCGATCGCTCGAACGGACAGGAGGTTCAGACCTACACTGTCAACGGAACAGCTGCTGGCGCCCCGCAGTACCCGAACCCCTTTGCCGGTCCTGTCAGCCAATTCGCCGTCAAGACCACGGTCTACGGCTTCGACCCTCGCTTCCGCACACAGTATGCAGACCAGATGAATCTCGCACTCGAACAACAGGTGGGCACAAACTACTCCATCTCCGCCGGTGCTCAGGTGTATCTGGGTCGACGTGCCCCCGTGCTCTTTGATACCAATCTAGGCCAGATCTCCGGTAGCTTGCGGGATGGCCGCCCAACCTTCTCGAGTACACGGCCGAACTCTGCTTTCGGACCTGTCTATGCCCTTGCCTCACAGGGAAGTGACACCTATTACGGCGGCTTCGTACAGATAAAAAAGCGACTCAGCCACAACCTGCAGCTCGATGCCTCGTACACCGTAGGTTGGGGCCTCAACAATAATGATTCGGTCGGTGACAGCGGCAGCAACGTGACGAACTCCACGAACCTCAATGCCGACTATGGCTGGTCTTCTAGCGATCAACGACATCGCTTTGTCGTTCAGGGCGTCTACCAACCGCATCTGGCTGTAGAGGGTCCGGTGGGATATCTGCTCAACGGCTTCAGCTTTGCCACCAACGCCACGGTTACTTCCGGCTTCCCCTATTCCGCCATGGCCGGCTCAGATCTGAACAACGATGGCGTCACCAACGACTATGCACTCTTCGCATCCCGCGACAGCTTCCGTGGACCTCTATTCCGCGAGTGGAACCTGCGTGGCAGCCGAATCTTTCCGCTCTATCGTGACCGTGTGACGCTAGAAGTCATCGCTGAGGCGGAAAATCTCCTAAACTCCACAAACGTTGCCTGCAGCGCTGGTGGCTGCGCTGGAGCTGTCAACACCACGTATGGCGGCAGCACGGGCGCTAGTGCGGTCGGCATTCTGGGACCACCTACCTCCGCCACCTTCGGTACTCCGACTTCCGCATTTAATTCCCGGCAGGTCCAGCTCGGAGGGCGGGTACGATTTTGAGAAACTTCATCCCGCTTATTCTGCTTCTCGCTACAGGTACGGTCCTTGGTCAGGGCCACACAAGCGTTCATGTTCCGTCCAAGCACAAGTTGCTCGTCGTCTCGGTTGACGGCTTCGATTGGCGATACCTGCGCGATCGAGACATCATGGGTGAGCGCATCCCCAACTTGCGGAAGCTGCTCGCGGTGGGGCAAGTCGCTGATGGTGTCCTCGGGGTCTGGCCCACGATCACCTGGCCATCGCACACGTCGCTGATCACCGGCGTTCGCCCGGATCAGCACGGCATTCTCGGTAACCGCAAGCCGAAGTCCGAGGGAGGGGACTACTACTGGTCCGCGCATTTAATCGAGGTTCCGACGTTGCTCACGTGCGCCGCCGACCACGGTCTGACCACAAGCGCGGTGACGTGGCCGGTCACCGTTGACGCTCCGCTAACCTACAACCTGCCCGAATACTTCGAGCGCCGTAATGGTGGATCGATGGATATGGCCACCATTGCCTCGAAAGCTGCCCCCGCTACACTTGTGGCCGACATCAGCCGAGACTTTCCGTCTTTTCCTCAGCAATGGATGGATGATCGCACCCGGACTCTGGCCGCGGTCTGGCTCCTCCAGCACAAACAGCCCGATCTCCTTCTCGTTCACTTGGTTGATCTCGACAGCGATCAGCACGACCTCGGGCCCTTCAACGACACGAGCAAGGCTATTGTTGAGCGGACGGACGAGCTCATCGGTCAGATGATTACCGCGCTTCCTGCGAGCTACGACGTCGCGGTCGTGTCAGATCACGGATTTGAGCGCGTTGACCAAATGGCTAATCTCACCGTGCTTTTGGCTAAGCATGGGGTAGAAGGTCAGGTCCGATCAATGGGCGGCCTGGCTACAACGGATGACCCTGCAGTGGCAGCGCTCCTGCGCAGCGAATCTGAAGCTGGTAGCGATGGCATCGGCCGTGTCGTTCCCGCTAGCGAGCTCAGACAGTACGCCCCCGCCCTAAGCCATTCTCTTCTGGCGGTCGAGCCCGCCGACCACGTTATGTTCGGCGTTGGAGCCCCCGGGAACGATCGAGCCAAGCCTGCTTCCGGCAGCGGCGTTACAGCTCAGCCCTACTTCACCGCGCCTGCAGAAAGAGGCAATCACGGCTTCTGGCCAACCCGCCATGATTACGGGAGCGTTTTTCTCCTTGCTGGTCCAGGCGTTCTGCCACGTGACTTAGGCCGAGTGGAGATGCTGTCGATCAAGGATCGTTTTGCGGCAATACTTGGCATAAGTTGCAGGTAGCATTCGAGCCAACAGGTACACGAACCCACTAGCCCCTGAGTGAAAGCGCGATCGGGTACTCCTGGTGCACGCCTGATCGGCTGTGGATACGTTATGTCAAACCCTCTAGCCTCGTTGTCGGCCCCTTTGCAGTAGCGGATCGCCTGCCGGTCCAAGCCAATTACGGCAAATTATCTCTTCAACCCTGCCCACCATGATGCAAGCTCCTTCCAGATCAAAGAAGCTATGAGCTACCCTTTCGACCAAAGGATCAAGGAATGAGTCTTCCGGCAAGTTCAGAAGTCTTGGCTCGCTCTCATGGCGGGAGTAATTCTGTGATAAGAGCCGGCGGGATCGTATAGATCCAGCCGGCTGGAGTGGGCAAGTACTACTCGCCCGCTCCATCTGCTGGGTCGTCTGTTGCCTCGAGCTTCGAGAGCCGCTTCATGCTGGTAGCGTGGATCTCGCCGAGGCGGTGCTTGTAGGTTGCACCCCCGACGTCTTCGACGACCTCGCGGTACCGGAGTGTCCCTTCAAGGGTGATGAGCTGTCCCTTCAGGAGGGTCCGGGCGAACTTCGAGAGGTTTCTCCAGGCGTAGACGCGATGCCATTCGGTACGGGTCTCGTACTCGCCTTTGTCGTTCTTCCAGCTCTCCTTGGTTGCAATGTTGAGAACGACGAATTCGTTCCTGTTCTGAGCGGTTTTGGCTTCTGCGTTCTGTCCGAGTCGGCCGATGAGAGTGATCTTGTTGAACATGGTGTTGGGCTCCGTTTTCTTCTGGTTTGTCCGCTGTCTGCGGTACATGCTTGCCCAACGGGTGTGCCGTCGCGACCCACTCCCGCGGCGACTGCGTGGGATCTGCGGAAGGGGACCCAGACTCGCTATGGGGAAGGAGTCCGCACCTCAAAAAGGCGCGAAGCGGATTCTGGGAAGGAGAGCGTGCGTCCGGAGGGCGTGGGTGTCTTGAGCGCGGCACGCTGAACGCAGACAGAAAGGCAAACCGGAAGGGAGCCAAACTGTTCAACGGTTCCGCTTCCTGGCCGGAAGTTCGCACGAGCCTGCTCAGACTGGAGACGTCATTCAGGAAAGACAACTCTGGAAGAACACAAGAGCGATGAAGAGCATCGCTTAGCGGCTTGCCCAATCTCTCGCCTTCGTCATGGTTCTCCGGATGTAAGAGTTGCGCTTCGCAGGGCTTGGATCACGGGAGAGGTAGTCGTCCTCGAGGGTACGCTCGATCTGCGCCTCATCCATGCCACTGCCGTAGGCGGACACACAGAAGGCGATGTCTGCTGCTGCGGGTCGGTCCTGGTACTTGCTGGAGGTGCGAAAGCGTTCGAGTGAGGGCTGGGACCTAGGTCCCCTTCGGGGAGAAAGAGAGGTCTCAAGGCGTCTGGCCTCACGTTCTTGTTCTCGCGTTTCGTAGAGCTTCGTCATTTCCTCGGTGAAGCTTTCCGCTATCGGGTACTGCTCGCCCGTGCAGCTCTTGAGGCGAACGAAAGGGAACAGGCCATCCGGTCTCTTGTACTTGGGCTTGCAGTTGGTGAAGCCCGGGAGGCGGCCGAACCGCCTCC